>NZ_CP044218.1:2497500-3697500 GCF_008727715.1 Mesorhizobium terrae
GTAAGCCTAACCGCGCCCCCGGATAGATCTCGAGAAGCTGGTCTTTTTGTGCCGATGGCATTGGGAAAAATCCCGATGAACATTGGCAATGAGAACGATCAAGTGTCTTAAGGGCAATTGGTGGATGCCTTGGCATGCACAGGCGATGAAGGACGTGATACGCTGCGATAAGCGTCGGGGAGGTGCGAATACCCTTTGATCCGACGATTTCCGAATGGGGAAACCCACCTAAGGTACTTGGAAAATCAGAGTAGCAGAGCGATCTGCTGCTGTGGTTTCCAAGTATCGATATTAGGTAACTTACCCTGAATACATAGGGGTAAAGTGGCGAACGCGGGGAACTGAAACATCTAAGTACCCGTAGGAAAGGACATCAACCGAGACTCCGCAAGTAGTGGCGAGCGAACGCGGACCAGGCCAGTGGCTTTTGTGAGATAAGTGGAACCTTCTGGAAAGTTGGGCCATAGTGGGTGATAGCCCCGTACACGTAATGCGAACAAAAGTCCTAGAGTAAGGCGGGACACGTGAAATCCTGTCTGAACATGGGGAGACCACTCTCCAAGCCTAAGTACTCGTGCATGACCGATAGCGAACTAGTACCGTGAGGGAAAGGTGAAAAGCACCCCGACAAGGGGAGTGAAAGAGTACCTGAAACCGATTGCCTACAAACAGTGGAAGCCCGCAAGGGTGACCACGTACCTTTTGTATAATGGGTCAGCGACTTAGTGTGACGAGCAAGCTTAAACCGGTAGGTGTAGGCGCAGCGAAAGCGAGTCTGAACAGGGCGTTCAGTTCGTCGCATTAGACCCGAAACCGAGTGATCTAGCCATGAGCAGGTTGAAGGTAAGGTAACACTTACTGGAGGACCGAACCCATAACTGTTGCAATAGTTCGGGATGACTTGTGGCTAGGGGTGAAAGGCCAATCAAACTCGGAAATAGCTGGTTCTCCGCGAAATCTATTTAGGTAGAGCGTCGACCGAATACCCTGGGGGGTAAAGCACTGCATGGGCTAGGGGTCCTCACCGGATTACCAAACCTAAGCAAACTCTGAATACCCAGGAGTACTAGTCGGCAGACACACGGCGGGTGCTAACGTCCGTCGTGAAAAGGGAAACAACCCTGACCTACAGCTAAGGTCCCCAAGTTATGGCTAAGTGGGAAAGGATGTGAGGATCCCAAAACAACCAGGATGTTGGCTTAGAAGCAGCCATCATTTAAAGAAAGCGTAACAGCTCACTGGTCTAAATAAGGGTCTTTGCGCCGAAAATGTAACGGGGCTAAAGCCATACACCGAAGCTTAGGGTTCGCAGCAATGCGAGCGGTAGCGGAGCGTTCTGTAAGCCAGTGAAGGGAGACCCGTGAGGGCTCCTGGAGGTATCAGAAGTGCGAATGCTGACATGAGTAACGTAAGGGGAGTGAGAGACTCCCCCGCCGAAAGACCAAGGGTTCCTGCTTAAAGTTAATCTGAGCAGGGTTAGCCGGCCCCTAAGACGAGGCGGAAACGCGTAGTCGATGGGAACCACGTTAATATTCGTGGGCCTGTGGGTAGTGACGGATTGCACAAGTTGTTCGACCTTATTGGATTGGTCGGGCAGCGGAGCGGTTCCAGGAAATAGCTCCCACTTATAGACCGTACCCGAAACCGACACTGGTGGTCAGGTAGAGTATACCAAGGCGCTTGAGAGAACTATGCTGAAGGAACTCGGCAAATTGCACGCGTAACTTCGGAAGAAGCGTGACCCTTTCCTGCGCAAGCAGGGTGAGGGTGGCACAGACCAGGGGGTAGCGACTGTTTATCAAAAACACAGGGCTCTGCGAAGCCGCAAGGCGACGTATAGGGTCTGACGCCTGCCCGGTGCTGGAAGGTTAAGAGGAGGGGTGCAAGCTCTGAATCGAAGCCCCAGTAAACGGCGGCCGTAACTATAACGGTCCTAAGGTAGCGAAATTCCTTGTCGGGTAAGTTCCGACCTGCACGAATGGCGTAACGACTTCCCCGCTGTCTCCAGCATAGACTCAGTGAAATTGAATTCCCCGTGAAGATGCGGGGTTCCTGCGGTTAGACGGAAAGACCCCGTGCACCTTTACTATAGCTTTACATTGGCATTCGTAGTGGCATGTGTAGGATAGGTGGTAGGCTTTGAAGCCAGGGCGCCAGCCTTGGTGGAGCCACCCTTGAAATACCACCCTTATTACTATGGATGTCTAACCGCGGCCCGTTATCCGGGTCCGGGACAATGTATGGTGGGTAGTTTGACTGGGGCGGTCGCCTCCTAAAGAGTAACGGAGGCGCGCGATGGTGGGCTCAGAACGGTCGGAAATCGTTCGCTGAGTGCAATGGCATAAGCCTGCCTGACTGCGAGACTGACAAGTCGAGCAGAGACGAAAGTCGGTCATAGTGATCCGGTGGTCCCGCGTGGAAGGGCCATCGCTCAACGGATAAAAGGTACGCCGGGGATAACAGGCTGATGACCCCCAAGAGTCCATATCGACGGGGTTGTTTGGCACCTCGATGTCGACTCATCGCATCCTGGGGCTGGAGCAGGTCCCAAGGGTATGGCTGTTCGCCATTTAAAGCGGTACGTGAGTTGGGTTCAGAACGTCGTGAGACAGTTCGGTCCCTATCTGCCGTGGGTGTAGGAATATTGAAAGGATCTGTCCCTAGTACGAGAGGACCGGGATGGACGGATCTCTGGTGGACCTGTTGTGGCGCCAGCCGCATAGCAGGGTAGCTATATCCGGACGGGATAACCGCTGAAGGCATCTAAGCGGGAAACCCACCTTGAAACGAGTATTCCCTGAGAACCGTGGAAGACGACCACGTTGATAGGCCGGGTGTGGAAGAGCGGCAACGCTTGAAGCTTACCGGTACTAATAGTTCGATCGGCTTGATCGTTCTCATTCCTAATGTTCATCAAACCAGCGCTCACGCATGAGCGGCCCTTACAGGGCCTATGCTCCGCGGGGGCGCCGGAAAACCGGCGACGCGCAGTCGCGCTTGCGGGCCTTGCCCGGAAGAAACTGCAGTCGCCAGGCACAAAACAGCTTCTCGAATAACGTGCGTTTTGCCGACCTGGTGGTTATGGCGGAGCGGCTGCACCCGATCCCATTCCGAACTCGGCCGTGAAACGCTCCAGCGCTGATGGTACTTCGTCTCAAGACGCGGGAGAGTAGGTCGCTGCCAGGTCTGCCAAACGCACGTTAAATCTTCTCCTTACGATACGGCCCGCCAACGGGATCACGGGCCGCGAAAGCGGCCCTTTCATTTGGCGGATCGGTGGATTTTATGTAGGCAAATGCTTACATAAACTCGGTTGACGCGGGATGGAGCAGCCCGGTAGCTCGTCAGGCTCATAACCTGAAGGTCGTAGGTTCAAATCCTACTCCCGCAACCAAATCAAAAACCCGGCGATCAGCCGGGTTTTTTGCGTTCAGGGCGTGCCAACGCTGCCGGCAGCAGGCAAACGGCCGCCGCGAGGCCCCAAGCCGGCCCCGTCACATCCTACGCAGACTGACAGCAGGCTGATGGTCCCAGCTTCAAATCGTTCGTCGGCTTCAATCGACAGGCAATGGTCGAGCGAGCGGCTCCGCCGACCGCTCCTCACCCATAAATCAATCGTGTGTTTCTCCGTCGTAGACAGTAGCCTGCATTGAAGGTCGCTGCAGGAATGCGCGGTACCATTTCGAAAGCCGAGGCCTTCCTGTCTCGAAATCCGGCAGTTTGCGGAATGCCAGCCAGTCGAGAGCGGTGGCGATTGCGATATGTCCGATATGGAGCGGCTCATCGAGCACGCCATCCCGCTCGAGATAATCGTAGGATTCGACCAGCTTCGTTGTCATGCCTTCGGCTAAGGGCGGGTAGCGCAAATGTTCCGGCCGCCGTGTCGTTTCCCAGCGCAGCGCGATACCCGCTTCGCATAGTCCCTGGGCGATCGCCTGCATACGCAAGGCGACCCAGCGCCTCGGTCCGTCGGCGGGTATCAGCTGGCGCTGCCCGGCGAGCGTGTTCAGATAGTCGCAGATCACGACCGAATCGAAGATTGCCTCGCTGTCCTCCAGTACGAGAACCGGAACCTTGCCCAACGGGTTGACGGCAAAGACCGCATCGTTGCGATTGGTCGGACTGGTTTCATGGTGGATGACACGCAGCCGCCCGGCAAGACCGGCTTCATGGGCAAAGACCAGGACCTTGCGCGCGTAAGGGGAGTGGGTCTGATAAAGAAGATCCATCGTTGGCCCAATTTCGTGTTTGAACAGACTGGTGCGGGCGCGGACGGCCATCTGCCGGTTTCTGCCGGCAAAATTTCATGGCGCTCGCTTCCATCGCATTGGCGCAATGATAGTGCTTCGACGCAGAGTAAGCGGCTACATTTCTAGAGCCCGGGCGAGCGAAACTTGCGCTGGAAGCTGGCCGCCCGCGTTTCTGTTTCTTGCTGGCAAAAAAGCGGTCGCGCCTTACGCGATGACGAGTTGGGGCGGCATGTGCAGATAGCGCGCGGCCTTGCGCTTGGCTGCTATATCCTTCCAGACGAGTTCGACCTGATCGGCATCCAAGCCTATAGCCTGGGCGACTTCGGCCGCGGGCACCTGATGGTCGAGACCATAGAGGCAAAGATCCATCTTGTCGTAAGGCAGGACGAAATAGAACTCCTCCTGCGTCTGCGGCAGGGAATAGGTGTCGGTGGTCGGCGGCCGGGCGCGTATCTCGGCCGGAACGCCGAGATATTCGGCGAGCCGGTAGACCTGTGTCTTGTAAAGATGCGCGATCGGCTTGATGTCGGCGGCGCCGTCGCCATTCTTGACGAAGAAGCCCTGGTCGTATTCCAAGAGGTTCGGGGTGCCGAGCACCGCATAGTTCAGCCGGTCGGCGTGGTAATATTCGAGCTGCTTGCGCGTGCGCTGCTTCATATTGGTCGCCGCGACGATGCCGAGATAGACCTCCACCGGCAGGCGCAGCTTGCGTTCGGTGCCGTCGGGCGCCCGCACGACCAGAGACGACAGATTGTAGCCGCCGGTGGTCAGTCCATTGTCGAACACGACTTTGGAGGCCCAGCCCGGGCCGTAATTCGGCTCCACTTCGCGGATGAAGGCATCGCGACGCGCATAACAGCCCATGGCGCTCAGCATCGGCGCCATGTCCTCGACGGTGCGATCGATGCCGAATGTATCGGCCACCTGGGAGCCAAGCCGCAGGCTCTCCGGGTCAGAATCGCTTTCCGGCATCAGCACGGCAAAGACGTTCGAAGCTCCAAGCGCCCTCGCGGCAAGGCCGGCGCAGACGCTGGAATCGATGCCGCCCGACAGGCCGATGACAAGACCGCGTCGGCGCATACCCTTGCGTAGGCTTTCACGCATTGCCTTGGCGATACGTTCCGTTTCGGCTGCCGGATCGAAGTCGAGAACGGCTGCGGAGAAGTGCTTGGTCACTCAGGTAGGCCCTCGCTGGCGGTCGGCATCGTCGCGGCGAGACGCCGGCTAAGCTTTCCGGTTTCGGTCTTTGGCAGTTCGACGACGAATTCGACGGATTTGGGAACCATGTAGTCCTCGAGAAGGCTAGCGCAGTGGCGCAACACGTCGCGTTCGCTGATCGAACCGGGTTCGGCCGGCACGACCAGTGCCTTGATCGCCTGGCCTAGAACGGGGTCCGGAACCCCGACAACAAGCGCTTCGACGATACCCGGCAAGGTATGAAGGACCGCTTCGACTTCCTTGGGCGATACTTTTTCGCCGCGCGATTTGATGATGTCGTCGCGTCGGGACACAAAGGTCAGGAACCCTTGCGCATCGGCGGTGAAGAGGTCGCCGGTGTGAAGCCTCAGGCCTCCGGTCTCCGGGTCGGGGCGCAAAGCTGCGGCTGTCGCCTGCGGCGCCTCCCAATAACCTTGCATGACGTTCGGTCCGCTGATCACCAACTCACCGACAGCGCCGGGTGCGGTTCGCCTGCCGGTGTCATCGACCACATAGGCCTTTGCTCCGGGGATGGCGATCCCCACGGAACCTGGCCGTTGTTCCAACTGACTAGGTGGCAGGAAAGAAGCGCGAATGCATTCCGTCTGGCCGTACATCGAATAAAAGCGCGCGTCGGGCAGAATTGTCCTTAGCCGGTGAATATGATCGACCGGCAGCGGAGCCGCCGCGCTGGTCACATAACGCAGGCTCGAAAACAATACAGGATCAAGCTCGCGCATCTGCAGCATCATCGCGACCATCGACGGCACCAGCGGGAAACCGGTTGCGCGTTCTGCCTGCAGGCGTTCAAAAACCGCGTAAGGGAACGCGAAGGATTTTTCGAGGACAAGCGTTCCGCCGCAGACAACAGCCGTCATCAATTGCGTCAGGCCATAACCGAACGACAGCGGCAATACGCTGAGGATGACGTCGTCTTGCGTGTTTTCCAGATAGGAAACGATCGAGCCAGTTGCGGCGTCGAGATTGACATGCGTCATCATCACACCCTTGGGCTCGCCAGTGGAGCCCGAGGTGTAGAGGATTGCTGCTAGATCCTTGTCCGCTCGATGCTCGCTCCCGTCAGGCAACGGTTCGGCAAGCAGGCAGTCAGACAGCGGGGTCGCGTCTGGCAGAGCCGCGTGCGGCGTCGTCAGCACGATGTGCGCGGAGTTGACGATGAGTGGCGTAGATTCCGCCACGACGGGAGCCAGTCGCCCCTGTGCCAGAATGACGGAGGCCCGGCAATGATTGGCGACGAAGGCAATGCGGGCGGCCTTTGCCGTCGGATGGACAGGCACGAGTACGGCGCCTGCCGTCCATATCGCGAAAGCCGCGATCACGGCCTCCTGGCTGTTGTCCATGAACACGATGACGCGGTCGCCCTTGCAGACGTGCGCGGCGTGGAGCGACGACGCCAGGCGACGCGCCGACTGCCAGAGTTCGGCGTAGCTCAGCCTGCTGTCGTTGCAAACAAGCGCCGTATGCTGGCCTCGATCAGCCGATCTTGCGTGAAGATGCTCTTCGAGGCGCATTGCAATCCCGCCGCCTAGCTTGCCTGCTTTCGGCCGACATAGCCGACGATGCGGGCGACGGAATCGAGGTTGGCCGGTACGATTTCCCGGTCTTCGACCTTCATTTCGAACCGCTTCTCGATGAAGCCGACCAGTTCGAGAATGCCGGTCGAATCGACAAGATCGTTGTCGATCAGGGACATTTCGTCCGGAAGCGGCTGGCTTTCGTCGCCGAACAGGAAGTTCTCGAAGATGAAGGCCCGTATCGTTGCCTTGATGTCGTCCGCCATGTTCTTGGTTCCGCTGTTATCTGCTCGTCTTAGCGTGTGAGAAATGTATCCAACCAGAGTTGGGTCGAGACAATCCCGATAAAGGCCGTGTCGTCGCGAAAACTGCTCGCTCCCTGGCGAAGCATCTTGCTCTTCAGTTTTTCCACGGCCGGGGCATTGAACAGGCCGCCTTTTCCAACCGTCTTTTCCGACAGAAGGTCCTCCAGATAGTCCGGCGGCGCTGCGGCGAAGGCCTGGCTGTCGGGCGCGCGATAAGGTTGCTTCGGTCTCTCGATGATCGGCTCCGGCACCAGGCCTTTCGCGGCCTGTTTGAGAATATGCTTCTCCCTGAGGCCATGCAGCTTCATGTCCGGGGGCAGGGCGGCAGCAAAGTCGATGAGGCGCGGGTCGAGGAAAGGAAAACGGCCTTCAACGCCGTTCGCCATCATCATACGATCGCCCTGCGCGGAAAGGATATATCCCGGCAGCAGGAAGCTGGTCTCGAGATATTGCGCCTGGTGCAACGGATGCCAGCGCGGGAAGTCCGCCGGCAGCATTGCCGCCAGTTCCGCCGTTGCATCATAGGTGCCGAGCTGTTCCTTGAGGCTGGTGGAAAAGAAGAGCTTGGCCGATCCGGTGGAGCGAAAGCGCGGTCGGTGCGAATAGAGCGGATCATCGATCTTGTCGTCGCCGGCGCCGAAGAACTTCGCCAGATATTCCGGCGATTGCCGCTTCAAGCCTGGCAAATAGGGATAGAGGCGCTGGAACAGCAACGGACGCAGACGCGACTGCGGTTGCCTGCCGCAGAAACGGCGCAGCTTTGCCTCGCGGAAAATATCATAGCCGGCAAACAGTTCATCGGCGCCCTCGCCAGTCAGCACGGTCTTCAGACCGTGGTCATGCACCAGTGCCGACAATTTTCCCAATGGCGCCGGCGCCGTGCGCAGGATCGGCCGCTCGACATGCCTGACCACGTCCGGGAACAGGCGTCCAATATCGTTGGCGGTGCAACGAACCGCATGGTGTTCAACGCCGAGCGTCGCCGCCATCATCGCCTGCCAGCGGCTTTCGTCGTGCTCCTGGGTATCGAAGCCGAGCGAGAATGTCCTGAGATTGCCGGGCACGGCGCGTGCGGCCAGCGCCGAAATCAGGGAGGAATCCAGTCCGCCCGACAAATAGGAGCCGACAGGCACGTCGGCTCGAAGGCGAATGCGCGTGGCGTCGTCGAGCAGTGCCCGCAGTTCTTCGACGGCATCCGGCTTGTGCTGGACATCGCCCGCGTCAGGGAAACTCTGCCGCCACCAGGGGCGTATTTCCGTTCGGCCGCGCTCGATCAGCATCAGATGGCCGGGCGGCAATTCGGAAATGCCGCGGAAGATCGTTCGTGGTGCCAATGGCGTCCACAGGGTGAAGATCTGATCCAGCGCGTACGGATCGAGCTCTGCCGCGATGCCGGGTACGGTGAGAAGCGCCTTGATCTCGGAAGCGAAGAACAAGGTGTCGCCGCGCTTGGCATGGAAGAGCGGGCGAACACCCATGCGGTCGCGCGCCAGCACCATGCGCCGGAGTTTCGTATCCCAGAGCGCGAAGGCGAAATCGCCGTTGAGCTCGTGCAGGCAGTCGAGCCCCATTTCGTCGTAGAGGTGCAGGATCACCTCGGTATCCGATTGGGTGCGGAAGCGCCGCCCGCCGGCGATCAGCCGGGCGCGCAATTCGACATAGTTGAAGATCTCGCCATTGTAGGAAATGACCAGATTGTCGGACCCGTCCAGCATCGGCTGATGGCCGTCCGCCAGGCCGACGATCGACAGGCGGCGATGCGTCAATCCGATGTCGCGGTCGGTATAAATGCCGCTGTCGTCCGGGCCCCGATGCGCCAGGGCGTCGGCCATGCCGGACAGAAGCGGCACCGCGTCCGCCGGCGCCACGCCATCACCGAAATAGCCCGCTATACCGCACATGGAACCGCCGTCATGCGAAACGATCGCCGATCAGGCGTGTCCAGCCTTCGCCGGCAAGCCCGTTGATGAAGGCGCGTCCGCCATTGAACGCGTCGACCAGTTCCGGATGCCGCGAGTGGACGATGGTGGAGGCCGCGTGAACGAAAGCGATCTTGCGCCCCATCATGGCCGTCAGGAGCTGAGGCTGGGCACGGCCACGCAGCGCAGCCATGTCGCGGGAATCGGCGTGGCGCAGCATGCGGTCGATGACGATCGCCTCGCGGCCGGGAAGCGACATGATCTGCACGACCCTGCCGATACGACCCTTGTCGCCGTAGTAGAGGAACAGGCCGACGGGCGCGCCTGTGCGGGAACGGACGACACGCAGAACCCGCTCGCCATGCAGCGCCTTGTCGCGTGCCTGCGCCAGCATGTAGCGCAGGCGGTCGGCGTTCCAGTTTGGACGCAGCGCGAACTGGCGCAGGAAACCTGGAATGAGTTCCGCCGCCTCATCTTCGCTCGCATCGGCATCGCTAAAAGAGTCGGCGCGGCTGGCCAGCGGCACATAGCCGGCCCAACTGGCCTTGCCACGGCGCGCCAGCGCATCGAAAGGGCGCATCAGCGGGGAAACGAGCCGAGCCACCGGCAATTGCTCGCCGGCGAGTTCCGAAACGAAGGATGCCGGCCGCAGGATGCGCAGCCATTCAAGGCTGTAGGCCGGCAGGATGTTTCCGTCCACCGTCTGCCAGAGCGCGGTGGAAAGATCGTTGGAGGTCTCGGTGAAGGAAAGATCCTGAGGGCCGGAAAGCACGTCTCTCAACAGCCGGGCGCCGGCGAAGGGGTCGTCACCATGCGCGTCGACCATGAACGTTCCGCAGACGGCGGCACGCAGCGGTTTGCCCGCATGTTCCATGGCAAGCGGAAAGACACCCAGGAACCCGCTGACGGTGCCATCGTCGCGCACATGCACCTTCGAAGCCAGTTCCGGATCGTAGTTGGGGCCTTCCAGGAAGAGTGTCCTGAGATAATCGGCGAGCGCGTTTGGCTCCACGCCGTTCCGGCGCAACAGGCGCTGGAACAGCGAGGCAACAGCCGGCAGATCCTGGGCCGTGACCGGCCTGATCTCAGGCATGATGCTTGCCTCGGCCAATCTTGAACACGTCTACGCTTCCACTCTCGAACGCCGTTTGGGCACGAGCGGGTGATAGCAGGCACATCTAACCAAATTATTGGTGATATGGGGGTTCCGGCTGTCCAAGGCATGCTGATGCAAAGCTTGGCGAATGGATGCTTAACGCCGGAAGCGTTTCGCCGGACAGGGCCGGTTAGCCCCTATGACATCGAACCGGAATTGCCGTGAACAGGGGTCGTTCGGCCGACCGGCATCTGTTTGCACGGGCCGGCCTTGCAGATCGGGCCTTTGGCGGGTTCTATTCGAAGAAGACGCTGATCGTGCCGTAAGCACCGAAATCGGCGACGATGGTGTCGCCATGGCGTGCCTCCACCGGGCGGACGAAGGAACCGGAGAGAACGACCTCGCCGGCGGCGATCTCCATTCCATAGGCATGAAGGCGGTTGGCCAGCCAGACGATGCCCATGGCCGGATGGTTCAGCACGCCGGCGCCCAGGCCGGTTTCCTCCACCTCGGCATTGCGCGAGACGATGGCGCCGATCCAGCGCATGTCGGCCTCCTGCGGGCGGATCGGCCTTCCACCCAGCACGATGCCGGCATTGGCGGCATTGTCGGAAATGGTATCGAAGAAGGTACGGACCTTGCCGGTCTCCTTGTTGACGCGCTCGATGCGCGTATCGAGGATTTCGAGCGCCGGCGTGATGTAGTCGGTGGCGTTCAACACATCGAAGATGGTGGCGTTCGGGCCGCGCAGCGGCGCCTTCATGACGAAGGCGATCTCGGCCTCGATGCGCGGCTGGATGAAGCGATTGGCCGGTACCGTGCCGCCGTCGGCGAAGAACATGTCGTCGAAGAGAATGCCGGAATCCGGGATGTCGATGTTGAGCGCCGATTGCATGGCCTTGGAGGTCAGGCCGATCTTCCAGCCCTTCGCAATGGCGCCGGCATCGCGCTTCTTCTTCACCAGCGCCGCCTGCACCTTATAGGCGTCGTCCATCGTCGCCTTCGGGAAATCGAGGCTGAGCAGGCGGATCTGGCGCCGGTTGCGCTCGGCCGCGAACAGGCGCTGCGCGGCATCCTCGATTTCGGCGGGGGTCATGGTCGTCGCGCTCACTCGTCAACAACTCCGTTGCGCAGGATGCCGATGCCGTCGGCCTCGACTTCGATCACGTCGCCCGGCTTCAGCCAGATCGGCGGATCGAAACGGGCGCCGGCGCCGGTCGGCGTGCCGGTGACGATGACATCGCCGGGCACCAGCGTCGTGAAGGTCGAAATATAGGCGATGATCTTGCGAAAGGAGAAGATCATGCGGCTGGTGCGATCGCTCTGGCGGACCTCGCCATTGACGCGGGTCTGCAGCTTGATGTCGGCGATCTGCGCCTCGCCGGTGAAGGGCACGAGCCAGGGGCCGATCGAGCCGGTGCGGTCGAAGTTCTTGCCCTGGGTGACGTTGAACTTGGCGTGTCTCACCCAGTCGCGAATGGTGCCTTCGTTGCACAGCGAAAGTGCCGCGATATGGTCGAGCGCGGCGGCTTCAGAAATGCGGCGGCCGCCCTTGCCGATGACGATGACGATTTCGCCCTCATAGTCGAGCTGCGGCGATTCCGGTGGCCGCACCAGATTGGCGCCGTGGCCGACGAAGGAACGCGGAAAGCGGATGAACAGCGAAGGGTTCGAAGGTGCGGCCTGGCCGTCCTTGTACTCCTCGTTGCGGTCGGGAAAATTGACGCCGACGCAGATGATTTTCTCCGGCATTGGTACCGGGATTTCATAGGCGATGTCGGACAGGCCGAAATCGACCGGCAATCCCGCTGCTTCTTCCGCCAGCCGCCGCAGGGCGCCGGCCTCGATGACCTCCCGCAGGGTCGGCCATTGGCCGCCATGGCGACCGGAAAGATCGATGGCGCCGGTATCGGTGATGGCGCCGTAGCGTGTCTTGCCGCCGGCGGTGAAGGTGGCGATGCGTGCCAATGCGCTCATGCCCGGTTCCTCGTGGATATCAGTATCGGCCGCAGGCCGGTCACGGAGCGATGATGGGCGAAGCGGCGAGATCGGGCTCGCGCGGCTCGACGCCGGCGAAAACGCTGCCTTCCTCGAACCAGGAACGTGGTGCCGGCGCGCCCCACAGCGTCTGTCGCTGCGGGTCCTTCAAATCCCATTTGATCGGCTCGAGATCCGGGTCGACCGTCTGGTAGTCCGAGCAATAGATCTCGATACGGTGGTTGTCGGGGTCGCGGACGTAGAGGAAAAAGGCATTGGAAATGCCATGCCGGCCCGGGCCGCGCTCGATATTGGCCAGCCAGCCGGTGGTGGCCATCAGGTCGAGCAGGTCGATGATGTTGAGCGGCGTCGGCACCCAGAAGGCGACGTGGTGCAGGCGCGGGCCGCGACCGTTGGTGAAGGCGATGTCGTGCACGCCGCCCTTGCGATGCGTCCAGGCCGCCCACAATTTGCCGGTCTCGGCATCTTCCGTGTATTCGGTCACGCGGAAGCCGAGCTCGTTGTAGAAGGCCACCGATTCATCGACATTCGGCGAATAGCAGTTGAAGTGGTCGATGCGCAGCGGCTTCACACCCTTGTAGAGCGCGTATTTCTGGTGGATCGGCGGCAGGCGGTCCATCTTGGAATAGAATTCGAGCGGAATGCCGTGCGGATCGCGTGTGCGGAAAGTGCGTGACTGGTATGGGCGCTCGACCCATTCCACCGGCAGGCCCTTGCCCTTGAAGAAGTGTTCCGCCTTGTCGAGGTCTTCCTCGCTATAAAGCTTGAAGCCGAGGTCGCGGGCCTCCGCCTTGTCGGCCCTCCTCAAAACGATGCAGTGATGGCCGCGCTCTTCCAGCGCGCGCAGGTAGATTGCGTCCTTGCTTTCGTCGGTCACCTGCAGGCCGAGCGTATCGACATAGAACGCGCGCGATTTCGCCAGATCCGTGACTGCGAGTTCGACATGGCTCAGCCGCACGATGTTGAAGGCGGGATAGAGATTGGGTTGCGGCAAAGACATCAGGTTCCTCCTCATATGTCGCGGCGCGGTTTTCACCGCGCTGCACGGCGTCAGCCGCCAAGCTTCTGGATGGCGTGCGGCTTGGTCGCGAAAGCGATGTTCTTGGTTTCCATGTAGAAATCGAACGACCAGTCGCCGCCGTCGCGGCCGATGCCGGAATTCTTCACACCGCCGAACGGCGTCGGCAAGTGACGCACATTTTCCGAATTCACCCAAATCATGCCGGCTTCCAGCGCTTCGGTGAAGCGGAAGGCGCGCGTCACATCCGACGTCCACAGATAGCCGGTGAGACCGTACTGCGTGTCGTTGGCGATCTCCAGCGCCTCCGCCTCGTCCTTGAACGGGATGGCGGTCAGCACCGGTCCGAAAACCTCCTCGCGTGCAATGCGCATGGTGTTGTTGGCGCCGGTGAAGAGGGTGGGGGCAACATAACAACCGCCACCCGGGCCATCGAACTTGGTGCCGCCGGCGGCGACGGTGACGCCCTCCGACTTGGCGATCTCGATATAGGACAGCACCTTCTTTTCGTGCACCGGATGGATCAGCGGGCCGACCACGGTCTCGGGATCGAGCGGGTGGCCAATCTTGATGCGTTTCGCCTTCTCGGCAACGAGGGCCGTGAACTTGTCGTGGATCGAGGCCTCGACCAGCAGGCGCGAGGACGACGTGCAGCGCTCGCCATTCAGCGAATAGATCATGAAGACGGCGGCGTCGGCGGCGCGTTCGAGATCGGCATCGGCGAAGACGACGACAGGGTTCTTGCCGCCCAGTTCGAAATGCACGCGTTTCAGCGTATCGGCGCCCTGCTTCATGATCATGGAGCCGGTGCGGCTTTCGCCGACGAAGCCGATCGCCTTGATGTCGGGATGCTCGGTCAGCGCCTTGCCGGCTTCCTCGCCGAGGCCATTGACGAGGTTCCAGACGCCCTTGGGCAGCCCTGCTTCCTCGGCGATCTCGACCAGCAACCGCGCGCTCAGCGGCGAGAATTCGGCCGGCTTGTGGACGATCGTGCAGCCGGCGGCGAGCGCCGGCGCGATCTTCCATGTCGACAGCATGAAGGGCGTATTCCAGGGGGTGATGATACCCACCGGGCCGATCGGCACGCGCGTGGTCATGTTGACCTGGCCGGGGCCTTGTATGGTGTTGCCGTCGCGCGCCTGCGGGGCGCGGTCGGCATAGAAGCGGAAGTTCTCGGCGCCGCGCAGTGCCGCCTTGGCCATGAATTTCAGCGACTGGCCGGTGTCCATGCACTCGACGAAGGCGATTTCCTCGGCGCGCGCCACGATGGCGTCGGCGATCTTGTGCAGGAGTTTCTTGCGCGCATCGCCGGATAGCGCGGCCCATTCGCGGAAAGCGGCCTTGGCTGCCTTGGCGGCGCGGTCGATGTCGGCCGCCTTGCCCTGCGCCACCTTGGCGAGCGGTTTCAGGTCGACAGGAGAAATCGTCTCGAAAGTCGCACCGTCGGCGGCCGGCACTGCCTCGCCGGCGATATGGTTCAGCACGCCGTCGCGCGTGAAGCGCTCAAGATAGCCGCTTGCCTTGCGCAGATTGTCGTCCAGTGCGCTCATGCCCTTGTCCTCGTCACTTGCCGCGCAGCCGCGGGTGGATGGCGTTCTTTTTCCAGCTCAGCTCAGCGTCGATCTCGCGGATTTCCAGCGACAAAGCGAAATGCGGGGTCGCAAAAAGCTCGGCCAGCCGTGCCGAGACGGCGGCAAAGATCGCCTCGCCGGCGCTTTTCTTTTCCTCCGCGCTGCGGCCCTTGCCGATGCGCAGGTTCATGTCGATGAAGCCGTTTTGCGGCAGTCGGTCGGCGATCGCATAGGATTGCGCCCGGAAAGCGCGAACGCGAATGGCGCCGATCTCGAACAATCCTGTTTCCAGCATCGTGTCGGCCACGAGCGCGCAAAGGCCGTCCATGTCGACGGCCGCGTCGAGGTTTGCTGAGTATTCGATGGCCATGTGAGGCAAGGCGTTCCTCCACCGGACAGCCGGCTCTTTGTAATTAACATGTGAATTACATCTTGACGAATGAAAGTCAAGCGCTGTTGAATGGCGTCGCTGTCTGTATGGTGCGGGATTGCCGGTTGCGGCAAAATCGCGGATATAGCGCGATAGCCGGCTTGCGGACTGCCTGCGCCGGCTGTGAGACAAACCGGGATTCGAGCGGAGATTTGCTTTTGCTGCCGCCTTCCACACGACGCTCCTTGCCCATGGCGCTGTTGCGCGCCCGCGAAGTCATCATGGCGCATTTCCGGCCCATGCTTGCCCGGCACGATATTACCGAGCAGCAATGGCGCGTGCTGCGGGTGTTGGCGGAGGCGGGGCCGCTTGAGGCGACCGAACTCGCCAACCGCGCCTCGATCCTGCCGCCCAGCCTCACGCGCATCATCAAGGCGCTGGAAGAACGCCGGCTGATGACACGCAACAAGGTCAAGGACGACGGCAGGCGCGCGCTCCTGGCGATCACCGGCAGCGGTGTGGCGCTGATCGAGGATTTGGCGCCTGAACGCGTCGCCATCTACGACGCCATCGAGAAACGTTTCGGCGGCGAGGAGCACGAGAAGCTGCTCGATATGCTGGAAAGCCTGATCCAGTCGGAGAGCAGCGAAAACTGAGCTTTCCCCGTCGGCTGGGAAGGCCGGTGAGGCGCGCACGCCGTCCGGCCCTGCGCTGTCGCTTCGGGCGTTCGTCGCTCGACAAGCCAAGCAATTGGCTTGTCGTCGGCCGGCGGCCGACCGCTTCTCACCCACCAAAACTGCCAAGCGCTGCTGGCTGGGTGTAGTTGCGGTCGACATAGAGCAGAGCCGCCTCGCCGCTGCCGTGACGGATGTCGATCACGCGGCCGAACATGACATTGTGCGTGCCGACCTTGTTCACGCCGTCGATCTCGCAATCGAAGGATACAATGGCATCGAGCAATGCCGGCATTCCGGAAGGCATGGTTTGCCAGCTTGCCGCCTGGTAACGCTCGCCCATGTCGCGGATGGCGCCGGCGAATTTGCCGGCGAGATGTGTATGCGCCTGCGTCAGCACATTGACGCAGAAGCGTCGGTTGTCGAGGAACATTCCCGTCTGCGCCGACCGCTCGTTCATGCAGACGAGCAAGGTGGGCGGATCGTCGGAAACGCTGCACATGGCGGTCGCGGTAAAGCCGCCGCGTCCCGCCGGCCCGTCCGTGGTGATGATGTTGACGGGTGCGCACACACGCGCCATCGCGTCGCGAAACTCGAGCCTGGAGACCTGGGGCTGCATGGCCGGGCCTCATCTTTCGCCGTCGGAGAATGGCGGCAGCCAGGTGTTTCCGGTCCAGCCTTTCTCGTCATAGTCGGCCATGCAGGTGTCGACCAGTTCTTCCATCGCCCTCAGCCGGCCGCCGCGTTCGGCCCCTTTCAACACCTGCAGCCGCACCTCTTCCTGCGCGCCGGCGTAGTTCAGCTCGTAGAGCGCGTGGCGGCCACCGAACTCGGTGCCCGTCGCGTCCCACAACAGCTTCATGATCTTGATGCGCTCGATATGGCCCATGTCGTTGGAACCACGCACATATTGCGCCAGATAGCGGTCGATCTCGGGGTTGTCGAAATCCTTGGCGGATGAAGGCAGATAGATCAGCCCGGATGCGACGACCTTGCGCACCGTCTCGATGACGCGCGGATAGGCCTCCGACATGAAGGTGCGGTAGGCGAGCGCCGCCTCCATGTTCGGCAGCACGGCGCCGCCCGCCCAGGGGATCGGGTTGTAGGCCATCGCGTTGGAGAAACTCCAGAACATGTGCCGCAGCGCGATGACTTCGCCAAGTGCGGCCTGGTTGCCGCGGAAGGCGTCGCCGCCGGTGGCACGCAGCGCCTTGGCGAGCAGGCCGGCGAGAAAATCGAGTTTCACGGCAAAGCGCGTGCAGCCCTGGAAACAGTAGCCATGCATGAAGCCGGAGGCCGGGTGGAAGGAGAGTATCTTCTGCGCGTCGCGCAGAACCAGAACGTCCTCCCAGGGAATGAAGACGTTGTCGAGGACCAAGATGGCGTCGTTCTCGTCGAAGCGGGACGACAGCGGATAATCGAAGGGGTGACCGACCGTGTTTCCGGTCTGCTCATAGGAAACGCGGCAGAACATTTTTACGCCCGGCGCATTCATCGGCACGATGAACATCACCGACAGCGACGGGTCCTCCGTGACCGTGGCGGAACTCTGCGCCAGGAAATTATAGTGGGTCAGCGCCGACGAGGTCGCCACCACCTTGGCGCCCGAAACCCAGATACCGGCATCGGTTTCCTTGGTGATGTGGACGAACACGTCCTTCACCTGCTCGGCCGGCTTGTGGCGGTCGATCGGCGGATTGACGATGGCGTGGTTCATGAACAGCACGGCTTCCTGCGCGCGTTTGTGCCAGCTGCGCGCATTGTCCTTGAACGGACCGTACCATTCCGCATTGGCGCCGAGCGTGTTCATGAGCGCCGCCTTGTAGTCGGCGGTGCGGCCCATCCAGCCATAGGTCATGCGGGCCCAATGGGCGATCGCGTCCTGCTGTTCGACGAGATCGGCCGGCGAGTGGGCGACGCGGAAATATTTGTGGGTGTAGCCGCCCGAGCCGGTGTCGGTCGGCGATGTGAGTGTGCGCTGCTGGGCGGGATCGTGCAGGGCATCGTAGAGCCGGGCGAGCGAGCGGGCAGAGTTGCGCATCGCCGGATGCGTGGTCACGTCGGCGATACGCTCGCCATTGATATAGACCTCGCGGCCGTCGCGCAGGCTTTCCAGATATTCGGCACCCGTGAAAGGCCGTGTCTTGTCGGCCCGGTAATCTTCCGCTCGCATGTAGTCCTCCCTGAATGTGACGAGAGTAGCCGTGCGCGCGACGATGGTTTATGGATAAAAGCCGAAAACCGCTTGGACTTTTTCGGGCGAAATGAGCCACGCATTCATTCCGGAATTTTTTGTCTATGGCGAACCGACGCATGCTCTCGACGTCGGCTTCTTCCATGTCGAAACCGTCCGGGCGCGCGAAGGGGTGCATCACGGCCGGGTGCAGCCGCACAAGCATCCGCAGCTGGGCCAGATCACCTACTGGACGAGCGGGCGCGGCACCTACCGGATCGAAGACGAGATATGGAGCTTTTCCGCTCCAACCGTGAGTTTCGTGCCGAGTGGCGTCGTTCATGGCTTCGAGATCGAGCCTGGCACGGATGCCGTCGTCATATCGATGGCTGACGACGCCCTGGCCATGCTCGCCGAACACACGCTGCTGCCTTTGGATACGCCGGTGCTGATCTGCGGTCGCGGCGAAGAGGTGCGCTGGCGGAGACTGCGAGACGCAATCCAGGCCGTTCAGACCGAATATGTCGAAGCCTTGCCCGGCATGGACAAAATTCTGCCGCCGCTGGTCGCGGTGGCGTTGTCCGGCATCGCGCGGCTCGGCACCGAACCGCAGCCGATCGAGCTGCCAGCCGTGGCGGCGCTCGCTGCGAAATTGCGCCGGCTGATCGATCGCAGCTTCCGGGAAGACTGGCCCGTGGAGCGCTATGTGGAGGCGCTCGGCACCACGCGGCATCTCCTCGACAAGGCTGCCCGGCAGGTCGTGGGCACGGGCGTGCGCCAGGCAATCAGCGAGCGGCGCCTGGTGGAAGCCAAGAGGCTGCTCGCTTTTACGGTCCGCTCGGTCGAGGACATCGCTTTCGAGGCCGGGTTCAACGATCCGGCCTACTTCTCGCGTTTCTTCCGCCATGCCACCGGTGTGTCGCCGGCGGCGTGGCGCAAAGGGCGCATGGGCGGCGGGTGATGCGCTAACTCAAGGTGCTGGAGCGCCGGCCTCAGGACGGCTGTCCGGCGTCTCGATAAACACGTGCCCGAAATTTTTCTTCGCGCCGTTTGTCCACGGCTGCGCCACCGGCGCGATAATTTGCTGCCCTTGAAGGAGCGGCGATGGACTGGGATGTTGCAATCGAGCGAAACCGGGAGGCGTTGAAGCGCATCCTCGCGATGCTTGTTGCGATGGTGGGACTGGCCGATGGCGAAACGACCCTGCCGCGCCGTTCCCACCGCGCCATTCTCGCTTTGCTGCGTCCGGTCGAGGCGGCCGCGCGCCGGCTGGTCATTGTGGTTGCGCGAGATTTGGTCGTGTCGCCGCGTCCGCGCAAGGTGAAGCCTCTACCCGACACGGTCTTCGTCCGGACCGGCAAAGGTACCGGCATCGTCCT
Source organism: Mesorhizobium terrae (assembly GCF_008727715.1). Taxonomy (GTDB): domain Bacteria; phylum Pseudomonadota; class Alphaproteobacteria; order Rhizobiales; family Rhizobiaceae; genus Mesorhizobium; species Mesorhizobium terrae. The sequence continues at coordinate 2,516,986 of NZ_CP044218.1, forward strand.
GCCTTACGGCGTCAAGCCGTCGGCTATCCTGCCAAACCTTGTCTTGCGGCGTGCGGCGCCCCGCACGGTCGCCCTTCCGCTGCTCGATCCGCTGCCCAAATGGCCCGGTGGCCGCCACCGGCAGGTTGGCGGCGTGCCGCGTATCCTGGCACCCGGCTACAGCGAGCCGCGTTTCATCCCGGGTCGCTGTCGGCTTTCGCCCGATGACCGCATCGACGCGACGCGTCTCGCGCTCCGTCTCCAGGCGGTCGGACGCGCGCTGGACGATCTGCCGCGGGAGGCTCGGCGCTTCGCTCGCTGGCGCCGCCGCGCCGCCGCTGCGGGTGCGCAAAATCTGGAATCCGGCGCGGCGGGAAAGGTCCGTCGCGTCTGGCCGCTGCGCCCCGGTTGCCCGCCCGGCAGTTGCCGCGGCCCCGCGCACCAGGTCCACGAAGTTCTCGCCGATCTGCAATATTTCGCCTTCCGCGCACTGGAGCGGCGCGACAGTTCGTGACGGCGCGGATGTCCCGGGAACAGGAAGTCGAGGCGGTGCCGACAGGTGGCAGCGCCCCTTTTTCCATGCCTATCCGGCAGCACTCGCGGCGGTCAGGCCGGCATCCAGGCCTTCGGCGATCTTGGCGACATCGGCGGCGGTGATGACGAGCGGCGGCGACAGGATGATCATGTTGCCCGACACGCGCAGCATGACGCCGGCTTCGTAGGCGCCGTCGGCGACCTTGGCCATCGTCTTCTTGTCGACCGGCTTCTTGGAAGCACGATCGGACACCAGCTCCAGCGCAGCCATCAGGCCGGTGCCGCGCACATCGCCGACCAGCGCGTGCTTGGTCTTCAGCGCTTCCAGCGCCTTGCTAAGTTCGACGCCGCGCGCCGCCGCGTTCTCGTTGACGCCAAGGCGCTTGGTTTCGGCAAGGGCGGCAAGCCCGGCCGCGCAGCCGACAGGATGACCCGAATAGGTGTAGCCATGGCCGATGGCGCCGAAGCTGGTCTTGTCGGCCTCGAACACGTCGGCAACTTTCTGGCCGATGAGCGTGGCGCCGAGCGGGAAGTAGCCGCAGGTGATCGCCTTGGCGATGGTCATGAAGTCCGGTTTCACGTTCCACAGCCGCGAGCCCGACCAGGCGCCGGTGCGTCCGAAAGCCGTCACCACTTCGTCGGCGATCAGCAGGATATCGTGCCGGTCGCAGATCTCACGCACCAGCGGCATGAAGGTCTCCGGCGGCACGATGACGCCGCCCGCACCCAGCACCGGTTCCATGATGAAGGCAGCGATGGTGTCGGCGCCCTGGAAGGCAATCTCGTCCTCGATGGCGCGGGCGCAGAGTTTCGCCAGCCTGACCGGATCGGTTTCGTCATACGGGTTGCGATAGGCCCAGGGTGCCGGCGTGTGGAAGCAGCCCGGCAGCAGCGGCTCGTAGTTGCGGCGGAAATTGGCATTGCCATTGACCGAGGCGCCGCCAAAATGCGTGCCGTGATACCCTTTCTTCAATGCCAGGAACTTGGTGCGATCGCCCTGGCCACGGATCTTCCAGTGCTGGCGGGCAAGCCGCAGCGCCGTCTCGACGGAATCCGATCCGCCCGAGGTGAAGAAGGTGCGCACCATGCCTTCCGGCGCGAACCATTGCGACAATTCATAGGCCAGTTCGATCGACGGGCCGGTCGAGGTGCCACGGAAGCCGGAATAGTAGGGCAGGGCGTCAAGCTGGGCAGCGATCGCCTGCTTGATCGGGTCGCAATTGTAGCCAAGGTTGACGTTCCACAGGCCACCAACGGCGTCGAGCACGGTGCGGCCCTCGATGTCGGTCACATGCACGCCTTCGCCCTTCATGATCACCTTGGGCGGCGATGCCCGCATCTCGGCGGGATGAGCCATCGGGTGCCAGATCGGCTTGGCGTTGTTCTCGGCGAAGAAATTGGTGTCGCGCATCTGAAGTCTCCGATTCTAAAGGGTGAGGCCGAAATGGCCGAGCGCTTCGGCATAAGATCGGGCCGGGCTGGCCACGTCGAAATGAACGGGGCGCATGCCGGCGACGACCGCGCCATCGACGTTGCGTTTCTGGTCGTCGACGAAAACGCAGGCACTGGTGGGCAGGCCAAGCGCTTCGGCGACTGATTGGTAGGCGCGAAGATCCGGTTTCAGGATCTTCGTATAGGTTGCGTCGACGATGGTCTCGAACAGCGACAGCAGCGGCAGCCGGCCGCGGAAATCGGCGCCGTAGAACAGGTCGAGTTCGTTGGAGAGAATGGCCAGCCTCACGCCGGCGGCATGGGCCTTGCGGATGGCGCGATCGGCTTCGGGCCGCACCACCGCTTCGGGATCGGCGCCGCGCGCGCGGCGCACGAAGGTTTCCATCGTGTCCCATTCCTCGCCGACGAGTTGGCCAACCTCGCGCGTGCGGGTCTTCCAATAGTCGCGTTCGCTGATCTCGTCCGCCTGCATCGAGCGCCAGAGCGGATCGGAGGCGAGATCGAACGGCCCCTGCCAGGTGAGCGTGCCGGACCGGAGGCCGAGCGCCCGCTCCGTGAGTTCGTGTGTCTCGAACAGTGTCCTCGTGACGACGCCACCGAAATCGAGCACCAGCGCCTGCGGGCGCATGGCGGTCACGACGCCTGCCTCTGGCTCAGGCCGGGAGCGATGATGCCCTCGGCTACCCAGCGGTCGAAGATGGCGAGCGCCGTGCTGGCAAATTCCGGATCGTTGATATGGCCCTGGATTTCATGAAGCTCGACCGGCGCGGATACGGCATGGCGCATCTCGTCGGTGAAGGCTGCCAGCGCTTCGGGTTCATGCAGCGGCTCGCCGTCGCGGTCCCATTGCTGGATGCCGCCGGCCGGCAGGATGAAGGCGACCGGCGCTGTCGCCGTCGCGAGCTTTGCGCCGATAGCCCGGGCGATCGCCCGTCTTGCCTCGCCGCCGGACGTTACCGATGCCAGCAGCCGGTTGTGCGCGTGATAGGGCCGTTCGGCGAGCGTGTCTGGCACCGGCTTCCACGCCGGAAAATCGATCATGTCGATGGCGCCGGGCGCAACGATCTGCGGGATGGCCGCGCGGCCGGCGTTCTCCAGCCGGTCGACCCCGGACGACACGACGCTGTCGCTCAGATGGTTGGCCACTTCCTGCAGGCTGAAATCGAGGACCGCGACGAACTGCTTGCCAGCGGCGAGCGATTCCATGGCACGGCCGCCCATGCCGGTGGTGTGGAAGATGACGGTTTCGTAGCCGCGCTTCTCGAGTTCGGGCCGCAATGTCTTCATGTAGGAGAGGCAGGTTGTGCCGAGCGACGAGATTGCCACCGTCGGCAGGCCCTTGCGTGGTCTTTCGCTGGCGAGAGCGGCGCCGACCACCGCGCCCGAAGCCTGTGACAGCACGGCCTTGCAGGTGTCGTTCAGCCCGTAGAGGCCACCGGCCCACAGGATCATCATCAGGTCGGGAGCAACCCGCTCTGGCGGGATGAGGTGAGAGAAGGCGATGGTCGAGACGATGAATTTCGGAACGCCGATCGGCAGGGCAAGCGCGATGTCGAGGGCGAGGTCCGTGCCCATCGTGCCGCCGATGGCGATGAACCCGTCGATTTCACCGCTGTCGTTCAAGTTGCGCGCTAGGGTCGAAGCCCCTCTTGCCATCAGCTCCATGGCGCTGTTTTCGTCGCCCGACTGCGCGATTGCCTCGATCGTGGTGCCGATGGCCGCGGCCACGGCATGCTTGTCGTATTCGGGCCGGTAGGGCGGGTCGCCGAGCACACTGACATCGAGCATGACGGGATCGCCACCGGCCGCGCGAATGCGTGAGGCCATGTATTGCAGTTCGTCCGCCTTCGTGTCGCCTGTTCCGCACAGAAGGATCTTCGGGGGTCGCTTGGAGGTCATTCGTTCCGCTCTGGTTGTTCTTATTCGTTGGCCGCTTTGGCCCGGCGCCCGGTCAGGCGTTCGCTGATTTCGGCCGCGGCCCGCATCACGGCGAGACCAAGGGTTTCGACATCGCCGGGCTGAACGCGGGTGCGCGGCGCGGCAATCGCGATGGCGCCGATGGCGAGGCCACGCGCGCCGAGGATGGGGGCGGCGACGCTGGTGACGCCGTCCTCGTAACCCTGCGCGCCGATCGAATAGCCGCGTGCCCGCGCTGCCGTGATCAGGTCGCGAACCGAAGCCGCATCGGTCACCGTGTGCGGCGTGTAGCTCTCGAGCTCGCCCGACAGAGCGGCGGCCACGGTCTTCGCTTGTGAGAAAGCCAGGAAGGCAATGCCGGAAGCCGTGGCGTGCAGTGGCAGGATTTCGCCAAGCGGCACCGCGATGCGGTTGGCCTTGGGCGATTCGACCACATAGATCGAAACCAGGCCCCGGCTCGAATGTTCCGAGAAGTGAACGGTTTCGCCTGTCCTGGCGGCCAGTTCCTCGGCGATCGGCGTCGCCGTGCGCAGGAACGGGAATTGTGTTTCGCGCAGCAGCGCCAGGCGAGCGATGCCGACGCCGAGCCGGTAGAGCCGGCTTTCGGCATCCTGCTCCACCAATCCCTGCTCGATGAGGGCGACAAGCAGGCGCCGTGTCGTCGCCTTGTCGAACCCAGCCACGCGGGCGAGGTCGGCAAGGGCGCGCTCCGGCTCGCCTCTCCCCAACACATCGAGCAATGCCACGGCCTTGGCCACTGTGCTCATTGCGTGCCTGCTCCTCCAACAGATACTTAACGCGCGAATTAACTTGACAGGTAGCACGCGACTTTGCAAGTCTATTATCGAAATGCCGTTTTGAATAATGAAACGAAATAAAGCCGCCTCGGCGCTCCGGCATTTCCGAGAAGTTGTCACCCGCTTGGCGGGAATGGAGGAGGAACCTATGACGACTGCAGTGGAGACCGGTGAAGTAAACCGGCTGAGGAAGAACAGTCTCGGCGTCGGCGCCGTGACATTTCTAGTAGTTTCCGCCGCCGCGCCGCTCACCGCGGTTGCCGGTGGCGTGCCGCTTTCGATGATGATGGGCAATGGCGCCGGCATTCCCGGCACCTTCCTGATCGTCACCGCCGTACTGCTCATCTTCGCGGTGGGTTATGTCGCCATGGCCCGCCATGTCGCCAATGCCGGTGCCTTCTACGCCTACACGGCCAAAGGCCTGGGCGGTGCGCTCGGCGGCGCCGCGGCGCTCATCGCCATCCTCAGCTACAACGCCATGCAGATCGGCGTCTTCGGCATGTTCGGCGCGGCGACCGCCGGCCTGTTCGCCGGCTGGGGCATCAACCTGCCCTGGTGGGTCTGGTGTTTTATCGGCGTCGGGCTCGTCGGCATACTCGGCTATCGCCGGGTCGATCTGTCGGCCAAGATCCTGACGGTGCTGGTCCTGCTCGAATATCTGGTCGTGCTTGTGGTTGACCTCGCGATCCTGTTCAAGGGCGGCGATGCCGGGCTCAGCATGGCCTCGTTCACGCCGACCCAGGTCCTCAGCGGCGCACCGGCCATCGGCCTCCTGTTCTGCTTCGCTGCCTTCATCGGCGTCGAGGCGACGACCATCTATTCCGAGGAAGCGCGCGAGCCGCACCGCACCGTTCCGCGCGCCACCTACATCTCCATCCTCGTCATCGGCCTCTTCTACATGTTCACCAGCTGGCTGATGGTGAATGGCGAAGGCGTCGACAAGCTGGTGCCGTCGCTGAAGGCGCTCAGCGATCCGACCACCTTCCTGTTCGGCCTTTCGGACCGTTACGTCGGCTCCGGGCTGACCCAGTTGATGAGCATCCTGTTCGTGTCGAGCCTGTTTGCCGGGGTCGTCGCCTTCCACAACGGCGTCGCCCGCTATTTCTATGTCGCCGGCCGCGAGAAGCTGTTGCCGGAAAGCCTCGGCGTCACCCATCCGCTGTTCAAGAGCCCGCATGTCGGCTCGCTGATCCAGACGGCACTGGCCTTCGCGGTTATCGCCCTGTTCGCCGCGACCGGTCAGGATCCCGTGCTCGCGCTGTTTTCCTGGCTCACCAATGTCGGCACGCTTGGCGTGATTACGCTGATGGCGCTGACCTCGTTCTCGGTCTTCGCCTTCTTCGGCCGCAATCCTTCGCTGGAGGGCAATGTGTTCAAGGCAAAGGTTGCGCCGATCGTTGCCGGCCTGGTGCTTGCCTACATCATCGTCCAGATCGTGCTCAACTTCGGCAACCTGTCGGGCGCTTCCGGCACGCTCTCCTGGTTCCTGCCGTCGCTGGTGCTGATCGCCGCCGTGATCGGCATTGCCCTGGCATTGTCGCTGAAAAGCAAGGATCCGGCAGCGTTCGCCCAGCTTGGCAATGAGGTGAAGGATTAACGGGCATCCGGAGAGGCGGCGATACGCTGCCTCTCCCTATTCCAGGGGCACGTCATGACCTATGCAGACAGCATAACCGTCGAGGCGCTCGAAGCCGATCCTTATCCGATCTATGCGGAACTGCGCCGCAGCCAGCCGGTTGCCTTCGTGCCGGCGGTCAATCTCTGGTTCGTCACGCGCTGGAAAGATGTGGAGACGGTCGGCAAGACCCCCGACATCTTCTCCAATGTCGTCGGCACCTCGCCGGTCGAACGCTCCTTCGGCAAGCCGACCATTCTCACCACCGACGGAGAGGTCCATAGGGATCTGCGGACCGGCGTCGATCCCAAATATCGTCCACGCACCGTCGCCGGCTATGCCGGCGATCTCGTGCGCAACATCGCCGACCCCATTCTGGATGAACTGGCCAGGCAGGGTTCGGCCGAACTGATGGCCGACTATTTCGAACCGGTCTCGACGCTGGCCCTTGCCCATTCGCTGGGCTTGTATGACGTCGACGCGCCTACTTTGCGCCGTTGGTTCTACGGACTGGCGCAAGGGGCCATCAATTTCGAGAACGACCCCAAACGGCAGGCCATTGCCGATGCCATCAGCGCCGAAGTTGGCGCGGCCGTGCGGCCGACGCTGGAGCGGCTGGCGCACGAGCCGGACGGATCGGCCTTTTCGCATATGCTGCATGACGGCATGCCGGCTGGAGAGACACGGTCGATCGATTTCCTGATGCCGACCATCAAGGTCATCCTGCTGGGTGGCATGCAGGAACCGGGACATGGCGCCGGGTCGGTGTTGGCTGGCCTTCTGACGCATCCCGACCAGATGCGGGCGGTGTTGGCCGATCCGGAAACACTGGTGCCGAAGGCGGTCGACGAAGGCTTGCGGTGGGTCGCTCCGATCGGCACGCAGACCAAGCAAACGACACGCGCGGTCGAGCTTGGCGGCGCGACGATCCCGGCCGGCGCGCCTGTCGCGGCGCTGGTTTCTTCGGCCAGCCGCGACGAAAGCCGCTTTCCCGATCCCGACCGCTTCGACATCCATCGTGACCAGGGCAACCACGCCGCCTTCGGCTTCGGCCATCATTTCTGTTCGGGCCGTTTCTTCGCGCGCGAGCAGATGTGCCTGGCGCTGGCATTGCTGCTCGCCCGGTTCCCGAATATTCGGCTGGCGATGGATGAAGGCCCCGTGTTCCGGGGTTGGGAATTCCGCGCGCCGACGGCGCTTCATGTGACACTCGGAGACAAGACCTGATGGACCAGGCCACGATCGACACGCTGCGGCAGAAGCCCGTCGTAGCGCAAAGGCTCTTCATTGGCGGCGATTTCGCCGATAGCCGGGACGGGGCGACCCTGCCCGTCATCTCGCCGATCGACGGAACGGTACTGACGTCGATCGCCGACGCGGGAGCCCACGATGTCGATCGCGCGGTGGCGGCCGCGCGCGCTGCCTTCGAAAAGGGAAGCTGGTCGCGTGCGGCTCCGGCGGTGCGCAAGAAGGTGCTGTTGCGCCTGGCCGATCTGATCGAAAAACATGCGCTTGAACTGGCCGTGCTCGGCGTGCGCGACAACGGCACCGAGATCGGCATGGCCTACAAGGCCGAGCCTTTGTCGGCGGCGGCAACGTTCCGCTACTATGCGGAGGCCATCGACAAGGTCTATGGCGAGATCGCGCCGACGGCGCCAGATGTGCTGGGCCTCATCCATCGCGAGCCGCTCGGCGTCGTTGCCGCCATCGTGCCGTGGAATTTTCCGATGATGATCGGCGCCTGGAAAGTGGCGCCGGCACTCGCCGCCGGCAATTGTGTGGTGCTGAAGCCGGCCGAAGTGGCATCGCTGACACTGCTGCGCCTAGGCGAACTGGCCGCCGAGGCCGGCCTGCCGGAAGGCGTGCTCAATGTCGTTACCGGCCGCGGCACGGTCACCGGCGAGGCGCTTGGCCTGCACATGGATGTCGACGCCATCGCCTTCACCGGCTCCGGTCCGGTCGGCCGGCGGCTGCTCGACTATTCGGCCCGTTCGAATCTCAAGCGAGTCCATCTCGAGCTCGGCGGCAAATCGCCCAACATCGTCTTTGCAGATGCACCGGACCTCGACATTGCCGCCAAGGTTTCGGCCAACGGTATTTTCCGCAACGCCGGCCAGGTCTGCGTGGCCGGCTCGCGCCTGCTGGTGCAATCCTCGATCTACGATGCCTTCGTTGAGAAACTGGTCGCTGCGACCGCCAAGATGAAGGTGGGTGACCCGCTCGACGTGAAGTCGGACATCGGTGCGGTTAGCAGCATGGAACAGCTCAAGAAGGATCTGGGCCATGTGGCGACGGCGCTGGATGAGGGCGCGGGACTGGTCTCCGGCGGCCGGCGTATCCGCGAGGAGACCGGCGGCTACTATATGGAGCCGACCATCTTCGGTGACGTCGGTCCCGATATGACTGTCGCCCGCGAGGAAGTGTTCGGTCCCGTGCTTGCCGTGCAGCGGTTCAACGACGAGGCGGAAGCCGTGCGGCTCGCCAATGGAACGGTCTACGGGCTTGCCTCGGCGGTCTGGACGTCGAACCTCGCCAAGGCGCATCGCATGGTGCGCGCCGTCCGCGCCGGGGTGGTGCACGTCAACACCTATGGCGGGGCGGACCTGACCGTGCCGCTCGGCGGTTTCGGCCAGTCCGGTTTCGGGCGGGACAAGTCGCTGCACGCCTTCGACAAATATTCGGACCTGAAGACCGCCTGGATTTCGCTGGCGTAGGGGGCTGGCGGCGCAAGCGCGGTCCTTCGGGATCGCGCTTGCGAATGTTCTTGATTTGTTCTAGTCTGCGTGCTTTCGATTTTCAGGGAGTGCGCATCATGACCACTCAGCTTGAATTCGACCTCGGCGGACCCTATCCGCCACGGCCGCGAAAACCCGAACGACTCATCTTCATGCTGCTTCTGGAAGTCGCCAGTGCCGCATCGGCTGTCGGGGTAGCCTCAGGGCTGCTCGACCAATACGGTATCCAGGCGAAATTGCTGAGATATGGACGCCTGCATATCTCACTTCATCTGGTAGGAGACTTCAGACGGCTGCGCGACAAGTTCATCTTTGCTGCATCGCGCGCGGCAGATTCGATAAAATTGCAGCCCTTCGAAGTTTGCTTCGACCACGTCGTTACTTTTCCCCATAGCAGGCCCGGGAACCGCGCGACTGTCTTGCTCGGAGGCAGCCCAGAGCTTGTCGACCTACAACGTCATCTCGGTGATGCGATGATACGCAATGGCCTGAAAGCGAACCTGGGTTTCAACCCACATGTCACGCTCTTCTACAGTGGCCTCGCGGTGCCATTGCAGCGGGTTCGGCCTGTCCGTTTCGTCATCAAAGATTTCCTCCTTGTGCATAGCGAGCTTTGGTTGTCGAAATACAATATCCTCAGCCGATGGACGTGAAGCCGCCTATAGCCTTTGGTTCGATGGCTTCCTAAGCTCGTCCGCGCTATGTGATGCGCCGGACGTTGCATTGCCATCGCGGAGGAGAGGATGGATTTTTCGACGGTCGACCGCAGCTATGCGAAGGCGCGCGCGGAATTTCGCTTGCCCGCGCCGGAGCATTTCAACTTCGCCTTCGACGTGATCGATGACTGGGCCCAGCGTGACGACCGCACGGCGGTGATCGCCGTCTCGCGAGATGGCGAGGCGATCCAGCGCATTTCCTATTCGCAGCTTTCGCAAGGCTCGAACCGCCTTGCCAATGCATTGCGCCAGCTGGGCGTCGTGGCCGGGGACTTTGCCTGCGTCGTCATCGGCCGCGTGCCGGCCTGGTACACGGTTCTGTTCGGCTGCATGAAGGCGGGCGTGGTTTCGATGCCCGGCACCAACCTGCTCACCGCGCATGACCTCGCCTACCGGATCAACCATTCCAAGGCCACGGCGGTCATCGTCACCTCCGAGCACTGCGCCAAGGTCGACCAGATCCGTGCCGAATGCCCGACGCTGCGGACTTTCATCGTCGTCGACGGCGAACGCGAAGGCTGGCTGTCGCTCGACAAGCTGCTCGCCGAGGCGTCGCCGCAACTGGACCGCTCGGCATTTCCGCCGACACGTTCCACCGACATGATGATGGCCTATTTCACCTCCGGCACCACCTCGCTGCCGAAGATGGTGCCACGCGACCACGGCTATGCGCTGGCGCATGTGGCGACCGGGTTGTTCTGGATGGATCTCAGGCCCGGCGACGTGCACTGGTCGCTCACCGATACGGGCTGGGCCAAGGCCGCCTGGGGCATCCTGTTTCCGCAATTGATGCTCGGCACGCCGGCCGTGCTTTACAATGGCGACGGCGCCTTCGATGCCGACATGCATCTGAAGCTGATCGGCAAGCTCAAGGTCTCGACCTTCTGCGCACCGCCCACCGTCTACCGGCTGTTCGCGCAGCAGGATCTGAAACGCTACGATCTTTCCAGCCTGCGCCGCTCGCTGGGTGCCGGCGAGCCGCTTAATCCCGAGGTGATGCGCATCTGGAAGGAGGCGACCGGCACCACCATCGCCGACGGTTATGGCCAGACCGAGACCATCAACATCGTCGCCAATTTCCCGGGCGAGGAGGTGCGTTTCGGTTCGATGGGCAAGCCGGTGCCGGGCTACGATGTCGATGTCGTCGACGATGACGGCAAACGATTGCCCGACGAGGAGGTCGGCCATATCGCGGTCAGGATCACCGATCCTTATCCGGGCGGCCTGTTCCACGGCTACTACACCGGCAAGGCACTCGACACCGCCTCGTTCCGCCATGGCTGGTATTATACGGGCGACACCGCCCGGAGAGACAAGGATGGCTATCTCTGGTTCGTCGGCCGTTCCGACGACCTGATCTCGTCGGCCGGCTATCGCATCAGCCCGTTCGAGGTCGAAAGCGCGCTGATCGAACACAAGGCGGTCGCCGAAAGCGCGGTGGTGGGCAAGCCGGACCCGACGCGCGGGCAGATCGTCAAGGCCTATGTCATCCTCGCCAAGGGTTTTGCGCCGTCGGACGAGTTGGCGCGCGACATCCAGGATTTCTGCCGTAACCTCACCGCGCCCTACAAATATCCGCGCGAGATCGAGTTCGTCGACGCGCTGCCCAAGACTATCTCCGGCAAGATCCGCCGGGTGGAGCTCAGGCAAGCCAGCAAGAAATAGGCGGCAAGGCCGGCTCAGGCCGCGTCGCGATTGGTCAGCGCGATGTGGCAGCAGCCGCTGCCATGACCGGGCGTCCAGGTGACGTTGTCGAAGCGCACGCCCGTCGCCTCGAACAGGCCGCGGTCGAAGGCGCCGGCTATACGGCAGAGCGTCGCCAGCCGTTCCTCGCCGACGCCGGCTTCCACCCAGGCGTCTTTCAGCGGACAGCGCTTCACCTTGAAGGCGATGCGGTCCGCCGCGCGCTCGATATCGGTCGGATACATCCTCCCGTCATCCGGGCTGACCGCCAGAAAGGCCTCGCCGATGGCGCGCGCATCGTTGGGACCGAAGCGTGAGAAAGCTGTCGTTGCAACTTCCTGGCCACGTTTTTCGATGGCGCGAACCATGATCGCCTCGGCCTGTTCGGCGTCCAATTCGGCCGTCAGTTCTTCCAACATCAGCCGGTAGAGATCGGCACGGTTGCGGAAGGCGGAATCGAGCTCGCGCGCGAGTTTCTCCGCTCTGGCGTCGGGGTCGGTCATGAGGCGTCCTGCGTGGCTTTTCTGGTCAACTTCGGCGCGGCGGCAACAAGCGCCTTGCCTATGTTGGAGTGCGGATTGTCGATGACGGCACGAGCGTCGCCCTGCTCGGCGATGCGCCCGCCATCCAGAAGGATGATGCGATGCGCGAAGGCACGCACCACGCCAAGGTCGTGGGAAACGAACAGATAGGCGATGCGTTCCTCGCGTTGCAGATCGAGCAGCAATTCGAGGATCTGGCCACGCACTGAAACGTCCAGCGCCGAGACGGCTTCGTCCAGCACGATCAGCGACGGTTTGGTGGCTATGGCGCGCGCGATCGCCACGCGCTGGCGCTGGCCGCCGGAAATCTCATGAATGTGTAGATGAGCCAGATCGGGCGACAGGCCGACACGCTCGAGCAGGGCGGCGATGCGGTTTGGCCGCTCGCTGCGGCCAGCAAGTCCATGGATGCGCAACGGGTCATCCAGCACGCGCGCCACCGTGGCGCGGGGGTTGAGCGCGGCGAGCGGGTCCTGGAACACCATTTGCAGCCGCGCCCGCCTCGCGCGCAGCGCCGCTCCACGCAGGGCCAGGAAATCCTCGCCCTCGAATGTTACCTGGCCGGCATCCGGCTCGATCAGCCGCAGGATCAGTCGCGCGATGGTCGATTTGCCGGAGCCCGAGGGGCCGGCGAGCGCCAGCGTCTCGCCCGGAGCAATCGAGAAGGAAATATCGTCGGCGGCGGCGACGCTTACTGCCCCGCGTCGGAACCGTTTGCTCAGGCCCGAGACGACAAGCAGCGGCTCAGACATGGCCATGCTCCGTCGTCGGGATCATCGGCGTCGCGTCGAGCCCGATATGGGCGGCGAGCAGCTTTTTCGTATAGGCATGCGCAGGTGCCTGGATGACCGCGTCCGCGCTTCCCAGTTCGACCATCTTGCCATTGCTGAAGACGGCGATCCGGTCTGCCAGTTCGGCGGCGAGCGCGATGTCGTGGCTGACGAACAGCAGCGCCATGCCATCCTCGCTCACCAATTGCCGGATCAGTGCAACGATCTCGGCCTGGACGATGGTGTCGAGCGCGCTGGTTGCTTCGTCGGCGATCAGCAATTTGGGGCTGGCGGCGATTGCTGCGGCAATCGCAACCCGCTGCTTCTGGCCGCCGGACAGCTGGTGCGGAAAGGCGTGCAGCACCGTTTCCGGGTTTGGCAATTTCACCCGGCGCAAGAGGTCGAGCGCGCGGTTTTCGGCATCCGCCCATGACAGGCCAAGATGCGCGCGGGCCACCTCCGCCACCTGCCGGCCGATCGCCATCACCGGGTCGAGACTGGCGGCGGCGTCCTGGAAAACGAAGCCGATGTCGCGGCCGCCAGTCGGCACGCGTGACTGCCCCGACCACAGGATCGCACCGTCCACTTTTGCCGTGAGCGGCAACAACCCGGCAATGGCCAGCGCCAGCGTGCTCTTGCCGGAACCGCTTTCGCCGATGATGGCCAGCCGCTCGCCGGCGGCGATGTCGAGATCGATGCCGGCAAGCGAGGGCGCACCGTCGCGCCGGTAGCTGACCGACAGGTCGCGGATCGAGACGAGCGGGGCGGTCACGACAGGCCCTTCCTGACGGCCGTGCCTTCGACAATGCCTTCCCCGGCGAGGTAGACGCCAAGCACGGTCAGCACCAAGGCGATGCCAGGGACGATCGACAGAAAGGGAGCCGAGCGCAGAACCGTGCGGCCCTCGGCGATCATGCCGCCCCAGGTGACGCGGTTGGGGTCGCCTAGGCCGAGGAAGGACAAGGCAGCCTCGATGAGGATTGCCGACGCGACGATCACCGACGACAGCGCCAGCACCGGCGGCAGGGCATTGGGAAGGACTTCGCGCAGCGCGATCTCCAGCGGGCGCATGCCGATGACACGCGCGCCGGCGACGAAATCGCGTTCGCGGATCGACAGAACCTCGGCGCGGGCGACGCGCGCCGGGCCGGTCCAGGCCGACAGCGCGATGGCGATGACGACGACGGCCAGCGACGGCCCGACGACGCTGACGAAGGCCAGGGCCAGCAGGAAGGAAGGCACGGTCTGGAAGGCGTCGGTGATGCGCATCAGCGCTTCGTCGACGATACCGCCGGCAAAGCCGGCCAAGGTGCCGATCACCGCGCCGACGGCAATCGCCGCCGCCGCCGCGGCAAGCCCGACGGCCAGCGACGTGCGAGCGCCGTGGAAGAGTTCCGCCATCACGTCTCGCCCCAGCCTGTCGGTGCCGAGCGGCAGCGCCCAATCCTGGAAAGGCGGCAGCAACGGTGCGCCCTTGATGGCCAGCGGATCGCCCGGAAACAGCAGCGGCGCCGTCAGCGCCATCGTTGCCAGCAGCGCCAGGATGCCGAGCCCAACCAACGCTTCCGGTGTGTTCGCCAGCCGCCTCATGCACCAGCCTCGCTGGCACCGACGCGCGGATCGAGGAAGGCATAGGCGATGTCGACCAGAAGGTTGATGAGAATGACCAGAACGGCACTCACCAGAATGATGCCGAGCAACAGCGGCGTGTCGCGCAATGCCACCGCCTCCTGCGCCAGCTTGCCGAGGCCGGGCACCGAAAAGATGCTTTCGATGACGACGCTGCCGCCCAGCATCTGGGCGGACTGCAGGCCGAGCATGGTGACCAGCGGCAGCAACGCATTGCGCGCGACATGGGCGAGCACGATGCGCCGGCGGGAAAGTCCTCTGGCGCGGGCGGCGCGCACGAAATCCAGCCGCCACACCTCTGCCATGCCGGCGCGCATCATTCTCAGGTAAAGCGCCAGATAGATGAGCCCGAGCGACGTCACCGGCAGAACGAGGTGGTTGGTTATGTCGGCGGCGCGGGCGAAACCGGTCTTGCCGGAAGCCACCGTCTCGAAGCCGGCGATCGGGAACCAGCGCAGATCGACGGCAAAGACGATGACCAGCACCAGCGCCAGCCAGAAACCGGGCACCGCATAAAGGGCGAGCGAAGCGGTCGACAGAAAACGGTCTAGAAAACTGCCGGGCCGTGCGCCGGCATAGATGCCCAACGCCGAACCGAGGCCGAAGGACAGGGCGGTGGCGCTGCCCATCAGCAGCAACGTCACCGGCAAACGTTCGAAAATGACGTCGCGGATCGGTCGCGAGAAGGCGACCGAGTGGCCGAGGTCGAAATGCAGTAACGCCCAAAGATAACTGGCAAGCCGCGTCACAGCGGACTGGTCGAGGCCCCATTGCTGGCGCAGCGCTTCGACCAATCCAGCGTCGCCGCCGGTCGAAACGACATAGGCATCGACCGCGTCGCCGGGAGCCGCCTCAAGCAGCAGGAAGGTGCCGACAACAACGATCAGAAGCACGAAGACGGAGCCGACGAGGCGTCGGCGCAAGAGAAGCAGGGCACGGTTCATGGGTGCAAAGACACCGAGGTCACAGCCGCCGAGCTTATCCGCGAGCGGCTGCCGACCTCAAGCGCCGATGGGACCTACTTCGCCACCCAGGCGTCCGCCCAGTTGGACACAGCCCAGCGCGGATTGTCGGCGATGTTGCCGACACTTTCATTGGCGACCGAGATGAAGGTCCAGTCGGCAACGTTGATGAAGGGCAGATCCTCGGCCACCTTCTTCTGGAATTCCTTGTAGAGGTCGGTACGCGCCTTGGTGTCCAGTGTTCCGGCCGCCTTGGCGATAAGCGCGTCGATCCCGGCATTCTTGTAGCCGCCCTGGTTGGAGAAGGGCACGCCGTCGGGAATGCCGCTCTGCGCCAGGATGGTGGTGGAGATCGCCGGGTCGCCGCGGAACACCGGCGGGCCCACCGCGAGATCGAAGGCGTGGTCGGTGTAGACCGCCTTGATATGCGCGGCGGAATCGTTGTTGACCAGTTCCGCGTCAATGCCGATGGCGGCGAGTGCCTGGCGCAGATAGTCGCCGAATTGCTTGGTCTCGTTGAAATAGGGTGCTGGCAGAAGCTTCAGCTTGAAGCGGGTGCCGTCGGCGCCGCGCTTGTAGCCGGCCTCGTCGAGCAGCGCGTTGGCCTTGGCGACATCGAAGGCGTAGGCCGGCACTTCGGCGGTGTAGAACTGCTTATCGTTCTTCGGCACCGGCCCGCTGGCGGTCTCGGCATAGCCGAGGAAAACCGTCTTGACGACGAAGTCCTTGTCGATGGCGTGCGCGATGGCCTGTCGTACCTTGAGGTCGGCCAGTTCCTTGCGGCGATGGTTGATTTCCACCACCAACTGATAGGTCAGCCCCTCGTAGCCCTTGGTGACGACCTTGAGGCCCGGCACCTTGGCAATGCGGGCAAGATCGGCCAGCGGCACTGCCGAGAAGGCGGCGAGCTGGATCTGCTCGGCTTCCAGCGCGTTGGCGGCCGCCGAGCGGTCCGGCAGCACTAGATAGACGATCTCGTCCAGATAAGGCTCGCTCTTGCCCCAATAGCTGTCGTTCCTGGTCAGCCGGTAGTATTGGCCGGCCTTGTATTCGGCGAATTTGAACGGGCCGGTGCCGACCGGCGCGGCATTGGCCGGGTTCTCCTCGATCTTGCCGTTCTCATAGATGTGCTTGGGCACGACGCTGGTCAGCGCCGGCAGCGCGTTGCGGATCAGCTGGAACGGCGTCGGTTTGGCGAATTTGAAGACGGCGGTGTGTTCGTCCGGCGTTTCGACAGCTTCCAGATCCTTGAAGACGACGCGGCCGAGGTTCTGCAGCGGTTTCCATATCTGCAGCGCGGAGAAGGCGACGTCGGCCGAGGTGAACGGCTTGCCGTCGTGCCAGGTCACGCCTTCGCGCAATTTGAAGGTGGCCGATTTTCCGTCTTCCGAGCCCTCCCAGCTGACGGCGAGGCGAGGGCTTAGCCCATCCTTGCCTTCATAGTCGGCTTCGGCGAGCGGCTCGACGATCTTGGACGAAATGAAGAAGACGCCGTTGGAGGCGACGATCGCCGGGTTCAGGTTGCGCGGCTCGGAATCGGCGGCAACCGTCAGGCGTCCGCCCTTCTTCGGCTCCTGCGCCCAGCCGATCGTCGGCAGGGCCGTGGAGGCGAGCAGCAGGGCCGCGCCTGAAAGCACCGAACGCCTGGTGATGCTGAAATCCGACATGACTGAACTCCCCGCCAAACCGCCCACTGCCGTGAGCTTGCAAATTCCGGACGAGCTCCCGATCCGCCCATCCCAACGGCGCGGATTATGGACTTTGTCCGGCGTTTCGCCAGAGAAGGAATTGGCGCAAACGGCCCTGGCGTTGAAATTTCCATCCGCTGGACCAGCGTGGATGTCGGCAAGGGACGTTGCGGTTTGGTGGGCTGCGTGAGACAGCAGACCCAGCCAATTCGTCAAAACGAGGTGCCGTGTCGATGTCTTCCGTCCGCGACCGTCTTGAAGCCGTTCTTTCGCGTTTGGCCGCCCGCGCCGCCGACGAGCGCGTATTCACCAGGCTTTATCCCGAGGCCGCGCGCGCGGCCGCCGATGCGGCGGATGCTCGGCGCAAGGCTGGTGTATCGCTCGGCCCGCTCGACGGCACGATCGTCTCGATCAAGGATTTGCTCGATGTCGCTGGCGAGCCGACGCTGGCCGGCTCGCTGCTCCGGCGCACTGCCGCCGCCGCCGAACGCGATGCGTCCGTCGTGCAGCGCCTGCGTCAGGCCGGCGCGGTCATCATCGGCAAGACCAACATGACCGAGTTCGCCTTCACCGCGCTCGGGCTGAACCCGCATTACGGCACGCCGGGCAATGCCGCTGACCCGGCGCGTGTTCCCGGCGGGTCTTCCTCCGGCGCCGGCGTGTCGGTGGGCGAAGGCACCAGTGTCATTTCCATCGGTTCCGACACCGGCGGCTCGATCCGCATTCCCGCCGCTCTGAATGGCGTCGTCGGCTTCAAGCCGACCGCGCGCCGCGTACCCTTGGAAGGTGCCTTTCCGCTGTCCTTCGCGCTGGATTCGCTCGGGCCGCTGGCGCGCACGGTTGCCGATTGCGCGGCTGCCGACGCAATTATGGCTGGCGAGGAGCCAACGCCGCTCGTTCCCGCCCGGCTTGACGGCCTGCGCGTCGGCATTCCGCGCGGGCATCTCTTCCGTGACACCGAAGAGCCGATCGCGCAGGCGTTCGAGGCGACTGTCGGCAAGTTGGAGCGATCCGGCGCGCGGATCTTCGACATTGCCATCGACGACCTCATCGATGCGATGAACGAGGCGACCCAATATGGCTCCATCGCCGGCATGGAAGGTGCCGCCATTCATGCCGACTGGCTGGCGGCCGGCACCGACGTTCCAGTCGATCCGCATGTCAGCTTGCCGTTGGCGCGCTACGCCAAGGCACCCGTGCCGATCTATATCCGCACCATGCGCAGCCGCGCCGAACACATTGTCGAGATGGATCGCAGGGCCGAGGATTTCGATGTGCTGGCGCTGCCGACCGTGCCGGTCGCGGCACCCTTGATCGAAGCGGTGATGGCCGATCCAAAGTTCGACGATCGCATGGAAGGGCTTTTGCTGCGCAACACCGAGGTCTTCAACTATTTCGACCAGTGCGCAATCTCACTGCCCATGCCGGGCACGGGGCTGCCGTCCGGCCTGATGCTGGTCGCCCGCAATGGGGATGACCGCCGTCTCCTGGCGATCGCAGCCTCGGTGGAGGCTTTGCTCAAAGCCTGAACAGGACGAGACGAAAGCCAATTGTTGGAAAGGCCCGCGCCTCATATGGCGCGGGCCTTTTTCATGGCTACTTGCCGCCGCGGCGTCTCAAGCCGTCGAAATAGACGATGACGATGATCAGCGCGCCGGTGATGACGCGCTGCCAGAAGGCGTTGACGTTGAGCAGGTTGGCGCCGTTGTTGATGGTGGCGAGGATGAAAGCGCCGAGCAGCGGCCCGTGCACCGAGCCGATGGCGCCGAACAGCGAGGTGCCGCCGATCACCGACGACGCGATGGCCTGCAGCTCCCAGCCTTCGGCCTGGGTCGGATTGCCGATGCCGATGCGGGAAGCCAGCAGCACGCCGACAAAGGCCGCGCACAGGCCCGACAGCGTGTAGGCCATATAGATGGTGCGCTGGACATTGACGCCGGAAAGCCGCGCTGCCTCGGCATTGGAGCCGACCGAGAACAGGTAGCGGCCCCATCTGGTGTGGTGCAGGAAGACATAGGCCGGCACGCCGACCAGGATCACCATCCAGAACAAATTGGGGATGCCGACAAAGGAGCCGCGCGAGAATTCCTGGAAGGCGTCGTTGTTGATCGAGATCGAATTGCCATTGGTCATCAAGAGGCCGATGCCGCGTAGTGACGTGAGCGTGGCCAGCGTGATGATGAAGGGCGGCAGGCCCATCTTGACGATGCCGAAACCGTGGAAGAGGCCGATGGCCACGCCGATGAGCAGCGTGATCAGGATGGCGAG
Organism: Mesorhizobium terrae; assembly: GCF_008727715.1. Lineage (GTDB taxonomy): Bacteria > Pseudomonadota > Alphaproteobacteria > Rhizobiales > Rhizobiaceae > Mesorhizobium > Mesorhizobium terrae. The sequence goes on from NZ_CP044218.1 coordinate 2,536,273, forward strand.
GAACACCGGCAGCCCGGAATTGATCAGCATCGCCGTCGTCACCGTGGCGAAACCCACCACCGCGCCGACGGAAAGATCGATGCCGCCGGTGATGATGACGAAGGTCTGGCCGACCGCCAGGATGGCGATCATCGAGCCCTGGCGCAGCAGGTTGGAGATGTTGTTGGCAGTGGCGAAGCTCGATGTCGAGAAGGACAGCAGAACCCACAACAGCACCAGCAGCGCCAGCAGCGTCAGGCCAAACAACGCATTGTAGTTGCGTTTCGGCTTTTCAGCGGGGATCGCCTCGGTGCTCATATTTGTCCTCCCGGTTTTTCTTGTTTCTCGGCCAATGCCTCGGTCAGGATGTCCTCATGGCTGGCCGTGTGGAATCCGTGCGTGCCGACCAGCTTGCCACGGCGGAAAACGTGCAGCGTGTCGGCCAATTCATATACTTCGGGCAGATAGGACGAGATCAGGATGATGCCGGCGCCTTTCGACAACAGCGTCGAGAACAGCCGGTAGATCTCCGCCTTGGTGCCGACATCGACGCCGACCGTCGGCTCGTCGAAGATGAACAGCTTGGCGCCGTGGTTCAGCCACTTGCCGATGACGATCTTCTGCTGGTTGCCACCGGACAGGCTGGAGGCGAGCGCCTGCCGCCCAGGTGTCTTGATGCGCAGGCCGGCGATCTGCTGCTCGGCATGTTTGGCCTCCTCGCTGCCCGAGATCAGCAGGTTCTTGCTGATGCGCTTGTAGATCGGCAGGTTGAGGTTCAGGCCGACCGGCAGGTTGAGGCACAAGCCCTGGTCGCGACGGCTTTCCGGCGCCAGCGCCATGCCGAGCTTGATCGCATCGTTCTCGGAGCGGACATTGACCTCCTTGCCGTCCCAAAGGATGGTGCCGGAGGATTTCGGATGGCGACCGTAGACGGCGGTGACGAACTCGCTACGTCCGGCACCGACGAGACCGTAGAGGCCGACGATCTCGCCCTCCCGCACGGTCATGGAGACATTCTCGAAACCCTTGCCGGAAAGCTGTCTGGTTTCGAGGATCACCCTGCCGGCAGGGAACTGGTCCTTGTGGTAGATCTGTTCGATGGTGCGGTTGATCATCATCCGCACCAACTCGGCTTCGTCGGTTTTCTTGATGTCGCGGGTGCCGACATAGGTGCCGTCGCGCAGCACCGATACGCGGTCGGCGAGTTCGAAAACCTCTTCCATGCGGTGGCTGATATAGATGATGGTCACGCCTTCCGCCTTGAGGCGGCGGATCAGCGCGAAAAGCTGGTCGGCCTCCTTGCGGGTCAGGTAGGCGGTGGGTTCGTCGAAGATCAGGAATTTGGTGCCACGCACGGTGGCGCGGGCGGCGGCGATCAGCTGCTGCTGGCCGATGGTAAGACCGCCCAGCACGACATGGGCCGGCAGGTTGAAACCGAGATCGCTGATGATCTTCTGCGCGTCGCGGACCATCGCGCGCTGCTGCAGGAGGCCGTAGCGGACATTCTCTTCGCCAAGGAACATGTTGGCCGCGACGGTGAGATGGCGGCACAGCACCACTTCCTGGTGCACGGCGTTGATGCCAAGGGCCATCGCTTCATGCGGCGTGGCAAGCGCCACGGGTGCGCCTTCCCAGATCACGTCTCCGGAGGTGCGCGGCATAACGCCGGTCAGGAGCTTGATGAGCGTCGATTTGCCGGCGCCGTTCTCGCCGACGATGGCGTGAATCTCGCCCGCCCTGAAAGCCAGGTCGATCGGCTTCAGCGCGTGGGTGCCGGGATATCGCTTTTCCAGACCGCGCAGTTCCAGGATCACCTTGCCCGGTTCCAGTTCCGGGGCAGGATGCTGGTGCAATGCCGCTGACGTCATGACAATCCTCCCGATTGGCACGCTAAGGGTAGCCTAACGCATGGACCGTGAGCCGGAACAGGTTTTTCGCAGGCCCTTGGCAAAATTGTAGCTCGGCTACGAAGCCCGGCCTCTGCGACGGGCAATCCCGGTTGGAAGTTGCGCGTCCGAAGTCTTCTTGACCTCCGGCGCGTGTTTCCGGGGCCGCGACGGCCCCGGAAACGACCCGAGAGCCTATTTCAGCTTCGGATTGAGGAGCGCGTCGATCTTGGGCTCCTTCATGTTCGCCTTGGTGACGAGGTTGGCGCCGGTGTCGACGAAAGCCTCGACCTTCTCGCCCTTGGAGGCGGCGAGCGCGGTCTTGATGCCGTCATAACCCATCCGGTACGGATCCTGCACGACGAGGCCGGAGATGACGCCGTCATTGAGGAACTTGATCAGCTTCTCGTCGCTGTCGAAGCCGATCAGGCCGACCTTGCCGGAAAGCTTGTTCTCGGCGATCGCCTGGCCAACGCCCTGCGCCATGATCAGGTTGGACGCGAAGATGCCCTTCAGGTCCGGATTGGCGGTGATCAGGTCGGTCGCGATGTTGAGGCCGGTGGTTGCCTGGCCGTCGGCATATTTGTCGGCGACCACCGTGAGGCCGGGATACTTGGCCTTGACCTGCGCGAGGAAGCCCTCGCGGCGCTGCTCAAGCGAGCCGGCGCCGGGCAGTGCGGTGATGATCGCCACCTTGCCTTCGACCTTGCCGCCATTGGCCGCGCCGATTGCCGCGGCAAGGCCGTCTGCCGCCACCTGGCCGCCGACCTTGTTGTCGGTGGTCAGGAACGAGGTGAAGGCCTTCGAGTCGGCCGAGGAGTCGATGCCGATGATCTTCACCTTCTTGGCGGCTTCGTCGATCGGCTTGCCGAGCGCCTTGGCCTCGGTCGGGGCGATCACGACGGCGGCCGGATTGCCGGCAACGGCGTTTTCGAGGATCGAAATCTGGCCGTTGACGTCGGTTTCGGCCTGCGCGCCGAGCTCCGGCACGTTGACGCCGAGGTCCTTACCGGCCTTGCGGGCACCGGCCATGACGATCTGCCAATAGAAGGAGGTGGTGTCCTTCACGATGATCGGAATGGTGGTTTCGGCAGCGGTTGCCGGCACCGTGTGGAATGCACCGGCCAGCATCGACGCGGCGGCAAGCGCCACGACTGTCCGGCGGTTGATCATGCTTTTCACGAATTTCATAGGCTTCCTCCCAAAGTCGCCCGGTCGATTACGCGAAGTCCTTGCTGGATAGGCGATGTCCAATCAGGACTTTATCGATAAAAAACAGCAATTGGTTTTTAGTGGATCAGAACTGTTCTTGCAAGCATGGCGCCTCCCTTAACCCGTTCCGCACCGCTTCCATTTTGATATGAAGCATCAATTCCAAATCAAGGTCAATGCGGAATGCTTATTCCAATTCAGGTCCGCGGCCCAGCGGTCTTCTGCATGAATGCTCAGCCGCCGTCCGAATGAAGCACCCCCTTCTTCAGCAGGATGTTGGCATAGGCGGCGCGCTCGCCGCTCGCCACGATATAGGCGGCCTTGGCCGCGCGTTCGTAGAAAGCAAAACGCTCGAGCGGCGCGACGACGAAGGCACCCGCCAGCCGGTCGACGATGCCCTGGTAGGACCGGCAGATGATGGGAAGGCGGTCAGGGTCTTCCACCACCGCCATGCGGAAAGCGGCGGCCGGCGCGTAGGTGTCGAGCGGCATGTGGGTGAGGATCGCCTCCAGCAGTTCCTCGCCGCCAAGCCCGTCGGCGCGCACGACCTTCGGTCCCAGCGTGCTTGCCGGAAAATTGCCGTCGGCGATGACGATCTCGTCGCCATGACCCATGGTGCGCAATGCATACAGCAGGTCCGGTCCCAGAAGCGGGTGAATGCCGCGCAGCATCAGGCGATCTCCATGGCAATGCCTGTCCGCATGGCGGGACGGCGGGTCTTCGATGCTACGCCATCCATCCGGGCGCGGGGCAAAAATCGTCTCATTCGCGCACGGCTCCCGTCAGCGGCGATTGCACCGTCACATGCGGGCGGTAGGCCTCGAAGTCTTGCCGGGGAACGTCGATCCCGAGCAGTTCCATATTGCGCTTCAGGCTGGATGCCTTGGCGGTGCCGATCAGCACTGTCGCCACCGCCGGGTCATGCAGGGGAAATTGCAGCGCCGCCGTCGCCAGCGGATAGCCGGCCTTGCTGGCGATCGTTTCCATCGCCGAGACCTTCGACAGGATGTCCGGCGATGCCGGGCCGTAGTCGAAATTCGCGCCCGCTTTGGCGCCGGTTGCCAGGATGCCGGAGTTGAAGACGCCGCCGATAACCAGCGAGGTGCCGGCTTCGCGGCACAGCGGCAGAAGTTCGGCCTCGGCTGAACGGTCGAGCAGCGAATAGCGCCCGGCCAGGAGGATGCAGTCCTGCGGCGCGCGGCGCATCACTTCCAGGCAGATCTCGACCTCGTTGACACCAAGCCCGTAGGCGGAAATGACACCGGCCGATTTCAGCTCCTCCAGTGCCTTGATGCCGCCGCCCAGCAACTGGCTGAGATGTACCTTGGTCAGCTCGACGCCATGCGTGTAGACGCCGATGTCGTGGACATAGAGGATGTCGATGCGGTTCAGGCCGAGCCGCGCATAGCTGAATTCGACCGAACGCATGATGCCGTCATAGCTGTAGTCATAGTCAAGCTTGAAGGGCAGCGGGTCAACGAAGCCCAGTTTCGGCACCTGGTCCTCGGGCACCGGTTTCAGCAGCCGGCCGACCTTGGTGGACAGCACGTAGCTGTCGCGTGGCTTGGTGCGCAGATAGTCGCCGAAGCGACGTTCCGACAGGCCGAAACCGTAATGTGGCGCGGTGTCGTAATAGCGGATGCCATAAGACCACGCGGTGTCGAGGACCGCCTCCGCGTCCGTATTCGGCACCGCCTGGTAGAGATTGCCCAACGAGGCGCCGCCGAAACTGATTTCGGTGACATCAAGCCTGGTGTTGCCGATACGGCGGGTCTTCATGCACGAGCTCCCATTCGTGGCCGTTGATCGGCCATCCGCTGCTTGTCGAAGCCTACAATGTCGCGCCGAGATGCCAGGGCACGAATTCATTGTCGCCGTAGCCGAATTCCTCGCTCTTGGTCTTCTTGCCCGAAGCTGTCTCGATGATCAGCTCGAAGATTTCACGACCCATCGCGGCGATGGTCTTGTCGCCCGAGGCGATGACGCCGCAATTGACGTCCATATCCTCTTCCATGGCCGTAAAGAGCGTCGTGTTGGTGGCGACCTTGATCGACGGTGTCGGGTGGCTGCCGAAGCAGGAGCCGCGCCCGGTGGTGAAGACGATCACATTGGCGCCGCCCGCCACTTGGCCCGTTGCCGAGACCGGATCGTAGCCGGGCGTGTCCATGAAGACGAGGCCGTTGCCGGTGACCTTTTCCGCATAGGCGAAGACGCCGTTGAGCGGCGTCTGGCCGCCCTTGGCGACGGCGCCGAGAGACTTTTCGAGAATGGTGGTCAGCCCGCCGCGCTTGTTGCCGGGCGAGGGGTTGTTGTCGATCGAGGCGCCATGCATGGCGGTGTGGTTCTCCCACCACTTGATCAACCCGTCGAGCTTGGTGGCGATCTCGGGCGTCGCCGCGCGATAGGCAAGCAGATGCTCGGCACCATAAATCTCGGTGGTTTCGGAAAGGATGCCGATGCCGCCGACACCGGCAAGCAGATCGACAGCCGCGCCCAGCGCCGGATTGGCGGTGATGCCGGACATGCCGTCCGAGCCGCCGCATTGCAGGCCGACGACGATCTCGGAGACAGGGATGGGCTCGCGTTTCAGCTTGCCGACTTCCTCGGCGATCTCGGTCAGCACACCCATCGCCTTCTCGACCGACTTGCGCGAGCCGCCGGCGTCCTGGATGTTGAAATGGCGCTTGCCGGCGGCGACGCCTTTCTGGCCGTAGAGAGTCAGCTGGTTGACCTCGCAGCCGAGCCCGACCATCAGCACGCCGCCGAAATTGGGATGCCGCGCATAGCCGGCCAGCGTGCGGTGCAGAACCATCATACCGTCGCCGGTGGCGCTCATGCCGCAGCCCTGGCCGTGCACGATCGGCACGAAACCGTCGATGCCGGGATAGAGCGGCAGCAGGCGGCGGTTGGCTTGGTCGGCGATGGCGTGGCAGACGGTGGCCGAACAATTGACGCTGGCGACGATGCCGACGAAGTTACGGGTTCCGGCCCGGCCGTCGGCGCGGCGATAGCCCATGAAGGTGCGGGTCTTGTCGGCGTCGGTAGCCTCCAGCGGGGCCGAAGGCGGCACCACCGGCATGCGGCCGGACTCGAACACCAGATTGTGCGAATGCACATGCTCGCCCGCCGCGATGTCGCGCGTCGCACGGCCAATGGCCTGGGCGTATTTGACGACGGCGGCACCGGCCGGGATCGGCCGGATCGCAACCTTGTGGCCGGATTCGATCGCGTCCGCGGTGACGCCACCACCCGGCAGCGGCGTATCCTTCTCCAGCCGGCCATTGGCGACGACGACATTGTCGGAAGGCGAGAGCACGATCAAGTTGGCGGCGGTCAAGGCATCGGTTCCTGGGGTTGTCCTGGGTCGCAGCCGGATTGACAGCGGCAATCCCGCAGCTAATGTCTTTTATCGTAAAAAAACATTTGAGCGTCAATTGGCATTTTCGATTGGAGCGCGCAAAGGACGTTCCAACAGTTTGACTCGGCACATGATCCTTTCCGAAAATCGCTTCCGGTTTTCGGGGTCATGCGCTGGAGCGCTTGCCAGACAGGCGGTGAGGCAGGATGTCGAAGAACAACAACGTCTACAAGGATGCGTATAACCGCTGCCTTCGGCTCCTTGAGGAGAACAGCAACCTGCCGTCGGAGCCGGAGCTTGGTGCCACGCTCAGCGTCAGCCGCACCACGGTGCGCGGCATCCTCGCCCGCATGGCCGAAAACGGGTTGATCGCCTGGGACAAGCGCGCCAAGAAGGTGCTGCGCAGCCCTCGGCCGGACGACTTCTTTCCCGAGCAGGAAACCGACTCGCTGTCGCAGATCATCGAGCGTTCCTTCATGCGGCGCCTGCTGGCCGAGGACGCCGAGGCCGGCATGCAGATCAACGAATTGGAACTCGCCCGCGACATCGGCGTCGGCACTTCCAGCGTGCGCGAATTCCTGATCCGTTTCAGCCGCTTCGGCCTGATCGAGAAGCGCCCCAACAGCCATTGGGTGCTGAAGGGGTTCACCCGCGCCTTCGCGCTGGAGCTGGCCGATATCCGCGAGATGTTCGAACTGCGCTCGGCCGCTGCCTTCGTCGCTCTGCCTGACGACAACCCCGTCTGGAGTGATCTTGAGCAACTGGAAATCGAGCACCATGCGCTGGAGCGCGACATCGCCGTGCGCTACCCGGAATTTTCCGAGCTGGACGAGCGCTTCCACCGGCTGATCCACAGCGCGTCGCGCAACCGTTTCATCGTCGATTTCTACGACGTCATCGCCATGATCTTCCACTACCACTATCAGTGGAACAAGGCCGGCCAGCGCAGCCGCAACGAGGCGGCGGTGGGCGAACACCTGACCTATATCGCGGCGCTGAAATCGCGCGATCCGGTCAAGGTCGCGGCCGCCTGCCGCCAGCATTTGAAATCGGCGCGCCAGACCTTGCTGGATTCCACGCCGGAGGGCCGCCAAAGCGGAGGCTGAAGGCCTTGTTGCGCGGTGCGGGCTTGTTGCCGCAGCAGCAATTTGGAGATTTTCCCGATCTCCGGCCCATGATAGGTCTTTGAGCATCGGACAGGGAGGGCGCATCAGCGTGATCGCCAGGCGCAGCAGATGGAGCATGCCGACGGCCTTTGCCGTCGCGTGGGTGCTTGTCCTGCAATCGCTGCTCGGTGCTTTCGCCGCCGGCGCCGGCCCCAATCCAGCCCAGCTCGACGCTTTCGGCAATGTCATCTGTACGCATGACGGCACGGCCCAGCTGCCGCCGGGCGACCAGCCGCAACAGCATCAGCAATCCTGCTGCGTGCTTGGCTGCACCATGTTCTCGACGGCCTTCGGTGCTCCGCCCGAAACCGTCGCGCTGTTCAACGATCTTGCCCTGGTGGCCAGCGCCGTCGTGTTTCCGACGGCCGTCGTCTTCGGTTTCGACCGCGATTGGTCGCCCGGCAATCCGCGCGCGCCCCCGGTCGTGGCCTGATCGCTATCGTGGCACCACGGCATGACAGCCGCCGCCACGCTTCCCCTGCAATAGTTATTTTTCGTATCCGGCAACGGTGCGAGTTTCCTTCATGGAGCATTCCCATGCGTATTTTCGACCGCGCCCGCGCGCGCACCCTGTCTCATCGCCAGTCGGCCTCGCTCTTGCATTCCTTTGGGGATCGCCTCGGCATCGCCATCTTCGCCTTCGCCCTGCTGTTTGCCGGTGTCCACATGGCGGCGGCGCATGAGTTCAAGGCGGGCAGCCTCGAGATCGAACATCCGTGGTCGCGCGCCACACCCGCCGGCGCCAAGGTGGCCGGTGGCTATTTCACCGTAACCAACAGCGGCAGCCAGCCGGACAGGCTGGTCTCGATTTCTTCCGACATTTCCGAAAAGTCCGAGCTGCATGAAATGACGGTCAAGGACGGCGTCATGACCATGCGCAAGGTGGATGGCGGCGTGGAAATTCCGGCCAACGGCACGCTGAAGCTTGCCCCCGGCGGCTACCACCTGATGTTCATCGGCCTGAAGAAGCAGCCGAAACAGGGCGAAAAGTTCGCTGCCACGCTGACCTTCGAAAAGGCCGGTCCGGTTGCGGTCGAATTCGCCGTCGAGGCGATGGGCGCCAATGGGATGAAGATGGAAGAGCACGCCAACTGACCGGTTGGGTGATCGCCATTCTTCGAGAGGAATATCCATGTTCAGAACCATAACACTCGCCGGTTTTTTCGCCGGCTTCGGCACGGTCGCTGCCTTCGCCCATGTCTCGCTGGAGACCAAGGAAGCACCGGTCGATTCCACCTATAAGGCGGTCTTCCGCGTGCCGCATGGCTGCGACGGCAAGGCGACCACGGCCGTCCGCATCAAGATCCCCGAAGGGGCGATCGACGCCAAGCCGATGCCGAAGGCCGGCTGGAAACTGGAAACGGTGAAAGGCAAATACACCAAGTCCTACACGCTGTGGGGCGAAGCGGTCTCCGAAGGCGTGCTCGAGGTCAACTGGAGCGGCGGCAACCTGCCGGACGAATTCTACGACGAATTCGTGCTGAGGCTGCGGCTGACGGGCGACCTGCCGGTGGGCGAGACGTTGCGTTTCCCGGTCGTGCAGGAATGCGAGGGTGGTGCTGCCGCGCGCTGGATCGAGATTCCGGCCGTCGGTCAGGACGAGGACGCGCTTGAGCATCCCGCTCCCGGCATCAAGCTGTTGCCGAAAAAGTGACGGCGGGCGGCGCGCTGGCAACGGCGCGCCGCTTCCAGCCCAATGGGGTCGGGACGATGACACGGTTGGTTTTTCCGCGAGGCTTCGCCAGCATCATCCGCATGCTTGCGGCGGTCGCCATGCTGGCTGGCTGGCTGATCGGGCAGGGCGTCAGCCCCGCGCTGGCGCATGCCTCGCTGGTCAAGGCCGAGCCGGCGGACGGCGCCATGCTGGCGCAAAGCCCGGCCAGCTTCTCGCTCAGTTTCAGCGAGCCGGTCTCGCCGCTGGTCCTGACGCTGGTGCGTTCCGACGGGACGCCGGTGCGGCTGACTTCGTTCCGTGGCAACGGCCAGACCATCGAGATCGACAATCCGCAGACGCTTGCGCAAGGAACGCATGTGCTGAGCTGGCGGGTGATCTCGGCCGACGGCCATCCGGTCGGCGGCTCGTTGTTGTTTTCCGTCGGCGCGGTCAGCGCGGCGCCCGTGGTCGCCGATATCGTCGATGCCCGGCTGCACCCAGCCATCTGGGCCGCCAAGGTCGTACTCTATCTCGGCCTGTTTCTCGGCATCGGCGGCGCCTTCGCCATCTCCTGGCTGGCGGGCGGCAGCCGCAACGGCGAGCGCTTCGTTGCGGTGATGCTGCTCGTTGGGCTGGCGGCCGCGCCACTGTCGCTCGGCCTGCAGGGGCTCGACGCGCTCGGCGCTCCGCTCGAACAGATCGCGCAGACAATCGTCTGGCGCACCGCTTTCGGCACCAGCTTCGCCTGGGCGGTGCTCATCGGTATCATCGCGCTCGGGCTCGGGCTTCTGTCGCTCGCCCTGCCGCGCGGCGACGACAAGCCGTTCTCGGCGGCCGCACTCATCGCGGTCGGCGTTGCCCTGGCGGCGAGCGGTCACGCCAGTGCCGCGGCACCGCAATGGCTGACACGTCCCATGGTCTTCCTGCACGGCGTCGGCATTGCGGGCTGGGCCGGCGCGCTGGTGCCGCTCGCGGTTGCACTTTGGCGGGACCGTCTCAATGCAAAGCCGTTCCTGTTGCGCTTTTCCCGCGTGATTGTGCCGGTGGTGGCGGTGCTGGCGGCGGCGGGCGTCGTGCTCGCCGTGGTCCAGGTGCGGACGCCGTCGGCGCTGGTCGATACCGCCTATGGCAGGCTCCTGCTGATCAAGCTGGCGCTGCTGGCCGTTTTGTTCGCTCTGGCTGGCGCGAACCGCTGGCGGTGGACGGCGCTGGCAATGGCCGGCGAGGGCGGTGCCGCCAAGGCGCTCGCCCGCTCGGTCGTGATCGAGACCATGATCGTGGTGGCGATCTTCGGCGTTGCCGCCGGCTGGCGCTTCACGCCGCCGCCGCGCGCGCTGGCGATTGCCGCCGCCGAGCCGGTCGCCACCCATATGATGACGCTGCAGGCGATGGCCGACGTCACCGTCACTCCCGGCCATGCCGGCCCCGTCTCGATCAGCATCATGGTCATGACCGGCGATTTCGGACCGCTCGACGCCAAGGAGGTGACGCTGGTGCTGTCGCGGCCCGAGGCCGGCATCGAGCCGATCAAGCGCGCCGCGATGAAGCCCGGCGACGGAACCTGGCGGGTCGACGGCCTCGTCGTGCCGTTCGCCGGCCGCTGGACCGTGCGTATCGACATCCTGGTTTCCGATTTCGAGATGGTGAAACTGGAAGGGCCGATCGATATCCGTCCCTAGAGCGCCGCGCGTCCGAACGGACGCGCAAAGGACGCTCTAGCACTTTGAAGCTGCGCATCGTGCTTACCGAAAATCGATTCCCGATTTTCGGTAAGCACGATGCTCTAACCGACGTGTCCGTGACCCTAATCGATTGAAGTATCGGCGGACTACGACGGCAGGCTTGTTGACGAAGCCGGCCCGGAAGGCCAATCATACCTGACCCAAGACGGCATGATTGAAATTCGCAGACAGGAACGGACAGTATGGAAAAAGCCGAAATCGGCCTGATCGGCCTCGGTACGATGGGCTCCAACCTCGCCCTCAACATCGCCGAGAAAGGCCACCGCATCGCGGTCTACAACCGTACCCCGTCGCGCACCGACGATTTCATCGCCAAGGCGGGCGATCTCGCCGGCCGTATCGTGCCCTGCGAGAGCCTGGCCGATCTCGCCGCCGCCATCCGCCCGCCACGGCCGATCATCATCATGGTGCTGGCCGGCAGCCCTGTCGACGAGCAGATCGCGGCCTTGCGCGGCGAACTTGCCGCCAACGACATCATCATCGACGCCGGCAACGCCAATTTCCGCGACACCATGCGCCGCTTCAAGGAGCTGGAAGGCTCGGGCCTGACCTTCATCGGCATGGGCGTGTCCGGCGGCGAGGAAGGCGCGCGCCACGGGCCGTCGATCATGGTCGGCGGCAAGGAAGAATCCTGGCGCCGCGTCGAAGGCGTGCTCACCGCCATTTCCGCCAAGTTCAAGGGCGAGCCCTGCGCGGCCTGGCTCGGCCCGGACGGCGCCGGCCATTTCGTCAAGACGATCCACAACGGCATTGAATATGCCGACATGCAGATGATCGCCGAGATCTACGGCATCCTGCGCGACGGGCTGGGCATGGCGGCCAAGGAGATCGCGCCGGTGTTCGCCGAATGGAACAAGGGCAGGCTCAATTCCTACCTGATCGAGATCACCGCCGAGGTGCTGAAGGCCGACGATGCGAAGACCGGCAAGCCGGTTGTGGACATCATCCTCGACCGCGCCGGCCAGAAGGGCACCGGCAAATGGTCGGTCATCGAGGCGCAGCAGCTCGGCATTCCGGCAACCGCGATCGAGGCAGCGGTGGCGGCGCGCGTTCTGTCGTCGATCAAGAACGAGCGGCTGGCGGCGGAAAAGGTCTATGGCGGCGGCGTCGCCAGGATCGCGGCACCGCGCGATGAACTGCTCAAGGATCTGGAACTGGCGCTGTTCGCCGGCAAGATCGCCGCCTATGCGCAGGGTTTCGCGGTGATGGCTGGCGCCTCGAAGGAATTCGGCTGGAACCTGCCGATGCCGACCATCGCCAAGATCTGGCGGGCGGGCTGCATCATCCGCTCGCAGATGCTGGACACCATGGCCGAAGCCTTCGGATCGGGCGACGCGGCGACAAACCTTCTGATGGCGCCGGCCTTCGTGACGATGATGCAGCAGGCGCATCCCGCCTTGCGCCGCGTCGTGGCCCGCGCTGTCGAGGCCGGTGCGCCGGTGCCGGCGCTGTCGTCGGCGCTCGCCTATTTCGACAGCTACCGCCAGGGCAGGGGCACGTCCAACCTGATCCAGGCGCAGCGCGATTTCTTCGGCGCGCATGGTTTCGAGCGCATCGACGAGGCGGGTGCTTTCCACGGGCCGTGGGGCTGAGGCGCGCCGCGTCGCCGCCACGCCCTGCTTTCGCAGTCTGGCCATTGTCAAAAAACACTCCCCTTGCGGGAGGCGGGAAGCGGGGCGCCGGGTCGGTGCCTCTCTGTAATAGTACGTGGCGCCTTCCGGGCGCCCCGCCAGTGTTCTTGCCCCGGACCGACCTCGCCGTCCTTCGCGACGGCAGACTTCGGGCCTCGAAGCCGCCATTTTCGGCGGCCGGGTTTTTCCAGGGCCCGGACTTAGGGCTCGTCACCAGACAGCGCCACCGTTAGCGCTGCCAGTCCGGCACCGGCGCCCTCCCTGATACCCGGTGCGCACCAGGTTCCCGTGAGGGCGATGGGCTGATTGTCGTGCAAGCCCCGAACGTGTGGGCAAATCCGGGCGTGGTTTTCGTGCGGTTTTCGGCAAGGGATTGAACGGACAGCGTTCTTTCTTTGAGCTTGCGTCTTCCTCCACGCATCCAATCCACATCTTGCGCCGCGCCGACGCGTCATCGTTCAGGCATGGATTCCCGGCACGCTCCGCTCGTTCCTCGCTCACGCGGTCGGGAATGACGGGCTGCATGGATCGCTCTTCGAAATCCACTGGCAGCTGTATGGATTGCCTTGCCCTTGCGAGGGACGAGGGTGTCGTTGGTTGCTGGCGAGCAGTGGCTTCGCGATGCACCGGAGTTGAGCTATCGTTCGCTGGCTTCGGGTTTGGGGGGAACATGCGGGCAAGCTGGCTTTTAGCGTCTATCCTGATTTGCTGGGCGTTCGCGGCACAGGCTGCGAGCAAAACCGACAAGGAACCTGTTGGCGACGATGTGACCAAGCTCATCAAGGAGTTCATCGAGCGCGACTTTTATAAACCGGTCGATTTTCCGTCGTTCGCCGGCAAGCATCCGACAAATGCGGATATCGACAAGGCTTTGGCCGATCTGCACGCATCTCATACGCACCGCTTCATGCCCGGAACCGTCGATTATTATGAGGTGGCGGGTATCTACGGGCCTTGGAAAAGTATCTACCAGTCGGTGTTCCCACCAGACGGCGAAGCCAAATACGACGGTATCGCGTTTAACACGGCCATCATTGACGGCAAGCGTTTCGTCACCGACGTGTATGATGGAGCAGCGGCACAGAAAGCTGGAATTCTCGTCGGCGACGAGCTTCTGGCTGTCGATGGCAAGCCTTTCGACGAGATCGGGTCATTTAAGGGTAAGGCGGGGAAAGTCGTGGCTGTCACGGTGAGGCGCGCCGCCAATGCGCAGCCCATGAATATACCGGTGACGGTCACTTCAATCCAACCCGTCAGGATGTATTTCGACGCTTTGAGAGCCAGCGGTCGGATCGTAGAAAATAGCGGCTATGAGATAGGCTATCTAAGGCTTTGGACACTTGCATCCCGGCAGACCAATGACGCTGTGGAAGCGATGCTGCGTGATGGGATTTTGAGCGGCGCTCAAGGTTTGATCCTTGATCTACGGGGGCGCTGGGGTGGGTTTTCGAGCGAACTTCCGACAATGCTACTGGAGGATTTTTCGGATATATCCATCACGATGCGAGATGGGCAAAGTTTCCCGTGGCAAACGGCGTGGCGCAAGCCAATTGTTGTCCTCGTCGACGAGGGAACACGCAGTAATAGCGAGGTGTTGGCCTGCGCAATCAAAAGGCGCGGCTTTACCCTCATTGGCAAGAAAACCGCAGGGGCTGTGTTGGGTGGACGCGCCTATTTGCTCCCGGACAATAGTCTTTTGATGTTGGCCGCCGGGACGGTCCGAGTTGACGACGAGGTTCTTGAGGGCAAAGGCGTGATGCCAGACGAGATTGTGGAGACGCTCGTTCCCTATGCGATGGGAGACGATCCGCAACTCCACGCCGCGATAGGGGAAATGACGAGACAGCTTTCCGGCGTCAGTCCTTGGCGCCGGTTCCTGCCCCCGGAGCGAAGACGCTGCGCGATGGAAACTAGCACGACATCGAACTGAACAAGCGCTACCTCGGCGCAATCACCTCGGTCGGCACCACCAGTCGCTGCATCGGCGGGGCGGCCATGTCGGCGATGCGGCGCATGACGGCGGTGGCGAGATCGCTGCCGGCGAGGCGGAAATCCTCGTGCACGACATGGATTTCCGGCCGCACCAATTGCAGCAGGTTGAAGGATTCCTTGGCGACGAGGTCAACGTCGCGGCCGAGCTTGAAGCCGGCCGCCTCGATGCCGGCGATCAGCGCGAAGGTCGGCCCGCCGGCGCCGCAGACGATGCCGTCCGGCCAGGCCGTGCGGCGCATCAATTTGATCGTGTGGCTGCGGATCTCGTCGATGGTGTTGTCGCTGGCGACCGCCGAGAACGGCGCCTCGCTTTGGCCGTGCTCGGCCATCTCGTCGATGAAGCCGTCGCGCATGTGACGGTGATAGTTGAGCGCGGGGGGCGGCGCCAACAGCGCCAGGCGCTTGCGGCCGAGTTCGGCCAGCCGCCGCACCGCCAGCCGCGCGAAGGCGTAATTGTCGAAGTCGTGATAGGGATGCTCGATGCCCATCGAGGTGCGGCCGTGGGCGGCGAAGGGGAAACCGCGCTCGGTCAGATAACGCACGCGCGGGTCCTGCGGCTCGGTGCGCGAGATGATGATGCCGTCGGCAGAACCGGTCTCCACCACGTAGCGGATCGGCTCCATCGGGTCGTTGTTGTGCGAATAGGGCGTGACGACCAGGTGGTAGGGCGTCGCCGCCAGCTGCTCGGAAATGCCGTAGATGAAATCGGATAGGAAGCCGCCGATCTGCTCTGAGGTGTTGAGCACGACCGAGATGACATTGGTCTTGCCGGTTCGCAGGCGCACGCCGGCGCGGTTCGGGCGGTAGCCGATCTGGCGGGCAACGAGCTGTACGCGCTTGCGCGTCTCGGCGCCGATCTCCGGTGCGTCCTTCAGTGCCCGCGACACGGTGGTGACGCCAAGGCCGGTCATGAAGGCGAGCGTCTTCAGCGTCGGCCGGCCGGCCTCCGTCTCGTCCTCGTCTCTATTGCGGCTCGATCTGTCCATGGCCCTGCCCGCAGCGCGCATATCAGCCGCCGATGACGACGACAATCGTCGAATGTGTCGCCTGGCCCTGCGCACCGTTGAAACACTAATATACTGAAACGTTACAGATATTCCAGATGGTGACTGGCCGACGGGGCGGTTTCCGGTTCGCAAGGGCCCTGGAATGGCGTCGTTTGCACCGCAATAACCGATATTGCGCCGCGAAATCGATTGAATGCTCCATAAATGTCGAATTTTGTCGATCTTCGAAAAATAGTCCGGCAGCGTCGACCGGCGGGTATTGCCATGGCGGCGCAATTGCCTTATCGAAAATCTGTAACGTTTCAGATTTTGGGAGGAATCGAAATGAGACAGATGATGACGGCGGCCGCGCTGGCCGCCGCAACCGCGCTCAGCTGCGCCGGAACTGCTTACGCGACGGATCTCGAAGTAACCCATTGGTGGACGTCGGGCGGCGAGGCCGCGGCCGTCGCCGAACTCGCCAAGGCATTCGACGCGACCGGCAACAAATGGGTGGACGGTGCGATCGCCGGCTCCGGCGGCACGGCGCGCCCGATCATGATTTCCCGCATCACCGGCGGCGACCCGATGGGCGCCACGCAGTTCAACCACGGCCGCCAGGCCGAGGAATTGATCCAGGCCGGGCTGATGCGCGACCTGACCGATGTCGCCACCAAGGAAAAGTGGACCGAAGTGGTGCGGCCGAAGAGCCTGCTCGATTCCTGCACGGTCGGCGGCAAGATCTATTGCGTGCCGGTCAACATCCACTCCTGGCAGTGGCTGTGGCTGTCCAACGAGGCCTTCGCCAAGGCCGGCGTGCCGGTGCCGAAGAACTGGGACGAATATGTCGCCGCCGCGCCCGCGCTGGAAAAGGCCGGCATCGTGCCGCTCGCCGTGGGCGGCCAGGCCTGGCAGGCGGCCGGAGCGTTCGACGTGCTGATGATGGCGGTGGGCGGCACCGACGCCTTCCTCAAGGTGAACAAGGACAAGGACGCCACCTTCGCGGCCGGGCCCGAGATCGCCAAGGTGTTCAAGGCGGCCGACGCCGCCCGCAAGATGGCCAAGAACACCAATGTGCAGGACTGGAACCAGGCGACCAACATGGTCATCACCGGCAAGGCCGGCGGCCAGATCATGGGCGACTGGGCGCAGGGCGAATTCCAGGTGGCCGGCAAGGTCGCCGGCAAGGACTACACCTGCCTTCCCGGGCTTGGCATGAACGCCACCATCGCCACCGCGGGCGATGCCTTCTACTTCCCGCTTTTGAAGGACGCCGACAAGGCCAAGGCGCAGGAAGTGCTGGCCGAGACGTTGCTCGACCCCAAGACGCAGGTCGCCTTCAACCTGAAGAAGGGTTCGCTGCCGGTGCGCGGCGACGTCGACCTCACGGCCGCCAACGACTGCATGAAGAAGGGGCTCGACATCCTCGCCAAGGGCAGCGTCATCCAGTGGACCGACCAGCTTTTGTCGCAGGACACGCAGAAGCAGAAGGAGGACCTGTTCTCCGAATTCTTCGCCAAGCAGGACCTGACCGTCGAGGAGGCGCAGAAGCGCTTCGCCGCCATCATCGCCAAGGCGGACTGATCCTGGTGCGCCCCATCCTCCCGGTTTCCGGTTCCGCCGCCATCGTGGCGGGGCCGGAACACCTAGAGGCTCGACAGACCCATGGCGGGTGACATCATGGCCAGCGCAACCAAGCGACCGAGCAGACTGTTCCGCAACCTCAGCGCCAAGATCGCCTCGGTGCCGATGGTGCTCACCGCACTGGTCATCTTCGTCGGCGGCACGGCGTGGACGGTGTTCTACTCCTTCACCAATTCCAAGCTGTTGCCGCGGCTGACCTTTGTCGGGCTCGACCAGTATGAGCGGCTGTGGGCGACACCGCGCTGGCTGGTGTCGATCGAGAACCTGGCGATCTACGGCGTGCTGTCGCTGATCTTCTCGCTGGTCATCGGCTTCGTGCTGGCGGCGCTGCTCGACCAGAAGATCCGCTTCGAGGACACGCTGCGCACCATCTTCCTCTATCCCTTCGCGCTGTCCTTCGTCGTCACCGGCGTGGTCTGGCAATGGCTGCTCAATCCGGATTTCGGCGTGCAGGCGGTGGTGCGCTCGCTCGGCTGGACAAGCTTCACCTTCGACCCGCTCTATAATTCCAGCATCGTCATCTACGGCGTCCTGATCGCCGCGCTGTGGCAAGGCACCGGCTTCGTCATGTGCCTGATGCTGGCCGGGCTGCGCGGCATCGACGAGGACATCTGGAAGGCGGCGCGGGTGGACGGCATCCCGGCCTGGAAGACCTATCTGTTCATCGTCCTGCCGATGATGCGGCCGGTGCTCATCACCACGCTGGTTATTATCGCGGCCGGCATCGTCAAGGTCTACGACCTCGTGGTGGCGCAGACCAGCGGCGGGCCGGGCATCGCTTCCGAGGTGCCGGCCAAATATGTCTATGACTACATGTTCTTCGCGCAGAATCTCGGCCAGGGCTTCGCCGCCTCGACGATGATGCTGCTGTCGGTCGCCATCGTCATCGTGCCTTGGGTCTATCTCGAATTCGGGCGGAGGCGCTGACCATGGCTGTGTCCGCCACTCTGCCGGCAGCCGAGGGTCCGCGCGGACCCAAACCCCGGCACGCCTTCTCGCGCCGCAACATCTTTCTCTACGGCACGCTGTTCGTGGTGGCCGCCTATTACCTTTTGCCGCTCTACGTGATGGTGGTGACGTCGCTGAAGGGCATGCCGGAAATCAGGCTCGGCAACATCTTCTCGCCACCGCTGGAGATCACCTTCGAGCCCTGGGCGAAGGCGTGGGCCAGCGCCTGCACCGGCCTCAACTGCGATGGGCTTTCGCGCGGTTTCTGGAATTCGGTGCGCATCACCGTGCCCTCGGTGATCCTGTCGATCGCCATCGCCTCGGTCAACGGCTACGCGCTCGCCAACTGGCGCTTCAAGGGCTCGGAGCTGTTCTTCACCATCCTGATCGTCGGCGCCTTCATCCCCTATCAGGTGATGCTCTACCCGATCGTCATCATCCTGCGCGAAATCGGCCTCTATGGCAGCCTGACCGGGCTGGTGCTGGTGCATTCCATCTTCGGCATGCCGATCCTGACGCTTCTCTTCCGCAACTATTTCGCTTCGTTGCCGGAGGAACTGTTCAAGGCCGCGCGCGTCGATGGCGCCGGCTTCTGGAGCATCTACCTGCGCATCATGTTGCCGATGTCGGTGCCGATCTTCGTCGTCGCCATGATCCTGCAGATCACCGGCATCTGGAACGATTTCCTGTTCGGCGTCGTCTACACGCGGCCCGACACCTATCCGATGACGGTGCAGCTCAACAACATCGTCAATTCGGTGCAGGGCGTGAAGGAATACAACGTCAACATGGCCGCCACGCTGCTCACCGGCCTGGTGCCGCTGATCGTCTATTTCGTCTCCGGCAAATTGTTCGTGCGCGGCATCGCGGCCGGCGCGGTGAAAGGCTGAGCATGGACGCAACCGCCAACACCAGCGTTTCCATCCAGGAGCTGTCGCTGAATTTCGGCACGGTTTCGGTGCTGCAATCGCTCAATCTCGACATCGCCGAGGGCGAGTTCATCGTGCTGCTCGGACCGTCGGGCTGCGGCAAGTCCACGCTGCTCAACTGCATCGCCGGCCTGCTCGACATTTCCGACGGCCGCATCTTCATCAAGGGCAAGAACGTCACCTGGGAGGAGCCGAAGGACCGCGGCATCGGCATGGTGTTCCAGTCCTATGCGCTCTACCCGCAGATGAGCGTGGAGAAGAACCTCTCCTTCGGGTTGAAGGTCGCCGGCACGCCGAAGGAAGAGATCGGCAAGCGCATCGCGCGGGCCGCCGAAATCCTGCAGATCGAGCCGCTTTTGCAACGCAAGCCGGCGGCATTGTCCGGCGGCCAGCGCCAGCGGGTGGCGATCGGCCGGGCGCTGGTGCGCGACGTCGACGTGTTCCTGTTCGACGAGCCGCTGTCGAACCTCGACGCCAAGCTGCGCTCGGAACTGCGCGTCGAGATCAAGCGCCTGCACCAGCGGCTGGCCAACACCATGATCTACGTCACCCACGACCAGATCGAGGCGATGACGCTGGCCGACCGCATCGCCGTCATGCGCGGCGGGGTGATCCAGCAGCTCGACGCGCCGCAGGCGATCTACAACCGCCCGGTCAACCGCTTCGTCGCCGGCTTCATCGGCTCGCCCGGCATGAATTTCGTCGACGGCAGGCTGGAGGACGGCGACGGCGGCTGGCGCTTCACCTCAGGCGATTTGACGGTGCCGCTCTCCACCTACGCCTTCGACCGCCAGCCGGTTGCCGGGCCGGCGGTGCTCGGCATCAGGCCGGAGCATATCGGCCTCAATTCCGGCTCGGGCTGGCCGTTTTCGGCCAAGGCCAATGTCGATGTCGTCGAGCCGATGGGTTCCGACACGCTGGTCTGGGGACGGCTCGGCGCGCAGAGCCTTTCCGTGCGCGTGCCCTCCGAGCGGGCGCCGCGGACCGGCGAACAGGTCGAGATCGGCTTCGATCCGTTGCGCGCCTCGCTGTTCGGCGAAGACGGCAACCGGCTCTGACCCTCGAGACCTCAAAAATCCACCCCGACAAGCAGACCCCCCAGCAGAATGGACAGGAAAATGGACTGGTCATTTCAACTCTACAGCGCCCGCAACTTCCAGCCCTGGGACAAGGTGCTGAAACTGCTCGGCAGCCTGGGCTACGCGCAGGTCGAAGGTTTTGGCGGGGTCTATGACGACCCCAAGGCCTTCCGCGCCGAGCTCGACAAGAACAAGCTTGCCATGCCGACCGGGCATTTTTCGATCGAGGCGCTGGAGCATGATTTCGAGGGCGTGCGCAAAACGGCCGACACGCTCGGCATCAAGCTGCTGATCTGCCCCTATCTGGTGGCGGAGGCGCGTCCGGCCGACACCGCCGGCTGGCGCGGTTTCGGCGAGCGGTTGGCCAAGGTCGGCGAGGCGGCCAAGAAGGCCGGCTACACCTTCGCCTGGCACAATCACGACTTCGAATTCAAGGCATTGCCGGACGGCTCGATCCCGCAGGAGCACATCCTCTCGGCGGCGCCCAATATCGGCTGGGAGATGGATGTCGCCTGGGTAGTGCGCGGCGGCGCCGACCCGCTGCCCTGGATCGAACGGCATGGCCGGCGCATCGCCGCCGTCCACGTCAAGGACATCGCCAAGCCCGGCCAGGGACTGGACGAGGATGGCTGGTCGGATGTCGGCCACGGCACCATCGACTGGTCGAAGCTGACCAAGGCGCTGAAGCAACGCAGTGCCGCCAAATATTTCATCATGGAACAGGACAACCCGAACGACATCGAGCGTTTCGCGCGCCGGTCGATCGAAGCGGCCAGGGCTTTCTAGGAGAACGACGATGGCAAAGAAACTGGGGATCGGCGTCATCGGCGCCGGCAACATTTCGGCGGCCTATTTCAGGCTGGCGCCGCTGTTTCGCGGCATCGAGATGCGGGCCTGCGCCGACATCAACATGGATGCCGCCAAGGCGCGGGCGAAGGAATTCAAGCTGCGCGCCGCGACGGTGGACGAATTGCTGAAGGCCGACGACATCGACATCGTCGTCAACCTGACCATTCCGGCCGTCCATTACGAGGTGTCCAGGCGGGTGCTCGATGCCGGCAAGCATGTCTATTCGGAAAAGCCGTTCGTGCTGTCGCTGCAGGAGGGGCTGGACCTGCGCAAGCGGGCGGCGAAGAAGGGCCTGCGCATCGGCTCGGCGCCGGACACCTTCCTTGGCGGCGCGCATCAGCTGGTGCGCAGCCTGATCGACGAGGGCAAGGTCGGCGAGATCACCGGCGGCACCTGCACGGTGATGAGCCACGGCATGGAGCACTGGCACCCGAATCCGGACTTCTTCTTCCAGCCGGGCGCCGGCCCGGTGCTCGACATCGGCCCTTATTACGTCACCAACCTGATCCAGCTGATCGGCCCGGTCAGGCGGGTCGCGGCGCTGGCCTCGATACCGGCCAAGCAGCGCACCATTTCGTCCAAGCCGCGCGCCGGCGAAAAGATACCGGTCAACACGCCGACCACCATCCACGGCCTTTTGGAATTCGCCAATGGCGCGGTGGTGACGCTGAACACCAGCTGGGACGTGTGGAGCCACGGCCACGCGCCGATGGAGCTTTATGGCGAAAGAGGCACGGTCTTCGTGCCGGACCCGAACTTCTTCGGCGGCGAGGTCGTCTACACCAAGGAAGACAAGCCGGTGAAGGGGCTGCCGAAATGGCCGCATCCCTTCGGCGTCGCCAATGAAAAGCACGGACATGGCATGATGGCCAATTATCGCACGGCGGGTCTGGCCGACATGGCGCTGGCGATAACCGAGGGCCGCCCGCATCGCTGCTCGATGGAACTGGCGCTGCATGCGGTGGATGTGATGACCAGCCTGCTGAAATCCGGCGAAACCGGCAAGTTCGTGACCATGCAGACGACCTGCGAGCGGCCGGCGGCGCTCGGCGTCAAGGAAGCCAAGGCGCTGCTGGCCAAGAAGTAGAATTCCTCGGGACGGCAGTTTGTCTGAGCCGCCGATTGAACTATAGCTGCGTCCTTCGGGGTTCGCCTCGAAGGACGCATTCGTTTGCGGAACATCCTATCCAAGGAACCATGATGCCATACGCTCCCGCCGCCGACCGCTATCAGTCGATGATCTACAACCGCTGCGGCCGTACCGGCCTGAAGCTGCCAGCGATTTCGCTGGGGCTCTGGCACAATTTCGGCGAAGACACGCCGCACCGGGTCAAGCGCGCCATCTGCCAGAAGGCGTTCGATCTCGGCATCACCCATTTCGACCTTGCCAACAATTACGGCCCGCCGCCCGGCTCGGCCGAGGTTGCCTTTGGCGAGATCCTGCGCGGCGATTTCGCCGGCTATCGCGACGAGCTCATCATCTCGACCAAGGCCGGTTACGAAATGTGGGACGGGCCCTATGGCGAGTGGGGCAGCCGCAAATATGTGCTGGCCAGCCTCGACCAGAGCCTGAAACGGATGGGGCTCGACTATGTCGACATCTTCTATTCGCACCGCTTCGACCCGGAGACGCCGCTGGAAGAGACGATGGGCGCGCTGGACCACGCCGTGCGTTCGGGCAAGGCGCTTTACGCCGGCATCTCGTCCTACAATTCGCAGCGCACCCGCGAGGCGGCCGACATCCTCAAGCGACTTGGCACGCCCTGCATCATCCACCAGCCCAGCTATTCGATGCTGAACCGCTGGGTGGAGGAAGACGGGCTGCTCGACGCGCTGGACGGGCTTGGCATCGGCTCGATTGTGTTCTCGCCGCTGGCGCAGGGCATGCTGACCGACAAATATCTCGGCGGCGTGCCCGAGGGCAGCCGCGCCACGCAGGGCAAGTCGCTGCGCCAGTCCTTCCTGGACGAGCCGACGCTGGCCAACATCCGCGGCCTCAACGCGATTGCGCAAAAGCGCGGCCAGACGCTGGCGCAGATGGCGCTGGCCTGGGTGCTGCGCGGCGGCCGCGTCACCTCCGCACTGATCGGCGCCAGCCGGCCGGAGCAGGTCGAGGATTGCGTCGGCGCGCTGAAGAACCTCGAATTCAGCGAAGCCGAGCTTGGCGAGATCGACCGCTTCGCGCGCGAGGCCAACATCAATCTGTGGGCGGCTTCGTCGGAACGGGCGGGCGCGGCCAGGAAGTGATGGGATAGCGGGGGGCGGCTTCTCTGCCCCGCACTTCCTCATGTTCAGAGCCGTCGCTCCCCTCGCCGAAAAACAGGCCGGTGGCAAAATCGGCGATTCATGCTTATTTCTGGGGCAGACGGCTGGCCGGTCCATACGGCACGCCGCCGGAAAGAGTATCGAGGGTGGGATGATGACGGCAAAAAGCGTGCTGACCAAGAACCAGCAGAGCGTGCTGGAAAAGCTGGAAGCGGCGAATGCGCCACTGAGCGCCTACACGCTGCTCGACCAGCTGCGCGAACGCGGTTTTCGCGCGCCGCTGCAGGTCTACCGCGCGCTCGATACGCTGATGAAGGAAGGCTACGTGCACCGGCTGGAAAGCCTGAACGCCTTCGTCGCCTGCGCCGACCCGCACGATCATGGCCATGCGCATGGCCACAGCCATGGCATGACCGCTTTCGCCATCTGCGACAGCTGCGGCCAGGTCACCGAATTCTGCGACGAGAAGATCGGCGAAAAGCTGAGCGACTGGGTTGGTTCGTCCGGCTTCGTCGCCAAGAAGGCGGTGATCGAGTTCCGCGGCACCTGCGCCAAATGCCGGACCGACGCGGCGGCGTAGTCCCTTCGATCGCAGCGACCATTCTCCCGGCTGGTCAGTCGACGCCGGCATGCTCCAGATATTGCGGCAAATCGTCGGTGATGGTGAACCAGGGCGCCTTCGAACCGACGAAGATGTGATGGTCCGGGCGGATCGACGGCGCGTCGATCAGCGTGCCCATCGCGACATGAGCATAGGCGTTGTCGTGCACCACCGAATAGAGCAGCGAACCGCATTGCGCACAGTGGCGGTCATGGGCGGCGTTTCTGTCGCCGAAGATCAGGAGCTTGTCCTCGCCCCTGGTCAGGCGCAGCTTGTCGACCTCGATGCCTGCGAAGGGCTTGAAGGCGGCGCCCGTCGCGCGCCGGCAGCCCGAGCAGTGGCAGTTGGCGGCGTAGCCGAACGCGTCCTCGACCTCGTAACCGACGGCTCCGCAGAAGCAGCCGCCGGCAAGCAGTCGGGCTTTTCCTTCCGACCGGTCCATCGCGCCGGCCTTAGTGCGCCTCGTCCCAGTTGTTGGCGGCGCGGGCGTCGACCTGCAGCGGCACCGACAGCGAGACGGCCGGCATGGCGGCGTTTTCCATGATGTCGCGCACGACCGGGATGGTCGCCGCGACTTCCGCCTCGACGGTTTCGAAGATCAGTTCGTCATGCACCTGCAAGAGCATGCGGGCTGACAATTTCGCCTTGGCCAGCGCATCGTCCATGCGCACCATGGCGCGGCGGATGATGTCGGCTGCGGTGCCCTGCAGACGCGCATTGATCGAGGCGCGCTCGTTGAAGGCGCGCACCGAAGGATTGGACGAGCGGATTTCGGGATAGTGGATGCGGCGGCCGAACACCGTCTCCACATAACCGTGCTCGCGCGCATATTCCTTGGTGGTGTCGATATAGTCGCGGATGCCGGGGAAGCGCTCGAAATATTTCTTGATGTAGGCGCCGGCCTCCTCGCGCGGGATCGACAGTTGGTTAGCCAGCCCAAAGGCCGAGATGCCGTAGATGATGCCGAAATTGATGGCCTTGGCGCGGCGGCGCACTTCGGACGGCATGCCTTCCACCGGCACGTTGAACATTTCCGACGCGGTGACGGCATGGATGTCGACGCCGTCGGCGAAGGCCTGCTTCAGCTGCGGGATCTCGGCAACATGGGCAAGCACGCGCAGCTCGATCTGGCTGTAGTCGGCCGAGATCAGCTTGTTGCCCTTGTCGGCGATGAAGGCGGTGCGGATCTTGCGGCCCTCGGCGGTGCGCACCGGAATGTTCTGCAGGTTCGGATCGGACGACGACAGGCGCCCCGTCGACGTCGCGGCGAGCGCATAGGAGGTGTGGACGCGCTTGGTGTCGGGGTTGATGAAGCCGGGCAGGGCGTCGGTATAGGTCGACTTCAGCTTGGTGAGCTGGCGCCAGTCGACGATCTTGCGCGGCAGTTCGTGGCCTTCGGCGGCGAGGTCTTCGAGCACCTGCGCCGAGGTCGACCACTGGCCGGTCTTGGTCTTGGTGCCGCCGGGCAAGCCCATGCGGCCGAACAGGATGTCGCCGAGCTGCTTGGGCGAGCCAATGTTAAAGCGCTCGCCGGCGAGCACATTGATCTCGTCCTCCAGCCGCGCGGCGCCCTGCGCCAGCTCGCCGGACAGGCGCGACAGGATCTGGCGGTCGACCGAGATGCCGCGCTGTTCCATCTTGGCCAGCACCGGCACCAGCGGCCGCTCCAGCCGTTCATAGACCGACACCATGCCTTTGGCGGCGAGGCGCGGCTTCAGCACCTCCCAGAGCCGGAAGGTGACGTCGGCGTCCTCGGCGGCGTAGGCGGTCGCCCGGTCGATGTCGACCTGGTCGAAGCCGACGAAATTCTTGCCGGAGCCGGCGACATCCTTGAAGTGGATCGTCTTGTGGCCGAGCCACTTCTCCGACAGCGCGTCCATGCCGTGGCCTCCGGAGGTGCCGGCGTCGAGCACGTAGGAAATCAGCATGGTGTCGTCATAGGGCGCGACGTCGATGCCGTGCCGGTTCATGATGACGAGGTCGTATTTCAGGTTCTGCGCGATCTTGAGGACCGAGCGGTCCTCCAGTAGCGGTTTCAGCGCGGCCAGCGCGTCGCGGATCGGGATCTGGTTCTCGACCAGTCCGCCGCCGAGCAGGTCGTCGCGTCCGCTCTTGTGGTTGAGTGGCACATAGGCGGCACGGCCGGCGCGGGTGGCGAGCGAGAAGCCGACCAGCTCGGCCTGCATCGGGTCGAGCGAGGTGGTCTCGGTGTCGAAGGCGACAACGCCTGCTTCCGTGGCTTCCGCCACCCAGGCCTTGAGCGTGGCGACGTCGCGGATCGCGGTGTAGGCGGTGGTGTCGATCTTTGCGGCGACGGCGGCCTCGGCGCGCTGGGCCGAAAGTTGCGAGGGCGTGTCCTGCCCCTCACCCTTACCCTCTCCCCGTAAGGACGGGGAGAGGGGGGCGCCAGCGCTGGTGCTTCCCCCTTCTCCCCGTTCTTTACGGGGAGAAGGTCCGGCAGGGGATGAGGGGCCGCCCGCCGAGCCGACATCCGGGCCATGCACGTCGGGACCGAGTTCGACGGCAACAGTTGCCGCCTCGATCTCGCCGGCCTCGGTGCCGGTCGCTTCGGCGACGCGGCGGGTCAGCGTTGAAAATTCCATGGCCTTGAGGAAGGCGATGAGTTTCGGTCCGTCCGGCTCCTGCAGCACGAATGCGTCGAGGCCCTCGGTCACCGGCACGTCGATCTTCAGCGTGACGAGATCGCGCGAAATGCGCGCCTTGTCGGCATTGTCGATGATCGACTGGCGGCGCTTGTCCTGCTTGATCTCGCCGGCGCGGGCGAGCAGCGTATCGAGGTCGCCGAACTGTTCCAGAAGCTGCGCGGCTGTCTTCGGGCCGATGCCGGGCACGCCCGGCACGTTGTCGACCGAGTCGCCGGTCAGCGCCTGCAGGTCGATCATCTTTTCCGGCGGCACGCCCCATTTCTCGATCACTTCGGGAATGCCGATCTGGCGGTCCTTCATCGGGTCGTACATGCCGACGGCGGGACCGACGAGCTGCATCAGGTCCTTGTCGGACGAGACGATGGTGGCGTCGCCGCCGGCCTCGCGGGCGAGGCGGGCATAGGTGGCGATGAGGTCGTCGGCCTCGAAGCCTTCCATCTCGATGCAGGGCAGGTTGAAGGCGCGCGTCGCCTGGCGGATCAGCCCGAACTGCGGGATCAGATCTTCCGGCGGCGCCGAGCGGTTGGCCTTGTATTCAGGATAGAGCTCGTTGCGGAAGGTCTTGGACGAATAGTCGAAAATGACGGCGAAATGGGTCGGCACGATGCCGACGTCGGTGTTGCGCGCATCCAGCATCAGCTTCCACAACATGTTGCAGAAACCGGACACGGCGCCCACCGGCAGGCCGTCGGATTTGCGGGTCAGCGGCGGCAGCGCGTGATAGGCGCGGAAGATGTAGCCGGAGCCGTCGACAAGGAAGAGATGATCGCCTTTTTTCATGGCCGATACGGGTAGCCCGGCAATGGGCGGCTGTCCATGGTTTAGGCCACCGTGCCGCCGTCTCCTGACAAGTCGTTGGCCCGTGTCGGGTTGCAGGCGCCTAGAGAGGCGCAAATCGCTTGGAGATGGTCTCGGGTCCGTCGCGATAGTCGGTGAAGCCGATCCCCTGGTAGAATGCCTGGCCGCCGGTATTTTCCTTGCGGATGGTCGCATCGATGAAGCTGACGCCGGCCATCTTCGCGGCCTCCGACGTGTGGGCGAACAATGCCCGTCCAGCGCCTCTCTTGTGGGCATGAGGATCCACGAAGGTCGCGACAATCCCCCAGTCGGCCGGCAACCGGTCGCCCGGCCAATCGGGGTCGGACCATTCGAGCGACTGGAACCCTAGCAACTGCGACCCTTCGAGCGCCACGAAGCAGCTGATTCCGAGCTGTGGCGAGATGAAGTAATCGACGATGCGCTGCTCGTCGAAATGCCCACGGTGCGCCGTTGTCCCACCGATTTCGACGATTTCGTTCAGGATTCGCGCCATCGCGCCCGCGTCTTGCGGCAGGGCGGCTCGGACATGCAGGGGCATGGATCGGTCATTCCATCTTGATTTGCCGGCCATTTTGATTTGCCGGCCATAGTGATTGCTGGATTGTCGGAAGTTAGGTGCCCCACGCCCCTTCTGCAAAGGGTGGGATGCTCACAACTGACATTGGTCGGCGGATGGTGAAGGTCGATCGCCGCTGGCGGATCATGTCGAAGATATTCTCGAGGTTCTCAACAAGGATCCGGCGACGACCTTCGTGATTATCGACGAGGTCATAAACGAGGTCGAAACGAGGTATTGGGGGCATCGGCGGCCTGCCCGTCGAACAACACCGACAAAAGATTGCCGGCAATCCACCAAAGGGTTGAGACCCTGTTCCAGACCTAGCCGTGCGGCCGTTGCCGGCACAACAACGGCGGACCTGGCACCGGCCCGAAAGGCCGATCACCACCCCTCACGGGCATGTTACAAAAGTGTAATGTTGGCGCCCTTGAATCGCCATGTTCGCGACCACAAATATGACCCATCGGCAGTTTTCGCCGAAGTCCGGAACAAGGCCCGTCCCCCGCCTATGCCGGACACCTGCGGCAGCCTTTCCCCCTCTCCGGGCTGCCGCATTGTTTCGAGTAGCGCCGCCGTGGTTCCCCCTCCACCACGGCGGCACTTTTTTGGGAGCAGGATCATCCCCGACACAGCCCAGAAAACCGCGACCGGGAAAACCCCGAAGGCCGCAAAACGGCGCGCCCTGCTGCTCGTCAACGCCAAGGCGCGGCGCGGAGACATGCCGCTCGACGGTATTCTCGACCGCTTGCGGGCCGGTGGGCTGGACGTGACGGTGGAGCCGTTCTCGGCACTGCCTGAACTTGCCCGCGACATCACCCGGCTGCGCGAACAGGCCGACTGCATCATCATCTGCGGCGGCGACGGCACCGTCTCGTCCGGCGCCATGGCGGTGATGGAAAGCGGCCTGCCGATGGGCATACTGCCGATGGGCACCGCCAACGACCTTGCCCGCACGCTCGGCCTGCCGATGGACATCATGCAGGCGACGGACGTCATCGTGAAAGGCTACCAGCGCCGCATCGACCTCGGCTCGGTCAACGGCCATGCCTTCTTCAACGTCGCTAGCATCGGGCTCTCCACGCAGCTCGCGCAAGGGCTGCGGCCTGAATTGAAGAAGCGTTGGGGACGGCTCGGCTACGCCATTGCCGCGGCGCGCGTGCTCTACAAGGCGCGGCCCTTCACCGCCTGGATCCGCGAGAAGGGCGAGATGGTCAAGGTGAAGACCTTCCAGATCGCCGTCGGCAACGGCCGCCATTATGGCGGCGGCAATGTCGTGGAGGCGAGTGCCGCCATCGACGACGGCTTCCTCGATCTCTACAGCCTGGAAATGCGCAATGTGTGGAAGCTGGCGCTGTTGCTGCGCTCGTTCCGCTCGGGCACGCATGGCGCCTGGAACGAGGTGCGGACGGCGCGCTGCGTGCAGTTCGATGTCACCACCCGTACGCCGCAGCCGGTGAACACCGACGGCGAGATCGTGACGTCGACGCCGGCCTCCTTCCTCGTGCATCCGGAAGCGATCGCGGTCTATGCGCCGGAAGGCACCGACGACTGACAGACTGCCTTGAAATCGATGATGCCGGGCTGCAAATGGCAAGCCGCTGCGCTCCGATGCTCACGTACTGAAAGTACGCTCCGCTTCGGTGCTCGCGCCTCGCCATTTTCGCCTCGGCCTGATCGATTTCCACGCAGTCTTCCAAATTTTCAAACTCCTTCGAAATTGCAGCGGAGACGGAACGGTGAGCCAGAGGGTCGCTGGCGGTTTCCTTCCACAGGCTCTTCCATTAGGGTCGCCGCGGAATCGTCCTTGATTGATCGGAAGGCCCGCAATGACCGCTCTCAGCCCCGTCCTCGACCGTCTCGACAAAAGCCTCGACCAGAGCCTGGCGCGGCTGTTCGATCTGTTGAAGATCAAGTCGATCTCGACCGATCCGGCTTTTTCGGCCGACTGCCGCAAGGCGGCGGAGTGGCTGGTGGCGGACCTCAAGACCATCGGCTTCGACGCCGCGGTGCGCGACACGCCCGGCCATCCCATGGTGGTCGCCCATCACGACGGCCCGGCCGGCGCGCCGCATGTGCTGTTCTACGGCCATTACGACGTGCAGCCGGTCGACCCGCTCAATCTCTGGCACGACGATCCGTTCGATCCCAAGATCAAGGAGACCGAGCCCGGCCGCAAGGTCATCACCGGCCGTGGGTCGGCCGACGACAAGGGCCAGTTGATGACCTTCGTGGAAGCCTGCCGCGCCTGGAAGGCCGAGCACGGTTCGCTGCCCTGCCGCGTCACCATCCTGTTCGAGGGCGAGGAGGAAAGCGGCTCGCCGTCGCTGAAGCCGTTCCTCGATGCCAACGCCAAGGAACTGAAGGCCGATTTCGCGCTGGTCTGCGATACCGGCATGTGGGACGAGACCACGCCGGCGATCACGACGACGCTGCGCGGCCTCGTCGGCGAGGAGATCACCGTCAAGGCCGCCAATCGCGACCTGCATTCGGGAGAATATGGCGGTGCCGCCGCCAATCCGATCCGCATCCTGGCCAGGATCCTGGCCGACATCCATGACGAGACCGGTCGTGTCACCATTCCCGGCTTCTATGACGGCGTCGAGGAGACGCCGTCGCAGGTGCTGAAATCGTGGGAGCAACTGGGCGAGACCACCGAGACTTTCCTTGGCCCGATCGGCCTGTCGGTTCCGTCGGGCGAAAAAGGCCGCTCGGTGCTGGAACTGGTTTGGGCGCGCCCGACCGCCGAGTTCAACGGCATCACCGGCGGCTACACCGGCAAGGGCTTCAAGACGGTGATCGCGGCGGAAGCCTCGGCCAAGGTGTCCTTCCGCCTCGTGCACAAGCAGAATCCCGACAAGATCCGCGCCGCCTTCCGCAAATTCGTCGAGGAGCGGCTGCCCGCCGACTGCTCCGTCGAGTTTCATCCGCATGGCGGCTCGCCGGCAATCCAGCTTTCCTACGAATCGCCCTTCCTGACCAAGGCCAAGGACGCGCTGTCGGACGAATGGCCGAAGCCGGCCGTCATGATCGGCAGCGGCGGTTCGATCCCGGTGGTCGGCGACTTCCAGACCTTCCTCGGCATGGAATCGCTGCTGGTCGGTTTCGGCCTGTCGGACGATCGCATCCATTCACCCAACGAGAAGTACGAGATGAGCTCCTTCCACAAGGGGCAGCGCTCCTGGGCGCGCATCCTCGACGCACTGACCCGCTGAGCAGACCGACCATGAGCAACATCCGTTTTCACAAAAACGACCTGCCCGACCTTGCCCATTACGATGTCGACGCGGTCGCCATCGACACCGAGACGCTGGGGCTGAACCCGCATCGCGACCGGCTCTGCGTGGTGCAGATTTCGCCCGGCGACGGCTCCGCCGACGTCATCCAGATCGCGGCCGGCCAGAAGAAGGCGCCGAACCTCACCGCGCTCCTGAAGAACCGCAAGATCACCAAGCTGTTCCATTTCGGCCGCTTCGACCTTGCCGTGCTCTACAACGCCTTCGGCGTCATGCCCGAGCCGGTGTTCTGCACCAAGATCGCGTCCAGGCTGGTGCGTACCTACACCGACCGCCATGGCCTGAAGGACATCTGCCAGGAACTGCTCGGCGTCGGCTTGTCGAAGCAGCAGCAGTCTTCCGACTGGGCGGCCGAGACGCTGTCGCCGGAACAGCTCGAATATGCCGCTTCCGACGTGCTTTACCTGCACCGGCTGCGCGACGTGCTGGCCGGGCGGCTGGCGCGCGACGGCCGGACCAGGGAGGCCGAAGCCTGCTTCCGCTTCCTGCCGACCCGTGCCAAACTGGACCTGATGGGCTGGGACGAAGAGGATATCTTCGCCCACAGCTGACCGGCGCGGGCTGTCCATGCCGGTGCCGGGCTGATGGAGGCTTGACGATGGCTGCCAGACAACCGATCGCGACCGCGCCCAAGGACGGCTCCAAGGTCACCGTCTACTGGACGGACGGCAACGGCGTGATGAACGAGTCGATCGCGCAATACCGCTCCGCCGAGCGGTTGAAGGCGCTTGGCGGCGATGTCGATCCCAACGATATTGGCTGGTGGGCGGCGATCGACGGCCATACCCAGAAGAAGATCGACCCAACGAGCTGGCGCCCGGCTTCGGGCGACGATGACGACGACAGCTGAGGTTGTCCGCGCTTTTTGAGCTTCGAACGCCCCGAGCTCCGCGAGGGGCAGGATTGCATCTTGCTCCTAGCCCTCGGCATAGCCTCGGGCGTTCGAACCCTTTGAAAGGTCCACTGGACCTTTCAATTCGCCTCCGGCGAACCGGGTTCTCACCCCGCAAGGGGAGAAGGGGCGCCACCCCATGCTTGGCTTTTCCCCGCAGGTTGAATTATCGTTCCGGCATTGCAACCGGGGCCTGATTCGCAGCTTCGGCGCGTTTCAGCCCATGTTCCGGAGGGAATGTCATGGGTGTCGAAAGTCTGATTGTCTTCCTCGTCATCGGCGCGGTCGCCGGCTGGCTGGCCGGCCTGATCGTCAAGGGCTTCGGCTTCGGCCTGATCGGCAACATCGTCGTCGGTATCGTCGGCGCCTTCATCGCCGGCTGGCTGTTTCCGAGACTGGGCATCAGCCTGGGCGGCGGCATCATCGCCTCGATCATCCACGCCGCCATCGGCGCGATCATCCTTCTGGTGCTGATCCGGCTGGTCAAGCAGGCTTGACCAGGTCCAGCAGGCTTGACCGGGTCAACTAGGCTCGACGTACCCAACACGGCCTGACGCGCCAGTCGCGCAGGCCGATCGCTTCCAGGAAGCGCGCTTCCTGGAAATGCTCTTCAGCAAAACCGGCTGTCCCCGTGGCAGGCAGGCCCGACCCCTCAGGCGCTGCGGCGCATCGGCCGTTCGTGGCTGTGGTCGACCGCGTATGGGCCCATTCTGTCATCGACGACCATGCCGCTGATGCGGATGAAGCCGGCGAAAGATCTGCGGGCGTCGTCAGCGCTCAGCTGACCGGCCTCGGCGGCGAGGCAGCAGTTCAGCGCGCAATTGTAGACCGGCCCGCGGCGACCCGCCGGCCACGCCCGCAGAAACGCGGTCGCTTCCTCGACACTGTCAATTTCCTTCATCGGATGACCCGGGCCGTGCGAAAGGCGGACCGGCACGACAAACTGCAGGCGGTTCATGGACTACCTCCCAAACAGTCAGAACGTTTTGATTAGGGCCACTATACTCCAGCATGAGGGCCGAACAAAGGCTCCGTGTCGCAAGAGTGATGTGTGGATTTAAAAATTGAACGGCCCGTCGCAGGGGGTGTTGCGGCGGGCCGTTGCAGAGCATGGAGGGACATGCCTGACTTCGAGTGGGATGAGAATCCCCAGGAAGCGCCCACTAACGGTGGCGGTCGAACAAGGTTCCGATACGTTCGATCACGAAAGAGTTATATAGTCTGTTTTTGCAGAGTAGTTGACGGCTGCCGTCTGCGGTTCCGGCATGAAAAACCCGCCCCGGCGAACCGGGACGGGCGGCAAACGTCTTGAATGTTCTCTAGATGATCGCGTCAGCAGCCGGCGCAGGCTCCTTTGCTGGGGGTGCCGACAGGGCCCTGGCCGCTGGGCTTGCCGGAGCTGGACGTGCCCGTATGCGAGCGCGTGCCCTTGGAACCCGCGGTGAGCAGGACATCGCCCTGTCCGGTCGCTTGCACCGACGGTTTCGGTCCATTGCCCATCATCGGCGCGGCGGCGAAAGCTGCTCCCGACAGCATCAGCGACGCGATGGCCGCAGCCATAATCGTCTTCATGATCTTTCCCTTCATCACTTGGCCCAGGGCCATCCATGGCGCTGAGCAGGCGCCGATGGCGCCGTGTCGCGCCCGCGCCTTCGACGCGACACCGGCGCCTTCAATGAACGGCCTATGAGGCCGGGCACATACGGCAAATGACGTATTTTTGGGCAACGCCCGCGCCTGGTCGGCCGTGTGGTTACCAGACGATAAAGAGCCGGAAGGACGGTGGATTGTTTGTTCCCGCCGGCGCCAGGGTCGAAGTTCTGCCGGCATTCAACAGGTGGTTTGACCTTAACCCTTTGATTTTCCTTTGTTTCGATTTTTAGGCTCTTAACGCGCCCTTAAACCGCCGTATCTACTCTGCAACGGGAGCGCCATCGGCATCGGGACTATCGGCAGCGCATGGCGGACCGCAGGGACAGACGCATCGAACCCAGCTTCGAGGGGACGGCGAAAACGCCTGCCTCGGCTGGTTTTTCGGTCGGTGAAGAGGATCGCGTCGTGCCGGGAAACCGGAAATCCTCCAAAAAGCGTGGCAGCGCCAAGGCGAAGGCGGCCCGTGGCGGCCGGCGCAAGCGCGGCCGCATGGGGCTGTTGGCCAGGCTCGTCTACTGGTGTTTCGTGCTGGCCATCTGGGGCGGCATCGCCGGTGCCGGCATCGTCATCTATTACGGCGCCAAGATGCCGGCGGCGACGACCTGGAGCGTGCCGGACCGCGCCCCCAACATCAAGATCGTCGATGTCGAGGGCCAGCTTGTCGCCAACCGCGGCATGAGCGGCGGCGAGGCCGTCGGCCTCAACGAGATGTCGCGTTATATTCCCGAGGCCGTCATCGCCATCGAGGACCGGCGCTTCTATTCGCATTACGGCATCGACCCGATCGGCTTTTCCCGCGCCGTGTTCACCAACCTTCTCGGCGGGCGTCTGCGCCAGGGCGGTTCGACGCTGACCCAGCAGCTTGCCAAGAATCTGTTCCTGACGCCGGACCGCACCTTGGAGCGCAAGGTGCAGGAGGTGCTTCTGGCGATCTGGCTGGAGCACAAGCACACCAAGGACCAGATCCTCGAAATGTACCTGAACCGGGTCTATTTCGGCTCCGGAGCGCATGGCGTCGAGGCGGCGTCGCGCCGTTATTTCGGCAAGAGCGCCCGCGACGTGACCCTGTCGGAAGCAGCACTCCTGGCCGGCCTGCTCAAGGCGCCGTCGCGCTTTTCGCCGGCGCGCGACCCGAAGGCAGCCGAGGGCAGGGCGCAGGTCGTGCTGGGCGTGATGCGCGACGAAGGCATGATCAGCGACAAGGAGCTGAAGACGGCGATGGCGGCACCCGCGGTGCGCGCGCCGTCCTACTGGACCGGATCCGAAAACTATGTCGCCGACACCGTGGTGGAGGAACTGCCGGACCTGATCGGCGACGTGCGTGGCGACGTCGTGGTCGAAACCACGATCGACATGAACTTGCAGAAGCTCGCCGAGAAATCGATCCGCGAGCTGATCGACGCCAATGGCAAGAAGCTCAATGTCAGCCAGGGCGCGCTGGTGTCGATCGACAATTCGGGCGCGGTGCGCGCCATGGTCGGCGGCTACGACTACGCGACCAGCCAGTTCAACCGCGCCTCGGAAGCGCGCCGCCAGCCGGGTTCAGCCTTCAAGCCCTTCGTCTACATGACGGCGCTGGAGGCCGGCCGCACGCCCGACAGCGTCCGCAACGACGCGCCGATCCGCATCGGCAACTGGTCGCCCGACAATTTCAAGGGCAAATATTACGGCAAGGTCACGCTGGCGACGGCATTGGCGAAGTCGCTCAACTCGGTCGCGGCGCAGCTCACCATGGAAGTCGGGCCGAACGCCGTCATCGACACGGCGCATCGCATGGGCATCCAGTCCGACCTGCAGAACAACACGGCGATCGCGCTCGGCACCTCGGAAGTGACGCCGCTGGAACTGACCTCGGCCTATGTGCCTTTCGCCAATGGCGGCTACCGGCCGGACGTGCATTTCGTGCGCCGCATCACCGACGGCAACGGCAAGGTGCTCTACCAGGCCAAGGAAGCGACCGCGCCGCGCGTGGCCCGCACCGAGATCATCGGCATGATGAATTCGATGATGTCGGGTACGGTCGAGGTCGGCACCGCCAAAAAGGCGGCTTTCGGCTGGCCGTCGGCCGGCAAGACCGGCACCAGCCAGAATTCGCGCGACGCTTGGTTCGTCGGCTATACGGCCAACCTGACCACGGGTGTCTGGTTCGGCAACGATGACGGAACGGCGATGAAGAACGTCACCGGCGGCGCGCTGCCGGCGCAGGCCTGGCACGAATTCATGATGGCCGCGCATGAGGGCGTGCCGGTGAAGCCGCTGCCCGGCACCTGGCGCTCGACGCCGTCCGACGCGATCGTGCAGGACGACATCCCGCTCAACATCGAACCGCCGGCGCCGATACCCGGTCAGGCGGTGCCGACGGCTTCGGCCTCCCAGCCGCAGCGGGCGGTGCGCCAGGCCGGCCAGCGGAACGGCGTTGCCATGCCAAGCGACGACGGCAGCACCGCTTCGATCGATCATCCGGTGCCGCCGGGCGATGTCGGCGGGCCGACGAAGAAGCGCGGAACCTCGATCCTCGACATATTGGGCGGCGGCTGAGGCGCCGCCGGCGGGCAGCTCCTTCGGAGTGCCTTTGCTCTAGCGGGCAGTCCCTTCACGGCCGCTCAGCCTGGCCAGTATCGACACGAGCTGCGGCGCCATCAGGCCGATTTCGTCGAGATGCATGCTGGAGAGCGAGAGCAGGCGCTTTTCGCCCTCCGGCGTCAGCGACAACAGCACGCGCCGGCCGTCATTCGGATCCTGCCGGCGCTTGACCAGGCCCGCTTCCTCCAGCCGGTTGGCGAGTTCGGCGGCGGTGTGATGACGCACCAACAGCCGTGTCGCCAGCTCGCCCACGGACAGGCCGTCGCCTTCGCCCAGCCCCTTGATGGTGAGGATGGCCTGATGCTGCTGGGCGGTCAGGCCGGCCTCGCCGGCCGCCGTTTCGCTGAAGGCCAGGAACTTTCGGATCGCATAGCGGAATTCGGCCAGCGAACGATAGTCGACCTCGCCCGGGTCGGCCGGATTGGGCCGTACGGAGCCCGGCTCGGTTTTTTTGATCACCGGATCGTTTCCTTTCCTGAAATTATATCGTAGTGCGATATAAACTCATCAGCGATTGAAGCCCATATGCCTATATCCACCCAGACCGACAAGCCAGCCGAAGCCACGCGCGCCCGGCCGCTCCCGCCTTCGGCCCAGCACGCCCTGCCGCGACCCGGCGACTTCACCGCCGACACGCGCGTGCTGATGCTGATGGCGGTCGCTGTCGTCGTCGGCACGGCGGCGGTCGGCACGGCCTGGGTTCTGCTCAGGCTGATCACGCTCTGCACCAACATCGCCTATTACGGTCGGCTGTCACTGGAAGCGTTGCCGATCTCCGGTTCGCCGCTCGGCTGGGGGATGGTGGTCGTGCCGGTGGTCGGCTGCCTGATCATCGGCCTGATGGCGCGGTTCGGCTCGGAAAAGATCCGCGGCCACGGCATACCCGAGGCGATCGAGGCTATCCTGATCGGCAAGAGCCGCATCAGCGCCAAGGTCGCGGTGCTGAAGCCGCTGTCCTCGGCGATCTCGATCGGCACCGGCGGCCCGTTCGGCGCGGAAGGCCCGATCATCATGACCGGCGGCGCCGTCGGCTCGCTGATCGCGCAGACGATCCATTTGAGTTCCGGCGAACGCAAGGCGCTCTTGGTGGCGGGCGCCGCTGCCGGCATGACCGCGATCTTCGGCACGCCGCTTGCCGCCGTGCTTCTGGCGGTGGAGTTGCTCCTGTTCGAATGGAAACCGCGCAGCTTCCTGCCCGTCGTCGTTGCCGCGGCGGTGGCGGCAGCCGAACGCACGCTGCTGCTCGACCCGGCGCCGCTGTTTGCCTATGCCGGCCAGATGGCGCCCTCGGTGCCGGCCTTCCTGTCGTGGATGTCCGTCGGGCTGATCATGGGGCTGGGCTCCGGCCTGCTGACAGCGATGGTCTATGGCTCGGAGGACCTGTTCCAGAAACTTCCGATCCATTGGATGTGGTGGCCGATGATCGGTGGCCTCGTCGTCGGCATCGGCGGGCTGATCGAGCCGTCGGCGCTCGGCGTCGGCTACGACAACATCCGCCATCTCCTGTCCGGCGACCTCGTCTTCAAGGCGGCGCTGCTGCTTCTGGTGGTGAAAGCCATCATCTGGGCGGTGGCGCTGGGGTCCGGCACGTCGGGCGGCGTGCTGGCGCCATTGCTGATCTTCGGCGGCGCGCTCGGCGCCTTGCTGACGCCGATGCTGCCGCAGGCCGATGTCGGTTTCTGGGCGTTGCTCGGCATGGCTGCCATGATGGGCGGTACCATGCGCGCGCCGCTGACGGCAACGCTGTTCGGCGTCGAGCTGACGGGCGACCAGCACGCGCTGCTGCCTCTGTTGATTGCCTGCGCCATCGCCTACGCCACCACGGTGCTGCTGCTCAAGCGTTCGATCCTGACGGAGAAGATCGCCCGGCGCGGCCTGCACATCACGCGCGAATACCAGGCCGATCCCTTCGAGCAGACCTGGGTCAAGGACGTGATGGTGAAGGAACCGGACGCGGTCGACGCGTCATGGAGCGTCGGCCAGACGATCGATTATTTCATGAGCACCGAGCACCGCCACAAGAGCTATCCCGTCGTCACCGAGGACGGCGTCGTCATCGCCATGGTCTCACGCGGCGACGTGCTGGCCTGGTTTGGCCAAAATCAGGCGCCCGATCGCGAGGCGATCCTCGAGGACGTGCTCGACCCGAACCTTTTGTTCGGCAGCCCGAACGAACTGGTCGGCCATCTCGCCGACCGCATGGCCGAAAGCGGCATCGGCCGGGTTCCGGTAGTGGATGCCGCGGGCAGGCTGGTCGGCCTCGTCGCCCGCAAGGATCTTTTGGCGGCACGGGCGCGCCGCACCGCCGAGGAGCGCGACCGCGCCAGGCTGCTTGTGGGACAGCGGAAGGTCGGCCGGGTCGAGAAGGCAAAGACGGTCAGGCCTTAGACGCAGGTCCCTTCTCCCCTTGTGGGAGAAGGTGGCCGAGCCGAAGGCGAGGTCGGATGAGGGGTGCTGGACGGAGTACAACCTTACTCATTCGCAAACCAACATCGGGTGGGATGCTAGACGGTGCATGGCCCCATTTCTTCCAACACCCCTCATCCGTCTCGGCGCTACGCGCCGATCCACCTTCTCCCGCAAGGGGAGAAGGGACGCGCTGCCACATCTGCCACGACATGCGGCAGCCCGCTTTGAGGGGAGGAGGAGCGAGCCTGGACAGATCGTCCATAGCAAGCTCTAGCTGGCGATTATCGGCTCGCCCGCCGGCCGGCTCGGCTCCGGTTTCAGCACCGCCTCGACGATGCCGCGTGCGATCTCGCGCTCGCCCATGATGACGGTGGTGGCGCCGAGGCCCTGCAGATGTTCCACCTCGGCGTCGGAATGGGCACGGGCGACGATGTCGATGTCGGCATTGGCGGCACGGGCCAGAAGCGCGATGCGGCCGGCTTCGAAGGCGTTGGGAATGGCGAGGATCAGCCGCTTGGCGCGTGCCGCATTGGCGGCGGCGAAAACATCTTCCTTGGCGGCATTGCCGACCACGGTCTCGACGCCGTCCGCCTTCAGCCGCGTCACGGTCTTGTCGGCATCCTCGATGACCAGGAACGGCTCGTTGGCCTCTCTCAGGGCGACGCCGACCAGGCTGCCGACCCGGCCATAACCGATCAGGATGGTGTGGCCGGTTAGGGTGGTCGGCGGGGGAGGGCCATCCTCCTCCGGCTTTTCGCCGGTGGTGGCGACCTGTCCCGGCGTTGTCGCCGGGCCGATCGGTGTCGAAGCCGCCGCCGCGCCTTCCGCGCCGCGCCGCTGCTCAAGCCAGGGCCGCAGCCGGTCGACGAGGAAGAACATCACAGGATTGAGGATGATGGACAGGATCGCGCCGACCAGGATGAGATCCCGGCCTTCCTCCGGCAAGAGCTTCAGGCCGACGCCGAGCTCGGCCAGGATGAAGGAGAATTCGCCGATCTGCGCGAGACTGGCGGAAATGATCAGCGCGGTGGCGATCGGGTAGCCGAACAGGATGACGATGGCGAAGGCGGCCAGCGATTTGCCGATGACGATGATGAACAGCGTCGCCAGCACCGGTCCGATGTGCTGCATGATGCTGAACGGATCGAACATCATGCCGACCGAGACGAAGAACAGCACCGAGAAGGCATCGCGCAGCGGCAGCGATTCCTCCGCCGCGCGGTGGCTGAGCTCGGACTCGCTCATCACCATGCCGGCGAAGAAGGCGCCGAGCGCCAGCGACACGCCGAACAGCTTGGCCGCGCCGAAGGCGACGCCGAGCGCCACCGCCAGCACGGCGAGGCGGAACAATTCGCGCGAGCCGGTGTGGGCGACATAGTGCAGGATCCAAGGGATGACCCGGCGCCCGACCACCAGCATCAGAACGACAAAGGCGACGACCTTGGCCAGCGTGACGCCGACAACGCCCCAGACACCGTAATCGGCTGCCAGCCCGTAGAAGCCGCCGGGTGCGGGCGCCTGCTCGACGCCGCCGAGCACACCGGCCAGCGCCGGCAGGAGCACCAGCGCCAGCACCATGGCGAGGTCCTCGACGATCAGCCAGCCGACGGCGATGCGGCCGCGCTCGGTCTCGACCAGCCGCCGTTCCTGAAGCGCGCGCAACAGCACCACGGTGCTGGCCACCGAAAGCGCCAGGCCGAAGACAAGGCCGGCGCCGAGCGACCAGCCGAGTATCCAGGCCAGACCCCAGCCGAGCAGGGTGGCGAAGCCGATCTGCACCACGGCGCCGGGCACGGCGATGGCGCGTACGGACAAAAGGTCCTTCAGCGAAAAATGCAGGCCGACGCCAAACATCAGCAGAATAATGCCGATCTCGGCCAGTTCCAGCGCCAGCCCCTGGTCGGCGACGAAACCGGGCGTGTTCGGGCCGACAAGGATACCGGCCAGCAGATAGCCGACCAATGGCGGGATGCGGAAACGATTGGCTATGGCGCCAAAGACGAATGCCAACCCCAGACCGACGACGATGGTAGCGATAAGGGGGGTGTCATGCGGCATGGACGATGGAGCGCCTTTCGAAATTTGACGATGTCGGATGAGCGCCGCCCTGAGCCGCCGCCTTTTTCCATAATGGGGACGGGGGCGGTGCCGTGCAACCCGCGTGGCCTCAGAAAATGCATGTGGCGTGACGTTTGCCGGCGCTGCCGGTCGCACGAGGTGGCGCCCCTTAATTCTACTAAATAGATAGAAATTAGAAAAATCTGTTTTGCGGCGAGGGCTCGCCACCGCTAAACATGCCGCTTATCGGGGGAGAGGCAGGCTCGGGCGCGCCGCTATTGTCGCGCGCTAGAAAATTATTCTCCGGCCCCTTGAGCTTTCAGAAAAGCGATTGCCTTCAATTGCCGGGTGCGCGAGTGCGTTCCTTCTGAACTTTTCCGGTTGCGGTTAGAAATGCCAGACTGTTCAGGGTCTTACCGCAATGCCGCATACCGTGCCCAAGCTTAATGCCTTTCCCGTTTTCATGCGGGTGGAAGGGCAAGCCGTGGTCATCGTCGGCGGCGGCGAAGAGGCGCTGGCCAAGGCGCGGCTGATCGGCCAGTCGAGCGCCAGCTTGCGCATCGTGGCGGACCGTGCCGAGCCGGCGCTGCTTGCCTGGATCTCCGAAAACGGCGCTTCCCGCATCGCCGATACCTATCGCAGCGAACACCTGGCGGGTGCGGTGCTGGTTTTTGCAGCGACCGGCGACGAGGCGTTCGACCGGCGCATTGCGCAGGATGCGCGGGCCAAAAACATTCCCGTCAACGCGGTCGACCGGCCGGAACTGTGCGATTTCTTCACGCCGGCGCTGGTCAACCGCGCGCCCGTCGCGGTCGCCATCGGCACCGAAGGAGCCGGTCCGGTGCTGGCGCAGATGATCCGCGCACGCATCGATCAATTGCTTTCACCGTCGCTCGGTCCGCTGGCCGCCCTTGCCGCCACCTTCCGCGGCGCCGCCGAAAAGCTCCTGCCCAAGGGCAATCGCCGCCGGCGGTTCTGGGCGGATTTCTTCGCCGGCTCGCCGGCGCGCGCGGCGGAAGCCGGCGATTTGTCGGCCGCGCATGATGCCGCCTCGAAACTGCTGCTCTCCAATACCGCCTTCAGCGGCCACATTGCGCTGGTCGGCGCCGGTCCGGGCGCGGAAGACCTTTTGACCCTGCGCGCCCAGCGTCTGTTGATGGAAGCCGACGTCATCGTGTTCGACGCGCTGGTGCCGGAAGCGGTGGTGGCCATGGGCCGCCGCGACGCCGAGCGCCTGCCGGTCGGCAAGCGCAAGGGCTGCCATTCCAAGTCGCAGTCGGAAATCAACGCGCTGCTGGTTTCGCTTGGCCGCGAAGGCCGGCGCGTGGTGCGCCTGAAATCGGGCGATCCGCTGGTGTTCGGCCGCGCCGGCGAGGAGATGGCGGCGTTGCGCGAGGCCGGCATTTCCTACGAGGTCGTGCCGGGCGTGACCGCCGCCTTCGCCGCCGCCGCCGATTTCGAACTGCCGCTGACTCTGCGCGGCGTCACTTCCTCGATGGTCTTCACCACCGGTCACGACCTCAAGGGCGGCTCGCTGCCGGACTGGGCGAAGCTCGCCATCTCCGGCGCCACCGTCGCCGTCTATATGGGCCGCACCGTTGCTGCCGACGTCGCCGGGCGGCTGATCGAAGCCGGGTTGTCGCCTGACACCGCCGTCGCCGTGGTCGAGAACGCCAGCCTTGTCGGGCGCCGCCGCTTCCATGGCACTCTGGCCGACCTGCCTTCGCTGGAGGCGCGTAGCGACCTGACCGGCCCGGTCATGACCATTATCGGCGACGCGGTTGCCGGCGCCAATTTCGAGCGTTCCGAGCCGCTTGCCGCCCACAGACACAACGAGGCGGTGCTGGCTGCCGTCGAAGGAGCCGTATCATGAAGATCCTGACCGCGAACCGCCTCACCGACGGCGAGGCCGTCTGGTATGCCGGCGGCGCCTGGGCCGAGACGATCGACAAGTCGGAAGTGGCTGGCGACAAGACGGCCGAGGAGCGGCTGGAAGCGATCGGCGCCGCCGCCTTCGCCGCCAACGAGGTTGTCGACGTCAACCTGATCGACGTCGACGTCGTCGACGGCGTTATCGAACCGCTGCGCCTGCGCGAACGGATCCGCGCGACCGGCCCCACCAACCGCAACGATCTCGGCAAACAGGCCCGCCCGAACGCGGCCTGACCACGACAAGCGGGTGCTTCGGCACTCGGAGGATTAAGACATGTACCGTTACGACGAGTTCGACCATCAGTTCGTGCAGGCCCGCGTCGCGCAGTTCACCGACCAGGTCGAGCGCCGCCTTGCAGGCGAGATCACCGAGGATCAGTTCCGGCCGCTGCGCCTGATGAAC
The DNA here is from genome assembly GCF_008727715.1 of Mesorhizobium terrae. Classification (GTDB taxonomy): domain Bacteria; phylum Pseudomonadota; class Alphaproteobacteria; order Rhizobiales; family Rhizobiaceae; genus Mesorhizobium; species Mesorhizobium terrae. The sequence goes on from NZ_CP044218.1 coordinate 2,579,461, forward strand.
GGCGTCTATCTGCAGCTGCATGCCTATATGCTGCGCATCGCCGTGCCCTATGGCACGCTGTCGTCGAAGCAGATGAGGATGCTGGCCCACATCGCGCGCAAATACGACAAGGGCTACGGCCATTTCACCACGCGCCAGAACATCCAGTTCAACTGGCCGGCGCTGTCCGATATCCCGGCGATCCTGGCCGACCTCGCCTCGGTCGAGATGCACGCGATCCAGACCAGCGGCAACTGCATCCGCAACGTCACCGCCGACCATTTCGCCGGCGCCGCCGCCGACGAGGCCGCCGATCCGCGCCCCTATGCCGAGATCCTTCGGCAATGGTCGTCCGTGCATCCGGAATTCTCCTACCTGCCGCGCAAGTTCAAGATCGCGGTGACGGGTGCCGAGCGCGACCGCGCCGCCATCCAGACGCACGATATCGGCCTGCATCTGAAGAAGAACGCGGCCGGCGAGCTCGGTTTTGCCGTCTATGTCGGCGGCGGCCAGGGCCGCACGCCGATGGTGGCCAAGAAGATCAACGACTTCCTCCCCGAGGAGCATCTTCTGTCCTACTGCACGGCGATCCTGCGCGTGTACAATCTGCACGGACGCCGCGACAACAAATACAAGGCGCGCATCAAGATCCTGGTGCACGAGACCGGCGTCGAGGAATTCACGCGTCAGGTCGAGGCCGAATGGGCCGAGCTGAAGGATGGCGAGCTGACGCTGCCGGAAGCCGACATCAAGGCGATCGACGCCTATTTCGCGCCGCCGGTGCTGCCGGCGCGGCCGGAAGGCGACCAGGCGGTCAAGCTGGCAAGGCTGGATTCGCGCAGCTTCGGCGAATGGCTCGACCAGAACGTCGTCACCCACCGCAATCCCGACTATGCGGCGGTGACGATCTCGCTCAAAGGCATCGGCGAAGTACCGGGCGATGCCTCCGACAGCCAGATGGACGCGGTGGCCGACCTTGCCGAGACCTATGCGTTCGACGAGGTGCGCGTCAGCCACGAGCAGAACCTGATCCTGCCGCATGTGGCGCGGGCCGACCTGAAGGCGATCTATGACCAGCTGGTCGAGATCGGTCTGGCGACCGCCAATTCCGACCTGATCTCCGACATCATCGCCTGCCCGGGTCTCGATTATTGCGCGCTGGCCAATGCCCGCTCGATCATCGTGGCGCAGAACATCTCCAAGCGTTTCGCGTCGCTGGAGCGGCAGCGCGACATCGGCGAATTGAAGCTGAAGATTTCTGGTTGCATCAATGCCTGCGGCCACCACCATGTCGGCCATATCGGCATTCTCGGCGTCGAGAAGAAGGGCGCGGAGCTTTACCAGGTGACGCTCGGCGGCTCGGCCGACGAACACACGACGGTTGGCGAAATCATCGGCCGCGGTTTTGGTCCGGACGAGATTACCGACGCCATCGAGACGGTGGTGGAGACCTATCTCTCGATCCGCCTCGACGCCAAGGAAAAATTTCTCGATGCCTATCGCCGCGTCGGGCCGGCGCCGTTCAAGGAGGCGCTTTATGCTGGCGAAGCCAAGGCCGCTTGACCAGGCCGCTCCCGCCGAGGGCGGGGTGGCGGCGCAAGCCGCCGCGTTCGACGCGCTGTACGGCCATCTTGATGCGCGCGCCGTGATCGAGCGGTCGGCGCGGGAGCTTTTCGCGGACGGCATCGCCGCCGTGTCCTCCTTCGGCGCGGATTCGGCCGTGCTGCTGCACATGATCGCCGCTGTCGACCGGCACATGCCGGTGATCTTCCTCGACACCGGTAAGCATTTCGAGGAAACGCTCGATTATCGCGACGCGCTCGCCGCCGATTTCGGCCTGACCAACATCCAGGTGGTGTCGCCCGAGGCGGCGGCACTTGCCCGTATCGACCCGACCGGCAGGCTGCACGAGACCGACACAGACGCCTGCTGCGACGTGCGCAAGGTGGAGCCGATGGCGCGCGGCGTCGAGCCGTACCGGGCATGGTTCACCGGCCGCAAGCGCTTCCAGGCGTCGACCCGCGCCGCGCTGCCGGTGTTCGAGGCGGTCGGCTCGCGCATCCGCATCAACCCGCTGGCGCGTTGGACCACCGCCGACCAGGCCGACTATATGCGCCAGCATGCGCTGCGCGAAAATCCGCTGGTCGCCTACGGCTATCTGTCGATCGGCTGCTTCCCGTGCACGCAGCCGGTGCAGCCGGGCGAGGACGCGCGCTCCGGCCGCTGGGCGGGCCACGCCAAGACCGAGTGCGGCATTCATCTCTCCGGACTGGAGAAGTCGCTGACGGATGCGTCGCTTTAGCTCCAACCCCTTCTCCCCGTTCACGGGGAGAAGGTGGTCCGAAGGACCGGATGAGGGGCGGCGCCAACCTTCGCAATGTCACCGATGCCCCTCACCTGCCTGCCGGCATCCTCTCCCCGTGAACGGGGAGAGGAGACTCCACTGGAAACTAGTCCGAGAATAAGCCATATGCTCGCCTTCATGACCGAGATCAAATCCGAGGCCGGCGCCGCGCCGGCGCCGCGTCTGTGGACCCCGAAGGGGTTCCGCGAGGACGATTGGACCCATGCCGAAACCGCCGACGCGCTTTCCGGCAACGGTCGTTTCATCCTGCCGCTGCAGGCGTTCCTCGATCTGGACCCGCAGGTGCGGAAATCGGCCAAGGAGCGCCTCGGCGTCGCCTTGCTGCCGGGCGACCAGCTGGACAAGATCGTCGGCCTCCTCGACCAGCTTTCGCTGGTGGCGCTGGCCTTCCCGGCCTTCAGCGACGGGCGCTCCTTCTCCAAGGCCGAATTGTTGCGCAGCCGCCATGGTTTCGAGGGCGCGGTCAGGGCGACCGGCCAGGTGCTGGTTGACCAGCTGCCGCACATGCTGCGTGTCGGCTTCGACGAGTTCGAGGTGACGAACCCGGTGCTCTTGAAGCGCCTGGAAGAAGGCCGCCTCGACGGCCTGCCGCTCTACTACCAGCCGGCGGCGCAGGCTTCCGCGCCGGCGGGCGGTTACAGCTGGCGCCGCAGGCCGAACTGAGAAATTTTTGAAATCGATGATGCCGGGCTGCAAGTGACGGCAGTCGCGCGCGGATTGCACCCTTCGCCGACGTTCCGGCATGGATTCCCGACACTCTCCGCTCCCTGCGGTCGCTCACGAGGTCGGGAATGACGGAGTTTCTTTTTCTCGCCTCACTACTCATCAGCCTGGATGTTCTCAGCCGCGAAGGCCGTGCGATACGGACGGGTGCGCCGTGCTGGCACCAACCGTGCTGACATCAAACGCCGACGTGGACAGTTAGCACGGGTCACAAATACAGCTCCGTCATTCCCGACCTCGTGAGCGACCGAAGGGAGCGGAGAGTGTCGGGAATCCATGCCGGAACGCCGGCGAAAGCCGCTGCGATGCAGGAGGCGACGGCAAAACCGGGTGGAGCCTTCGACCTCCAGCGTCCATGCGATGACCTGCCGCCACAAGCGACGGTGGGCCACCGAGCGGACCGGCCCAAAGTCCAACCCCGGTAGCGGGTTGCATCTCTTTACAACCCTGGCGTTTGGGTCTTCTCTTTGGCTTCCGGACGGAAATATCCGCCGGCAGCCCGGGGAGGCCAGCATGAAGTTCGACTATGTCATCGCCGGCGGCGGCTCGGCGGGCTCGGTGATCGCGGCGCGGCTTTCGGAGGACCCGGCGGTGAGCGTTTGCCTGCTGGAGGCTGGCGGCGAAGGCAAGGATATGCTGATCCGGGCGCCGGCTGGCGTCGTGGCGCTGTTGCCGGGGCGGCCGAAAATCAAGAACTGGGCGTTCGAGACGGTGCCGCAGCCGGGCCTCAACGGGCGCAAGGGCTACCAGCCGCGCGGCAAGGCGCTGGGCGGGTCGAGCGCGATCAACGCCATGCTCTATATTCGCGGCCACCGTCGCGACTATGACGACTGGGCCGAGGCCGGCTGCACCGGTTGGTCGTGGGACGAGGTGCTGCCCTATTTCAAGCGCGCCGAGGGTAACCAGCGCGGCACTGACGCGCTGCATGGCGGCGAGGGGCCGCTGCGGGTGGGCGAGCAGCAAAGCCCGCGCCCGCTCAGCCGTGCCTTCGTCGCCGCCTGCGGCGAAAACCAGATCCGGCTGAACGAGGATTTCAACGGCGAGGAGCAGGAAGGTGCGGGGCTCTACCAGGTCACGCAGTTCTGGGGCGAGAGGCGCAACGGCGAGCGCTGTTCGGCGGCTGCCGCCTATCTGCACCCGGCGATGGGGCGCAAGAACCTGACGGTGGTGACCGGCGCGCACGCCACCGGCATCGTGCTGGACGGCAAGCGGGCGATCGGGGTGCGCTACCGCACCGCCAATGGCGAAGCCTTTGCCCAGGCCGCCCGCGAAGTGGTGGTGTCGGGCGGCGCCTTCGGCTCGCCGCAACTGCTTCTGCTTTCCGGCATCGGCCCGGCCGGCGAACTGGCGGCGCGGGGCGTGGCTTCGGCGCACGATTTGCCTGGTGTCGGCAAGAACCTGCAGGACCATCTCGATTTCATCATCTCCTGGAAATCCCGTGAGACCGACATGTTCGGCCTCGGCGCCAAGGGCACGGTCAATCTGGTGAAAAACATCCTGCAATGGCGCAGGGACGGCACCGGCATGATCGCCACGCCCTATGCCGAGGGCGGCGCCTTCCTGAAGTCCGACCCGTCGCAGGAGCGGCCGGACCTGCAATTGCATTTCGTCATCGCCATCGTCGACGATCACGGCCGCAAGCTGCATATGGGTTACGGCTTCTCATGCCATGTCTGCGTGCTGAGGCCACATTCGCGCGGCGAGGTGACGCTGGCCAGCGCCGATCCGCTGGCCGCGCCAAGCATCGATCCGCGCTATCTCTCGGACGAGCGCGACGCGGCGCTGCTGCTCAAGGGAACAAAGATGATGCGCTCCATCCTGGCCGCGCCGGCGCTTGCCAGATATCGCGACAAGGAACTCTATTCGGCAGGCGCGACCAGCGATGCAGAGCTGATGAGCCACATCCGCGCTCGCGCCGACACTATCTATCACCCGGTCGGCACCTGCCGCATGGGCACGGACGACATGGCCGTGGTCGATCCGCAATTGCGCGTCAGAGGGCTTTCCGGCCTGCGCGTCGTCGACGCTTCGGTGATGCCGACGCTGATCGGCGGCAACACCAATGCGCCGACCATCATGATCGCCGAGAAGGCGGCGGACATGATGAAGGCCGCGGCCGCCTGAAGCGGTCGCATCATCGGTTCGCCGGTTCGAGGCGAGGGCGTTCTCTCAGCGCTGATGCTGGGCGCGGCTTTCCTGCGCGTCGAGCCGCTCCAGAAGCGTGCGGAGCGGTTCGGGAATCTCGTTCACGACCCTGAAGGCCGGCAGCGCATGCAGGAAACGCTGCGTCGAACGGTCCGTGAACTGCCGCCTGATCTGGGTCGTCAGCTGGTCGCGTTTGGCTGCGTTGGTGCGTGGCATGGTCTCAAATCCCTAAAGCGCCGCGCGTCCAATTGGACGTGCAAAGGACGCTCTAACACTTTGTATCTGCTGCATCGTGCCTACCGAAAATCGATTCCGATTTTCTGGCCGATGCAGTAGTCGACCTTGAAACTTCCCCGCCACTGAATCGTTCCTGGACAGCGACAATTTGGCAAGCGCCGAACGGGAATAGGGTAAAATTTGACTTAAATCGTCGTATCCCCCGATACCCGGCCTGCCGGCGCGTTCGGTCTTTGCCCTTGATTTTTCAGCGGCAAACCTCGATATCGGGCACAAATCCAGAACCAATCGACATGACGGGAAACGGCGATGAGCGACCAGGCAAAAGACCAACGCGCGCCTGAGGATATTGAGGCGGCGGAAGCCGAGGCGGAACGCACCGAAGGCGGCGTCGAAGGCGACTATGAAGCCCTGGTGCGCCTCATCAAGGAAAACGAAGAGCTGAAGGACCGGGCGCTGCGCACCGCGGCCGAGATGGAGAACCTGCGCCGGCGCACCGCGCGCGACGTGCAGGATGCGCGCAGCTATGCGATCGCCAATTTCGCGCGCGACATGCTGTCGGTTTCCGACAATCTCGCCCGCACGCTGGAAGCGATCCCGGCGGAAGCCAAGGCCTCCGGCGATGCCGGGTTCAAGGCGCTGATCGAAGGCGTCGACATCACCGAGCGCGCCATGCTCGGCGCGCTGGAACGCCACGGGGTCAAGAGGCTGGAGCCGCAGGGCGAAAAGTTCGACCCGAACTTCCACCAGGCGATGTTCGAAGTGCCGAACCCGGCCGTGCCGGCCAACACCGTCGTGCAGGTGGTGCAGCCGGGTTATTCGATCGGCGAACGCGTGCTGCGTCCGGCCATGGTCGGCGTGTCCAAGGGCGGCCCCAAGCTGGTCGCCGAGCCGACCGAACCGGGCCCGGTCAATGAGCAGGCCGAGAAGGATGCTTGATCAGGCATAATTGGCAGTCGGCAATCGGCAGTCGGAACAAGCGGTAGGCATTGATTTCCGCCTGTCGGGGCGGGGCGCTTGCGTCGGCTCAGCATCGCGGTATGTTTTTCCGACTGCCGACTGCCGACTGCCGACTGCCGACTGCCGACTGCCGACTGCCGACTGCCGACTGCCGACTGCCGACCTCATCTAATCCGCCGGCTCCCGATGCCCATCATCACTTTCATCGACTATGCCGGCGTCGCGGTGTTCGCGGCGACCGGGGCATTGGCGGCCTCGCGCAAGCAACTCGACATCGTCGGCTTCGTTTTCCTGGCGGCGGTGACCGGGGTCGGCGGCGGCACCTTCCGCGACCTCATTCTCGGTGTGCCGGTGTTCTGGATCGGCAACCGCGACTATGTGCTGATCTGCACGCTGGTCGCCCTGGTCGTGTTCTTCGGCGCGCACCGGGTCGAGTCCCGCTACAAGCTGCTTCTGTGGCTGGATGCGATCGGCCTTGCCGTCTTTGCCGTGATGGGCGCCGCCAAGGGCATGGCGATCACCGGCTCACCGGCGGTGTCGATCGTCATGGGCATGCTGACGGCGTGTTTCGGCGGCATCCTGCGCGATCTTTTGGCCGGTGAGCCCTCGGTGCTGCTCAGGCCGGAAGTCTATGTGACGGCGGCGATCGTCGGCGCCTGTGTCTACACAGCCTGCGACCTCATCCTCCTGCCAGCGCAGATTTCCTATCCCGCCGGTTTCCTGGCGGCGCTCGCGATCCGTGGCGGCGCGCTGAAGTTCGGCTGGTCGTTTCCACCCTATAAGAGCCGGCCGGGGCGGCGCCCGGAAGACATTCCGTAGGCGAAGCGCTCCTTCTCCCGCAAGGAGCAAGGAAAGGTCGCGGCTGCGCGGCGATGCCGGCTGATCAGGGCGCTTCCGATGTCTTTTCCCGCCCGGCCAGCCAGGCCTTGGCCTGCGTCTTCGTTGCCCGGCTCAGCCAGCTGCGCTCGAGGCGATGGCGCAGCTCGTCGTCGGAGATGACATCCATGCGCATCAGCAGCGCCGGCCAGCCCTTGTAGTGGTCGGTCTCGAAATAGAGGTCGGGTGCCGCTTCCAGCAACATCTGCTTCTCGTCGAGCGGGCACATCAGCACCGCCGTTTGCCCGTCCTTGACGCGGGTGAGCAGCTTCTTGCCGGCCTTCAGCGCCGGCGTGCCGTAGGAGGTGGTCTCGACGATATCGGGCAGGCCGCGCGCGGCATCTTTCAATCGCTGGAAAACGGCAAGCAGGCCTGTTTCCATGGCTTTTGCTAGGCGGCGAAACGCTGCCCTTCGCCGCCGTAATAATTCACGTAGCGGGCGCCGATTTCGCGGACGGGCAGCACGATGAAGATGTCGACGGTCTTGAAGTCGTGGTCGATGACGCAGCCGTCGCCGATGCGGGCGCCGACCCTGAGATAACCCTTGACCAGCGGCGGCATGGCCGCGATCGCCGCCTTGGCGCTGACCGCCTCGATCGGCATCAGGTCCATCGAGCAATAGCGGCCGGCATTGGCGCTGATGTCCCAGGCCGGGGTGGTGCGGCAGTGATGCGCCAGATAGGTCAGCGCCTCGGCATGCGCCGCCGGCACGGTGCCGTGGAAGGAGGCGCAGCCGGTCAGAACGCCGATGTCGTAATGGGTGAAATAGGCCCACAGGCCCTGCCACAGCGCCTCGATGGTGCGCTTGGAGCGGTATTCAGGCAGAACGCAGGAGCGGCCGAGTTCCAGGAAACGCTGGCCGGGATGCCTGGCGATCAGCCGCCTGAGCTCGAATTCGTCCTCGGAATAGAAACCGCCGGCGCGCACCGCCGTCTCCTGGCGCAGCAGCCGGTAGGTGCCGACGATGCGGCGATGGTCGGGACCGGGAAGGGTGTTGTCGAACACGAGCAGATGGTCGCAGACCGGATCGAAACGGTCGGCGTCGCGGCGTTCCAAAGACTGCAGGCGGCTCTTGCGAGCGCCAAGCTCGTCATAGAAAACGCGGTAGCGGATTTCCTGCGCGGCGGCGATTTCGGCTTCGTCGCGGGCCAGCCTGACTTCGAGGCTGCCGATCTTGCCCAGGGTGCCGGTGATCGATTCGATCGTCCTCATCCTCTGGATAGCGGTGCCCCCGGTGTTTCCCTGCATCTCACCTTGCGGCATCGCTGTATGCACGAGTGATTCTCCTTCGAGCCATCCCTCTTGGCGTCGGGATACGATGTAGGTGCTACAGGATTGTGACAGTACCGTGATACATAGTGAGGAGCAAGGGGAAGAGCGCAGCTCATCACCTGCCTAGCCGGCTTACCTAGGGGCAGAACAGGCCGCAATCACGCGGCAATCTGGCTTTCCACCGCGTGTACCAAAGCCTGTGGATCGAGCGGTTTGGTGACGAAACCGGAGGCGCCGTGGGCAAGAACGGCGTGTCGGGTTTTTTCCTGGCTGTCGGCCGACAGCACCATGATCGGCACCGGCGCGACGCCGGTGGCTTCCTCGTGGCGGCGAATCGCGGCGATGGCGTCCATGCCGTCCATCAGCGGCATGTGCAGGTCCATCAGCACCACGTCGTAACGCCTGGCGGCGCTTTCGGTGGCAATGGCGTCGACCGCGGCCTTGCCGTTGTTGACGATATCGACCCGATGGCCGGCCTTCTGCAAGCTGGCGCGGGCGAGCATGGCATTGATGTCGTTGTCCTCGGCGATCAGCACCGACAGGCTGCCATTGCCGTGCGTGCGTGCGAGCGCCTGCGGTGTCTTGTCCGGGCCGGGCAGAGGCCCGCCGACCGCGGCCTTGCCGGCCAGCAGCACGCGCAGCAGGGTTTCGCCGCGCACCGGCCGCGCCAGGAAGGTGGCATAGCCGGCGGCGCGGAACTCGACCAGGGCGCCGCGGTCGGACGGCGCGATCAGCGTCACCGCCTCGCAGGCCATGAAGCCGGTCTGGCGCAGGCGTTTCAAGACGCGGCAGTCGCTGTCTTCCAGCCGGGCGTCGACGAGCAGCAGGTTGCAGAAGCCGGCGAAGGGCAGCGCCTGAGCGGCATTGGCGACGATTTCGGCGTGGCCGCCATGGGCGCGGATGGTGCGGGCGATGGCCTCGGCCTCGACTGTATTTTCCGAAACGATGACGGCGTGACGCTCCGCCAGGGCGTTCGTCCTGTCTTCCGGCGGCTCGATCGCGGCCCGCGCCGGCAGTTCGAAGATGAATTCCGAGCCCTCGCCGGGGGCGCTCGAGACCGTGATCGTGCCGTTCATCGCCGCCACCAGCCGCCTGGAGATGGCAAGCCCCAGCCCGGCGCCGCCGTGCTTGCGCGTCGACGTGCCGTCGGCCTGCTCGAAATCCTCGAAGATGCGGTCCATGTCGGCTTCGCTGAGGCCGGGACCGGTGTCGGTGATCGAGAAGCGTACGCGGTCGCCGTCGTCGCCGCGGCGGCGCGAAACGCTGACCAGCACGCCGCCCGCTTCGGTGAATTTAACGGCATTGCCGATGAGGTTGAGCAGCACCTGCCGCACCCGTCCGGGGTCGGCGGTGATGATCTGCGGCACGTCCGGTTCGACATGGCAGGCAAGGCCAATGCCCTTGCCGAAGGCGCGGGCGGCCAGGAGTTCGACGACATTGTCGGCGATCTCGCGCGGCGACATCGGCTGCGGTTCGGGCGCGAAACGGCCGGCCTCGATCTTGGAATAGTCGAGCAGGTCCTCGATCAGCGCCAGCAGCGCGCTGGCCGAGGTGGAGACGGCACCGACATAGGTGCGCTGCTCGGGCGTCAGCCTGGTGTCGGCGAGCAGCTTGGCCATGCCCATGATGCCGTTCATCGGCGTGCGGATCTCGTGGCTGACGGTGGCGAGAAAGCGCGATTTCGCCTGGCTGGCATATTCGGCGCGCTCGCGGGCGTTGATCAGCGAGGATTCGGCCTGCTTGCGGGCGGTGATGTCGCGCGCGATTGCCCGGTGCGAGACCTCGGCGCTGTCCTTGTCGCGCATCGACAGTTCGATCCACGAGAACCAGCGCGGCCCATTAGGCGTGCGGATGGCGACGTCGGTCGAGCTCAGGCAGTCGCGGTCGGAAAAGGCGGCGTCGGGCACGACGCCGATGTCGATGCCGAGTTCGGCCAGCGTCATGCCGGCCAGATCGAAGCGGTCGTGACCGACCAGTTCGGCAAAGACCCGGTTGGCGTAGACGATGCGGCCGTCGCGGTCGCGATGGACGACGAGGTCGCCGAGAGCATCGATCAGGCCGCGAAAGCGCTCTTCGCTTTCCTGCATCTCCCACATGCGGTCGGCCATGATCTCGATTTCGGCGCGGCTGCGGGCCGCGTTGTCGTCGAGGATGGAGGCGATGTTCTGCTCCTTGCGCTGCGTGCGCATGAACAGGGCAAGTCCGGCGAGGCCCGTCGCCAGCATGCCAAGGGCGATGAAGGGCGGCGCGCCGGTCAGTTCGGACAGGCCGGCAAGGACGACGAGCATGACGATGATGGCGAAGGGCAGGCCTTCGTGCAGCGTCCTGTCCGGAAGTTTCGGCGCCAATGGCGGGGTTTGCGCCAGCACACGGCGCGCGGCGGCAGGTTCGGCGGCCTCGTCGGCGCGCTTCTCCACCACCCGTCTTGCAGCAGTCTTGTCCCCGATCATGCAGCTATCTTAGCCACAGATAAATTATGGAAGGCTGCGCCGGACTGTTCGAATTTTAGCAATCGCGCGGATTTTTGGGCTGGCGCCCGGCAAGCGCGAAATTACTGCCCGGCATCGTCGTAAAGGCGTCGGCTTTGCTCGATGCGGGGCAAGTTGTCCCTGATCCAAAAGTTCAGGCCCTCGAGGGCGGACAATACGCCGATACCCATCTCGGTCAGCTCATATTCCACGCGCGGCGGCACCTCGGGAAAATAGTGGCGCAGCACAAGGCCATCCCGTTCCAGATTGCGCAGCGTAAGCGTCAGCATGCGCTGGGTAATTCCGTCGACTTCGCCCTTGAGCGCTGAGAAGCGGAGCCTGCTCCCAGGCGCGAGCGAGAGGCGCCAGATGACCTGGACAGTCCATTTGTCGCCGAGCCGCGTGCAGATTCCATTCGACGGATACGGCTTGAAGTGGCGTTCACTCTCCGCAACCCCGTCGGACCTGCCCTGGATCGGTTTGTCCAAGCGTATCATCCTTGTGCCCTAGGCTGGAAAATGTGCCGTCTTCCAGCAGCGTTCCCGCAGTATATATGGATAGCCCTTGTTCAACACGAGGGTTCCCGAATGACGAATGGCAAGCTTCCAATCCTGGTGTTCGGCGCAACGGGCCGGCAGGGAGGGTCGGTCGTCGAGGCCCTGTTGCGGGCACGATGGCCTGTTCGGGCGTTTGTGCGGGACGCAGGAGCGCCAAAGTCGATGGCGCTTCATGATGCCGGTGTCGAACTCGTGCAGGGATCGTTCGATGACACCGCAGCGATCCGTGCCGCGATGAGGGGCACCTATGGCGTCTTCAGCGTGTTGCCGGGCAATCTGGTGGAGGAAGGAGAGGTGCGCGCCGGAAGCGCGATCGCGGACTTGGCAGTCGAGAGCGGCGTTGCGCACTTTGTCTATTCCTCGGGCGCCAGCGCGGGCGAGAAGCTGACGGGTGTGGCGCGTTTCGACGCCAAACCGCGCATCGAGGCGCATATCCGCGGCCTGCCGATCACCGCAACCATCATCAGGCCCATGATCTTCATGGAGATGCTGGTGAGACCCGGGTTCGGGCTGGACGAGGGGCGCTACACATTTTTCCTCAGACCGGACCAATCGATGCAGCTCATCGCCGTGGAAGACATCGGCAAGTTCGTGGCCGCTGTTTTCGCCGACAAGACGCGGTTCGGCGGCAAGACACTAAAGATCGCGGGCGACAGCATTACCGGCAATGATCTGGAGGCCATCTTTACGCAAGCCGCGGGCCGACCGATCGCCTATGGGCGCTTTTCCGAAGAGGTTCTCTCAGCCAATCCAGATCTTGGGCACATGGCCGCGGGCCTGGACGCGGGGCCGCTTGCGGATCACGTCGACCTGAACGTCATGCGTGCGATCAACCCGGAAGTTCTCTCGTTCCGGTCCTGGTTTTCCGGGAGCGGACGCAAGACCTTTGACGAAATCCTCAGGCAGGCAGCAGGCTGAACCGGTCCAACGGACGCGCTACATATCCACCACGACACGCCCGCGAATCTTGCCGTCGACGATGTCGGTGGCGGCGGCGACGATGCCGTCGAAGCCGATGGTGGTGGACAGCGCCTTGAGCTTGGCCAGGTCCAGGTCGCGGCCGATGCGTTGCCACGCCTGCCGGCGGATTTCGCGGGGCGCCATGACGGAATCGATGCCGAGCAGGGAGACGCCGCGCAGGATGAAGGGCGCGACCGACGAAGGCAGGTCCATGCCGCCGGCGAGGCCGCAGGCGGCGACCGCGCCGCCATAGGCGGTCATCGACAGGACATTGGCGAGCGTGGTGGAGCCGACGGCGTCGATGCCGCCCGCCCAGCGCTCCTTGGCGAGCGGCTTGACCGCTCCGGTCAGCTCGTCGCGGGCGATGATTTCGGCCGCGCCCAGCTCGCGGAGATAGGCTTCTTCCTGAGGGCGGCCGGTCGAGGCGACGACGTGGTAGCCGAGTTTGGAGAGGATCGCGACGGCAACGGAACCGACACCGCCGGCGGCACCCGTGACGATGACGGGACCGCGTTGCGGGGTAATGCCGTGGCGTTCCAGCGCCATCACCGAAAGCATCGCCGTGTAGCCGGCGGTCCCGACCGCCATCGCATCATGCGCCGACATGCCGTCCGGCAGCGGCACCAGCCACTCGCCCTTGACGCGGGCGCGCCCGGCATAGGCGCCGTAGTGGGTTTCGCCGACGCCCCAGCCGTTGAGGATGACATGATCGCCCTTGCGCCATTCGTCATGGTCGGAAGACAGCACCGTGCCGGCGAAGTCGATGCCGGGCACCAGCGGCCAGCGGCGCACCACGGGCGCCTTGCCGGTGATCGCCAGCCCGTCCTTGTAGTTCACCGTGGTCGCCTCGACCGCGACGGTGACGTCACCGTCCATCAGGTCGGTCTCGGTCATTTCGGTCACCGCGACGGACTGCTTCTTGTCGTCGTCGCGCGAGATCAGGATGGCTTTGAAAGTGTCCGGCACTGGCTTCTCCCCGATCGCGGAACGAGGGGCAGGCTACTTCGAAATCGACCCCGGTCAATCGTCCGAAGGTCGCGGTTGCCTGCGCCAGGTGATGAATTCGTCGAGCACGACGGCGGCGGCGCCGACCGAGATAAAGACATCGGCCAGGTTGAAAACGGCGAAGGACCAGACCGGCGTGTGGAACAGGATGTAGTCGATGACGTGACCGTAGACGGTGCGGTCGATGACATTGCCCAGCGCGCCGCCGACGATGAAAGCGAAGCCGATGCGGGCGAGAACCTGGTTCGGCGGGGTCTTCACCGCCAGATAGAGCACGAAGGCGACGACGGCCGCCGCCACCGCGATCAGGCCGGTGTCGCTCAAGGACGAGAACATCGAAAAGGCGATGCCGGTGTTGTAGGTGCGAAACAGCGCCAGGAACGGCACCAGGTCGATCTTTTCCTGGAAGGGCAGGCCGGTTTCGACCAGCTGCTTGATCCATTGGTCGAGCGCGATGGCGACGATGGTCAGCACGGCATAAGGCGTCAGCGATTTCAGGACCTGTCCTCCAGCGTGAGCGCGCCGCGGCGGATCTCGAACAGCATCACGCCGGTGGCGACCGCCAGGTTGAGCGAATCGGCGCGGCCCGCCTGCGGGATGCGCAGCAGCCGGTCGCAGCTGGCGGCGAGATCGTCCGGCAGGCCCTGCTGCTCGTTGCCCATCAAAAGCAGCACCGGCTTGTTCGAGAAATCGACCGAGCGGTAGTCGACGGCGCCTTTGAGATGCGTGCCGGCGACGAGGCCCGGAAAGCCCTTGCGCCAAACGAGGAAGGCGTCGGGCGTCGTCTTGACGACCGGGACGGCGAACACCGAACCCATGGTGGCGCGCACGGTTTCGACCGCGAACGGGTCGGTGGTGTCGCCGATCAAGATGACACCCTTGGCGCCGACAGCATCGACGGTGCGCATCACGGTGCCGAGATTGCCGGGGTCGCGCACGCGGTCGAGCGCCACCCAGACATCGCCGTTCTTCGGGCGGACGTCCTTCAGGGGCAGGTATTTCTGCGAAAAGACGCCGACCACAGCCTGCGGATTGTCGCGGCGGGTGATGGCCGACAGCACTTTTTCCGAGACCTCGAGCACGTCACCGCTGGCCGCCACGGTGCGCGAAGCAACTTTCTCGACCGCCTGGTTGCCGAGCGCGGACTTGGCGAAGATCAGCGTCTTGATCGTCCAGCCGAGGTCCAGCGCGTCGATGACCAGCTTCAGGCCTTCGGCGATGAAGGCATTCTGCTGGTCGCGGAATTTCTTCAGCGCCAGCGCCTTGATGTCCTTGACCAGCGGGTTGGCCAGGCTCGTCACTTCCTTGACGCGGCCGGGTGCTCCGGTGCGGTGTTCGCTCATTTGGCCACCCAGCGCGAGAAGAGGGATGTCGAAAGCGCGCGTCCGGCCGATTGCTCGCGGATGATCAGTTCGCCCGATTCGATCGTGCCGCCCATGCCGGCAAAGGTGTCGCGCATCAGAGCGTGGATGGCGAAGAAGGAAGCGCGGATCGAATAGGCGGTGAGCACCACCGCCAAAGGCTTCGGCGTCAGGATGGAACGGCAGATGTCGGTCAGCGCCGGCAAATGCTCGAACAATTGCCAGACCTCGCCCTTCGGCCCGCGGCCATAGGCGGGAGGGTCGAACAGGATGATGTCGTAGCGGCTGCCGCGCCGTTCCTCGCGCTCGGCGAATTTCATCGCGTCCTCGACGATCCAGCGGATCGGCTTGTTGGCAAGGCCGGCCATCTCCTGGTTCTCGCGGGCCCAGCCGATGGCCTTCTTGGAGGCGTCGACATGGGTCACCTCGGCGCCGGCACGTGCCGCCACCAGCGAGGCAAGGCCGGTGTAGCCGAACAGGTTCAGCACCTTGACCGGGCGCCTGGCGCTCTCGATGAGAGCGGCCATGTGGTCCCAGTGCGAGGCCTGCTCGGGGAAGACGCCGACATGGCGGAAGGAGGTGAAGCGGCCGAGATAGTCGATGCCGTCATGCTTCATCGGCCAGGTTTCGCCGAGCGGCTGACCGGGGAAACGCCAGCGGCCCATGCCTTCCTCGTCGGTATCGCCAGTGAAGATGGCGTCGGCGTGGTTCCAGTCCTTCGCCGGCAACGCCGGCTGCCAGATCGCCTGACCCTCCGGGCGAACGATGCGGTAGGGGCCGTATTGCTCCAGCTTCTGGCCGTTGCCGCTGTCGAGCAGCGCGTAGTCGGCATTGGGGGCCACTTCGAGGATCAGCGGCAGTTTTTCCGCCGGCAAGGCGCCGGCGCGGCGTGTCAGCACGCGCGGCGCGGTTTCCACGTTGGGTTCGAGCTGCGGTTCGGCAGGGCGATGTTCGCCTTTGGGCTCGGGCGGCCTTGCCGTCCTGCGTTCCGGTGCCTTTGCCGGGCGGTTCTCGAAGCGCTCGGCCTTGGTCTCGGGCCGCTGTGTCCGCTTCTGCTCCGATCCCCGGCCGGCCTTGTCGGCCGGCTTGCCGTCGCGGCGCTTGTCCTGCGCGCGCGGCGTCGACGCGCCGCCTTGCTGGCGGCCCGATTTGTCCCGGCGTTTGTCGCGCGTGAATTTCAAAAAGGACGCTCCGCGTTTCGCGCTGCTTTTGGCATAGGGGCCGGGGCCGCGCAACATGGTGGACCGGTGCGGTTGGACGCACTTCATCATCGCCACGCTGCGGAAGACCGCCCTGGCCATTGTCAAAGAGTACTCCCGTTGCGGGAGGTGGGAAGCGGGGCGCCGGGTCGGTGCCTCTCTGTAATAGTACGTGGCGCCTTCCGGGCGCCCCGCCGGTGTTCTTGCCCCGGACCGACCTCGCCGCCATTCATGACGGCAGACTTCGGACCTCAAGCCGCCATTTGCGGCGGCCGGGTTTTTCCAGGGCCCGGACTTAGGGCTCGTCACCAGACACCGCCACCGTTAGCGCTGCCAGTCCGGCACCGACGTCCTCCCTGATACCCGGTGCGCACCAGGTTCCCGTTGAGGACGGCTTTCAGGCGCAATGATGCCGCAGGCCGAAAGGGTGTGAATTCGGATGCAGCGGATTTTTCGTGCGAGAACAGAACGGCTATTGAAAGAAAAGGATTATTTCTTTCGATCGTTCTTCCTGATCGCCGCTGGCATCCACATCGCTGTCATGTCGCCAGGCTTCCGCGCGACTGCCGTCCGGCATAATCTCCGGCCATCATGTCGCGCTCCGAACGCCTGCTCGATCTCGTCCAGACGCTGCGCCGCCACCGGCGGCCGGTGAGCGGGCAAACGCTTGCCTCCGAACTCGGCATATCGATCCGCACGCTCTATCGCGACATCGCCACGCTGCAGGGGCAGGGCGCACCGATCGAGGGCGAGGCGGGACTGGGTTACGCGCTGAAACCCGGCTTCATGCTGCCACCGCTGATGTTCACCGACGAGGAGATCGAGGCGATCGTGCTGGGTTCGCGCTGGGTGGCCAAGCAGCCCGACAACCGGCTGTCGAGGGCCGCAGCTGACGCGCTGGCCAAGATCGCCGCCGTATTGCCGGACGATCTGCGCGAGGATCTCGATGCGAGCACGCTTCTGGTCGGCCCGCGCGTCGAGGCAAGCGAAGGCATCGATCTGGGCGCCGTGCGCCAGGCGATCCGCGACGAGCGCAAACTTGCCATCCTCTACAACGACGCGGCCGGCGCCGGCAGCGAGCGCGTGGTGTGGCCGTTCGCACTAGGGTTCTTCGACAAGGTGCGGGTGATGGTGGCCTGGTGCGAGATGCGGCAGGGGTTCCGGCATTTCCGCACCGACCGCATCGCGCGGCTGGACATCACCGGTACGCGCTATCCGAGGCGTCGGCAGACCCTGCTCAAGGAATGGCGGGCGACGCTCGATGAGGCGCCGAGGCCCTGAATGGCTACTGCCAGAATCTGACAGCGGTGCTCGCTAAGGTCTCTCCATCGCAACACGGAGAGCCACCATGCAAAGCCCCAATTTCGTCATCCTCTATGTCGACCAGCCGCAGGCGAGCGGCGCCTTCTATCATGCCTTGTTCAATCGCCAGCCGGTGGAATCCTCGCCGACCTTCGTGTTGTTCGTGCTGGACAATGGCTTCAAGCTCGGCCTGTGGTCGCGCCACACGGCGGAACCCAAGGTCACGGCGATGGCCGGCGGCGGCGAGATCGTCTTCCAGCTCGACACGCCGGATGCCGTCGATGCCGCCCACGCCGACTGGGCAAAGCGCGGGCTCTCCATCCTGCAGACGCCGACCGATATGGATTTCGGCCGCACCTTCGTCGCGCTCGATCCCGACAAGCACAGGTTGCGCGTCTACTGGCTGAACGACGCGGAAGGCGGCCAGTCATGACCAGATTTTGGCTGGCGGTAGCCTCGGCGCAGCATGTGCGCCGGGGCCGGACGGAAGGTTTCATGCAGGTGAACCACGGCAAGGCGGCACCGCTGCGCCGCATCAGGCCGGGCGATGGCATCGTGTATTACTCGCCGAGCACGGTTCTCGGCGAGAAGGACGGCCTGCGCACCTTCACCGCCATCGGCATCGTGCGCGACGGTGTGCCCTATCAGGGCGTCATGGCTGGCGGTTTCGAGCCGTTCCGCCGCGATGTCGCCTGGTCGGTGGCGGGCGAGGCGCCGATCGCGCCGCTGCTCGGCCGGCTGGAGTTGAGCGCCGGCAAACCCAACTGGGGGTATCAACTCCGTTTCGGGCTGATCGAGCTCAGTGAGCACGATTACCGGCTGATCGGCGCGGCGATGGGCGTTGTCGCCGCCATAGCGGAACAGGCCGCCTGAACCCACCAGGCCCCGGCGGATCGGCGAGACAAGCTGCCGGGGCGTTTCCATATGCGGATGTTTTGCCTGCGCGGCGGACTATTCGATCAGGATGCGGGCTTCTCGCGCCGCCTCCACGAAGGTCTCGCGGGCGTCCTCGACGGTCGTCATGCCGTTGACGGCGGCCAGGCAGGCGCGTTTCGCATCAAGATGCTTGCGCGTGCCGGCGCCGGGCCAATGATTGGCGAGCAGGTCGTTGGCCTGCCGCGCGTTGGAAACGTGACGTATGTCGCCCAGCACGCCGACGGCCACCGGCACGACCTTGGAAAACCAGCCTTCGTTCATTTCTCCGGTCCTTGGCTGTTGATGCCGGCAACAAACGCGCCGGCTGGCAGCGGGTTTCCGGAAATCGAAGGCGATAACCGAAGAGTGATCGAGGATCAGGATTTCAGTGTCTGATCCAAAAGTCGCCATGCCGGGCTGCAAATGGCGCTTTCCTGCGCTTCGGTGCTCACGGACTTCAAGTACGCTCCGCTCCGATGCTCGAAAACCACCATTTTCGCTCCGGCCTGACAATTTTTGATTCAGACACTCAAGGCTTTGTAGACGGCGATGCCGGCGGCGAGGTCTTCCAGCGCGGCGCCCACCGACTTGAACAGCGTGATTTCGTCGGCGCTTTGGCGGCCCTTCTTCTGGCCGCGCGCCAGTTCGTGCAGGTCGGCGACGATGGCGTCGGCCTTGAGCACGCCGGAAGCGAGCGGCTGGACGATGTCACCGGCTTCCTTGGTGGCGCCGGCGCGTGTGTCGACATAGACGCGGGCGCGGGTGATGGCGGCATCGTCGGCCTCGCGCATGGTCGGCGTGAAGCCGCCGACGAGGTCGACATGGGCGCCGGTTTTCAGTTGCGCGCCCCTGACCAGTGGTTCGTTGGAAATGGTGGCGGAGGAGACGATGTCGGCCTCGGCCATTTCGGCACCCAGATCACCGGCCGCCTCGGCCGGCAGGCCTTCGGCGCGAAGTGCGGCTGCAACCTTCTCGGCGTTGGCCGGCGTGCGGTTCCAGATGCGGATCGATTTGATGGGGCGCACCGCCGAATGCGCCTTAACCAGGAAGGGCGACAGCGCGCCGGCGCCGATCACCAAGAGGCGCGAGGCGTCTTCGCGGGCAAGATAAGAGGCGGCGAGCGCCGAGGCGCAGGCGGTGCGCCACTGCGTCAGGCGCTGACCGTCGATCAGCGCCTGCGGCTCGCCGGTCTTGCCGTCGAGCAGCAGATAGAGCCCCATCACCGCCGGCTTGGCGATGGCGTTGTTGTCAGGCGAGACGGTGACGATCTTGACGCCGATATGGCCGTCCTTCGAGGTGCCGGCCGCATTGAGGTCGGTCCAGGCCGGCATCAAAAGAAGGGTAGAGGCGGCGCCGTCCGGCCGCTCGACCGTATGGTGATGACGCACCGGCTGCACGGCGCCGTCGCGGAAGGCGGTGCGCAGCGTCTCGACCAGGCCGGAAAAGGTCAGCGCGCGATCGACCTCGGCGGCCGAGATGGTCAGCATGGAAAACTCCGTTATGTGATGCCCGGTTCAGGCGGTCGGCTTGGGCAGGTTGGGGGCCTGCGATGTCGCCTGCGATGGCGGCTGCTGCGTGCGGGCGATGGCCTGGCGCAGGTTCTCGGCTTCCGCGCCATGGCGCCTCGCCGCCTTGCGATAGCGGCCCTGCCGGATCCAGGTCGCCGCCGAACCGGCGACGATCCCGATGGCCAGGGCCAGGAACAGCATGACGAATAGCGGCAGCGTCAGCGTCAGCGCCGGATTGCCGGGATTGAACGGGTCCATCGTGAAGGCCACCAGCTCGCGGTTCGCCACGGCCAGCGCGATCAGCACGATGGCCAGCGGAACGAAAATGACAATGACCACGAAGCGGTTGAACATGGTGTTTCCCGTCGAAGGCTTGGTACGGCGCTGCCGGTGCGGTGCTGGCGGCTATTTGTCGCCGTTCAGCTTTTCGCGCAATTCCTTGCCGGTCTTGAAGAACGGCACCCACTTCTCCTCGACCTCCACCGATTCGCCGGTGCGCGGGTTCCTGCCGGTGCGGGCGGGCCGGTTCTTGACCGAGAAAGCGCCGAAGCCGCGCAACTCCACCCGGTTGCCTTCGGCGAGCGCGTCGGTGATTTCGTCGAACACTGCGCCGACGATATTTTCCACGTCGCGCAGGAAGAGATGCGGATTGCGCGTTGCGATGATTTGGACGAGTTCGGACTTGATCATGCGGACGGTCCCCGTAAAGGCATGGCGGCCAATTTTATGCAGATGATTTTATTTGCTTTTTGACTTATGCCCCACGCCTATTCAAGGGTGCCAGACCGAAACGAGACCGTCAAGGAACAAGCGGTCGGCGCCGATCTCGCGCAGCACTTCGCCGCTCTCCTGCGGCAAGCCGAGCGCCATGCCGATTTGACGCATCAGCGCGCTGGAAAACAGGAAAGAGCCGGTGCGTTCGGTGTTTTTCCACTCCACCACCTTCAATTTCTGGTCGACACCCTTGGTGCCGAGCCATTTTACCGCCTCTTCCTCGCCGCCGAGCGCATCGACCAGCTTGTTGGCGACGGCCTGGCGACCGGTGAAAATCGAGCCGTCGGCGAGCGCCAGCGCCTGGTCGCGCGGCAGGTTGCGGCGTTCGGCGACGATGTCGACGAACCAGTTGTAGCTGTCCATGATCAGCTTGCGCACCATGGCGCGGGCTTCCTCGGTGGTCGGTTCGAAGGGCGAGGGCGACGCCTTCAGCGGCGAGGATTTCACTTCCTCGAGCTTGACGCCGATCTTGTCCATCAGTCCGGTGACGTCGGGATACTGGATCAGCACGCCGATCGAGCCGACGATCGAGGTCTGGTGCGCGACGATGTAGTCGGAGGCGCTGGCGATCATGTAGCCGGCGGAGGCGGCCAGCGTGCCGACTTCGGTGACCACCGGCTTTTCGGCGGCAAGCTTGCGCACGGCGTTGAAGATGGTCTCGCCGCCGACAGTGGTGCCACCGGGCGAATTGACCAGCAAGATCACGCCCTTGACGTTCGCAGCCTTGCGCACCGCCTCGATGCGGCGGAGCAACTCGTCGTTCTGGGTGATGGTACCTTCGATCCTGATCTTGGCGATCTGGTCGACGCGGGTGCCGCCGATGTCGTCGCCGAAGAACCACGCCGACAAGGCGGCAAGGCCGACCAGCAACACGGCAAGGGCGGCGATGCGCCAGAAGGTCAGTTTGCGCCGCAGGCGGCGGCGGTCGATCAGGTCGTCGGCTCTCAGGGTCATGTCAGCCTCACTCTTGGGCGCAGGCTGACGCTTTTAATGCAAGGGCCAGTCGAGGGCTACCGCTTTTGGCGCGATCGAGACGATGGCTTGAAGTGTGAGAAGCAACGCATACGAGGCGCGGCGATCGGCGCAGGGTAGGACGCAACAACGCGTCGAATCGGGGCTGGAACGAAGGCATGGCGATGAAAATGACAAAGTGTTAGTCTTGGCGGGCACCCTGGCGATCTGTATGCGCTGCAGGGAACGTCATATTTTTTGCGATATTTCTTTGCATGCGCTTGCTTGGGCGCGGCCTCGCCCCAAATAAGGGCGACGGTTCGGCGGGCGAGAGGACCAGAAGGTACACATGTTGGCACGAACGACCGATCCGGAGGGCAAGGACGATACTGCTCTCTTGCCGGAGCACGACCCCTCGGGCCACGTCGCCATGGAGCCCGCGCGTGTCGAGGCTTTCGGCAACGCCCAGCGCCATTCGCGCCGCGTGCGCGTGCTCAAGCTGGCTCTGCCGATCCTGGCCGGCATCATTGCCGTGGCATTTCCCGTCTATTCCTATCTGGTGAAGCCGGCGCAGCCGCCGGTAAAAGCCGATGGCAGCGCGTTTTCCAACGGCAAGCTGGTGATGGCCAATCCCAAGCTGGACGGTTTCACCAAGGAGAACCTGCCTTATTCGATGACGGCGCTGCGGGCGATCCAGGACGTTGCCAAGGAGAGCATCATCGGCCTGGAAGGCATCGACGCCAAGCTGCCGCTCGATGCCAGCACCTCGGCCGTGGTCGGGGCGGCGAAGGGGGTCTACAACCGCGACGCCAACACGCTGCAGCTGGAAAAGGACATCACCGTGACCACCACCAGCGGAATGGTGGTGAAGTTGAAATCGGCCTTCCTTGACATGGCGAAAGGCAATATGAAGACGAACGACCCGGTCGATATCGTCACGCGCGGATCGCACATCATGTCCGACACCATGTCGGTGGAGAGCGGCGGCAAGGTGCTGGTTTTCGAAAAACGGGTGCGTGTCAACCTGGAGCCTGGCGTGCTGAAGACGACCAGCGACAAGAGCGGAGAGCCGAATGCGGCCCAATAAGATGACATGGCTCGCCGTGGCGGCGTTGCTGGCGGCCGCGCCGGCCTTTGCCCAGACCGCGCAGACCAATATGTCCGGCCTCAAGCTCTCCGGTGACAAGCCGATCCAGATCGAGAGCGACAAACTGGAAGTACGGCAGGAAGAAAACCTCGCCATTTTCACCGGCAATGTCAGCGTCGTGCAGGGGCCGACGCTGCTGAAGGCCGGCCTTCTCAAGGTCTACTACATCAAGGATGCCGCCGCCGGTAAGAATGGCGCCAAGAGCACGAGCACAAGCGCGTCCATGGCCGGTCCGGCACTCGGCGGTTCCACCAATATCGATCATCTTGAGGTCGACGGCACGGTCTATCTGAAGTCGGACGACCAGGTTGCCACCGGCGATCGCGGCACTTTCGACATGAAGAGCCAGGTGCTGGTGCTGACCGGCTCCAAGGTGGTGCTGACCCAGGGCGACAACATCCTCACCGGCTGCAAGCTGACGGTCCAGATGAAATCCGGCCTCGCCAATGTGGACGGTTGCGCCAAGAGCGGTTCCAGCGGTCGCGTCATGATGTCGATCAGCCCGGATTCGACGAAGAACCCGGATGCAGCGAAGAAACCTTGACTGACACAGTGATGCGGCTCTTCAAACAAACCGACGCGAAACCCGCGGCGCCGGCCATCGTCGGTGGCGAGAAGGTCAAGCTGAAGGGCACGCTGATGGCCCGCGGCCTGTCCAAGAGCTACAAGGGCCGCAAAGTGGTGAACGGGGTGTCGATCGGCGTGCGCGCCGGCGAGGCCGTTGGCCTGCTCGGTCCCAATGGCGCCGGCAAGACCACCTGCTTTTACATGGTGACCGGGCTGGTGCCGGTCGACGAAGGCACGATCGAGATCGATGGCTTCGACGTCACCTCCATGCCGATGTACCGCCGGGCGAGGCTCGGCATCGGTTATCTGCCGCAGGAAGCCTCGATCTTCCGGGGCCTGAATGTCGAGCAGAACATCCGCGCCGTGCTGGAAGTCGTGGAAAAGAGCCGCAAGACGCGCGAGCGCGAGCTCGATGCGCTGCTCGAGGAATTTCACATCACCCATCTGCGCAAGGCGCCTTCAATGGCCCTATCGGGCGGCGAGCGGCGCCGCCTCGAGATTGCCCGCGCGCTGGCCAGCCGTCCGGCCTACATGCTGCTGGACGAGCCTTTCGCGGGCATCGATCCGATCGCGGTGGCCGATATCCAGCAGCTGGTGCGCCATCTGACGGCGCGCGGCATCGGCGTTCTGATCACCGACCACAATGTGCGCGAAACGCTGGGCCTCATCGACCGCGCCTACATCATCCATGCCGGCGAGGTGTTGACCCACGGCAAGGCCGAGGAAATCGTCGCGAACCCCGATGTGCGGCGGCTCTATCTCGGCGAAGCCTTCACGCTCTGATCCTTTTCCAAGTCGATCGCGGTTGTCACGGTCTGTGCGCGATCGATTGCCGGCAGCCGCCTAATGTTCCGGCACTTTGACATTGCGAGGCCATCCGAGCCTTGACAAGCAAAAGCCGGGCCAGTTCATAGTCGGTCGGAAAAATTTCCTCGAAGCGAGGTCCAGACCCTCAATCATGGCGCTGGCGGTCAAACTACAGCTCAGACAGTCGCAGTCGCTGGTGATGACGCCGCAGCTGATGCAGTCGATCCGGCTGTTGCAGCTCACCCATGTCGAACTGGAACGCTTCATCGACGAGGAGATCGAGCGCAACCCGCTGATCGATCGTGTCGACCCGCAGCCGGACGCCGCGGCCGCTCCTTCGCCGCCGGAAGAAGGCGCGTCGAAACCGGCGGACGCCGATGAATGGTTCGAAGCGGAAACCGCCTGGAGCTCCGAGGCGATCTCCGACAAGCTCGACACGTCGCTGGAAAACCTTTTTCCCGACGATCCCGGCACCAGCGAGCGGGTCGGGCCCGACCTTTCCCAGCAATGGAAGTCGGCGCCGGGCAATGGCGGCGGTGTCTCCGACACGTTCGACATGGAGGACATGGCGGCAGCCGCGGTGACGTTGCGCGACCATGTCGGCGAACAGATCGCCTTCGCCTTCACCGATGCCGGCGAACGGCTGATCGCGGCGGAACTGGCCGACGGGCTGGACGAGGCGGGCTATCTGCGCGCCGAACTGGCAGAGATCGCCGAGCGCCTCGGCACCGACACGGAGTCGGTCGAAAAGGTTCTGGAGACCTGCCGCACTTTCGATCCCGCCGGCCTGTTCGCCCGCGACCTTGCCGAATGCCTGTCGCTGCAGCTGGCCACCCGCGACCGACTCGACCCGGCGATGAAGGCGCTGGTTGCCAATCTGGAGCTGTTGGCGCGTCGCGATTTCCAGACGCTGAAGCGGCTCTGCGGCGTGGACGAGGAGGACCTGCTCGACATGCTGGCCGAAATCCGTGCGCTCGACCCGAGGCCGGGCCTGGCCTTCTCCGGCGGGGCCAGCGACGCCATCGTCGCCGATGTCGAGGTGCGGCCCGCCGCCGATGGCAGCTGGGCGGTCGAACTCAATGCCGAGACCCTGCCGCGCGTGCTGGTCGACCAGATCTATTTCAGCCAGGTGTTCGGGCAGGCCAAGAACCAGGCGGAGAAGGATTTCCTCTCCGAGTGCCTGCAAAACGCCAATTGGCTGACCCGCAGCCTGGACCAGCGCGCCAAGACCATCCTCAAGGTGGCCTCCGAGATCGTGCGCCAGCAGGATGCGTTCCTCGTCCTTGGCGTGCGTCACCTGCGGCCGCTCAACCTCAAGACGGTGGCCGATGCCATCGGCATGCATGAATCGACGGTCAGCCGGGTGACCGCCAACAAATACATGCTGACCCCGCGCGGCGTGTTCGAACTGCGTTATTTTTTCACCGCTTCAATCGCGGCGGCCGACGGCGGGGCGGCACATTCTTCGGAAGCGGTGCGCGATCGCATCCGCCAGATGATCGAGGATGAGACGTCGCAGGATGTGCTCTCCGACGACACCATCGTCGATCTTCTGAAGGCGGACGGCGTCGACGTCGCCCGCCGCACGGTAGCCAAGTATCGGGAAGGAATGAACATTCCGTCGTCGGTGCAGCGGCGGCGCGAAAAACGCGCGCGCGCCGGCGCCGCGCGCTGAGAAGGCGCGGATTTCCACAGTTTTTCGTTTCGTTGACAAGCGCCGGGGAGTTGGCTAGAAGCCCGGCCGCATGAGACGGGCCGTGGCCCGGAAGTGGTTGGCCCGTCGCGAAGTTGACCTGGGGGCGGTCAAGGAACGGTCCATGACCAGCAACAAGGTTCGGTACAAAATCGGGCGCGAAGGGCGCCGCGAAGCTTGTTTGCGCGGACCACAGGTATAAACTCCAAACAGTGTGAAGCCTGGGCAGGAAAGGTCAATTATCAAATGACGCTGCGCATATCGGGGAAACACATGGACATCGGCGATGCGTTCCGTACGCGCATCACCGATCGTATCGGAGAGGCAATCGGAAAATATTTCGACCGCGGTTTCTCGGGACATGTGACGGTGGTGAAGGCAGGTTCGCGTTACACTGCCGATTGCATGATCCGGCTCGATTCCGGCGTGGCCCTGCAGGCTACCGGCGACGGGCAGGAACCGACCGCGGCCTTTGAAGCAGCCGCCGACCGGCTGGAGACCCGGCTGCGCCGCTACAAGCGCCGGCTGAAGTCGCACGCGTCGGGCGCCGCCAACGGCGATGCCACCGATATCGCCTATGCGGTGGTGGCGCCGCTGGCCGACGACGACGAGGAAATTCCGGAAAACTATGCTCCCGCCATCGTGGCGGAATCGACGCTGGCGCTGAAGACCATGTCGGTCGCCTCGGCGGTCATCGAACTGGACACCAAGGACACCCCTGTCTTCGTCTTCCGCAATGCCGGAAACGAGCAGCTTAATATCGTCTACCGCCGGCCGGACGGAAACATTGGCTGGATCGACCCCTCGACGACCAAGGTCGCGCAGGGATAACGACCACGGCCGCGCCGAGGCGCGGCCTGGGCGGCCGGACGAACAAGGGATTTTTCAGCATGGATCTGAGTGATCTGATCGACGTTTCGGCGATTATGCCGGCGTTGAAGGCGAACTCGAAGAAGCAGTTGTTGCAGCTGCTGGCAGAGCGCGCCGCCACGATTTCCGGCATTCCGGAGCGCGAGGTCTTCGACATCATCCTGCAGCGCGAGCGGCTGGGTTCCACCGGCGTCGGCAATGGCATCGCCATCCCGCACGGCAAGCTTGCGGGCGTGAAGCGGATCGCCGGCGTGTTCGCCAGGCTGGAGACACCCGTTGATTTTGAATCGCTGGACGATCAGCCGGTCGATCTGGTCTTCCTGCTGCTGGCGCCGGAAGGCGCTGGCGCCGACCACCTCAAGGCGCTGTCGCGCATCGCGCGCCTGCTGCGCGACGCCGACACCGTTGCCAAAATACGCGGCACGCGCGACGCCAACGCCATCCATGCGTTGCTTTCGCAGACGCCGGCGTCGCACGCGGCCTGATATCCGGGAAAATTAAAGCTTCCACGGGCCGCCTCTGGCGGCCCTTTTCATGTCCGTGGAGTTGCCGTCGTCAGTGGATGGCGACGGTGGTCAGATCGTTCTCCATCGCGCCGGCAAGCGCGCGGTCACGGGCGTCCGACAACAGGATCGGCTGACCGTTGGCACCGAACAGCGCCCACAGTTCCATGCCGGGCTGGATCTCCTCGAGGCCGGGGAAGCGGCCGCGCAGATCGTCACTCGACACTTTCCTGAGATAAGCGACCGAACCTTCGCCCAGATGGGCGAATTCGCCGTTGGTCATGGTCTGTCTTTCGAGAGTTCTAGGCATTTCGAGCCTCCTTTCAGCGAGGCGCCGGTCCACGGCCACCGCGCATGAGAGCCATCGGCAAAGTCAGTCTTTCACCGATATGTTTATTTTCCGTACCAGCCTTTCGGCTTCCGGCCGGTCGAGGTCGATCGACAGAAGGCCGTTCTTCAGCTCCGCCGCCAATACGCGCATCCCATCCGCCAGCACGAAACAACGCTGGAATTGACGGGCTGCGATACCCCGGTGGAGGTATTCGCGTTCCGTCTCGTCGGTCTGACGTCCTCTGACCACCAGCTGATTTTCCTCGGTGGTCACATCGAGGTCTTCTTCCGCGAAGCCGGCGACAGCCAGCGTGATGCGCAGCCTTTCGGACGCATCATCGGTGCCGCGAAGCCGTTCGATGTTGTAGGGCGGATAGCTGTCGCCGGATTTCGCCAGGCGTTCCAGCGTCTTTTCCATCGCATCGAAGCCCAGAAGAAGCGGGCTGGAAAAGGTCGTCATACGACTCATTACGTTTTGTCCTCCAAGAGCGACATGAACCGGAAAAACCCGACTGGCATTTCCCCGGTCTGTGTTGATATGGTCCGCCGCGCGGGCAAGTTCAAGCCATCAAAAAATACCCGCTAGCCAAGGACACAAAATGCCCGAAAAGCGCAAGATCATCATCGATACCGACCCCGGCCAGGACGATGCCGTCGCCATATTGCTGGCGCTGGGCAGCCCGGAACTGGATGTCGTCGGCATCACCGCGGTCGCCGGCAACGTGCCGCTGCGCCTCACCGAAAAGAATGCCCTCAAGATCTGCGAACTGGCCGGTCGCCCCGACATCAAGGTTTTCTCGGGCGCGATCCGGCCGCTGGTGCGGCCGCTGGTCACCGCTGAGCATGTGCATGGCAAGACCGGCCTCGACGGCCCGGACCTGCCGGAGCCGACCATGAAGCTGCAGGGCCAGCATGCCGTCGACTTCATCGTCGAGACGGTGATGCGCGAAGAGCCGGGCACCGTTACGCTTTGCCCGCTCGGTCCGCTGACCAACATCGCGCTGGCGCTGGTGCGCGAGCCGCGCATCGCCCCGCGCATCAAGGAAATCGTGCTGATGGGCGGTGGGTTCTTCGAGGGCGGCAACGTGACGCCGACCGCCGAGTTCAACATCTATGTCGACCCGCATGCCGCCGATGTGGTGTTCCGTTCGGGCGTGCCGATCGTGGTGATGCCGCTCGACGTCACCCACAAGGCGCTGACCACGGCCAAGCGTGTCGAGGCCTTCCGCAAGATGGGCACCAAGGTGGGCAATGCCACAGCTGCGCTGCTCGATTTCTTCGAACGCTTCGACGAGGAGAAATACGGCACCGACGGCGGCCCGCTGCACGACCCGTGCGTGATCGCCTATCTGCTCAAGCCGGCGCTGTTCAAGGGCCGCCATTGCAATGTGACGGTCGAAACCGGCTCGGAACTGACCATGGGCATGACGGTGATCGACTGGTGGGGCGTCACCGACCGGCCGAAGAACGCGACGGTCATGCGCGACATCGACGCCGACGGTTTCTTCGCGCTGTTGACGGAGAGGCTGGGCCGGCTTTGAGCATTCCTTCTCCCCGTTTACGGGGAGAAGGTGCCGGCAGGCGGATGAGGGGCGGTACCCACACTCATCGTGATTGCGAATAAGGCTGGCGCTGCCCCTCACCCGGCCCTTCGGGCCACCCTCTCCCCGCAAGCGGGGAGAGGGGAAGCACGCGTCATTACCTTGCCCGCGTGAAGGCCAGCCACAGGCCGCCGCCGACGAGGAAGCCGCCGCTGATGCGGGAGAGCAGCTTGATGCGGTGCGCCGAGAGCAGGCGTCCCGCGCGGCCGGCGGCCAGCGCATAACAGCTGTCCGATACGGCGGCGAAGGCGAGCGCGGTCAGGCCCATCACCGTCATCTGCAGGGCGAAATGCCCGCTCGGATCGATGAACTGCGGGAAGAAGGCGCCGAAGAAGACCAGCGTCTTGGGATTGGAGACCGCGACCAGCACGCCCTGCAGCACGAAGCCGCCGCGCGGTTTGCGGGCCGAACCGTCCGGGTTCAGGCTGCCCTTGTTGCGGAACATCTGGATGCCCATCCAGATCAGGTAGGCGGCGCCGATGAGGCGCACCCATTCGAACCAGTGGCCCATGCCGGCGATCAGCGAGGTGAGCCCGATGGCGACGACGCCGATGGTGATGGCCAGTCCGATCTGGGTGCCCAGCACATTGGCGAGCCCGGCGCGGGTGCCATGGCGGATCGAGTTGGCGATAATCAGCGTCACCGTCGGTCCCGGCACCAGAACGATGACGATGCAGGCCACGACATAGGCGGCGTAGAGCGTAAGCGACATAGTTGACCTCCCGGTTCGAATGCCGGCCTTGGCCGGCGCGCAGATCAATGCATGCCGGCTTGACGCGTGCAAGGGGAGGGCGCGGTCAGGCCCGGGGCGACGCGCCGGTCTTCCAGGGCAGGACGGCTTCGTAGGCGGCCGCCGCCTGAAGCACGGCGAGATCGCCGCGCGGCCTGCCGATCAATTGCATGCCCATGGGCCTGCCCTTGGCGTCGAAGCCTGCCGGCACGTTCACGGCCGGGCAGCCGCCCAGCGTCGCCGCCGCGGTGACCTGCATCCAGCGGTGGTAGCTGTCCATCGCCTTACCGGCGACTTCGCTGGGCCAATGGACCGAGACGTCGAAGGGAAAGACCTGGGCCGTCGGCAGCGCCAAAAGGTCGAAACGTTCGAACAGCGACAGGAGCGTGCGGTGCCAGGCGGTGCGCCGCATCGCCGCCGCGTGGATCTGCGGCGCGGTCAGCCGGGCAGCACCTTCCGCCTCCCACACGGCTTCAGGCTTCAGCAAGGCGCGTTTGGCCGGGTCGTCATAGAGCATTTTCAGCGCGCAACCGCTCGACGACTGGCGCAGCGTGACGAAGGCCTGCCACAGCGCCTCGAAATCGAAATCCGGCAGCAGCGGCTCGACCGCGAAACCAATATCGCCGAGCCGCCCCAGCGCGGCCTCGCAGAGGTCGAGGATGCCGTCTTCCATCGGCAGGTGGCCACCGAGATTGCCCAGCCAGCCGATGCGGCCGCCGGCTACCGGCGCATCGTCCAGCCCGGCGAGGAAAGAGCCTTGCGGATCGTGCGACAGCGGCGCGCGCGGATGGTGGCCGGCCTGCACGTCGAGCAGCAGTGCCATGTCGCGCACGCTGCGGCCCATCGGGCCCTCGACGCCCATCTGCGCGTGAAAGACCTCGAAGCCGGGGCCGCCGGGCACCAGCCCCTGCGAGGGGCGGAAGCCGAAGACATTGTTGTAGGCGGCCGGATTGCGCAGCGAGCCGCCGAAATCGCTGCCGTCGGCCAGAGGCACCAGGTCGAGCGCCAGGGCGACGGCCGCGCCGCCGCTCGAGCCGCCCGCCGTCCAGGCGGAGTCGAAGGCGTTGAGCGTCGGCCCGAAGACGGGATTGTAGGTGTTGGAGCCGAGACCGAATTCGGGAACGTTGGTCTTGCCGATGACGATGGCGCCGGCCTTGCGCATGCGCTCGACGAAGAATTCGTCCTCCTCGGGCACGAGGTCGGCGAAGATCGGTGAGCCGAAGGTGGTCTTGAGGCCCTTGGTCAGGGCCAGATCCTTGACCGCGATGGGCAGACCGAAGAGCGGGCCCGTCGCACCACCGGCGGCGAGATGCGCGTCGGCGGCGTCGGCCTCGGCCAGGATGTCGCTGCGCTGACGCAGCGAGACGATGGCGTTGACCTGTCGGTTGACCGCCTCGATGCGGTCGAGGAAGGCTGTCGCCACCTCGCGCACCGAAAGCTGTTTTTCGCGGATCGCCTCGGCAAGATCCACGGCGCTCATGCCGCAGATGTGGCCGGCCGGCGAAATGGCGTGACGGCTGGTCGGACGTTCGCTGCTCATATCAGGCGCTGGCCGGGCCAAGAGCTGCTTCCACTTCGGCCGCCAGCGGGATCGCCGGCTGGGCGCCCGGCTTCAGGCAGGCGAGCGAACCGGCGGCGGCGGCGCGCGCCAGAGCGGTCTTCAATGGCAGGCCGGATTCCAGTCCCGCCGCCAGATAGCCGCAAAAAGTGTCGCCGGCGCCGACCGTGTCGACCGGAACGATCTTGAGGGCAGGGACCTTCAGGAATTCGTCGCCGGTGGCGGCCAGAACGCCTTCGCCCCCCAGCGTGACGACGATGGTGCGGCCGGTCTTCTTGGCATAGGCGCGCATGCGTTCGCCACGGTCGGTGCCGGTCAGCCCGAGGGGCTCGCAATAGAGGTCGAACTCGGTCTCGTTGGCGACGACATAGTCGGCCTTGCCGAGCAGCCTGGCCGCCTCGATGCGGGCCGGGGCCGTGTTGAGCACGGTGATCGCTCCAGCTTTGCGCGCGGCGTCCAGGGCGGCATCCACGGTATCGAGCGGTATCTCGTGCTGTAAAAGCACGACGTCGCCCTTGCCAAGCCGGGCCTTGGCGACATCGCCCGGCACGACGGTATTGTTGGCGCCGGCCACCACGGCGATCATGTTCTCGCCATCGCCGCCGACCAGGATGTGGGCCGTGCCGGTGGAACTGTGTGTCTCGGCGACGGCGGAAAGGTCGACCTTGCCGGCCTTCAGCAGGGCCAGTGCCTCGCCGGCGAAGGCGTCCTTGCCGACAGCGCCCACCATGCGCACCCCGGCGCCGGCGCGCGCGGCGGCCAGCGCCTGGTTAGCGCCCTTGCCGCCCGGCGCGGTGGTGAAGCTGGTGCCCGGCACCGTCTCGCCCGGGCCCGGCAGGCGGTCGACGGTGGCTATAAGGTCGAGGTTGATGGAACCGATGGTGATGATCAAGGCGGGCCGTCCCTCTTATGTCGGCTTGTTTTGCGGCGGACCCTACTGCATCGGCCAGAAAATCGGAATCGATTTTCGGTAGGCACGATGCAGCAGACTCAAAGTGCTAGAGCGTCCTTTGCGCGTCCAATCGGACGCGCGGCGCTCTAGCGTTTCTCCAAAGCGAATGAAACAGCTTTGCCGGCTGGCGCATGACCCGTCTCGCTGTGGTCCGGCAGATGGCGGATCCGGATAGGCCACCGGGACCGGCGGGCTTGCCTGGGTTCAGGCGGAGGGGTAGAATAATCAAGTAATTTCAAATATTTATGTTTATCCATCAGGAAAATTGAACAATGCGGCCGCGACATCTCCTGTTGGCTCTGGGCATCGTCTTCATCTGGGGCGTCAATTTCGCCATCATCAAGCTCGGGCTCAGGCAGGTCTCGCCGCTGGCGCTCGGCGTCGCGCGTTTCTTCCTGGCGGCATTTCCCTGGGTGTTCTTCATTCCTCGCCCCAAGGTGCCGCTCGGCATGATCGCGCTCTACGGTTTCCTGATCTTTGCGCTGCAGTTCGGTTTCCTGTTCACCGGCATGAAGCTGGGTATGAGCGCGGGGCTGTCGTCGCTCATCCTGCAGTTGCAGGTGTTCTTCACCATCGGCCTTTCGGTGCTGATGCTCGGCGAACGTCCGACGGGCTGGCAACTGGCGGGCGCGGTGCTTGCCTTTGCCGGGGTCGGTGTGGTTGCGCTGAATGTCGGCGGCGACGTGACGGTTGTCGGACTTATCCTGCTTGTGGCGGCAGCTGCTTCCTGGGGTGGTGGTAACATTGTCTCGAAGCGGATTTCGCAGCGCTCAAGTACGTCCAACGTGCTTGGACTGGTGGTGTGGGGCAGCCTGTTCGCGCTGCCGGTGCTGCTGGCAGTGGCACTGGTGCTCGATCCGGAGCATCTCGTCTCGAGCTTCACCAGCCTCGATTGGGTGTCGATCGGTTCGATCGCTTATATCGTCTATCTGTCGACGCTGCTTGGGTTCGCGGTCTGGGCTGGGCTGCTTGCGCGCTACCCTGTTTCCACGGTGGCACCGTTCACGCTTCTGGTGCCGGTGTTCGGTTTCCTCGGCTCGACCGTCCTGCTCGGCGAACCGCTGCAAGGCTGGAAGCTCGGCGCTTCCAGCCTTGTCATTGCCGGGCTGTGTATCAATCTGTTCGGGTCGCGGTTCGCGTCTAGAGCGCCGCGTGTCCGTTCGGACACGCAAAGGACGCTCTAGCACTTTGAATTGGCGCATGATCCTTTCCGAAAATCCGAACCGATTTTCGGGGTCATGCGCTAGAGCACACCCGCCGAAAGCTGACCTGCTTCCCAGCCCAGAATAGCCCGCTTGCGGGTCAGGCCCCAGTGGTAGCCGGTGAGCGCGCCGGATTTGCCGAGCGCACGGTGGCACGGCACCACGAAGGAAAGCGGATTGGCGCCGACCGCCGCTCCCACCGCCCGGCTCGCCGTCGGCTGGCCGATCTCGGCGGCGATCGCCGAATAGGTGCAGGCCTTGCCCATCGGGATGCGCAGCAGGGCTTCCCAGACCCGGAGCTGGAAATCCGAGCCGATCATCACCACGCGCAGCGGCTGGTCGGACCGCCAGTGGGCCGGGTCGAAGATGCGTGCGGCGTAAGGGGCCGTGGCGCTGATGTCCTCGACATAGGTGGCGTTCGGCCAGCGGCTCGACATGTCGCGGAAAGCCGACTGTTCGTTGCCGGCGTCGTTGAAGGCAAGGCCGGCCAGACCACGATCGGTGACCATGATCAGGGCAACGCCGAAGGGCGAGATGTGGTAGCCGTAGCGGATGGTCAGGCCTTCACCGCGTGTCTTGTAGTTGCCCGGCGACATCGCCTCGTGGGTGACGAACAGGTCGTGCAGGCGGCCGGGGCCAGACATGCCGACCTCGAAGGAGGCTTCGAGCAACGGCATGCCGGAATCGAGCAGCCGACGGGCATGATCGAGCGTCACCGCCTGCAGGAAAGCCTTGGGCGACAGTCCGGCCCAGCGCGTGAACAGCTTCTGCAAGCCGGTCGGGGTCTCGCCGACCTCCTCGGCCAGGACTTCCAGCGAAGGCTGGTCGCGATAATCGAGGCTGATCTTCTCGATGGCACGGCGCACGACCTCGTAGTCGCTGCCTTCCGGCGTGATGTCCTTTTCAAGGGTCGGGGCGATCTTCATCGGCATTCTGGTATTCATAGCGAGCTGAGCGTTCATGGCAATTTCTCCTTGAACGCGAATATCGGCGCTTGAAGGAGCGGTCTCCACCCGTTTCCTGCGAAGATCAGCGTGCCTTGACGGTGGCAAGCGCCCGGGTGAAGGCGGTGGCGAAGCTTTCGCGGTCATCGGGATTGAGGAAACTACCGATCGGTACGCGCTCGCCGCGCGATTCCACCGTCATGGCGGTGATGCCTATCTCACTGTGGCGGGCGACCGAGAAGCGCGACCAGAACGGGTTGAAATGATGTTCTTCCGTTCTGCCCGAAGGGGCGGTCTTGCGGATGTCGAGCGCGGTGCGCGACACCGAGACTTCCTCGCGGGCCCTGGCGGCGCGATAGTTCAGGCGAAAGGCGACATAGACCGCCAGCACGTCGAGGCCGAAGAAGCCGAAGATCGGCCAAGCGCCGTAGGACAGGAAGATGATGCCTGTCACCGCCCAGCCGAACAGCAACGCGCCGATCAGGATCATGAAGCCGGTGCGACCGAGCGAGCGGTGCGGCATCAGCAGGGCCTGGAAGACCGGCTCGTCCGCGGCGAAAGTGGCGTTTGTGTCGCTCATCGCCCGATATTATAGGAAGGCGATGGTTGCCCCCAAGTCCAAAGATCGCCGCACCCGCGAAAATCCATCCGTGCCGCTGCGCAATGGCGCCGCGCATGCGCTCGCGAAGAAGAAGGCATCGCGTGCCAGGTCTGCCTATACGCCGGCCGAGGTGCACGAGATTTTTCGCCGCTTTGCCGTGCAGCGGCCCGAGCCGAAGGGCGAGCTGGAACACGTCAACGCCTTTACGCTGCTGGTGGCCGTGGTGCTGTCGGCGCAGGCGACCGACGCCGGCGTCAACAAGGCGACACGGGCCCTGTTCAAGGTGGCTGACACGCCGCAGAAGATGCTGGCGCTCGGCGAGGAAAGGGTGGGGGAATACATCCGCACAATCGGCCTCTGGCGCAACAAGGCCAAGAACGTGATCGCGCTGTCGCAGGCGTTGATCGCCGACCACGGCGGCACGGTGCCGGACAATCGCGACGAATTGGTGAAGTTGCCTGGCGTCGGCAGGAAAACCGCCAATGTCGTGCTCAACATGGCTTTCGGGCAGCACACGATGGCGGTGGACACGCATATCCTGCGCATCGGCAACCGACTGGGGCTGGCGCCGGGCAAGACGCCGGAACAGGTCGAAGACGAGCTCGTCCGCATCATTCCGGACGAATATATGCGCCACGCGCATCACTGGCTGATCCTGCATGGGCGCTATGTCTGCAAGGCGCGCAAACCGGATTGCCAGGCCTGCGTAATCGCCGACATCTGCAAGGCGGCGGAAAAGACAAACACAATTCCCGCGCCGCTCATCGAATTGGCGCCACTCGAAGCGGCCAGCGACGTCCTTTAGAGTGGTCTGCTAGAGGCCGTAGCCGCGCGCCATGGCGGCGGCAAAGGCGGGGATCGCCAGGAAAAGCAGCGCCTCCAGCCAGATATAGCGGCGCACCGCGGCCAGTTCGGTCTCCGGCACCTGGTAGGATGCGTTGGCCTTGGCCTGGCGGCTCCAGGCAATGAAACGCATGGTGGGCACGATGGAGAGCAGGCCGACGGCCGCGAAGATCGCCATCTTGGTCCAGAACACCCAATTGTAGACGTAGAATTCCCATCCTTTCAGGCCGTGGAAGACACGGCCGACGCCGACGAGGATGATCAGGACGGCGAGCAGGCCGTAGTGTCGGTCGATCAGGGCAAGCCGGCGGATGGTGCCGGGTGTGATTTCGTTGCGTAGCAGCACGAATTCCGCCGCGATCACCCCGGCCAGCGAAAAAGCCAGCAGATGGTGGAAAATGGCCAGAACAAGGTCGGTCGTTTCCATGTGCGCTTCTCCGGTGTGCGGCGGTCATTTCATACAATGCCGGCGGCGAAGTTCCCAGCCCATCCGCTCAGCCTGTCGCGCGTCCATTCGGACGCTTTAAGGATGCCCAGGCATTTTCGAATCCGCGCATCGCGCTTCATGCGTGGTCCCGTCTTTCCGCTGGCAGGACTAGTCACAAAAGCTGGCCCTTGCCCGGTATGAGCGGGCTGATATTTGCGGCGACCCCATAGAGAGAATTGCCATGACCGCCCCAGCCTTCAAGACCGCGCCCATCATCGAAACGCAACGGACGATCCTGCGGGCGCACGGGCTGGACGATTTCGACACCTATGCCGAGATGTGGTCGGAGCCGGCGGTATGCCGGTTCATCGGCGGCAGGGCGCGCACCCGCGAGGAAAGCTGGCAGCGGTTCCTGCGCCATGCCGGCCTGTGGTCGCTGATCGGCTACGGTTATTGGGCGGTCGAGGACAAGGCGACAGGGCGTTTCATCGGCGAGGCCGGCTTCCAGGACATGAAGCGCGAAATCCAGCCCTCGCTGGAAGGTCTTCCGGAAATCGGCTGGGTTCTGGCTTCTGCCGCGCATGGCAAGGGCATTGCCAGCGAGATCGTTGGTGAAATGACGGCCTGGGCCGACAATGTTCTAGGGGCGCAGAGAACCGTCTGCATCATCGATCCCGAGAATGTTGCCTCGCTGAACGTCGCGCGCAAGACTGCTTACAACGAGGTGCTGCGCACGACCTACCATGAAAAGCCGACAATCTTGCTTGAGCGACCGAAAGCCGGCGGTCTGAACAGCGTTTGATACAACGCTCTTGCTCAAAGAGCGGCGGGCAAGGTCAATGTCCTGAGCAGCGTCGACAGTTCGGGTTCGTCGATCAGGGTCGCGGCGTCCTCGGGCTTCAGCCAGGCGCGCTGGCGGCTGCGTGCCTCCGGCCAGTTGGCCAGTTCCCCGGTGACGGCGAGCAGATAGACGGTGACGTCGACCCGCGCGAAGGTTCGCGCAAGCCGCTTCCAGTAGGAATAGCTGCCGGCCGGCTCCTTCAGCGTCTTGCCGACGACGCCCGCTTCTTCCATCGCCTCGATGGTGGCGGCCTTGCGTCCGCTCTTGCCGGGCATCGGCCAGCCCTTCGGCAGGATGAAACGCCTGGTCTGGCGCGAGGTGACCAGCATCACCTCAAGGCTGCCGTCCTCGCCGCGCCGAAACGGAATGGCGGCGACCTGGCGGATCGTCTTGCCCTTTTTGGCTTTCCGAACCGCCTGCTTCTTCGGTGAGGGTTTGGCGAGCGGCTGCTTCTCGACAGGCGTCTTCAGGGGCGCCTTCTTCTTGGGCGCGGCCTTGCGTTCAATGCTCTTTTTCTTGGGTGTCGCCATCGCACGTC
Source organism: Mesorhizobium terrae (assembly GCF_008727715.1). Taxonomy (GTDB): domain Bacteria; phylum Pseudomonadota; class Alphaproteobacteria; order Rhizobiales; family Rhizobiaceae; genus Mesorhizobium; species Mesorhizobium terrae. The sequence continues at coordinate 2,617,172 of NZ_CP044218.1, forward strand.
CGGTCCAATCCGCCGTGCAGGACGAGGCGGGACCTCAAATTAACACAAAGGCCCGGCGAGCGAATGGATGCTTTGCCGTAGCACACACTTATCGTAGACGGCTAATAAAACGAAAATACATCCTGTCAACGACAGCCACCAACCGCACCGCCGCCATTCAGCGATTGCTGGCAAGGTTGCCGGATCGCTGGCGCGGCATTTTGGGACGGCGTCGTAACCTGCCGGTCGAGCTCGCGGTAGATCTGCTGTTGCTGCTGGAACTGCTGCCGCTGGATCTCGCTTCGCAATGCATCCGCGTCCGCCTGGCCGAATGAGTTGATGCCGGGCCGTACGGGGGCCATCGTTTGAGCCATAGCGATGGTCATGGGAATAAGCGAAACCGTCAGCGCCAAGCCGAACCAGATTGCGATGCCGTGAAGCCGTTTCATTGTCTACTGCCGGGTTGTCCGAGCCGATGCTCATTTCTCCCCTATATAGTGCAGGCGGCGGCCGGGTCCATGGTTGCGGGTCTTGTCGTGCTCCTTGCAGGCGGACGGGTGGGATAGTGCCAACGATTTCCTAGCCCTGGAAAATGAAAAGGGCCGCCCGAAGGCGGCCCCGATCTCTTGGTGCAACAGGCCTCGGGCCCGATCAGCCGCCGTTGCCGCTGCCAGCGTTCTTCAGCGTGCCGGCGATGGTGTTGAACTTGGCATTGATGGTGTTGCCGAGGAAGCCGGCGCCAGCAACGATCGCCAGAGCGATCAGGGCGGCGATCAGGCCGTATTCAATGGCGGTTGCGCCCGACTCGTCCTTGACGAAGCGCGAAAGAAGATTGGTCATGATGGTATCCTTTGCCCGGTTGTAACTTTTGTTCGACGGTCTCTTTGCGAACCGTGGCCCATCATGCGGGTGAGCGATTTCAGACAGGTTAAGGTGGATGGTAAACAAATAGTGGCTCTGGCGGTTGCTTAACAAACACAAAACATAGATCGGAAAATTTCCGTATAATTGTCCCATTACTCTCATTGCCGGAGAATGGGCCTCTCTCCCTGCTTGGATTTGGCAAGGATATCAAAGATCAGGATGGCGCTTCGCGATCCTGGCCAATCTCGAAGCGGTGCCGGCCGGTTTCGCTGCGTGAGACGTCACAACAGCTTCATTCAGCCAAAATAGGGTTCCTTGAATTTTGCTGCACTGCAAAAGGAACGGGGCAATGGTGGACGTCACATCAAGTCAAATGGGTATTCCGAGGCCCGAGCATCCGCTCGAAGGGCCGAGCAAGGCCGGCAAATGGTTCATGCCGGTCTTCCTGGCGATCGTACTCGGCGGCCTCATCTATATCGGTTATGCGCTCAGCCAGGAGCTTACCAGCGCGATTGCCGTGCCGTGGATCCTGCTCGGGCTCGCGTTGCTGATCGCGCTCGGCTTCGAATTCGTTAACGGTTTCCACGACACCGCCAATGCGGTCGCGACCGTCATCTACACCCATTCCATGCCGGCCGAGTTCGCCGTCATGTGGTCCGGTTTCTTCAACTTCCTTGGCGTGCTCACCGCCAGCGGTGCCGTTGCCTTCGGCATCATTTCGCTGCTTCCGGTCGAGCTCATCCTGCAGGTCGGCTCCAGCGCGGGTCTGGCCATGGTGTTCTCGCTGCTGACCGCGGCGATCATCTGGAACCTCGGCACCTGGTATCTTGGTCTGCCGTCGTCCAGTTCGCACACCCTGATCGGCTCGATCGTCGGTGTCGGCCTCGCCAACCAGTTCCTGGCGCCGGCCGGTAGCGCCACAAGCGGCGTCGACTGGTCGAAAGCCATAGAAGTCGGCATGGCGCTGCTGGTTTCGCCGCTGGTCGGTTTCGGCATGGCGGCACTCCTCCTGCTTGCGATGAAGCTGTTCATCAAGAACAAGGCGCTCTATGAGGCGCCGTCGGGCAATGCGCCGCCGCCGCTGTGGATCCGCGCGCTGCTGATCTTCACCTGCACCGGCGTTTCCTTCGCCCACGGTTCCAATGACGGCCAGAAGGGCATGGGTCTGATCATGCTGATCCTGATCGGCGTGGTGCCGACCGCCTTTGCGCTCAATCGCACGCCCGATGTCAACTATCTCGAAGCCTACAAATCCGCGGCCGCGCAGGTGGATACCGTGCTCGGCAAATATGTGAAGCCGGGTGTGGTGGTGACCGACGCCAAGGCGGTGGTCAGCGAGGCGGTGCGCACCAAGACCTGGACGGACCAGACGACGCCGGCGCTGCAGGCGTTCATCCATCAGACGAATGAACTGGTGTCGCCTTATCCTTCGGTCGAGAAACTGCCGATCGAACTGGTCAGCAATGCGCGCAATGACATCTATCTCATCGGCGAGGCGCTGAAGCTGATCGACAAGAAGAAGCTTCTGCCGATGGAGGGCGAGGATCTCAAGGCGGTCACCAACTATCATAAGGCCGTCGACAACGCGACGAAGTTCATCCCGCTCTGGGTCAAGATCGCCATCGCGCTGGCGCTGGGGCTTGGCACGATGGTCGGCTGGAAGCGCATCGTCGTCACCGTCGGCGAGAAGATCGGAAAGACGCATCTGACCTATGGCCAGGGTGCCGCCGCCGAACTCGTCGCCATGGGCACGATCGGCGCCGCCGACGCCTTCGGCCTGCCGGTGTCGACCACGCATGTGCTGTCGTCGGGCGTTGCCGGCACGATGGCGGCAAACGGTTCGGGCCTGCAGTGGTCGACCGTGCGCAACATGCTGCTCGCCTGGGTGCTGACCTTGCCGGCCTCGATCGCGCTCGCCTTCGGGCTGTTCGTGGTGATGCGCAAGCTGTTTTGAGGGCGGGTTCTTTTCTCACAAAGGGAAGCCGGCGCGCGGGTCGCGCCGGCTTCTGCCGAACAAGGCTCGGTGACGCCAATGAATGAAACCTTGCGTTTGAACCTTCTGGGAACAGGCGATGCGGAGCAGGTGCCGGGCCTGATCTGCGCCTATCGTGGATTTCCCGGTCAACCAGCCGCTCAGCTTCACCCGCAAGAGATCGACGCGGCCCTCGCGGCCGAGGATGGCTGGGTGTGGCTGCATGTCGATCTGGTCGACCAGCGCGCGCACGGCTGGGTTGCCCACCGCTGCGCACTTCCGCCGGCGGCGCGCGCGATCCTGGAAGGACATGACGACAGTCTGGTCCTCGGGCATGAAGACGGCATGATGCATGGCATAGCCGCCGACATGCACAAGGACATAGAACGACCGTCGAGCACGATCGGCCGGCTGCATTTCGCTGTGACCGAACGTCTGCTGGTCACCGGCAGGCGCCATCCGCTGGAGGCGGTGGACAAGGTGCGGCGCTCGCTTGCCGGCGGCTTCGCGCCGGCGACGGCCTTCGAGCTGTTCGAGGCCATCGTCACGACCTTCTGCAAGAACACAGGGTTGCGGCTGGTCGACGCGACAAAAAAGCTCGACGAGGTCGAGGACAATCTGGTCACCGAACGGCTGAGCGACGAGCGCCGCCGTCTCAAGGAATTGCGGCGGCTGGCGGTGTCGCTGCACCGGCCGGTGGCCGGCATGGTCGCGCTGTTCGAGGATGAGGACCGCGACGACTGGAAACTATCGAAGGCCGCGCATGCCGCATTGCAGCGCCTGGCCGCGCGGCTGGAACGGCTCGACCGCGAAATCGTCATGATCAACGACCGGGCGCGTTTGCTGCAGGAGGAGATGGCGGCGGAGCTGGCGGACGAATCCAACCGCAGCCTGAAGGCAATGGCGGTGATGAGCGCCTTGTTGCTGCCGGGTACGCTGGTTGTCGGCGTTTTCGGCATGAATACGGCCGGCCTGCCGTTCACCCATGGCGACAGCGGCTTCATCTGGGCCGTTGCGCTGGTTATCGGTGCGACCGGGCTTTTCTACTGGCTGCTGCGTCGCGCCGGCATCAGCCTGCGTTTCTGACCGTCAGGCGAGACATCACCCTAGGTCGGGTCCTCGCGATGCAGGTCATGGATGGCGACGCCTTCGGCATTGGTCGGCGGGGTCAGCCATTGCTGATGGCGCAAGGTGCGCTGCGTGTCCTCCAGGCCCATGTCCCAATGCTCGCGCATCGAGGTGCCTGAGAACTCATAGTCCTTGGCGTGCCCCTCATAACCCTTGTGCTGGTAGATGAGGTGGATGATGTTGACGACGCCGGCGTCGGAATAATCGGCGATCAGCCGTTCTTCGTCGGCGGAGCGCGACTCCGCCGGCACACGTTTGAGTGCTTCGAGGAGCTGCATCTTCAGATCGTGGATGCGTTTGAAATTGTCGGTGTTCTGGCGCGTGCGGCTGGAATACATGATGTCCTTGTGGCGCGACAACACGTCGGCCATGCCGCGCGGCAGCGCGCCGCGCGCTGAGAACAGGTCGACCTGAAACACCAGCGAGCTGCGGTCTTCTTCCTGGTCGAGCAGATATTGCAGCGGCGTGTTGGAGACGATGCCGCCGTCCCAGTAATATTCGCCCTCGATGCGCACCGCCGGGAAGGCGGGCGGAAGCGCGCCCGAAGCCATGATGTGTTCGGGCCCGATGCGGACCTTGTCGGTGTCGAAATAGACGAAATTGCCGGTGCGCACGTTGACGGCGCCGACGCTCAGACGCTTGCGGCCGTCGTTGAGCACGTCGAAGTCGATCAGCTGCTCCAGCGTGTCCTTCAATTCGGCCGTGTCGTAGAAGCTGGTGGCGCCTTCGGCCCCGGACTGCTCCAGCCATGGATTGGGGAAGCGTGGCTTGAAGAAGCCGGGCTGGCCCATGGTCATCGTCATCCACGAACTGGTGCGGTTGCGGATGTCGCGATAGATGTCGCCTTCCGGCGTGTAGGCCCAGATCTTGCGGCCGGAAATCGTCTGCCAGAACTGCTCCAGCCGCTGCAGGCGCCGGCTCGGCTCGTTGCCCGCGATGATGGATGCATTGATGGCGCCGATGGAGACGCCCGACAGCCATGCCGGCTCGCAGCCGGCCTCCGACAGCGCCTGATAGACGCCGGCCTGATAGGCGCCGAGCGCGCCGCCGCCTTGCAGCACCAGCGCAACCCGGTCGTATTGCGAAGCGATTTCCTGAATGGTGGCGACGTTCGCCTTGGCTCTGTAACGGTCCAGCACGGTCAACTCCGGCAAAGAAAGGGGATGGTCAGCGTGTGCCGGCGAGATAGTCGTACACGACCTCGCCGAGGCCGAGCGTGAGATCGGCGGTGAAATGCAGCGCCGACACCACTTCCAGCACCGGCAGGCGAGCGACATCGGCCATCACATGCGGCCGCAGGTCGAGCGCGGCGGGACCCGCCCAAGCTTCCTTCAGCGTGATGTCGGTGAGGTGGTAGCGCACCAGTTCGCAGATGCGCGGCGTGCCGTCGACATGCGGGATGATCTTGACGAGAAAGTTAGGCGCGGTCAGCGCCGCCATCACCTGATCCTGGTCGGCGGCGCGGTGCTTGTAACCCATCGTGCCGGTGGCGCAGAGCACCGAGCCATAGTGTAGCGTGCCGACGACGACCTCGCCTTCATTGACGATCTTGGGATTGGCGAGCTTCTTCGGAAACCCCCACAATTCGCGGCCGCCGGCGATCGGCGCATCGTCGTCCAGATACATGGAATGGACGTAGACGCCGTGCTGGCCGTCGAAACGGACCGGAATGACCTGGCCGCTCTCGGTATAGTCGCCGAAGCCGGTCGAGTCCGGCATGCGGATGAATTCGTATTTCACCAGCGGATCGCCATCGATCTCGAGCGGCGCCGGCACGGCCGCCTCCAGCGCCTCGCGCGTGGTGCGGTAAGTGATGATGACATATTCGCGGTCGAAGAAACGATAGGGGCCGGGCGGGAACGAGGGATTGGTGAGCGGCATGGCATAGGCGCGCTTCACGACGTCGGCGATTTCCAAGCTGTCACCTCAGGATTGACGAATGTCATATCGGAAACAACACCTGTCATGTTGCATGGCAGCATGACGGTCTTGTGTCGGGTCGATGAACGATTTCAGCTGTTTGTTGGTTCCAAACGAAGACCGACACATGATTGTGATGGAAACTTGCTGCAATGCACCTAATTAGAATGCCATCGCAAACGCCAGACGAGAGATCATCATGGGCTCCCTGACTTCGAAGAACGCGCTTGTTACCGGTTCGACCAGCGGCATCGGCCTTGCCATCGCCAGGGCCTTCGCCGCCGAAGGCGCCAATGTCACCATCAACGGACTTGGCGATGCCGATGCGATCGAGAGGGAACGTGCCGGCATCGAAGCCGATTTCGGCGTCAAGTGCCGCTATTCCAACGCCAACATGATGAATGGCCCGGAAGTGACCGCCATGGTGCACGAGGCCGAACAGGCATTCGGCAGCCTCGATATCCTGGTCAACAATGCCGGCATCCAGCATGTCGCGCCGATCGAGGAGTTTCCCGACGACAAGTGGGAAGCGATCATCCGCATCAACCTGCTCGCCGCCTTCTACGCCATCAAGGCCGCGCTTCCGGGCATGAAGGCGCGCAAATGGGGGCGCATCATCAACACCGCTTCGGCGCATGCGCTGGTAGCGTCGCCCTTCAAGTCGGCCTATGTCTCGGCCAAGCACGGTATTGCCGGCCTGACCAAGACGGTGGCGCTGGAGGCCGCGCAGGACGGGGTGACGGCCAATGCGATCGCGCCCGGTTATGTCTGGACGCCGCTGGTCGAAAAGCAGATCCCCGACACGATGAAGGCCCGCAACATGACCGAGGAACAGGTCAAGCACGACGTTCTGCTGGCGGCCCAGCCGACGAAGGAGTTCGTGACGGTGGACGAGATCGCGGCGCTGGCGCTGTTCCTGTGCTCGGACGCGGCCAAGCAGATCACCGGCACGACGCTGCCGATCGATGGCGGCTGGACGGCGCAGTAGGCCGGGTTTCGCCTGATATCTCCCTGGAATGCCCGGCGCGTCCGCGAGACATGCGCCGGGCATTCGTTTTTGTTCGGGGCGTCGAAGTCAGTTTTGCGCCGTCGCCAGCAGCGGTGTCATCGCCTCGTTGATCCATTGCCACTCGTTGCCGGGCCCTTGGCCGGGTTCCTCACCGCGCAATATGGCAAGCAGTTCCTGATACCGGGTCGAGCGGGCATGATGCTTGCGGTATTGGCCGAGATGCCATTCCAGATAGGCCCGGTCCGGCTGCCTGCGCATTGCCTTCGCCGATCGGTCCAGCCATTCGCGCGCGATCGTTTCGCCCTCCGGCGAGATCGGGGCTACGCCCGCGGCGATAGCGGCCTTCACCCTGGCCAGAATGGCGTTGGCAGCCTCGGCATAGGCGCCCGGGTCGAACTCACCGTTCCACATAGCGGCCGTCTCGGCCTGTATCTCGGAAACGAAGCTCTCGTCGCCGATCATGGCGCTGATCTCGTTCCAGGCGTCGATCTGCCGGGACGTCGGCTCGTCGGGCAGCTCGGGCATGGCGGCATCGATCATCTGGCGCTTCCAGCCTTCGCCCATCTCGGCGCTCGTGCCCACCTTGTCGTAGAAACGCTCCATCATGGTGCGCATCTGGTTTTGGGACAGGGTCGTCATCGTCCAAAGTCTCCTCAGGTCGGTTGCGGTTGGTTCCGTGATCCTGAGCGTGGCACGCAACACGGCGGCGACCCGGCGACGGGAGGCGATTTCGACTTCCAGGGCATCAAGGCGCATGGCCAGGACATCTTTCAGTTCGAGCCGCCGGGACAGGAGCTTGCGGATGGCGGCCAGGCTGACGCCGGCCTCCCGCAAGGCCCTGATCAGGTCGAGGCGCGCGACATCGGTATCGCTGTAGATGCGATAGTTGCTGACGGTGCGGGTGGACGGCGGCAGCAGCCCCTTGTCGGAATAGAAGCGGATGCGCCGCACCGAGATGCCGCTCAGCCGCGAAAGTTCGCCGATCGTGTGCATTTTCTCGCTCATGGGACCGTCCTAACGTCTCCACCAAGTGGAGGGTCAACCGTGCCGGCGAGGCTTTTTTCGCCCATGTTCCGCGCGGTGCGCGAGCCGGCCGCGAAGGTCGGGCTCGCGACGGTCCTGCGGTGGCCAGACCCGCTTATACAGCTTCGCGCCGACCGACGGGTGCCGTGGAATTGCGCACGACAAGCACGCCGGAGAGCAGTTCGTCTTCTCCGGCAGCAACGCCGCTGCCGGCGATTGCCGCGGCGACGGCGCGTTTGGCGATGTCCTCCACCGGCTGACCGATGGTGGTCAGGCGCGGCGTGATCAGCCCGGCCAGCGGAATGTCGTCGAAGCCGATGACGGAAAGCTCGTCCGGCACCTTGATGCCGAGATCGGAGGCGGCGCGCAGCAGGCCGATCGCCTGCTGGTCGTTGGCGGTGGCGATGGCGGTTGGCCGCTTCGCTGGCGCCCGGTCGAGCAACTGGCGGCCGAGCGCTTCGCCTGAGACATAGTCGAAATGGCCTTCGATGATCTCGGGCTTGATGCCGGCGGCCTCGAGATGCTCGACGAAGCCCGCCCGGCGCGCCCTGGAAACCGGTGCGTCGGCCGGTCCGGCTATGTAGGCGATGTGGCGATGGCCGAGGCCGATCAGATGTTCGGCCGCCAGCGCCGCGCCGCCATGATGGTCGACGGAAAGCAGGCCGTGTCCTTGTAGTCTCCTGTCGACGACGACTGTGGCGGTGTCGCCGCGCCAGCTCTGCGACTGGCCGGACTGGATTGGCACCACGATCAGGCCGGTGGGGCGGCTCTTCAAAAGGCTTTCGATCTGCGCCACCTCGATCTTGGGATCGTCATTGGTGATCGACAACAGCACCGAAAGGCCGGCATGGAAGGCGACAGCTTCGACATGCTTGGCGAGTTCGGCGAAGAAGGGGTTGGTGATGTCGGGGATCACCAGGCCGATCATGTCGGTGCGGCGGCGGCGCAGGCCGCGCGCGACATGGTTCGGCTTGAAGTTCATCTCGCGGATCGTCGCCTCGACCTTTTCGCGCAGGGCAGCGCCGACCGTCTCGTTCCTGGCCATGACGCGCGAGACCGTTCCGACCGAAACCCCCGCCCGCCGGGCGACGTCCTTGATGTTGACCACGCTGCTATGCCCCGGATGTTGCGGCGATCCATGCCGCGCTGCCTCAGGCCTTGGTTAGCCTTTCGCGATATTTGTCAAGGATGACTGCGAGGATAATGACGAAACCGGTGATCATCTGCCGCATGAAGTCGCTGAGGCCGAGCAGGATGAGACCGTTGGCCAGCACGCCGATGATGCAGGCGCCGAGCAGGGTGCCGATGATCGAGCCGCGGCCACCGCTCAGGCTGGTACCGCCGATGATGACGGCGGCGATGGCGTTGAGCTCGAAGCCGATGCCGATGATCGGGCTCGCGATGTTGAGCCGCGCCATATAGATGATGGCGCCGATGCCGACGGCGGCGCCGCAAATGGTGAAGGCGGCGACCTTGTAGAAAAAGACGTTGTGGCCGGCGAGCCGGGTCGCTTCCTCATTGTTGCCGATGCCGTAGAGAACACGGCCGAACACCGTGCGGGTCAGCACGAACCAGCCGACCGCGACCAGGACAAGCGCGATCAGGAACAGCACCGGCACGCCGTAGATTGTCTGCGAGCCGAAGGCGTTGAAGCCGGCCGGGAAGGAATAGATGGTCGAGGCGCCGGTGACCTGAAGGGCCGCGCCGCGCGCGATGTTCAGCGTGCCCAGGGTGACGATGAAGGACGGGATGCTCCACCAGGCGCTGATCAGGCCGTTCAGCACCCCGAAGACGATGCCCGCGGCGATGGAGCTGATCGTTGCCAGCACCACGGCAAGCGTGGGATCGAGGCCGGGCAGGGTCATCACCGTGCCGGCGACGACGGCGGCGAAGGCCAGCACCGACCCTACGGACAGATCGATGCCGCCGATCAGGATGACGAAGGTCATGCCGATCGACAGCACCAGATTGATGGTCACCTGGGTCAAGATGTTGGTGACGTTCGAAGCCGTCAGGAAATGGTCCGTTCCCAGCGAGAACACCACGATCAAGAGGATGAGCGCGATGCCGATGCCGGCTTCGCGCAACACGGTCTTGGTCGTGGTGGCGAGACCGCTTGAGGCCGGGCGGCCGAAGTCAGTGGCGTCCATGATTGTTCTCGTCCTTGTAGGCGAAGCCGAGGATGCGTTCTTCGGAGAAATCCGGACGCAGAACCTCGCCGACGATGCGGTGTTTCGACATGACCAGGATGCGGTCGCAGAGCGTGATGAGTTCCGGCAGTTCCGAGGAGACGACGAGCAAGGCGAGCCCCTTCTCGGCAAGGCCGCGTAGCAGGGCGTAGATCTCCGCCTTGGCACCGACGTCGACACCGCGTGTCGGTTCGTCGAGCAGCAGGATCTTCGGGTCGTTGGCCAGCCATTTGGCCAAAACTACCTTCTGCTGGTTGCCGCCCGACAGTGTCGAGGCGGCATCGGAAGCCTTGCCGTATTTGAGCTTGATCTCCTTGCCGAGATTTTCGGTCATCCGTGCCTCGGCCACCCTGTCGAGCAGGCCGGCATGCGAGACCTTGCGCAGATTGGCGAGGCTGACATTGGCGGCGATGGGCATGGCCAGGATCAGGCCTTCTTCCTTGCGGTCCTCGGTCAGGAAGCCGATGCCGTCGCGGATCGCGGCTTTCGGGCTGCCATAGCGGCGCTGCCGGCCGTCGCGTTCCAGTGTCCCGGACATAGGCAGGTCGGCGGCGAAGATGGAGCGCAGCAATTCGGTGCGACCGGCGCCGACGAGGCCCGCGATGCCGAGGATCTCGCCATAATGCAGGTCGAGCGAAATGCCGTCAGGATTGGGGGAGGCGGGATGGCGCAGGTTCTTCAAGGCCAGCGCCACGCCGCCGCCGCGGTCCAGCTCACGCGTCGCGGCCATTTGCGCGGCCAGTTGGCGACCGACCATCGAACTGACAAGCTTTTCGGGCGAGGTGTCGGCAATGTCGGAAGTCATCACCGACTCGCCGTTGCGCAACACGGTGACGCGGTCGCAATTGGCGAAGACCTCGCTGAGATGGTGCGACACGAAGACGATGGCCACGCCCTTGGCGCGCAGGCCGTCGACAATGGTGAAAAGCCGTTCGGTCTCGCGCGCGGTCAGCGTCGCGGTCGGCTCGTCGAGGATGAGGATGCGGCTTTCGCCCATCAGCGCGCGGGCGATTTCGACCAGCTGGCGGTGGGCGACGCCGAGCGTTTCCACCGGCCGGCGCACATCGATGTCGTCGAGGCCGATGCGCGCCAGCGCCTGCCGGGCCCTGGCGTAGACCTCGGGGTAGTCGACAATGCCGAAACGCCGGCGCGGAATGTCCTCGAAGCAGATGTTTTCCGCGATCGAGAGGTAGGGAAGGAGATTGAACTCCTGGTGCACGACCTGGATGCCATGTGCCTTGGCGTCGGCCGGCGAATGCGGCTCGTAGGCGGTGCCGTCCAAGGTGATCGAACCGGCGTCGCGCTTGACGATGCCGCACAGGATCTTGATCAGCGTCGACTTGCCGGCGCCATTCTCGCCGACCAGCGCATGGACTTCGCCGGGCCGTAGCGTGAAGGAGACGCCGTTCAGGGCGACGACGCCGCCGAAGCGCTTGCGGACGTCCGAAAGCTCCAGGATGGGATGCATGTCGGCCGTTGCCGCGCGTGCGGCATTCTGCGTTACATTTGCCATGGGTCGTTCCGTCGAGGCGGCCGCGCCTGTTGGCGTGACCGCCGATCGTGAGGTTACTTCACGTCGTCCGAGGTGACGAGCTTGATGTCGGTCTTGACCCAGCCCTTGAGCGGGGCGCCGACGGCCAGAACGCCGAGCGCCTTGTCGATGGCGTTGGCCGCCATCTGCTGGCCGAACTGGTCGACCGTGGCCAGCATCTTCTTTTCCTTGAGCAGCGGCTGCACGGCCGGGATGTTGTCGAAGCCGATGACTTCGATCTTGCCGGTCTTGCCGGCGGCCTCGATCGCCTTGACGACGCCGACTGCCATGGAATCGTTGGCCGCCATCACGCCCTGGATATCGGGATGGGCGGTGAGCATGTTGGCGAAGACGGAGTTCGCTTCTTCCGTCTCCCAATGGGCGGTACGGGAATCGAGCAGCTTCAGCTTGCCGTCCTTGATCGCGTCCTCGAAGCCGAGCTTGCGCTGAGCGGCGTTGTCGGCGCCGGGATTGCCCTCGATGATGACGACCTTGCCGCCTTCGCCGAGCTTCTTGGCCAGCGCTTCGCCGGCCATCTTGGCGCCGGCGCGGTTGTCCGGGCCGACGAAGGCGAGTTCGACGCCGGCCTCTTTCTTGGCCTTTTCGTCCAGCGCCACGTCGAAGTTGACGACGGTGATGCCGGCTTCCATGGCCCGCTTCAGCGGCGGCACCAGCGCGCGGGAATCGGCCGGCGCGATGACGATGGCGTTGACCTTTTCGGTGATGAAGCTTTCGACGGCGTTGATCTGGGTCTCGATGTCGGTCTCGGACTGCATGCCGACGGCCTTCAGCTTGTAGTCGCCACGCTTGGCTTCATGGGCCTTGGCGCCTTCCAGCATGTTCTTGAAGAACTCGTTGGCGAGCGATTTCATGACCAGGCCAACCACGGGCTTGTCGGCGGCGAAGCTGGCTGCGGGCATGGCTAGAGAGGCCGCCAGAACGCCGGCGGCGATAATCTTTCCGAACTTCATAACTTCCTCCACTTTGTCATCGCGCCGTTTCCTCCCAGGCACGATGAAACGTTTCATCGCAGGTTTTCAACGGAACTGTCAAGCGTTCGCGAGGGCCAGGCCGCGCGGGCACTTCTGGCTTCGCAGGCCTCTGCGATCAGCCGGGGCCTGGAGAGCATTCGCCGCCGGCAAAGAAAAAACCGCCGGAGTGGCCGGCGGTTTTTCCCATTCAGGTTTTGCAATGCGATCAGGCTGAAAGCAGGGCTTCCAAGCGATCCCAGCTCTCGACCGCGCCGGCTTCGGCTCCTGACTGCACCATGCCGTCGCGCGCTTCGACCGACTGGAATACCGACTGCGCCACGACCCTGGTGCTGCCGCCGACTTCCTCGAAGGTGACGGTCTCGAGCAGCACATGGCCGGGCATGCCCTCGAATTCGAAGGTGCGCACGATGCGCGAAGGGGCGGTGGCTTCATGATGCACGCCATGGAAGCCGTATTCGTTGCCTTGCTTGTCGCGCTGCACGAAACGCCAGATGCCGCCCTGCCTCGGTTCGAACTTGTCGATCGTCGTCGTCAGCCAGGCGGGACCCCACCAGTTCGGGATCGCTTGCGGGTCGGTGAAAACGGCAAAGATACGCTCGCGCGGCGCGTTGAATGTTCGCGTCAGGACAATTTCCTGCTTGCCCGGCTCGGCGGTAAAGGTGGTTTTGGACATGATTACTTCTCCACTCACAAATAAAAACAATAGGTTGAGTTAGTTCGACCGGTGCCGGCGCTAATTCTTGCTGGCCTTGGTCGCCGCTTCGATGTCGTTCAGGAAAGCGTCGAGGCGATCGAAGCTTGCTTCCCAGTGGGTGCGGCAATTCCATACCCACTCGGCGACTTCTTTCAGCGCCCCACTCTCAAGGTGACAGTGGCGGCGCTGCGCCTCGCGGGTCTGCGAAACCAGCGAGGCCTGCTGAAGCACTTTCAGGTGCTTCGAGATGGTCGGCAGCCGAAGGTCGAACGGCTCCGCCAATTCGTTGACGGTGGCATCGCTCTTGGCCAACCGCATCAGGATGGCCCTGCGTGTCGGATCGGCGAGCGCATGGAAGGCGAGGCTGAGTTGGTCCATTATTTTTCCGATTGGCTAATTAGCTAATCGGTAAAATAGGAAGAAAAATTCGATTGTCAAGCGACCGCGATGCGTGCGGGGGAGATGAGAATTTTCATCTCATGTCAGCGCTCCAGAGCGCGCGTGCGCGGGGTGCCCGGTCTGTAACGGCAGGCAATTTTCGAGGCTTAAGCGCCGTCAGGCCCAGCCGGTAAGGTTAATGATTGGTTTCCGAGCGAAACGGCGGCAAACATGGTTTATGGGCGAAGGGTGGCAAGGGCTGCGTTCAGGGAAAGCCTTGGGGTGGGCAGATGACATCGTATTTGGAGGCGATCTCGGATATTGAACCGCGCATGCTGAAGCCTTCTGCAAAAGACATCGTCATCGACGCGCGAAGCGGGCGCATCAGCGGCGCCGGCCTGCGCGAGGGCATAGCGCTGACCACGCTGCGGCTGGCGATGCGGGTGCTCATGCCCCTGCGCCAGTTTGGCTTTTCCTACGTGGCGCGCACGGTGCGCACGCTGCTGCCCAGTCGCCGGCCGATGATTTTCAGCCTGGCGCCCGGGGCGCTGATGCGTGTTCCTTATTGCGATGCCTATTGGTCGATCCTGCTGCTGCCGGGGTACTCCTACGAGCACTCCACCGTCGTGCTCCTGGAGGCGGCGCGCGACATCGACTACGGCTTCGTCGACGGCGGTGCCAATTATGGCTACTGGTCGATCCTGGCGAGCGGTCCCGAGGCCGGCGGCAAGGCAGCGGTCGCGGTGGAGGCGGCGCCGGACACGTTCAGGGTGCTGGAAGACAACCGGGTCCTGAACGACAGCCGGTTCAGCGTGCTCAACAGGGCGATCGGCGCAACCAGCGGTCAGCATGTGCGCATTTTCGGCGCCAAGCACGAAGCGCGTACGACGGTCGATCCCGCCGACGGCTCCAGGCCGATCCTCGAATGCGACACGATCAGCCTCGACGATATCGCGGCGCTGCCGCAGTTCGCGGGGCTGGACAAGTTCATCGTCAAGCTCGACGTCGAGGGCGTGGAGATCGCGGCTTTTTCCGGCGCGGCGCGGCTGCTCGCCGGCGATACCGTCTTCGTCTACGAGGATCATGGGTCCGATCTCGATCACGCCACCACGCGCCATGCGCTGGACGTGCTGAAGCTGCGCGTCTTCTGGCTGGGCCGGGGCCGGCGCCAGGAAATCACTTCGCCGACGCAGCTTGCGGCGATCAAGAAATCGCGTCGCTTCGGCTACGACATGGTCGCCACCAACAGCCCGTTCTGGATCGAGCGGCTGGAACGACTGGTCGACGGGTCGCCGGAATAACCGTTCCGGCCTCGCATTCTCTAGCCCAGCCTCCTGCGTGCCGACGGTCCGTCGGCGGGATATCGCTGTGTCCCGCATCCGGATGGCGGGGATAACTCCGGAACTTGTTGATCCATCTGGCGACGGGACGTATTTCTCTTGTCGACAAGAGGATTGCCAGATGACCGATGCCGACTCCAATTCCGCCCCCGAGCGCAAGCGCGGCTCCGGCGTCAAAATGGTCTACGACCTTTTGCGCGACGAGATCCTCGATCTGGTGCTGCCGCCGGGAAGCCCGATCGACGAAGTGCAATTGGCCGAGCGTTTCAAGATGTCGCGTACGCCGATCCGCGAGGCGCTGGTGCGGCTGTCGGGAGAGGGGCTGATCGACACGCTGCCCAACCGCTCGACCATGGTGTCGAACATCGACTTCCTGAACATGCACACCTATTTCGACGCGCTGGTGCTGATGTACCGCGTCACCACGCGGCTGGCGGCCGAGCATCACCGGGCCGAAGACCTTGAGACGATCCGCGCGCTGCAGGTCGAATTCGCCGCCGCCGTTGAGGCGCAGGACGCGCTGGCGATGATCGCCACCAATGCGGCGCTGCATTCGGCGATTTCGGAGGCCGGGCGCAATCCTTACTTCACCAGCCTGTTCAACCGGCTGCTCGATGAGGGGCGGCGCATCCTCAGACTCTATTACCAGTCCTATGACGACCGCCTGCCGCAGCGTTTCGTCGACGAGCACGAGGACATGATCGCCGTCATCGCCGCCCGCGACGTCGAGGCAGCGGATCGTCTGGGCAAGGCGCATGGCGAGCAGATCGTGCATCAGATCCAGAAGCTTTTCACCCGTGGCGAGCGGCTGGACATAGCGCTCTGACCATTTGTCGATTTCTTGTCGACAAATAAAATGCAACGTGTATATTGAGTGTCGAGAGCGTGAGCCGCGCCATGGCGTCGCGATCCGCCCCGACCCGACAAGCCCAGAGGAGTTTGACATGAAGGCCAAGATTTTCTCCGGCGTAATCCCCGCGCTGATGACCCCGTGCAAGGCAGACCGCAGCCCCGATTTCGATGCGCTGGTGCGCAAGGGCAAGGAACTGATCGCGCAGGGCATGTCGGCGGTCGTCTATTGCGGCTCCATGGGCGACTGGCCGCTGCTGACCGACGCAGAGCGCATGGAGGGCGTGGAGCGCCTGGTGAAGGCCGGCGTGCCGGTCATCGTCGGCACCGGCGCCATCAACAGCGCCTCGGCGGTTGCCCATGCTGCGCATGCCCAGAAGGTCGGCGCCCACGGCCTGATGGTCATCCCGCGCGTGCTGTCGCGCGGTCCGTCGCTGACTGCCCAGAAGGCGCATTTCAAGGCGATCCTGTCGGCGGCCCCCGATCTGCCGGCTGTCATCTACAACAGCCCCTATTACGGTTTCGCCACCCGCGCCGACCTGTTCTTCGCGCTGCGCGCTGAACATAAGAACCTCGTCGGCTTCAAGGAATTCGGCGGTAATGCCGACATGCGTTATGCGGCCGAGAACATCACCAGCCGCGACGATGGCGTGTCGCTGATGATCGGCGTCGACACGGCCGTCTTCCACGGTTTCGTCAATTGCGGCGCGACGGGTGCCATCACCGGCATCGGCAATGTGCTGCCGAAGGAAGTGATCCATCTCTGCAACCTGTCACAGGCCGCCGCCGCCGGCGAGGTCGATGCGCGCCAGCGGGCGCTGGAACTGGAGCAGGCGCTGGCCGTGCTGTCGTCCTTCGACGAAGGCCCGGACCTCGTCCTCTACTTCAAGCACATGATGGTGCTGAAGGGTGACAAGGAATACACGCTCCACTTCAACGAGACCGACGCCCTGACCGACAGCCAGCGCGGCTATTGCGAGGCGCAGTTCAAGCTGTTCAACAGCTGGTATGGCGAATGGAGCAAGCTCCCCGGCGCTGTGCAGAAGTACAAGGGCTGATCCCGGATTTGCCGAACGACGAAAAAGCTCGCGTTTCGCGGGCTTTTTCCTGGCCGACGCGCAATTGTGAGCGCTGCGGCGGCGGTCGCCGTTTCCAGGTAGCGGCGGCTTTTCGTTTCAGAAGGCTTGCTGGTTGATTTCGGCAAGGCCGGGCGCGATGCTTTCGACGCCGGCATTGGCGTGTGTCGCAAAGGCATGGCGCAAACTGGTTGGCTGCTGCGTTGCTGCCTGTACCTCCGTTTATTTGAAAGGAATCGGTAGATGAGCTTCACTCCGAAGGGAAAGCACCTTGTCGCGGGCGCATGGCTGGATGGAGTGGGCACCTTCGCCAGCACTCCGGCTCATGGCCCCGCGCATGACTTTGCCGCCGGTTCGACCGAACTGGTCAACCGCGCCTGCGAAGCCGCCGAGGATGCCTTCTGGAGTTATGGCTACGCCTCGCGCAAGGAACGCGCCGCATTCCTGCGCGCCATCGCCGACGAGATCGAAGCCCGTGCCGCCGAGATCACCGAGATCGGCAGCCAGGAGACCGGCTTGCCCGAAGCGCGCCTGCAAGGCGAACGCGACCGCACCACCGGCCAGCTCCGGCTGTTTGCCGACTATATCGAGAAGGGCGATTATCTCGACCGTCGCCAGGACGCGGCGATGCCTGCTCGCCAGCCGGCGCCGCGTCCGGAAATCAGGCTGATCCAGCGGCCGATCGGCCCGGTGGCCGTGTTCGGCGCCTCGAACTTCCCGCTCGCCTTTTCGACCGCCGGTGGCGATACTGCGGCGGCGCTCGCCGCAGGCTGCCCCGTGGTGGTGAAGGGGCATTCGGCGCATCCCGGCACCGGCGAGATCGTCGCGCAGGCCATCGAGGCGGCGATTGCCAAAACCGGTGTGCATCCGGGCGTGTTTTCGCTGATCCAGGGCGGCAGCCGCGAGGTCGGCCATGCGCTGGTGCAGCATCCGCTGATCAAGGCCGTGGGTTTCACCGGTTCGCTTGCCGGCGGCCGCGCTCTGTTCGACCTGTGCGCACAACGTCCGGAGCCGATCCCGTTCTTTGGCGAGCTCGGCTCGGTCAACCCGATGATGATGTTGCCGGAAGCGCTCAAGGCACGCGCCGAAGCGCTAGGGCAGGGCTGGGCAGGGTCGCTGACGATGGGCGCCGGCCAGTTCTGCACCAATCCCGGCATCGCGGTGGTGATCGACGGCGCTGATGCCGACCGTTTCGCCGGCGCGGCGGTCGAGGCACTCGCCAAGGTCGGTCCGCAGACCATGCTGACCGACGGCATCGCCAAGGCCTATCATGACGGCACGGAGCGGTTTTCAACGCGCAATACGCTGAAGCCGCTGCTGATGACGCAATCCTCGGGCCGCTCGGCCACCCCCAATCTGTTCGAGACGACGGGTGCGCGCTTCGTCTCCGACCACGCGCTGGGCGAGGAAGTTTTCGGGCCGCTCGGCCTGGTGGTGCGGGTCGGTTCGCTGGACGAGATGGAACAGATCGCGCGCGGCTTTGACGGCCAATTGACCGCGACCATCCACATGGATGCCGGCGATCTCGACGCCGCACGACGCCTGCGCCCGGTGCTGGAGCGCAAGGCCGGTCGCGTGCTGGTCAACGGCTTCCCGACCGGCGTGGAAGTGGTCGATTCCATGGTGCATGGCGGGCCTTATCCGGCCTCGACCAATTTCGGCGCGACCAGTGTCGGCACCATGTCGATCCGCCGGTTCCTGCGCCCGGTGTCCTATCAGAACATGCCAGAAGAGCTGTTGCCCGAGGATTTCCTCGGCTGATCGGGCCGCTCCGCTCCGCGCAGGGTTTCCGCGCGGGGCGGCCGGGCAATCGTCGCCGAAATCGGTATTCAAATATTTTTTGTATACTGTTTGTATTTTTGAATTGATTTGTAGGCGGCGACGCGGAATAGTGCATTGCCGTCAGCGGGCAGACCCATGCAGAGAGGGTATGTGAGAATGCGGAAATTCCTGGCGGACATGCGCTGATGGCCGAAGCCGGCGTCATAATCATCGGAGCGGGGGTCGTCGGGCTCTCGGCGGCGATTGTCGCGCAGGCACGCGGGCTCTCGGTCACGGTGCTGGACCGCGAAGGCCCGGCCGCCGGCGCTTCCGCCGGCAATGCCGGCGCATTCGCCTTCACCGACATCCTGCCGCTGGCATCGCCGGGTATCCTGAAGAAAGCGCCGAAATGGCTGCTCGATCCGCTCGGTCCGCTGTCGGTGCCGCCCGGCTATGCGCTTCAGATCGCGCCGTGGATGTTCCGTTTCTGGCGAGCCTGTTCGCCAACGCGCGTTGCCCATTCGACGACGGCGCAAACGGCACTGATGGATTTGTCGAAGGCCGAGCTTGAGCCGTTCCTGCGGCAGACCGGCACGATGCCGATGCTGCGCAAGGACGGCAATCTGCAGGTTTATGAAGGCGAGGCGGAACTCAAGGCCTCGCTGCCCGGCTGGCAGGCGCGCGCAGAGCATGGGATAGAGTTTCGTCATCTCGACGCGGCCGGCATGGCCGAAATCCAGCCCGGCCTCGCTCCCCGCTTCACCCACGGCACTTTTACGCCCGGATGGTTTTCGATTTCCGATCCCCGGCTCTACACGCTGGCGCTGGCCGCGCACTTTCATGCGGCGGGCGGCGTGATCGAACGCGCCGAGGTGACGGCACTGCGTTCGCTTGAGGACGGGGTCGAGGTTGTTACCGCTGATGGCGGCATGCGGCGTGCCGCCAAGGTGGTGCTGGCGGCCGGCGCCTTCTCGCAGCGGATCGCGCGGACCATTGGAGAGAATATTCCACTGGAGACCGAGCGTGGCTACAACACCACGCTGCCTGCCGACGCCTTTGACCTGCGCACCCAGGTGACCTTCGGCGGGCACGGCTTCGTCGTCACCCGTCTTTCGACCGGCATCCGCGTCGGCGGGGCGGTCGAACTCGGCGGGCTGCAGCGCGCGCCGAACTTCCGCCGGTCAGAGGCCATGCTGAAAAAGGCGCAGGCTTTCTTGCCTGGCCTCAAGCCGGGCGGCGGGGTGCAATGGATGGGCTTCCGTCCGTCGCTGCCGGACAGCCTGCCGGCCATCGGTTATGCGCGTGCCACGCCGCGCGTCGTCCATGCATTCGGCCACGGCCATCTCGGCCTGACCCAATCGGCGGGCACTGCCCGGATCGTCGCCGATCTGTTGACCGGCAAGGCGCCCGCCATCGACATCGCACCCTTCTCGCCTCAAAGATTCTGACAAAGGTCCCGGCCATGGCCAACCACACATTCTCGTGCATCGACGGACACACCTGCGGAAATCCCGTCCGCCTCGTTTCGGGCGGCGGCCCGCGCCTGGAAGGCGCGACCATGCTGGAAAAGCGCGCGCACTTCCTGCGTGAGTTCGACTGGATCCGCACCGGCCTGATGTTCGAGCCGCGCGGCCACGACATGATGTCAGGCTCGATCCTCTATCCGCCGACGCGCCCGGATTGCGATGTGGCGGTGCTGTTCATCGAGACGTCGGGTTGCCTGCCGATGTGCGGCCACGGCACCATCGGCACCATCACCATGGGAATTGAAAACGGTCTGATCACGCCGCGCGAGCCGGGCAAACTGTCGATCGACGCGCCGGCCGGCAAGGTCGACATCACCTATCGCCAGGAGGGCCGCTTCGTCGAGGAAGTGCGGCTGACCAATGTTCCGGGCTTCCTCTATGCCGAGGGCCTGACCGCAGAGGTCGAGGGCCTTGGCGAGATCGTCGTTGACGTCGCTTATGGCGGCAATTTCTACGCCATCGTCGAGCCGCAAAAGAATTTCCGTGACATGGCCGACCATACCGCCGGCGAACTGGTGGGTTGGAGCCCGAAGCTGCGCGCCGCGCTCAACGCAAAATATCAGTTCGTCCATCCGGAGCACCCGGAAATACAAGGCCTCAGCCACATCCTGTGGACCGGCAAGCCGACGAAAGCCGAGGCGCATGCCCGCAACGCCGTGTTCTATGGCGAGAAGGCTATCGACCGTTCGCCCTGCGGCACCGGCACTTCGGCGCGCATGGCGCAGCTCGCCGCCAAGGGCAAGCTCAAGGTCGGCGACGAATTCGTCCATGAATCGATCATAGGCTCGCTGTTCAAGGGCAAGGTGGAAGCGGCGACGAAGGTGGCCGACCGGGAGGCGATCATTCCCTCCGTCGCCGGCTGGGCGCGGCAGACCGGTATCAACACCATCTTCATCGACGATCGCGACCCCTTCGCCCACGGCTTCGTCGTGAAATAAGCGGTTTCGGTCCTTCCGGAGAGTTCGTTCCGATGCGTAGCACGAAGACAATTCATGTGATCTCGGCTCATGCCGAGGGCGAGGTGGGGGACGTCATCGTCGGTGGGGTCACGCCGCCGCCGGGCGACACCATCTGGGAGCAGAGCCGCTGGATCGCGCGCGACCAGACCTTGCGCAATTTTGTCCTGAACGAACCGCGCGGCGGTGTGTTCCGTCACGTCAATCTGCTGGTGCCGCCGAAGCACCCGGAAGCGGATGCGGCCTTCATCATCATGGAGCCGGAGGACACGCCGCCGATGTCGGGGTCGAACTCGATCTGCGTTTCGACGGTACTGCTCGACAGCGGCATCCTGCCGATGCGGGAGCCGGTGACGGAAATCACTCTGGAAGCGCCCGGCGGTCTCGTCCGGGTGCGGGCGGAATGCCGGAACGGCAAGGCCGAGCGCATCCATGTGCGCAACCTGCCGAGCTTTGCCGAGCGGCTGGACGCCAGGCTGGAGGTCGAAGGGCTGGGCACGCTCACCGTCGACACCGCCTATGGCGGCGACAGTTTTGTCATCGTCGACGCCGCGGCCCTGGGTTTCGCCCTGAAGGCGGACGAGGCGGGCGACATTGCCAAGCTCGGCGTGAAGATCACCAATGCGGCCAACGCCGCGCTCGGTTTCCACCATCCCGAGAACCCCGACTGGAAGCATTTTTCTTTCTGCCTGTTCGCCGGCGCCGTCGAGCGCACGGCCGAGGGCCTGCGCGCGGGAGCGGCCGTCGCGATCCAGCCCGGCAAGGTCGATCGTTCGCCCACCGGCACGGCGCTGTCGGCGCGGATGGCGGTGCTGCATGCCCGCGGCCAGATGGGGCTCGAGGATCGCCTGACGGCGGTTTCGGTGATCGGCTCGACCTTCACCGGCCGCATTGTCGGCACCACGGAAGTCGGCGGTCGCCCGGCGATCCTGCCGGAAATCTCCGGCCGCGCTTGGATCACCGGCACGCACCAGCACATGCTCGACCCCGACGACCCATGGCCGGAGGGCTACAAGCTGGCCGATACCTGGCCGAAGAAATCATAGGCTGCGCAAACAATCCTTCGCTGCCGGTGCCGGCTTGGCGATCCTCAAGGGAAAAACGGCAATGTGCGGACCCAGAGCTCAAGCGTCGTCTCGTTGCCCAATGTCGCTGACCTGTGCGGGAGGTGAGACTGAAAATGCATAGAGTCCCCCTTGTTCAGGATATGACGGGCGCCATCCACCTCGAGCAGGATGCTGCCTTCGAGGACGTAGACAAAATCCTCACCCTCATTGCGCATGAGTTCGGACATGTGGCCGGGGGGGCGACGCACCAAGGAGGGGTTCAGTTTGGCGCCCGGGAACCCCTGCCCGAGCAGCTCGTAGGTTCGCCGTGCGTCACCGAGGTTGAACGGCTCACGCTCGCCCGGCCGCGAGACCGCTCCGGACTGGCGTGTCGCGTTGACGAAGGCATCGACGCTCGTCCCCAGCGCCTCGGCGATGTTGCACAATGACGATAGCGACGGTGTCGATGTGCCGCGTTCGATCTGGGAGAGGAAGCCGATCGACAATCCGACCCGCTCCGACACCTGTTGCAACGTCATGTCGATGGCACGGCGGCGGCTGCGGATCTTTTTTCCGAGGGAGGTCCCCGTGACCTGATCCGCCACGGCGTTCTCCCTGGTTTTTGGTTTTGTAGGCATGCGGAAACTCTCTGCGGGTGCTGGTTGCCGATCGCAATTATGCGGCGGAGCCTGGCGCAATGTCGATGAACGGCTCGAACATATGCACCAGATCACCGGCGTCGCGACGCAAATTTTCCTTACTGCAGAAATTTCACGACTTCACTTAAATTTCTTTTGCATAACCTCAATTTTTGAGTAACAGACTGAATGATCAATGCTGGTGCTCATGGGAGGAGCGTATGCGCATTCGTGGTGGTTCGACGTCGTTTTTGGCTTTGATGGTGCTGGCCGGCACGCTTTCGATAGGAAGTGTCCAGGCGCAGGAGCCGCAGAAGGGAGGGACGCTGCGCATTCTCGCGACCGGCGAACCTGACCACATGGACCCGGCGCTCGCGGGCATGGTGCCGACCAACAATCTGATGCGCGCCATTTCCCGGCAGCTGATCAGCTACGAGGCTTCGAGCGATCCGACTATCGCGATCAAGCCTGTCGGCGATCTGGCGACGGATGTGCCGCAGCCGACCGACAATGGCCTGACCTACACGTTCAAGCTGCGCCAGGGTGCGCTGTGGAACGCGCCGTCCGGGTCGCGCCAGATCACCTCGGCCGACGTGAAGCGCGGTTTCAAGCGCTTGTGCAACCCGCATATGCAGGCGGCGACGCTTACCTATTTCACAGCACTGATCTCGGGGCTCGGTGAGTTCTGCGACGGCTTCGCGAAAGTCGAACCGACCGCGGCGGCGATGAAGAAATACATCGAAGAGAACGATGTGAAGGGCATCGAGACCCCGGCCGACGATACCGTCGTGATCCGGCTGAAGGAGCGCGCCGGCGACTTCATCTATATGCTGTCATTGCCGATGCCGGCGCCGGTGCCGGTCGAGACGCTCGACTATGTGCCCGACAGCCCGGAATACCGCGCACATTTCATCGCCAGCGGCCCCTACACGATCGGCGATTATACGCCCGACACCAGCCTGAAGCTGGTGCGCAACCCCGCCTGGAAGGCCGAGAGCGATCCGCTGCGCAAGGCCAATGTGGACGAGATCGAGATCACCATGGGGCTCCAGCCGGACGCCATCATGCAGCAGCTGCAGTCGGGCGACGCCGACCTCGCTTATGACATCAATGTTCCGACCGCCATTCTCGCGACCTTCGTTGCCAATGGCGACGAGAAGCTGACCGCCATGTCGGCGGGCAACACCAACTTCCTGTTCATCAATACGGTGTCGGGCAACAACAACGGCGCGCTGAAGGACCTCAGGGTTCGCCAGGCGCTGCAATATGCGGTCGACAAGGTGGCAATCTCGCAGCAGTGGGGTGGTCTGACGGTGGCCGAACCGGTCGGTGGCATCTTCGGCCTCGGTGTCTTGGGGCACCACAAGTTCGACCTCTATCCCTCGCAGGATTCCAAGGGCGATCCGGAAAAGGCGAAGAAGCTTTTGGCCGAGGCCGGCTTCCCGAATGGCATCACGCTGAAGATGCCCTATCGCAACAAGGATATGGAGGCGACCACCGCCGCCACCATCCAGGCCAGCGTGGCGCGCGCCGGTATCAAGCTGGAACTCAGCCCGGTCACGGCCGCCGATTATTATTCCAAGTTCATGACCAATCCGATCAACACCAAGGAAGGCAAATGGGACATCGCGCCCGTTGGCTGGACGCCGGATTGGGTCGGCGGTGCCGCGCGTTCCGTGTTCCAGCCGCAGTTCACCTTCGACGGCACGCACCAGACCTACAACTACACCGACTACAACAATCCCAAGGCCAATGAGATCGCGGCGCAGGCGATCAACGCCACCACGCCGGAAGAGACCGGCAAGCTGTGGGCGCAGGTCGATGAGATGGTGATGGCGGACGCTCCGGTTGTTCCGCTGATCGCCAACAAGAACCCGCGCTATCGCAGCGGGGCGGTCAAGAACTACCTGCCTTACGCGCTCGGCGTCGAAGGCGACTGGACCAATATCTGGCTCGAACGCTGAGCTTAGAGAAAATCGGTCGGCGCCGGATCGCGGCGCCGACTTACCATCCGGCGTGAGCGAGGTATTGCGTGGCTATTCTCGAAGCCAGGGGACTGACGGTCGACATCCCGACCGAGGACGGCGTGATCCATGCCGTGCGCAACGTCTCGTTCTCGGTGAAGGCGGGCTCGCTTTTCGGCATCGCCGGCGAATCCGGCTCCGGCAAGAGCGTGCTCACGCAGGCGATCGTCGGCCTGCTGCCGAATGCGGATATCGGCGGTCAAGCCTGGTTCGAAGGACGCGATCTGATCGGGCTGCCGCCGCAGGAGGTTCGCAAGCTGCGCGGCGGGCGCATCGGCATGATCTTCCAGGATCCGCTTTCGTCCCTGCATCCTTATTACACGATCGGCGCTCAGATCGCGGAAGCGCTTTATCTCCACGAGAAGATCGATCGCCGCGACGCCAGGGCGCGTGTCATCGACATTCTCGGCAAGGTGGGCATCCCGTCTCCGGCCGACCGCCTGGACGACTATCCGCATCAATTCTCCGGCGGCATGCGCCAGCGCGTCATGATCGCCATGGCGCTGATCCTGAAGCCTTCGCTGGTGATCGCCGACGAGCCGACGACGGCGCTCGACGTGACCGTGCAGGCGCAGATCGTCGCGCTGCTCGATGCCATGCGGCGGGAACTCGGCACGACGGTGATCCTGATCACCCATGATCTCGGCCTCTTGTCGAGCGTGGCCGACGATGTGATGGTCATGTATGCGGGGCATCGCATGGAATACGGCAAGGGAGCGGCGGTTTTCCGTTCGCCGGCGCATCCCTATACGGCTGGCCTGCTCAGGTCGTCTCCCGCCAATTATTCGCCCGGTTCCGAACTGGTGCCGATCAAGGGGCGGCCGCCCAGCCTGCTCGCCACCCCGGCCGGCTGCGTGTTTGCCCCCCGATGCAGCGATGCGTTGTCGGATTGCGCCGTGCAGCCGCCGCCATTGCGCGTCTACAGTGACGGGGTCGAATCCCTGTGCTGGCGCGAGGAGGGGGCGAGCGCCGCGCCAGCCATCGCCGCGCCATCGCCGCCCGCGAAGAAAGAGAATGGACGGGCGGCGGAGCCGGTCGTGGCGGTGAAGGACGTTCACCTGACCTATCAGGTCGGCAGCTTTTTCGGGCCTCGCCGTTCCTTGGATGTGCTCAAGGGCATCGACCTCACGGTCGAAAAGGGCGAGACCGTCGGGCTTGTCGGCGAAAGCGGTTGTGGCAAGTCGACCCTGGCGCGGGTCATTGCGGGGCTGACCCGCGCGAGCGGCGGCTCGGTCAAGCTGCTCGGACAGGATATCGGCGCACTGGATGGCGCGCGCTGGCGCGATATGCGCCGGAACGTGCAGCTCGTCTTCCAGGATCCGTTCGGCTCGCTCAATCCGCGTCGCCGCGTCGGCTCGATCATCGGCGATCCATATCGCCTGCATGGCGAAGCCCATGGCGAGGAGCGCAAACGCAAAGTACGGCACCTGATGGAGATCGTCGGCCTCAACCCGGAACACTACAACCGGTTTCCATCGGAATTCTCCGGCGGCCAGCGGCAACGTATCGGCATTGCAAGAGCGCTGGCCCTCAACCCGTCGCTGATCATCTGCGACGAACCGGTCTCTGCCCTCGACGTCTCGGTGCAGGCGCAGGTGCTGAACCTGTTGCGGCGCCTGCAGCGCGAGCTCGACCTCACCTATCTGTTCATTTCGCACGATCTCTCCGTCGTGCGGCACGTATGCGACCGCATCGCCGTCATGCAGGGCGGCCGCATCGTCGAACTGGCCGGCGCCGAAGAACTCTTCGCCAACCCGCGGCATCCGTACACCCGAACCCTTTTGGCGGCCTCGCACGCGCCGCCGGTTCTGGCGGGCGCGTCCGATCGCAGCTTGCGTGAAATGCGGATGGTCGCGTCATGAGCGAGATGGCATCGAACAACGTTGCGTCGGAAGCGGAAGTCGTCCAGCGCGGTTCGCTGGAACTGACGCTGCGGCGGCTGTGGCGCGACAATGCAAGCGTGGCGGCGTTCGGCGTCATCATCGCGGTGGTGCTGCTGGCGATCGTAGCCCCCGCAATCGCTGCCCTGACTGGTCATTCGCCGATCGAGCAGTTTCGCGACATCGGCCTGTCTCCCATGGGCATTCCGGTCGGGCCGGGCGCCGATTTCTGGCTCGGCAGCGATCAGCTCGGCCGCGACGTGCTGGTGCGGCTCGCCTATGGCGCGCGCGTGTCGCTGCTGGTCGGGGTGCTGGCCTCGCTGGCCGCCTCGACCGTGGCGGTGATCGTTGGCGTGACCGCGGGCTATTTCGGCGGCTGGGTTGACACCTGCCTCAGCCGGCTGACCGACCTTGTCATGAGCGTGCCGTTCCTGCTGTGCGCGCTCGCCCTGGTGTCGGCCTTCGGCCCAAGCCTTCTGCTCAGTGTCATCGTCATTGTCTTCTTCAGCTGGGCACCGATGGCACGCGTGATCCGCAGCCAGGTGATTTCGCTCGCCCGGCAGGATTTCGTGCAGGCGAGCCGGTCGCTGGGCGCTGGCCCGCTGTCGATCATGGTCATCGACATCCTGCCCAATCTGTCGGTGCCGATCATCGTCTACACGACCATGCAGATCCCCAATTCGATCGTCTTCGAGGCGACCTTGTCCTTCCTCGGCATGGGTATCGTGCCGCCGACGCCGAGCTGGGGTGGCATGCTGGCCGACGCTTCCTCCAACTCGCTCTATCTCGTCGCGTGGTGGATGGTGTTCGTGCCGGGTACGGCGCTGCTGTTGACGACGCTGGCCTTCAACATCCTGGGCGACGGACTGCGCGACGCGCTGGACCCCAAAAGCGCCCGTACGGCGCGCCGGCTGCGCCGGAAAAGCAAGGGAGCGGCGAAACAATGATCCGTTTTCTCGCCCGTCGCATTCTCTTCGGTGCCGGCGTCCTCCTGGCGCTCAGCGTGTTCGTGTTCTTTCTGTTCTTCGTTGCCCCGGGCGATCCGGCGCGCATGATCGCCGGCGACAAGGCCACCGAGGCGCAACTCGTGCTGATCCGGAAGAACCTGGGTGTCGACCGGCCCCTCATCGAGCAATATGGCAGCTTCGTCGCCAAGGCGGTGACCGGCGATCTCGGCTTCTCCTACCGCAACCAGCAGCCGGTGGCGCAGATCATCCTGCGCCGTATCCCTGCGACGCTGTCGCTGGTTGCCGGCGCCGTCCTGCTGTGGCTGGCCATCGGCATTCCGATCGGCATTAGCTCGGCGCGCAACGCCGGCAGCCTGCGCGACCGGCTTGGCCAGGCCTTCATCCTGATCGGGCTGAGCTTCCCGACCTTCGTGCTTGGCATGATGTCGCTCTACCTGCTTTATTTCCTGCCCAAGCAGTCCGGCTTCACGCTTTTTCCGGCTGGCGGATACAAGGCGCTTACAAGCGATCCTGTCCTGTGGGCGTGGCACCTGATGCTGCCCTGGACGACGCTGGCGCTGACCATGGCTGCGGTCTATGCACGGCTGACGCGCGGGCAAATGCTGGAGGTGATGGGCGAGGACTATATCCGCACCGCCCGCGCGAAAGGCGCCAGCGAACGCACCGTGGTGTGGCGGCATGGCATGCGGGCCGCCCTCACGCCGCTGGTCACGCAGTTGGGCGCCGATATCGCGCTGCTTCTGGGCGGCGCCATCGTCATCGAACAGGTCTACGGGCTGCAGGGTGTCGGTGCCTTGGCGGTGCAGGCGGTCAACAATCAGGACCGCCCCATCATCATCGGCGTCGTGCTGCTTGGCGGTGTCTTCATCGTGGTGGCCAACATCGTCGTCGACCTGCTCTATGTTCTTCTCGATCCCCGCATCCGTTGAGATCAGCCATGCCCATTGCCGAATACACCATCCCCGGAATGTTGGTACGCGACCATGTGGTTGCCGTTCCCCTCGACTGGTCGAAGCCCGATGGCGCCGCCATCGAGGTATTCGCGCGCGAGATCGTCGATCCGGCGCGCCGATCCGAGGATTTGCCGGTCCTCTGCTTTTTGCAGGGCGGTCCCGGAGGCAAGTCGCCACGGCCGACACGCGGATCGCCGGCATGGCTGGCGGAGGCGCTGAAGACGCACCGCGTCGTCCTGCCTGATCAGCGTGGTACCGGGCGCTCGACGCCGATCGAGGCGGCCGACATGGCCCGGTTCGCGGATGGCGAGGCGGCGGCCGACTATCTCGCGCATTTCCGGGCCGACTCGATCGTCGCCGATTTCGAGCATGTCAGGAAAGCGCTTTTTTGCGGCAAGCCCTGGGAAACGCTCGGCCAGAGCTATGGTGGCTTCCTGACGATGACCTATCTCAGCCAGGCGCCGGAAGGGCTGGCCGCATGCTACGTGGCCGGCGGGCTGCCCAGCCTCGACCCGTCCGCCGACGAGGTCTACCGCAGGACCTATCCGCGGGTCGTGGCCAAGAATGCCGCCTATCAACGCCGTTACCCGCAGGATGCGGCGCGGCTGGCGGCCATCGCGGATTTTATCGACAGCAATGATGTGCGCCTTGCCGACGGCGACCGCTTGACGGTCAGGCGGCTGCAGACGATCGGCCTCGACCTCGGCATGGGCCCCGGCTTCGAGAACATCCATTGGCTCGTCGACGAGGCTTTCCATGGCCCGAAACAGGACCGGCTGAGCGAAGGGTTCCTGTCGAGCGTCATGGGCCTCACCGCCTTTCGCGGCGGTCCTTTGTTTGCCGCCCTGCACGAGGCGATTTATGCGCAGGGCGAAGGGGCGACGAACTGGTCGGCTGAGAGGCTGCTCGGCGATTTCCCGGAATTCGACGCCAGGCGGCGGCCGCTGCTTTTCACCGGCGAGATGATCTACCCGTGGATGTTCGAGGAGATCGCCGCCCTTCGGCCGTTCAAAGCGGGTGTCGATGCACTGGCGCAGCGCCGGCAGCACAGCCAGCTCTACGACCCGGCGCGTCTCGCCGCCAACGACATTCCGCTTTCCGCCGTCATCTACCATGACGACATGTTCGTCGATGCAGAGCTGTCGCTGCACACGGCACGGCATGTCGGCAATCTCGACTTCTGGATCACCAACGAGTTCGAGCATGACGGCATCAGGCAGGCCGGAACGGTGTTTCGCCGCCTGGTCGACATGGTTCGCGACAAGGGCGGGCCGCGCGCGGCCGCATAAAACACAAGAACGAAATCACACTCCATGAAATCGACTATGAATGAAGCGGCGACGCGTCTCGTTCGCCTGCGCAGCTGGATGGCCGACGCCGGCCTGGACGGGCTCATCGTGCCGCGCACCGATGCCTATCAGAGCGAAATCACGGCCGCGCATGACGATTGCCTGGCCTTTATCTCGGGTTTCACTGGTTCGGCCGGTCTCGCGTTGATCCTGCGCGAGCGAGCGCTGATCTTTGTCGACGGGCGCTACCAGGTCCAGGTTCGCGGCGAGGTGGATCTGGATGCCTTCGAGGTGCGGCACCTGCGCGACGAGCCCATCGACCGATGGCTGGAAGAGAGAGCCCAACCGGGCTGGCGCATCGGCATGGACGGCATCAAGACGGCCTTCACGCTGCATGACAGGCTGGACGCGGCATTGACGAAGCGCGGTGCATCGCTTGTTCAGACCGGCAGCGACCCGTTCGACGCGGTATGGGATGACCGGCCGCCGCAGCCACTCGGGACCATCCGCGCCATGCCCGTGGCGGCATCCGGCGAGACTTCGATCAGCAAGCGCCGGCGCATCGCCGGGAAATTGCGCGAGATGGGAGCGGATTGGCTGATCGAGACGTTGCCGGACAACATTGCCTGGCTGCTCAATGTGCGCGGCTCCGATGTCGAGATGAACCCGGTGCCGCATTCGTTCCTCGCGCTTGGCGCGGATGGGACGGTGGAGTGGTTCGTCGATGCCCGCAAGCTCGGCAATGATCTGGCCGCCTATGAAATAGCCGACGTGACACTGACGTCACCGCAGCGTTTCCTCGACCGGATTGCCGAAATTTCGGTGAACAAGGTGGCGGTGATCGATGCGGATTTCGCGCCGCATGCGGTGCGCGCCGCGCTTGAGGCCGGCGGCGGTACCATTACCCAGACCAGCCCGGTTACGCTGGCGAAGGCAATCAAGACCGGAGCCGAACTCGAAGGCTATCGCTGCTGCCATGTCGAGGACGGCGTGGCGATGACCGATTTTCTAGCCTGGGTGATGCAGGAAGCGGGCAGGCGGCAGACGGCCAGCCCGTTGACCGAACTCGAGGCGGAGGCGCGATTGCTGGCCTTCCGCCGGGAGCGGCCGGGCTTCATCGAGCCAAGCTTCCGGACCATCTCGGCGGCGGGCGCCAATGCCGCGATGTGCCACTATGCGGCGAAGCCGTCGACCAATGCGGTGATTGACGGCCGGGCGCCCTATCTGGTCGATTCGGGCGGGCAATATCTGACCGCGACGACCGACCTGACGCGGACGCTGATGCTGGGCGAGCCGAGCAACGACATGCGGGTGGCCTACACGGCCGTGCTGAAAGGATTCCTGTCGCTGATGTCGGTCCGCTTTCCGACTGGGACGCAGGGCCACCAGATCGACGCCTTCGCGCGGCGCGCGCTTTGGGATGTCGGTCTGGATTACGATCATGGCACCGGCCATGGTGTCGGCCACAATCTGCTGTTGCACGAATATCCGCACCGCTTTGACAAGAGGCCGAACCTCTACGGGCTGGAGCCGGGCAACATCATGACCGTCGAACCCGGCTACTACAAGGAAGGCGTCTTCGGCATGCGGGTCGAAAACCAGGTCGAGGTGGTGGCTGACGGTCCGGGTTTCTGCCGCTTCGCCTCGCTCACGCTCGTGCCCATCGATCTCGCCATGGTTGAGCTCACGCAACTGACCCCGCAAGAGACGCGTTGGCTCGACGACTATCATGCGCGCGTCAGATATACGCTCGAGGAACTGGTGCGGCCGGAAACACTGCCTTTCCTCATCGAACAGACCCGCCCGATGGCGGAACGTCGGCGGGACATAGCCACCGGCGCCTGATGCAATCCATAAGGGGCGGCGGGATCGTCGATTTTATTGCCCTTTTAGCCTCGACCCAGGAGTTCACATGCCTCTCTCAGCCCGTCCGCCACAGATTTCCGTCGCCGAAAGGCAGCAGCGGCTTCAGAAACTGCGCGAGAACATGGAAGCTGCCGGCCTCGCCGCCGTTCTGCTCGGTTCGACCGAGAGCCTCCGCTACTTCACCGGCCTTGTCTGGCACCAGAGCGAGCGGCTCCTGGGAGCGCTGGTGACACCTAGCGGGCTCACCTACATCGTGCCTGCTTTCGAGCGCAGCCGCGTCGAGACGCTGCAGCATGTCGCTGGCGACATCGCGACCTGGGAGGAAGAAGAGAGCCCCTCGGCACTGGTGCGGTCTCTCGTCGGCGCCAAGGGCCGCGTCGGGCTGGACGACGCCCTGCCGCTGTTCATCTACCACGCGCTTGCCGAGAGCCTGGGAGCCGAGCGGCTCGCCAACGGCACGCGCCTCCTTCGCGACCTGCGCCTTTGCAAGTCGGCGGCGGAAATCGCGCTGATCCAATACGCCATGGATCTCACGCTTGAAGTGCACCGGCGCGCGCATGCGATCATGAAGCCGGGTATCCGGGCCTCCGAGGTGGTGCGCTTTGTCGACGAACAGCACCGGGCGTTGGGAGCATCGGGCGGTTCGACCTTCTGCATCGTATCCTTCGGCGAGGCGACCTCGCTACCGCACGGCGCCGACGGCGACCAGGTGCTGGAGAAGGGACAACCGATCCTGGTCGATACCGGCGCGCGGATCGAGGGTTACCATTCCGACCTGACACGCAGCTACATGATCGACGAACCGGACGCGGATTTCGCGCGCATCTGGCACATCGAGCGGGAAGCGCAGCAGGCCGTTTTCGACAGCGCGCAAATTGGTGCCCCTTGCCGCAGCCTCGACGACGCGGCGCGCGCGGTGCTTCAACGTCACGGCTTGGGTCCCGACTATCGACTGCCGGGTCTGCCGCACCGGGCCGGGCACGGCCTCGGGCTGGAAATCCACGAGGAGCCCTACATCGTGCGTGGCAACGAGATGCCGCTTCGCCCGGGCATGTGTTTCTCGAACGAACCGATGATCGTCGTTCCCGGTCGCTTCGGCATCCGGCTGGAAGACCATATCTTCATGACGGAGGACGGGCCGCGCTGGTTCACGAAGCCCGGCAAGGGGCCGACCGAACCATTTGCGTAAGTCGGGGGTGGGCCGCTGCTGACCTCTCAGGAAATGTGCTTGCGGCGTCCGCTCTCGGTCTTTCTTAGTTTGTCCCCGTTGAGCGGCGGCGCTCCAGCCATGCATAAATCTCGCCGACGATGCCGCGCCGGAAGATGAGGACACAGATCATGAAGATCAGCCCGGTCGCGATGGTGACCGGGAAATCCGATGTCGCCAAAAGGTTCTGCAGCGCGACCACGAAGCCGGCGCCGAAGATCGGCCCGACCATCGTGCCGATGCCGCCCAGCAAGGTCATCAGGATGACCTCGCCGGACATCTGCCAGGCGACGTCGGTCAGCGTGGCGAACTGGAAGACCAGTGCCTTGATCGCGCCGGCGAGGCCCGCCAACGCCGCCGACATGACGAAGGCGGCCAGCTTGTAGTTCTGCACCGAATAGCCGAGCGAAATGGCCCGGCTTTCATTCTCGCGGATCGACCGCAAGATCAGGCCGAAGGGCGAATTGACGATGCGCCAGACGAAGAAGAGGCCGACCAGGAAATTGGCGGCGACGAAATAATACATGGTGTGTTCGTCGCGCAGGTCGAAAATGCCGAGGAAGGTTCCGCGCGGCACGCCCTGGATGCCGTCCTCGCCGCCGGTGAAACGGGCCTGGACGCAGAAGAAATAGAACATCTGCGAGAGCGCCAGCGTGATCATGGCGAAATAGATGCCCTGACGGCGGATGGCGAAGAAGCCGATGACGAGGCCGAGCAGCGCGGCTCCGGCAACGCCAATGAGAATGCCGATTTCCGGCGAAACGCCCCAGACCTTGACGGCATGCGCGGTGAAATAGGCGGCGCCGCCGAAGAAAGCGGCGTGGCCGAAGGAAAGCAGGCCGGTATAGCCGAGCAGAAGATTGAAGGCGCAGGCGAACAGCGCAAAGCACATCATCTTCATGACGAAGATCGGGTAGACGAAGAACGGCAGAGCCAGAAGCGCCACGATGCCGAACCCGATCAGGATCATTTCGGCGTGGTTCGCGGTTCGGCCCTGGGGCGGCTGAGCGGTTGCGTCGGCCATATCAGGCATCCTTTCCAAACAGGCCGGCGGGTCGGATGAGGAGCACGATCGCCATGATGACGAAAATGACGATGCTGGAGGCTTCCGGGTAGAACACCTTGGTCAGGCCTTCGGCGAGGCCGAGCATATAGCCGGTGACGATAGCGCCGAGGATCGAGCCCATGCCGCCGACGACCACGACGGCGAAGACGATGATGATGAGGTTCGAACCCATCAGCGGGCTGACCTGATAGACCGGGGCAGCCAGGATGCCGGCCAGCCCGGCAAGACCTGCGCCAAGGCCATAGGTCAACGTCAGCAGCACCGGCACATTGACGCCGAAAGCCTGCACCAGCTTGGGGTTCTCGGTGGCGGCGCGCAGATAGGAGCCGAATTTCGTTTTCTCGACCAGGAGCCAGGTGCCGAGACATACGACGAGCGAGGCGACGACCACCCAGCCGCGGTAGATGGGCAGGAACATGAAGCCCAGATTGACGCCACCGGCCAGCGCTGGCGGCACCGGATAGGGGTTGCCGGAAACGCCGTAGACGTATCGGAACACGCCCTCGATCACCAGCGCCAGGCCGAAGGTGAAGAGCAGGCCGTAGAGCGGGTCGACATCGTAGAGCCGCGACAAGGCGAGCCGCTCGACGACGACGCCGAACAGCGCCACCGCCAGCGGTGCCAGGATCAGCGCCGGCCAGTAGCCGATACCAAGCTTGGCGAGGATCAGATAGCCGATGAAGGCGCCCAGCATATATTGCGCGCCATGCGCGAAATTGATGACGCGCAGCAGGCCGAAGATGATGGCCAGGCCGAGCGAGAGCATGGCGTAGAACGAGCCGTTGATCAGCCCGACCAGCAACTGTCCGGCGAAGGCCTGGATGGGGATGCCGAAGATCATCGGTCAGACTCCCAAAACGTCATGCAGTTCGCCCATCCGGTTGTCGAGGTCGCCAACCGGAAACTCGGACAGCACCTTGCCGTGCTCCATCAGATAGAAGCGGTCGGCGATGCGGCTGGCGAAGCGGAAATTCTGCTCGACCAGAAGGATGGTCATGCCGCGGCGCTTCAATTCAGCCAGGAGTTCGCCGATGCGCTGCACGATCACCGGCGCCAGTCCCTCCGTCGGCTCGTCGAGCAGGATGGTGCTGGCGCCGGTGCGCAGGATGCGCGCGATCGCAAGCATCTGCTGCTCGCCGCCGGAGAGCTTGGTGCCGGGGCTGTTGCGTCGCTCCTTCAGATTGGGGAACAGTTCGAAAATCTCATCGACACCCATGCCGTCCTTGGCCACCACCGGGGGCAGCATCAGGTTTTCGTCCACGGTCAATGTCGAGAAGATGCCGCGCTCCTCGGGCACATAGCCGATGCCGGCGCGCGCGGTGTGGTGCAAAGGCAGGCGGATCAGGTCCTTGCCGGCGAACGACACTTGGCCGGTACGCTTGCGGATGAGCCCCATGATGGCGCGCAGCGTCGTCGTCTTGCCGACGCCGTTGCGGCCGAGCAGCGTGACCGTCTCTCCTTGATGGATGTCGAGATCGACGCCATGCAGCGCATGGCTCTCGCCATACCAGGCGTTCAAGCCGCGCACCGAAAGCAGCGGACCCGCGCTATTCATGCTCGGTCCCCATATAGGCGACACGCACGCGCTCGTCCTTGCTGACCGTGTCATAGTCTCCGGCCGCCAGTACCTGGCCGCGCTGCAAGACCGTCACCCAGTCGGCGATGTCCGCGACAACGGACAGATTATGCTCCACCATCAGCACGGCACGGTTCTCGGCTATCGAGCGGACCAGCCTGGAGATCGTGCCGACATCCTCGTGCCCCATGCCCGCCATCGGCTCGTCGAGTAGCAGCACCTTGGGGTCGAGTGCCAGCGTGGTGGCGATCTCCAGCACGCGCTTGCGCCCATAGGAGAGGTCGGAGGCCAGCCTATGTCTGGCGCTGTCCAGGCCGACTGCGTGCAGAAGCTCCATCGCCCTCGGCGTCAGCCGGTCGAGCGTGGAGAGCGAACGCCAGAACTGCGTGGCCAGTCCGTTGGGCCGCTGCAGCGCCACCCGAACATTGTCGAGCACGCTGAGATGCGGAAAGGTTGCCGATATCTGGAACGAGCGCACGACGCCCATGCGCGCCACCTTGGCCGGCGCAGTCCTGGTGATGTCGATACCGGCGCATGTGATCGTGCCCGCGGTCGGCTGCAGGAACTTGGTTAGAAGGTTGAAGACGGTCGTCTTGCCGGCGCCGTTGGGGCCGATCAGGGCATGTATCTTGCCGTGATGGACGTCGAGATCGACATCCTTCACGGCAACAAAACCGGCGAAATCGCGCCGCAATCCACGCGCCGACAGGATCGCCGGTTCAGGGCTCGGTTGGGGTTCGGTACTCAACGATGCCTCCGTCCCCGCATCTCCGAACACCCTATTTCACCAACGGGCACCCGGACTCCGCCGGCTTGATGTAGGCCTCGTCGCCGGGAATGGTGGCCAGAACCTTATAGTAGTCCCAAGGCTGCTTGCTCTCCGACGGCTTCTTCACTTCCATCAGATACATGTCGTGGATCATGCGCCCGTTGGCGCCGACCTTGCCGCCGCGCGCGAAAACGTCCTCGACCGGCATCTCGTGCAGGTTCTTGGCGACGGCTTCGGTTTCGTCGGTGCCGGCCTTGTCGACGGCCTTCAGATATTGAAGGACCGCCGAATAAGTGCCGGCCTGGATCATGTTCGGCATGCGGCCGGTGCGGTCGAAAAACTTCTTCGCCCAGGCGCGGGACTGATCGTCACGATCCCAATAGAAGCCTTCGGTCAGTGTCAGCCCCTGCGCTGCCTCGAGGCCAAGGCCATGCACTTCGGCGAGCGTGAACAGAAGGGCGGCCATGCGCTGGCCGCCGGCAACGATGCCGAACTCAGCCGCCTGCTTGATGGCGTTGGCGGTG
Source organism: Mesorhizobium terrae (assembly GCF_008727715.1). GTDB lineage: Bacteria > Pseudomonadota > Alphaproteobacteria > Rhizobiales > Rhizobiaceae > Mesorhizobium > Mesorhizobium terrae. Next base: position 2,654,165 of record NZ_CP044218.1, read on the forward strand.
TCGAGGCCGGCATTGGCAAGGCCGATCACCTTGGCGCCCGAAGACTGCGCCTGCAAAAGGAACGACGAATAGTCGGTGGTGGCCAGCGGATGGCGCACCGAACCCAGCACCTTGCCGCCTTTCGAGGTGACGAATTTCGAGGTCTGTTCTTCGAGCGAATATCCGAAGGCGTAGTCGGCGGTCAGGAAGAACCAGGTGTCGCCGCCCTGCTGCACCAGCGCGCCGCCGGTGCCGACGGCGAGCGCATGGGTGTCGTAGGCCCAGTGAAAGCCATAAGGCGAGCACGACTTGCCGGTGAGATCCGAAGTGGCCGCGCCGGTGACGATGTCGATCTTCTTCTTTTCCTGCGAAATGCCTTGCACGGCGAGCGCGACCGACGACGTGGTTAGTTCCATGATCGCGTCCACCTGCTCGGTGTCATACCATTGGCGCGCGATGTTGGAGGCGATGTCGGCCTTGTTCTGATGATCGGCGGTGACCACCTCGATCGGCACGCCCTTGACCTTGCCGCCGAAATCCTCGACCGCCATCTTGGCTGCCTCGTAGGACCATTTGCCACCGAAATCGGCATAGACGCCGGACTGGTCGTTCAGGATACCGATCTTGACCTTGTTGTCCGAGAATTGCTGCGCGGCGGCCGGAAACGAAACGCCTGCCAGAAGAACGACTGCAAGTGCGCGCGAGATCATCGCCATAGAACTCCTCCCGTTTGGACTGCGGCCCTCCAGCCGTCACATGCGCTCCCACCCTTGCCAGCACTGTAGCAGGGACAGGCGCGAAGTCAGCATGGCATAGCTGCAACGGACGTTTCTACTTGGACTATGTGTTTAGAGATCGTGGCGGCAGGGCGCGGGGGATCGCTGAATGCCTGTTCAGCCGGGGAAGCTCGCCGTTGCCCGGCGCGCTTTTCCATCGCGCAAAGCAAAAGGGCTCCGCGCGATGGAAAATCAGCAGGTGGAACGGGGTTCCTAGCCCTTCAGCCCTTCGACGATGCGCAGCAATGCCAGCTGTCCGGGGTCGGCCAGGCCGATGCTCTTTTCGCCGAACATGCGGGCGCGCCCGAGAAGGTTGGGCTTGCCCTTGTATTCTTCCAGCGTGTCGGCGGCTGCTTTGATGGCAGTCGCCACCATGGCTTCTGGCGCAACGCCGTCGATGGCTTTCGCGATGGCGTCGAGGCTGTCCAGAACAGTCTTGTCGCCGAGTGCGCCCTTGCCGCGCGCCATCATGGCGTCTCGTGCAGCCGCGATCAGTCCGGGAATTTCAGCCGCGTCGATCGATGTCCTGCCCTTGGTCGTCTTGGCGGCGGACATGAAAGCGGTCGCAACCAGCGTTCCGTAGGAGGACGACGAGACGCGCTGGAACGCCTTGGCGGCTTCCAGAAGGGCCATGCCGAAATCTTCGGGAAGGGGAGCGGCGGCGGCTTCGGCAAAACCCTTGGAAACGGTGATGCCGAGATCGCCGTCGCCGAGTGCGCCGTCAGCCGCGCAAAGCTCGGCGGAGGCGTCTGCGGTAGCCGCCGCCACCCGTCCGAGCGCGGCCTTGAGTGCGGTGCTGTCGATCGCGGTCATGTCACACCTTCCAGAAAGCGCATTCCGCGGGCGCCTTGAGCAGACCTTCCAACTCGCCGTCGAGCTTGATGATCGTCATCGTGGCGCCGGTCATTTCCATCGAAGTGGCAAAGCGGCCGACCAGCGGCATGACGATCTCGACGCCCATCGCATCGAGGCGCTTCCTGGCGTGCCGGTAGAGGATGTAGAGTTCTTCGGCGGGCGTCGCGCCCAGCGAATTCACCAGGATCGAGATGCGGTCGCCCTTGCCGAGCGGCTGGTCGGCCACAAGCCTGTCGATCATCTCGTCGGCGATCTCGTCGGCGGGCTTGATGGCGGCGCGCCAGATGCCGGGCTCGCCATGGATGCCCATGCCCATTTCCATTTCGCCCTCGCCGATCTCAAACGTCGGCTTGCCGGCCTGCGGAATGGTGCAGGGGGTCAGCGCCATGCCGATGGAGCGGCAGGCATCGGCAGCCTTCTGCCCGACGCGGGTAACCTCGTCGAGGTCCGCGCCGGTCTCGGCATGCGCGCCGGCGATCTTGTAGGCAAAGACCATGCCGGCGACGCCGCGGCGCTTCTGTGCTTCCGCCGCCGGGGCGGAGGCGACGTCGTCGGCTAGCAGAACGGTAGTCGTGCGGATGTCGTTTTCCATCTCGACCATCTCGCCGGCCATGTCGAAATTCATGACGTCGCCGCCGTAATTGCCGTAGAGCCTCAGCACGCCGGCGCCGCCGTCGGCCAGCCTGATCGCCTCGGCCATCTGCTCGGCTGAAGGGCTGGCGAATACGTCGCCGATGGCGCAGGCGTCGAGCAGGCCTTTGCCGACATAGCCGGTGAAGATCGGCAGATGGCCGGAGCCACCGCCCGATACGATGCCGACCTTGCCCTTGCGGGCGCCGGCGGCGCGCACGACGACGCGGCGCACTGGCTGCGCGTAATATTCCGGATGGGCGGCGACCATGCCCTCCAGCATCTCGTCGACATAATCGGCGGGGTTGTTCAGGATCTTCTTCATGTTTCCATTTCCTCCAGAGTCACGCGCCGAGCGGCCGTGCGATGCGTTCGCGATGCCGGGCGAGGCGGTCGATGACGATCGGCAGGCCGGTGCCGACGACGATAAGGCAACCGATGACGACCTTCTGCCAATAGGACGGAACACCCGCCATCAAGAGCGTCGTGTTGATCATGGTGATGACGAAAACGCCAAGCAGCGTGCCGGTCACCGTGCCGTGGCCGCCGGTGATGCGGGCGCCGCCGAGCACCACTGCAGCAATGACGTTCAGCTCCATGCCGACCAGGTCGAACGGATTGGCCATGCGCGACAGCGTCACATGGGTCATGCCCGCCAGGCCGGCGATCGCACCCGCCAGGACGTAGATCATCACCTTGACGCGCTTGACCTTGATGCCAATGCGCTCCGCCGCATCTTCGGAGCCGCCGATGGCGTAGATCTTGCGGCCGAACAGCGTGTGGCCCATCAGGATCGCCACAGTGACGGCGACGCCCACCAGCACGATGAACGACATCGGCAGCGATACCATCTGGCCGGCTGCGTTCTCCAGCCGCACGAACACCTTGCGCGAGAACTGGATGACCTCGCGGGGAACAGACGTGATGTAGACGGTGCCGAGGAAAGTCAGCAGCGCGCCGCGGAAGAGGCTCAGCGTTCCGAGCGTCACGATCAGCGTCGGCAGCCCGAGGCCGCCGATCAACAGGCCGTTGATCAGGCCGAGCGAGGCGCCGATCGAGGCACTCAGCGCGAAAAAGACGATGATCGGCACATCGACATCGATGCCGAGGATGATCTTCATCGTCGCATACATGGCGAAAGCGCCAATCGCGGTGCACGAGACGTCGATGCCGCCGGACGCCAGCACCATCATGACGCCGAGCGCGAAGATGCCGGTGACCAGCGAATTGCGCAGAAGGTCGACCAGCGTGGCCGGCGAAAAGAAGGCGGGGTTGAGCAGGCTGAGCACCAGCGCGAACACGATTGCCGTGGCCAGCACGACACCTTGCGGCGTGGCGAGGAACCGGAAAGAAGAATTCATGGCCGGTCCTCTCTGACCACTTCCTTGTAGAGTTTTTCTTCGTTGATTTCGGTCGCGTCGAAGTTCGCGGTGATGTGCCCGCGCACCATCACCAGGATGCGGTCGGACAGCGCGATCGCCTCGCTGATGTCGTCGGTCACCACCATCACGGCGGTTCCAGCGCGGCTCAGCGCGATCAGCAATTCATGGATTTCGCGCTTCGAGCCGACGTCGACGCCGACGGTCGGACCGTTCAGGATCATCAGCTTGGGATCGCGTTCCATCCAGCGCGCCAGGACGACGCGCTGCTGGTTGCCGCCGGAAAGCGTGGCGACCGGCGGCGTAATGCCTGGCGTCTTGATGCGCAGCTTCTTCACCGCATCCTGCGCCCGGCGCACCAGCGCCGCCGCGTCGACGATGCCGCCCTTGGTGTTCTTCTCCAGGCTCGACACGATGATGTTGTCGCGGATCGGCTGGTTGAGGAACAGGCCCTCGGTCAGGCGGTCCTCCGGCACATAGGCGATGCCGCGCTCGATGGCGTCGCTGACGCTGGCGAAAGAAACCGGCCTGCCGTCGACCGTGATTTCGCCGGCGTCAGGCGACAGGCGCCCGAACAGGGTCAGCGCCAGTTCGGTGCGGCCGGAGCCGAGAAGACCGACCACCGAGACGATCTCGCCCGGCCTGAGGTCGAGGTCGACATTGGCGAATTCGCCACGCCGGCCGAGTTTTTTTGCGGAAAGGAAAGGGGAGGCGGCTGGAAATTCCGTGCGGGGAAGGCGCTGGCTGTCGATGGAACGGCCGGTCATCGCCTCGACGAGGCGGGCCGGATCGAACTCGCCGATAGGGCCTTCGACGACGACGCGGCCATCGCGCAGCACGGTGACCGTGTCGCAGACCGCGAAAACTTCTTCGATCTTGTGGCTGACGAACAGGAAAGCGACGCCCTGCGCCTTCAGCGCCGACACGATTTCCAGGAGTTTTGCCACCTCGCTGCGGGTCAGCGCGGTGGTCGGCTCGTCCATGACGATGATGCGTGCCTGGTTGGCCAGCGCGCGGGCAATCGCCACGAGCTGCTTGGAGGCGACCGGCAGAAGCTCGACCGGCATGTCCGGGTCGATGTCGACCTGCATGCGCTTCAGCGTGTCGATGGCAAGCTTCCGGCGCGAGCCGCGGCGATGCCATCTGTCACCGGTGGTGACGGCGGCGAGAAATCCGATGTTTTCCCAGACACTCAGGTTCGGGAACAAGGAGAAATCCTGATAGATGACGGAGAGGCCGGCCGCGATCGCTGCCTTGGCGTCCTGGCCGGATGCCTTGCCATTGATGGCGACGCTTCCCGCATCGGCGCCGACGACGCCAGAGAGAACCTTGATCAGGGTCGATTTGCCGGAACCGTTTTCGCCGGCAAGGCACCTGACCTCACCCTCCTGCAAGGACAGGCCGACATCTTCCAATACCCGTACCGGGCCATAGGCCTTGCGGATGCCACGCATCTCCAGCACGGGTCGATGATTGGGTGTTTCTTCGGTCATCCCGGTCTCCAGGGACAGAAGCCGCCGGACGCATTGTCCGGCGGCGCCTGTCGGGGCTATTGCGACTTAGAATTTATATTCGCCCATGTTTTCCTTGGTCACGTCGACCCAGGCCTGGCCGTAGATGACCTTGCCGTCGAGACGGATCTTGGAATAACCCTCGACGCCGAGATCCATGCCGTCGGTGATCGGCTTGCCTTCGATCGCCATCGCGGCAACCTTGTTCATGGCGATGCCGGCCTTGGCCGGATCCCAGAACGAGATCATCTTGATGTCGCCGCTTTCGAGATACGGACCCGAAACCGAGACGAGGCTGGTGCCGACGATGGCGACCTTGCCGGTCAGGCCGGCTTCCTCGACGGCAAGTGCCGCGCCGACCACGTCTTCACCGGCCGAGCCCTGGATACCCTTGAGGTTCGGGTAGGTGCGCAGCAGTTCCTTGCTCTTCTGGTAGGCAGTCTGCTGCTGCTCGTTGCTCTCGATCTTGTCGGTGACGAGCTTCATCTTCGGGTATTTGGCCTTCTGGTAGGCGATCGCCGCGTCCACCCATTCATTGTGGGTCTTGGCGGTGAGATGGCCGACGAACACGGCATATTCGCCTTCGCCGCCCATCGCCTTGGCCATCGCTTCCATCAGATGCTCGCCATAGGCGCCATTGTCGAAGGCCTCGACATCGTAGGTTATGTTCTTGAGGCTGGAACCTTCATGGCCAACCACCTTGATGTTCTGGGCGAGCGCCTTGGCCAGCACTGGCTCCAGGGCTTCCGGCGAGTTCGGGACGACCGTGATCGCGTCGACCTTCTTGGCGATGAGGTCTTCGATCATCTGCACCTGGAGAGCGGCGTCGGCGGAAGCCGGACCGACCTGGGTAGCGTCATGGCCGGTTTCCTTGGCGTATTCCGCGACGCCGTCGCCCATGCGGTTGAACCAGGCAATGCCCGACAGCTTCACGACCGTCACGATCGTGTGCTTGGCATCCTGTGCATGGGTGACAGCTGCAGCGCCCGCCAGAAGCGACGCGCCGAGCGCTGCCGCAACCGTCATTTTCCTGAAGTTAAAAGTCACAAGTTCCTCCACTTTAATAAACGCCCCGTCCGTCATGGTGACGTCCAGCCGGGCGCGGTTCGACGCTCAGCGCGAGGCCTCTTTCATGAGGTCCTTCGTCCGGGCGTAAAGCTCTTTGAATGTCTTGCGGCGGCGCGCGTAGACGGCGGCATTGCCGCTGTCCGGCTCGATCAGGCGTTCGACCGGGTTCCAGGCGCTAATGTCGCTGCGCCTGGCGTTGCCGACTGCGACCGCGCCGAGAAAGGCGTTGCCATAGGCGGCCCCGATCGTCTTGGCGCGTACGGTTTGCGGCCAGTTGCTGACATCGGAGACCGATTGCGACCACACCTGGTTCTTGGTGCCGCCGCCGACAGCGGCGATCGTCTTCAGCGGCGCGCCGGCTCCGACATAGGTCTCGATGACGTCGTTGACGCCATAGGCGATGCCTTCGAGGAAGGCGCGGTAGATGTCGGCGCGGGTATGGGTGAGGTCGAGGCCGAACAGCATGCCTTTTGCCTGCGGATCGTGGATCGGCGTGCGCTCGCCCGAGAAATAGGGAAGAACCACCAGGCCGTTGGCGCCCGCCGGTGAAGTCGCGGCCTGTTCTGCGAGTTCGCGCAATGCCGACTTCGGGTCGAGTTCGCGGGCGAACTGGTCCTGGAACCAGCGCGTCAGCGTGCCGCTTGTCGACGTGCCCGACATGCAGGCGTGCTGACCCTGGAACAGCCAGGGCGCATACCAGAGCCTGGGGTCCTCGACCCGCCTGTCGGTGACGAGAATGATGAACATGGTCGAGCCGTACATGACCATCATCTCGCCGGTGCCTTGCACGCCGACGCTGACGGCTTCGGACGCCGCGTCGATCGTGCCGGCAATGACCGGTGTTCCTGCCGCAAGGCCGGTGGCATCGGCGGCCGCCGCCGTCACCGTGCCTGCGATGTCGGTCGTCCACAAAAGGCCTGGCAAGCGTTCGGGCGCGATGATGCGATCGGCGAACCTGTCGGTCCATTGGTTGCTGGCGGCGTCGTAGAGCGGGCTCGAGCTGCAGGCCGAATAATGGTCTAGCACGTAGCGGCCGGTCAGCCGGTGAACCAGAAACGACGAGGAGTTGAGCACCTTGTGGGTGCGGGCATAAAGCTCCGGCCGGTTCTTCTTAAGCCAGAGGATTTTGGGCCCGACCGATTGCGATGTCAGCGCATTGCCGCCGGTGCGGACCAGTTCGTCCACGCCGATCTCGGCGGAAAGTTCCTCGATCTCGACCGCCGCCCGCGTGTCGACGCCGTAGAGCACCGCGTTCATCAGCGGCACGCCGTCGGCATCGACCGGCAGCATGCAGGGGCCAATGCCGCTGGCGCCGACGGAGCGGATGTCGCTCGGGGCAACGCCGCTGGAAGCGATCAGCTCCTTGCTGATGGAGCAGAACTCGCCCCACCAGTTCGTCTCGGCATCGTGTTCGGCCCAGCCTGGCTGGGGTACGAGCATCTTGTGAGGACGCGCCGCCGTGGCGACGATCCGCCCGGTGTCGTCCACCAGGGTGCCCTTCGATTCAAAGGTGCCGATATCGATCCCGAGATAGTGTGGCATCAGGTGTAGAGGTCGCGATCGAGGCTGAAGGACGGGGTGACGCGGCGAATGACCGAAACCAGCAGTTTGGTCAGTCCCTCCAGGTCGCGCAGGTCGCACATTTCGAGAGCGGTGTGCGTGTAGCGGCAGGGGAAACAGACATCGATACAGGCAACGCCTTCATTGACGAGCTGGACATAGGAAGAGTCCGTCAGCGCGCCGGTATGGGCGGTCCGCTGCAGCGGGATTTTTTCAGCCCTGGCTGTCTCGGCGAAAAGATGCGGCAGCGCCGGGTGCGGAATGGTGCCGTTCAGCGTTCCGCGTCCGTGGAAGGAATAGAGGCTGATCGCCGGTCCGCCGCCAAGCGCCACTTCGCCGCGATGCGCCATGTCGGGCGTATCGGAGTTCAGCGCGAGATCGAGCTGAATGGCGATGTCCGGCTTGATCGACTGGGCCGCGACCATGGCGCCGCGCAGGTTGAATTCTTCGAGCACGGCAAAGACGAAGTGTACGGTCGGGCGCGGCCCGTCCTTGGAAAGCTGGCGCGCCACTTCCATCACCACCGCGCAGCCGGCGCGGTCGTCGATCGAAGTGCCGATCACGCGGTTTTCGTTGAGATGGATGACGCGCGGGTCGTAGACCACCGGCGTGCCGATCGCGATGCCGAGCTTGTGCACTTCGTCCGCGTTTTCGGCGCCGACGTCGATGAACAGTTCGGCGTAAGGCGTGACCTTGTATTTCTCTTCGGCCGGCGTCGCGTGATGGCTCTTGTTGGCGATGACGCCGTGAACGTCTCTACCTTCGCCGACGCAGAACAGCACGGCCTGGGCGGGAAGCGCCTTTTCGGGAATGCCGCCGAGGCGTTCGATGCGGATCAGGCCGTTGGCCTCGACCTTGCGGACGATGAAGCCCAACTGGTCGGTGTGGGCAAACAGCATCACCGAGGGTGCGCCGGCGTCGCCTTCCAGCGTGGCGATCAGATTGCCCAGCGTGTCGGTGCGGAGCTTCAGCGGCAGGTCAGCCAGATCGCGGGCAATCAGGCGGCGGACGCGATCCTCATGGCCCGAAAGTCCGGGCGTCAGCATGAGGGATTCGAGCAGGGAGCGAAGACGGTCCTTCACGACGGTTTGACCTTTCGTTGGAAGAGCGATGACAGGTTGAGCGAGCCCATGGCGACGCGCAGCGACATGGCGGCGACGAGGAAGCCGCCGAAGAACAGGTCGCGCGAGAAGGCGCTGAAAGAGAGGAAGTTGAGGCCGCTCGAAATGAATTGCAGGCAGATGACGGCAAGCACGACGCCGGTGACGGTGCCGAAGCCGCCGGCCGGGCTGACGCCTGCCAGGATGTTGATCAGGATGACCAGCAACAGATAGGACGAGCCGTAATCGGCATTGGCGGAATTGACGCGCGCCAGCACCACGAGGCCTGCAAGGGCCGCGATGAAACCGGCGATCGCATAGATGCGGATCAGCAGGCCGCGTTCGCGAATGCCGGCAAAACCGGCGGCGACCGGATTGGCGCCGAAGAGCCGCAATCTGAGGCCGACCGGCGTGCGGGTCAGCAGGAAGTAGAGGCCGAGCGCCACCAGCGCAAAGATCACCAGGGGCAGAGGCACCACGCCGCCGAGCGACTGGTTGCCGAAGGACGTGTACCAGTCCGGCAGCCCGGTGATCGCGGGACCGCGGGTGATGACGATGCCGATGCCGGCAAACAGCTGCATGGTGCCGAGCGTCGCCAGGATGGGCGGCAGGCGGAGATAGGCGATGAGGAAACCGTTCAGCGCGCCGCAGCAGACGCCGACGGTGAGTGCCGCCGGAATGGCGAGCCAGGCATATTCCGGCCCGGCGCGCATGATGACGGCGGCGACGATCGCCGCCAGGTTGGCGACGGCGACGACCGAGAGGTCGATGCCGCCGGAAATCATGGTCGGCAGGACGGCGAGGGCAAGCAGCCCGAACTCCGGGAACTGGAAGCCCATGGAGTTCAGATTGCTAAGGCCGAGGAAGCTTGGCGCCGTGATGCTCAGTGCGATGAAGATCAGGGCGGTGAGAACCGCCAGGCTTTTCAGATAGGAATTGGTGGTGTCCTGTCTGACGTCCATACGCTTCCTCCGCCCCTTCTTTCCGGTCCGCTTACTGGCCGCGCGTCGCCTTGACGATGCGCATGAATTCCTTGGCGCGCTCGGCGTCGACCGATTTCCAGGTGTCGCCGTCGATCTTCAGCGACGAGCCGACGATGCAGCCATCAGCGATCTTGAGGATGTCGGCGACGGTCGCGTGGCGAACGCCGGTGTTGGCCAGAACAGGCGTGTTCGGAAGCACCTTCTTCACCGATACCAGCGCAGACATTTCGGCGGCTTCGCCGGTGATGGCGCCGGAAACCAGCACGGCGTCCGGGATCGAGGAGAACACGGCCGAGCGGGCGCGATCGGCCAACGAACGCTTGTCGAGCGAGTCGGCGAATTCAGCCGAGACGTTGTTCAGCATCACGAGGTCGGAGCGGTCGAGGCGGTCGCGGTAGCGCATGGCCTGACCGGCGTTCGGCGTCCACGGGCCCATGTCGGAAGCGTAGGTGCCGGTGAAGATTTCGCGCACGAAGGACGCGCCGGTGGCGACTGCGAGGGCAACCGTGCTCATCGGGTCCCACAAGACGTTGACGCCGAATGGCTTGGCGATTTCCGAGCGAAGTTGGCCGATGACATAGGCCATGGTCGCCGTCGATGCAGTGTCGACCTGCAATTCGTAAGGACGGTCGTTTTCGTTGCCGAACATCACGGCGTCGACATCGGCGGCCTGCAGGGCGGTGAGGTCGCGACGCGCCGCCTCGACGATGCCGGCAACGCCTGCCTCCGCGTCATAAAGCGGGGTGCCGGGCATCGGGTTGAGATGCACCATGGCGATGATCGGCTTCTTGCCGCCGAACAACTTGTTGAATTTGCTCACTGTATTTCTGCCTTTCTAGCCTTGGGAGGGCGATGACCGTTGACGGTCAAACGACTTGGATATCCGCGAACTTGTCGCGGTAGGGACCGAGCAACGGCTCGGCGCCGCGGTCGGTGATGAACAGGTTGACCGCGTCGAGCGGACAGACCGAGACGAAACTGTGCAGGTTGAGCTTGCTGTGGTCGGCAACGAGCGTGGTCCGTGCCGCCTGCGCGATCGCGGCGCGTTTGACCTCGGCTTCGTCCAGCGTCGAGTTGGTCACGCCGGTTTCGTCGATCGCGTCGGCCGCCATGAAAAAGACGTCGGCGCGTATGCCTTTCAGCGCGTCGGCCATCCACGAGCCGACGATGCTGTAATAGCCGTTGCGGATGCGGCCGCCGAGAACATGCACTTCGGTCGCGCCGGAAGCGGCCGCCTCCGCCACCTTCAGGTCCATGGCGACGACGGTGACCGGACGCCCGGCCAGCTCCCGCGCGATGGCCAGCGATGTCGTGCCGGAATCGAGGATGACGACCTTGTTGTTGTCGACCGTGGCCGCGGCCGCGGCGCCGATGCGCGTCTTCAGGTTCTGGTGAACGCGCAGCTTTTCGAGGAACAGCGGCTCGGTCGTGCTTTCGCCGATGCCGCGCGCCACCACGCCGCCATGGGTGCGCGACACAAGCCCGGCCTGTTCGAGAACGGCGACGTCGCGGCGAACCGTCGGCAGCGAAATGCCCATCTTCGCCGCCAGTTCGGTGGTTCCCACGCGCTTCAGTTCGACGATCAGATCGATCATCTGCTGATGCCGCTCATGCGGGAACCTGGATCGGTGCTCGCTCATATCGTCTCCTCTTGGTCGTGATTGATAGTGATCGTTTTGATTTAGTCAATCTCTAACGAACGACATGCTGCGAAAAATCTTCGCTCTGTGGAAATCTTCGTCGAACACGGATCGCAGCAAAAACCATGTATCGGTTGCGCCGTTAAAGCCTTTGCCGGAACCGAAAGGGCCCGAAACGATCATAAGCGAGATTGGCCGGCGCAGGCCGATGAAAGGGCGGTTCAATGAACAGTGCGTGCGCGTCCGATTCAGCAAACTCGGAGCAAGTCCCACAATTTCATAGCGGAATGGTGTGCCCACAAAGGCGGTCGCAGCGGCATGATTTGTTGGCCTGTCGGGAAACACGCGACCTGTGTCTACACTCAGCCCAAGCGTATTTCTCGTTCGGCGGCGGAAATCATGGATTTTGGAGGCTGATGGCGGAGAGAGCGGGATTCGAACCCGCGTTACGGTCTCCCGTAAACACACTTTCCAGGCGTGCGCCTTCAACCACTCGGCCACCTCTCCGTCCTTGCGCGTGATCGCGGCTGGTTGCACCGCGCCGGTCGATGGGATGCGCTCCCCTGGAAACCGGACCTTGGTCCGCGCCGGATTTCCTTATCGACCAAAGGCAATCCGTTTCCCGCGCCCTGAGCCGTCGAAGCTTCGGGCGCGGGGCTCATCTAGTCGATCCGACGCGGAATGCCAAGTCATATCGGCAGCGATCGTGGTGCTTCTCCGCCGCTTTCGGTCGCTGGTGCCCAAATGCCGGTCAAGCGTCGGCCATTGCCGGGTGAAATTCCGAGGTTCATGCGCGGGCCAGGCCTCAAGCAAATGCCAAGCCGAGGTGTCGGCGTCGCGGTGCGATCAACTGCGGGTAAAGTCGTCGCGCCGATTGCGCGAGCGGGCGCCAGGCCATATCTCTAGGGGCGAAACAGACGCTGGAAGGGCCTGCATGTTGCGTTTCCTGTTCAGGCTTGCCGCCATGGTGGCGCTTGCGATCGCGGTCATCATGGCCGTGCTCGACGCCACGCGCACGGTGGCTGCCTCGCATCTGGTGGTGACGCCGCTCAAGACGAGTTGGGGAGCGGTCTCGCCCGATACGCTTGCCGCCACGGAGGCTTTCGTGCGCGAAAAGGCCGGTGTCGTTGCCTGGGACGGGTTCGTCGACAAGGCGCTCGATCTGCCCGGATTCGCCTTGTTCGCGCTCCTGGCCTTCCTTCTCTACGCGATCGGTTATCGGCGGCAGCGGCGAACCGGGCGTGTCGCCACCAGTGCGTAACATTTTGGCGTCCGCAGCGAATTAGCTTTCGACGAAACAAGGAGAAATCACATGTTTTTCCTCAGTGACATGTTGAACAAGAAGCTCAACCTGCCGAAGCCGGAAGAGGCGTTGCCCGGCCGCGACAGGCCGATCCCGACCGCCTCGAAGCACTATGTCTCGAAACGGGCTCTGAAAGGCCCCTATCCGGAAGGCTTGGAAACGGCGCTGTTCGGCCTTGGCTGCTTCTGGGGCGCCGAGCGCCTGTTCTGGCAGACCGAAGGGGTCTGGGTGACGGCGGTCGGTTATGCCGGCGGCGTCACCGCCAATCCGACCTATCAGGAAACCTGCACGGGGCTCACCGGCCACGCCGAGGTGGTGCTGGTGGTGTTCGATCCGAAGATCGTGTCCTATGCCGAATTGCTCAAGCTGTTCTGGGAGGCACATGACCCGACGCAAGGCATGCGCCAGGGTAACGATGTCGGCACCACCTATCGTTCCGCCATCTACACCTTCTCGGATGCACAATATCAGGCCGCGGTTGCCTCGCGCGATGCCTATGAGGCGTCGTTGCGCAGTGCTGGACGCGGCAAGATCACGACCGAGATCGCCCCGGCGCCGACGTTCTATTTCGCCGAAGAGGATCACCAGCAATATCTGGCGAAGAACCCCTATGGCTATTGCGGGCTGAAGGGCACGGGCGTGTCCTGCGCCATTCCCGCCGCCGCGCCGGCCTGACGAACGGCTTTCGCCGGAAACCGCCAGCCTTGACGATGGCGGTTTTCCATTGCCGGCAAAGGATTTTTCATGGCGCCGCTTCGGCGCCATGCTTTTTCCAAAGGGTCAAAATTCCACGTGAATTTTGTCCGCAGCCGTGCAAGATAAAGCTTGAGCGGGAGGGAGAAGCTCCTGCCGGACGTCGCAAGCCGGGCCGGAACCTGGATTTGCGACCAAATTGGAAAAATAAACCGACAGGGTGTGGATCCTATGAAACGTATCGTTCTCGGCCTTCTGGCCGCAACCGCGATGATCTTCCCGGCCGTCGCCGAAGAGATCAAGCCGGCGCTGCTTTACGACCTCGGCGGCAAGTTCGACAAATCCTTCAACGAGGCTGCCTTTAACGGCGCCGAGAAATTCAAGAAGGAGAGCGGCGTCTCCTATGTGGAATTCGAAGTTTCGAACGCCTCGCAGCGCGAACAGGCGCTGCGCCGCTTCGCCGAAGACGGTCGCAGCCCGATCGTCATGGCCGGCTTCTCCTGGGTTGATTCCCTGACCAAGGTGGCCAAGGAATATCCGGAGCTGAAATTCGCCATCATCGACGATCAGGTCGATCTGCCCAACGTGCGCTCGCTGAAGTTCAAGGAACAGGAAGGCTCCTACATCGTCGGCCTGCTCGGTGCGATGGCCTCCAAGACCAAGAAGGTCGGTTTCATCGGCGGCATGGACATTCCGCTCATCCGCAAGTTCGGCTGCGGCTATGTCGGCGGCGCCAAGGCAAACGGCGCGACCGATGTCATCTACAACATGACCGGCGACACGCCGGCTGCCTGGAACGACCCGGCCAAGGGCGGCGAAATCGCCAAGACCCAGATCGATCAGGGCGCCGACGTGATCTACGCGGCGGCTGGTGGCACGGGCGTGGGCGTGCTGCAGGCGGCGGCTGATGCGGGCAAGCTCGGCATCGGCGTCGATTCCAACCAGAACGGCCTGCAGCCCGGCAAGGTGCTGACCTCGATGCTGAAGCGCGTCGACGTTGCTGTCTACAGCGCTTTCACCGACGCCAAGAATGGCAAGTTCACCGGTGGCATCAATAATCTCGGCCTCAAGGAAGGCGGCGTCGACTACGCCCTGGACGACAACAACAAGGCTCTCATCACGCCGGAGATGAAGGCTGCCGCCGACAAGGCCAAGGAAGACATCATTGGCGGCAAGATCCAGGTGCATGACTATTCGAGCGACAACAAGTGCCCTTACTGATCGGCATTTGACGGACGAATGACGAACCGCCGGGCGAAAGTCCGGCGGTTCTTTTTTGAGAACCGATAGGTCCGGCGTGGTCTATCCCGGCGATGCACTGTGCGCCTTGCCCTTGTGCGACCATGGCGGCAGAGGGTGGCGGTAATTCGAGGCGCTTTTGCCGACACTGACGAGAACCGCCATGCCCCCAGTCATTCGCAAGATGCGACATTCCGATCTCGCCGCGCTGGTGAAGCTACGCCACGTTACTTTCTTTGACGACGGCAAGATTTCGCGGGAAGCCGACCGGGCCGGGCTGGCGAAACTCATCGACGGCGATGGTTTCGAAGCCGGTTTCGTCGCCGAGATCGATGGCGAGCCGATCGGCTCGTGCCTGTTCGTGCGCGAGGAGATCGAGCCGCTGCATGAGGTGTCGCCATGGCTCGCCGGCCTGGTCGTCGCCGAAAATCATCGCGGACAAGGTCTCGGCACAACGCTGATCGCGGCGGTCGAACGCCATGCCCATGCAGTCGGCTGCCGCGAGTTCTATCTCTACACCGATAGCGCCGAGGCGCTCTACATCAAGCTCGGCTGGACGGTCGCCGAAAGGATGGTCATCGACGGCGAGCCACTGGTGCTGATGAAACGGAAACTTTAGCACGCTCTCAAAAGCCGGTCGCCGAACTGCCTCATCTGTCGTTGCCGCGTGCTAGAGTGCCTCGGCTGGGGATGCTGCAAGGGGAGATGACAGCATGGCGAGGGTAACCGGTATTGGTGGCGTGTTCTTTCGCGCCCAAGATCCGAAGCTGTTGGCCGAATGGTACGAGCGCCATCTCGGCATCGATGACATCGCCAAGACCGTATGGCGCCAGGATGCCGGGCTTACTGTGTTCAGTCCATTCGCTCAGGACACGGACTATTTCGGCCGCGACGAACAGCAGTGGATGGTCAATTTCCGCGTCGACGATCTGGATGGACTGATCGCCGGCCTAAAGGCCGCCGGCATCGCGGTCGAGACGCGGGGCGAGTGGGATTCCGAGGTCGGCCGCTTCGCCCGCATCCATGACCCCGAAGGCAATCCGATCGAATTGTGGGAGCCTTCGGCAGGCTCGTCGGCCATGGCGGATGAAGCCGGCGAAGGCTGACGATGTCCTGACGGCGATCAGCCGGCGAAACGCCCGGCAAGGTAGCCAAGCGCAAAGGCGATGATCAGCCCCGCGGCCACCGATAGGGCCAGCCGGCCGGGCAATGCTTGCAGGCCGATGCCTATCGGCGGGCGCGGGCCGTCGATGACGGGCTTGCCGCTTCCCACCCGATCCTGGCCGAGCGGCGGCATCTGTGGCAGCGCGGCGATATGGGCGGCGATGTCCTGCCAGGGGCGGCTGGTGTTTTCCGTGTCGCTGCCGGCGCGATCGAACAGATGCATGCGCTCGGCAAGTTGCATGACGGCATTGCGGAAGGCCGGATCGATTTCGAGGTCACGTTCGGCCCGCTCGCGGTCCCGTTCGTTCATCAGGCCAAGTACGTAGTCACTGGCCCGCGCAATGCGGTCGCCTTCTCCGGTCATCGCTGCGCCTCCCTCATCCCCCAAAACTCCTTCTACCAGTGCGGCGGCTTGGTGACCGGAACGTCCGGCGCCGTCTGCTCTTCCAGCGCGAGAAAGCGGCTGGTCAGCGCGTCGAGCTTCTTCTGGATGCGCTCGATCGTCTTCCACTGCTCCGCGATCTGGCCGGACAGCTCCTCGATGGTCTTGGCCTGTTCGGCGACGTGGATCTCCAGCGTCATCAATCGGTTGTCGGTCATGTCAATTTCCCTGGGGACCCTGCTCTCGCGGGCTTGAGTTGCACAACGGCGCCTGTCAATGGCGCATGCCGCGCGTGTTCGAAATTGACAAGCATGCCGGGATTTGTCGAGAGTGGGCGTCATAGCCGGCCAATTGGCAGGGGACAGGTGCCGTGCTAGTCATTTTGACCAAACGATAAAAAAATTATGGGAACGATCGCATGGCGGAAGCCGCAATCGAGCTGATCGGCATCAACAAGAGTTTTGGCGCCGTGCGCGCCAATCGCGACATCAATCTCGAGATCGCCCGCGGGACGATCCATGGCATCGTTGGCGAAAACGGCGCCGGCAAGTCCACGCTGATGTCGATCCTCTACGGCTTCTATCAGGCCGACAGCGGCGAAATCCGGGTCAACGGCAAGCCGGCTTCGATCAAGAGCTCCAACGACGCCATCGCCGCCGGTATCGGCATGGTGCATCAGCATTTCATGCTGGTCGACAATTTCACGGTGCTGGAAAACATCATCCTCGGCGCCGAGAGCGACGCGCTGCTCAAATCCTCGATCGCCAAGGCGCGCGCCGAGCTTGATCGGCTGGAGCATGAATACGGGCTGGAGGTCGACCCCGACGCGATCATCGAGGAGCTGCCGGTCGGCCTGCAGCAGCGCGTCGAAATCCTCAAGGCGCTCTATCGCGGTGCCGAAATCCTCATTCTCGATGAGCCGACGGGCGTGCTGACACCGGCCGAAGCCGACCATCTGTTCCGCATCCTCAAACAGCTCAAGGACCAGGGCAAGACGATCGTGCTGATCACGCACAAGCTGCGTGAAATCATGGCGATCACCGACACTGTTTCCGTCATGCGCCAGGGCACGATGGTGGCGACGCGCGTGACCAAGCAGACCACCGTCGAGGAACTGGCCGAGCTGATGGTCGGGCGCCGCGTGTTGCTGCGGGTCGAGAAGGGCGAGGCCAAGGCCGGCGAAGTCAAGCTTTCGGTCAAGAACCTCGTGGTGAAGGACCAACGCGGCGTCACCATGGTTGACGATGTTTCATTTGACGTGCGCGCCGGCGAGATCGTCGGCATCGCCGGCGTCGCCGGCAACGGCCAGTCTGAGTTGCTGGAGGCGATCTCCGGCATCCGCAAGGCGGTTTCGGGCAGCGTCACGCTGGACGGCAAGCCGATCGATCTGACAGGGGCCGCCGATCCGGCCGAATTGCGTCGGCGCGGGCTCGCGCATGTGCCGGAGGACCGGCATCACGTCGGCCTTGTGCTGGCCTTCGAGGAGCATGAGAATTCGATCCTCGGCTATCACGCGGACAAGCGCTACGTGAAAGGGCCGCTGCTCGACATCGACGCCATCGTCGCCGACGCCGAGGACAAGATCGCGAAATACGATATCCGGCCCGCCAATGCGCGCTTGAAGACCGCCAATTTCTCTGGCGGCAACCAGCAGAAGATCGTGCTCGCGCGAGAAATTGAACAAGATCCCGGGGTGCTCATCGTTGGCCAGCCGACGCGCGGCGTCGATGTCGGCGCCATCGAGTTCATCCACAAGCGGCTGATCGCCATGCGCGATCAGGGCAAGGCGGTGTTGCTGGTCTCGGTCGAACTCGACGAGATCCGCTCGCTTTCCGACCGCATCCTTGTGATGTTCGCCGGCCGTGTCGTCGGCGAGCGCGGACCGGATGCGAGCGAAGGCGAACTCGGCCTGCTGATGGCAGGTGTCGAGCAGAAAGAGGCAGCCGAATGAGCACACCTTATGCCAAGCTGCCGGCCTGGGCCGACTATGGCCTGATCCCGCTCATCAATCTTGCGGTCGCCTTTGCCGTCGCCGGCCTGGTGGTGTTGCTGGTTGGGGAAAATCCCTTGCGCGCCGCGGTCATCCTGGTGGAGGGGGCGTTCGGCCGCGGACAGGGCATCGCCTACACGCTGTTCTACGCCACCAATTTCATCTTCACCGGCCTTGCGGTTGCGGTGGCCATGCATGCCGGCCTGTTCAACATCGGTGGCGAAGGCCAGGCCTATGTCGCCGGGCTCGGTGTCGGCCTGGTCTGCCTGGCGCTCGACAGGGTCGTGCCCTGGTTCGTCACTTTCCCGTTCGCCATCGCCGGCGCCGCTCTCTTCGGCGCGGCTTGGGCCTTTATCCCGGCCTATCTGCAAGCCAAGCGCGGCTCACACATCGTCATCACCACGATCATGTTCAACATGATCGCGGCGAGCCTGATGATCTACATGTTGCGCGACGTGCTGAAACCGGAGGCGATGCAGGAGGTCAAGACACGCACGTTCGAAGCGGGCGCCCAATTGCCCCGGCTGAACTGGATCATCGAACTGTTCGGCGCCAAGATCCGTTCGGCGCCGTTCAACGTCTCCTTCCTGCTGGCCCTGGTCATGGCCTATCTGGTCTGGCTGCTGATCTGGCGAACGAAGCTCGGCTACGAGATACGCACCTTCGGCTTCAGCCAGAAGGCCGCGCGTTATGCCGGCATTTCGGAAGTGCGGGTGACAATCATCGCCATGCTGATTTCGGGCGCGCTCGCCGGCATGATGTCGATCAACGCGATCATGGGCGACCAGCACAGCGTCTATGTCGATCTGGCCGGCGGCGCCGGCTTCATCGGCATCGCCGTTGCGCTGATGGGGCGCGCGCATCCGGTGGGTATCATCCTGGCGTCGATCCTGTTCGGCATGCTCTATCAGGGCGGCGCCGAGCTCTCCTTCGAGATGCCGGCCATCAGCCGCGACATGATCGTCATCATCCAGGGTCTCGTCATCCTGTTCGCCGGCGCGCTGGAGCACATGTTCCGGCCCTATATCCAGACACTGTTCGCTTCGTTCAGTCCGAAATCGGTCGGCATGGCGGCGGTGAAGGGCGAGGGGGCCTGACATGGATTTCTTCAACATCGTCATCCAGACGCTGGACTCCACCATCCGTCTGTCGGTGCCTTTGCTTCTGGCCTGCCTGGCAGGGCTCTATTCCGAGCGGTCAGGCATTTTCGACATCGGCCTCGAAGGCAAGATGCTGGCCGCCGCTTTCGCAGGTGCCGCCGCTGCATCGGTCTTCCACTCGGCCTGGATTGGCCTCGGCATCGCAATCCTGATTTCGGTGTCGCTGGCCCTGGTGCATGGCTTCGCCTCGATCACCCATCGCGGCAACCAGATCGTCTCCGGCCTCGCGATCAACTTCGTCGCCGCCGGCTCGACCATTATTCTCGGCCAGGCATGGTTCCAGCAGGGCGGCCGCACGCCGGCTCTGGCGCCGAACGAACGGTTCGAGGCGATCACGCTTCCCGGCGCCGACGCCATGCGCGACGTGCCGATCATCGGACCGATCTATTCGGAGCTGATCTCCGGCCACTCGTTGCTGGTCTACGTCGCCTTCCTGGCGGTTCCATTCACCTGGTGGGTGTTGTTTCGCACCCGCTTCGGCTTGCGTCTCCGCGCCGTCGGCGAGAACCCGGCGGCGGTCGACACCGCCGGCATCTCGGTCACCTGGCTGCGCTACCGCGCGGTCATCTGCACCGGTATCCTGACCGGCATCGCGGGCGTCTATCTTTCGATGGTGCAGAGCGGCGGCTTCGTGAAGGACATGACGGCGGGCAAGGGTTACATCGCGCTTGCCGCGCTGATCTTCGCCAAATGGCGGCCGGTCAACGCCATGTTCGCCTGCCTGCTGTTCGGCTTCCTCGACGCGTTGGCGATCCGCCTGCAAGGAACGCCGCTGCCCATCATCGGCAAGGTGCCGGTGCAGTTCATGCAGGCGTTGCCTTATGTGCTTACCGTGATCCTGCTTGCCGGCTTCATCGGCAAGGCGATCCCGCCGCGCGCCGGCGGCGTGCCCTATGTGAAGGAACGCTGACCGATGTCGCATGACCTCTACCTCGCCGCCAAGGCGGCCATGGCCAAGGCCTATGCGCCTTATTCGAAATTCCCGGTGGGTGCAGCGCTGCGCACCGAGGATGGGCGCGTGTTTTCCGGCGCCAACATCGAAGTGGCGTCCTATCCGGAAGGCTGGTGCGCCGAGACGACCGCATTGGGCCATTACATCATGGGTGGCGGCGGCAAGATCGTCGAGATCGCGGTCATCGCCGAACGCATGGCCAAATGCTCGCCTTGCGGCGGTTGCCGCCAGCGGCTCGCCGAATTCACCCGGCCCGATACCAAACTCTATCTCTGCGACGAGACCGGCGTGGCCGAGACGGTGACCATGGGCGAGATGCTGCCCTATGGGTTCCGGGGCGACATCCTCAAATGAAGGACGCGATCGATCGCCTCGTCGAGCGGCTGGACGGTCTTGTGCCGAGTGCCGCGCTCGTGCTGGGCTCCGGGCTCGGCGGACTGGTCGATGAGGTCAAGGACGCCATCCGCATTCCTTATGCCGAATTGCCCGGCTTTCCGCAGAGCGGCGTGACCGGTCATGCCGGCGCGGTGGTGGCGGGACACTTCGCCGGCAAGCCGGTGCTGATGCTGGCCGGTCGGGCGCACTACTATGAACATGGCAATGCCGCCGCGATGCGCCCGGTCATCGAAACGCTGGCCGGCATCGGCGTGACGAAGTTGCTTTTGACCAACGCCGCCGGCTCCGTCGACCCGGACATGCCGCCCGGATCGGTGATGCTGATCGACGACCACATCAATTTCTCCGGCTCCAATCCGCTGTTCGGCGAGCCAACCGACAGGCGTTTCGTCGGGCTGACCGAGGCCTATGATGCTGGCATGCGGGCGGCGATCGAGCGGGCGGCGAAGTCGACCGGCACTGTCTTGCACAAAGGCGTCTACATGTGGTTCTCCGGCCCGTCCTTCGAGACGCCGGCGGAAATCCGCATGGCGCGCATCATGGGCGCCAACGCGGTCGGCATGTCGACCGTGCCGGAGGTGATCCTTGCCCGGTTCTTCGGCCTGCGCGTGGCGGCCTGCTCGGTCATCACCAATCTGGCCGCCGGCATGACCGGTGCGGAACTCTCCCACACCGAGACCAAGGACATGGCGCCGATCGGCGGAGCCAAGCTCGCCACGGTGCTGAAGAAGATGTTCCAGGACGGCTTGCTGGACGGGTGAGCCTTCATGCTGCCTCAGGAAATCATCCGCAAGAAACGCGACGGCTTCAGGCTGTCGGCTGACGAAATCGCTGCCTTCGTCGCCGGCATCACCATCGGCTCGGTCAGCGAGGGACAGGCGGCGGCGCTGGCCATGGCCGTCTTCTTCAACGGCATGAGCCGGGAGGAGGCGGTGGCGCTGACGCTCGCCATGCGCGATTCCGGCGACGTGCTCGACTGGTCCGACCTGCCGGGCCCGGTCACCGACAAACACTCCACCGGCGGGGTTGGCGACAATGTCTCGCTGATGCTGGCGCCGATGGTGGCGGCCTGCGGCGCCTATGTACCGATGATCTCGGGACGCGGTCTCGGCCATACCGGCGGGACATTGGACAAGATGGATTCGATCCCTGGCTATATCAGTCAGCCAGATGTCGCTCTGCTGCGCAAGGCGGTACTCGAGGCGGGTGCGGCCATCATTGGCCAGACCGGCGATCTCGCCCCCGCCGACCGGCGCCTCTATGGCATTCGCGATGTCACCGCCACGGTGGAGTCGGTGCCGTTGATCACGGCCTCGATCCTGTCGAAGAAACTGGCGGCCGGCCTGCAATCGCTGGTGCTCGACGTGAAGCTCGGCAACGGCGCCTTCATGGAAAAGTCGCGCGATGCGACGGCGCTGGCCACCAGCCTGGTCGAGGTGGCGAATGGCGCGGGTCTGAAGACCAGCGCGCTGATCACCGGCATGAACGAGCCGCTCGCTTCCGCCGCCGGCAATGCCGTCGAAGTCTTGAATGCGGTCGATTTCCTGACCGGCCGTTATCGCGACAAGCGGCTGGAAACGGTGGCGCTGGCGCTGGCCGCGGAAATGCTGCAGTCGGCGGGTCTCGTTTCGTCCAATCAGGATGGCATGCAGCGCGCCACTGAGGCGCTGGCCAGCGGCCGGGCGGCGGCCGTGTTCGGCCGTATGGTCAGGGCGCTCGGTGGGCCGGCCGATTTCGTGGAAAAGCCTGGAAAATACGTGCCCGTGGCGCCGGTTCAGTTCCCGGTGAAAGCCCCGCGCAGCGGTTTCGTCACCGGTATCGCGACCCGCGACATCGGTCTTGCCGTGGTGACCCTGGGCGGCGGCCGCATCCGCCCACATGACAGCATCGACCACACGGTCGGGCTCACCCGGCTCCTGCCGGTCGGTTCCGAAGTGCGCATCGGCGAAGCGCTGGCGCTTGTCCATGCCCGCTCGCAAGGTGACGCCGAGATAGCCGCCGCCGCAGTGATTTCGGCCTATACGATCGGTCCCGCCAAGCCGGCCGGCGAAAAGGCGATCATTCGAAGGATCGCACCGCGCGCCTGACGCCGACGGCGCTATTGCGCCATCATCAGCGCGCCATTCTCGACCGTGTATTTGTCGAGCCGTTTCAGGAAGCTCATGCCGATGAGGTTGGTTCCGAGCGACCTGTCGTCGATGATGACGGCGTCGACATCGTCGAGCGCGATCTTGCCGATCTGCAGGCTGGAGAGGCGAACCAGCGCCACCTTGACCGGGCCGTTGGCAGTGTTGACCTGATGGTTGAAATCGGCCGGGCCGACGGAGACGCCGACGCGGCGCGCCGTCGAGGCGTTGAGCGCCACCAATGTGGCGCCCGTGTCGACCATGGCGTCGACCTGACGACCGTTGATCTTGAAGCTCGCCAGGAAATGCCCAGTCGCATTGGCCTCGATCAGCACCTTGCGGCCCAGCGGCTGTTGCGGCGCGGAGTTTGCCGTTGCCTGAGCGGCAGGCGAGGAGATGTTCTGGACCGGCGCGTTGGAGCCGGTTCCCAACAGCCGCTCGAGCAACTGCGGGTTTGCCTGAAAGATGCTGGGTATGGCGGCGGAACCGCCGGCGAAGATACCCAGGATGACCAGTTTACGCAGCATGAAACGCCCCTATGCGAGGCGCACCCTAAGCCGTCTTGGTATTCGACGCTTTAATGCCGGCCCGTGAATGCGTGCCTTGGCGTTGAAACCGCTGGGCTGCGTAAACGAAGGGTAAAGGCAGCCTATTTGGTGCCGAACATACGGTCGCCGGCATCGCCGAGGCCGGGCAGGATGTAGCCCTTCTCGTTGAGCTGGCGGTCGATGGAGGCGGTGTAGACCGGAACATCCGGATGGGCGCTGGTGAAACGCTCGATGCCCTCGGGCGCGGCAAGCAGGCACAGGAAGCGGATGTTGGTGGCGCCGCGCTCCTTCAACTTGTCGATGGCCGCGATCGCCGAATTGGCGGTGGCAAGCATCGGGTCGACGACGATGATGAGGCGGTCGGCGAGGTCGCTTGGCGCCTTGAAGAAATACTCCACCGCCTGCAGCGTCTCGTGGTCGCGATACAGGCCGATATGGGCGACGCGCGCCGCCGGCACCAGATCGAGCAGCCCTTCGAGCAAGCCGTTGCCGGCGCGCAGGACCGAAGCGAAGACAAGTTTCTTGCCTTCCAGCGTGGGGGCTTCGATCGTCTCGAGCGGGGTCTCGATGGTCGTCTTAGTCAGTTCGAGATTGCGGGTCACCTCATAGCCGAGCAGCAGCGAGATCTCGCGCAGCAGCCGCCGGAAGGAAGCCGTCGAGGTATCCTTGTTGCGCATGATGGTCAGCTTGTGCTGGACAAGCGGATGGTCGACGACGGTTACGCCCTTCATGGTCTTCTCCTCGATGCTTGGAAAAGACCCTAGCGGCTATGGCTTGGCCGATAAACGCCCAAGCCTGCTGGAACCACAGTTTTTGCGGGCGTTCAGCGCGCGCCGGCCTTGTCCAGCCGTGCGATGAGAGTGGCTTTGGTCTTCTTGTCGACGAAGGCAGCCTCGATCGCGGTACGGGTCACGGCGGTCAGCGCCTTTTCGTTCATGCCGAAATGCTCGGCCGCGATGTCGTATTCGCGCTTCAGCGAAGTCCAGAAATAGGGCGGGTCGTCGGAGTTCAGCGTCACCTTGCAGTCGGCGGCCTTCAGGGCCGGAAAGGGATGTTCGGCGAAACTGTCGAACACCTTGAGCGCGATGTTGGAACCCGGGCAGCATTCCAGAACGACGCCTTCGTCGGCGATGCGGCGCACGAGGTCTGGGTTTTCGATGGCGCGCACGCCATGGCCGATGCGGGAGGGGCGGATATGGTCGAGAGCCGCCTGCACGCTTTCCCAGCCCATCAGTTCCCCGGCATGGATGGTGATGCCAAGGCCGGCCTCGCGCGCGATCTCGAAGGCCCGCACATAGTCCTCGAAGTCGCCCATGCGCTCGTCGCCGGCAACACCGAAACCGGTCACCAGCGGGTGGTTGCATTTGGCGGCGAAACGGGCGGCTTTCTCGATCGCCTCGACGCCGACATGGCGCACGCCGGTGACGATCATGCGCCCTTCGATGCCGGTCTTGGCCTTGGCGCGCACCATGCCTTCGCCGAGCGCGTCGGTATAAGCCTTGGGCGACAGGCCGGCGCGGATGGCATGATCGGGCGAGGTGAAGACCTCTGAATAGATGGCGCCGTCGCGCGCCAGGCTGGTCAGATAATGTTCGGCCAGCAGGACATAATCCTCCTCGGTGCGGAAGAGATCGGCGGAGAAGTTGTAGGCGGCAAGAAACGAGGTGAAGTCATGCCACACGAAAGACCCGTCGCGGATGAAGGGCGAGGGGTCCTTGCCATATTTCCGCGCCTGCTGGATGACGAGTTCGGGCGCCGCCGCCCCTTCGACATGGCAGTGCAATTCGGCTTTCAAGATCATGAGGCATTCCTGTGAACGGGCCGGCCGGCGCGGCCGAACACCGCGCCTTTGACAATAGCGTCGCGTATCTCGATCGGCTATGGTCCGGCCGATTTTATGGCGGATCGAAAAGATGTCAGTTGAGAGAACCACTGCGGCCGGTGGCATGGAGACCTCCTACGGCTTCAGGCAGGTGGGCAGCGGCGAGAAACAGCCGCTGGTCAACGAGGTGTTCCACAAGGTCGCCAAGCGCTACGACCTGATGAACGACCTGATGTCGGCCGGCATGCACCGGTTGTGGAAGGACGCCATGGTCGCTTGGCTCAATCCACCGAAGCGGCCGGGCTGGAAGGTGCTGGATGTGGCGGGCGGCACCGGCGATATCGCATTCCGCATCATCGACGCCAGCCAGGGTCAGGTGCATGCCACCGTGCTCGACATCAATGGCTCGATGCTGGCCGTCGGTCGTGAGCGGGCGGAAAAGCGCGGGCTGGCGGCGAATACGGATTTCGTCGAAGCCAATGCAGAGGAACTGCCCTTCGCCGACAACTCCTTCGACGCCTATACGATCGCCTTCGGCATCCGCAACGTGCCACGCATCGAAGTTGCGCTTGGCGAGGCATTCCGGGTGCTGAAGCCCGGCGGGCGGTTCCTGTGCCTCGAATTCTCCGAGGTTGAGATGCCGTTGCTCGACAAGGTTTATGAGAGCTGGTCGTTCAACGCCATTCCGAAGATCGGCAAGGCCGTGACCGGTGACGGCGAGCCATACGCCTATCTGGTCGAATCCATCGCCAAGTTCCCGAATCAGCAGAATTTCGCCGCCATGATCGGCGCGGCCGGTTTCGAACGCGTCAGCTTCCGCAACTATACCGGCGGCATTGCCGCCGCGCATTCGGGCTGGAAGCTTTGAGGCAGGTGCGTTCATGAGTTCGGTCGGCGCTGCATTCCGCCTCGTTCGGGCCGGCTGGGTGCTGGTGCGCGAGGGCGTCGTCGCGGCGATTCCCGGCGACCAGCTTTCCGGCCTGCCTAAATTCGGCTGGCGGATGGCGCGGCTGTTCACCCGCCGCCGGGCGTTGCGGGAAGGCAGAAGCGATCGCATGGCGCATGCGGTGGCCCGCCTCGGGCCGTCTTACGTCAAGCTTGGGCAATTCCTGGCCACGCGGCCGGATGTGGTCGGCAACGACATCGCGCTCGATCTTGCGCTGCTGCAGGACAAGATGGGAACCTTCCCGCAATCGCAGGCCATTGCCGCCATCGAGTCTTCGCTCGGCCGGTCGCTTTCCGACCTCTATGCACGTTTCGACGAACCGGTAGCTGCCGCCTCGATCGCGCAGGTGCATGAAGCCGAAGCGTTGCTGGAAGGGGTGCCGACCAGGGTAGCGGTCAAGGTGATCCGACCTGGCGTGCGCAGGCGCTTCCATCACGATCTCGAAAGCTACTTCCTCGCCGCGCGCCTGCAGGAAAAATACATCCCGTCGTCGCGGCGCCTGCGCCCCGTAGAAGTGACGGAGACGCTCGCCCAGACCACCAAGATCGAAATGGACCTGCGTCTCGAGGGTGCTGCGCTTTCCGAACTCGGCGAGAACACCAAGGCCGATCCCGGCTTCCGCGTGCCTTCGGTCGACTGGGAGCGCACCGGCCGCGACGTGCTCACCATGGAGTGGGTCGACGGCGTCAAGATGAACGACATAGCGGGGCTGGCCGCCGCCGGCCACGACCTCAAGGCGATCGCCGCCAATCTGATCCAGTCGTTCCTGCGCCATACGCTGCGCGACGGCTTTTTCCACGCCGACATGCATCCGGGCAATTTGTTCGTGGAAGCCGATGGCACCATCGTGGCGGTCGATCTCGGTATCGCGGGCCGCCTTGGCAAGAAGGAGCGCCGGTTCCTCGCCGAAATCCTCTACGGCTTCATCACGCGCAACTATCTGCGCGTCGCGGAAGTGCATTTTGAGGCAGGCTACGTGCCGCACAAGCACGACGTTGCCGCCTTCGCCCAGGCGATCCGCGCCATCGGCGAACCGATCCACGGCCAGCCGGCCGAAACCATCTCCATGGCGAAGCTCTTGACGCTGCTGTTCGAGGTGACCGAACTGTTCGACATGCAGACGCGCCCGGAACTGGTGCTTTTGCAGAAGACCATGGTGGTGGTGGAAGGCGTGGCCCGCACGCTCGACCCGGCCTTCAACATGTGGAAGACCGCCGAGCCGGTGGTGGGCGACTGGATCCGCTCCAATCTCGGCCCGCGCGGCATGCTGGAAGATGCGCGCGAAGGCGTCGGCGCGCTGGTTTCGCTGGCCCGGCAGGCGCCTGACCTCGCGGCGCGCGCCGAGCGGCTGTCGCGCGAGATTGACCTGATGGCCGAACATGGCCTGCGGTTCGACGACGCAACCGCCAAGGCGATCGGCAAGGCGGAAGCCCGCCACACACGGTCGGGCCGCGTTGCGCTTTGGGTGATCGCGCTGACCTTGATCTTCATTGCCTGGAAGCTAATCTGACAGCATTGCTGTTGAGAGCAAAGCATGACCCTTTCCGGAAAACGCATCCTGCTTGTCATCGGTGGCGGCATCGCCGCCTACAAGTCGCTGGACCTGATCCGGCGGCTGCGCGAGCGGGGTGCCGCGGTGCGCTGCGTGATGACGGCGGCGGCGCAGCAATTCGTCACCCAGCTCTCGGTCGGCGCGCTGTCGGCCGACCATGTCTTCGCCGATCTGTTCGATCGCCAGGATGAGCACGATGTCGGCCATATCCGGCTGTCGCGCGAGGCCGACCTCATCGTGGTCGCGCCGGCGACCGCCGACCTGATGGCCAAGCTTGCCAATGGTCACGCCAACGACCTCGCCTCCACGGTTCTGCTCGCCACCGACAAGAAGGTGCTGATGGCGCCGGCGATGAATCCCAGGATGTGGGCGCATCCGGCGACGC
This sequence comes from Mesorhizobium terrae, assembly GCF_008727715.1. Lineage (GTDB taxonomy): Bacteria > Pseudomonadota > Alphaproteobacteria > Rhizobiales > Rhizobiaceae > Mesorhizobium > Mesorhizobium terrae. The sequence goes on from NZ_CP044218.1 coordinate 2,682,304, forward strand.
GGCGCAACCACGCTACGCTCGTCAAGGACGGCGTCAGTTTTGTGGGGCCTACGAAAGGCGAGATGGCTGAAAGCGGCGAAGCCGGCGAGGGCCGCATGGCCGAGCCGCTGGAGATCGTGGCGGCAATCGAGGCGCAATTCGACAGCCGGCCGAAGCCATTGGCCGGCAGGAAGATCATCGTCACCTCCGGGCCGACGCATGAGCCGATCGATCCGGTGCGCTACCTCGCCAACCGTTCGTCCGGCAAGCAGGGGCATTCGCTGGCTGCCGCCCTGGCCAAGCTTGGCGCCGAAGTGCATCTGGTCTCGGGTCCGGTCGCCATCGCCGATCCGGCGGGCGTGGCAACGGTCCATGTCGAGACAGCGCGGCAGATGCAGGCAGCCGTGGAAAGCCTGCTACCGGCCGATGCGGCGGTTTTCGTCGCGGCGGTGGCGGATTGGCGGACAGCGGGTTCCGCCGAAGAGAAGATCAAGAAGGTGGCCGGAGAGGGGCCGCCGGCACTGCAGATGGTGGAGAACCCCGACATTCTCGCCGGTGTGGGCCACCATGCGAAGCGGCCATATCTGGTGGTCGGCTTCGCTGCGGAAACGCAGGATATTTTGAAGAATGCGGCTGCCAAACTCAGCAAGAAGGGCGCTGACTTCATTGTTGCCAACGACGTCTCGCAAGACAGTGGCATCGGCCCCGGCGGCGTCATGGGCGGCGACCGCAACCGGGTGCGCATCGTCTCGAAATCGGGCGTCGAGGAATGGCCGGAACTCAGCAAGGAAGCCGTCGCGGCGCGCCTTGCCGAGCTGATCGCGGAACGCCTGAAAACGACGGTCGTCTAGCCTCGCCCGCACGAGGGGCGGGTTTCGCGGCTCCAGCCAAGCGGACTGCCACGCAATGGTCGGGCCGGGCGAAGACGCCCGACCCTCGCGCTCAACTTTTACTTCAGCGAATGCTGCAGCTCGAGCGAAGTCACGGCGGCAGCGACATTGAGGCCGGTCTGCGCCTGTACCGAGAGCGGCTGCAGCGCGTAGGAGTTGTCGAAGCCGCCGACCAAAACGTTGAGGCCGCCGCCGGTGACGACGCTCGCTTCGGCGTTGACGCCGAAATACTTGCCGGCCAGAGCACCTGAATCGTAGCTGCTCGATGCCGCCAGAACCGCCCAGGACAACTGGCCCTGATGGGTCATGCCGAGATCGACGCCGAGTTTCGAGATGACGCCGGTGTAGAGTTCGGACTTGCGGCTGTTATAGGGGCGGAAGGTGCAGGTGACGCCCTTGTTCGAGGCGATGATGTAGGACTGACCGCCATCGATGACGCAATCGAGGACGCCGAGTTCCAGCTTGCCGGCATGAGCCGGGGCCGCGAAGGCGAGCGTTGCCAGTGCGGCGGAAATGACGAGCTTTTTCATGGGGACGGGTCCTTCCAATGTTCCATGCCGGATAACGGTCCAGCGCGCGCAGCGTTCCAGAAAACCATGGCGCGACAGCGGCAAGGTCGGAGCGTGGTCAAAATAGGAGATGGCCGTTGCTCATCGGCAACGGTGAAACAGCAACGGCTCAGCCGGCGCTGCTCACTCTGGAGAGGCCGTCCTTGGCCGGCTGGTAGGTTGGCGCCAGTCGCGCCGCCTCGCGATAGGACTTGGCGGCCTTGGCCTTGTCGCCGCGCCGTTCATAGATCAGGCCCTGGTTGGTCCAGGCTTCGGCGTTCTTGCCGTCGAGCTTGATGGCCATGTTGAAGTCGGCGAAGGCGTTGTCGTCCTGGTTGAGCGCCAGGTAGGAGAGGCCACGACCGTTATAGGGCTCGGAAGCGTCCGGCGACAGCGAGATGGCGGTCGAGAAATCCTCGATCGCGAGATTGTGCTGGCCCTGGGTCTGATAGATCAGGCCGCGATTGTGATAGGCGCGCGCGTCGGTGGTATCGAGCTGGATCGCCTTCTGGAAATCGTTGAAGGCGTCCTGCGTGCGGTTGGCCTTGCGGTAGAGGTTGCCGCGGCCGATATAGGCGGCGTCGTAGTTCGCGTTGATCTGGATGGCACGATTGTAGTCGGCAAGCGCCTTCTGCTGGTCGCCGATGAAACGGTAGATCAGCGCGCGGTTTGAATAGGCCTGGTAGAAATCGGGCTTCAGCTGGATCGCCGTGTCGAAGTCCTTCAGCGCGGCCTGGTATTTGCCGCCGCGGCCGAGCGCCGAGCCACGCACATTATAGGCTTCCGGGTCGCGCGGGTTGCGGTCGACGACTGACGACAGCGAGGAGATGTTCTCGCTCGATCCCTGCGCCTGGTCGATGGAGCCGAGCTCGCCGGTCGGGGTCGACTGGCATCCCGCGAGCGCCAGGCCCGACAGCAAGGCTGCTGTCAGAACGAGCCTGTTCACGGAGTTTCCACGCTCTGCGGTCAAAACATGCATCGGCTGCCGTATCCTCAATATCCGACGCCCGGCATTCCGGATCATCGCACCGGCCCCTATCCCGCAGTCCTGCGTATACAAATACCGGCTTGCGTCAAACAAAAAGGTGGCGGCGATTTCCATCGCGCCACCTTGGCTATCCTTCGAAAAGGACGAAAACTTGGCAGGATCAGCGCGGAGCGCGCGCTGCACCGGCGCCAGCAGGAGCCGGACGCGGGGTCGAGGGCAACAGGCCTTCGCGCTGAGCGCGCTTACGGGCCAGCTTGCGGGCGCGGCGCACGGCCTCGGCCTTCTCGCGAGCACGCTTCTCGGACGGCTTCTCATAGTGACCGCGCATCTTCATTTCACGGAAGATGCCTTCGCGCTGCATTTTCTTCTTGAGCGCGCGAAGCGCCTGATCAACGTTGTTGTCGCGGACGAGTACCTGCACGGGCGATCCTGTCTTTCAATTTGAAATCATTGGGCTATCGGCAATAGCCCTAAGCTTCCGCAGCGGCTTCCACCGCGAATTCTGGCGGCTGATAGCAGAATCGGGATGGAATGTCCACAGTTCAAGCGGAAAACTTGGTGCTTTCCGTGCGCCACGCCGGACACACGGAAAGCCGTTCCTCTTCTTATCCTGTTATCCGACCGCGCGCCACCGCCTCGTTAGGATCATGTCGAAGATGAGAACGAAAATCAGCGATGCGCCGACAAGCGGATAGATGGCGCCGCCAATGGCGAGGATGGTGACGACGCCGGCGAGCTTCCTGCGGTCGCCGGGCAGCGGCGGAACGCCGAGCCGCCCTATCGGCCGGCGTTTCCACCACATGATGGCCGCGCTGACCGCCAAAATCACGATGGCGATGCAGGCGGCAAGCAGCACATATTGATTGAGGGCGCCATATTGCTGGCCGAGATGCACATTGATGCCCCATTCCATTGCCTTCGCGCCCGGCCCGTAATCGGCATAGCTCAAATCGATCAATGGCTTGCCGCTATACTGGTCGAGGTGGACAACGCGCTGCTTGTCGAGATCGTCGGGGTAGACGGAGCCGGTATAGACGCCTTCGGCGGTCGTCGGGATGTTGACGGCGTAGCCTGGCGCCAGCCCAAGCCGATCGAAGGTCTTCATCGCTTGGTCGACGGAGATAGCAGCGGTTCCGGACACCGAGGATAGCGGGACTTCCGCCTGCTGGAGCGACCAGCTGGTCTGGCCGAGATGGTTCATGTGCTCGTCGGACATTGGCACATTGACCCTCAGGCCGGTGGGGTAGCCGAAATTGCTGCCATTGGCCCACTCGTTCACCTTGTCTCCCCAGAAGACGGACCAAGGCATGCCGGTGATGGCGAGGAACAGGATTACCGCGCCGACGAAAATGCCGGTCACGGCATGGAGGTCGCGCCAGAAGATGCGCTGGCTGGGTGCGCCGCGTACGCTGACCACGCCGCCGCGGCCCTTGCGAGGCCACCACAGATAGATGCCGGTCGCCACAAGGAGGATTGCCCAGCCGCCCGCTATCTCGATGGCGGTCCGGCCGATGGTTCCGAAAAAGCTCAAGCTGTGAAGATCGCGGACGAAGGTCATGATCGTGCCCTTGTCCGGCAAGGTACCAAGCACCGCGCCCGAATAAGGGTTCACATAGACCGCCAGCTTTTCGCCGTCGGTCTTCTTCACGGTTATCTCGGCCGATGAGGTTGGGGTGGCCGGTGTCGTGAATTTCACCGCTGTGCCCGGAACGCGCGCGATGGCGGCTTCGATCATCGCCGACGGGGTCGCCGTGGTCGCGGCGACCTCGACACGCTTCAGATCGGCGTGGACGAGGGCATCGATCTCATCGCGGAAGAGATAGAGCGCGCCGGTGACGGCGAGCGTGATCAAAAAGGGCAGCACAAGCAGCCCCGCATAGAAATGCCAGCGCCAAACAGCGCGGTAGAGGTCGGATGCATTGGTAGGGCTGGCCGGACGCGCCGCCTGCCTGAGAGCAAGATCAGTCATGGTCTTTCACCGAAATGGAGGAATGGTTCGACGGTCCCGCACCGGCACGTCAAAAGACGCGGCGACCGCGGAACTGTCGTTGGTTCTCGTCAGTGAAAGGGTGCGGGCGGTCCCCGGGCGTCGAACGCAAGGTCGCGAACGGAAGGCAGACGGCCGTCTTCATTCGGGACATTGAAGTGGAGATCGCGATATGCTGGCGGCGGCGCAAGCAGCGATGCCGGTGTGGTCGTGGGGACCGCGATCAGCCCCGCCGATATCTGGCACAGGCTTCCACAGGGACAAAGGTTCTTCTGGTGGGTATTGGATGGGTTTGGCGGTGCATCGCCCGACGGCGCGCAGATGACAAAGCCGGCATCGTCGAACGCCGCCGCCATCGCCCCGGAGGAAAAGCCGGAGACCAATGCCTGGATGACGATGAAATAGACGAAGAGCGCGGCAACGATGTTCCGCGTCAGCCTGTCTTTCAGAGCGCCCCTCATCTCCTCCATGGACGAGGTGAATAGCGGGAGACGCCGCGCCTGTCACCGCGACAGGCTGTAGCTGGCACGGGCTGGGTGCATGGCCTCTCTTGTCCGGCGAAAATATCTCGAAGTCTCACCCCTTCTCCAGCATTGGCCGGAGAAGGGATGAATTCAGGGAAATTGAGATCGATTGGAGCTCAGGTGCGGTTGATGGAGACGCCGCCGTCGGCGAACAAAGCCGTGCCGGTGGTGAAGGACGATGCGTCCGAAGCGAGATAAAGCGCCGAGCGGGCGATCTCTTCGGGGCGGGCGATGCGCTTCAGCGCATGCAACCCCTCGACGAAAGCACGTTCATCGGCGGTCTTGAAGGTCGCCGCCGGCGTGTCGGTACCGCCCGGCAGCAATGCATTCACGCGGATGCCTTCGCGTCCGTATTCGGCGGCGAGCACCTGGGTCAGGCCGACCAGGCCGGCCTTGGCGGCGGCGTAGGCGGCCATGCCTGGCATGCCGGCGGTGACGCCGACAAAACTCGAGGTGAAGATCAGCGAGCCGCCACCACGCGCCAGCAGCGCGGGGATCTGATGCTTGGCGGCGAGGAAGGCACTGGTCAGATTGGTGTCGAGGACGTCTTCCCAGGTTTTGCGCGGCATATCGGATACCGGGCCCATCGGGCCGACGGCGCCGGCATTGTTGAAGGCGACATCCAGTCCGCCGAAGCGGGCCTGCGCCAGTTCAACCAGAGCCTTGGCATGGGTTTCGTCATTGACGTCGCCGGCAAGGGCGACGGCCTCGCCACCTTCCTCGGCGATTTCGGCGACGAGCGCATCGAGCTCGGCCTGCCGGCGGCCGGCGACGATGAGCTTGGCGCCTTCGCGGGCAAAGAGCAGCGCGGTGGCGCGGCCGATGCCTGAAGACGCGCCGGTGACGATGGCGACCTTGTTGGTCAATGCGAGCATATGCTTGGTCCTTTCCAGAAGTGGATGGCGCTTGCTCGCAGATCGATGGAAGGCGAACCACCCGAAACGCGCCGGATCTGATGCCCCTTGCTGCCGAATGAAAGTCAGGTTATCGAAAACCTCTGAAAACATGCGGGTGGACGCGCCACCCTTTTCAAATGACTCCCCAAAAAATGATCGAGAGGTTGCTCGAACCCGAGTTCGAGGACGTGAGCAAATTAATCTGGGATGTCTACGGCCAATTCTACGACGGATTTCCGATTGCGAACCTTCGGCCCTTGATTACTTCGCCGTCTGAGGAGGTGCTGCGGCGAGGCGCTTTTCTAGCCAATGAACTTGGTTGGAAGGTGAGGGCGCTGACGCAGGAAATAGCTGCGCTTCTGGATTGTTCCAATTCAGGCATTCGCTTTTATGCGATTGGGGCTCTAACTGCTTGTACTACGCCAGAAGATGGTGAGGTTTTGGGAAAGCTACTTCAGCATCTCGAAGACCCCGACAGTGGTGTCCGATGGCGTATGGTTGAGTTTGTTCGCTTGGCTGGTTCCAAACAATTTTCAGCAGCGATCAAAAATGCGGCATTGCAGCGGCCTGACTCGATTTATACTGAAATCAGCAAAGTCATCAGATGGTCTATGCCTGTGTCGGAGGCTCAAGTTCGAGGGTTGGCAAACCACTCAGATCCAGGGGTCCGTTTACTTGCGGCAGGTATCGCCTTGAGACCGCGCAAGATCATAGATGAAAAGTTCGCCGAGATTGTCTTGGAAGCCGGTGAGCCCGAACTAAGTGATCTGATTTCGCGAGCGTTTCAACACCACGCGATACCTATCGACGCCGAATTCGGGCGAGTTGAGAAATCCAGGCTAAAAGACTGAAGTAGTCATGTCTCTTGCATCGTTCGTGTTGGATTTTCGAGTGAAGGCACGGCACAAAACGGCAATTGCCGTCGCAAACAGCGCTGGGATGGCAGCCATGTTTCGCTAGTGATACACCTCGCGCGTCGGACGCCCGATTGCCCATACGCGAGGCTAGGTAACGTGAAAAAATATTCGGTATTCGCCATCGCCCGCGAGGCCATGCGCGGCCACAAGGGCTGGGAGGAGCAATGGCCCTCGCCGGAGCCGAAAAAGAGCTATGACATCATCATCGTCGGTGCCGGCGGGCATGGGTTGGCCACTGCCTATTATCTGGCCAAGGAACATGGCCTGACCAACATCGCGGTGCTGGAAAAGGGCTGGCTCGGCGGCGGCAACACTGGCCGCAACACCACCATCATCCGCTCCAACTATCTCTATGACGAGAGCGCCGGCATCTACGACCATGCCGTGAAGCTGTGGGACGGCCTGTCACAGGACCTCAACTACAACGTCATGTATTCGGCGCGCGGCGTGATGATGCTGGCGCACAACGTGCACGACGTCCAGGTACTGAAGCGCCACGTCCATGCCAACCGCCTGAACGGTATCGACAATGAATGGCTGACGCCGGAAGAGGCGAAGGCCTACTGCCCGCCGCTCAACATTTCGCGCAACGCGCGCTATCCGGTGGTGGGCGCCACCCTGCAGCGCCGGGGCGGCACCGCCCGTCACGATGCAGTCGCCTGGGGTTATGCCCGTGGCGCGGCGGCGCGCGGCGTCGACATCATCCAGAATTGCGAGGTTACCGGCATCCGGCGTGGCGCCGACGGCGCGGTAACCGGCGTCGATACCTCGAAAGGCTTCATCGGCGCGCGCAAGGTTGGCGTCGTCGCAGCTGGCCATTCCTCGGTCATCATGCAGATGGCCGACGTGCGCATGCCGCTGGAAAGCTACCCGCTGCAGGCGCTGGTGTCGGAACCGGTCAAGCCGGTTTTCCCCTGCGTGGTCATGTCCAATACGGTGCATGCCTATATCTCGCAGTCCGACAAGGGCGAACTGGTGATCGGCGCCGGCACCGACCAGTATGTCTCCTATTCGCAGACCGGAGGCCTGCACATCCTCACCCATACGCTGGATGCCATCTGCGAGATGTTCCCCATGTTCACGCGCATGAAGATGCTGCGGTCCTGGGGCGGCATCGTCGACGTCACGCCGGATCGCTCGCCGATCCTGGCCAAGACGCCGGTCAAGGGGCTCTATGTCAATTGCGGCTGGGGTACGGGCGGTTTCAAGGCGACGCCGGGTTCGGGGCACGTCTTTGCGCACACCATCGCGCGCGACGAGCCGCATCCCATCAACGCGCCTTTCACCATCGAACGGTTCCGCACCGGCCGCCTGATCGACGAGGCGGCGGCCGCCGCCGTCGCGCACTGATGCAGACGCTGGCGGCGACGATGGCTGTGGCTGCGCCCTTCGTGTTGACCGGCGAGAAGGGGATGTTCCACCTTCCGCAAGCCAGCGAGGTTCGGCTGCAGGAGATCAATCGCGTCGCTCACGAGGATGACTGGCCGTTTTCGGTGCCGTCCGGTTTTCTCGCCTGTGTCTGGAGCGGTGGTCGTAAGACCGTTAGTTTCGTGGAAAAGCGGGAACACGACGGGGATGACACGCCAGCACTGCGCACCGTCATCATCTCCACGGACCCCTTTCAGGTCACCCTGTTGAACATGGCAAACCGCGACCTCTTCCAGCCGATGGATTCGGTAGAAACACTGATCAAGCGCGTGGCGCCCTTCGAAGCGCTCGGACAACGGCTTTGCGACCAGCCGCAAGGCGCGCGCATCGGCGACGGTGAATTATAGGAAACAGACAATGCTTCTCATCCGCTGCCCCTATTGCGAGGAAGAGCGTCCGGAACTCGAATTCCGTAACGCCGGCGAAGCGCATATCGCGCGATCGTCCGACATCGCCGCCGTCAGCGACGACGATTTCGAGAAGTTCTTCTTCATCCGCTCGAACACCAAGGGCATCATCTATGAGCGCTGGCGGCATGTGTATGGCTGCGCGCGCTTCTTCAACGCGGTGCGCGACACCGTCACCGACAAGTTCGTGATGACCTACAAGGCCGGCGAGCCGAAGCCTTCGAAACTGCCCGGAGTTTCCAAATGAGCGGCGCTTTCCGCATCAGCAATGCCGGCCGCCTAACGCCGGCCAAGACCGCCCGCTTCACCTTCGACGGCAAGGCTTTCACCGGCGTCGAGGGCGATACGCTGGCCTCGGCGCTTTTGGCCAATGGCGTTCATCTAGTCGGCCGCTCGTTCAAATATCATCGCCCGCGCGGTTTCCTGTCCGCGGGCGCGGAAGAGCCGAATGCGCTGGTCGAGATCGCCCGCGACGGCGCGCGCAAGACACCCAATGTGCGCGCCACCGTGCAGGAACTCTATGACGGGCTTGTCGCCAAGTCGCAGAACCGTTGGCCGTCATTGTCCTTCGACGTCGGCGCGGTCAACAACCTTGCCTCGCCCATGTTCTCGGCCGGCTTCTACTACAAGACCTTCATGTGGCCGAAGTCGGCCTGGAAGAATTTCTACGAGCCGAATATCCGTTCCGCCGCCGGCCTCGGCGTGGCGCCGGACCAGCCGGATCCCGACCACTACGCGTCCCGCTTCGCACATTGCGACGTGCTGGTGCTGGGCGGCGGCGCGGCGGGCCTTGCCGCCGCCTTGGCTGCGGCCGAGACGGGCGCGCGGGTCATCGTTGCCGACGAACAGGCGGAATTCGGCGGTGCGCTGCGCTTCGAAAGCGGCGCGCGTATCGAAGGTCAGGCCGGCTGGGCCTGGGCCCAGGGCGCCGTCGCCCGGCTGAAGGCCATGGACAATGTGCGGGTTCTGTCGCGCACGACCGCCTTCGGCTATTACGCGCAGAATTTCGTCGGCTTGGTGGAACGCGCCGGCGACCATCTCGCCAATCCTGGTCACGACCTGCCGCGCGAGCGGCTGTGGCAGATGCGCGCCAAGCGTGTCGTGCTCGCCACCGGCGCGATCGAGCGGCACATGGTGTTCGCCGACAATGACCGTCCGGGCGTGATGCTGGCTTCCGCCGCGCGCACCTATCTCAATCACTACGGCGTTGCGGTGGGCCGTAATGTCGGCGTCTACACCGCCAACGATTCCGCCTATGCGGCGGCGATCGACCTGAAGAAGGCCGGCGTTAATGTTGCCGCCATCGTCGACCTGCGCGATAACCCGTCTGGCGCCTTGATCGACCAGGCGCGGGCGGCTGGCATCGAGATCCACGACGGCCGTGCCGTCGTGCGCGTCGGCGGCAAGCTGCGCGTTTCGTCGATGACCGTGCAGCCGAAGAATGGCGGCGGCGAGCGCGCCATCGCCATCGACGCGCTGCTGATGTCGGCGGGCTGGACACCGTCGGTGCATCTTTTCTCGCAGTCGCGCGGCAAGGTCGCCTTCAACGAGGACAAGCGTTTCGTGCCCGGCACCTATGCGCAGGATTGCGTGTCGGTCGGTGCCTGCAACGGCACCGACGGCCTGGCCGCCTCGGTGGACGAGGGTTACGCAGCCGGCGTCAAGGCCGCGAAGGAAGCGGGCGGCAAGGCCGCCAAGGCAGCGAAACCCAAGGTCGAGGTTGGAGAGACATGGTCGCGCGGCATGCTCGGCTCGGCGCCCGGCGCCGGCCCGGACACCACGGTGAAGGCCTTCGTCGACTTCCAGAACGACGTTACCGCCAAGGACATCCGCCAAGCGGTGCGCGAAGGCATGCGCTCGATCGAGCATGTCAAGCGTTTCACCACCAACGGCATGGCCACAGACCAGGGCAAGACTTCCAACATGCATGGTCTGGCGATCGCCGCCGACATGCTGGGTAAGCCGATCCCCGAGGTCGGCCTGACCACGTTCCGCGCGCCTTATACGCCGGTGACTTTCGGCGCCATCGTCAACCACGCGCGCGGGCCGCTGTTCGACCCGACACGGCGCACGCCGATGCATGGCTGGGCCGAGAAGCACGGCGCTGTGTTCGAGGATGTCGGCCAGTGGAAACGTGCCTGGTATTTCCCGCGCGCCGGCGAGGACATGCATGCCGCCGTCGACCGCGAATGCGTGACCGTGCGCAAGACCGCCGGCCTGTTCGATGCTTCGACGCTCGGCAAGATCGAAGTGGTCGGGCCGGACGCGGCGAAATTCATGGAGCTGCTCTACACCAATCCGTGGGAGAAGCTGGAGCCAGGCCGCTGCCGCTATGGCATCATGCTGCGCGAGGACGGTTTCATCTATGACGACGGTGTCGTCGGGCGCTTGGCGCCGGACCGCTTCCATGTGACGACGACCACCGGCGGTGCCGCTCGCGTCATGAACATGATGGAGGACTACCTCCAGACCGAATTCCCGCATCTCAATGTCTGGCTGACCTCGATTTCCGAGCAATGGGCGGTCATCGCGGTGCAGGGGCCGAAGTCGCGCGACATCATCGCTCCGCTGGTCGAAGGCATCGATATGTCGGACGAGGCGCTGCCGCATATGTCGGTGCGCGAAGGCAAGATCTGCGGCGTGCCGACCCGGCTGTTCCGTATGTCGTTCACCGGCGACCGCGGCTTCGAGGTCAACGTGCCGGCCGATTACGGCCAGGCGGTTTGGGAAGCGTTGTGGGCCGAAGGCCAGAAGCACGGCGCCTCGGCCTATGGCACCGAGGCCATGCATGTGCTGCGCGCCGAGAAGGGTTACATCATCGTCGGCCAGGACACCGACGGGACCGTGACGCCGAACGACGCCGGCCTCGACTGGGCGGTCGGCAAGAAGAAGGCCGATTTCGTCGGCATTCGCGGTATGATGCGGCCAGACCTCGTTGCCAAGGGCCGCAAGCAGCTTGTCGGCCTCAAGACCAAGGATCCGAAAGTGGTTTTGGAAGAGGGCGCGCAGATCGTCGACAATCCGAACCAGCCTGTGCCGATGAAGATGCTGGGTCACGTCACCTCGAGCTACTGGTCGCAGAATTGCGGACGCTCGATCGCACTGGCGCTTGTCGCCGGCGGGCGCGATCGCATGGGCGAAACGCTCTATGTGCCGATGCCCGACCGTGTGATTGAAGTCGAAGTCACCGGTATGGTGTTCTTCGACGAGAAGGGGGAACGCCTCAATGGCTAAGGCTGCCCAGAAAACCACAACCGCTCTGGCCGAACGGCATCCGGCACTTGCCGGCCGCAATGCCTCGGCGGCCCACGTCACGCTGACTGCGCTGGAGCCGGCCGAACGCATCTCGCTGCGCGCGCCGGAAGCCTCGCTGGCGGCGCTGTCCAAGGCGCTCGGGCTGACATTGCCGAAGAAGCCAAAGACCTCTGCCGCCAAGGATGGCCGCTTCGCGCTGTGGCTCGGGCCGGACGAATGGCTGGTCATCGACGAGACCGGGGCTGATCCGCTGGCCGATTGCGCCAAGGTCAAGCAGTTGCATTCCGCGGTCGGCGTCTCGCACCGCAATGTGGCGATCGCGGTCGCCGGTCCGGGCGCCGAGGCGACGCTGAACGCCGGCTGCCCACAGGACCTGTCGCTCGCTGCATTCCCGGTCGGCGCATGTTCCCGTACCATCCTCGGCAAGGTCGAGATCGTGCTTTACCGCACGGCCGAAGAAACCTTCCGCGTCGAGTGCTGGCGCTCCTTCTCGGATTATGTTTTCACTTTCCTGTCCGAGGCAGCACGCGACGCGGCAGCATAGGAACCATTGCCGGGCGGCGCCGTTCTGTCCCCAGAGCCCGTCATGGGCTTTGGATAGAGGGAGTTGCCCATGGCCGATCCGTCGAAATCCGCAACATCCGGGAAGCCGAAGAAGACGGCGGCGGTGCGCTCGTTCGAGAAACGTCGGCGCAGCGAGCCCAACCGCGAGGAAAAACTCGAGGAGGGGTTGGAGGATACGTTTCCGGCCAGCGATCCCATCTCGGTGATATCGACGTCGATCTCGGGCGCGCCGAGGCGCAAGAAGACATAGCACCTGATGACGCCATGGTTGGCGCAAGGCTGCGGCGGTCGTCAACGGCGCGTGCCTACGGTTTTCGACATGCAAAAAGGGCGGCTGGTTTAATCAGCCGCCCTTTTTGTTTGCCGTTCTCAACCAGACGGTTGGGGGAACCTTACTGGGAGATCGGCATGACCCACGGGCTGACGTCGATGCCGAGGCGCGGGCCGGCGGTGCCAGCCTTCGAGCCTGCCTTGTCGACCGAGCCGGTGGTGGCATAGTCGAGCTTGCCCTTCACGGTGGTTTCGGCGTGGGTGGCGGGAGCCTTGATCTGCTTGGTGGTGGCCTGGCCAGCGAAGGCGGTACCCGACAGGGCAACGAGGGTGGCGAGGGCAAGAGCTGTCGTTTTCATCGACTTTCTCCGGTTCAATATCTGAATTTCTATTTCCGTACATGTACGTTGCATCGTCCATGTATGCCCCTCTCAGCGGGATTTCAATGAAAAATCGTACGCGTACGGAAAATTTTTTGGACGCGACTTCTGGCGCGAACCAACCTTGCCGGCTTGCCTGGCTTCAACACATTGAAAGGGCTGGGTAAAAAATGGCGCTCGTCAAAATCGTGTCGGCGGGCTCGGTTTGTCGCAGGGCGGCAATTTCCGGCGACTAACGCCGATGCGTCAAAAAACAGACGCGGAAACGGGCAGTTTGCGGATTTCTCCGGCAGCCGGCTTGGCGTTGCTGCCTGCTTCCTGTCTCAGCAGGGCTTGGCCGGCTGGTCGCTTAACGCTTTGACTTCATCGCTGCTCAGTGCGGCGAGACTGAAGTCGCACATGCGCTTCACGAATGCCTGATGGTCGCCAAACGGGTAGAAGGGGTGGGTCACCAGCAGCGAGATGGTGCCGTGGCCGACAGCCCAAAGCATGGTTGCGATGGCATGCGGGTCGCCCTTCAGCCGGCCAGCAGCAACGCAGGCCTCGACACGGCTGATCAGCACGGCCATCGCCGGATTGTTGTTCTCCATTTCCTCGAATGTACGGCCGGCCGGCGGCTTCACCTTCTCGGTCATGAAGACGGTGCGGTATTCGTTGGGGTTGCCGAGGCCAAAGGCGGCATATTCGGTCATCACCGCGCGCAGCGCATCCATCGGATCGTCGGGCGCGTTCTGCTCGATGCGCTTGGCCAGCGTCTGGAAAGCGTCTTCGGCGAGCGCGAACAGGATGTCCTGCTTGTCAGCGAAATAGGAATAGACCGACATCGGCGCATAGCCGACCATCTTGGCCAGCTTGCGGATGGTCAGGCCTTCATAGCCTTCTTGCTGCACCAGCTTATGGGCTGCGGCCACAAGTTCGGATCGCAAGGTCGCTTTTTGTTGTTCGCGACGTGTTTGCGCAGTTTGCGGCAATCCTGTTGCCTTTCTCGCTCCCATTTCCCCTCTTTTTCAGTATATACTCAGTACGGTCATCCGCAAGTTATCGTTGGGGAATTACCGGCCGGGGTCTTTCTCAAATCGCGCCGACGCCACCGTCGACGGCGAGCGTGTGGCCCGTCATAAAGGTATTTTTGGGATCGGCCGCGAACAGCATCGCTTCGACGATCTCCGGGACTTCGCCCACCCGCTTCATCGGTACGCCGCGTGTCAGTTCCGACAGCGCCAGATCCTGCGGGGCGCCTGAGATCTTGACGAAATCGTCGACCATCTTCGTGCGGGTGTGGGCCGGGCAGATCGCGTTCACACGCACGCCTTTGGTGGCATATTCCGCCGCTGCCGATTTGGTCAGGCCGACCACGCCGTGTTTGGCTGCGGCATAGACGGACAGTTTCGGCGCACCGACCAGTCCGGCTACTGAGGCGATGTTGACGACCGTGCCACCCTTGCCGCGAGCCTTGAATTGCCGTTCCATCTGCGGCAGCTGATGTTTCATCGCGTAGAAGACGCCGAGCAGGTCGATCTCGAGGATGCGGCGCGCCTCGTCGGAGGGAACCTGCGGCAGGCGCACGAAGCTCTGGGCGATGCCGGCATTGTTGACGGCGATGTCCAGCCGGCCGAAGCGGTCGACGGCCAGTTTCACCAGCGCTTCGGAAAGGTCTTCGTCGGCAATATTGCCGGCAAGCGTGGCCGTCTCCGTGCCGAGCGTCGCGGCAAAGCGTTCCAGCGCGGCCCTATCGATATCAGACAGGATCAGCTTGGCGCCCTCGGCCGCGAAGCCTTTGGCTGCCCCCTGGCCAAGCCCACCGGTGGCGCCGGTGATCAGCACGGCAGCACCATCGAAACGGCCCATGATCACTTCTCTCCTTCGATCAGTCGCGCTGCCAGATGCGTCAGCAGTTTCACGGCGTCGGCATAGACCTTGGCCTTGGCAGGATTGGAGGCATTGCCGTCCAGCGCGCGCTTGTAGACACCCTGACAGATCGCCGCGAGCCGGAAGAAGGAGAAGGCAAGCAGGAAGGTCCAGTTGGCGATGCCGCCGAGTCCGCGCCGACGGCAATAGGCGGCGACATAGTCTTCTTCCGAAGGCAGGCCGACTGCCGCGCGGTCGATGCCGCCAAGGCCTTTGAAGCCGGACTGGTGCGGCAGGCGCCATTGCATGCACTGATAGGCGATGTCGGCGAAGGGGTGGCCGAGCGTCGACAGCTCCCAGTCGAGCAGCGCAATCACCTCAGCCTGGTCCTTGGCGAAGATCATATTGTCCAGCCGGTAGTCGCCATGCACAAGCGAGAGCCGGCCGTCATCGGCGGGCTGGTTCGCCTCCAGCCAGGCGATCAGCGCGTCCATCTCGCCATTGGTTTCGGTTTCGGAAGCGCGGTACTGGCTGGTCCAGCGTGCGAGCTGGCGCTCGAAATAGTTGCCGGGCCGGCCGTAATCGCCGAGGCCGACGGCCTCGACGTCGACATCGTGCAGGATTGCCAGTGTCGCGTTCATCGCGTCGTAGACCGCCGCTCGCTCACTGCTGGATGCTTCCGGCAAAGCCGGGTCCCAGAAGATGCGTCCGTCGACGAAGGCCATCAGATAGAACATGCGCCCGATCGGCGAATTCTCGTCCGAGAGATGCAACATCTGCGGCACCGGCACGCCGGTCCCGGCAAGGGCCTTCATGACGCGGAATTCGCGGTCGACCTGATGCGCCGATTTCAGCAACTGTCCCGGCGGCTTGGCGCGCAGCACGTAGCGGCCGCTTTTCGCGGTCAACAGATAGGTCGGGTTGGACTGGCCGGACTTGAACTTCTCGATCGCTCCCAGCCCTGAAAAGCCTGGAACTTCGCGCTCCAGATAAGGAGCCAGAAGGGCGGGATCGAGCGTGTTCGGATCGGTCATGCGTCCTGCGTTTCGGGTTCCACGAAGGTGAGTGTCAGCCAGCGCGCGGTCAATGCCGGCTTCAGCGAGCCTTCGATCTCGATGGTGACGTCATGGGAGGCCTGCACCCAGCCCGACGGGCGCGCCTTCACTTCGGCCAGCACGAAGCGGGTGCGGATGCGCGCGCCGGTCTTGACCGGGGCCAGGAAGCGGAGCTCGTCGAAGCCATGGTTGACGCCCATCTTGCCTTTGGCCAGCGGGGGCAAGGTCTCGAATGTCATCGCCGACAGCAGCGACAGGGTGAGGAAGCCGTGCGCGATGGTGCCGCCGAAGGGGGCTTCGGCCGCGGCCCGCGCGGGATCGCAATGGATGAACTGATGGTCGTCGGTGGCGTCGGCGAACTGGTCGATCATCGTCTGGGTGACGACGCGCCAGGGCGAAAGGCCGACTTCCTTGCCGACGCTGGCGAGCAATGTTTCGAGACTGATGGGTTGCACGGGCATCTCCTGGTGGCGGCGCGGCCGTCATTCCTTGAATAGGGTCAGGCCGTGCTGCACCGATTGTCCGCCATCGATCGGCAGGATCGCGCCGGTGACATAGCTGCCAGCCCGGCTGCACAAATAGAGCGTGGCGCCGCCAATGTCATCCGGCTCGCCGATGCGACCGATGGGAACATGGCCACCGACATGTTTCGCCTTCTCCTCGGTGCCGGTGGCGAACGCCGTCATGCGGCTCTGGAAGGGGCCTGGCGCAAAGGCGTTGACGGTGATGCGCCGCGCCGCCAGCTCGATAGCCAGCGTGCGGGTGAGGTGGTGAACGGCGGCCTTGGAGGCGGTGTAGGAATAGGCGTCATCGGCCAGCGGTTGCGTGCCCATCACCGAGCCCAGATTGATGACGCGCGCCGGATCGGCATCGGAGGCGGCCTTCTCAAGCAGCGGCAGCAGGTCGCGTGTCAGCTGGAACACCGCCGTCACGTTGACGCCGAACACCTTGGCCCAGGCATGATACGGGAAGGTCTCCAGCGGTGCGCCCCAGGAAATGCCGGCATTGTTGATCAATATGTGCAGCCGATCGGTGCGTGCCTTGACCGCTTCGACAAGGGCGGCAATACCGGCTTCGGAGGAGACATCGCCGGCAAAACCCTCTGCTTTGCCGAGTGCGCCAACTGCATTCAGCTCATCGGCGACCTTGGTGCAATCTTCGCCCTTGCGCGAGGCGATCATGACGGTGGCGCCGGCGCGAACGAGCGCGGTGGCGGCCATGCGGCCAATGCCGGTGGCGGCGCCGGTGACCAGGGCGATCTTGCCGGTTACCGAGAACATGTCGTCGAGGTAGCTCATCGGCCCTCCCTACAATCAGTCCGCTCGTCGCCGATGCTTCTATGAGTATCGAAAATCGGCATTCGGATTGACAACATACCGAGTAGTATGTTGAACTTCGCATGTTGTAAAGCCGGCAAATCGAGGGGCAATGGCAGCGAGACCGCACTTGGCGGAGCGGGAAGAGGAGGCCGGAGCCGTCGGTGGCACCATCGCCGCCGACGGCTCCCGCGCCGCGATCCTCGACGCTGCTGCCGCCTGTTTCATGGCGCGGGGCTATGCTGCCAGCTCCATCGACGATGTCGCCCGCAGCCTCGGCTCGACCAAGGGCCGCATCTATCATCACTATCCATCCAAGGGCGATCTGTTCGCGGACGTGTTTCGCACCGGCATGGCGATGAACTATGCCGCGATCGAGCCGGCGCGCCGCCTTGCCGGCACGGCGGTGGAACAATGGCGGCATATGGCGACGATCCATACGCGCCAGATGATCGTGACACGCAGCTATCAGCGCGTGGTGTGGGAAGGCGTCGAGCTTTATCTGCGCGGTGCGACCACGCCGGAGCAACGCGAGGAATTCGCGCGGCTGATGCAGGTTCGCAACGACTATGGCGCGATCTTCCGGCAGGTGATCGTGGCGGCGCGCCAGGCGGGCGCCATGCGCTTCGACGATCCCGGCATCACCGAACAGCTCATGTTCGTGTCGCTCAATTCTCCGCTGTTCTGGTACACGCCGCGCCCCGGCGAAACCAAGGATGACATCGAGGCGATCGTGGCGCAGGTCGTCCATTTCACCGCGCGTGGACTGGGCGTCGGGGAAGGGAACCTGTGATGGCCGACATGAATCTCGGCATGACCGAAAAGCTGAAGCCGATCCACGCCCAGGTCGCTGCCATGGTGCGCGACGAGGTGATGCCGCTCGACGAGGAGTTCCTGGCGGAGGTCGGCAAGGCCGGTGACCGCTGGGCCTATTCGAAACGTCAGACCGAAATCCTCGAAGGGCTCAAGGCCAAGGCGCGTGAGCGCGGCCTGTGGAACTTCTGGTTGACCGGCTCCGATCGCGGCTACGGGCTGACCACGGTCGAATATGCCTATCTGGCCGAGGAGATGGGCAAGGCGCATCTGGGTGCGGAGACCTTCAACTGCTCGGCGCCCGACACCGGCAACATGGAGGTGCTGGAACGCTACGGTTCGGCCGAACACAAGAAGGCGTGGCTGGGTCCCTTGCTCGAAGGCAAAATTCGCTCGGCCTATCTGATGACCGAGCCGGATGTGGCCTCCTCGGACGCGACCAACATTTCCATGCGTTGCGGGCGCGACGGCGGCGACTATGTGCTGAATGGCGAGAAATGGTGGGCTTCCGGCGCCGGCGATCCGCGCTGCGCGATCTATATCGTCATGGTGAAAACCGGCGGCGCCGGCGAGCCGAAGCACAAGCAGCACTCGATGATCCTGGTGCCGGCGGATACGAAAGGCGTCACCAAAATTCGCGCCATGCAGGTCTATGGCGATGACGATGCGCCGCATGGGCATATGCATCTGCGCTTCGACAATGTCCGCGTGCCGGCCACGAACATGATCTTGGGCGAGGGCAGGGGCTTCGAGATCGCGCAGGGCCGGCTTGGCCCCGGCCGCATCCATCACTGCATGCGCGCCATCGGTCAGGCCGAGATGGCGCTGGAATTGCTGTCGCGCCGCTCGGTGCGGCGTGAAGCGTTCGGCCAGCCGCTGGCCAGGCTCGGCGCCAATTTCGACATCATCGCCGAGTGCCGCATGGAGATCGAGATGGCCAGGCTGCTCTGCCTCAAGGCAGCCTGGATGATCGACCGGGGCGACGCGCGCGCGGCAGCTCCATGGATCAGCCAGATCAAGGTTGTGGCGCCGCGCGTGGCGCTGAAGGTGGTCGACGAGGCCGTGCAGATGCACGGCGCGCAAGGCATCAGCCAGGATACGCCGCTGGCGCGAGCCTGGACGCACCTGCGCACGCTGAGACTCGCCGATGGGCCCGACGCGGTGCATCGCCGCCAGGTGGCGCGCGAGGAACTGAAGAAATACACGCAGGAAAAGCTGTAAGGTCCGTTCAGGGCAAAATGCTCGATCCGGGAGGAGAGACATGAAAGCCGTCATCGCTCGTGCCTTCGCGCCGCTCGATCAGCTCGCCTATGGCGATTGGCCGGAGCCGGAAGCGAAAGGCGATGGCGTGGTGATCGCCGCCGAGGCGATCGGCGTCAACTATCCCGATGGCCTGCTGGTCCAGGGCCTCTATCAGATGAAGCCTCCGGTGCCGTTCGTGCCGGGCATGGAAGTGGCCGGGCGGGTGATCGCGGCCGGTTCGAAAGTGCAAAGCATCAAAGTCGGCGACCGGGTCGCCGCGCTGACCGTCATCGGCGGCTATGCGGAGAAGGTCGCGTTTCCCGAGACGATGGCGATGAAGCTGCCGGATGCGATGAGCGCGGCGGACGCCTGTGCGCTGATTTGCGGCTATGGCACATCCCATCATGCGCTCAAGCAGCGCGGCCAGCTCGAACAAGGCGAAACGCTGTGCGTTCTGGGTGCGGCCGGTGCCACCGGCGTTGCCGCCGTGCAGATCGGCAAGGCGATGGGCGCCAAGGTCATCGGTGTCGCCTCGTCGCCGCAAAAGCAGCGCATCGCCGCCGAGGCCGGCGCCGACATCGTGCTCGGCTACGACAATTTGAAGGACGCGCTCAAGGAAATCACCGGCGGCAAGGGCGTCGATGTCGGCTTCGATCCGGTTGGCGGCGATGCCTTCGAGGCACTGGCGCGCGCCATGGGCTGGAACGGACGGCTGCTCGTCATCGGCTTCGCGTCGGGCACCATCCCGAAACTGGCGGTCAACCTGACACTGGTGAAAGGTTTCTCCGTCGTCGGTGTTTATTGGGGCGATTTCACCGTTCGCGAGCCGCAGACCTATGCCGGCAACATGCGCGAACTGGTCGATTGGTATCTCGCCGGAAAGGTCAAGCCGGTAATCGAGGGCGTCTACCCGCTGGCCGATGCGGCCAGCGTTCTGAAACGCGTGCTGGGGCGCGGCGCGTCCGGCAAGTTGATCCTCAAACCCTAACCACCCCTGGGCAAGGAGCATTGCGATGACCATTGCATCCGAAATGAAGGCGCTACTCCTGGTCGGCGACGGCTACGCCCGACAGCCGAGCGGAAGCGCACTGGAAGCCATGGAGCCTTATGTGCGTCCGGGCGTGATCGGCGTGCCGGTGCCTGAAGCAACGCAGGTGCTCATCAAGGTGAGCCTGGCTTCGATCAACCCGTCCGACGTGATGTTCGTGAAGGGCCTCTATGGCCAACCGCGCGTGCAGGGGCAGCCGGCCGGCTTCGAAGGGGTTGGCACGGTGGTCGCCGCCGGCGACGATGCCTATGCGCAGAGCCTTGTTGGCAAGCGCATTGCCTTCGCCACGGGCCTGACCAATTGGGGCGCCTGGGCCGACTATGCTCTGGCCGAGGCGCTCGCCTGCATTCCGCTGATCGATGCGGTCCGCGACGAGGATGCGGCCGCGATGATCGTCAACCCGCTGACCGCCATTGCCATGTACGGCATCGTCAAGGACGAGGGGCACAAGGCCTTCGTGATGACAGCCGGCGCCAGCCAACTCTGCAAACTGATCATCGGCCTGGCCAAGGAGGACGGCTATCATCCGATCGTGACCGTGCGTCGCGACGACCAGATCCCGCTGCTGAAGGAACTGGGGGCCGCCCATGTGCTCAACGAGAAGGCGCCGGATTTCGTGCAGACGCTGCGCGAGGTGATGAAGGTCGAACAGCCTCGCATCTTTCTCGACGCGGTCACCGGTCCGCTGGCTTCGCTGGTGTTCGACGCCATGCCCAAGCGCTCGCGCTGGATCATCTATGGCCGGCTCGACCCGTCTGACACGATGATCCGCGAGCCCGGCCAGCTCATCTTCCAGCAGAAGCATGTCGAGGGTTTCTGGCTGACCGACTGGATGCGTCGCAACAAGGATCGCCGCGGCCCGGCGGCGCTTGAGGCGCAGAGGCGCTTTGCCGACGGCCGCTGGTCCACTGACGTCACGGCGGTGGTGCCGCTGGCCGAGGCGATGGCGCGCCTACCCGAAGAACTGGCCAAACCCAACGGCAAGGTCTTCATCCGGCCCTGATCGCAATTCCCGCGCAATGTTGGGCCCATAGACACCGGACCCGAAAAGACGCTCGTCGTGGAGCGTTCCCGGTTCGCGGGCTGTACCGAACAGCCTTGGCCATGATATGCCCGCGCCCTGATAAAAGGCGGCTCAGGTTCATCGGAAGCCGCCGGCATTGGGCAATGTTGGGCAATGGCAAAATCTAGACAGGCTTGGGATTGGGGCGGCCTGGCACTTTGGCTTGGCGGGTTCGCGGCGATCCTTATTATATCCGGCATGGCGCCAGACCATCGGTCCGTGATGCGCAGCTACCGCACGGCCAGCGAGTTGTTCCTCGACGGCAAGCCGCTCTACAATCTCGATATCGCCATGGGCTATCTCTATTCACCGGCCTTCGCGGTGCTCTATGTGCCGTTCACGAAGCTTGGCCCCGTGGTCGGCGACGGCTTGTGGCGGATAGTTGGCTTTGCTGTTCTGACCTATGCCGCGTGGCGGCAGGTCCGCACGATCGATCCGGCCAACCGGCTCTGGATGTTGTCCTATGCACTTTTCCTGGCGGTGCCGATCACGGCCGGAGCCTTGCGCAACGGCCAGGCGACCATCCTGCTCGCGGGTGCCTGCTGGCTGCTGGTTCTGTCGGCGCTCGAAGGCCGACGTGTCGAAACCTTCCTGTGGGCGACGGTGGCAGTGATTGCCAAGCCGACCGCCATCATCGTTTTGCTCCTTGTCGGAGCGCTGCGGCTGCGGCTGATCCCGGTGCTGTTAGCGTTGCTGCTTTTTGTGCTGGCTATCCCCTACGCCTTTGCCCCGGCTGACTATGTCACCCAGCTTTATCGTGATTTCGCCACGCTGATGACCTCGATGTCGGTCGA
Organism: Mesorhizobium terrae; assembly: GCF_008727715.1. Classification (GTDB taxonomy): domain Bacteria; phylum Pseudomonadota; class Alphaproteobacteria; order Rhizobiales; family Rhizobiaceae; genus Mesorhizobium; species Mesorhizobium terrae. Next base: position 2,704,516 of record NZ_CP044218.1, read on the forward strand.
CAAGGCCGTCGTTTTCGAAACGGCCGATTTCACCGCGCCGTTCACCGCCTTAGGCATGCCGATCTCCAGCGAGGCAGCGACACTGGTGCGGATTGCCGTGGCGCTGCCGACGCTCGGGCTGGTGCTGTGGTACGATCGCAATCTCGACCGGCGCCTGGCGGGCCTCGCCATTTTCCTGACCGCCGCGTTCTACATGAGCCTGCTCAACCCGCGCGTCGAGTATAACACCTTCGCCGTGTTAGCGATGCCGGCTGGCATGGCACTGGCGGTGATGTGGGACAATGAGGAGGGTGGCATTCTGCCCTCCGTGCTCGCCATCGCCTTGTTCGCGACGGGGCTGACGGGCATCAATTCGCATCTTCACGAGGCCCTGCGGCTCTGGTTCCGGCCCATCGCCATGACCGTGATCGTCCTGCCGGTATTGTGGTGGTTCTGGTCGGTTGCGCATGGCAGGTTCAAACGGATCGGAGCACAAGCGCATGCCTGAGCGCCAGCCCACGCTCGACATTGTCACGCCGTTCTGGAACGAGGCGGCCTCGGCGGAAGGTTTCGCCCGGCTTTTGTTGGAACTGGAGACCGAGGTTTCCCGTCGCTTCGGTTTCGCCACGCGCAAGATCCTGATCGATGACGGCAGCGTCGACGACAGCGCCGCGCGCTTTGCCGAGGCACTGGGCGGCGAATGGGAAATCGTCCGGCTCAGCCGCAATTTCGGCAAGGAAGTGGCCGTGCTGGCCGGTCTCGACAGGACATGCGGCGACATGGTTTTGATCATGGATGCCGACCTGCAGCACTCGCTGGAGGTGAGCCTGAAGTTGATCGGCGAACTGGTCGAGAACCCGGACGTCGACGTGGTCTATGCCCGCACCAATCGCGAAGGTGCGAGCTGGAAGCGCAGCCAGTCGGCCAAGCTGTTCTACAGTCTGATCAATTCGAGCCAGCGCTTCGATATTCCTGAAAATGCCGGCGACTTCCGCGTCATGCGCGGGACGGTGGCGCGCGCGTTGACTAAGCTTCGCGACAAGCGGCGTTTCAACAAGGGGCTCTATGCCTGGGCGGGGTTCCGGCACAAGGCGGTGACCTACACGCCGGGGCAGCGCGTCAGCGGCACGAGCAAATGGAGCCGGCTCAACCTGTTGGCCTTTTCGATGGAAGGCTTTGCCTCCTTCTCGGTGCTGCCGCTGCGCATCCTCAGCCTGTCGGGTCTTGCGGTTGCGCTGGCTGGCGGCATCTACGGCCTCAAGGTCTTCTTTGAAGTGTTTTTCTACGGCATCGCCGTGCCCGGTTATCCTTCCCTGCTTGTCGCCATTGTCGTGCTCGGCGGTTTCAACCTCGCCCTGCTCGGCCTGATCGGCGAATATGTCTGGGTGGCGCTCAGCGAGAGCAAGGACCGTCCTGTCTACATCGTGCGCGATATCGTCAGCGGCGCGGGTGAGCAGAAGCCGGACGCATGACCCGCTCTATCCGCCTGATCGCCGACGACTACGGCCTATCGCCCGGCGTGTCGGACGCGATCCTTGACCTGATCGGGCGCGGACGATTGACCGGTACGAGCTGCATGACCGGCTTCCCGGAATGGGAACAGGCCGCCGAAAGGATCAAGCCGTTCGTCGGCCGTGCCGCGATCGGCCTGCATCTCACGCTGACCGACCAGCCGGCGCTGACGGCGCCTTCGGGCCTTGCGCCGCAAGGGCAATTGCCCTCACTCGGCGAACTGGCGTCGCCGCTCAAGCGTCGGCGCTTCGGCACCATCGACATCCACACTGAGCTCGACGCGCAGCATCGTCGTTTCGTCGAGGCGCTCGGCCGTGAGCCCGATTCCATCGACGGACATCAACATGTGCATTTCCTGCCTGTGGTGCGGGATTGGCTGAAGATGCGTTTCGCCGGCTCTCAAAGGCCGATGTTGCGCGGCGCGCCCGTTTTGTCGCGGGGCGTCGGCGTGACGGCACTCAAGGTGGCCACCATCGCGGCGCTGGCGCGCGGGTTCGACCGATCGATGCAAGCAGCCGGATTTTCCGCGATGAAGCCGCTCGCAGGCATCTATGACTGGCGCCGGCCGTCGGATTTCGCGCCGACCGTGCGCCGCGCTGTCGAAGGTTTGCCGGAAGGGGGCGTGTTCATGTGCCATCCGGGCCATGTCGATGCCATTCTGGCCACACGCGACCCGATGCAGGCGGTGCGGCGGGCCGAATACGACTTCCTGGCTTCGGAAGAATTCGGCACCATGCTTGACGCAGCTGGCGTCAGCATCCAAGGCGGCACTCGATGAGCGACGATCCTGGCCGCACGCTTGGCAGCAAGATGGGGCGCTTCGCCGTGGTCGGCGTGGCGAATACGGTCATCGACCTCGCAGCCTTCTCTGCCCTGCTGTGGGTTGCCGTGCCGCCGCTGGCCGCCAATGTCGGGGCCTGGCTCGTTGCCGTCGCTTTCTCCTTCACGGCCAACCGCTTCTGGTCGTTCGAACGCGACCGTTCGATCCCGCTTGGCCGTTCGGTTTTCCGTTTTGTCTCGCTGGGCGCATTGATCTCGCTCGGCGTGTCCAGCTTGTTCATCGCCGCACTCGCCGGCTGGACCGGTGTGTGGCCGGCCAAGATTGCCGGCATCGTGGTCGCTGCCGTCCTTAACTTCCTGGCGGCGCGCTGGTCGATCGAAGGGCGGTTGGTCCGGTGAGGGGTTGGCGCTAGCGCAGCCCTTCCATTTCGCGGATGCGCCTGGCGCTTTCCGGTTCCATCTGGCGGGTAACGGCGCCGATCAGTGTTTCGGCCACCACGAACAGCGCCGCCGACGAATCCCAGGGCGAGGGGACTGCTGTGCGCCCGGCAATCACATGGCGGGCGAAACGCGCGATGGGCGACAGCCACTGGTCGGTGAAAAGCACGATCTGCACGCCGCGCTGATGCGCCTTCTCGGCGAAGCGGATGAGGCTGTCCTGGTAGCGGCGGATGTCGAAGATGACCAGTACGTCGCGCTTGCCCATGTCGATCAGCCGGTCGCGCCACATGCTTTCCTGGCCGACGAGGTGGAAGACGTTGGGACGGATGATGGCGAGGTGGGCGGCCATGTAGCGCGCCAGCGGGTCGGTGAAACGGCCGCCGATCAGGAACATGTGGCCGCGGTGGTCGGCCATCTTCTCGGCGATCTCGTTCAATTGCCGGTCCGAGAGGTGGCGGAATGTCTCGCGCAGATTGTCGAGCGTCGCCTCGATCATCGGCGAGGCGGCATCGCTGCGGCTCGGCGCCGTGGCGGCGCGCGAGGCCGGCGACTGCAATTGCGCGGCGAGTTCGTCCTGCAGCGCCGACTGGAATTCCGGGTAGTTCTGGAAGCCGAGGCGGGCGACGAAACGCAGGATGGTGGGAGACGAAACGCCCGCCTGCTGGGAGAAGTCGGCCACGGTCTTCAAGCCGATCACCGGGTAGTTGGCGACCAGCGTTTGCGCCGCCCTGCGCTCGCCCGCTGGCATCGCGTCGATGCGGTCGGCGATCAGTTCGGCGATGGAAGTGGTTGTCGTCTGCGTTTCCAACCCGGCACCCCCAAGCATTTCGGAAAAGGCGTTTGACAAAGTTCGGCAAACTGTATGAAATCATCCATGGGAGCGCAATGACACAAAATACGTAACATACGATACGCTCCCAGGGGACGGCGGATCGATGGAGACGACAAGCCGGGGAAAGCTTGCGACGGCGGATTCCGTGAGGGTGACGAACCCGGACGGAAACGGCGCCTATGTCTTTACCTGCGACCACGCCTCCAACTTCCTGCCCGCCGAATATGGAACGCTCGGCCTCGCGGCCCCAGAGCTCACCCGCCACATTGCCTGGGACCCCGGCGCCCTGCCGGTGGCGCAGATATTGAGCGAACGGCTTGGCGCGCCGCTGGTCGAGACCTGCATTTCGCGCCTGGTGCTCGACTGCAACCGCCCGCTCGATGCGCCGGACCTGATCTCGCCCGTCAGCGAGACAACTGCCATCCCCGGCAATGAAGGCCTGTCCGCCGCAGACCGGCAGGCACGTATCGACCGTTGCTGGAAACCGTTCCACGAAACGATCGACAGGCTGATCGAGACGCGCGCGGCACGCGGACTGGAGACGCGGCTGGTCTCCGTGCATTCGTTCACGCCCGTTTACAAGGGTGTCGACCGCCCTTGGCACATCGGCATCATTCATGACGATGACGCCCGGTTGTCGGCCCCGCTGATTGCCGCCCTGCAACAGCAGGGTGGCTTCACCGTTGGCGCCAACCAGCCTTACTCGCCTGCCGACCGGGTCTACTTCACCCTGGAGCGGCACGCGCGCTCGCGTGGCCTGTTGTGCGCAATGATTGAAATTCGCAACGATGAGATCCGGGACAAAGCCGGACAGAAAAAATGGGGAGAACGACTGGCGGGCATCTTTACCGGTCTTGAGCCGGCGCGGCTGCCAAAGCCGCCGCCGTTCCGGCCGCTCCACTCGATTGAAGGCACCATCTGAAGGTATAAAAAAGGGAACACTCTCATGGCAGCGCCTGGTAATGTCGAACACAATAGTGAGGACGTGAAGGTCCTCCATTCTATGGGCTACGCGCAAGAATTGGCGCGTCGCATGAGTGGCTTTTCAAATTTCGCGATCTCCTTCTCGATTATCTGCATTTTGGCGGGTGGCATCACGTCTTTTCCGCTAGCGATGGCTACCGGGGCTGGCTTTGAGGCTACCATCGGTTGGGTTATCGGCGGCTTGTTCGCGTTGGTTGTTGCCGCGTCGCTTGGTCAAATTGGCTCGGCCTATCCAACTGCGGGCGGCCTCTATCACTGGTCGTCGATCCTAGGAGGTCGAGGCTGGGGTTGGGCAACGGCCTGGATCAATCTACTTGGCCTCATTTTCGTCGTCGCATCGGTCAATGTCGGTGTTTTCCTGTTGTTCAGGGACCTAGTATGGGCCGGTGTGTTCGGCCACGACGTGTCGCAATGGGGTTATCAGGAGCAGGTAATCGGTGTCGCGCTGATCACCCTGACCCAAGCCCTCTTCAACCATTTCGGCATCAGAATCACGACGGCGCTGACGGATTTCTCCGGTTATCTGATCTTGGTCGTCGCCGTGGTTCTTACAGCTATGTTCCTAATCTGGGGCGCGAGTTGGGACTTCTCGCGGCTGACCACCTTCGTCAACAACACTGGCGAAGCGGGTGGCGGCTATGTGCCGGAGGCAAGAACGGCGCTGGTCGCCTTCCTGATTGGCCTACTCTATCCGCTCTATACGATCACCGGTTTCGACGCTTCCGCACATACTTCGGAAGAGACCCACAACGCGCGCGTTGCCGTTCCGCGCGGCATGATTCATTCCGTGTTGTGGTCGCTGGTCTTCGGCTTCGTGATGGCGGTTTCGTTCATCCTTGCGAGCCCGGATCTCGCGGCTACAGCCAAGGACGGCGCCAACGCATGGTTCAATCTGTTCAATAATTTGCCGGCACCAGGCTGGTTGAAGGACATCATCGCCATTGCAATCGTGCTGGCCAACTACATCTGCGCGCTGGCCGGTCTCACTTCCACTTCGCGCATGATTTTCGCTTTCGCGCGCGACGGCGGCCTGCCGGGCTCCTCGATGTGGAAGTCGGTCAGCCCGACATGGCGTACGCCCGTACCGGCTATTTGGCTGGGTGCGGTGCTTTCGGTTGCGGCGACACTCTACTCGCCGGCGTTCGCGGCGCTCGCGGCAGGTTGTGCGCTGTTCCTCTACGTGTCCTACGCGATGCCGGTAGCAGCGGGCTTCCTGGCGGAAGGTAAAACCTGGACCGAATTCGGGCCTTTCCGTCTAGGCGTCTGGTCCAAGCCGTTCGCCGGCATCACCGTGCTCGGTGTTCTGATCCTGATGTATGCCGGCATCCAGCCGCCCTTCGACATCCTGATCAACTACGCCATCGGCTTGCTCATCCTGTTGGTGGTGCTCTGGTTTGGTATCGAGCGCCGCCGCTTCCAGGGTCCGCCGATCGGTGACGAGGTGGCCAAGCGTGCCGCCGAGATCGCCGCCGCGGAACGCGCCGTCGGCGAGACGGCTGGCGGCCACTAAGTCCCAAAAACACGACCATGGCCGGCGGTCGCCGGCCATGGTCGCCCTTCCATCAAATCCGTTCCTAAAAAATGAAAACCGGAGTGCTCTAAGAATGGCAGGCAACCTTTCGTTCGATCAGTTGAAGAAGGCGGTGCAGGCAGGGGAGATCGACACCGTTCTCGCCTGTGCCGTCGACATGCAGGGTCGCCTCGTCGGCAAGCGTTTCCTGGCTCAGTATTTCGTCGAGTCCGCGCATGACGAGACGCATGGCTGCAACTATCTGCTGGCGGACGACATCGATATGGAGCCGGTGCCCGGCTACAAGGCGGCGAGCTGGTCGAAGGGTTATGGCGACTTCGTCATGAAGCCGGACCTCGCAACGCTGCGGCAGGTGCCGTGGCTCGAAAAGACCGCGTTGGTGCTGTGCGACCTGCTCGACCACCACAGCCATGAAGACCTCGCCCATTCGCCGCGCGCCATCCTGCGCAAGCAGGTCAAGCGGCTGACCGAACGCGGCTATATCGGCTATTTCGCCTCCGAACTCGAATTCTACCTGTTCAGCGAAGGCTATGACGCCGCCCGCAAGAAGCACTGGCAAGGCATCGAGACCGCGTCGCCCTATATCGGCGACTACCAGATCGGCATCACCACCAAGGAAGAAGGCATCATGCGCCGCCTGCGCAACGAGATGCAGGCCGCCGGCATTCCGATCGAGAATTCCAAGGGCGAGTGGGGCCCGGGCCAGGAAGAGATCAATGTGCGCTACGCCGAAGCGCTGGAGATGGCCGACCGCCACGTTATCCTCAAGAACGGCGCCAAGGAGATCGCCGATTCCGAAGGCAAGGCGATCACCTTCATGGCCAAGTACAATTACGGCCTGGCCGGTAATTCCAGCCATATCCACAATTCGCTGTGGAGCGCCGACGGCAAGACGCCGCTGTTCTTCGACAAAAAGGGCCCGTGGACGCTGTCCAGCCTCGGCCAGCAATGGTCCGCGGGCCAGCTCAAATATGCCAAGGAATTCACCTGGTTCCTGGCGCCCTACATCAATTCCTACAAGCGCTTCCAGTCTGGTACCTTCGCACCGACCAAGATCATGTGGTCGGAAGACAACCGCACGGCGGGCTTCCGCCTGTGCGGCGAGGGCACCAAGGGCATCCGCATGGAATGCCGCATCGGCGGCGCCGACCTGAACCCCTATCTCGCCTTCGCGGCGCTGATCGCCGCCGGTCTTGCCGGCATCGACGAGAAGTTGGAACTACAGAAGCCGTTCGTGGGTGATGCCTACCAGGCTTCGCGCCTGCCGGAGATACCGAAGACGCTGCGCGAGGCGACCGAGACCATGGCCAAGTCAAAGATGCTCAAGGCCGCTTTCGGCGAGGACGTCATCGACCATTACGTGCACACGGCGCGCTGGGAGCAGTTCGAATACGACCGACGCATCACCGATTGGGAACTGCACCGGGGGTTCGAGCGATATTGAGGAGGGAGCCGGCCTTCCCTCTTGTGGGAGGGCGCGGTGACCGGATATCGCAAGGCGAAGTTGGTGAGACGGGGCAGGGCGAACAGGGTTCGGTCTGCCCTTTCGCCCGCGCCACGACAAGACGTTAGCGGACCGGCCTTTGCCGAGATGGCGGGCTAGGACGCGCAATGAGGAAAAACGAAGCATGACTGAAACCGTAAAGCTTACTTCCCCCATCGATGGCTCGATCTATGTCGAACGGCCGATCGCCAGCGATCAGGCGGTTAACGCCGCCGTTGAGCGCGCCCGCGCGGCGCAGGCCGACTGGGCGAAGGTGCCCGTCGCCGAGCGCGCCAAATACATGCTGAAGATGCTGGAAGCGCTGGTTGCCATGAGCGACGAGATCGTTCCGGAACTGGCATGGCAGATGGGGCGTCCGGTGCGCTACGGCGGCGAATTCGGCGGCGTCAAGGAACGCACGCAATACATGGTCGAGATCGCCGAGCGCGCACTGGCGCCGGTGCCAGCCTCCAATCCGAAGGACGGTTTCCGCCGCTATGTGAAGAAGGACCCGCTCGGCGTGGTCATGGTGATCGCGCCGTGGAACTACCCGTACCTCACGTCCGTCAACACCATCGTGCCGGCGCTGATCGCGGGCTCGACCGTCATCCTCAAGCACGCCGCGCAGACGCTGCTGGTCGGCGAGCGCTTCGCCAAGGCCTTCGAGGCGGCCGGCCTGCCGAAACATGTCTTCCAGAACATGGTGCTCAACCACGCCCAGACGGAAAAGCTGCTCGGCTCGGGCAAGATCGACCACGTTAACTTCACCGGCTCGGTCGCCGGTGGTCGCGCCATCGAAAAGGCCGCGGCCGGCACCTTCATGACGCTGGGTCTCGAACTCGGCGGCAAGGATCCCGCCTATGTGTTGCCCGACGCCAAGCTCGACCATGCGGTGGCCAATCTCGTCGAAGGTGCCTTCTTCAATTCCGGCCAGTGCTGCTGCGGCATCGAGCGCGTCTACGTGCACGAGAAGATCTATGACGATTTCGTCGAGGGCTTCATCGCCGAGACGAAGAGCTATGTTCTCGGCAATCCGCTCGACCAGGCAACGACGATGGGCCCGATGGCGCAGGCGCGTTTTGCCGACTTCATTCGCGAGCAGAAGGCCGAAGCGCTGCGCAAGGGCGCGACGGCTCACATGAACACCAGGGACGCGGCCGACAAGGCTGGTTCGCCCTATCTGCCGGCCGAGGTGCTGACCAATGTCGACCACCAGATGTCGGTCATGCGCGAGGAGAGCTTTGGCCCGATCGTCGGCATCATGAAGGTGCGCAACGACGAGGAGGCGGTCGCCCTTATGAACGACAGCCCCTATGGCCTCACCGCCTCGATCTGGACCGCCGACACCGAGCGCGCCGTGGCCATCGGCGACCGCGTCGAGACCGGCACCGTGTTCATGAACCGCTGCGATTACCTCGATCCCGCGCTTGTCTGGACCGGCGTCAAGGACACCGGCAAGGGCGCGGCGCTTTCGCAGATCGGCTACGACAATCTGACCCGGCCGAAGTCGTATCACCTGCGCGAGAAGATCTAGTTAGCCGCCCATTCCAAGGAAAACTGCATGTCCAAGCTCGTCTCCAAATGGAACTACCCGACCACCATCCGCTTCGGCGCCGGCCGCATTTCCGAATTGCCGGACGCGCTGGCCGCGACTGGCATCAAGCGTCCGTTGTTCGTCACTGATCCCGGTCTCGCAAAGCTGCCGGTGGTGGCCTCGACGTTGAAAATCCTCGACGATGCGAAGATCCCCTACGGCGTCTTTTCCGATGTCCGCCCGAACCCGGTGGAATCGAACCTCACCGCTGGCATCGCCGTCTTCAAGAAGGGCAAGCATGACGGCGTCATCGCCTTCGGCGGCGGCTCGGCGCTCGATCTCGGCAAGCTGATCGCCTTCCAGGCCGGCCAGACCCGCCCGGTCTGGGATTTCGAGGATATCGGCGACTGGTGGACGCGCGCCGACAGCAACGCCATCGCCCCGATCGTCGCCGTTCCGACGACCGCCGGCACCGGCTCGGAGGTTGGCCGCGCCAGCGTGCTGACCCACGAGGCGACGCACACCAAGAAGGTCATCTTCCATCCGAAGATCCTTCCCGCCATCGTCATCGCCGATCCCGCGCTGTCGGTCGGCATGCCGCAATTCATCACCGCCGGTACCGGCATGGACGCGCTGGCGCACTGCCTCGAAGCTTATTGCGCGCCGGGCTATCACCCGATGGCCGACGGCATCGCGGTCGAAGGCGTACGGCTGGTGTTCGAGAACCTGCCCAAAGCCTATGCCAACGGCAAGGACCTGACCGCCCGCGCGCATATGATGAGCGCCGCTGCGATGGGCGCCACCGCCTTCCAGAAGGGGCTCGGCGCCATCCACTCGCTGTCGCATCCGATCGGCGGCCTCTATGACACCCATCACGGCATGACCAATGCCGTGTTCATGCCTTATGTGCTGGCCTTCAACCGCGACGTCATCGAGGGCAAGATCGAGCGCCTCGCAGCCTATTGCGGCATCAAGGGCGGCTTCGACGGTTTCGCCAAGGCGATCACCAAGCTGCGCAAGGAACTGAAGGTTCCGCACACGCTCGGCGGCCTCATCAAGGACCTCGACATGGACAAGAAGCGCAAGGGCCTGATCGCCGACATGGCAATCGTCGATCCGACTGCCGGCGGCAATCCGGTGAAGCTGACTAAGAAAGCGGCGCTGTCGCTCTTGGAAAACTCTTTGTCGGGAACGGTATAAGAGACGCGCGAGGCAGGTGCGACTGTCTTTCGCGAACTTGCGAAAAATAAAAAAAGCAAGGGGAACGAAAGGGCTGGGAGGAGGCGCCAGAAAGTTTAGCCGGAAAACGAACGGGCACCCGATTGCGGGTGTCCGGCAAAAGTAGTTAACTTTCCGTGCCTTTCGGGGCGCGGGGCGGTCCGCCTTCATCGGACTGTCATATAACGGGGATACCGCATCGCAGGCGTCCCTCGGCGTCAGTTCAACGGAGAGAAAAATGTTCAGATTCACGGGAAAAGTGCTTTCCCTTACGGCAGTCGCCCTGATGGCCTCTTCCGCTTTCGCTTCGGCCTCGTCGCTGGACGAGCTGGCAGCTGCGGCCAAGAAGGAAGGCCAGCTCACCACGATCGCGCTGCCGCATGACTGGTGCGGCTACGGCGCCGTCATCGATGGCTTCAAGAAGAAGTACCCGGAAATCAAGATCAACGAACTCAATCCCGACGCCGGTTCGGGCGACGAGATCGAGGCGATCAAGGCCAACAAGGACAACAAGGGCCCGCAGGCTCCCGACGTCATCGACGTTGGTCTCTCCTTCGGCCCGTCCGCCAAGGCCGACGGCCTGATCCAGCCCTACAAGGTCTCGACCTGGGATTCGATCCCCGACAGCGCCAAGGATGCCGACGGCTTCTGGTACGGCGACTATTACGGCGTTCTCTCGTTCATGGTGAACAAGGACCTGGTCAAGAACGCCCCGACCGACTGGGCCGATCTCTTGAAGCCGGAATACGCCAACTCGATCGCGCTTGCCGGTGACCCGCGTGCGTCCAACCAGGCCATCCAGGCTGTCTATGCCTCGGGTCTGTCGGGCGGCGCCGCTGCTGGTGAAGCCGCTGGCAAGGCCGGCCTCGAATACTTCAAGAAGCTCAATGCCGCCGGCAATTTCGTTCCGGTGATCGGCAAGCCGGCAACGCTCGCCCAGGGCCAGACGCCGATCCTGATCAACTGGGACTACAATGCGCTCGCCGGTCGCGACACGCTGAAGGACAATCCTCCGGTTGAGGTCGTCGTGCCGAAGACCGGTGTCGTCGCCGGCGTCTACGTTCAGGCGATCAGCGCCTACGCGCCGCACCCGAACGCAGCCAAGCTCTGGATGGAGTATCTCTATTCCGACGAAGGTCAGCTCGGCTGGCTGAAGGGCTACTGCCACCCGATCCGCTTCAACGATCTCGCCAAGAAGGGCGCGATTCCGAAGGAGCTGCTCGCGAAGATGCCGCCGGCCGCTGCCTATGAAAAAGCCGCGTTCCCGACGCTCGACGAGCAGAAGGTGTCGAAGGAAGCGATCACCAAGAACTGGGATTCGATGGTCGGCGCCAACGTCAAGTAAGTTCACGACAATTGTCCGGGCGGCTCCACGCCGCCCGGACTTTATCTAACGAAGACAGGCCGGCATGACCGATATCAGTCTTTCAGGACCGGCTGCTGCCGGAAAGATCGTACCGCCAGCACAGGCGCGGGCCATGCGGCTGCCCACGCAATGGTTGGGCGTGGCGCCGTTCATCATCTTCGCGCTGATGTTCCTGATCCTGCCGACGCTGTATCTCATCCTCGGCGCGTTCCAGAACAGTGACGGTGCCGTCACGCTGGAAAACATCATCGAGCTGGCGCAACCGTCCATCGTCGCCGCCTATCTGATCTCCATCAAGGTTTCCGTTGCCTCGGCGCTTCTCGGGGCGTTTATCGGCCTTGCCATCGCGATCGCCATCGTGCGCGGCGGCCTGCCCAACTGGACGCGCTCGGCAACGCTCACCTTTTCCGGCGTGGCCTCGCAGTTCGCCGGCGTGCCGTTGGCCTTTGCCTTCCTGGCGACGCTCGGCCGGCTCGGCCTTGTCACCGTTTTCCTGCGCGCGCTTGGCTTCGACCCCTACCAGCACGGCTTCAACGTCCTGTCCTTCTGGGGCCTGACGCTCACCTATCTCTATTTCCAGATTCCGCTGATGGTGGTCATCATCACGCCGGCCATCGATGGCCTGAAGAAGGAATGGGGCGAGGCTGCCGCGACCTTGGGTGCCACGCAGTGGCAGTACTGGCGCATGGTGGTGATCCCGGTGATCTGGCCGAGCTTCCTCGGCACCGTGATCCTGCTCTTCGCCAATGCCTTCGGCGCCATTGCCACCGCCTATGCGCTGACCGGTTCGTCGCTCAATATCGTGCCGATCCTGCTCTATGCGCAGATCCGTGGCGACGTGCTGCACAATCCACATCTCGGCTATGCCATCGCTTTCGGCATGATCTTCATCACGGGCCTCGCCAATGTCTTCTACATCTGGTTCCGGACCCGTTCGGAAAGGTGGCTGAAATGAAGTCGGGCAGATTCTGGGCCTGGGTCACTTTTATCCTCGGCGCCGCCTATTTCTTCATTCCGCTGATCGCGACCATGGAATTCTCCATGCGTATGCGGCGCGGCACCTATTCCTTCGACGCCTACAAGGTGGTTCTGGGCGACGAGCGCTTCCAGGCAACGTTCACCTTCTCGGTGCTAGCCGCGGTCTTCACCATCATCCTCGGTGTGCTGCTGGTCGTGCCAACCGCCTACTGGATCAGGCTACGCCTGCCGCAGCTCCGGCCGGTCGTCGAGTTCGTGACACTTCTGCCGCTGGTCATCCCGGCCATCGTCATCGTCTTCGGCTACATCCGCATGTATGGCTCGAACTCGCCGCTGCCGTTCCTGTCGAGCGACATGGGCACCAACGCGCTTCTGGTCATCGGCTATGCGACGCTGGCGCTGCCCTATATGTACCGCGCCGTCGACACCGGCCTCAGGACCATCGACGTGCGCACGCTGACCGAGGCGGCGCAGATCCTCGGCGCCGGCTGGACCACCATCATCGGCCGCGTCATCCTGCCCAACGTGCTGATCGCGGTGCTGTCGGGCGCATTCCTGACCTTCGCCATCGTCATCGGTGAGTTCACCATGGCCAGCCTGCTCAACCGTCCGGCCTTCGGCCCGTATCTTCAGAACATCGGCGCCAACCGCGCCTATGAGCCGGCGGCGCTTGCCATCATCGCCTTCGTCATCACCTGGGGCTGCATGTCGGTCATCCAGGTTCTGTCCCGTTTCGCGCCGAAATCGGCGAATCGCCCGAATTGAGCCCGAGAAAGTCCTGAACCCATGGCTGATCCGTTCCTTTCCATCCAGCATGTGAAGAAAGCCTTCGGCGCCACCACCGTGGTCGAGGACTTCAACCTCGATATCGCACGCGGCGAGTTTGTCTCGTTCCTCGGGCCTTCGGGCTGCGGCAAGACGACGGTGCTGCGCATGGTCGCCGGCTTCGAGGAGCCGACGGCCGGCCAGATCATCGTCGGCGGCAAGGATGTCACCCGGCTGAAGCCGAACCAGCGCAATGTCGGCATGGTGTTCCAGGCCTATGCGCTGTTCCCGAATCTTACCGTGGCGCAGAACGTCGCCTTCGGTCTCAAGGTCGCCGGCATACCGAAGGCTGACAGCGACAAGCGCGTCGCCGAAATGCTCGACCTGATCAAGCTGCCGCAACTCGGCGACCGCTATCCCTACCAGCTTTCCGGCGGCCAGCAGCAGCGCGTGGCGCTTGCTCGTGCATTGGCGCCGAAGCCGAAACTGCTTCTGCTCGACGAGCCGCTGTCGGCACTCGACGCCAAGGTGCGCGTGTCGCTGCGCGACGAAATCCGCGCCATTCAAAAAGAGCTCGGCATCACCACCATCTTCGTCACGCATGACCAGGAAGAAGCGCTGTCGATCTCCGACCGCATCGCGGTCATGTATGGCGGCAAGGCCGAGCAGGTCGGCGCGCCCTTCGAGATCTACAACCGTCCGGCCACCAAATTCGTCGCCAATTTCGTCGGTACCCTCAATGTGCTGGAAGGCGTGGTCAGCGATGCCGGTTCCGGCCGGGTGCGCATCAATGCCGAGGAAATCGGGCTTAAAGGTAAGTTGAACGGTTCCAAGACCGGTGACACGCTGTCGCTGGCGCTGCGCCCCGAGGCGATCGCGCTCGGCGAACGTCCCGGCAACGACGCCAAGCTCACCGGCGAAATCTCCGACGTGCATTTCCTGGGCTCGGTGATCCGGGTGCGGGTTGGCATCGGCCAGTCCAAGATTTCGCTCGACACCTTCAACAATTCCTCGACGCCGCCGCCGAATGTCGGCGACAAGGCCGAGATTTCATTCTCCTCCGGCGACGTGCTGGTTCTGCACTAGGGCTGAAACGCCGCCGCTTCCATCCTTAGTGGGATGGGGCGGTGCGCACGGCGCAAAGACCAATTGTTTGGCTGTTTTGAATGCCACGCGCCCAGAGCCTGCGCAGGGCAGGCGTAGCTTTACGCGCCGTGTTTCGCCTTTATCTCAATCGATGGTGGGAAGCGACGGATCGCCATCGGCGGGTTCCTGGTCCAAGAATCCAGGCCTTGCCTGCCCATTGCCCGGCCTCTCGCGGCGGGTTATGCCTTCAATGAACCTAAGCCGGGTAACAGATTGCCGGCAAATCGGTTCTTCGAAGTGGGCACCATTTTCACGGCCGATCACGACACGCAATGAGCCTTCTGGTCTTCCTGGCGGTGCTGTCCGCCGCCGCCATGCATGCCACCTGGAACGCCATGGTCAAGGTTCATCTCGACCGCTTCCTGTCGGTGACGGTGCTGACGCTTGGCATGGCGTCGATGGCGCTGGTGGCGGTGCCCTTCGTCGAATTTCCTCGGGCCGAGGTCTGGCCCTGGATCTTCGCCTCGACGCTCTTCCACATGGGCTACAAACTCTGCCTGATCGGCGCCTACAAGGCCGGCGATCTGGCCCAGACCTACCCGCTGGCGCGCGGTACCGCGCCCTTGCTGGCGGCCATTGGTGGCATCTTCGTTGTTTCGGAAATCCCGGGCACTTTGTCGATCGTCGGCATCGTGCTGCTCTGTGGCGGCACGCTGCTGATGTCCTTCCGCGGCGGCGCGCATCTGGAAAAGCTCAATCTGCGCGCGGTCGGTTTCGCGCTGGCGACGTCGGTGTTCATCGCCAGCTACACGCTGTCCGACGGCAGTGGCGCGCGCCTTGCCGCGACCGCGTCGAGCTATGCCGTCTATCTGTTCCTCTGCGACGGCATCTGGTCGCTGATCCTGTGCCTTCTGGTGCGCGGGCGGCAATCGCTGCCGGCGATGGCGCGCGACTGGAAGGCGGGCATCATCACCGGCTGTCTGAGCGGCACGGCCTACTGGATCGTCATGTGGGCGATGACCAAGGCGCCGATCGCCTCGGTGGCGTCATTGCGCGAAAGCTCGATCCTGTTCGCCATGATGATCTCGGTCTTCGCGCTCGGCGAAAAGATGACGGCCTGGCGCGGCGCCGCGGCCTTGTCCATCGTGGCCGGCGTCATCGCGCTGCGCATGGGCTAGTGCGCCGATCCGGACCGCTCTGAACATCTGCAGGCTCAGGCGCCGGCAGTCTCCAGATCGAACACCATCAGCCCGTCCGTGCCGCCGTCGAGCGCGGCGACCAGCCTCGCGCCGGCTTTCTGGTGCGCCTCATGCACCAGATAGGCGTCGCGGGCGGCGGCATCGCCGAAGTCGATGGTGAAGCCATGCGTGAAGCCGCGCGCGAAAGGCTCCGGACTGACATTGGCGCTGAAATGCACGGCGCCCATGCCATCGATCAGGCCGCGCAAAGCCGACAGGTCGGCATGGATCGCGGCGCGCTCCGTCGTCGATACGTCGGCACGGAATTTCACGAAGACGCAGTGGCGGATCATGGCTGTTTTTCCTTCACGCCGCGCGGTTGCCGGCAAAGACGGCCGGCGGCAGCGGCTCACGGCCGAGGATGATGTCGCCGCCTTTTTCACCAACCATGATGGTCGGTGCATTGGTGTTGGAAGAAGGCACGCGCGGCATGATCGAGGCGTCGCAGACGCGCAACCCCTCGATGCCGCGCACTTTCAGTTCCGGTGTCACCACCGCCATCGCATCATGGCCCATGCGGCAGGTGCCGACCGGATGATGATCGGTCTTGGCCGCACGGCAGGCATAGTCGGCAAGTTCGTCGTCGCTGGCGAGTGATGGGCCTGGCAGAACCTCCCGCAGCACATAGGGCTTCAGCGCGTTCTGGCGCATGATTTCGCGGGCAAGCCGCAGGCCCTTGATCGACATCTCGCGATCGTACGGGTCGGCCCAATAGTTGGGGTCGATCAGCGGCATGGCGGCCGGGTCGGCGCTGCCCAGTCTCACCGTGCCGCGCGAGCGTGGGCGCAGGAAAGCGGAATTCAGCGTCACACCCGGATTGTTCAGCTTCTCCACGCCGGCCTCGATGCCGGATCCCAGGCCGAGATGGAACTGGATGTCGGGATGGGACGCGGTCGGGTCGGCATACCAGAAGCCGCCTGTCTCGAAGAGGCTGGAGGCGACGGGTCCCTTCTTCAACAGCACATATTGCAATCCGGCCCAGAGGGTGCGGTGGAATTTGGCGTAATTGTCATAGGTGTGATCGCCGGTACATTCGGCGATCACGAAGAGATCGAGGTGGTCCTGCATGTTGGAGCCGACGCCGGGCAGGTCGTGTAGCGGCGTGACGCCGACCGATTTCAGATGGTCGGCCGGGCCGATGCCCGATTGCATCAGCAGTTTCGGCGAACCGATGGCGCCAGAAGACACGATCACCTCGCGCTCAGCCCGCAGGATCTGCGGTTGGCCGCCGGGCTTGTCGACCACCTCGACGCCAACGGCGCGGCTGCCTTCCAGAACGATGCGCGTCACCAAAACGTCGGTGCGCACGGTGAGGTTCTTGCGGTCGCGGATCGGCTTCAGATAGGCGACCGAGGCGGAGGAGCGGCGCGCATCCTTCTGGGTCAGCTGGTAGTAGCCGACACCATCCTGCGCGGCGCCGTTGAAGTCGGGATTGAACGGGATGCCCATTTCCTGCGCGGCGCGGAAATAGGCCTCGCAGATCGGCAATGGCGAGATCGGATTGGAGACGCCGAGCGGGCCCTGGTCGCCGTGATAGTCGTTGGCATAACGCTGGTTGTTCTCGGCGCGCTTGAAATAGGGCAGCACGTCGCGATACCCCCAGCCGGCCAGCCCTTCCTCCTTTTCCCAGGCGTCGTAATCGCGGGCATTGCCGCGCGTGTAGATCTGCGCGTTGATGGAGGAGCCGCCGCCGATAACCTTGGCTTGGGTGTACCAGAACACGCGGTCCTTCATGTGTTTCTGCGGCACGGTCGACCAACCCCAGGAAGCGATGCCCTTGGTCATCTTGGCGAAGCCCGCCGGCATGTGGATCAGCGGATGCCAGTCCTTGCCGCCGGCTTCCAGGAGCAGCACGGAATTCGCCGGGTCTTCCGACAACCGGTTGGCGAGCACGCAGCCTGCAGGGCCGGCGCCGACGATGATGAAGTCGGTCATGGGATCATCCGTTCATAGTCTGGGCACCGACAGCGCACCGTCGACACGGATCACCGAGCCGGTGGCGAAGCCGAGCCTGCCACCCGCAAGAGCAGCGACCGCGGCGCCGATGTCGGCGGCCTCGCCCCAGCGCTTGGCCGGCACCAGCCCGCCCTCGATCAAGGCATCGTATTTGGAGGCCACGCCGGCGGTCATTTCCGTTCGGATGATGCCGGGGCGCACCTCGAACACGCCGATATTCTCCGGCGCCAACCGTAGCGCCAGCGTCTTTACCCACATGGCGAGGCCCGCTTTGGAGACGCAGTAATCCGCACGTTCGGGCGAGGCCATTTCGGCACTCACGGAGGTGACGGTGACGATCGATCTCGGATGATGCGGCGGCTGCGCCAGCATCGCCTTGGCGACGGCCTGGGTGAAGAAGACCGTGCCGCGCAGGTTGACGTCGATCACCCGGTCGAAGTTTTCGGGCTTCAGCTCCAGCAGATCGCCGCGTACCACGGCGCCGATGCCGGCATTATTGACGAGGCAGTCGATGTGGCCGAAGGCGTCGAGCGCGGTCTCGATCACCGCCGGGTGGTTGGCGAGATTGGCGATGTCGCAGCGGCGATAGGCAAGCCGCGCGCCGCGTAAGCCGACGCTTGCGGCCAGTTCCGGGCTTGGCTCGGGGGTGAGGTCGGCGGCGGCGATGTCGAAGCCAGTTTCGGCAAGCGCGTTGGCGCAGGCGAGGCCAATGCCGCGATTGGCGCCGGTGACGATGGCGACGGGACGGGTCATGCCTTCAACTCCGTCTTGCGAATATGGTCTGCTACCCTCAGCGCCTGCGCGGCGATGGTCAATGCCGGGTTGACGGCGGCGGAAGTCGGCAGGAAACCGCCGTCGACGACGAACAGGTTGCCGTGATCCCAGGCACGGCAGAAGGTATCGAGCGGGGACGTGGCCGGGTCGCTGCCCATGCGGACCGTGCCGCACTGGTGCGAGGGCGTGCGCTTGTCGAATGGCCTGGACAGCACGATCGGATAGCCGCAGGCGCGAAAATGCTCGCGCATCACCTGGGTCAGCCGGTCGAGCGCTTGCATGTTGCTGCGGCGCCATTGCAGGACGATGTCGTTGCCGTCGACCATGACGCGGCTTTCGGGATCCGGCAGGTCTTCGCACATCAGGTACCAGTCGACCGCATGGCTGGCCATGAAATCGAGCGCGAATTTTGGCGCTAGGCGGACATTGGCCTTCAGCATGGTGCCGTCGATCTTGCCCAGAAGCTGGACATTGCCGAGCGGCTTTCCGCCCTTGCCGTCGGAGAGGTAGTAGTCGTTCAGCATCAGCGTCTTCTGGTAGACGCTGTCGTTTCTGCGGCGCGGATCGATCGCCAGCATGGCGGCCGAATTGTGGTTCATGAAATTGCGTCCGACCTGGTCGGAACGGTTGGCGATGCTCTTGCCGCCGGGCGCCGGTGAACGCAGCAGGATGACAGCGGAGTTGATGGCGCCGGCCGACAGGACGACCAGTTTCGGCGTGACGCGCTTGGCCTCGCCGTTGCGGTGATAGTGTACGGCGGCGACCGTCTTGCCGCCGGGCGTCAGTTCGAGATGGTCGACAGCGGCTCCCGTTTCGAGGCAGATGTTGTTGTCGGCCAGCGCGACCGGAAGCGGGCCGGTCTCGGCATCGATCTTGCCGATGCCAGTGTTCGGGAAAGCGTCCCACGGCGTCTTTCCATCCCGCAGCCAGGCATCGATATCGACGCCGAGCGGCAGCGACGCGGGATTGAGGCTGATGCCCTTCAACTCGGCGCGGGCGCGCGCGATTGCCGGCTCGTCCGGCACCGGCGGGAAGGCGTAGGGTACGGAATGAAAAGGCTCTGTCGGGTCCTCGCCGAGCCTGCCGCGCACGCGGAACAGTTGCTCGGCTTTCGAATACCAGGGTTCCAGTTCTTCATAGCCGAAGGGCCAGGCTGGCGAGATGCCGCCGAAATGCTCCATCGCCGCGAAGTCTTCGCGCCGGTAGCGGATCAGCACCGCGCCATAGAATTTCGAATTGCCGCCGACATAGTAGTAGTTGCCGGGGTTGAAGGGCTGGCCACCGGCCTCTCGCCACATCTCCTTCGGCCGGTAGTGGCCGTCGACGAAGATCGAGCGGCTGTCGCGTGCATGCGCGGTCGCAGGCAACTTCTCTCCGCGCTCGAGGATCAGCACCGAGGCGCCGCTTCCGGCCAAACCGGAGGCGATCGTGGCGCCGCCGATGCCGGAGCCGATGATGACGATATCGGGAGACATGGTTGCCCGCTACGCAATCCGTTCCTGGGTCGCCGGATCGAAAAACACCGCCTTGGTCAGATTGAAGGTCAGCGGCGCGGTGGTGCCCGGCTTGATGCGCGCGTCGGCGCGCAACCGCGCCACCACGCCCTTGCCGCCCAGATTGGTCACCGCGAAAGTATCGGAGCCGGCCGGCTCCACCACCTCGATGTGACAGTCCGCCGTCACCAGATGGGTGGCGTTGCGGTCGGCGCCGTCCGGATCGGTCAGCGCTTCGGGGCGGATGCCGAACATCACCTGCTTGCCACGATAGGCCGACAGCCCTTGCGGCGCGCCGTTCAGCGCAAGAGACACCGGTGCCGAACCGTTGCGGGCAAGCTCGACGCTGAGCTGGTTGCCGGTTTCCCCAATGGTGGCCGGCACCAGGTTCATGGCCGGCGAGCCCATGAAGTCGGCAACGAACATGTTGACCGGGTTGTTGTAGATCTCCTCCGGAGTACCGAACTGCTGCAGGATGCCGTCCTTCAACACTGCGATCTTGGTCGCCAGCGTCATCGCCTCGATCTGGTCGTGGGTGACGTAGACGATGGTCGTCTTCATGCGGTGGTGCAGGCGCTTGATCTCGGTGCGCATGTCGATGCGCAGCTTGGCGTCGAGATTGGACAGCGGTTCGTCGAACAGGAAGACCTGCGGCTTGCGCACCAGGGCGCGGCCCATGGCGACGCGCTGGCGCTGGCCGCCGGAAAGCTGGCTCGGCTTGCGGTCGAGCAGGTGGCCGATCTGCAGCAATTGCGACACATCGGCGATCGCCTTGTCGCGTTCCGCCTTGGCGATGCCGCGGATTTCCATGCCGAAGCCGATATTCTCGCCCACGGTCATGTTGGGATAGAGCGCGTAGGACTGGAACACCATCGCGATGTCGCGCTTCGACGGGTGCAGGTCGTTAACCCTTTTGCCGGCGATGCGGATTTCGCCGCCGGTGATCTGCTCCAGCCCGGCTATGGTGTTGAGCAGAGTGGACTTGCCGCAGCCGGACGGGCCGACCAGCACCAGGAAGCCACCTTCCTCGATGCCGAGCGTCACCCCTTTGAGGATTTTGGTGGCGCCGAAGGACTTTTCGAGATTGTCGATCTCAAGAAAGGGCATTGTATCTCAGCCTTTCACGGCGCCGGCCATCAGGCCACGCACGAAATAGCGTCCGGAGACGATGTAGACGATGAGGGTAGGGAGCGCCGCCAGGATCGCCCCGGCGAAGTGGACGTTGTATTCCTTCACGCCCGTCGAGGAGTTGACCAGATTGTTCAGCGCCACGGTGATGGGAATGGAATCGACGCTGGAGAAGGACGAACCGAACAGGAAGTCGTTCCAGATGTTGGTGAATTGCCAGATCACGGTAACCACGATGATCGGTCCCGACGACGGCAGGAGGATGCGCCGGAAGATCTGGAAGAAGGATGCGCCGTCGATCTGCGCCGCCCGCACCAATTCGGTCGGGAAGGCCTCGTAGTAGTTGCGGAAGAACAGCGTGGTAAAGCCGAGGCCGTAGATGGCGTGGATCAGGATCAGGCCCGGCACCGTTCCGGCGAGGCCGAGCAGGCCGAGGATGCGGGCCGACGGAATCAGCACGATCTGGAAGGGGATGAAACAGGCCAGAAGCATCATGCCGAAAACGATGTTGTCGCCCTTGAAGCGCCATTTGGTCAGCACGTAGCCATTCAATGCACCGAGGATGGTCGAGATCGCCACCGCGGGCACCACCATCATCACCGAGTTCAGGAAATAGGGTTTCAGCCCGGTCGGCGAGACGCCGATTTGCGCCGTCGACCAGGCCGACAGCCATGGCGCGATCGTCCATTGCTGCGGCAGCGCCAGCATGTTGCCCTGGCGGATCTCCTCCAGCGGCTTCAGCGAGTTTACCAGCATTACGTAGAGCGGCAAAAGATAGTAGACCGCGAAGACGATCAGCAGGGCGTAGATCAGGGCACGGACAAAAATGCCGTTGCGGGTGGCGACGTCCTGGGAGGGGGCGCTCATTTCTTCTTCCCCCCGAGTTCGGAGTAGAGATAGGGCACGATGATGGCGAAGATCATCATCATCATGATGATCGCCGAGGCCGCGCCCATGCCCATCTCGTTGCGGCCGAAGGTGAATTTCTGCATGAACAGCGCCGGCGTCCAGGTGGCTGTACCCGGGCCGCCATCGGTCATCGCCACCACGAGGTCATAGGACTTGATGGCAAGGTGGGCGAGCACCACGAAGGCCGACAGGAAGACCGGGCGCATCAGCGGAATGATGATGCGGCGGTAGATGGTCATGGTCGAGGCGCCGTCGATCTGGGCGGCCTTGATGATCTCGTTGTCGACGCCGCGCAGGCCGGCGAGGAACATCGCCATGACAAAGCCGGACGACTGCCAGACGGCAGCAATCACGATGGTGTAGATCGCCATCTTGCCGTCCTTGATCCAGCGGAACGAAAAGCTTTCCCAGCCGATCGACTGCATGACGTGCTCGAGGCCGATGCCGGGGTCGAGGAACCATTTCCAGGCGACGCCGGTGACGATGAAGGACAGCGCCATGGGGTAAAGATAGATGGGGCGCAGCAGGCCTTCGCCGCGGATTTTCTGGTCGAGGAAGATGGCAAGCGCCAGGCCGATCACCGAGCAGACGACGATGTAGAGGATCGAGAAGATCGCCAGGTTCTGCAGCGCCGTGATCCAGTTGGGATGGTTGAACAGGCGCACATAGTTATTGAGCCCGACCCAGGTCGAGAAATCCGGCAGGAGCTTCGAACCCGAGAAAGAGAGCACGGCCGTGAAGGCGATGAAGCCGTAAACGAAGATGAGGATCACGGCGAAGCTCGGCGCCAGCACGATCTTCGGCAAGAGGTCTTGCAAGGTGGCGCGCGGATTCGCTGCAGCAGCACGCGCGGTCATGGTGGCGTCGGCCATGGGTTCAGCCCCGGTTTATTAAAGAGTGGGTGCCTCGACCGGAGCCGAGGCACTGCGTTTCAGACGCTATCAGCCCTTCGCGGCGGCAACTGCTTCAGCCAGTGCCTTGGCGGCGGCCTTGGAGTCCAGCTCGCCGTTGAAGTGGCGGGTGATGACGTCATACATGGCGTTCTTCACCGCCGCCGGCACTGCATAGCCGTGAGCCATGGAGCCGAACAGCTTGCCCGAGGAGTTGGCTTCCGCCAGGTCCTTGATGCCCTTCTTGCCGCAATCGTCGAAGGCGGTGTCCGGCACGTCGGTGCGCGCCGGCACCGAGCCCTTGACCACGTTGAAGGACGACTGGAAGTCCGGGCTCTCGATGTCGGATGCCATCGTGAGCTGCCCGGCCTTCTTGTCGTCGCCGACCTTGAACATCATGAACATGTCGGAGTTGAAGGTGACGGCGCCTTGCGTGCCCGGGAAGCGGATGCAGACGAAGTCGGTACCAGGCTTCTGCTTGGCCTTGAGGAACTCGCCCTTGGCCCAGTCGCCCATCATCTGCATGCCGGCCTTGCCTTCGATGACCATGGCCGAGGCAAGGTTCCAGTCGCGGCCGGAGAAGTCCTTGTCGACATAGCTCTTCAGCTTGGCCATGCGGTCGAAAGCCTCGACCATCTTGTCGCCGCCAAGAGCCTTGGGATCGTTGTCGATAAACGCGGCCTTGTAGAAGTCGGTGCCGAGCGAGAGCACGACTGCGTCGAAGATGGTGGCGTCCTGCCAGGCCTGGCCGCCATGGGCGAGCGGGGTGATGCCGTTGGCCTTCATCTTGTCGAGCACGGCGATCAGTTCGTCCCAGTTCTCCGGCACCTTGCCGCCAGCGGCATCGAGTGCCTTCTTGGAGATCCAGACCCAGTTGGTCGAGTGCACGTTGACGGGTGCCGCGATCCACTTGCCGTCGTGCTTAGCGAAGTTCTGAAGGGCCGTCGGGATGACCTTGTCCCAGCCTTCCTTGTTGGCCACATCGCCGAGATCGCCGACCACGCCCTGCTTGGCCCAGTCAGTGATGTCGAAGCCTAGCGCCTGCACGGCGGTCGGCGGGTCACCAGCGGTGACACGGGCGCGCAGCGCGGTCATGGCGGCTTCGCCGCCGCCACCGGCCACGGGCATGTCCTTCCAGGTGATACCCTGGCTTTCCAGCTTCTTCTTCAAGACGTCGAGCGCGGCGGCCTCGCCGCCCGAGGTCCACCAGTGCAGCACTTCGACCGAGCCGCCAGCGGCATAGGTCGATGCGGTATAGCCGACGGTAAGCGCCGAGCCGAGCATCGTTCCGATTAGCAGTTTGCGCAACATGTACTACCTCCCTTGTTGCAGTCACACGACCGGCTATCGCCGGCTACCTCCCAACTCAGCTCGCCCACCACCCGGTGCGCGGGCCGCGATGAAACTGGATCGTTTTTTCCTCGGTGTAATCCTCGACGGCGCGCCTGCCCAATTCGCGCCCAAGCCCGGATTGCTTGTATCCACCGAAAGGCAATTCCGGATAGCCTTCCATGAATGTGTTGACCCAAACGGTGCCCGAACGCACGCCGCGCGCCACCGACATGCAGGTATCGATATCGGCGCTCCAGACGCCCGCAGAAAGACCATAGGGCGTGTTGTTGGCGATATGCAATGCCCTTTCAATCGTTTCAAAAGTCAGCACCGAAAGCACCGGTCCGAACACTTCCTCGCGGGCGATGGCCATGTCTTCCCTGACGCCGCTGACGATGGTCGGCGCCAGATAATCGCCGGCGCTGGAGGCGAGCTTCACACCACCTGTGGCCAACTTGGCGCCTTCGCTGGAGGCGGCGCCGACATAGGCGGTGACCTTGCCGAGATGGTCCGGCGAGATCATCGCGCCGACCTTGGTGCGGTCGTCGAGCGGATCGCCGACGGTGACCTTGGCGGTCAGCGATTTCACGGCTTCGAGGAAGTCGTTGGCGATCGCTTCATGGACGATCAGGCGCGAGCCGGCGTTGCAGCATTCGCCCGCATTGAAGAAGCCGCCGAACACGGCAGCATCCGCCGCGGCCTCGAGATCGGCATCGGGGAAGACGATCTGGCCGTTCTTGCCGCCGAGTTCCATCGACACCTTCTTCAGCGAATTGGCGGCGGCCGCCATGGTCATCTTGCCGACGCGGGTCGAGCCGGTGAAGGAGACCATCTCGGCCAGCGGGTGCGAAACCATCGGCGCGCCGACATCGGCGCCGAGGCCGGCAAGGATATTGACGCCGCCGTCCGGCAGGCCGGCCTCCATCAGCAGGTCGCCGAGCAAAAGGGTCGAGGCCGAGGTCATTTCGCTGGGCTTGACCACCGCGGTGCAACCGGCGGCGAGCGCGAAGGGCAGTTTCTGGCTGACGATGAGGAAAGGGAAGTTCCAGGGCGTGATGATGGAAACGACGCCGACCGGCTCGCGTAGCACGACGCCCAGCATGGCGTCGCCCAGATTGGCGTAGGACTCGCCGGAAAGCGTGCGGGCAAGGGCTGCCGAATAACGCCAGATGTCGGCCGCGCCGGCGATCTCGCCGCGCGCCTGGGCGATCGGCTTGCCGGATTCCAGCGCTTCGAGCCTGGCGATGTCTTCCAGCCGGGAGTCGATGAGGTTGGCGGTCTTCAAAAGCAGGGCAGCGCGCTCGGCCGCCTTCATGCGTGGCCACGGCCCGCTCTCGAAAGCCTTGTGGGCAGCCAACATCGCTGCCTCGACCTCGGCCTCGCCGGCCTGCGCATACCGCGAAACGACAAAGCCGTGGCCGGGCGAGCGACGCTCCAGCGTGCGGCCGTCGCGTGCATCGACATGTTTGCCGCCGATCAGCAGCTTGTAACCCTTCGGCGCGACCGAGGCCTCAGAGGGCATTTTGATGTTCAGCGGGGCATTCATCATTGTCGTCCTAGCTCCGCGAAAAAGCGGGCTTCTGTTTGGTTCGGAAGGCGGAGACACCGGCCTTCAGGTCTTTAGTCAGCGCGATGAAGCCGCTGGCCAGCGCCTCGGTCGCGGCGGCGGTTTCCTCGCCTTCGGCAACGGCGATCATCAGCTTGGCGGCCTCGGTGGCCAGCGGTCCGCGCTCGGCGATCTTTGCGGCCCAGTTTTTAGCTTCTGCCAATGCCTCGCCGGTAGCTGCCACGCGGTCGACAATGCCGAGCGCAAGCGCGTCGGTCGCCGCAAAGACCTCGCCACCCAGCGCCATGCGCCGCACTGCCTGGGCGCCGAAGCGGCGCACGGCGCGCTGCGTGCCGGACCAGCCGGGCACGACGCCGATCGAGGTCTCGGGAAAACCGAGCTTCGCTTGCGTTTCCGCGACACGGAAATCGCACGCGGCGGCAAGTTCCAACCCGCCGCCCAGCGCATGACCGGACAACACCGCGATGGTGGGCTGCCTGAGGCGCGCCAGTCGGTCGAAGACACGATGGCCATAGCGCACCCACTGAACCTGGAAATCGGCGGCGCTCATCGCCGCCCAGGCATCGACGTCGCCGCCGGCGCAGAAACCCTTGCCTTCACCGCACAGGAGCACGACGCGCACGCTTTCGGCAGCCTCAGCTTCGTCCAGCGCTTTTTCCAGCGCCCGCAGCATCGGGATATCGAGCGCATTGAATTTTTCGGGCCGCCTCAGCGTGACAATGCCGATCGCGCCTTCAGCCTGGAATGTGACGAGTTCAGCCATGCGCGCCTCCCGCTGTCCGTGCCGGCTTTTGCGGCAGCGAGAGCCCGATCGGCGCCTCGGCAAAAAGAGCAGCATCCATCGTCTTCAGCCTGTCGGAGACGATGAGCGGGAATTCCGACTGGTCGAGGATATGCGCCTTGAGATCGACGCCCGGTGCGATCTCGTTCAGCACGATGCCTTGCGGTGTCAGCTTCATCACCGCCCGTTCGGTTATGTAGGTGACGTCCTGGCCCTGCTCGACGCCGCGCCGGCCGGAGAAGGTGACGTGTTCGACCTCGTTGACCAGCTTCTTCAGCTTGCCGTCCTTCTCGATCACCAGCCTGCCGTCGGCGACCGCGAGCTTCGCGCCGGCGTTAAACATGCCGGAGAAGACGATCTTCTTGGCGCGCGCGGTGATGTCGACAAAGCCGCCGGCGCCGGCCGTCACATGCGGGCGGAAGGAGAGCTTCGAGACGTTGACGGAGCCGTTCCGGTCGATCTCCAGGAAGGACAGCAGCGAGGCGTCGAAACCGGCGCCCTGAAAGTAGGTGAACTGGTAAGGCGAGGGCATGAAGGCGTCGGCGTTGGAGGCGCAGCCGAAGGCGAAGTCGAGCAGCGGCACGCCGCCGACCGCACCCTGTTCGATCACCCAGGTGACGGCGCCATGCAGGCCTTCCTCGATCAGGATACGCGGCACGTTAGCGGAAATGCCGAAGCCGAGATTGACGGCACTGCCGGCCTCAAGCTCCTGCGCGACACGGCGGGCAATGACCTTCTGCACGTTGAATTCCGGCACGCGGAACGAACCCAGCGGGCGCATGATCTCGCCGGAGATCGCCGGGTCGTAGCCAGTCTGCGTGGTCTGTTTCTGGTCTGGGTCGATGACGATGTAGTCGACCAGCACGCCCGGCACGCGCACGTCGTGCGGGCGCAGCGAACCGTCCTTGGTGACGCGCTTGACCTGCGCAATGACGATGCCGCCATTGTTGCGGGCGGCGAGCGCCTGGTCGAGGCCGCCGAGATAGGCGCCTTCATGCTCGTAGGTCAGGTTGCCGCGCTCGTCGGCGGTGGTGGCGCGGATGATGGCGACGTCCGGCCGGATCGCCGGGAAATAGAGCCAGTCCTCGCCTTCGAATTCGACCTTCTTCAACACCGGTTCGCTTGCAGCGCGCGCATTCATGGCGCAGCCTTGCCGGTCGGGGTCGACGAAAGTGTCGAGGCCGACCTTGGTCAAGACGCCGGGACGCTTGGCGGCGGCCTCGCGATGCATGTCGAAGAGGATGCCGGAGGGGATGTTGTAGGCGGCAACCTCCTCATTGCCGATCATCTGCCAGATTAGCGGCGGTTCGGCGGAGGACGGCCCGGAAGGATAGGAGCCGCCAATGATCTTCTTCAGCAGGCCCTTTCTTGCGATGTAGTCAACGCCCTTGATGCCACTCATGTCGCCGGCGGCGATCGGGTGCAGCGTGGTGAGGTCGCGCGGATGGCCTTCCGCCTCGAAACGTTCGCCGATCGCCTTCAGCATCAGGTCCGGGCAGCCGAGACCGCTGGAAGACGAGACCGAAACGGTCATGCCGTCCTTGATCAATCGCGCAGCGGCTGAGGCGGAGACGAGCTTGCTCATGCCGAGGCTCCGAGCCCGGTCTCGATGGTCACGGCGCGACCGGTCTTCGCCGAGGCCAGCGCTGCCTCGGCGCAGGCGAGCGACCAGACGCCGTCCTCGCCGGTCGCCGAAGGCTTGCCTTCGGTGCGGATGGCGGCGTGGAAGGCGCGCAGCGAGCGGGTGTAGAGGTCCTCGCGGTCGAAGGAGAGTTCTTCCTCGCCGGTTGCCGTGCGCAGGGTAACCGAGCCAACCGGCTTCTGGGTCATCACACCCCTGGCGATCAGCGAACCTTCGGTGCCGTGCACCTCGAAACCGGTGCCTGCGAATTTGGTGGTGAAACCCTCATGGCTCTGGGCGATGAGGCCCGACTGGAAGCGCCACACGCACATGGCGCCGTCTTCCAGCCCGCTGCCGGCCATGCCGGCCGACTGGGTGAAGGCGGAAATCTCGACCGGGTCTTCGCCGAGCACGAAGCGCAACGTGTCTGCGTCATGCACGGTGATATCCAGCACCACGCCGCCGCCGGCCTCCGGCTTGGTGATGCGCCAGCCCTGCAGATGTTCGGGCAGATAGACCGAGTGGAAAACGCGGGCGGCGACCGGCCTGCCGATCTTGCCTGCCGCGATGGCCTCTCGCATGGCCCGATGGGCGCCGGCATTGCGCAGATGATGGTTGGTGCCGAGCACGACGCCGGCGGCCTTGCACGCGGCAAGGATCTTGCGGGCATCGCCGCTGGTCAGCGCCAGCGGCTTCTCGCACAGCACATGCTTGCCGGCCTTGGCGGCGGCCACCGCCTGTTCCAGATGCAGTTCATTGGTGGTGGAGATATAGACAGCGTCGATATCGGCATCGAGCAGGGCGTTGAGCGAGGAGAAGGCGGCAGGAATGCCGTTTTCCCTGGCGTAGGCTGCCGCGCGTTCCGGGCTGGAGCTCATCACGGCCACCACCTCGCCGTCGGCTTGCGCGCGGATGGCGTCGATCACGAATTGCCTGGCGATCGTGCTCGCGCCGATCAGGCCCCAACGGACGGTCATGCCGCACCTCCCGGCGAATGAATGCGGGTCTCGTGGCTGCGGTTCGGGCCGCAGCTTTCGCGTACCACCAGATTGACGGCGCCGATATGGTCTTCCGCGCGCGTCGTGCGGGACTGGATCATCTTCAGGACGACATGGGCGGCGCGCTCGCCAAGGCCGGGCGTATCCACCGCCACGCTGGTCAGCGCCGGAATGTAGTGTTCGGCCTCGACCACGTCGTCGAAACCGACGACGGCGAAATCGCGGCCCGGCTCCAGTCCCTGCTTGCGCAGCGCCAGCATTGCGCCGAAGGCGACCGCGTCGTTGAAACACAGCGCGCCCGTCGGTGGCTGCGGCAGGGCGAGCACCGCATCCAGACAGGCCATGCCGCCACGACGGCTGGTCTCGCCCTCGACAATGGCTGTTTCGTCCGGGCCGATGCCCTCGGCCTCGCAGGCCTCGCGGAAACCGCCGAGGCGTTCGTGATAGACGACCAGATCGGACGAGCCGCCGAGGAAGGCGAGGCGGCGGTGACCCTTGGCGATCAGGTGGCGCGTGGCGAGATAGGCGCCGCGATGGTTGTCGGGCGCGATTACCGGGATGCGGCTCTCCGGCAGCCGGCGCATGGCGAAGACCACCGGGATGCCCGCCGTTTCCAGGCGACGGAAGGCATCCGGCCGGGTGCCACGCGCCGGCGACACGATGAGGCCGGCGACATCCTGCTCCATCAGCGATTTCAGCACCTCTTCCTGGCGCACCGGATTTTCGGCCGTGTTGGCGATGAACGGCACGATGCCCGCCGACTGGAAAACGCGTTCCATGCCGACCGCGAGCTCCGCGAAGAAGGGATTGGTCAGATCGTTGATGACCATGCCGATGACGTTGGAATGAGCCTTGCGCAGGTTGGCGGCGCCGCGGTTGTAGACATAACCGACATCCTCGATCGCCTTGCGGACCCGGTTCGCCGTTTCCGGCCGGATCAGCCCGCTGCCCTGAAGCACCAGCGACACGGTCGACTTGGATACGCCGGCCTCGCGGGCGATGTCCAAAATCGTTGCCTTGGCCCGGCTGGCCATTCCGATGCGTCCTCCCTGATCGCAATTTATTCTTTGGAACGTTCTAAACACAATCGATCGGAGGCGTCAATCGGAATTGTTCATGGAGTATGATGAATATGGAAACCCAAGGCAGTATGCGGATATACGACTTAATTCGTTGTGCGTCGCAGCAAAATTTTGTGCGCTGCCACGAATCGTAAATCTTCTTGATTTATTGGAACGTTCCATTTATGGCGAAACTCAAGGGAGCGAGCATCATGGACATCATCTTGCCAGTGGAGGATGGTCGCCGGGCGTCATACCGCCTTATTGGTCGGCCGGTCGAAGCCGTGGCGGGCGCGCGATTTCCGCGCATCGCCTATGCCGCCGCCCATGTCGTCGCCGACCCGCTCGCGATGTCCGATCCCTGGTCGAAACCGGTCGTCGACTGGGACCGCACGATGGCGTTCCGCCATCATCTGTGGCGTCTCGGCTTCCGCATCGCCGAGGCGATGGACACATCCCAGCGCGGCATGGGTTTCGACTGGAGCAGTGCCAGGGAATTGATCCGCCGCTCGATCGTGGAAGCGCGCACGGTGGAGGGTGCCGATCTCGCCTCGGGCGCTGGCACGGATCATCTCGAGGTCCGCGCAGGGCTGACGTTGGACGACATCATTGCTGCCTATGAGGAGCAGTTCGGCTTCATCGAGGGCGAGGGTGGCAAGGCGATCATGATGGCCAGCCGTGCGCTGGCGGCAACTGCAAGAAGCGCGGACGATTACGCAAAAGTTTACGACCGTGTTCTCTCGCAGGCCTCCGGCAAGGTCATCCTGCATTGGCTGGGCGACATGTTCGACCCGGCGCTGAAGGGCTATTGGGGCGCGGACAACTTCGAAAACGCGCTAGATACGGTTGTCGCCATCATCGAGCGCCATGCCCACAAGGTCGAAGGCATCAAGATCTCGCTGCTTGACGCCGACAAGGAGGTCGCGCTGCGCAACCGTCTGCCGGACGGGGTCGTCATGTTCACCGGCGACGATTTCAACTATCCCGAACTGATTGCGGGCGACGGCCACCGTCATTCGCATGCGCTGCTCGGCATCTTCGACGCGATCGCGCCGGTCGCCAATTCAGCGCTTGCCAGATTGGCCGCCGGCGACCGCGCCGGCTATGACGCGCTGATGGCGCCGACGGTGCCTTTGTCGCGCAAGATCTTCGAGGCACCGACCGAATATTACAAGGCCGGCATCGTCTTCATGGCCTGGCTGAACGGTCATCAGGACCATTTCACCATGGTCGGCGGCATGCAGTCGGCGCGCGGCATCTGCCATTATGCCGAGGTGTTCCGGCTGGCCGACCAGGCCGGGCTGCTGGCTGATCCCGATCTTGCTGTCTCGCGCATGAAAAGTCTGTGCGCAGTGGCCGGTATCTGAGCGGACACGGCTCCATCCCGGTTCGAAATATTCGGGTTGCGGCCGGCGCTGAGGACGGAAAAATCTTTCATCCGATCTTCCGTTGTGGCGAAATACGCCTTCATCCTGCCCTAATCGCGCAAGAACAAGAAGGTGAGGGGGACTTTTGTTTAAATATCGAATGGAGGATAACATGCTTCGTAGGGTTGTTTTGGCGACCGCAGCCGTCGCCGTGTTCAGCATGCCAGCTTTTGCCGCGACCGAATTCTGGGTGGCCAAGTCTGCCGCGACCAAGAAGTGCGAAATCGTCGACAAGAAGCCGGACGGCACCAAGATGATGGACATGGGCAAGAAGTCCTATGCCACCAAGGGCAACGCCGAAAAGGCGCTGAAAGAACTCAAGGACTGCAAGTGATCTGACGGAAACTTCGCGTTCCTCGGTCCACAGCCCGTCCCGATCTTTCGGGGCGGGCTTTTCATTTGTGCTGTTTGGGCTATCAGCCGGCCCGTGTATGCTGGCGATCCGGAGGTTGCCCATGGCGTTTTTCGACATCGACCAGCAGGAACGGCTGAAAACCGCCAAGGGCAAGGAGATGCTGGATACGGTTCCGGTCCATGACGTTGTGCCGACGCATGTCGCGCCGCCGCCGACTGATCTCGGCGGCAAGGTGGAAATCAGCCTTGGCAAGGACGGCAAGGTGATCGCCAAAATCAAGGATCCGACACTGCGCTGACATGCGCGGGGCCATCCTGGCAAACTCCAGGCGCGATTGTCCCGCGCGGCGCTTCCAGGCGCGCCCCGGATGGCGGCTGGCCGAACGAGGCGACAAGGCGCTCGTCGGCAGTATCTAAAATTGTCAGGATCGAATGGTGGGCGTGACAGGGATTGAACCTGTGACCCCTACGATGTCAACGCCGCCGAAGACGGGTAAAAACAAGGGCAAAAAGTAGCAAAGTGTTGCAAAGTCATTGCCAGAAAAATCAATGAGTTAGCGGGATGTGCGTGTCACTTGCGTGCCATGGCAGCGACGCTGCAGCACCCGCAAGTCTCGATAGTATCGCGTATTACCTGAAATGACGGGCGTGGACTCGTTTCGCCAGAACTGGGCTTCACAGTCCCAACTCGACCTCGCATCGTTCAACCAGCAGCCCATCATCGGCATAGGTATCCAGCTCAGAGGTTTCGCCACACCTCCAAGAAGCCGAAAATGATTCCCACCCGGCATCGTGACCGTCGTCGTGACACGGGTTACGGGTAATCCCTTCTCGGAAATCTTCTCCTCACGCCGCGATACGCTCACCAAGGGAAGACTTGGCTGCTCCGGCATGGAGAGGGCACAGAAGCGGCTTTCCATCTTCATTCCGTCGACGGTGTCTCCGTCGTGAAATCCGAATGTATGCACAAAGGCGGCCCTCGATGCTGGTGTTGCGACCTTGGCGCAGGTGGTGGCATCCATCATCCGATGGGACAGATATCCTTGAGGAAAGTTGGAATTGGCTGAGTATGCCACGGGCAAGGCATAGTTTTGCGTGAGCCAGGCACCAGATTGATCGTCATTGCTGAAGGCCAGGGACTGTCGCGTGGCCTCGAATGGGATCGCCACCCGCGCGTTGGCAGCATCATATACGCTCGAAAGCGAACGCAGCGCGATGTGGTCGTGTACGGTCGTTGCCAGATAGCTGCCGTAGAATATCAACGGCAACAAGATCCACCACCGCGCTACGCGACCGGTCGCGACCTCGAACGCGACTCCGATCATTCCTGCATTGATCAGGAATACGGACCAGAACATAGCCAGCGCGAACATCAAGAAGATGCCCGTGAATGGAATAGCCTGAAGCACGAAAACGGCTGCAGTCACGACAAAGAAGATGAGCGAAACTGGCAATGACGAGCGCATCCAGCATATATGCCAGTCGTGCTTAAATAATTTGTACCTTCCGGTGGTGAGAGGTACAAATCGCCACAGTTGATTAGAAAATCAACCGACGGCGGCGAAGATCCATTCTGTCTCGGCGAATGTAGCGGCTTGACTGCAAGCGAGATAATGCAGCGTAGGGGTTGCGGATGTTTTGCTCGACACCTCGTCCTTCTCTGCCCAGAACTTGTATGTCGCTGTCATTTGCGGCGCTCGCAAAAACAGAACACATGCGCTCCGCCGTACCAAGGCAGCCCTGATCTACAAGGCTACCGGCAATCTTCGAGTTGTTCAGATCTTGCTTGGGCACACCAAGATCGAAAATACCGTTAGATACCTCGGCGTTGATATCGATGATGCGCTTACGCTTACCGAGACAACGGAAATCTGACCCGCGGCCTCGCTGAACATAGCGGGACCGCGTTCGGCAACGCGCCGTCATTTCGGTCATTCGGACCGTCGGAATCTTCCGACGAAAGCGGACTGCTCGCCGCCTCCGCATCCTTGGACAGAAGGTTCGAAACGCTAAGAACGATTTCTTGACTAGACATTGCCGATAGTAAAGTATTCGTTCTTAGCGAGTTCGACAGGGAACGCTGTCATGCCTTTGCGTTTCCAGATCGTCTCTTCATGTAGGGTTGCCACATGCCAACGCGTGAGACGGGTCAATATGAAAGCGTGACCGCTGGCGGAGAGAAGGTTGACGCGTTCATTCCCTTTGATCTGCCGCCCGCGCGCCCGGCGCTGTTAATCAACGACACGCTCGAACATCGTCTTCGCGAGGCTGAGCAGGCGCTCGTTCGCCTTGACCTTGCAGGAGCGATGGTGCCGTCCCTCGATTGGTTCATCTACGCCTTCGTACGCAAGGAGGCCGTGATTTCGTCGCAGATCGAAGGCACGCAAGCGTCGCTAATCGACCTTCTCGCCTTCGAGGCGGAAGAACATCCGGCTCCCAACGCGGATGTCGAGGAGGTCACGAATTATCTTGAGGCACTGGCCTACGCG
The DNA here is from genome assembly GCF_008727715.1 of Mesorhizobium terrae. Lineage (GTDB taxonomy): Bacteria > Pseudomonadota > Alphaproteobacteria > Rhizobiales > Rhizobiaceae > Mesorhizobium > Mesorhizobium terrae. The sequence continues at coordinate 2,739,023 of NZ_CP044218.1, forward strand.
CGAGGCCAACTCGCGGCAAAGCGAGGTCTCCCCATATCGATGAGGCTCCTGAATGAGGCTCACAAGCGGTTGATGCGTGGCGTGCGTGACTCGAACAAGCAACCTGGCGAGATTCGCCGTAGCCAAAATTGGATTGGGGGAAGTCGACCGGGAAATGCGGCCTACGTGCCACCGGCTCCTGATAAGCTCCCTCTGCTTCTTGGCGCGCTTGAGAAGTACATTCACACTGACGAAAAGCTGCCGGCGCTGGTGCGCACCGGGCTGTTGCATGTGCAGTTCGAAACCATCCATCCGTATCTCGACGGCAATGGTCGGATCGGGCGACTGTTGATTGCGCTGCTGTTGGAACATTGGCAACTGTTAAGAGCTCCGCTTCTCTACCTCAGCCTGTTCTTCAAGCGCCACCGCGAAGAGTATTATCGCCGGCTCAATCGCGTGCGGCTGGCAGGAGATTGGGAGGGCTGGACAGACTTTTTTCTGGATGGGGTAGCGACGATTGCGGATGAAGCAGTCGCATCGGCGCGCGAGTTGTTCAATCTCGTTGGTGCGGACCGAGCTCAGCTATTAAATGCGGCCTCCGCTTCCGTCTCGGCGCTGAGATTATTTGAACAACTTCCCCGCCATCCAATCGTAACGGTCGTTGCCGCGATGAAACTGATCGATGCCAGCAAGCCAACGGCGACCCGCGCGATCGAAGTGCTGGTAGAGGCCGGCATTCTCGTGGAAACGACAGGCAAGAAACGTGACCGGAGCTTTGCCTACCGAGCCTATATGGAATGTCTGCGGGTCGGAACGGATTTGTCTCATCGCGAATGAAGCAAACGGCAAGCCGGAAAAACGGACCTTCCGATTCGCGCCTTTATTCCGGTCGTTCGAACTTCTTGCGCTTCACACCGAAAGCGGACATCTGGTCCAGAGCCGAGACATAAGAATGGCTGCGTCTAGCAAGTTCGACATTTCTATTGCTCGACGCCGCGAACCAGCATCAGCAACCTTTGGAACTCTGCGTTGTCGCTATCGCCCTTCCAGAAGTTGATGAACTGGCAGACCACCTGGAGATTGCCCACCTCGTAGTGCCCTGCGCTGTCGACGCGATCGAGCGAGGGCAAGAGGTTCTTGTCGGCCTCAGGGCCGAGAAACTGGAAAGGGATGCCGGTCAGGGCGCATCGATTGTCCTGAAGATCGAGCAGCGAAGCGATCAGCTTCTCCAACTCAGCCGTGGTCATCCGCAGTTCCTTGTTCTTCAAGATGCGCTGAACGACTTGTCCGTTCGAATTCTTGACGGTGTTGTCGACCGAAAGGCGCATGGCGATGATAGATTTCTCGCGCCCTCCAAGGATGCGGCCCTCGTCCTTGCCGCCCGTCGCTTTGGTGATCGAGCCTTCCGCTTCCAGCTTCAGCAGCGTCGTGAAAATCCAGCAGAGGGAATGAGCATCGACGAGGCGAATGTTATTTAGGCCGGCGTGCGCTTCGATCAGCGGGCGCATTGCAGCGAGGGTCTGATTGTAGGTCGAATAATTCTCCCAACTACATTGGCGCAGAGTAGAGAAATCGATGCCTAGCGCACGAAAGGCGCGGTCGAAGCCGGTCGGCTGGATCGGCACGAACCGATCCATGTCCTTTAGGAAATAGAAATACGCAAGGAGCGGATACTTGCCGCCCGTCAACTGGCTCAAACGATCGAACGTTGAGCCCTCATCGGCGCCACCGCGAAAGAGGCCAAACAGAAGCCCCTCAAGTTCGCGACGCAGCTTTGGGTTGGATGTCGCCTCCAGCAGTGCGCGGTGATCGCGGTTGGCATGGCCAAAGCGGTTCTGCCAGAAGACAAGATTGTTGGTGAGGTTGCTCCGACTGTCCTGAATCTCGATCGCGTCGATCATGCGGCTCAGGATCGCGCCCGAACCGATATCGGCTTCCGACCATTCGCTTGCGCGAAGCAGGCCGAGCGCGTGGTCGCGCAGGCGAGGCTTGTACTTCTCCCAGTCGGCAGCAAGCCCTTCGTGGAAGCTGGTGAAGGCGTGGCCGGACCTTGCCGTGATGAGCGCTTGGAAGCGCGCGAAGGCTTCGCGGAAAACGCGCGGATCGATGACGGCAGCAGCGGTGATGGCGCGGGGCGCGCTGCCGGAACCGGCATACCATCCCATAAACCTGTTCAGAGCGCGGGGACTATCGATTTCGACGCGCAGCGTTGTAGGCGCGCGAAGCGGCAAAAGTGGCCCGTTGATGTTCGAGTTTCCATTCGAGGCGTTATCCAGCAGCCGCACGCCGTCGAGAGTCGGCGGCGCAGGCGGCTGGAACCAGATGCGCGTCTCGGCGGCTTCGCGATGAATCGCGAGAACCTTGCCCTCTGGTGTCTTGAAGCCGACCACGTAGTCGGTGGGCGGCTTGGCCGGTTCGCCAAACTTCGATCTGAGTATCTTTTCCGCTTGGGAGACGTTGAGCGCCATTCCGGAATCTCACAAGTGGCTTAATTGAACAGTGCTTTCTGATACGGACCATGAACGAATTTACCCGTACCTTTAGGAACGATCCCCTCAAGCCTAAGCTTGGCGAGGGCAGCAAAGAACTCACCAGCAGGCAATTTCAGCTTGTCAGGATGCCAGTCGTCGCGTGCTGCGCATACGATCTCTGTGTCAGTCGGCGCCTTGCCTTCAATCAGTAGATTATTCCAAGCGGAATAGACTGTTGCAAATATTTCTGCCTGCCTCGTGTCCATGGGAACAAGAATGTCAATAAGTCTAGTGGCAATCGCCCGCGTGTGCGGGTCAGGGCCATGCTCCGTCTTCAGCGACTTATCAAAATTGGATAGCTGTCGAAGCAGATAGCCGGCTCCGTTGGTTTCGAATACGAAACGTTCATGCCCGCGAGCCCACTGCTCTACGGCAAGCATATGTTTGAAGTCGTTCGGGCCAGCAGCATCACGTATAGGCGCGCGCCCAAGATCGAACCCTGCCTCCGCTTCCACGAGATGGAGAATCTTCTGGGCTTTGACATGCCCGAACGTTCGTTCCCTCCGGGCAAAGCGATGACGTTCATACGCAAGCGACAGGATATAGGCTGACCTCTCTGCGAAAATGACCTTCTCCGGGTCACCACTAACCGTTGCGACGGTTTGTCGATCGCTTACGCCGGACAGACTGGCATCAGCCGGCGCCAAGGCCTCGGCGAGAAGCGCATCGAGAAGGCGGCGGCGGGTGGCGACGGTGGCGGTCAGGCTCGCCTCCAGCCGGTCGCACAACGCCATCAGCGCACCGACCTTAGCGACGATGCGGTGTTGCTCGGCAAGGGGTGGGAGGGGCGCGAGGAAGTTCCGAAGCGGCCGAAGCCCGATCGTCGGCTGCGCAGTCCCGGTAATGCTGTTCGTCGCTTGATCGTAGATGAGCGGTGACGCAAGCAGGGTCATTAAGAACCGCACGCTCATTGCTTCGACGGGCTTCAGGATTGCTATGTGCCGCTGAACACAGAAGGGCCGCTCCGTCTCAACCAGTGCAGGCCGACCGTAGGTAGCGCCAACAACCGTGTAGAGAATGTCACTTTTGGCGGGCGTTCGGTAAGGCGCGAGCGACTTGAAATAGGCTTCCGGAACCAGCCGACAGCCAGTGAAGTCAAGCCGCCCGGATGTGATATTTCCGATCGTCAGAAACGCCACCCCCGTGTCCGCTTTCGGCGGCGGCTGATGATCGCCATCGGTGATGACCTTGAACAGGGTGCTGAGGCGAGTCCATTCCCAACCGGTCGGGGCAGCGAATGGCAGTTTCTCATCCGCAATCAGATCAGTCTGTACTGTCCCAATGCAGTTGGCTTCGCCATAAGTAGCAATCTCCGTCGCGATCAGCTTCAGCAGCTCCGACCCGGGCTCGTCGTTCGGATCCTGTGGCACGAGTTTGCCGCGCACGGCGAGGTTGAGGATAGTCCGGCGCAAGTCCTTGATTTGATCGGGGCGCGTGGTCAGCGCCGGCAGCGCATCGAGGGCGAAGCGGGCGTCGTTGCGGAAGGTTTCGGGATCGGGCGCGTTGAAGCGAGCGAGATTCGCCGCCGCCAGCCGGTCGCGCACCGCCTCGCGGCCCGCCCGCGCCGTCTCCAGCCGTTCGCACAGGTCCATCAATTCATCGACCTTGGCGACGATGCGATGCTGCTCGGCGAGCGGTGGGAGTGGAAATGGTACCGCCGCAACGACCTTGCCAGAAACTTCCTTGAACGTAGTCCCCGGCGCTTTGGCGTCGATTTCGGGCGCGAAAGCCTTCATCGCCGTGGCGATGAAGCGCGAGCAGTCCGCGACATAGGGAACGATCGACTTGAAGCCCTGATTCGTCGAAATCGGGTTGGCAGCTATCGCGACATAGCCAATTGGCGCGCGGCTCGTGAACAATACCGTGCCCTTCGGCATCAAGGTTGCCGAAGACGTTCGCGCGCCCGTTTCGGATAGGTCGCGCGAACCACGCGAAATGTAGAGTTTCGAATATCCACCAAGGTCGGCAGGCGTAAGCCATGGCACGCCCTCTCCGGGTTCCGCAAAGTTGTACGCATCACTCGCGGATGGCGTGCCACCGCCGACAATTGCGCCGACTCCATCGAGCCGTACCCATCGCCATGTCGAGGGGATCGAGTAAGCCTTATTAACGTCGCCGCCGCTATCGAGGTCGCGCGGCTTGCGCAGTTCGCCCGCCTTGACGAGCCGCGCCTTCGCCTTCTCGATGCGCGTCAGCAATTCCGACGCAGGTTCGTCCTTTGCATCTTGCGGTACGAGCTTGCCGCGTACGGCCAGATCGAGAACGAAGCGGCGCAGACGGGCAATGGCCTCGGGCGCGTCGGCGATCTTCTCGTAATGCTGCAACAAGCGTTCAGCGTTCATCGGGCCAGCGCCTCGGCCAGGATCGCCTTCAGCTGGTCGCGGTAGCTTGCGGTCTCGGCCTCAGCTGCGACGAGCTCGGCGAGCAGCGTTTCCGGGTCGCCGTGATCGTCCGCAACGCTGTGCGGGTTCTTGATGTCAAGATTGTAGCCGCGGGCCTTCACCTCCTCGGCGCTCACCTTCCATGCCTGCGGCGTCTCTTCGCGGCCTTTCCGCTCCTTGCCGCCCCACCAGTCGATGCAGCCTGCAAAATGCTCCAGCCGGATCGGCTTGGTCATCGAATAGGCTTTCTGGCCTTCCGGTACGCGGTGGTCGTAGAACCAGATGTCTTTCGTCGGCGTGCCCTTCTCGAAGAACAGCAGATTGGTGCCGATCGAGGCATAGGGCTTGAACACAGAATTCGGCAGCCGAACGATAGTGTGGAGGTTGCACTCCTCCATCAGATGTTCCTTGAGTCGCGTTTTGATGCCCTCGCCGAACAGAGTGCCGTCCGGCAGCACCACCGCGGCTCGGCCGTCTTGCTTCAAGAGGCGCACGATCAGTGCCAGGAACAGGTCGGCGGTTTCTTTGGTACGGAAGGTCGGGAAATTGTTTTCGATGCCGTCTTCCTCCTTACCACCGAAGGGCGGATTGGTGACGACGATATCGACGCGCTCGTCCTTGCTCCATGAAATCAGCGGCCGGGCCAGCGTATTGTCATGGCGCACAAAGCTCGGGTCCTCGATGCCGTGCAGCAGCATGTTGGTGACGCACAGCATGTGGGGAAGCTGCTTCTTCTCCACCGCGAGCAGAGCGCCCTGCATCGTCTCGCGCTGTTTCGGCGTGCGGACGTAGTTCGCCTCCATGTGATTGATTGCGCAGGACAGAAAGCCGCCCGTGCCGCAGGCCGGATCGAACAGGATTTCGCCCGGATGCGGATCGATGCGATCGACCAAAAAGGCGGTCACGGCGCGCGGCGTATAGAACTCGCCCGCGTTGCCGGCCGACTGCAGACTGTTGAGCAGTTGCTCATAGAACTCACCGAAGTGCCGGCGTTCGTCTAGGTTATTGAAGTCGATTTCGTCGATCTTGTTGATGACTTGGCGGATCAGGTGCCCTGACTTCATGTAGTTGAAGGCGTCCTCGAACAGATCGCGCACCACACGGCGGCGGTCGCCTGGTTGCCCAGTCAGCTGAAGGCTTTTCAGTGCGGGAAACAGCTCCCCGTTGACGAAGGCCAATAGCGCGTCGCCAGTCATGCCTTCGAGGTCCGCTGCCCAACTCCGCCACTGGAATTTCTCCGGAATCGGCGAGCGATAGCCGCTCCTCGTCAGTTCAAGTTCCTGGTCCTGATCGTCGATGATCTTGAGGAAAAACATCCAGCACAACTGGCTGATGCGTTGCGCATCGCCATCGACGCCAGAATCCTGGCGCATGATGTCCTGAATGGATTTTACGGTGGTGCGGACGATCATGCTTCCAGATTTCCCATGTCAGCGTAGAACGCGGCTTCAATATCCGCGATATACCATGCGCCGTCCGGACGCACAGGGTTGCCAATGCCAGCCGCAGCCAAATGCTCAGCAGCGTGCTGGCAAGCTTTTATGAGTAGACCATAGCCGGCAGCAGTTAAACTGAACCCGGTTTGCTCGCTAATGATCCGATCAAAAATCGGTGCTTGGTGTGGCGAAAGGAACCGGATGAACTTGGAGGCGAAGGAGGGACGGGAAAGGCCGTGAAGTGCGTTGATCTGTTCAAGGGCGCCCATAGGATCTGACTGCGAAATCATTTGCCAGGCACCAGTGAGAGCCTGGCATATTGCTCCGGGTTGATTGTTCTGCTGGACCCTAGCGGCAATGCCGTAATATCCGCCCCATCGGCAGACCTGACGGAGAAATCTCAAGGAGGCACCTTGCGGAAACGCGGTGGCAGCAAGCTGCGCGGCGATGACCTCCAGCAGATCGGTGTCAGGATACTCAAGTCGATGCTTTCGGATGCAGTCTGGAAAAAGGTGGTCCGCAAGCTCGTATGTTCCGAGATTCACCATCGTCACGCTGTCTCCTGATAGAGCGCGTCCTGCATTTCGCGGACCGCCGCCTCAAAACCCTCCTTGCCGCCGAACGCCTTGATGAGTTGCACGACGCTGCCCATCGTAGTGAACGGCGTCACCTTCAGCACATTGGCGTCGTCCAGATTAAGCACGCCCTCATCGCGATACTTCTCCAGGAGTGCATCGAGCACAGCCCGGGCCTGCGGCCCGTATTTGGTGAACACGTCGCGCTTGCTGACATTCTCTGCCCGCTCACGGCGTGTGAGCGGCTTCTTGTCGAAGGCGACGTGGCAGATCAGATCGAAGGGATCGAGGTTCTTGCCGAGTTCGTCCGAGACGACGTCGAGCGCCAACCCCTCGGCCTCCAGTTCCTCGATGATCGCCTGTTTGCGCTCGGCGGATTTCCAACGTTTGAGGAAATCGTCGAGGCTGGCGAAGCACTTCCTGAGCGTCGTCTTGGTGAAATCGCGCAGGGATTCGGTGACAAGCTTACCGTTCTCGTCGAGATATTCGACGCGCTCGGCGAGTATGCGGGCGCCCACGCCGTCGACATAAATCTTACGGATGGTGCCACTGGGAGACGTGACAGGGCCTGGTTCATCGACGAGGGTTTCGTCCTCTCGAGGCTCGTAGCGCGTCTGCTCATTTTCCCCGAACCCATCGGGCATTTCGTCTGGCGGGCTGATCGGGTCGCCGTCGTCCGCCTCGTAAATCTGCACGGGGTCACCGTCGAACTCAGGGTCGGCAAAATGGCTGGTCGCGCCACGAAAATCGATCAGAGTGAAGAAGAATTTCTTGGTGTCCTCATGAACGCGCGTGCCGCGCCCGACGATCTGCTTGAACTCGGTCATCGAGCCCACCGCGCGATCGAGCACAATCAGCCGGCACGTCTGCGCATCGACGCCCGTCGAAAGCAGCCGCGAGGTCGTGACCAGTACGGGATATTTCGCTTCGGGGTCAATGAAATTACCGAGCTGTTCCTGGCCATCCTTGTCGCTGCCGGTGATGCGCATGACGTAACGCCGGTTCTCGGCTACCAGATCGGCATTCTCGTTGACGAGCGCCTGACGCATCCGCGCTGCGTGCTCCTCATCGACGCAAAACACGATAGTTTTCTGGAATCGGTCGCCACTCACTTTGAGGAATTCAGTGACCTTCTTCGCGGTCAGTACCGTGCGATCGTCGAGTACAAGGTTTCGGTCAAAATCCTTGGTATTGTAGATGCGGTCCTCGACCTCGTTGCCGTCCCGGTCGAGCTGGCCGGGTTCCGGGCGGTAGCCTTCCACGTCTCGGTCGATGTGAACCTTGATGACTTTATAAGGGGCCAGGAAGCCGTCGCTGATGCCTTGCTTCAACGAATAGGTGAAGACCGGCTCGCCGAAATAGTCGGTGTTGGAAACGTATTCGGTTTCCTTCGGCGTGGCGGTGAGTCCGATCTGCGTCGCGCTAGAAAAATGCGTCAGGATCTCACGCCAGGCAGAATCTGCGGCCACGCTGCCGCGATGGCACTCATCGATCACGATTAGGTCGAAGAAGCCAGGCGAGAACTCGCGATAGAGCTTGTGGCGTTCCTCCGGGCCGGTGATCGCTTGATACAGCCCAAGATAAATTTCGAAGGCTGTGTCGATGCGCCGCTTTTTGTTGAGTGCCAATGTCAGATCGACAGTGGTGCCGTCATGCCGTTCGATCGTCTTGGCATTGGTGGAAAGCTTCGCCATCGCCGCGCCGAAGGGGCGGAAGTCATTTACCATCGTCTGGTCGATCAGAACGTTACGATCGGCCAAGAAAAGGATGCGCTTCTTGCGGCCCGCCTTCCACAATCGCCAGATGATTTGAAACGCTGTGTAGGTCTTGCCGGTACCGGTCGCCATCACCAGCAGCACGCGGTCGCGACCCTGGGCGATGGCCTCGATCGCGCCGTTCACGGCATTCACTTGATAATAGCGAGGGGCCTTGCCGCTGCCGTCGTCGAAATAATCTTGGAGCACAATCTCTTCGGCTTCGGTGTCGAGGCCCTTCCAGGCGCAATAGCGCGACCACAGATCCGCCGGCGTCGGGAAGTCGTCGAGCCCGATATTGGTTTCGATTGTGGTACTTCCGCCAGTGCGGTCGTGGAATACGAAGCCATCACCATTTGAGGAAAACACAAAGGGAATATCCAGTGTCGCGGCGTAGTCGAGACCTTGCTGAATCCCATCGCCGACTGAATGATTGTTGTCCTTCGCTTCGATTAGCGCGATCGGGATATTCGGCTTGTAGTAAAGAACGAAGTCGGCTTTCTTGGCCTTGCCGCGCGTCACCAGCTTGCCGCGCACGATGATCCGGCCCCTGGTAAAATAGACTTCCTCCCGAACCTGCACCATCTCGTCCCAGCCGGCGCGCTTGATGGCCGGCAGGATGAACTTCGTGCAGATGTCGCGTTCGGTGAGTGCTCTCTTGTCCACGCTTCCCCCACCGGACTTATCGCAATACCCAGGTGGTTTCGCAAGAACGGGTCAAACCGCTGCCGATCTAGCCTTTTTCCGTCTGTTGAGTGAAGGCCTTTGGACCGAGATCGAACGATCGGCAGCTATCCGCTCGGTGTCGACCGAAAGCTGCCTTTCCGGTTCCGGCCCCCACTATCTCTCTACTGGCCATGTTGGCCAAAGGGAGAAATGTCATGGGTATCTCAAGGTACGACCCACTCGCCAAAGGTCGGCCGGCCTGGAATGCAGGCAAGCAGGTCGGCGCCAAACGAGCGCTCAAAGTGAAGCAAATCTGGTTGATCCGCTTTTTCCTAGATAGCGAAGGGCGGATGCGCGACCGGGCTTTGTTTGACCTCGCAATCGACAGCAAGCTTCGCGGTTGCGACCTCGTCAAAATGAAGATTGGATCGCTTGTTTCAGGCCCGGCAATAAGGGCCCGATCAATGGTGATCCAGCAGAAGACCGGTCGGCCGGTCCAGTTCGAGATCACCGCAGACACGAGAGCAAGTCTGCTCGCGTGGCTCGAACGTCGTGGTGGCACTATCGACGACTACGCGTTCCCAAGCCGAGTTGACCGCGACGGGCACCTAAGCACCCGACAGTACGCGAGATTGGTCGATGAATGGATTACGGCGATTGGACTGCGCCCTGAGGAATACGGGACACATTCGCTCCGCCGTACCAAGGCGGCATTGATCTACAAGGCTACAGGCAATCTTCGAGCTATTCAGATCTTGCTCGGACACACCAAGATCGAAAACACGGTTCGATATCTCGGTGTCGATATCGATGACGCGCTTACGCTTGCCGAGACAACTGAAATCTGATCCCTGCGGCCTCGCCGAATATAGCGAGGCCGCGTTCAGCAACGCGCCCCCATTACAGACGTTCAGCCTGCCGACCGATGGGCTCGAAAGCTGCCGTCGGTCGTCGTGCAGGGTCGAAAACATGACACTATGCCCCCAACCTAGCCTAGTAAGCATCGTCTTCGACTTCATAATCATCGTCGTTGTCGAACTCGTCCAACTCGAACGTGAAATCGTCGAGGAAATCGTCGCGGACGCGCTGGAGACGGACATTGTCACCGCGCAGCGAGCGGAGGGTGGTGTTGATCGACGTGAACCCGGTAGTGATCGAGAGAAACCGGATTTTCCTAGCTTGTAGCAGCGCAAAATAGGGATCTGCCTCGATGAACGCTGTTGACGGCACAGGATTGATGCCAAGGCCCACGCTCTCATAGGCGTATAGCCACATGCTGCTGCGGAGACCGTCACCGGAAAGCGCGCTATTCCATCTGGTGAAATCGATCGCACCTTCTACGAGTCGAAGATTGGCACACACAGCGGTGAGCAAGGCTACCATCGAGTTATCGATCTCGGTGAGAGGTTCAACACTCGACGCTGAAAGCGGGACCCGCAAACGGGCAGCGAGAAACAAAAACCAGATAATCTCGCCGGTCCGGTTCTCGCGGGCGAGTACGGGCAGCCGGTGTTCAAGGAATTCCGTCAGCTTCGGTAATTCAACGTCGTTGCGCTCGGCTTGGCGCAGCAGCGTGATCTCGACGAGAAACGCGACCAAGCTGGCGTTGCGCCGGTAGGCGGCGATCAAATGGCTTTGGACTTTGGCCCAATTGGTCGTCCGTACGAATGATGCGCGTGCATTCTGGAAAGCATATTTCTCAACATTCGTGTCGGGGTGTGCATCGCAAACCCGTCCGACGCGATAAAAGAAGTGTTGAAATTCTGCGTCGCTGCTTGGACCTCGCGGTACATAAGATCGTACTTCCTGCTTCCAGCCATTATCGTGCCTACTTGAAGTTGGAAGGATCACCGACTTGTCGTTGTTTAGCTCGAGCTCGTACTGTGCAGCAGCTTGGCGAAGAGCCGCGATGAGGTTCTTGCCTGAGTGGTCGGCGCTGCTGCTGATCGTATAGTCGTCGATATAGCGCGAAGCATCGCGCGGACCGATTCCGACCTTGGCACGCAGAGCGACGTCAATCGCGGATGCGACAACTTCCGCGATCAGGCGTGAGCAGTCGGGTCCCACCGGCAGGCCGATGGTCTGGCCGTCCTGCGCATTGCGGCACAACAGGTCGATAAGATTGCCAAAATGCTCCGCACCGCGATTGAGTTTGGCGAACGCCTTGCCGTGGATCGCCCAAGGAATTGCGTGGGTGTAGATCGAGTGAAAGAAGGCGCGAATATCGGCGCCCACGAATTCCTCGCGCCTCGATGAGAGGTCCACGCGAAAGTCGTCGCGCAAATCGATGTTGGGCCGGATCAGGGCGCGCGGCCCGTTCCAGTCGAAGATCGGTGGCGACGAAGATATCCGCGAGCTTTTGGCCGCGGTCCGCATCTTAATATAATTGTCGGCAACCGCCCGAGATAAGAGCAAATAGGCAAGAGGATTCGGTACGCCATGACGGCGATCATCCTTCCCGAAGCGAGGAAAATAGAACCAGCTCGGCTCGGAAATATAGCGGTGGAACGCCGGTTTTCCCCTTATCAGCGGCATTGCTTCGATACCGTCGAGAACCGACTTTCGATATTTCGCTAGGTCATACGAAACAAAGCACGGCGGCAGCTCCGGAGCGAAGTATCCATGGGACAAAAGGCGTCGTAGACGTTCGGATTTTGTCTTTGAAGTCATCGCTCCCCCGAGCCCTTCAGCATGCAATCCTAAGGGCCAAGTCTAGAGGACTATCCCGCGCGCCAATGGCTAGACCATCTGCGCCTTTTGGGAAAGCAGACTTGCGTGCATATTGGCGATTTGCTCCGGTTTGCGAGTACGCTCAAGGCTGTCCAACCATCAAAGTAGAATGTTAATTTCGCTTGGCAGTTGCGATTTGCGTCGGTCGAGAAGGCGTTTTGTGACAGGTCTGCTCGCAATAGAAAAATAGGGGGAACTATGGAGTGGAAGGTGCATAGCTATAGGGTGGGATCGTCCAGCGAGGCCTTCGATTCCATTCCAGCCGGGGCCGATGAACTCGACCAGTTTGTTTCGATGCACCGGCGGAAGATCGAGCCGTGGTTGTCCGCTGTGTTTCAGGCAGAGCACCTCAACTTGCTTCTCGGGAGCGGATTTACGACTGCGGTGGCGTTTTCCGCAGGCGTGGACGCTACCGGTATGGGAACGGCTGCCAGCGCATCCCCGCACGCGAAGGCAATCATGGACCACGCTACCATTAGCGCCAAGAAGATGGGGCGCGGAGAGGCCAACATCGAGGACCAGCTACGTAGCGCAATCGCTGTTCTCGACGGCTTGGATATCATCGATGCCACCGCCGCAAAGGCGGTGCGCGCTGATATTAACAAGGCGATCGAGATATTTCTCTATTCATTGTTGGCGACCGAACGTGGCATTGCGCAGTCAGACAGCGTGCCAGCATCTGCTATGCTACAGTCATTTCTGCTTAGCTTCGCAAGCCGCGCTGCCTCACGTGAGCGCCTGCATATTTTCACAACCAATTATGATCGTCTGATCGAGCGCGGCTGCGACGATGCCGGACTGCGGATCATCGACCGATTTGTGGGTTCGCTGCAACCTTGGTTTCGCAACACACGCATTGAACTGGATTACCACTACAATCCACCCGGCATCCGGGGCGAACCGCGTTTCATGGAAGGGGTGGTGCGTTTTACCAAGCTGCACGGAAGCCTAGACTGGCGTTTCGAAGCCTCTATGCGCCGAATCTATCGCGCTGAGACGCCCTTTGGTGCTGCCGACGATCACCCAAGTCTTCCGGACTCTCCGGTCGACACGGTGATGATCTATCCGAACCCAGCAAAGGACGTCGAGACGACACAGTATCCCTACGCCGAACTTTTCCGCGACTTTGCATCCGCAACATGTAGACCCAATTCCGTGGTTGTAACGTACGGCTACGGTTTCGGTGACGATCACATAAATCGCGTACTGCTCGACATGCTGTCAGTGCCCTCGGCGCATTTGGTTATCATCGCGTTCGACCTCGACGACCGAGTCAAGAACTTCCTCGGTCAGACGCGGCCAGCGCAGGTGAGTTTCCTCGCCGGCAGGCATTTTGGGAGTCTTCAGCGGCTCGTTGATGACTACTTGCCGAAGCCCGCACTCGATTACATTACCGGCCGTATGTCCGAATTGCTGAAGAACCGAGCCTACGCCGAGGCACCGACTGACAATGGTGGAACCCAATGAACTCGCCAATCGAACGGCTTGCCGCACTCGTCATCGGCACCGTCGAGTCTATCTCGTCCGACGAAATCCGCGTGCTGCTCGATCTCGATGCGCCGCAGTCGACCGCGCTCAATACGGGCACTCCGACAAGTTTTCCGCGCCTCAACAGCTATGTGCTTATTCCAAATGAGGCTGGCGCAACCGTTGCTTACGTGACTTGGATCGGCATTGAACGCTCGCCTTATCCAAAGCGATCCGGGCTCAAGGACTTTGGTCTGATCGACTTACCATTTCCGTTGCGGAAGATGGCACTTGCACCAATCGGGACGCTGACCGTGCGCCGCGATCGTCGCGCCGATACCAGCGTGTACGAGTTGAGCCGCGGCGTGATCGCCTTTCCATCCGTTGGTGACCAAGTTCTGATCCCGACGCCGGAACAGATTGCCGCCATCGTGGGGGCGAAGGACAAGGATCGAAGAGTCCGTATCGGTTCGTCGCCGCTGGCCGCCGACACATCGATCATGGTCGACCCCGACAAAATCTTTGGTCGGCACGTTGCCGTGTTGGGCAACACCGGTAGTGGGAAATCGTGTTCAGTCGCCGGGCTGATCCGATGGTCGCTGGAAGCGGCACAAGAGGCGCTAGAAGAAGGCATGCAAGCACCCAATGCGCGCTTTGTCATCCTCGATCCTAACGGCGAATACGCGCGCGCCTTTGAAGATAGGGGCGACAAGGTTCGCTTGTTTAGGGTTCCGCCGGTGAACGCCGAGGTAGGCGAACGGCCGCTTCGTTTGCCGGCCTGGTTGTGGAACGGTCATGAATGGACGGCTGTCTCATTCGCGAGGCCTGGAGCCCAACGTCCTCTGTTGCTACAAGCCTTACGCGATCTTAAAAGCGGCAATCTGGAGGGCATGCCGCCCGAAGCGCTGGTGCGGCGCCACGTCCATTCCTATCGGCTCCTCGTGGACGCATTGCTTTCCCGAGGGCCCGCATCATTCGCCGGCGAACCGGGACCGCGACGCCAATGTGGCGAGCTCTTAGATAACATCGCGACAGACTGTGATGATTTGAGCGCGCGGATCGCAGGCGATCCGCAGGCGCTGCTAACCGACATTGCGTCCTCAGTTCGTGATATCGCGAACAATCGCCGTGGTAATAACGGATGGTTCAATAGTTTCACGGTGCAAGAAATCGAATCCGTACAGACATCGCTTCAAAGCTTCCTGGATGCTGTTGCGGACGGTCTTGTTGCGGCGCAAGTGACTGAGGACGCGCCAATTCCGTTCGATGTGGATATGCTCTCCGACCATCTTGAGCGGATTGCCGCGACCGAAGGCGCAGGGCTAGCCGGTTTCATCAGCACTCTCGGCATGCGTATCCGCGGCATGATGGCCGATCCACGTCTCGGGCAGGTAGTCGGCAGCGAACCCACTCTCACTCTTGATGCTTGGCTCAACGATCTCATAGGCAGCGATGCCTCCGCCAACGGCCAAGTCGCAATTATCGACCTTTCCCTTGTACCGTCAGAGATCATTCATGTCGTCGTGGCGGTTCTTGCACGCCTCGTATTCGAAGCCTTGCAGCGCTACCGTCGGCTGCATCCTCAGGGCCGCCCGCTTCCAACGACGCTAGTGCTGGAGGAAGCGCACAGTTTCGTACGGCGCGGAGCAAACGATGAGGGGCCGGCCGAGAATCCGGCGCAGCTATGCCGCGAAATTTTTGAGAAGATCGCACGCGAGGGACGCAAGTTCGGCCTTGGCCTTATGCTGTCGTCGCAACGCCCATCCGAACTCTCGTCGACCATCCTAGCGCAGTGCAATACGTTCTTGCTCCATCGGATCGTGAACGATCTCGATCAGGCACTGGTTGCCCGACTCGTTCCCGACAATGTCGCAGGTCTACTGAAGGAACTGCCAAGCTTGCCTTCACGACAAGCAGTTCTCCTTGGATGGGCTACACCTATCCCGCTTCTCGTCGAGATGGAGGAACTTGCCGAAGTGCACCGTCCTCGGTCGTCGGATCCCGATTTCTGGGAGGTTTGGACCGGCAAGAAGCCGCGAGCGATCGACTGGCCCAGTCTGGTGAAGGATTGGACTGGTTTATCGCAGGCTTGAAACAGCGCTCCCACTGCATGTGTGCCTTCACCTCCATACGCATATACGGTCGCGGCGAGACCTGAACAGTGGGAGACATGCTCGAATGTCAGAGCAAGGTATGTACTAACGGTCGCGCAACGGGATAGAGGCTGCGAGCAGCCGCCTACCGTCGTACTAAAGTGGTCAGTCTGGGTTGGTCACTTTGCGACATTTGTACTCGGTCCCGGGTGATGTCCGCTTTCCGCACTTTCGCGTCAAGGAGCTGCCCGTCAGCTCCCGGTCCCCAATTCGGACGCGCTATTTGGTTCGAATTGCGAATGAGCCGCCCGGCCTGAATTGTGGGCTGCATGCGAGTTCTCAGCTCCGGCAGACAGCAACTTGTGTCCGTTTTTGTATTTGCCGTATCTGGCATACGCAATCTGAGCGCTGCACCGTTAGCGCTTTCAAATCGTGAGACGACGATGAATCCGCTTCATCTTTGCGTTGATGTCATGGTGCAGGCGTGCAGGATTGCCGTAGCACTAATCACCATTTCTTCGCTCCTCCTCCCTCGCCAATACGAGACCTGTGAAAGGAAGGCTACGAGTGCCCGATAAAAACATCTAACAATTGATTTCCACTTTTTGTTTGCAGCCGGTGCTTGCATCGCTTTCTGCGAAGTGCAGAAGTTGGCGGTGAGGAAACTTTCTGTTGCGCGGGGCGGGCGTGTGAACAGTGTCGAGCCGCATGCGGCTCCAGTCGATACGGGCGTGGTATGCTTGGCGTTGATCGCGCAATATTTGCGGCGACCAGCGGATGCCGATGTCATCCGGCATGATCTTGGACTTGGTTCGGCGGGAGGACCCGCCGGTGTTGATGTTGCAGGCCGCGAAGACATAGTCAGGGCCGCCAAACGCCTGAAACTCAAGGCGCGCGTAGTGCGGCCAGCCGTAAAGCGGCTGGATCGGCTGGCGCTGCCCGTCATCGTCGAGAAGGCAAGCGGCGGTTTTGCCATCCTGGCGGGACTGTCCGCCGACAAGGTGCTTATCCAGGATCCCGCGATCGGTGCCGCGCAGGAACTGTCTCGAGAGGAATTCGAGGCGGGATGGAGCGGCTTTGCCATCCTGATCACCAGTCGTGCCTTTGCCGACGGGTTTGCCCGACGCTTCGATTTCTCCTGGTTCATTCCGGAGATGATCCGTTACCGTTGGGTCTTCGCCGAAGTGCTGCTTGCCTCGTTCTTCGTGCAATTGCTCGGCCTGATCTCGCCGATCTTCTTCCAGCTGGTCATCGACAAGGTGCTGGTCCACAACGGCCTGACGACGCTGGAAGTGCTGGTGATCGGCCTTTCCGTGGTGTCGTTGTTCGAGGTGCTGCTCACCGGCTTGCGGACTTATGTGACGACACACACGACCAGCCGGATCGATGTGGCGTTGGGTGCCAAGCTGTTTAATCATCTCCTGGGGTTGCCGATCGCCTATTTCGAGGCGCGCCAAACCGGGCAGACGGTGGCCCGCGTGCACGAACTGGAGAACATCCGCGCGTTTCTCACCGGCTCGGCGCTCACCGTGCTGCTCGACGTGTTTTTTCTCTTTGTGTTCCTGGCTGTGATGTATCTCTACAGCCCATGGCTGACCTTGATCGTCGTCTGGCCGCATATGAGGCGGAACAGCTCAGTCTCGCGGCCGACATTGCCGCGAAGAAAGTCGAGATCGAGCGCGGCGCCAAAACGCTGGCCGAGCGCCAGAAGCTGGTCAATCTGACCGGCGACCGGCTCGATGTCTTCGAGGAACTCGAAGGCCGTGGCCTCGGCATCAAGTCGCGCACCATCGACGCGCGCCAGAGCAAGCAGGATCAATTGCTGGCGGTTGTCACCGACGAAGGCCACATCGCCGAACTCGGAGCAACCAAATCCGCGCTCGAAGCGCGCAAGCGCGAACGCCACGAAGCCTATCTCGACAAGCTGATGACGGAACTGACCGATACGGACAAGGAGATCGGCACGCTGCGGCAGGATCTCACCAAGGCGGAACTGTTCGAGCGGGCGAGCACGCTGAAAGCCCCGGTTTCCGGCCGCGTGCAACAGGTGGAAATCACCACCTTTGGCGAGGTCGTGCAGACCGGCCAGCGCCTGATGGTGGTGGTGCCCGACGGCACGGCACTCGAAGTGGAAGCGATGCTGCTCAACAAGGACAAGGGTTTTGTGCGCGAGGGCCAGAGTGCCCGCATCAAGCTCGAGGCATTCCCCTTCACCCGCTACGGCACGCTCGATGGCTCGGTGCAGTCGGTCTCCAACGATGCGATTCCCGCCAAGCCGACAGCGGGCACCAAGGAAGCCGCCCCAGACACTGCTCAACAAACAGCCGGACCGCTCGTCTTCCCGGTGCGCATCGCCATGGCGGATACCAGCATCCGCGCCGATGGCCAGGACGTCCCACTAACGCCCGGCATGTCGGTCACCGCCGAGATCAAGACCGGCGATCGCCGTGTCATCGAATTCCTGCTCGATCCACTCATGGAGATGAAAGATGAGGCGTTTCATGAGAGGTGAAGAAAAGCATCGTCGTGACCACATGCAGCCGAAAATTTCCTAAAATCACAGAGATATTTACGATGAATAGCCTCAGACGCGCTATTAACATCTCGTCGAAAAATCCGACAAATATTTCCTTGGATGAGTACAGAGATGCGCTTAGCTTTGTTAAGGTCTCTGAGTTGAAATATACGGATATATATACTAATAAATTTTCTTATTTATTCGGACTCAGAATGTACATTCTGATGAGAAGTTTTATTATTTTTTTCGTAGCGTCAATTTTATTTACGTCTATTTTTACTGCGAGTCCTACCTTCCGCTCGCCCTTCATGGAATTTCCTCTACCAGATTGGCTCTGGCCATGGAATTTTTTATCACGCGATTTTTTCTTAGCGTTAGTGAAAGATAGCCTGTTACCGATGCGAGCAGAAGACATCGATATATATATTAAACTGTGCAGTTACTTGAGTTTTATTTGGATACTATGGGCGGTATCAATGATTTTTATCAATATTGTTATTTCCGGTGGATATGATGTCTCAAAGCCGCTGGTTGTAGTTTTATGTATTACAGCGCTATCGGTGGCCGCTTCGGCATATCCGGCATTCAGGAGTTCAAGTATAGGCCCTTCAGTTCATGATTCTCTAGATCTTATATCAATCAAGAAGGCTTTTCTAATCTCGTTTACGTACTTTTCCATAGTATTTTCTGTAATAATGCTGTTAGTTCAGTTTAAGAGCAGGCCGAAAGTTTGCGATGCAGAAGATGGTGGTGGGTGAAATTTTGTTAAGCATAGAAACTTCCACTTCGAGGCGTATGGTAAATTCACAAATATAAGACGGCATGGAGCGCAATATGTCGAGCAGCATTGGTCCGAGCGTATCAGGTTCGAATGATCGAAACCAGGAACTAGGGAGCAAAGTTCTCGGTTATTCACTGGCGGCGCAAGATGGATTCATTGCGGGCGTTGCAGCTTTTACGAAGAGTGCCGCGCGGACTACGTTAAGCCAGAGCGGCATCTTTCGTCTCAGCAAGAAGAGAGGCGCGCGCCTCGATTGCGGAGCGAACCGAGTCGACAAGCTCATCGGGAAAGCTGTCTGGCAGCGAGCTTATCACGCCATCGGCTTGGCGCATGGCATGCGCTGACAGATCATCGAATATCGCGCGCATGAGAGATTTGCCGACACCGGCAATGTCCGCTGTTTGCACAAAATGGCGAGGCATGATGTCCAGTACCGGGTAGTGCCGGTTCTTGCCAACGGACATAGCCAGCTTGAATTTCTTGCGCTGAATTTGTCCGGCATCAAGGCTCGGCTGCGCCGTCAGCACGTCGTACATGGGCGTCATGCGAAAGCGTCCGCCAGGGTCGAGGAACACGCTGAAATTCTTGGCATGGCCGTCGGTCGCGCCGAGCATCCAGAACACAATGCATGTCCGCATAAAGATGGCGATATCGTCCTCGGGCCTGTCGCTGCCTTTCAGAAGCTGGACAATCTCCCGCATGCCCGGACCGCCATCGGATTGGTATTTGCGTGTAGGCGGTACCGAAAGGGCCTGACAGATATCTTCCTGCGGCAAACGAAGAAGGCGGCCGTCTCTTGCCCACCGACGGTCGAAGCGTTCGACGATCAGGGTACGGCGCCCTCCGAAATCAGCGATCTCCACATTCGCGGCCGGGATGCCAAAACCCTCCAGCAGCTTAAGGCAGAGATACTCGTTCTCGACGCTATTCGAGAGGTCGATCCCGTTGGGAAGCTGTCCGATCTGCGGTTTGAGGATATGGGTGGTCGCAGTTGTGCCGGTAGGCTTGAACCATTGGCCGTCGACACGAAGCAGGGCGGTCTTCTCCTGCGCGCCGGCGATCGAGATGCGAAAATCCTCATCTTCCCCGACACCCAGGGGAGCGCTGGCCAGATTGTTGATGATCTCGCCGATTTCGCCGTCGGCGACGGGTTTCCCATCGACCTGCCCGACCGTTCCCGGATCAGCGCCATCGGAAAGAAATTGCAAGGCGCCGACGCAATCGTGGCCAATGGCTGTCAGCAGGCTGTAGGCATCGGTACCGCCTGCGCCGACACGCTCGGCTACGCGCTTCCTGATGGGCTCATTATCCGGCAGCAGGTTGTCGAACACGTTGATGACGGGCGTGCCGATATAACGGTCCTCGCGCAGAGGCAGCGACAAGGAGACCGGAAAGCCGTGCTCCCAGCCGAGCCATTTGTTATCGTACTTGAAGTCGATAGCGCCTGTAGCTTCCCGGCGCAGCAGCCCGACGAGGCGGCCGTTTAGGAAAACATTCAGAGGCGCGTTTGCTTTCCTTCTCGCCATTAGAAAATATCCTCGATATCGGCAGCGCGCGCTTCGGTACGCGGCCGCACTACAAGCTCAAGGCGGAGAGCGGATAGAGCTTCCATCAGAGTCCGGAGCTGCACAGCCGGCTCGCCGGCCTCAAGGCGCGAAACAGTCCCCTGGCGGAGATGGATTTGCTCACCCAATGCGCCTTGCGTTAGGCCGTACTGTTTGCGGACGCGACGCAGGATGGCGCCGAGTTGTTTTTCCGTGCGGGCGATCTGTCCGTTCATTGGGAACCTCCAGCTGAGAATATACGTGACTCCGTATAAAATTACAATATACGCATTCGCGTTTAAAATGCAATTATACGCGAGTCCGTATAAATGAAAATTATGCGCGGTCACGTATAGATGGAGTTTGAAGTCATAGGCTGTGCAGTCTGTCACACATTCAAAAAATCCGACCCCGAAGAACGAAGCCAACTTTATCGCCAAATTGCCGAACGGGTGTGGAACCCCGACGCCCTTCTGCGTGAGGTGAACGCATGACTAGCCAAAGCTGCCAATGACCATTTGGTAGCGTTTGGAAAAGTGAGCTCGTAGCGAACGTGCAGTCGCGCGCCGCTCGAGCGTCTAGTTTCGGGTTGGTTGTCAAATGGCGGCTATCCGCCGAGCTCGCCCCGATAGCGGACGGACGGCTTCCGGCCCCCGTTGCAGGCGTCACCGACTTGCACGGGTTGCAGAATCGAAAAGAGCGCGGACATACGGAATTCGTCCGTTCGATTATTTCACGAATCTTTCAGCACGGCGTCAGGACATTCATCTGATGCGGGGCACACACTCTCCTCAATGCTGGTCGGCACGGCCATCGAAGAGGAGACGAACATGTTGCAGCCAAGTTTTGCACTCACCGCGATGATGACCGGCTTTGGACTGGGCGCAGGTGCGATTTTCTCGATCGGTCCGCAGAACCTCAAGCTCATCCAGGCTGGAGCCTTGCACAGGAATCCTGCCGTGGTGGCGGCAACGGGATACCTTTCCGAGATCCTCATTGTGATCGCCGGTGTCTCCGGTGTCGGTGCTTTCTTGCAGATAGTGCCTTCGGTCCAGACTGCCATGCAGACCGCAGGTATCGCCTTCGTCATATGGTGTGCGATCAAGGCGTTGAGGTCCGCCGGTAGTGCGAACCGGCCGGAGTGGGCACGAAATGGTGGCGAAACCCGCGGACAGGCCATCGTATCAATGCTGGTCACGACCTGGTTGAACCCACTGGTCTATATCGAGATCATGCTGCTCGTTGGGGTGTTTTCCTCAAGCTACGACAACAGCCTGCGTATCTGGTTCGCACTCGGCTTCCTCGGTGCCTCAGGCGTACGTTTCTGCGGGCTTCCAGCCTTCGGACGCGTCCTTGCGCCATGGCTGCAAAGCCCCCGAGCGCAAGCTTCATTCAACCGTCTCGCCGGCTTGCTGCTGCTGATCGTTGCCGCCTCGCAAGCGGCGGCCATCCTCTGATCGACAGAGGAGAAGGTCATGATCATGCCCGCTACAATGACATCAGCACAGTTCATGCTGGCGATCTTCACCTTCACCGATGGCGCAGCAGATCGTTTCCGATATCCCTCCAAATCGCTGCGTCCTGCGCGATCGGAACGGCGCTTCCACACATTCTGCTGCCTGGCCGTCATCGGCTTGACCGCGTGGAAGCGCCATACGCACGCGAGGGCTGGTGCTAAAGTGCCACTTGGGCCCATTCAGAGCGCCAAAAGCCCCGCAACTTAGTTTCGAGCGCATTCGTGCAGAATAGCCCCATTGTTGTTCTGGAGCCTGGATATGATGAAGTCACAACGTAACAGCTTGCTTCTATCAGACGGCGAGACAACAGCTTTAGTCGACGCCGTTGCTGATATCGCAAAGGCCTATTGGCTTTCGCTTCCTGAACGGCGGACCTACCCGGCAACAAGCGGAGCCGAGACCGAGGCGCTGTTGACCCGTTCTTGGTCTGAGGAGGGGATCGGGCCCGCCGTCTTCGAAAGCTTTGGTCCAATTGCGGATCGATCAAGGCCCGCCGGCGACAGGTTCTTCGGTTATGTATTCGGCTCCGGCGAGCCTGTCAGCGCGGTAAGCGAGCTTCTGGTTGCTGCGCTTAATCAGAACGTTACCTCATGGCGGTCGTCGCCGGCCGCGACGACCATTGAACGCACGGTCATAAGTTGGCTGGCGGACGCGATTGGGTGTCCAGGTCTCAGCGGCAGTCTCTGCGGCGGTGGGTCAACCGCCAATCTGATGGCGCTCGCGATAGCACGCGAGGCCAAATGCTCCGCCAACGAAAATGGAAGTGGCGGCGGCATCGTCTACTGCTCGAAAGAGGTTCATTTCTCGATTCCCAAAGCCATGGCCTTGTTGGGGCTTGGTCGGAAGAATCTTAGGCTAATCGAGACCGATGACGCTCTACGCATGCAACCCGACTTACTACATCGCGCCATAACCGATGACCGCGCCGCCGGCTTGATGCCGATTGCCGTGATCGCAACGACTGGCACGGTCGTCAGCGGCGCGATCGATCCCGTTGAAGAGATCGCCGCGATTGCGAGAGAACAGGATCTTTGGCTGCACGTGGACGGTGCGTATGGCGGCCTCGCTGCTCTTGCGAAGCCTGAGTATTTCGCGGGTCTCTCGCTTGCCGATTCCGTGTCAATCGATGCTCATAAATGGCTCTATCAGCCTGTCGATTGCGGCTGCCTGCTTTACCGGGACCGGAACGCTGCGCGCCGCGCCTTCTCGCAACAGGCGGATTACGTCCGGGTGCTCAACGAGGACCCGATCGAGTCGTTCGTCTTCTTTGACGAGTCGATCGAATTGACTCGACGCTTTCGAGCCCTGAAACTCTGGATGTCGCTGCAGTATCATGGTCGCGCCGCCTTCCGCGCCGCCATTGAGCAAGACCTTGCAAACGCCCAATTGCTGGCCCGCAAAATCGAGGAACATCCTGAACTCGAACTGTTCGCACCGGTTTCGCTCAGCGCGGTTTGTTTCGGTCATCGTGACAAGGACAACGAGGCGCTCCTGCGCCGCTTGATTGCGCGGGGTCGGGTATACCTCTCCAATGCCAGCTTCGGTGGGCGGTTTACGCTGCGGGCCTGCTTCGTCAATCATCGCGCGACGCCGCAGTCCGTCGATCTCATCGTGAGCGAAGTCATCGATGCCGCAAACGAAATCAACGACTAAAGATCGGATCTTGGAGGCATGCCCAATTCGAGAAGAAGACCCGCCAGCCGGTCACGGTAAGCGGCGTCGCGATATCGTTCCGATCGCATGAAGCCGGCCATGCTGTAGCGCGGGAATTGGAGGCGAAGAGTATGGATGATGCCCGATGCCTGCTCCTTCTTTCCGCGCATCGCCAGCGCCAGGGCAAGATTTACAAAGGAGGCAGTGTCGTCCGGCTCCTGTTCAAGGTTGATTATCGCGAGAGCCTCGGCTTTGACGAGATCACCTATCGCCAGCGTCGCCAGCGCCTCGACATAGGTGTACCAACCCGGCGATCGCGGGCTCAATTGCTTCGCTCGGGCGACGAGATCCAGTGCATCTTTCGCCTGGCCCGCATAAACGTGGACGAGCCCGCAATAGGCGATTGCCCAGGAGTCGCTCGGCGAAAGCCCGACAGCCGTTCTGCACGCCGTCAAAGCATCGTCGTGTTTGTCGCGCAGGAATAGAATACCGCCTCGGAGCATATGCGCGGTGGGAAGGTCGGTTGTTATCGCAAAAGCCGCATTGGCCATGCTCTCGGCCGCGCGAAGGCACTCTCCGCGATCGAGATCTGTGTTGAACCGCGCATCCCAGTAGTAGCACAGCCCGAGTTGGATCATTGCGCCGGTATAGGATGGGTCAAGCTCAACGGCCTTCGCAAGCCTGGTTCGCGCCGCGCGCATGGAAATAGCGTTGAATTTCAGGAACTCGGTGCGCCCTGCGCACATCTCGGTCCATGCGGCGAGGGATCTCGTGCCACCTTCCCACAACTGAGCCAATGCGCCGAATGTCAGTTCCGTTTGGGTGGCGACCGCGACCTTCCTCACGATTTCGTCCTGGGCTTCGAACACATGTTCCAGAAGGCTATCGAACGTTTCAGACCAAATCTGTTGCATGGTTCGAGCATCGACGATTTGCACCGAAAGACGTATGCGTTTTCCACTCGCTTGAAGACTCGTTCTCAGAACGAAATCGACACCGGCCGAGGTCGACCAGGTTCTGAGCTCCTGATCTGTTTCGAAATTTGGCGCGGGATGGATCACTGTCAGCTGTGGAATGCGCGACAGTGCGCTCACAAAATCTTCGGTCAGCCCCGACGCCAGCCACGTCAGGGCACCCTCTTGACTAAGGTCTCGGGTTGAGCCGATGGCCACCGTTGAACGCATATTGGATCGGAGAACGTCGGTGGTGGTCTCATCTTTTGGGCTGGCGCAGACATCGAACAGCTTGCTTTCAAGAACATAGCCTCGACCATGCACCGTTCGGACGAGAGTTTCGGCATCGGTCCCTAAGGCCTTGCGAAGATCCTTGACGCACTGCGTCAGCGAGTCGTCAGTTACGATGCGGTCTGGCCAGAGCGCCGCCATCAATTCTTCCTTGGCGATCACGCGATCTGGCTGACCAAACAGGTAGGAAAGAAGCTTAAGCGTCCGGGGTCGAAGCCAAATTTCATTTTCGCCGCGCGTTAAGCGCTCGGCGTCGGGGTCGAAGCAAAAATCGAAGAACCTAATGAGAGGCATACATTCTGTCGCACACCGATGCTCTTACCAATAGACGGGTCTGCGGACGATGGACAGCCGTATCGCGAGAGCGACGTAGCTTGGGGGGCGGTTCCGGAAGTCAAGGCTCTGTCGTTCGGACTTTGCCAGCTTCCACCCTTCCAAAACATCGCTGCTCGCAGCCACCGCCGTTCGGTCCAACGAGGGCTTCTTCAACGGCACTAGGTGGAGCTTGTACCAATGGTAAGGATGGGATCAGCCGGATTCTGCGACGGGGAACGCCTCGATGAGGCTCGCCGTCGAGGACGTTAGGATCACGCGTTTCAGCTTGAACCCCGCTGCAGTAAGCAGGCTGGCATATTCCTCTTCGGACCGCTCGCGTCCTCCGTTGGTCAGCACGAGTTGCTGCACGTCCAGCATCTTGCCCCACGACGACGCATTTCCCGGAGCAAGGACATGCTCGATGATCAGACCAGCTTTTGCCGCGTAGCGCCGTTCGGCAATACCCGCCTCCTGCCGGGTGGCGTTCAGCGCCAGCCGCGCGAATGGCCGACTGCCTGATTGAAACGCTGTCGCCACGCCTGCCTGTCCACGTCGCGCGCGCGGTATTCGACGTCACCTTTGGCGATGGCAGGAAGCTCGGTGCCAACGGCAAGAGCCGCTAGCGCCGCGCAGCCGAGGCTGGTCAATTCGTCGAAGGATCTGGTGCTGATATTCCGACCCAGCGCATCGGCAAGAAATTGCGAGAAATACGGGCTGCGCGACAGGCCGCCATCGATCGATAGGTTTTGCGCGACCGCCACCTCCCGCGCCATCGCACCGATCACCTCGACGGTGGCAAGCGCTACGCCTTCAAGCGCGGATTGGCACATCTGCTGCCTGGTCGTGTCGGAGGACATGCCAAGCCAAAGGCTGGCAGCGCTGCGGTCCCAGTAGGGGCAGGCCAGTCCGGACAGGGCTGGCACAAAGACTAACCCACGATCGATCGCCGGTGCGTCGGTGAAGGTCTGCAACTCGTCGACGCCGTTCATCAGGCCGATCCGTCCAAGCCACTCGACCGCCGATCCTGCGTCATAGACGCCGCCGTCGACGGCGTAGACGGTTTCGTGCGGCGTTTGCCAGGCGACCGTCGGCAACAGGCCGATCTCGGGGTTGCGAACGATCCGCGAACCGGTGACGGCCAGCGCGAAGGCGCCGGTACCGAAAGTGATCTTGGCGTCGCCTGCCTCGCGGCAACCGTGTCCATAGAGAGCCGCTTGCTGGTCGACGATGGACGCGGTCACGGGCGTCTTTCCGGCCATGCCGATGACAAGCCCGGCAGACGGTCCGATTTCCGGCAACGCATCGATCGGCACACCAAATAGCCGGCAAAGCTCCTCGTCCCAGCCCATGGTTTCGAGGTTCATCAGCGAGGTGCGTGACGCCGTCGTCGCGTCGGTGACGAACCGCCCCGTCAACCGGTCGAGGAAGAAGGCATCAGTGGTTCCGAGACGCAGGCGACCTGCTGCCTGGGCGGCGCGGACGGCGGGAACATTGTCGATGATCCAGGCCAGCTTGCTGGCGGAGAAATAGGGATCGAGCGGCAGGCCGGCCCGCGCCAGCGTCACCGCTTCGGCACCGCCCGCGCGAAGACGTTCGATGACGTCCTTGGTGCGATTGTCCTGCCAGACGATGACCGGCGACAGCGGCTCGCCTGACACGGCGTCCCAGGCGAGGCAGCTTTCACCCTGGTTGTCGATACCGATCGCGTCGACGTCACCGGCCGCGTCGATACACGCAGCGACATTGCGCAACAGTTCATGCGCGTCATGCTCGACCCAGCCAGGATACGGAAAATGCTGGGCGTGACGCAGCGAGTGGGCGATGCGCAGGCTGCCATCCGTTCCCGCTACCAGCACGCGCGTCGACGTCGTTCCCTGGTCGATTGCCGCGATCCGCATCTAGCTTGCCTTGTCTTCGATGAAACCGATTGAAATTGTTTCCGCCTTGTCGCAGGCTTGCAGCACGGTCGCCAGCGGAACAAGAATCCGCCGTTCAGGCAGCACGCTCATATGTTTCTGCCAGATTGTGCGGCCAGCGCTCTCGACCTTCAACAGGCCGCTGCCGCTGGCCTCCGCACGCAACTGGATATGGTCGAGGCAAGCCGTCGTCGAGGGTAGCGCGATCCGCTGCGGTACTGTGAGTTTCAACCCCGGGCCTCGCTCGACGGTGATCGCTTGTCGAGCCATGGGCAAAAGGCCATCGAGATCGTCCGCGACAACGGAACCGATCCGCGCGCCCTCTCGAAACGACCAGCCGGCGGTCTCGACCGGACGCAGCAAATTGCCGGCGGCGAAATAGGCGGGATCGCTGCAACGCCCGAACTGGTCGATCGACGGGCCACCGCTACCCGGATCGACGGCCAAATGGCTGAGGCGAGCAAGCGCGGCTTCCGGCACGAAACGTCCTGTGAGAAGGATGCCGTCGCATGCGACCTCGCTTGTCGAGCCGTCTGCGAGCCGGAGCGTCACGGTCTCGACACGCGACCGCCCCTTGATGTCCCTGACTTCTGCACCGTAGTGCATCGGTATGCCGAGCAACCGCGGAAACAGGTCGAGCGGTCGTCGCGCGGTTGGCCGCGAGCCGGTTTCGACCATCGCGACCGGGCGGATGCCGGCCTTCCAGCAGGTCAGCACGGCGGAAAGGCTGACCAGTTCGGTGCCGACGATGACCGGCCGGCGAAACGGCTTCGAGTGCTCGATATAGATGCTGTGCTGCAGCGTTCCCGTGGTGATGACGCCAATCGGCCGATCGCCTGTCATCAGCCGCGCCGAACGCGGCATCTCGCGCGCGCCCGTCGCCAGGATTACGCGGCGGGCTGAAACCTTAGCGGTGCCACCCGGCATTGTGACAGCGAGCGTTCCCGACGGCTGAAGTGCGGTGACCGTGGTGTTGAGTCGGATGTCGACACCGGCGTCTTGCGCGGCGCGGCACAACTTGTTGGCATAGGCTGGGCCGCTCAGCACGCGACCGAATTCGCGCATACCGAAGGGCGGGTGCCCGCAATGCCGGGGTACGCCGCCCGCGACGTCCTCGCGCTCCAGGATGGTAACGCGCAAAACCCCGCGTTTGCGCAGGGCAAGGGCTGCGGCGATGCCGGCGGGGCCGCCGCCGACGATGGCAACATCGGTGGCGATCGGCTCATTCATCGCTTGTCTCCACCGCCAGCGGTTCGGCCAGCTTCCCGGCCGTCAGCGCTGCAATTCGAGCCTGGCAGTAAAATCCCTGGCAGCGCCCCATGCCGGCGCGTGTGCGGCGCTTGAGCCCGCCAATGTCGCCGGCCGGCAACGGGCCTGCGAGCGCCTGTTCGATTTCGCGTTGGGTCACCAGCTCGCAATGGCAGACGATCTCGCCGTGGCCATCGGCCTGCCAGTCGCGCGCCATGTGCTCAGCAAGGTTGGGCATGTGCGGCCAGAGCGGATCGGTAAGCGGCGCGCGCTTGTCGTCGCCGAAACCACGGTGCAACTCGGCGACGTGGCGCGCCAGGCCAAGCGATGCCGTGAGGCCCGTCGAGCGGATGCCGCCGACACTGATCCAGCGCTTTTCAAGATTGGCGGTGACGCGGTATTCCTTGCGCTCGGTCGCCGGGCGAAGTCCGGCATAGATGGCGGTCACCGGAGCATCGGCGAGCGCCGGAACCATCTCGGTCGCCTTGGCGATAAGCATGCGCAATGTTCGCTGGTCGACGTCGGCGCGGTCGCGGTCGATCTGTTCTTCCGCCGTCGGGCCGACGAGCACATTGCCGAAGATGGTTCGGGCCAGCACCACGCCCTTGGTGCGATCGTTCGGCACAGGCAGGATGATCGTGCGCAAAAGAGCTGCGGCGGCCTTGTCGAAGACGACGAACTGGCCCTTTCGCGGCAGAATGGTGAAGCTGGAACCGCCGAGTAGCCGCTCTTCCAGAATATCGCCGAACAGGCCTGCGCAATTAATGACCGTTTGGGCGCGAAGCTGGCCCTTGGGCGTATCGAGGAGCCAGACGCCGTCTTCGAGACGACCGGATAGAACTTCCGCATTGAACAGCGCCTGCGCACCGTTCAGCACCGCCTGGCTCAGATAGGCGAGCGGCGCCGACCAGGGGTCGATGACATGTTCGCCCGGCACAAGCAGCGCACCGCGGACGCTTGTGGCAAGATGCGGTTCGCGCCGCAACACCTCGGCTTTGTCCAGCAGGCTTACGTCGTCGACGCCGTTCGCTCGCGCCTGTTCGGCGATGCCGTTCAGACGCGGCAAATCTTCGCCCGACCAGGCAACGACCATCGCCCCGGTTTCCAGCAGCGGCAAGTTCATCCGATCGCGAATCTCGATATACTCGCGGTACCCCGCCTGCATGCATGCGAGTTCGAGGCTTCCGGGCGGTGCGTCGAAACCGGTGTGCAGCAACGCGCTATTGGCTTTGCTGGCGCCGGCCAAGATGTCGGGCGCCTTTTCCAGGAGCACGACACGTGCACCATCCAGCGCAAAGCGCCGGGCCACGGCGCAGCCGACGACGCCGCCGCCGACGACCGCTACGTCGAATAAGCCGATCTGGCTCTTCATCATCTGTCTTTCTGAACGCTGGCGCAGGTCAGGCGTTGGGCATCGGGAACGGTGTCGGGTCCATGAACCGTCGCAGCACGTTCAGTGTCAGTCGGGAGATGTTGTTGTCGAAATTGTTCCAGGGCAGCGAGCCGGAATAGGCAATGGAGCCGACCGAAAACACCGCCCCGCCATTCGGCGTCTCGAAGAAGACGAGATCGGCACGGACCTTGTCGCAGACGTCGCCGGTGGCGCCCATGAAGTTGAACAGCATGTCCTCTACGACGAACACGTGGGCCTCGGTATGGTGGCCGGAACTGGCCACCACAAGGGAATGCGGTGGCGAACCGATCGAGACGTCGTGGCGGTCGAGTTCCATGCCAGCCGCGCCGCCGCCGGTCAGGCCGAAATCGCCCAGGATCTCATCGTCGACGCCTTCCATGATGAAGGC
Organism: Mesorhizobium terrae; assembly: GCF_008727715.1. GTDB lineage: Bacteria > Pseudomonadota > Alphaproteobacteria > Rhizobiales > Rhizobiaceae > Mesorhizobium > Mesorhizobium terrae. The sequence goes on from NZ_CP044218.1 coordinate 2,769,173, forward strand.
GGCGCGCGGGTCGTCGGCACCGGGCGCGCGACGATAGGGCGAGGACTGGTCGAAACCCTGCGCGGTGAAACCGACGCCAACCAGGTGGTTGGGGCTGCGGTTGCCCTGGCGCCGCCACAAGCCGCCATATTCGCCGGTGAAGCTATGATAATACTCGCCCGTCGGCGGCTCCCAGGCGCGGCTGCCGCCTTCTGCCCGACGCACCTCGATGATGCCCGGCTGGGTGGCGTGGTAGGCGATCCGCCAGTAGAAGCCATTGCCACCGAGATAGATCAGCCGCCCACCGCTATGGGTGAAGCGCTGGACGCCGTCCCACATTTCCTTGGAATAATATTCGGGGTGGGTGGCGGTAACGACCGTCCGATAGCCGCTCAGCAGGCCGTAGCCTTCCTGGTGCAGGTCCTCGTCGGTGATGACGTCGTAGTCCTGGTCGAAATTCTCGAGCCAGCTGGTGATGTGAGTGTCGGCGTTGAACAGCCACAGATGCGATGGCCCCGCGCCATGGTTCGCCTCGACCTTCGGGCGCAGGTTGAGCACCGGGCGAAGGCGTGAGGAATAATAGACGCCGCTGCCGTCCGAATGGAGATCGTAGAGCGAATGGCCGTATTCGCGGTGCTCGTTGAGGAACTGCTGGTGCGGATGTAGCACCAGCGCGCGGTTGAGATGGAGTTCGACCAGGCCGTCATTGGTGCCGAAATGCTCGTTGGCATAAGCCATGTAAGTGGCGAGCGGGAACAGGAACGCCAGCTTCGACGTCGGCTTGCCGCGTGCCGGCCTGACCACGAAGGTGACGAACTGCTCTTCGCCTTCGGCTTCAATGCGAACGGCATAGATGCCGCTTTTCATGCCTTCGGGGATGGTCAGCGCGAAATCCGCCTGCCAGCCGGCGTCGTAGATGTCGTCGTCGTGGAAATGGATAGCCGACCATTGCTCGGGGCAATTCTTCCAGCACAAGCCGTCTTCGCCGGTGAAATTGTGTCCGGTCACGCCGCGCGTCGGCATGTTGATGATGACGCCGTGGCGCTCGCGGCCCGAGACGTCGTCGATGCGGATGCCGGGAATGTCGCGCGAGAAATCCCATGCCCCGACAAGGGTTCCCGCAAGCCGCTCCGGCCAGCGGTCGCCACGCAGTACCTGAAGGTCGGTCAGCAGCAAGCTGGCATTGGAAATGCGCGGCCGATCGATCTTGCCGTTGTAGAGCGCGCGCCCGACGCTGCGCCCGGCATCCTCGCCGCCCCAGCTCGCCGCAAACAGAAGCGGCGCCGAATTCTCCCAGGCAATATCAGCTGGAAGGACGGCGCTGGCCGATCCGCTGTCGTCGATGGTCGGAAACTGGTGCTGCGGTTCCTGATGGACGCTGGCCTCGCCGCTTGCCGCGTCATAGGTCACGGCGGCGAAATACCAGTGCTTGGCCAGCATCGGCTTGCCGAGGGACAAGGCCTTGCTGGTCTTGCCGTCGGAGATCTCGATGCCGACTGAACCGTCGTCGGCGACGACCATGGCGATGCCGCGGCCGGCCGTTTCATCCCATTTGGAAATGATCGCTTGGCGACCCTTGAGCGGGGTCGTCGGCATGATCATCGCTTGCAGCGAAAAACTCCGGGAGCCTGCGAAAATGTCGCCGTCGATGCGTGCGAATGAACCGGCGTGGATCACTTGGGGCCGGCCGGGATGGCGGCCATCGATCGCGCTCGGCACCGGCACCAGCTTTACCGGCGGCGCTTCCGGCGCGGTATCACCCTGCACGACCCTGACCACACTCGCCTGATAGTGCGGATACTCGCAATTGATCATGAAGCGGATGGCGTCGCCCGGCATCGCGCTGACGCGATCGGCATATCCGGTGATTTTCAGCATGAGCCAGTCTCCAAAGTCTACGCCGGCACGGTCGTTCAGTCGTTCAGGTCGATGTCGAAATGCCGCTTCATGCGCAGCTTGAAGATTGCCCACTCGGCATCGTTCAGGTCGTGGAAGACGCCGTCGAGCAAGGTCATCGGCTTGCCGCGCCCGTTCATCTGGACGAGCCGCCATTCCTCGTGCGGTCGAGTGCACAAAAGAGCCAGCTTGCCGGTCATCGGTTCGCTGCGGATGCGGTTGATGAGACGTTGCAGTGCCGGGCTGTGCTGGCCCGTGGTCTTGGCGCGGAACTCGGTCACCAGTTCACCGAGGTTTCGGCCTTGGATCAGCCTGTCCAACTCTTCTCTCGCCACCGATGCCTCCCTTTCCTCGCCGTGATCGCATCCCGATCCGGATAACCTGCGCCACACATTCCCGTCTGTTCGTCGCTTCCATAAGGTTCCAGGGCAGCGGCGTATCGCAATTCGGTCAATAGAACGACTGGAATAATTGTTGTCAATGACCGAACGGTCAATTGCTGTTTGAAAAACACAAGGGCGGCAGGCGGATGGATGTCAGCCCGGTCGTCGCTGCAGGAAGAAATAAAAGTCTGGGCTGGCGGAGGCGTCAGGTCGCGACGATGACCTCGACGCCGGCGGCCAGCAGAGCGTCCATCGTTTCGGCAGGCGGCCGCACGTCGGTAACGAAGCGGTCAATGACGTCGAGCTGGCAGACCTTGGCAAATGCGCCACGGCCGACCTTCGAGTGGTCGCCGATGATGGTGAGCCGGTCCGCTTGCTCGATCATGGCTCGCGCCACCTGGGCTTCGCCGAGCGAAAAGTCCATGACGCCGTTCCTGGCATGGATCGCGCCAATCGTCAGCACCGCATGCGCGGCACGGAAATTGGAGATCTGCTCGATCGTTGCCTCGCCGGTGGTTTCCCCGGCATCAGCCTGGTAGAGGCCGCCCAGCAGGAAGACGCTGTTGGTGTGCCCGGACAACGTTGCCGCAATCGCCGACGAATTGGTGACAACGGACAAATTGCTCAGGTGCGACAGCTCCTCGGCAAGGAACAAGGTGGTGGTTCCGGTGTCGATAAACATCGTTTCACCGTTGCCGAACAATTTGGCGGCAGCCCTGGCAATTGCCCGTTTGCCTGCCGTTTGCTCCGACATGCGGATGGAGAACGGGTTTTCGTCGACCAGAGACGGCAGACATGCGCCGCCGTGGAATTTTCTCAACGCGCCGGAGGCGGCAAGTTGGTTGAGGTCGCGGCGTATCGTTTCACTGGATGCCGACAGTTGCTGGACGAGATCCTCGACCAAGATACGCCCTTTTTCGCGGGCGACATCCATGATCATCGTGCGGCGCTGTTCTGGACTGAAGCGGCTGAAAGTCATTGATTCTTCGCAACATCTCGTAAGGAAATCTACGCGGTGCGGCACCGTTTCGTAAAGGGCCGCATCGCAACTCGCCTTTCGTCGTCGGCGCCGTCATCAAGAAGCCGGTACAGCGTCATTGGCGCGGCGTGAACATGACAGTGACAGCCGTCGGTCAAAAAACTTCGGTCACCCGCATTGACTGAACGGTCATATTGGATACCATATTCGGGCTACTGGCTGTCTACAACGTGTTGCCCGACAAAAGCAACGACTATAGCGTTCGTTCAAGAGAGCCGGCTTGCTATTCAAGTGACTTGACAGGCGCTGCTGGTCTGTTGAAGTCTTGGGCTGCTGCGGGAGGAGTGCGCAGTCGGTGCGTGTCTCGCGTGGGAACACAATCAACGCCACTGTTAAGGTGAGGGGAATAAATCAATGAAATCGACAAGACGCACGTTTCTTGCGGGCGCTTCGGTGCTTGGCGCCGGCTCGCTGCTGATTGGCGCCGGGATGGGCCGGTTCGGCAGGGCATGGGCACAGGATGCAAAGACGCTTGTCTTTGCCGCAGCTGGCACCGTGACCAGCAGCTGGGATCCGTCGTCCCATACCATCGCGCCGCAGATCACTGCCGAAGCTCTGGTGTTTGGCCGTCTGACCAAGTGCCTGATGAAGCCGGAGAACCCGGGCGAGATCCTGCCCGACCTTGCGCTCGAGTGGAAGGTCATCGACAAACACACGCTCGAATACAAGCTGCGTCAGGGCGTGAAATTCCACGACGGCAAGGAATTCAAGGCCGAGGACGTCAAGGCGACCTATGAATACGCCTCGCAGCCGAGCCGTCCGGCCTCCGCGTGGTATCCGGGCCAGGTCGAGGTCGAGATCGTCGACGACTATACGGTCCGTCTCAAGACCGAGAAGTTCGGCTACCCGGCGCTGAACTTCTGGTACGTCTCCGCCTTCCTGCCGATCCTGTCGGCCAAGGATGTCGCCGATCCCAACATTCTCAAGCAGCGCCCAAATGGCACCGGCGCGTTCCGCTACGAAGCGACCAAGGGCGATCAGATCGTCTTCAAGGCCAACGACGCCTTCTACGACGGCAAGCCGGAAATCGACACGCTGCTGTGGACCTATGTCCCCGACGCCAACACCCGCGTTCTCGGCCTGTTGAACGGCCAATATCATCTGACCGAACGGCTCGAGCCGGAACAGTACAAATCTCTAAAGGCCGAAGCCAACATCGTCACCAACAGCAGCCTGTCGAGTGAAAACAAGTATCTCCATTTCCGCTGCAACAAGCCGCCCTTCGATGATGTTCGCGTGCGTCTCGCCGCGGTCCATGCCATCGACCGCGCCCAGGTTCTGGCGGTTGTCGGCGAGGCAGCGAAGGCTTCCAGCAGTCACATCTCGCCGGTCAAGTTCGGTTATGTCGACGTTCCCGACTATCCGAAATACGATCCGGAACTGTGCCAGAAGCTGCTGGCCGAGGCCGGCTTCCCCAACGGCCAGGGCCTGCCCGAGATCGAATACATCACCTCGGTCGGCTTCTATCCGAAGACCCGCGAATATGGCGAACTGGTCGCCGCGATGCTGCAGGAGCAGGGCTTCCCGGTGAAGCTGACGACGCTCGAACCGGCGGCCTGGGAAGAGCAGATCTACCGTCGCGCCGACGGCCAGGGGCCTGGCCACATCATCGATGTCGGCTGGATCACGGGTTCGCCCGAGCCGGATCTGGTGCTGCGTCCGAACTACTATTCGAAGTTCGCGCTGATCAACGGCATCAACGACCCCGAGATCGATGCGTCCCTCGACAAGGAGCGCAACGCCGAGACCACTGAGGAACGCCTGAAGATCCTTCAGGAGGAGACGCTGCCGCTGCTGGCCGCCAAGGTGCCGAGCCTGTCGCTGTTTTCGTCCGTGTTCCTTCGCGCAATGTCCAACAAGCTCGAAGGTGCATATTTCTATCCGAACGGTCCGATCGATCTCAGCAAGGCCAAACTGGGCTAACTGTCGTGTTCCGGGCGGCGGTGAGGCAGCACGCCTCCGCCGCCCGGACGACAGCCCACCATGGCGCGCCGGCACGCGCGCTCGATCCTTTCATTCATTCAGGGACGGCATCATGGCCTTCGCGATCGAGTTCTTCCTGCGGCGGATAAGCCAGGGGCTGGTGATCGTCATGCTGGTCGCTTTCGTGATCTTTACGCTGCTGCGCGTGGTTCCGGGCGATCCGATCCGCATCATTCTGGGACCGATGACACCGGCAAGCGTGCTGGAAGAGACGGCCAAGAACCTCGGCCTGCGCGACCCGCTACTGGTGCAGTTCGGTCGTTTCATGGGCCAGGTTGCCTCCGGCGATCTCGGCCGATCCTTCATTCGCGGCGTGCAGGGCGGTAGTACAGGCGGCTCGCAGGATTCTGCCGGCTTCAATCCCGAAAGCCGCGCCTCCGTTGCCGACCTGATCGGCAAAGCCTTGCCCTACAGCCTGCAACTCGCGGCACTCGGCGTCGGCTTTGCATTGCTGCTTGCCGTGCCGATCGGCATGGCGGCCGGCCTGCGTGCCGGAAAATGGCCGGATCGGCTCGGGCTCTATGTCAGTTCGCTGTTCGTATCGCTGCCCAACATCTGGGTCGGCGTGGTGCTGATCTTCCTGATGTCGGCCAAATCAGGGCTGCTGCCGGCGATCGGCTATCATGGCTTTGCCTATACGATCATCCCGGCAATGGTGCTGGCGATCGAACTGTCGCCGGTGATGATCCGCGCCATCTCGGTCTCGGTGGCCGCCAACCTCGGCGAGGTCTATTTCGACGTCGGCATGGTGCGCGGCCTGTCCCGCCGCACCATGGTCGTCAAGCACGTGATGCGTAACGCCGCCGTGCCGCTGCTCAATCTATTCGGCGCGCAGATGATCGGCATGCTGCTCGGCGGCCTGTTCGTGGTCGAATACATCTTCAGCTATCCCGGCATCGGCATGCTGACCATCAATGCCGTTTTCCAGCGCGACTTCCCGATCATCCAGGCCGTCGCGATCCTGGCCAGCGGAGCGCTGGTAGCGATCAACATGCTGGTCGACTTCGCCTCGACGACCATCGATCGCCGCTTGAAATTCTGAAGGACGGCCTCCCATGACGACATCGACCGCCGAGGCAGCCATGACCACTGCCGCCACCCAACCCAAGAGCCGCGGGGTTACGGCGCGCATCGTGCGCCGCGCATGGGGCTACAACGAGATGAAGATCGCGGCGTCGATCTTCCTGGCGCTGACCTTGCTGACCCTGTTTGGCCCTTACCTGATCGACGCTTCGGCGACCAAGATGGACGTGGCCAGCAAGTTCCTGCCGCCGCTGTTCATGGAAGGCGGCAAGCTGCCGCATTTCCTGGGCACCGACCAACTCGGCCGGGACCTTCTGCTGCGGTCGCTGATCGGGCTCCGCAACGCCTTCGCCATTGGTGTCGTCAGCGTCATCGGCATGTTCATCCTTGGCTGTGCCATCGGCATCTATGCCGGCTACCGCGGCGGCTGGGCCGACGTCATCCTGATGCGGTTGACCGACGTGCAGATGTCGATCCCGGTCGTCATCCTCGCCATCACCATCCTCGGTATGTCGCGCCCCTCGCCCATGACCATCATCGCCGTCCTCATCTTGGCAAGCTGGCCGGTCTATGCCCGCGTCTCGCGCGGCGTCACCCTGGCGGAGCGCCAGAAGGAATATGTGCGGGCAGCAAAAATCCTCGGCGCCAGCGACTTCCGCATCATGGTGCGCCACATCGCGCCGAGCATCCTGCCGCCGATCGCCTTCGTTGCCGTCCTCGACGTTGCCCGCATGATGATCTTCGAAGCGATCTTCGGCTTCATTGGCATCGGCATCCAGCCACCCACCCCGACCTTCGGCACGATCATTTCGTCTGGCACGCAATACCTGCTCAATGCGTGGTGGATCACCATTGTTCCCGGTGTCCTTCTGGCGCTGTCGCTCGGCAGTCTCAATCTCATGGGCGGCGTTCTCGAACGTGCGCGCAACCACATCCTGCAGGGAGGGGAATGATGTCAAAGCCCCTGATGTCCAATCCGCAATCTGCTTCCGCGCCGCCTATCATGGAGGTGCGCGGCCTGTCGGTGGTCGTCAACACCGTTGCCGGCGAGCGCTCGATCCTTTCCGATATCGATCTGACCGTTGCGCCGCGTTCGGTGCTTGGCATCATCGGCGAGAGCGGCTCCGGCAAGACGGTACTGTCGCGCGCCCTGGTCAACTGGATCAAGCCGCCGCTCAAGATTACCAAAGGCATCGTCAACTATGGCGGTCGCGACCTGCTCACCTTGCCTGCCTGCCAGATGGCTGGCCTGCGTGGGCGCGAGATCGCCTATATCGGCGCCAACCCGACCAGCGCGCTCGACCCGACCGTTCCGGTCGGGCATCAGATCCTCGAAAAGCTCGGCGCGGTCGCGCCCGACCTGTCGCGAAGCGAGGCCCGCAAGCGTGTCATCGATACGCTTGAAGCGGTCCGCATTCCATCGCCGGCGCAGCGCTTCGACGAATATCCGTTCCAGTTCTCCGGCGGCATGATGCAGCGCGCGCTGATCGTCGATGCGCTGGTCTCCAATCCGAAGCTTCTGATCGCCGACAATATCACCCAGCCGCTCGACGTCACGGTGGCCGCACAGATCCTGCGCCTGCTGCGCGACCTGCAGAAGGATTTCGATACCGCCGTCGTCTTCGTCTCGTCCTCTCTCGGCATCGTCAGCGAGATCGCCGATGACATGATCGTGCTTGATCGCGGCCACATCGTCGAGCGCCAGTCGGTTGGCAGCCTCATCAGCCAGCCCGAGCACGGCTACACGCGCGAGCTGGTCGCCAAGGTCCCAAAGATCTGGGCGACCAGTGAAAAGCCGCCGCAACCCTCGTCTGGCGACGTCGTTCTCGATGTCCGCGATGTCGAGAAAGTCTACCGCGTTCGCGACCGCACCGCCATTTTTGCCGACCGCAAGGTGCGGGCGGTGCGCGGCGTGTCATTCACGGTGCGCCGCGGCGAGAATTTCGGCATCATCGGTGAATCGGGCTGCGGAAAGTCGACGCTGTCGCGCCTGCTGAGCTGCCTCGAAGCGCCCGACACCGGCCAGATCCTGTTCGAGGGCAACGACATCGCCTCGTTGCGCGGCAGCGAACTACTCGGCCTGCGCCGTCGCTTCCAGCTGCTTCTGCAGGACCCCTACAACGCGATTGCCGCGCACAGCTCGATCGGCCGGACCATTTCCGAACCGCTGCTGATCCATGGCCTGGGCTCCCGGCACGAGATCGAGAAGAAGGTCAAGGACGTGATGGCCGAGGTGGGCTTGTCGCCCGCGCTCTACAACCAACTGCCTGTCGGCCTCAGTGCCGGCCAGCGCCAGCGCGTCAACATTGCGCGCGCCTTGGTGCTGGAACCCGAACTGCTGATCCTCGACGAGACGCTGTCCTCGCTCGACCAGGTTGAACAGGCCAAGCTGCTCGACCTGTTCGAGACGCTGCAGATCAAGCGCGGCATCACTTACGTCTACATCTCGCATGATCTGGCGATGGTGCGGCGCGTCTGCGCCCGGATCGCAGTGATGTATCTCGGCCGCATCGTCGAACTCGCCGACAACGACACCATGTTCGGTCGCTCGGCGCATCCCTACACGCGGGCCCTGTTGAGCGCGGTGCCGACGGTCGAGGAAAAGCCCTACCGCACCGAGACCTACCTTTTGGAAGGCGAGCCGCCGGACCCGATCGACATCCCCGCTGGTTGCAGCTTCCGCACCCGCTGTCCGTTCGCCTTCGACCGTTGCGCGACCGACGACCCGGCCCAGACGATCTACGCCAACGGCAATGCCAGCGCCTGTCACCTCGGCCTGAACGGGTTGCCGGTGGTCGACGTGGCGAGGCTGGCTGCGGCTCATGTAGCACGTCCATGACGCTATCCACACCGTCGAAGTCTGCATGACCGGACGCCACGGCAGCATCGGAGCACGTATCTGAATGGCATCGGCTGAAGCCTTTTTCCGTGATCGTCAGGCGGTCTATGCCGGCTGGCGTCAGCATCTGCATCAGTGGCCCGAGGTAGCGTTCAAGGAGCACCAGACCGCGGCGTTCCTCACCGAGCGTCTGGTCGAGATGGGTTTACAGGTCGAGACAGGTATTGCCGGCACCGGATTGGTGGCGACCCTTGAAGGGCGCAAGGAGGGCCCATCCATAGCCCTGCGCGCCGACATGGACGCTCTGCCGATGCAGGAAGAAGGCAACCGCAGCTATCGCTCGCGCAACGACGGCATAAGCCATGCCTGCGGCCATGACGGCCACATGATCATGCTGCTCGCTGCGGCCGACTATCTTGTGCGTGAACGCGACTTCGGCGGCCGGGTTCGCTTCATCTTTCAGCCCGCCGAGGAGGCTGAAGGCGGGGGCCGTCTAATGGTAGAGCAAGGCCTCTTCGACCGCTTCCCGGTCGATGCCGTGTTCGGCCTGCACAACTGGCCGAACCTGCCGCTCGGCACGGTGGCAGTCAGACCCGGGCCGATGATGGCGGCGATGGACCTGTTCACCATCGTCATCAACGCCAGGGGTGTGCATGCCGCCTTGCCGCATCTCGGCACCGACGCCATCGCCGCGGCGGGTGCGCTGATTTCAAGCCTGCAGTCGATCACCAGCCGCTCTGTCGATGCGCTCCAGCCGACCGTCGTGTCGCTGACCCAGATCCACGGTGGTAACTCGCTCAATGCGCTGCCCGGCGAAGTGACGCTGCACGGCACGGTGCGCGCCTTCTCTGACGCTGCGCGGGCGAAGGTACGCGAACGGCTTGACCAGATTGTCGAGGGCGTGGCGATCACCCATCAAGTTCGCATCGCTCTGACGTTCGAGCCACGCTATCCGGCCACCATAAACGACAATGGCGCAGCAGGTATCGCCGAGGCGGTGGTTGAAGACCTCTGGGGCCGAGACGCCGTGCTAACCGAATTCGAGCCAAGCATGGCCTCGGAGGATTTTGCCTTCATGCTCAACGCCAAGACCGGTTGCTACGTGTGGATCGGCAACGGCAACGATACGCCGCTGCACAATCCCGCCTTCGATTTCAATGATGCGCTGATCCCCTTGGGCGCGCTCTACTGGACATCGGTGGCAACCAATTGGTCGACGGTCAAGAAGCGTAACTGACGGCGCCCGCCGACAGACCTAACAACTGAGGAGGACAAGTATATGAGACTGACCGGGAAACGCGCGCTTCTGATCGGGGCGGCAACGGGCATCGGGCGCGCCTGCGTAGAGGATTTTGCCAGGAACGGTGCTGCGCTGGTTGTCGCTGACATCAACGAAGCGGCAATGGCGGAAGCTGTTGAACTCGCCCGCGGGCTGGGTGCCCGCGCTCACGGCATTCGCTGCGACGTCCGCGACGAGATTTCGGTTCGCGACGCCGTGGCGTTTGCCGATAGGAAACTTGGTGGGCTCGATACATTGGCCTTCTTCGCGGGCCTGATGCGGACCGGCGCAATCGACGCGTTCGAAGCCGAGATATGGGACGCGATCTTCGACATCAATGCGCGGGGCACCTTCTTCGCCGCCAAATATGGCGCTCCGGCCCTGCAGCGTGCCGGCGGTGGCAGCTTCATCACCACTGCCTCTTTGGCAGGCCTACGCGGCGCGCCGGGCATGACTGCCTATGCCGCCGCCAAGGGCGCGGTCATTGCCTTCACCACTGCGTTGGCGCAGGAACTCGCGCCCTCCAACATCCGTGTCAACTCGGTGTTGCCGGGTTGGATCGACACGCCGTTCAACAATCCGGCGATCGACTATATGGGCGGGTCGGGCTCGCATGGCGAGATCGTCAAGCGTATCGTTCCGCTAGGCCGGCAGGGCACGCCGGCGGAGGTTGCGCCGATGTACACTTTCCTCGCCTCGGAGGAAGCGCGGTACATTACCGCCAAGTCGATGATGGTCGACGGCGGCATGGCGCACTGAACCGCGATGCGATGTGCGGGTCTTCTCTGTCGTCTCGGGAAAAGTCGAGCAAGACGCTGAAAAACCTGTAACAACGGCAAAAATGGAAATGACGTATGCGCTCGGGCGGCGTAGAGAGCGGAGAGGATGAGCGAAGCGAACCTTTTGACGGACGATGGCGAAGCCGAGTCGGACGAGCTGCTTGAATCGCGCCGTCGGCTCGGTATCAAGCTGAAGCTGGCGCGTCAGACCAAAGGTCTGACGCTGAAGGAACTGGCAAAGCGCAGCCAATGTTCTGAAAGCCTGCTTTCCAAGGCAGAGAACGGCCGTGCGCTGCCGTCTTTACCGCTCATCCATCGGCTGGTTCGCGTGCTGGAAACCAATATCAGCTGGCTTTTCGAAGAAGGCGAGCCCGACGACTCACCGGTGTTTCGAGCGGGCACACGCCCAATTGTGACCCTAGACGATCGCCCAGGCGATTGGGCGGGCATCTCCTTCGAGCGGATAATACCCTACAAAGGCGGACATCTCCTGCAGAGCAATATCCACCACATCGCCATAGGGGCGAAAAGTGGTGCCGCCATCTCGCATGAGGGCGAGGAAACCGGCTATATCTTGCGCGGCCAAATCGACTTGATCCTCGATGGCGTCGTCTACAGCCTGAAGGAAGGCGACTCCTTCTGTTTCCGCTCGCACATTCCACATTCCTACCGGAACACGGGCGTCGAGCCTGCAAGTATTCTATGGACTTGCACGCCGCCGACTTTCTGACGCGTGGCCGAGGTTGTGGTGCTGCCGCTACTCTAAGGGGAATGCGGACTGCCTGAACTCCTTAGGGCAAGCTCTACGCCGACTTTTCGAAGGTCGAGGATTATGAGGCCGCCCCGGGCAAGCTGTTGCGACGCCTTAGGAGATGCCTCCGGCCCAACGGCATCTAGTTGCGGGCTTGGTACGCATCGATGACGCTACTTTTCAGGACGGAGCCGAGCACGTTACCGAGGGCTGCGATGTGTAGAAATCGTCCGCCTGATCCCGATAGTTGGCGGCAGGCCTCGACTTCGCCCTGACGCCGCTACCACGTTCCGCGTCCCCTATGGCGGTCATTTCGGATCTGGCGTCTCCGACCAGTCCGTCAAGGCAAACTTCAACGCCACGTTCCGAGGGAGGATTGCCGCGCGGTTTCCGAAAGCCGGTCCGTCGCGGACCCACGACGGACCGGAGTTCGACGCTTATGCCACTCGACGTGGCGAAGTTCCTCATTGGCGACCCAGAAAGCTCCTCTTTGCGCCTCCTCGATTGCGGCTCTCGGCATCGTGTTGGCGTTACCCTTTAGCTGGCTTGGGAGGGGCGATTTCGCTCCGAGCCTCACCGCATCGACTACCAACAGCCATCACGATCCCGCGCCACTGCACCTCGAGGCCGCTCAGGCGCAACCAGATGACGCGCAATCGCTCTCAAGCGGCGCGGGCAGGGCATGCGCACCCGGCAAGTCGAGCGCCGAAGGCGCACGCGTCATCTAGTTGAACTGGGCGGTCTTATCGTCAAATCCGACATCGTGGACGTTGCCCGTGATGACCGTGCCACCATCCTCGGCGCGTTCCCCTGGATGGCCGGCAAACTCAGAAGCGACGACGACGAGCGCCAAAACACTCTGGGCCGGAAGGGGGAAAGAGGTTTTCGCGACGGAAAAGTCGGTGCGCACCGCGAAAGAGAACGTGGAGATTAAAGTCGAATGGGGTTGAGCTGATTTGATTTGGGATTGAACTAAGCTGCTGTCGAGACAAATTATGCGCAGTTTGAGAGGGTCCTCCTGTCTAAGAGGCCGTTTCGAAAGGGGTTGAGAAAGGCCGGTTCTGGCGCAGCGACGACAAGGGGACTGATCATGATGATCGTCGGCATTTCATTCTCAGATGGCTTCGAGCACGACGGTTCCTGCGGCTTCTAGCCGAACACGGCCTCTTCCGATTCGAACGATCTGTATGGGAGCCCGCTTTTCTTCGAGCCGGCGGCGCAGAAGCAAGAGCCGGGTTTCAAGATTGTCCTTAATCTCCGGCATCTGTGCTCCAACAGCAAAGCGCATCTCTCGGTTGGTGAACTCGTTGCGACCATCGCTCCTGCGCCAATCAAGCATCAGGCGCAGCAAAGCACCTGCCACACCTTTCACGATGTAGGCTCCGTCTATGAACACACTGTCGTCGACGCGATGGCAGGTCACGCGGATTCTCTGCCCGCCAGGGGCTGCGGGTTCGGGCCGAGGTGAAACTTGCATAGGTTCAGCGGTTGCTTCGCGCTCACTTGCCCGTAGGGCGCTTGCGGCTCGTCCTGCAAGGATTTCGAGAGCCGCTTCATCATCCTCGCGAAAAGCCAGCCGAATCTCGCTTTCGATGAAAAGCACCCCGGTCACCGTACCGCGGTCGGTCATGGGAACGGCGATCTGGCTCATCGCCGTAGACAAATGTGGGAAGGCAACCGCGCGAGTGGTGCTTTCCGAAGTCTCCGCCTCCTGACCTACGGCTTCGCTTAGCCGGCGCACGCGGCTCATGTCACTGACCTTGATCGTCTGGCCGCTCGTTGCTGCCGCCGGGATCAATCCCTCGCCGCCGGCGACTTCCGATCCCACTCCCGAGCGCTCGTAACCTATGCTGCCCATGGTAACCAGAGAGCCCCGGTGACCGTTGCGGATCAGGACGAGCGCATGGTCGTACCCAAAGACCTGCTGGACGCTGCAGAGCAGGCTGTCGATGATTTCTTCCGCCTCAGCCTGCCGTTCAATCGCTTTTACCGCTTCTGAAAGGGCTGGGAGGCTAACGGGATTGCGCCTGCTTGGCGTGGTTTCCACCGGGGAAGGCACCGCCTCGATCTGGTGCACGCGGAAAATATCGGCGCTCCGAAGCCGCATGACATCCGACATGCCTACCTGGGCGCTGCTCGCCTTGAGTTGCCGTGTAATCTTGTCGAACAGGGGACCGACATCGACGGAGCGCACGAAGCTGACATCGAGCAGGAATTGGTCTCCGGTAATGCCATCGACAAGGACCAGCGCAACCTTCGGATTGGCGCGCACATTCGCTGCTGTCTTGGCGAAGAACTGGTTGGAGAGAGCAACATGTTCGTCATCGACCCGCACCACATGCGAGAGATAAGAAGCATTCGGCATCCCATCGGCCGAAGCGCTGGCGATGACTGAGGGGATGACCCCTTCAAAGCAAGCTGAAAGATCGGCCAGCCGAAGGCTCATTGTGACCTCATGCCGGCCAACATGCCTGCCTGCGGTCCGGGTGTCTGGATATAGATTTCGCGGACATTCAGCCGGGCGACCCGCGCTTCCCGGTCCGTGAACCATGGCGCGATATTGCTCCGGGGAATACCAAGGGACGCAAGCACATTCGTCGTCGCCGCCATGAAACGTCCGGCACAGTCGAGATCGTGCGCTGCAATCTCCCGCATGGCGGCGGAGCCCTTGAGCTGGAAGCTGACATAGTCCGGAGGGCTGACAAAGGTGACGGCGAGCCGTCCGGTCTGCCGGATGGAGGACTCCAGCCGTGGCCATTGCCAAGCAGAAAAGACAACCTCAATTGTCTCCCGGTCTTCGAGCACATGCAAGCCGACGCCGCGACCCGCTATCGGGCGACCAGTCTCGTCGGTGGCAGCGATGAGGCACATCAGCGGGCGATGCAAATACTCGATCAGTCTGTCATCCAGCCACATGAGTACCCCCAAGAATAGCGCGCCAAGGTATTTTTAGTGTTCTTTTAGGGTATTCGACACGGGCTTGCATATCCTTTTAGGAATGCCCGTTTGGCAGACCCGCTAGAAAAGTCAGTGCTCGCCTGACGACAATCGACAGATCGCCTGATCCGGCAGCGGGCCTCCCTTGGCGTTCAGCCAATGAGGCTCTGTGACCTCGCTGACGGAACTGAGGGATGACACACGTCTTCAAGCGAAAATGGAATGATGCGGACGTCCAGCCAACTGGACGCCTATCTCACCAGAATTGGAGCAAGCTGGCGCCTCCGGGCCTTCTGGCTTGGAGCCGGCGCACAAGACTCGGCGGTCGGCCTTATGTCCCTTCCGTCACGGCGGTGTCGCTGCTTACTCTCCTGACACTGGCGCCCGCGCCCGCCGCGGCACAATTCATCTGCGACAGCACGACTCCCGGCGGCGCCGACGGCGCGAGCACCACTAGCCCGGGCAGCATGGCTTGCGGCACCGGCGCGCAAGCGAACGGTGGATTTTCGACAAGTGTTGGTCCAAACGCCGGTTTAAGTGGGTCCGGCAGCCGCAATTCAGCCTTTGGTGTCTTTTCCGGCCAGCTCGTCACCGGCAACAATAATACTGCTATCGGTGCGGACGCCGGTCAGAACATCAACGGCAATTCGAATTCAGCCTTTGGCGACAGCGCCAGCCAGTTCGTCGTCGGCAACTACAACACCGGCAGCGGTTCGGCCGCTGGCCAGAATGTCACCGGCTCGTACAATTCGGCCTTTGGTAACGCTGCGGGCCAGCGCGTCACCGGCTCGTACAATACCGCCAACGGCTTCAATGCTGGCCAGAATGTCAGCGGCTCCTCGAACGCGGCCTACGGCGACAGCGCGGGCCAGAATGTCACCGGCTATTTCAACACGGCAAGCGGCTTCAATGCTGGCCAGAATGTCAGCGGCTCCTCGAACGCGGCCTACGGCGACAGCGCGGGTCAGAATGTCATCGGCAGCAACAATACGGCTAATGGCAAGGAAGCAGGCCAGCACGTCACCGGCGACAGCAATACGGCCAGCGGCGCCGCCGCAGGCCAGAACGTTAGCGGCGCCTCAAACGTGGCCTATGGCGACAGCGCGGGCCGAACCGTCACCGGCAGTTACAATACGGCCAGCGGCGCGTTCGCGGGCCAGCGCGTCACCGGCGGTTTCAATACGGCCAACGGCTACAACGCGGGCGAGGATGTCAGAGGATCCTCGAACGTCGCCTATGGCGACAGCGCGGGCCAGAGCGTCACCGGCAGTTACAATACGGCCAGCGGCGCGTTCGCGGGCCTCGGCGTCACCGGCGATCGCAACACGGCCAGCGGTATCGCCGCCGGTCAGACTGTTAGCGGAACCTCCAATGCGGCCTATGGCGACGGCGCGGGCCGGAATGTCACCGGCGATCGCAACACGGCCAGCGGCGTTGCCGCTGGCCTGACAGTCAACGGCTCCTCGAACGCCGCCTATGGCGACAGCGCGGGTCAGAACGTCACTGGCGACCGCAATATCGCCAGCGGTATCGCCGCCGGCCAAGACGTCGACGGTTCGTCGAATTCCGCCTATGGCGACAGCGCCGGTCAGCACGTCACCGGCAACCGCAACATCGCCAGCGGCATCTCCGCAGGCCAGAACGTCAACGGTTCGTCGAATTCAGCCTCTGGCTACAGCGCTGGTCAGCGCGTCACTGGCAACGACAATCTCGCCAGCGGCACGTTCGCCGGTCAGGACGTTAACGGCGCATCGAATTCAGCCTATGGCGACAATGCCGGGCAGCGCGTCACCGGCAACTACAATGCCGCCACCGGAATCCTGGCAGGCACGCAGGTCACCGGCGACAAGAACATCGCCAGCGGCTCGATCGCCGGCCAGAATGTCACCGGTTCGCGCAATTCAGCCTTTGGCAACAATGCCGGCCAGAGTGTTTCCGGCTCGTCGAATACCGCCCTCGGCGACAATGCCGGCCGGAATGTCACCGGCTCGCGCAACATCGCGATCGGCGACAACGCGGGATCGAGCATGGCAGCCGATGACGCCATTTCGATCGGTTCCGGCGCGCGCGCCAGCAATTTTAGTGCTGTGGCGATCGGCTCACTCTCGGAAGCGAGCGGCGCGAACTCAACCGCGATCGGGCCTTCGGCCCATTCGACGCATGGCAATGCGACCGCGATCGGCAACGGTGCGAAGACGACACGCGCCAATCAAATCATGGTTGGCACAGGCGCCAACACCTACACGCTTGCAGGTGTTTCATCGGGCGAGAGCAACGTGGCGCAATCGGGGCCGTTGCGCTTCGTGACAGCGGACAGCGCCGGCAATCTCGGAACGTCGACATTCGATCCCGCCTCGGTCGCGGCACTCGACGGACGGGTGGGATCACTGGAAGGCCGTGTCGGTTCGCTGGAGGGCCGCGTCGGCAGCCTCGACGCGGGCTTGCGCGAATTGCGTCGGGAGGGACGCCGTGGCGTCGCCGCCGCAATGGCGATGACGACAGCGCCGATGCCCTCTCTTCCCGGCAAGACAACATGGGCCATGAACTACGCCAACTTCAGGGGAGAAAGCGCGATCGGCGGCTCCTTCGCGTATCGTCTCGACACCACCGTGCCAATAGCGTTGACGGCCGGTTATTCCTGGGGCGGCGGCAACAACCACGGCATACGGGTCGGTGCACAGGGCGAATTCTGATTCAATCCTCATGAGATGGCCATGCTCGATAGTCTGACAATCGAGGGGCCGACATCGCAACGCCTGCGGGATCTTCATTGTCCATGCTGACACCTCGTTTTTTCCAGGCCGTCTCGCTTGCTCTTGTTCTGTGTCTGACGTCACAACCCGGATCCGCGCAAAGTAAACCGGACGACAAAAAAGGCCCGCAGCCGGCGCAGATCGATCGCAACGGCGTTCTCACTTTGGTGCGATCGACAATTCTCGCCCTGCAACACGCCAATCAAACCGGCAACTATACGGTACTGCGCGATCTCGGCTCACCCGGTTTCCAGCAAGCCAACACGGCCGCTCGCCTGTCCGAGGTATTTGCCGACCTGCGTGGCCGGAATTTCGATCTTTCGGGCGTTGCTGTGTTGGAGCCGCAACTTTCGCTGCTACCGCAGATCGAAACCAACGGCCTGATGCATATGGCCGGTTCTTTCCCCTCGGTTCCGCTGCAAGTGAATTTCGAACTCTTGTTCGCGCCGGACGCCGGCCGCTGGAAGCTCTTTGGAATTTCTCTCAATCTGGGCCAATCCGGACCGACACCGCCGGAACCCTCACCTGCCGTGCAACCTATGCCGCCTAAAGCGCCAGCGAAATCACAACGGCTGCCGTCTACGAAAAAACCGCCGCAGCCAACACAACCGTAGCTTCCGCTCCAACTCTCCCGGCGTCGTCGCTGTGACCGTGCAGCGCTGATCTCTATGAATATCGTGCCCGAGGACGTTTTCCATCCCTACTGGTTCACCCTCGAAAGCATAGCGCATCCTCAAACAGCGTGAAGGCTGTCGAGGCGTGCCGCCGGTGGTGATAGTAGAGACGGGGAGGGATAGACATAGCGCGCGTCATCGGCAGCGCAGCACGCCATTCACCCTTTTTGCCCGTGAATGCGAGGCATCAATACCGCTTTCGTGCTCAGATTGAGCATGAGTTTCCTCGATAATATATAGCAAATTTATAGATTTACTCGCATCGGTAATTTGCGGGTGAAATCATGGCGCAAGCCGTCCTTATTGAAACGGCGCCAGCGGACGTTATTGTCGTCGGCGGGGGTCCTGCTGGCTGCTGGGCAGCGTGGAATGCGCGCGCCAGCGGTGCGTCGGTCATCCTCATCGACAAGGGCTACGTTGGCACCAGTGGCGCGATGGCCGCCGGCAACAATACCACCATAGACACGGTCCGCGGCACTGCGGAACGCGAGTTTACGGTCAACCAGCGCATCAATCGCGGTCTCGGCCTGGTTCGCCGCCCCTTGGTCGAGAGTGTCCTGGATAAGGCGCGCACGAATCTCGATCTGCTTGCGCAGTGGGGCTACGCCTTCCCAATCGACGAAGACGGTCGGCCCTATCGCGGCATGCTGCGCGGACCTGATTGCCTGCGCTTCATGCGCCAGCGCCTGATCAAGGCCGGCGTGCGTGTCATCGATCATTGCCCGGCCGAAGAACTTCTTCTGACCCGCGACGGCGCGGTCGCCGGCGTGCGTGCACGGTACCGCAATGGCCGGGGATTGCTGGAAGTCCGCTCTGCCGCGGTTGTTCTGGCGACGGGAGGCTGTGCGTTCCTCAGCGGCGCGATCGGAACCAACAATCTGACTGGCGACGGCTACCTGATGGGAGCCGAGGCCGGCACGACATTGGCCAGCATGGAGTTCTCAGGTCAGTACGGCATCGCGCCGAGTTTCTCCGGCGTCACGAAGGGCATCGTCTATTTCTGGGCGACGTTCTCGGATGCCGACGGTAACGAAATCGTGCTGCCCGGGGATCGCCAGAGCGTAGCGAAGCACCTCTTGAACGGTCCGGTCTTTGCGATCCTGGACAAGGTTTCGCCGCGGTTGCAGGAAGGTTTCCGCAAGGGTCAACCCAACATCTTCGTTCCCTTCGATCGCGCCGGCATCAATCCATTCAGCGAACGTTTCCCCATCACATTACGCCACGAGGGAACGGTGCGCGGTACAGGCGGCATCGTCATCGACGAGCGCGCAGCAACGAATGTGCCCGGTCTCTTCGCGGCGGGCGATGCCGCTGCCCGGGAAGGCATGTCGGGCGCGACAAGCGGGGGCGGCGGCCCGAACGCGTCCTGGGCACTGGCAACCGGTTCCTGGGCCGGCGAGGATGCGGCCGCCTTTGCGCGGCATGTCGGCCCGCATCAGGCGTCGAGACCCATCCAATCCATCCGCGCCCGGCCGACTGTCGACGGCCGGAGCCGCAAGGCGCACATCAAGGCGGTGATCGAACAGATCAAGGGCGAGACACTGCCTCTCGACCGGGGCTTTTTCCGATCGGAAGAGAGCCTGAGCCGGAACGCGACCAAATTGGAGACTCTGTGGAGAGACGATGCCTGGCGTCGACCCGGCGATGCCTATGATGCGGCCCGCATCCGCGAAGCCGAGGCGCTGATCGCCACGGCACGATGGGTGACGGCAAGTGCGTTGCTGCGCCGTGAAAGCCGCGGTGTTCATCGTCGCACGGATGCCCCTACGAGTGATCCGGCACTGACGACGCGCATCGTGAGCGGCGGCCTCGATACGCCCTGGGCCGCCTACGACCTTGCGCGGGACGAGACGGTGAGGGCGGCTTCATGATCGAGCTCGTCAGCGCGGAGCGCTGCATCAAATGCGATATCTGTGTCGCGGCTTGTCCCGACAATGTGTTCGACGCCGTCAAGAATGGCATTCCCGTCATCGCCCGCCAGGATGATTGCCAGACCTGTTTCCTCTGCGAACTCTTCTGTCCCGTGGACGCGCTTTACGTATCGCCGCTAATCGATGCGATCGAGAACCGCAGCGAAGCCGACCTCGCGGCAAACAACGTGCTCGGTAGTTATCGGCGCGAGATGGGCTGGCGGAACGCCAAGCCCTACGGCACGGCCGCCGACCTCAGCTACCGGATGTTCGAAAGCGGCGCGATCGTTCCCTGATCGGCCGAAGCCACTCGCAAATTCTGGAGATACCAATGCAACGATATCTGACAATGCTCATGGTTGCCGCGGCAGCGCTGTTCAGTGTTGTCCCGGTGCAGGCCGAGGACGCTCCGGAGGTCATCCGCATCGGCGATGTCGGCTTCGGCTTCGGCAAACCGTTCGGCGTCGGCCTGCTGGCGATCGCGGATGCCAAGGGGTTCATTGCCGATCAGTTCAAGGACACCAAAACCAAGGTTGAGTTCACCTATTTCACCGGCACCGGACCGGCGATCAACGAAGCTCTTTCCAACGGCCAACTCGACTTCGCCTCTTACGGCGCCGTGCCCAACATCATCGGCAAGTCCAACGGGCTCGATACGGTGCTTGTTGCGTCTTACGGCGGAACAGTCATTTTTGGCGCCGCGCGTCCTGACGTCGACATCAAGACGGTCACAGACCTCAAGGGCAAGCGCATCGCAGTCCAGAAGGCGACGATCATTCACTGGGCACTCATCCAGGCACTCAAGAATGCCGGACTGTCGGAGAAGGACGTGACGATCGTCGATTTGAAGAATGCCGATCAACTCGCCGCGATCGCTGCCAAGAGCGTCGATGCCGTATTCGGCGCCGACTTCCTGCTGCCGCTCGAAGACAAGGGCATCGCCAGGATATTCTACAAATCATCAAGCGCCGGGCCGTCGGGCGACGGCTTTGGTGCCTTCCTCGTCACCGACAAGTTCCGCCAAGCGCATCCCGAGGCTGCGCAGAAGGTCGTCACCGGCTTTGTCGCGGCAGCTCACTGGCTGGCCGACGACAAGAACCGCGACGAGGCATTCCAGATCTGGTCGCGGGCCGGAACGCCAGTTGCGACGATCACCAAATCGAACGAAGGCACCCTGCTCAAGGGCAAGTACAATCCACGCCTCGATGCGTTCTTCAAGGCCCGTTACGCCAGCGCCATTGCCTTCAACAAGGAGCAGAAGCTTACGCGCCGCGACGTCGATCTCACCGCATGGGCCGATTCTTCTTACCTCGACAAGGCCATCTCGGACTTGAAGCTGGATGGTTTCTGGGCCGAGCGTGACGCCACCGGCGTCACGACCAACTAGTCGAGTACAGGGCGATGGCTTCGGTCGATCTGAAAACAGGCGTTGCGCGCGATTTCGGAGGGCCAGCGTCCACAGCCGTCTGGCTGAGGCCGTTGCCCGATCGAACCGGTCGGCTCGCGGCAAGGCTACTCGTTGCGTCCGCGCTGCCGGTCGCCTTGGGACTTCTCTGGCAGGCCGCCGTTGATGGCGCCTGGGTCTCGGCGCAGGTCCTTCCGCCACCCGCCTGGGTACTGCAGACCTTTCTCGACCTTGTCGGCGGGGGTGAAATCGGCTCGGCCCTGGCCATCAGCTTCACCCGTATCGCCCATGGCTTGTCGATCGGGGCGTCGTTGGGATTTCTGTTCGGCCTGCTGATCGGCTTTTCCCGACGTGCCGACGCTTATCTCGGCGCGACTTTTCGCGCGATCGCCACCGTGCCGTCGCTCGGTTGGCTGCCTATCCTGATCCTGCTTCTCGGCATCGATGAATCCCTGAAGATCGTCATTCTCGCCAAGGCATGTTTCGTGCCGATGGCGATCAGCATCGCCGAAGGCGTGCGCAACATTCCGCCGCGTCTGGCAGAGGTGGCGGATGTGTTGGCATTGCCGCGCAAGACCCGCTTCCTGAAGCTTACGCTGCCGGCCATCGTGCCGTTCTTCTTCACCGGCCTGCGTCTGTCGACCGCCCAGGCTTTCGTTTCGCTCATCGTCGTCGAGATGCTCGCGGGAACGGACGGCATCGGTTACCTGATGGTGTGGGGCCGCACGCTGTTCCAGCTCGATATCGTCATTGTCGGCATGCTGGTCGTCGGCGCCACCGGTTTCCTGTTGGACGTCCTCCTGCGTCGGCTTGAAGCATATTTCGCGGATCCGGATCTGCGCCATGGCTGAGGCTTCGCTTCCCCGCATCCTGGCGGCAATCCCGAAAGGAGCCTGGCTCCCCTTGGGTCTGCTTGCTGCCTGGGCGATTGCCGCAGGCAGTGGCGTTGCCACGAGCCCGCTCTTCGTTTCCCCGCTCGAGGTGCTTCGCGTCCCGTTCGCCGATCCCGACGGGCGTGAGGTCTGGGCCTCGCTCGGCGCAAGCATCCTTCGCATCGCTGGCGGCGGTGTGACGGGCGCGCTGCTTGGGCTGATCCTCGGCACGCTATGCGGCCTCTCGCGCGTCGCCTCGCTCGGTATCGCGCCAACCATCAACACGGCCCGCCAGATTGCCGTCTTCGCCTGGATTCCGCTGTTCACAGCCTGGTTCGGAAATGGCGAAACGACGAAGCTGGTGTTTACCGCCCTGTCGACCTTCTTCCCCATATTCCTGGCGACGGAGCGAGGTATACGCTCCACGCCCAAAGCGCTTGAGGAAGTGGCACAGGCACTCGGCCTGCCGTTGGGCAAGCGGCTTTTGCGTTTGTATTTCCCAGCCGCATTGCCGACCATTCAGGTCGGCATCCGGATCGCCGTGCTTTCGGCCTGGATCGGCACGATTGGCGCTGAATACGCGATCGGCAATGGCCGCGGATTGGGCAGTTTCATCGCCAGCGCACGCGACCAGTTTCGCATGGATATCGTTCTGGTCGGTGTCTTCTTCCTCGCCGTGGGCGGCGTGGCGCTCAATCATGGCTGCGAACGGTTGTTTGCCGTCCTGTTTCCTTGGGCAAAGGAGTAGCTCTGTGAACACCCCTTCTGCCGCCTTGTCGATCGGCCGTGTCGGTAAGTCATTCAATCTCAACGGAACCCACAGGGAAATTCTGCGCGATGTCTCCTTCGCAGTCAGCAAGGGCGAAATCGTCGGCGTGCTTGGCGCGTCCGGCTGCGGCAAGTCCACGCTCCTGCGGTTGATCGTAGGCTTAGACAAAGAATACTCTGGCCGCATCGCCGTATCCGGCGAGGAAACCAAAGGTCCGAACCGCAATGTTGCGATGGTCTTCCAGGACCATCGACTATTTCCGTGGCTGACTGTTGCCGGCAATGTGGGGCTGGCACTCGAGGCGCTCGACCTTTCGGCCAGGGAGAAGGCCGGCCGCATTCGGCATTATGTCGATCTCGTCGGTTTGTCCGACTATATCGACGCCTATCCCAAGCAACTCTCCGGTGGCATGGCGCAGCGCGCCGCCATTGCGCGGGCGCTCGTTTCCGAGCCGAACATCCTGCTTATGGACGAGCCGTTCGGTGCCCTGGACTCGTTATTGCGGTTGCGGTTGCAGGACGAGCTCCTGCGCATCTGGGATCGCAACAACATTTCCATCGTCATCGTAACCCATGATATCGAAGAGGCCCTTTACCTCGGCGATCGCGTGATCATCCTTGAAGCCAATCCCGGTCGAATCCATTCCGTCATCGATGTCGGCCTCGATCGGCCCCGATTGCGGGACGATCCGCACATGGCCAGCCTGAAGCGCCAGTGCCTGGAACTGGTCTTGGAACCATCGGCGCGGGTCAGTTCATGAGTTGTCGAGCCAGCCTGCCGGTGATCATGTTCTTCATTCGCTGACGAAATTGGGACAGTGTGTGTGCCGGCCTCGTCAGCTAGATCTATTTCCTTGACCTGCCTTTGCGAACCCTATTGTTCGCTTTCGGCCCCAGTCCAATCATCTAAAGCCTTGCCGTGGCTGTCCGATCGCTTTCGGTGCGGTTCAACAGTTCGCAAGGAGATTGGCAGCTAAGAGCCGTCGTTTCGGTTATTCGTACGGTCCAATTTTTTCCCAAAAACGGACATCTCCGGTGTCAATAGTCGCACGTTCGAATCTCTTATGGTGCGCCGCTCTGCGGCAAAGCACGAGGGGCCACCCTCGGGGCGCCAGTTGCTGGCAATCGTTCTTTGCCCGTGGTGGTCCATTGTGCATCCGTCACGCCAGCAACTAGCCGGTCAGAAACGATTTCATCGACTCGCGTTCTTCGATGATGAAGTCGAAAAATGCGGATATGCGCGGCGTTCGCCTGAGATCAGGATGCGCCAGCAGACGCCAGCTTCGTGACAACTCGGCAACCGGCCCCAGCACACGGACCAGATCCGGCTCTGCATCTCCCAGTGCGGCCGGCAGTGGCCCGACGCCAAGACCGGACTTCACCGCATAGATGAGGCCAAGGACACTGTTGGTGCGCGCCGCCATCTTGGCCTGCGGCGCAACATCCCTGAGCCACTTCGCCGCCCGATGGTTGCTCAGCGTGTCGTCGAATCCCACCAGATGATGACGAGACAAATCCTCGATTCGTTCCGGCCTGCCGTGGTGCTCGATATAGGCGTGGCTAGCATAGACCGCCCAGATCGATTCGGCGATCTTGCGGCCCACCAGTTCGTCGTCTGTGTCACCTGACCGGAAGGCGACGTCCGCTTCGCCTTTCGACAGGTCCAAATAACGATCGCTAGTCACGAACTCGACCCGCAGCTTCGGATGGCGCGCGTGGAAACGGTCGATTAGCTTCGATTGCGTCATTCGGTAAACGATCGGCTCCGGACATGTGACCCGAATGACGCCAGTCAGGTCCAGGGCAGTGTCGGTCACCCGACGCTCGAAGTCGGTGACGGCAACCTCGACGCGTTC
Organism: Mesorhizobium terrae; assembly: GCF_008727715.1. Lineage (GTDB taxonomy): Bacteria > Pseudomonadota > Alphaproteobacteria > Rhizobiales > Rhizobiaceae > Mesorhizobium > Mesorhizobium terrae. Next base: position 2,794,299 of record NZ_CP044218.1, read on the forward strand.
GGCGTAGGGCAGCAAGGCTTCACCCAACTCGGTCAGCCGATAGCCGCTCGGCTGACGCACCACCAACTGCCGTCCGATCCGTCGCTCAAGCTCGCTGAGCCGCCGATGTACGGTCGATTGACTGAGGCCAAGCGCCTTTCCCGCCGCGATCGTGCTGTGGTGGCGCGCAACGGCCAGGAAGTATTTGAGGTCGGTCCAGTCGAACATGTTCCGATTATGCACTTCTGCCGCCCCATTTCGCAATGTTGCGGCTCCCCCCGGATCAGCCATTGGCGCATAGTTTCCTCGTTTCCTTCCGGTTGAACGGGTTGGGATACACGCCGATCAACGGTTCGGCTGATGCGTTCGCTGCGCGCTTGAAAGCAGAACTCGTCAAATGGAGAGATGTTGCTCGCGCTGCCAGCATCAAAATTGTGAACTGATCCGACGGGGCTGATGGGCCTCGAACTCGAACGCGCCAGTTGGGGCATGCCATGAGCCTCCAGTCATTGCTCACCATTTCGCAGCGTCTAAATGCCTCCATGGAGGCGCTTGCAGCCATCAGTGCCGAACTGCGACTGCGGCAATCGGATACACCGGCCGACCCTCGCGTGCGCGCACGATTGCGGGACATCATTGAGAACATCGAGCCAGGGCTCCTAGATGGCTTGTCGGGAGATCAACAGGCAACGGTCCTTGGGTCGATCGACGCATTCTTTCGCCAGGCCGTCGACCTGATCGACGATCCGGGCCGCACCCCGGGATGGTCTTTCAAGGACCCCGCCATCCTGCAATCCTACGGGCAGATGTCTCGTCGCGTGGTCCACGTGATCGACGAACTGGCACCTCAGTTACCGCAATTCAACGATACGTTGCGGCGACCGGGTGCCTTTCTCGATGTCGGAACCGGAGTCGGTTGGCTTGCGATCGAGGCAGCACGCACCTGGCCGGCATTGCGCGTTGTCGGCATCGACCCGTGGGAGCCGTCGCTCAGTCTGGCGCGGAAAAACCTGGCAGATACCGGCATGGCGAGCCGAATAGAGCTTCGCGCGGAACGGCTGGAGGATCTTTCCGAGCGCGATGTCTTCACGCTTGTCTGGCTTGCGGGGCCGTTCCTGCCGCCCGAAATCATTTCGACTGCACTGACAACGATCCGCAACGCGCTGAAACCCGGTGGTTGGCTGGTGTTTGGGCTCTTCGCCACTCCGGCGGATCCGCTTGGACAGGCTCTAACTGCATTGAAGGTCGTGCGGTCGGGCGGATATCCTTGGAGCAACGAGGATGTGGAGAGCAAAATGCACAGTGCTGGCTTTGAAGAAATCAAGTCGTTCACACCACCACATCTCGCACGATTTACCGTCGGCAGGCGCCCGCACTAGAGCTGCCGACGACTCCAAGCGCCGTTCCCGCGATCGCGCTTTGTGCCAGCGCGTCCGACACGCCCGCGATCCGCTGCACCATTGAACCGTGAAGAAAGGGACCTTCGTCATGGCCGCCAAACCTTCCGCCAGCGAACCCGCCGCGCAAACAGCGACGCGCCAACAGTTGAATCAGATGGAGCAGGCTTGGAACGACGGTGCGCCTCTAATTAAGCGCTGGCTGGGAGAGGCGACGTTGGCCATGTTGAGCATGGCCAACGTGAAACCCGGCGCTCACGTGCTTGATGTGGCCGCCGGTGCCGGCGGCCAGACCCTCGATATCGCTGAGCGCGTAGGGCCTCGCGGCTTCGTGCTCGCGAATGATTTGTCGCCGGACATTCTGCGGTTCGCGAAGCGGCAAGCCGCAGCCGCGGGCCATCAGAATGTCGAGATACTCGCCTCGGATGGGGAGAATCTTCAAATCGAGGACGCCCGATTCGACGCAGTGGTCTGCCGGATGAGTTTGATGCTGTTCCTTGATCCGTTGCAGGGTCTGCGGGAAATGAAGCGCGTCTTGAAGCCGGACGGTGGCGTCTGCACCATGGTCTTCTCGGCGCCTGACAACAACCCGTGTGTTGCAACTTTGATGTCAATCGCACTCCAGCATGCAGGCCTGGCTGCGCGCGATCCGTATCAACCGGGCGGGCTGTTCAGCTTGGGCAAGCTGGGATTGATCGACGATCTCTTCAGCCAAGCTGGTCTGCGCGCGATCGCAACAACAAGAATCGCTGCGCCGTTCAAGCTCCCCACCGCTCGGGACTACGTTGACTTCGTCAGAGCGTCTGCAGGGCTGGTGGCGCAAATCGTGCAGCGCCTGGAGCCGGCGAAAGCTCAGGCTGCGTGGGCCGATATGGAGCAGGCGTTAAGCCGATTTGAAACGACAGACGGATGGGTGGGACCAAACGAACTCCTGTTGACGGCAGCGCGGCGATGATTCGGCACGCTTGAAGCATTTTCAAACGAAGTGACGATAAGTTCGCGAAGTTCGATTCCAGTCACCGCGATTACTACTCCCGCCTCGGCCACGGCCGAAGAAAACTTGGCCAGGGCCAAGAGTTCGCCGCCGCCGACAGACGCTCGACGAGGCGGGAACGCTGAAGACTGTTTCTAAGCGCAACGGAACGGCAGCTTCCCCATGCTCAGCTCCCGAAAGCCGACAGTCCGCTGCCGCCCCCCTAGCGGACATGCGACAAGCGTAGAAACGGCGATGTTTGGTGGCGAGAAAAGTTCGAATCGCGTGCGGTCGGATGGCCAGCAGGCCAGGTTTCAGCAACTCTGAATGCCGCCAAGTCGACAGCGAACCTGTTCCGCGATGGGCATCGATTAGTCTTCTTCTCTGAGTTCGGACGGTGTCATGCAGTAAGCGGCCCGGAAGACCCGGTTGAAGGTTACGAGATTCTGAAATCCGCATGCGAAGGCAATATCGATAATGCGATGGCGCCGAAGGACTGGATCTCGCAGCATCATCCTGGCTTTTTCCAGCCTTTGTTCGCGGATATAGCGAGCGATGCTCGAGCCGCCGCGTTCGAAGTCCTTCCGCAACTGGCTCGTGGACACACGCAGGTGGACGGATATGTCATTATCGCTGAGGAGCGGATCGTCAAGGCGCTGGGAAATGTAGCGCTGCGCCAACATCAGACGTCCGCGGCTCAAGGTTCCGAAACGTGGGCTTTCGTCGCCGAGAGTGGGACCTATGACCGAGGCCGCGGCTGCGATCAGATCGGCGATATGATCAGATGCGAACTGCGTGATCGGCGGACCCGCAGGCTCCATCTCCCCGGCCAGGACATCGACATAAGCGCGCAAAAGCCGATTGACGGTTGATGGGCCATCCACAACCGTCATCAGGCGATCTTCGAAGAGAGCGCATCGCTGACGAACGCGCTCGCGTTCGGTCTGTGCGGCGATGAGACCGCATTGCCCGTCGCCCACCTGAATGATCGACGGTGCGCTCTGCTCGATGAGCACGGACGCTCCCGGGGCAAGTTCGACGCTCTTTCCCGATTGGTCGACGCCGAGCCGGGACAGCCCCGCATTCAGGAGCAGCACGACGTTGTTCGTGTTGTGAGACGCAATGTCATTGATCGTCCGCGAAATCGACTTAACGGTGCCATGGATGGTGCCAACGGCCACATCACAGGTTCGGGCAATCCTGAGCTCTCCCTGGAACGATCTGCCAACGGCCGGATCGGCGTGAAGATTGGCGTAGCCAGACGAGAGCGATGAAATCCACTGCTCTTTCCGCAGTGTTTCATCACCAATCAGCGCGTCTGAACTGTAAACGATCCTCTGCACATATCCCCCACAGGCTGCCGACACGCTCGCGGATCGTATTGCGACGACATCCGTTCGCGGCCCTCCCCAGAAGGGCTGCCCGGCCAACACGCCAGTCAAAGCATCGCAAAATACTGGGCTGACCTCAACTGGCGGCTTATCACCCTCCCGTGCAGATGGGGCAGACCGGGTGTTTTAAGCGAGACGAGCGGCATTCGACGGAATACGAGCGATCATTTGGCAACGCTCAAATACCCGCGACATCGATCAAGTATCGAATTTGACTATAAAACTTGTCGCTCTTGATGAGACCGGGATCTGTTCAGTCTTTACCGTGCTGATGAGTGTCTGGTCTGACTAGGATCTCATCGTTGCTGCACAAGACGGTATTTTCATCACGCGACCTGCCTTCCGATCTGGACGGCAAGGCAAGATTCGCGCGCTGGCAGGAGATGCACATCGCGAAAATCGGGTCGGTCGAATTCGGGGCTTCGGACAATCTGCCTTTCGAGGCTGAAATCGAGGCGACGATCATAGGTCCGCTGATCCTCGGCCAGATGGCCGGCACGATCAGGCAGTCCAAGAGACAGGCTAGGAACGTCGCCGATGATGGGCATGATGGCTATCTCCTGTTCATCAACAGGGGCGATACGGCGTTGGCCGGCACGCAGGTTGGACGCGACTACAGTATCGGACCTGGCCAAGCGGCGTTGGTTTCGGCGTCCGAGCCGTCGAGGATGATCGGCGGCGACAAAAATCTCTGGACCAATGTGGTGATCCCCCGCGATGTGCTCGCCGCCGCATTCAAGCACATCGATGATCGGCTGGCGGTCTGCATCGATGCTGAAAGCGAGGCGCTGGGCCTGCTCACACGCTACTGCCGCATGATTGAACTCGGCCCGCCTCTGGTCGCTCCCCATCTCATTGCGCATGTCAGCGAGATGGTCGTTGATCTGGTCGGCCTTGCGATCGGCGCCAAGGGTGAAGCTGCCGAGATCGCGAGCTTGCGAGGCCTGCGCGCGGCTCGATCACAGGCAATTCTGGCCAAGATCGAGGACGGTTTCACCAATCCCGATATCTCCGCACGGAAGGTTGCACAGGAACTCGGGTTGTCTGTGCGTTATGTCCATGAACTTCTGGAAGAGACCGGCTCGAGTTTTGCCGAGCACGTCCTTGAATTGCGATTGCAGAAAACGCGGCAGGTCCTGTCCAGCCGAGCCCATGACAAGTTGCTGGTGAGCGAGATCGCCTATTCCTGCGGCTTCAGCAGTCTTTCCTATTTCAACCGTGCTTTTCGCCATCGTTTCGGCTGCACACCGGGTTCCGCGCGGTAGCGCCAACGGCTCGACATGCCTTGTCGCGACCTTGTGGGCTCGCTCTTCTATCGCTGCGCTCCAGGGCAAATCGACCGCTCTCCAGGGCAAGACACAGATCGGAACCCGCGATATCCGTGAGGCATTCGGCGCGCCCTCGTCCCTCAGCGAAGTCTGAGTTGCCGACCGCTCCCTGCCCGATTTCCGGAGGCCTTTTTCGCATTCCCCTCACTCTCGGCGTCATATCGGTACTGGCGCTCCTGCTTGTCCAAGGTGAGAAAGGCCGTGCCAAGCCACCGAAGCCGGAGGATGTCGCTGGAATCATTGGCTTCCTGCTGCGTGTCCATGACGGAGCCTGTCCCGGCCTGACCTTTGACCCGGTGGCCATGTCACGCATGATCGACCCTCGCGGTATGACGCTGGACGCCATCAAGCGCCGGTACCGCAAGGACTTCGACGAGAGCTATGCGGAAGTTGGATCGCGGATCGCCGGTGAAGGGCTGCCCGCCTATTGCGATCTGGTACGGACGTTCTTCGGCCGGAACCCAGGCGAAACTCCCGGATTGGTCGTCCGCTGAAAACTGTTCCCGGATGGGTTCAGAGGACCTGGTCGCGCTCCCGGCGGGGCTCATCATTCGTGGTGCGCAACGCCAGACAGCACGGAACTCTACCGTTGCCTGACGGTAACGCTGTACCAAAAAAACTCCCACCGCACTCCAGGGCAATTCTGCCGCAGTACAGGGCAAGACCATTTCGAAACCCGATGCAATAGCTCCGAACACGAAGCCAAGCTGTTGTTGAATTTGGGGGTTTACATTCGCATGGATAGTCTCGGGATCCACAAGGCATCATATTTGAAGTCTCTCGGGCCGGGGGCGCTCGGTGCTCGCCGCCTTCTGTCGTCGGCCTCCGTTTTCGCGATGGCGCTATCGGCTGGACTGGCCTTGCCTGATGCTGCCAGAGCGGCCGATTGGACGGGTGCGACATCCACCGACTGGTTTACAGCCGGAAACTGGAGCACTTCCGCCGTCCCGACAGCGGCGGACGTGGTTACGATCGACACCGTCACGCCGAATCCGACGGTTGTGAATGCGGCAAATGCCGCAGCGCTGTATCTTTATCTAGGTAGCGGCTCGCTCACCACAGGTGCATTGACGATCTCCAATGGCGGCACGGTCAGCAGCACCATCGGTGAGATCGGCAAAGCCGCCACGGCGACGGGCACGGTGATGATCACCGGCGCAGGTTCGGCCTGGACTGTCGGGCAGGATATCAGAGTCGGCAGTTACGGCGCCGGCACACTCACTATCTCGAACGGTGGCGCAGTTAGCAGCTACTTCGGCTATCTCGGGGTGCAAGCAGGGTCCCATGGCATCGGATCCGTTGACGGCGCAGGCTCGACCTGGACCAATGTTGGCGACTTCAACGTCGGCCTGGCAGGCACGGCTGCGTTGACCATTTCGAACGGCGCTACGGTGAGCAATGCTGCGGGCTGGGTCGGCTACCTCGCCGGTTCAATCGGCACGGTGACGGTCGACGGGGTGGGCTCGACCTGGGCAAATAACGGCGGCTTGACCGTCGGCCGAGCCGGCGACGGCACGCTCAACATTCTCAATGCTGGGACGGTGAATAGCGTCATTGGCATTGTCGGCGACCTCACCGGCTCCACAGGCACGACCCTCGTCGATGGCGCCGGCACGACCTGGGGCATCGGCGGAGCCCTTGTTGTCGGCAAAGGCGGCCAAGGTAAGCTCGCCATCGCCAACGGCGGCGCGGTGAGCAACGACACCGGCTATGTGGGATACGACGCCGGTTCGGCCGGCTCGGTAACCGTCACAGGCGCCGGTTCGAGCTGGACCACCAGCTCAGACGTCACGGTCGGCTATTCCGGCACAGGAACGCTGAGCATCCAGGGCGGCGGCACGGTGAGCGCCGGCTCCAACGGCTACATCGGCAATTTCGCCGGCTCCACGGGCACGGCCACGGTCGACGGCGCCGGCTCGACATGGACCAATGGAGGAGGCCTTGCTGTCGGCTATGGAGGCATCGGCACGTTGACGGTTTCCAACGGCGGCGCGGTGAACAACGGTGGAAACCTTGTTGTTGGCACCCTCGGCACGGGCACGGTGACGATTTCGAGTGGCGGCGCGGTGAAGAACGACACCGGCTATTTGGGTTTTCTGACCGGCTCTGCCGGCACGATGACGGTCACAGGCGCCGGCTCGACCTGGAACAACAACACGGACGTCGTTGTCGGTCATTCGGGCGCGGGAACGCTGAACATCCAGGGCGGCGGCACGGTGAGCGCCGGCTCCAACGGCTATATCGGCAACCTCGCCGGTTCCACCGGCACCGCGACTGTCGACGGCGCCGGGTCGACATGGACCAATGCAGGGGGCCTTGGTGTCGGCGTCCAGGGCGCCGGCACGCTGACGGTTTCGAACGGTGGTGCGGTGAGCAACGGTGGGACCCTTGCTGTCGGTATCCAGGCCATCGGTACGGTGACGATTACGAGCGGCGGCATGGTTGGCAACGACACTGGCTATGTGGGTTTCGCCGCTGGTGGCGCCGGAACGGTAACGGTCACAGGCGCCGGCTCGTCATGGAGCAACGCCGGCAATCTGTATGTCGGCTACGACGGCGCGGGCGACGTGAAAATCACCAATGGCGGTGTCGTCACCAGCAACATTGGATATCTCGCCTATGGCACAGGTTCCGCGGGAACCGTGACGATCGACGGCGCCGGTTCGGCTTGGAACACACTGACCGGCATCGCAGTCGGCACATCGAGCGTCGGGACGTTGAGCATCACCAATGGCGGCAAGGCCAGCGGCGATGCCGGCATCATCGGCGCGATCGCGGGCGCCACCGGTACGGTGACGATCGATGGGGCAGGTTCGCTCTGGACAGCAACTCAGCGCCTGTTCGTTGGGGCCGGCGGCAACGGCAGCATGACGATCAGCGGCGGCGGCGGCGCGATCAGCGATGAAGGTGATATCGGCTTCAGCGCCGGATCTTCGGGCGTGGCGACGGTCACGGGTGCGGGATCGTTCTGGACCAACAGCGGCGCCCTTTTTGTGGGCCGCGACGGCGCGGGCACGCTCAATATCCGGAGCGGCGGCGCCGTCACCAGTTCTTCCGGCTACGTGGGCGATGCCGCGGGCTCTAACGGCACGGCGACAGTTGATGGCGCAGGTTCGACCTGGACCAGCAGCGGCTCCCTTAGCGTCGGCATCGACGGCACCGGCTCGTTGATCGTTTCCAACGGCGGCAAAGTCAGCAATACGACCGGCTTCCTCGGCGTCAAACAGGGCTCCATTGGTTCGGCGACGGTCGACGGCGCGGGTTCTACCTGGACCAGCAGCGGCAGCCTTGCCGTCGGCCTCGACGGCTCGGGCACATTGACCGTTTCAAATGGCGGCACGGTCAACAACGACGTGGGTTTTCTGGGCGTCAATCAAGGCTCCAACGGCAAGGCGACGGTCGATGGCGCCGGCTCCGCCTGGGCCAATACCGGCTCCCTTGGCATCGGCTTCGACGGCTCAGCCACGTTGATCGTTTCCAACGGCGGCAAGGTCAGCAGCACAACCGGCTATCTGGGCGTCAATCTGGGCTCGATCGGTTCGGCGACAGTCGACGGGGCAGGCTCCACCTGGGCCAATAGCTCGGGTCTGTTTGTCGGCGCTGGCGGTACGGGCACGCTGACGATCGCCAACGGAGGTACTGTGTCGACGGGCGGTGTCGCCATGATCGCCCTGCAGCCCGGCTCGGTGGGCACGCTGAACATCGGCGGTGCGTCAGGGTCGGCTGCTACGGGCGCCGGCACGCTGAGCGCCACGTCCGTCGTGTTTGGCTCGGGCACCGGCACGATCAACTTCAACCACACCGACACGAACTACATCTTCGCGCCGGGGATCAGCGGCGCCGGCACGATCAACCAGATCGCCGGCAACACAAACCTGACTGCCGATTCCAGCGGCTTCACCGGCGCCACCTATGTGACCCGTGGCCGCCTGGCCGTGAACGGTTCGATCGCCAATTCAGCGGTCACAGTCTCGGGCAGCGGTATCCTCGGCGGCAATGGGACGGCTGGCAGCGTCGTCGCCAATGCCGGCGGCATCATCGGCCCGGGCAACTCGATCGGCACGCTGACGATCAACGGCAACCTCACCCAGGCCGCCGGCTCGACCTACCAGGTCGAGCTGACCTCGACCGGCCAGTCCGATCGCATCAATGCGACCGGCGCGGCGACGATTGGCAATGGCGCGCTCCTCGATATGATCAAGCTCGACGCAGCGCCCTATGTCATTGGCACGCACTACACAGTGCTGCAGGCCAATGGTGGCGTCAGTGGGACCTATACGCTCACCGGCAACACCAAGCTCTCGGCCTTTATCGGCCTCGTCGACAGCTACGACCCGACCCACGTCTATCTCGACGTGGCGCAGACCAAATCCTTCACCTCGGCTGGGCTGACCCCGAACCAGATCGCGACTGGCGGCGGGGCGGAGAGCCTGGGCATCGGCGATCCTGTCTACACGGCTGTTGCCTGGCTTCCGACCGACGCAGCCGCGCAATACGCCTTCGACCAGCTCTCGGGTGAGATCCATCCTTCGGCTCGCACGGCGTTGATCGAGGACAGCCGCTTCGTCCGCAATGCCGTCAACGATCGCCTGCGCGCCGCCTTCGGTACGATCGGCGCCTCAGAAGCCGCAGTCGCGACCTATGACGGCCAGCGGGGGATGGCTCCGGCCACGACCGATCGCCTCGCGGTCTGGGGCCAGGGTTTTGGCTCCTGGGGCCACACCGACAGTGACGGCAATGCCGCGCGTCTCAACCGCAAGACAGGCGGCTTCTTCATCGGCGCCGACACTCCTGTCTTCGAGACCTGGCGCTTTGGCGCGGTCGCCGGCTACAGCCGCACTGACTTCGATTTGAAGGATCGCCGCTCCTCCGGCGCGAGCGACAACTACCATGTCGGCTTCTATGGCGGCACCACCTGGGGCGATCTCGCCTTCCGCACCGCCGCGGCCTACACTTGGCACGACATCTCGACCTCGCGGAACGTGATCTTCCCCGGCTTCGGCGACAGTCTGAAGGGCAACTACAATGCTGCGACCGCGCAAGTCTTCGGCGAGCTCGGCTATGGAATCACGGCCGGTGCTGCCCGTTTCGAACCGTTCGCCAACCTTGCCTATGTCAGCGTCCATACCGACGGCTTCACCGAGCAGGGCGGGGCGGCCGCGCTGAGCAGCCAGCGCGCCACCAGCGACGCGACCTTCACGACGCTGGGCCTGCGCGCCTCGACAGCGTTCACGATGGGCGACGTCAATACGACGGCGCGGGGCATGCTCGGCTGGCGTCATGCCTTCGGCGACGTCACCCCGTTCTCGACGATGCGCTTCGCCGGCGGCGGCAATGCCTTCTCGATCGGCGGCGTTCCGATCGCCCGTAACGCGGCCGTGATCGAGGCCGGCCTCGACTTCGCGCTGACACCCGCCGCCACGCTCGGCGTCACCTATGGCGGGCAGTTCGGCTCTGGCATGTCCGACCAGTCCGTCAAGGCAAACTTTAACGTCAAGTTCTGACGGAGGACCGCCGGCAATCCGAAAGAGGGTCTCTCTCTCAGATACACCGCCCTACCATTCGGCCTGGCGCTCGATTCCGGGATCACCTTCCAGTGGTGGCGCCGCTGCTCCGCTCTGGATCTTGTTGCCGGGCTTCGCCACAGCGCTGGATCGTGTGGGGGCGCTGTCACGTTGACGGCCGGTCCCCACCCTTCTCGGTCTCTGGAGCCAGTTTCACAACCGCGTAAAGCGGACATCGCCGGAGATCTAAATGGAGGGCAAGCCACGCTAAGAACGGTCGAGGAGGTCACTCCAGCGAGAAGGTTTCGGACCGCAGTCAGGATAACCGATAAATGCGTCGGGCATTGCCTGTGCCGATCGCTGCCTGTTCGTCAGCCGAGAGGTCTGCCAGCAGTTCTTTGGTGATTTCGATCCAGGCCGGTAGTCCGGACCCGAGATTGACGACCGGCCAATCGCCGCCCCACACGATCCGTGCCGGCGTAAAGACTTGAACGATATGATCGATCCAGCGTCGCAAGGTTTCGACATTCGCAGTGCCTGGAGTACAATAGGCCGTCACACCCGACAGCTTCACGCTCACATTCGGGGAGCGAGCCACTTCCGAAATTGCGTCAGCCCATACTGAGAATGCATCGCCGGCAATATCGGGAACGCCGCAATGGTCCAGCACGAAACGCTGGTCCGGGCAGGCTTTGGCAAGGTCCGCCGCGATAGGCAACTGACGCGCGAGAAAACACATGTCGAACGCCAGGTCCTTGCGACCGATCTTGCGCAGGTTCTTACGGAATGTTTCGGAGCGCGACATCTCATCGTCGACAACATGGAGGATCCGTCGAAAACCGGCGACGGATAGCCGATCGCATTCGTCGAGCCAGGCGTCGAACCCTTCGTCTATCTCCGGACGACATGAAGCGACCTGCGCCAAGAGGCCATCGCCGCCGACGAGCGAGGCGACGAACCTTGCCTCCTTCTGGTAGTCGGCGTCATCGACGCCGGTTTCCATGAACACCGTTCCGATGACGTCATCGCCGCGCGTCAGTTCGCCATAGTCAGACCGCGTGAAGTTGCCGGAAGCAAGTGCCGGGATGCCGTTGGTCCAGCCGTAGCCCAGTTGGTCGCGATAGATGAGGTGTTGGTGGGTGTCGATCAATTGCATGGCGCCAAATCCTTGTGACGAAAATCAATCGGCGATCACGTCTTGGCGCTGCCGGCCAAGGCCAGCGATTCCCAATTCGACCACATCGCCGGCTTTGAGGTATCTCGGAGGCTTTTGACCCAGTCCCACACCGGGAGGGGTCCCGGTGGAAATAACGTCGCCGGGATGCAGGCTCATGAACTGGCTGAGGTAGCTGACAAGAAACCCGACGCCGTAGACCATCGTCCGTGACGAGCCATTCTGCATCGTCGCGCCATTGACCTTCAGCCACATGTCGAGGTTCTGTGGGTCCGCCACCTCGTCGCGGGTGACGAGCCAGGGGCCAATCTGGCCGAAATTGTCGCAGCTCTTGCCCTTGGTCCATTGTCCCGAACGCTCAATCTGGAAGGCGCGCTCGCTGACGTCGTTGGTGACGGCATATCCGGCAACGTAATCCATCGCATCGGCCTCTGAGACGTATTTCGCCTTCTTGCCGATGATGACGGCCAGCTCGACTTCCCAGTCTGTCTTCTCGGAACCGCGAGGGATGACGATGGGGTCGTTCGGTCCGCAGATCGCACTTGTCGCCTTCATGAAGATGACAGGTTCGGGGGGAACCTGCATTCCGGATTCCGCAGCGTGATCGGCATAGTTGAGGCCGATGCAGATGAATTTTCCGGTTCCCGCCACGCAGGGCCCCAGACGGACACCAGCATCGACGGCTGGAAGCACGCCCAAATTGGCCGACCCGATCCTTGCGAGGCTGCCGTCGGAAAGCACATCGCCGGAAATATCCGGAATGATGTCGCTGAGATCGCGAATGACTCCGTCATGCCCCAGGATACCGGGCTTTTCGGTGCCTGGCGGTCCAAATCGCAACAGCTTCATATCCATTCCTTCCCGTCAGGTGTTTGACCATCCGCCGTCAATCACATGCGCGACCCCGGTCGTGTATGAACTTTCGTCGCTGGCGAGATAGACGACCAGCGCCGCTATCTCCTCGGCTTTGCCGATCCGGCCGATGGGCTGACGCGCAATGAATGCGTCCTTTGCCGCGTCGTAGTCGCCAGTGGCACGCAGGCGCTCTTCGAGCGAAGGGCTTTCGACCGTTCCGGGGCAGATCGCGTTGCAGCGGATACCCTTGGTGATGAAATCGGCAGCGATTGACTTGGTCAGTCCGATAACGCCCGCCTTTGTCGCGCCATAAACAAAGCGGTTCGGCGCGGCGATCACGCTCGATGCGACAGAGGACATGTTGATGATCGATCCGCTCCCCTTGTCGATCATGCCGGGCAAGAACGCCTTGCACATGCGGAACATGGCCGTCAGGTTGAGGTCTATGCTGAAGGCCCATTGATCCTCGTCGCAATCCAGAATGGTTCCGTTGGCAACGAAGCCCGCGCAGTTGAACAGGATGTCGACGGCTCCGAGTTCATCGGCAATTCTGGCGATGGCGTCGGTGTCCCGGACGTTGAGAAGGCGCTGCTCAACCCCTGACTCCGAAAGTGTAGCGAGGGCGCTTTCGCTGATATCGGTCGCGAACACGCGCGCCCCCTCGCGCGCCATGGCGATGGCGGTCGCCCGGCCGATCCCCTGACCGGCAGCGGTGATCAGCGCGGTCTTGCCTTTGAGACGGGGCATGATTTCTCCTTCAGATCGGCAGGCAAGACGGCCCGATTGGCTCGAACTGCTTGTAAGTGAGGATGAATTCGCGATGTCCGAGCTCCTCCGATTTGGACTTGGCTCCCGAAGCCAGCGCTAGGACGAGGTCGTAGATTTCCTTGCCGATCTCCTGCAGTGTCGCTTCGCCGGTCAAGACGCGCCCTGCATTGACGTCCATGTCCTCGGAGAGGCGCGCATACATATGCGGGTTGGCCGCAATCTTGATGACCGGTGAAATGGCAGAGCCGACAACCGACCCCCGACCTGTCACGAACAAGGTGCAATGGGCACCGGACGCCATCATTTCCACGATCTCGGCGTTGTCGGAAATATTGGGGAAGCCGAAGCGGACCTCACCGTCCGGCACGACATCCATCAGATAGAGGCCGCCTTTCGGTGGAATGTCACCCGGTTTGATCAAGCCGGAGATCATCGATTGTCCGGATTTCATGTAAGCGCCGAGCGACTTCTCCTCGATCGTGGAAAGACCGCCATCGGCATTGCCGGAGGCAAAGCTGCCATAACCGAGCGTCGCATAATAGCGTGCGGCCTTGCCGATGCTTTCGCGTAGGATATCGCCGAGTTCAAGTGTCGCCGCGCGCGACGACATGATGTCCTCGCAACCGATCAGTTCACCCGTTTCCTCGAAGATGCACGCGGCCCCGTTCGACACCAACATATCGAATGCGATACCCGCGGCCGGATTGCCGGTAATGCCTGATGTGCCATCCGATCCGCCGCACACGGTCCCGACGATCAGCTCGCTGACATCCATCGGGACTGTTGGCTCCAACGTCAGTCTGCCTGCTTGCTCCTTCACCCATTCCACGCCTGCGGCGATCGTGGCGCGCGTGCCGCCGTTCTGCTGGATGACCAGCGTGTGCACCGGGCGGCCTGACGTCTCAATGACTTCCCTCAACGCGAACCGATTGAAGCTCTCGCAACCCAAACTAACGAGCAGGACAGCGCCCACGTTGGGATGTGTGCAAAGCCGTTCCATCATCTTCTGGGCATAAGGATTGGGGTAGCATCCGGGGAAGCCAATCAGATGCGCATCGTCGGGCGCGGCTTCGGCGATCTTCTTCGAAACATGGTGGGCGCATTCCACCAGATAGGCCACCGCAACAACGTTCCTGATGCCCTTGCGGCCGTCCGCGCGCAGCCAGCCCCTCATGCTCCGTCTCCTTTGTTCAAGGCGTGGGTTGCCGTGTAGTCGCTCTTGAGATTGTGAAGATGAACATGATCGCCAACCTCGATCCGCGCAGTCGCCGATCCGATCGGGGCGTTGTATTTGAGCACTTTCTCCCCGATCCCCACCGGTTTGCGCGCGATCTTCTGACCAAGGCCGAGGCGGTGGGCGGTTGTCACGCGCTTCCCCTCGACGAGAATGCTCTCTCCCGCCTCGATCTGATCGCGCAGAACGAACACACTATCATTGGGGGCGAGCAGCAAGAGGCGTGGGTCGTTTTCTTTTGAGCCGGTCATGGTCAGAACACCTCAAAAGTCGCGTCGTCTATGGCGTCCCAATCGAGATCCATCCCCATGCCGGGCAGCTCCGGCATGGTCGCTATGCCGTCGCGGATGGGCAGGTCACCCTTCAGGCCGAAGGAAAACTGCTGCATCGGCCAGAGAACTTCCAACCATCCGCAGCCGCGCACCGCGCCGCACAAATGAAGGTTCACGATCTCGAGAGGATGGAAGATCGTTGTGTGAAACTCACAAGGCATATGGAATGCCTCGGCGAGATGGGCGGTTTTCAGGGCCCCGGTTATTCCCCCGGACCATGAGACGTCTGCCCGCAGGCCGTCCACGACGCGGCGAGCGGCATAGTCGGCGAGCGAATAGGGGTGCTTTGCCAGAATTTCGCCACCGATGACGGGGATGTCTAGGATGCGGGTAAGTTCGGCAAGCGCTCCGACGGCTTCGTCGGGAACGGGCTCCTCAAGCCAGAGGTAGCCGAGTTCCTCAAGAGCGCGTCCAAGTCTCAGCGCCCCCTCGAATCCATAGCTCGGCTCAACCGGGTCCGACATCAACGCGAAATCGTCGCCGACGGCCTGACGAACGGCCTCGTGGATCTCGATATCCTCTTCGACCGACCGGCAGGGTGGATGCAGCTTGTAGCCGCGCAAGCCGGCGCGCTTCACCTCCAGCGCCTCGGCCGCGTAGGCCGCGGCGTCAGGCAGGAGCAAGGACGAGGCGTAGACCGGGACGTCGCGGCGCGCTGCTCCCAGATACCGGTAGAGCGGCAAACCCGCAGCCTGTGCCGAGAGCAACCACAGGCAGCAGTCAACCGGACCCCAGCTGTAGACGGGCAGAAGATCCCACCAGCGGTCCGCTTTGCGCCGGTCGTGCCAAAGTGCTTCCCGTTCGTGGACATTTCGGCCGACCAGAAACGGCCTCAACACATCTGCTGCAAGAACGCCGGCACCGCGAACCGACTTTCCACCGAAGCCAAAACAGGACGCGCTGCGGCCGTCATCGGTATGCACCGTGTAGACGAGACACTGCATATTTCCGGTGGAGCCACTCGCGAGGCTCGTCACAGAGGCAAACCGCTCCGGAACCTTGCAACCGCGAACGTCGAGCGCCACGATCTGCATCAGAATTTTCCATGCTGCAGATAGGCCTGCTGTGGGTCCATGCCTGAAAGGATGGCTTTGCGCACGAGGCTCTCCTTGCTCATGGCTGCTACGCCCGCTTCGGCGATCTCATCTAGCCGCTCATGCGCGATGACGATCATTCCGTCGCGATCACCATGCAGCCAATCGCCAGGCCGGATGAGGACGTCGTCGATGAGGATTGGGACTTCGGTTGCCGTCGGCATCCACATCCCGACGACGTCGCGCGGCGTGTTGTGGGTACCCCAACAGGGAAACCCCAATCGCAGGATAAAATTCGTGTCACGCAGCGCGCCGTCGACCACACAGCCAAGCACGCCCTTGGCTTTGAGCGTCTCGGCGGAAAGCTCGCCCATCTGAGCAATGATGTGATTGTGCGGTTGGCTGATCCAGATGTGCCCGGGCTTTGCCTTGGAAAGCAGGCCCGTCCAAGCAAGCAGTGTTTCGTGCGCGCTGGCGGTCTCGTCGATCCGACCTTCGATTGTGAAGGCGGGTCCCGTCAGAACGCCTTCGGGGCTGAGGGCGCGTATTCTTGGCGGCAAGGTGAAGTTGCGCAAGCCTGCGCCGCGCATCACATCATGCAGGACGCTGGTGTAGCAGCTTTCGAGTTTTTGCCTCAGTTCAGTCATGGTGGAATACCTCGTCCATCGACGCCCACCATTCGCCGTCCTTGCGTGTCGCAAGGGGTTCCTGGCAGGGCATACATACCTTCCACCAATCCTGGGTGCGGGGATCGGCAGCCATTCTCGCGGCGTCGGCCGCAAAATCGATGCCGACATATTCCCAATAGCCGAAGAGCAGATTCTCCGGTTCCCTGAGGAAGATCGAATAGTTCGTGATATGGCAGTCGGAAATCTTGGCCAGGATTTCGGGCCAGACCGCCGCATGAAGCCGCTTGTATTCGGCAACCGTTTCCGGCTTCAGCGCGATGACCATTCCCATCCGCTTCATCTCAGCCTCCGTGAACCGAATGACTGCCGGCAACAGTCTGGCTGACAATGGCCGGCATGTCCCAATCGATACCCAGGCCCGGCGCATCGGACGGGAACGCGCGGCCGTCCCGAATATCCAGCCTATTGCCTGCAATCGTGTCGAGTTGGGGGATGTACTCGAGCATCCAGCTGTTCGGGATGGCGCAGACGAGACTGACATGCAGCTCCATCAGGAAGTGCGGGCATACTGCGACGTTCATCGCCTCAGCCATATGCGCCACCTTGAGCCAAGGCGTTATTCCGCCGACGCGCGCGACATCCACCTGCACGATGCTGCAGGCGCCCATGCGCAGATAGTCGGCAAATTGGCCTGGCGAATACATGCTCTCGCCGACTGCAATCGGCACAGGCGATTGCTGCGCCAGCCTGATGTGCCCGGCGAGATCGTCGGCCGGCATAGGCTCTTCGAACCATGATACGCCATGCTCGGCCAGCATGCGGGATCGCATGAGAGCTTCATGGAAATGAAACGCCTGATTGGCGTCAACCATCAGGCGGTAATCGTCACCAACCGCTGCACGCACTGCGGCAAGGCGTTCGGAATCCTGCATCAGTGTGGGACGCCCGACCTTGATCTTGGAGCCGGCGAACCCTTGCGCCTTGACCGCCAGGGCGTCGTCGACAAGCGCCGCTGTTTCGATGTGAAGCCAGCCGCCTTCGGTCGAATAGAGATCTATGCTCGGTTTGGCACCCCCCGCCATCCGCCAGAGCGGCAGGCTGGCGCGCATGCAGCGCAAATCCCACAAGGCTGTATCGATGGCTGCCAGCGCCAGCGACGTTATCGCGCCGACAGCCGTCGCATGGGTCTTGAACAGGAGATCGCGCCAGATGCGCTCGATCTCTTCGGCCTCGCGACCGATCAGCATCGGAGCGAGCGTTTCCTTCAGGAGAGAGACTACGGCCGGTCCACCCGTGCCGATGGTGTAGCTGTATCCGACGCCGAACGCGCCATCCTCGTCGGTGACGACCACGAAGGGGGTCTCCTGGCTGACGAAACTCTGGATCGCGTCGGTGCGTTGGACCTTGGGTTTAAGGTCCACCATGCGGATTTCGACACGTTTGATCCGCGCCATTATGCGGCCTCCAGCGAGAGGCCGCTCGTCGTGTCGAACAGATGCGCACGATCCAGCGCGAGTCGGAAATCCAAGGTCTCACCCGGCTTGACGAGCCTTGGACCGTAGAGCTTGGCCTGCACTTCCTGACCGGCAATGCGTGTATAGAGCAGGCTTTCCATGCCGAGCGGCTCCGAAAGCTCGACAGTGAGCCTCAGCGTCGCTCCCGATCCATCCTGCGAGAGACCATGTCCGACAGGGCTTATGTCGTCCGGTCGGATGCCCAGCACCACTTCCTGGCCTGTTTCGGTCTTGGCTTTGAGCCTCTCCGGGATCGGAATGGAGCTGCCATCGGCAAGCTGCACCGCGCCAGCGTTAATCTTCCCTGGCAGCATGTTCATGGGAGGTGAGCCGATAAATGTCGCGACAAAAGTGGTGCGCGGCCGGTTGAATACCTCCATCGGCGCGCCTGCTTGCTCAATACGGCCATCGCGCATGACCACGATACGATCAGCGAGCGTCATCGCCTCCACCTGGTCATGCGTCACGTAGACGACGGTCGTTTTCACCTTCTGATGAAGCTTCTTGATCTCGGCGCGCATCTGACCGCGCAGCTTGGCATCGAGATTGGACAGTGGCTCGTCGAACAGGAATACGTCCGGATGGCGCACGATGGCGCGCCCCATGGCGACGCGCTGACGCTGGCCGCCGGAGAGTTCTGCGGGGGTGCGATCCATCAGGCTGGAGAGCGAAAGGATGCCGGCCGCCTCGTTCACACGCTGCTCGACCTCTGCCGGGGCCATTCCGGCGATCTTCAAGCCGAAACCCAGGTTCTCCCGCACATTCATGTGCGGATAGAGCGCGTAATTCTGGAAGACCATGGAGATGTTGCGCTTGCGCGGCGGCAGGTCGTTGACGATGCGGTCACCGATCGAGATCGTCCCGCCGGAAATGTTCTCCAGCCCGGCGATCATTCGCAAGGTGGTGGATTTACCGCACCCCGAAGGTCCGACCAGTACGACGAATTCCTCGTGCGCAATGTCCAGGTCGACGCCATGAACAACGAGGAATTTGCCATAGGCCTTCATCACACCCTTGAGAGCAATCTCAGCCATGGGATCAACCTTTCACGCCGCCGAATGTCAGACCGGCAATCAGATGTTTTTGGACAAGGAAAGTCAGCGCGAGCGCCGGGATAATGATGATGACGGCCATCGCACACATGCCTGCCCAATCGATCGTGAACTGAGCCGTGAAGTCGAGCAGGCCGACCGGAAGCGTCTTTGAATCTGTTGAGCGCGTGAGCTGACTGGCGAGCGCGAATTCGTTCCAAGACGTCAGGAAGGCGAAGACGCCAGCTGCTGCGATGCCCGAACGTGCAAGCGGAAACTCGATTTTCCAGAAGGCTTGCCAGCGGGTGCATCCATCGACCTGTGCTGCCTCTGAAAGCGCCAGGGGGATCTGCCGGAAGAAGCCGTCGATCAGCCAGATCGTGAAGGGAACGTTGAGGCTTACATAGACGATGACGAGACCGAGTTTCGTGTCGATCAGGCCAAGCTTCGACCAGATCATGAACACCGGCAGGGAGAGGGCGATGCCCGGCACAGCCCTGAACAGCATCAGGCCGAGGAATATCCCGCCTTTGCCTGCGAAACGATAACGGGCAAACGCATAGCCGCCGGCCATGCCGATCACGAGGGCAATGAACGTCGAGGTCGCCGCAATGATCACGGAGTTCATGAAGTAGCTGCCGACAGGCAAGCCGATCTGTTCGGAGCCGAGGCCGAATATCTTGCGGAAATTGTCCAGCGTCAGGTTCTGCGGAATCCACACCGGCGGCTTGGCCAGAATTTCACTGTTCGGCCGAAACGCGGAAAGCACCACCCAGAGGCCCGGCACGCACATGATGATCATCAGCAGGAAAGTGGCCAGCCACAGGCCCGCGGACTTCAAGCGCTGATTGATCGGAGGATGGAATGTCTCGGTCGTGCTCACTGCTCGCCTCCCATGTAACGGCGGGCGGAAACCAGCTTCCGATAAAAATACCAGGTGAATAGGATCGACAGGATGGTGGAGATGTAAGCCATCGAATTGGCCATCCCCATCCGCGCGTTGTCATAGCCTTCGCGGGCAATAATCGTCCACAGAAGCTCGGTGCGGCCGGCAGGCCCACCACCGGTCATCACCTTGACGATGTCATAGGCACGGGCCACATCCAGCGAACGAATGGTCATTGCGATGTAGGCGAAGGGCATGATGAACGGCAGCGTGATGTGCCGGAACACCTGCCACGTATTGCAGCCGTCAACCTTCGCCGCCTCGAGCGGATCGCTGGGCATGGCGAACAGGCCAGCCAGCAGCAGGATCGCGAACACCGAAGTGCTCATCCAGATTTCTGCGAAGGCGAGCGAGAACATTGCCAGCGCTCCGTTCACGAGCCAGGGCAGGGGCGTCGCGATCAGCCCAAGAGCGAGCAGCGCGTTGTTCAAGATGCCGATATTGTCGTTGAAGATAAACTTGAACTGGAAGCCGACGAGGATCGGCGAGAACATCATGGGAAACATCATGATTGTTCGCAGTGTCCGCTGACCCCAGGTGACCTTGTTGATCAGAAGCGCAATGCCTAACCCCAGCAGCAATTCCAGATTGATCGCGATCGTCAGAAACAAAATCGTGCGTCCGAACGCGATCCAGAAATCGAAGTCTGTCAGGGCCCGAGCGTAATTGCGCCAGCCAATGACGGTGTAGAGTGTTTCGGGGCGGACCAGGCGATAACCGGTGAAGCTCGTGTAAAGTGAGAAGACAAGCGGAACGAGAACCACGAATGCCATTGTGATCAGCGCCGGAGCGAGCAGCAGAAAGGGTGTGGACGCCCCGCTACGCCAGAATGGCAACGCCTTGCTTGCCTTGCTCACGAAACACCCTCCAAACCTCAAGAAAGATGGAGGACGCCGGCCGGAAAACCGGCGTCCGATAGCCATAGGCCGCTACTTGATGTAGCCGGCATCCTCCATGATGCGGCGCGCTTCCTTGGCCGCCTCGTCGAGCGCTGCCTGCGGGGTCATTTCGCCCAGAATGGCTTTTTGCAGGCGCGGCCAGATTTCGTTGGAGACTTCGATCCAGGGCTGGATCAGCGGCGGGGTGAAAGCGTCTTCCGACATCGAAACCTTGTAGGTCTCGAAGACCTTGACCATGAATGGATTGTTCTTGGCCTTGAATTCGGCGGTCACGTCCTCCCACACCTTCGTGCGGGTCGGCAGCAAGCCCTTGCGGGCTTCGATCATCTGACGGTCATGGTCCGTCAGGAAGGTGATGAGCGATGCCGCGGCAGCCTTGTTGTCGCATCCCTTGGTGATCGAGAAACTGTGGCTTCCCGCCCAACCGGTACGCTTGCCGCCGGCACCTTTCGGGGCCCGCACGAGGCCGACATCGCCAGCGATCTTGGAGTTCGCCGGGTCGTTGAAATAGGAAGCCCAGCCGGCCCAATCGAGGTTGATGGCAATCGTGCCGGAGCCGAAGCCGAGACCCGTGTCATCCCACAGATAGTTCATCACGCCCGCGGGAACCGCCTTGGCGTCGTAAAGGTCCTTGAACCACTGGACCGTCTTGACGCCCGCTTCCGAGTTGAAGGTAGGGTTCCACTTGTCGTCGAACAGCGCGCCGCCGTTGGCGACAAGCATTTCGTAGAAGCGTCCTGTAATCGCTTCATCCTTGCCGACATACTGGGTGCCGTAGAAGTCAGGCGCCTTGGTGAAGAAAATCGCCTGATCCTTCACCTGGTCCCAGGTTTCAGGCGGCGCGAGGTCGTAGCCATACTTGGCCTTGAAACGATCCTTGTTGGCCTGATCTTCGTACAGCGACTTTTTGTAGAAGAGATTGGATACGTCCGAATGGCGCGGCAGCTGGACCAGCGAGCCGTTGACCGTCGAGTTTTTGATCGCCAGTGGATCGAACTGAGCCAGCACGTCTGCCGGGATCACAGTCTTGAGATCGATGTAGATATCGCCGTATTGCGGCGCGAAAGAGGTGTGGTTCGAGCCGACGCACCAGTTGAGCGTGCCGGCGGCGATGTCCTGCTTGATCTCTCGGTCGAGTTCGAAGTGGTTCTTTCGGCTGAGAATCTCGACCTTGGCTCCGGTCGCCTTCTCCCATTTCGGGATCTCGGCATAGAGCGGCTCGTACTGCGCACCGCCGATCAGCTTCACTCGAAGCGTATAGCCTGGGAAGGACCCGTAATCCTGCGCCACCGACGTCACGGACGTACCGCAAAGCAGGAGCAACCCCACAGCCAATTTTCCAAGCATGTTCGACATTATTTCCTCCTCAACGTGTTTGTGTTGTTGTTACGAGCGCTGTTCCCTGCTGCGCCCGCATCCGGCCGTCAGGCCAAATTCCTCGATGATGCGCGCCTTGTCGGCTCCAAGTTCGGGCGCGGGTTTGCTGCTTGTCAGGACTTCGCCATCGATGCGGAGCGGGCCGCGCAGCGTCTCCAGGCTCACACCAGGTCCTGACAGGTTCTGGATCATCGACAACCGGCGGAACGCTTCCGACTCGAGCAAACGAGGCCAGTCGGTAACCTCCGCGCACCAGATATCGGCAGGCTGCAGAATGGAGATCCAATAGGCTGTCGTCTTCGCCTCGATCGCCTTGGCAAGTATGCGCTTGATCTCGTCGCGATCGCGCATCAAGCCTTTGGCGTCACCATACCAGCGCTCGAGGCCCGGAACCTGCATGAGGGTCGCCAAGCGCTCCAGAGAAGGGGTCATGGCAATGGCGAACCAGCCGTCGGCGGTGCGGTATACGCCATAAGGTGCGCCCAGATAGGCATGGGCGCCGTTGACGGCCGAACGATGGGGCGCTCGACGGCCGTCATTGAGATAGGTGGTCAGAACTTCGAACTGAAAGTCGAGCAGAGCTTCCAGCAGGCTGGTTTGCACTTGCGCACCCTTGCCGGTTCGAGCTTTCCGGACCAGTCCGGCCAGAATGCCCTGGGCGAGCGCGTTGCCCGCCAGGATGTCCGCGGCGGCGAGCCCCATAGGTGTGGGTGGGTCGTCCGCGCTGCCAGTCAGCCAAAGCAAACCGGACCGGGCCTGGGCGAGCAGATCTTGCCCGGGAAGGTCAACCCATGGGCCGGCTTCGCCATAGCCGGAGATGGAGCCATAGACGATGTTCGGCGATATCGAGCGAACGTCTTCATAGCCGAAACCTTGTCGCTCGATCACGCCCGGTCGAAAATTCTGCACCACGACATCAGCCTGCGCGATAAGTCCGCGCACGAGCGCCCGGTCGTCCGGGTCACGCAAATCGGCGGAAAAGCTGTCCTTGTTGCGGTTGATCGCCTGGAAGAGTGAGTTCATCCCTCCGATCTCGGTGTCGGAGAGATAGAGTGTGCGGCAGAGATCGCCGGTACCCGGACGTTCGATCTTGATGACCCTGGCGCCGAGGTCCGCAAGCTTGAGGGTGGCCAATGGCCCCGACAAAAACTGCGAAAAATCGATGACCGTGATGCCATCGAGGGGGAGCATCATGATCTGCACTCCCGATAAGCGGTGTTAAGTGAGGCTATTGTCGCGGCGCTGTCGGCTTCGCGGCGCAGGAAGGCGTGGACGATGTCGCCTGCGCGATCCTGCAGTTTCATGTATCCATGGTAGCGGGGACGCACCCAGGCCGTCTCGAGCGTCCGGCGCGTATTCCTGAAGAAGTCGCTTGTCGTGTTGTTGCAGACGTCGTCATCCCACGCGGCCGCGTGAGCCGGTTGACCGCCACTCGATGTGAAAAGGCCACGCTGGCAATCGCCTCCGGCAATCCAGAAGGCGTAGTCGACCGCAATGTCTTTGTGTTTGCTGAAGGCCGACACCGCGATGCCGGTGCCGCCGAGGACAGTGCCTTTCGGTGTGGCCTGCGAAATACCGGGCGCGTCGTGGAATACCAGGAGATGGGGACAAAAACCGTCCCGCGAATAGTTTGTATAGCCGTAGCCGAACGGCGAATAGGAGGGACCATCTGCGTCGCGGCCCATCCATTCATAGATGCCAATCGGGTCAAGCGACAGGCAGCGCTTGTCCATCAGGCCCGCGATCTCGGCCAGCAGCTCAAGCACATGCCCGGCATGTTCCCGGTCCAGCAGATCGTCGTCAGTCTCAGCGACCGGGTAGTCAAGATTTCGAGCGATGCCGAAGAACGTCATCAACGCGTTGATCGGAACCAGGGCAAACGCAACCTCGTCTTTACGGGCAAGGTCCAGCACCTCGCGCCACAGTGCTGGGGCTTGCCTCAGTCTGTCAGGACGCAGGCAAGCGACCGGCGTGGCTGTATCGATCGCCAAAGCCCATTGCCGTCCGGCAAATTGATAGGATGGATGCGACAAGCCTACCGAGCACGCCGCGAGCCGCGCCATCTCATCGTCGCGCAGGCCGTCCAGCGGCAACAGGTTTCCTTGCTGGGCAACCTCGCCAACATGCGGATGGTCGATCACCATCAGATCGTAGGTTTCAGCCATTTCCGCGATAGGCCGGTCGGCGAAGGCCTGAAGGCTTCGCTTTTCCCAGGTAATGCTGACACCCGGATGCCGTCTGGCATAGTCGAGCGAGGTGGCGACCATCGGGTCAAAGCCGCGCGAATGATCCCAGGTCATCCCACGCAGATCAGCCACGCGCGGGCTCCTTCTGGTTCTGTCTTTTCCTGGCCTCTTCGGCAAAATCGGCCGGATTTCGGTAGGATGCAGTCAAAAGGTGTTCGGCGTAGAGGGCAATCTCGCCTTCGTTCTTGAAGACCGAATAACTGACCCTGAGCTTGCCCATCGTCTCATTGTGAACCTCCTTATGGAGGTTCTTGCGGATCGTGTAGATTGTGTCCCCGATGAACACCGGCTTGATAAAGCGCAGGCGGTCATAGCCGTATGAGAAGGAATTCAAGCAGTTCGTTGCCGCCAGTCCGAGGCCAAGTGAGAAAACGAACGCGCCCGCCACGAGCCGCCGCCCGAACACTCCTTCTTCCCTGGCGAACATGTCATCGCTGACATAGGGGTGATGGTCCATGACCAGGCTGTTGAACAGCATGGACTCGCCTTCGGCGATCGTACGGCGGATCGACCTTATTTGATCGCCGACTTGAAAATCCTCGAAGTACCAGTCCTCTGAATTCCAGACAGGAATGGCGGCGTGCTCTTTTGGCAGGCCGGGTAATCCCCTGGCTCGAACGCCGATTTCGGCCATCGGCATCTCCCTCCCAGGATGGTGTCTGCCCTCTTCGTGGCAGGCGCGGCCGCTTTTGATGGGCAACACATCGCAGACGTATTTTCACTTGTCAAATTCTTTTTCATATATCAAATTTGTAAAAATCAAGGAGAGAGCAATGGAAGTCCCCCAGCACTTCGAGGACTACAGGGTCGGCGACGTGCGTCAGTCAGGCGGACGCACGATTACAGAGGCCGATATCGTCATTCACGCCGGACACTCCGGCGATTTCTTTCCACACCACATGGACGCCGAGTTTTGCCGGGGGCAGCCCTTCGGCCAGCGCCTCGCACATGGAACGATGACGTTTGCGATCGGCATCGGTCTCACCGCGACCCAGATAAATCCGCATGCAATGACCTATGGCTACGAACGGCTGCGTTTCCCCAATCCGGTTTTCGCAGGCGATACGCTCAGAACCAGGATCACGATTGGCCGAAAGGCCGACGACCCGAAGCGGTTGGGATACGGACAGGTTGTCGAGATATGCGAGACGACCAATCAGGACGCCAAGACGGTGATGTACTGCGAACACATCCTCCTAGTGAAGAAAGAGGGTACGCCATGACATCGATCGAGCATTCCGAGCAGAATTGGCCGGCACCGAACAACCCCAAGCCAATAACGATTGTCGGGGCTGGCGGCATCGTACGCGATGCTCATCTGCCCGCATACAATCAGGCCGGACTGAAAGTGTGCGCGGTGACCGATCTCGACGCGGGCCGGCGCAGCGCGCTCGCCGCGGACCACGACATCGGCAAGGTCTATGGATCGGTGGCGGCCGCCGTTGCGGCGCTGGGGACAACTTGCGTCTACGATGTGGCTGTACCGCCGGTTGCGATCTTGAGTGTGTTGCGGGATTTGCCCGAGCATGCCGCCGTGCTGATCCAGAAGCCGATGGGCTTGGATCTCGCCGGCGCCAGAGAAATACGGGCACTGTGCCGGGAGCGAAAGCTCAAGGCTGCGGTCAATTTCCAGCTCCGGTTTTCGCCGATGATGATGGCGGCGCGGCAGGCGATCGCGAAGGGCCTGATCGGCGATCTTCTGGAGATTGAAGTGCATGCGAACATCTTTACACCATGGACCTTGTTTCCCTTCTTGCTGACGATGGATCGAGTGGAGATACTCGTTCACTCGATCCATTACCTCGACAGCATCCGTGCCTTGTTCGGTACGCCGAAAGGGGTGTTTGCACGATCGATGGGTGACCCGCGGGCGCCGGGTTTCGCTCAGACGCGAACCAGTGTCATGCTTGATTGGGGTGACCAGCGACGCGGGCTGATGAGCATCAATCACAATCACCAGGCTGGGCGGAAATTCCAGTCGGCATGGTTTCGTATCGAGGGAACCGAGGCGACCATGATGATCAAGCTCGGCGTTTGTTTCGACTATCCACGTGGCGAAGCCGACGAGCTTTGGTTCTGTCCGAACGGCGGCGAATGGCGACAGGTGCCGCTAACGGGAAGCTGGTTCATTGAGAGCTTCATGGGACCGATGCGCAACGTCCAGCGCTTCGACGCGGGCGAAGACGACCGCTTGTTCTCCGGCGTTGAAGACGCGTTCGAAACCATGGCGCTGGTGGAAGCCTGTTTCGATGCGATGGAGCGTCCGCCCGTCCCCCTTCAATTGAACTAGCATTTCGCTCCATATGGTTTGACGAACAGCGATTCGCTGGAGAATTGTCACAAACACTAGGAGAAGGATCGACCTCTCTTGCGGCGCAACCTGCCGGCTTCCGTATAACGGTGCCGGAGACCTCCAGCCGCTGGCGATCCGAGCTTTGGGAGCCGGCAACAATGAATCGACCGCCAATCTCCGATCCGGATGCATCATCCCCACGTTACACGGCCCCTGCGCTCGAAAAGGGGCTCGATATTCTGGAACTGCTGGCATCTTCAGAAGGCGGTTTGACTCAAACCGAGATCGCGAAGGAACTCGACCGCTCGGTTTCCGAGATATTCCGCATGTTGGTTGTCCTGGAGGCACGAGGTTACATCGCTCAAGACGGAACGTCCGACCGTAATGTGCTGACGACGAAGCTGTTCGAACTTGCGCACAAGACGTCGATCATTCGCAGACTTTCAACAGCGGCTGGCCCCGCAATGCGGGAGTTGGCAATCGCAATCAATCAGTCCGTGCATTTGGCGGTGCTTTCGGAAGACGCGGTGCTCATTGCAGCACAGGTCGATCCTCCGGCAAGGCACGTGCTTTCCGTGCGCCTTGGAACACGGGTCGATCTTTGGCGCGCATCATCTGGTCGCGTCATGATGGCGTTTCAGCCCGAAGAGACCCTCGCTGCCATGTTCGACCGGGTAGCGCTACCTGAAGATGTGAGCGAAGTGCGTCTTCGCGAGGACCTCGCGGAGGTGCGAAAGCGTGGCTATGAGGTTGTAGACAGCTTCGTGATCCGCGGCGTGGTCAACATCTCGGCTCCGGTTATCGACTACACGGGCGAAGCCATCGCCGCGCTGACGGTCCCCTATATCGAACGGTATGGCGAGCATACCAGTTTCGATACGTGTTGCCGGCTAACTCTGGGCGTTGCGGCAAACCTCTCTCGCTTATTGGGGGGAGGGGCTCGGTTTTCCGAAAGCGAAGCACCCTCGTCGCCTTAGGTTGTGAAAGGCGGCTTCCTTGCATTATTGTTTCTGGCGTTTCGACGAATTAGCAAGAAATGACGCTAGAAGATCGCGCGGTTTTCCCTCCTGCTTTCGCGACAGGCTCTCACCGATATGCCTGAGTTTCAGCAAGCTTATGCCCGCATGATGAGCGCAAAGTTATCCCAGAAAGATAGAGATTGCGGCCGGACGACCGCTTTCTCGATGTTCTCACCCGAAACCAGCCAGTCCGCTCTCGGCCCCAATCTAGATGCGCTATTTGGCTCTAATTGATGACTGCGACACGGATGAGCCGCCGGCCCGAATTGTGGGTTGCATGCCAGTTCCCGGCTCTAGCAGACATGCAATTTGCGTCGATCTTTAAGTTTCCCGGGTATGGCGCCCGCAACCTAAGCGCCACCATACAGAGCGCTACAAAATTCCCCAGCTAGCTGTTGCGCGTTGATCAAATGCAAAATGCGGCTTTGTTGGCTTCCTGACCGGTCGCGGTCATTTGTCGACGGAAATCGAGAAAATCTTTCACGACGACACTAGCGCTGCCACGATTAGGGGCTTTGGCGGCGTTGGGGCTGTCTCCCGACGAATGGTTGCGGAAGGTGATAGTATCAGTAGTGGAAGACGATCTTTACCGATCTGTCGTTGATGACAGGTTCGAATCCCATCTGGGTTAGTTGGGATGGAGGATTGGTCGAAGCCGTTCGCGCCGACTATTCGATAGATTCACAATCATTTTTGGGTGTGGTCGGTCGACGGGATTTACAAATGCTCGATCCTGTCTGTTGACATGTTAAGGGGTTGCCACTCCTCAAGGATATGATCGGACTTCTCTGGCCCAATCGTATTAGCAACACCTCACAATTGATTTCCACTTTTTGTTTGCAGCCAATGCTTGCATCGCTTTCTTCAAAGTGCAGAAGTTGGCGGTGAGGAAACTTTCTGTTGCGCGGGGCGGGCGTGTGAACAGTGTCGAGCCGCATGCGGCTCCAGTCGATACGGGCGTGGTATGCTTGGCGTTGATCGCGCAATATTTGCGGCGACCAGCGGATGCCGATGTCATCCGGCATGATCTTGGACTGGTTGTCGATGTAGCAGGCCGCGAGGACATTGTCAGAGCCGCCAAACGCCTAAAACTCAAGTCGCGCGTGGTGCGCCCCGCGGCAAAACGGCTGGATCGGCTGGCGCTGCCTGTCATCGTCGAGAAGGCAAGCGGCGGCTTTGCCATCTTGGCTGCGCTGTCCGCCGACAAGGTGCTTATCCAGGATCCCGCGATCGGTGCCGCGCAGGAACTGTCCCGAGGCGAATTCGAGGCGGGATGGAGTGGCTTTGCCATCCTGATCACCAGTCGTGCCTTTGCCGACGGGTTTGCCCGGCGCTTCGATTTCTCCTGGTTCATTCCGGAGATGATCCGTTACCGCTGGGTCTTCGCCGAAGTGCTGCTTGCCTCGTTCTTCGTGCAATTGCTCGGCCTGATCTCGCCGATCTTCTTCCAGCTGGTCATCGACAAGGTGCTGGTCCACAACGGCCTGACAACGCTGGAAGTGCTGGTGATCGGCCTCTCCGTGGTGTCGTTGTTCGAGGTGCTGCTCACCGGCTTGCGGACTTATGTGACGACACACACGACCAGCCGGATCGATGTGGCGTTGGGTGCCAAGCTGTTTAATCATCTCCTGGGGTTGCCGATCGCCTATTTCGAGGCGCGCCAAACCGGGCAGACGGTGGCCCGCGTGCACGAACTGGAGAACATCCGCGCGTTTCTCACCGGGTCGGCGCTCACCGTGCTGCTCGACGTGTTCTTTCTCTTTGTGTTCCTGGCTGTGATGTATCTCTACAGCCCATGGCTGACCTTGATCGTCGTCTGCTCGATCCCGGCCTATGTGCTTTTGTCGGTTCTGGTCACGCCCGAGTTCAGGAGGCGGATCGAAGAGCGTTTCAACCGCGGCGCTGAGAACCAGACCTTTCTGGTTGAATCCATCGTCGGTGTCGAAACGCTGAAAGCTATGGCCGTCGAGCCGCAGATGCAGCGGCGCTGGGAGGATCAGCTTGCCGGCTATGTGCAGTCCGGTTTCCGTACCTCGAACCTCGGCAACATCGCCTCGAACACAGCCCAGTTCATCTCCAAGGCCGTCATCGTCTTGACGATGTGGTTCGGTGCCAAGGCGGTGTTGGCGGGTGACATGACGGTTGGACAGCTGGTCGCCTTCAACATCATGGCCGGGCGCGTCTCCGGGCCGGTGCTGCGGCTGGCGCAGCTGTGGCAAGACCTGCAGCAGGTGCGTATCTCCGTTGACCGGCTGGGCGATATCCTCAATGCGCCGGCGGAACTCACCGGCAGCGCCGGCCAGGGATCGCTGCGCAAGATCGTCGGCCAGGCCAATTTCGACCATGTCTCCTTCCGCTACCGGCCGGGCGAGCGCGAGATCCTGAGCGACGTGTCGTTCTCCGTCGAGCCGGGCGAGATCGTCGGCATTGTTGGCCCATCCGGCTCCGGCAAGAGCACGGTCGCGAAATTGTTGCAGCGCCTGCATGTGCCCGAACGCGGTCGTGTCATGATCGACGGTGTCGATCTGGCTCTCATCGACCCGCGCAGCCTGCGCCGGCAGATCGGCGTGGTCTTGCAGGAGAACGTGCTGTTCAGGCGCACGGTGCGCGAGAACATCGCGTTGTCCGATCCCTCGCTGCCGCTTGACCGGGTCATCGAGGCGGCAAAGCTGTCCGGCGCGCATGAGTTCATCGTCAAATTGAAGTCCGGCTACGACACGGTGCTGGAAGAGCGTGGCGCCAACCTTTCCGGCGGCCAGCGCCAGCGCATCGCCATTGCCCGCGCGCTCGTCACCAATCCGCGCATCCTTATCTTCGACGAGGCGACCAGCGCGCTCGACTATGAATCGGAATATGTCATCCAACAGAACATGAAGAAGATGGCGCAAGGCCGCACCGTCTTCATAATAGCACATCGGCTGGCGGCGTTGAGGGATGCGACCCGGATCATCACCATCGAGGCTGGCCGCCTGACCGAACAGGGAACCCATAGCGAGCTTCTCGCCAGGAACGGCCGCTACGCTCAACTCTACCGCCTGCAAGGCGGGACGCTATCAGAAGCGGCGGAGTAGGGGCGATGGGACGCATCTGGCAAGCCGTTCGACATGGGATCGCCAGGGAGCGACAAGAAAAACGCCCGCGTCTCAATGCCGATGAACGGCAGTTCCAGGCGGCAAGCATCGAAATCCTCGAAACGCCGGCCTCGCCGACGGCGCGCGTCTTTGCCGGACTGATCATCGTCTTTGCCTGTGGGGCGGTGGCCTGGTCGTGGTTCGGCCGCATCGACACCTTCGCCACGGTGCAGGGCAAGATCATTCCGATCGGCAAGGTGCAGGTGATCGAACCGCTGATCACCGGGCGTGTGAAAGCCATCCACGCGAAGTCCGGCGACCATGTCCAGGCTGGGCAAACACTTGTCGAACTCGACCCCGCCGAGCAGATGGCGGAACGCCAAAAACTCGCCGGCAATCTGGCGATCGCCGAAGTCTCGGCGGCCCGCTTGCGGTCGATGATCAAGGCGGTTGACGAAAGAATGCCACTGATCGAAGCGCGCTTCACCGCGCCTTCGAATGCGCCGAGCTCGCTCATCGACCTGCAGCAGCAGCGCATGCGCCAGTCGCTGGCCGCATATGAGGCGGAACAGCTCAGTCTCGCCGCCGACATTGCCGCGAAAAAAGTCGAGATCGAGCGCGGCGCCAAAACGCTGGCCGAGCGCCAGAAGCTGGTCAATCTGACCGGCGACCGGCTCGATGTCTTCGAGGAGCTCGAAGGCCGTGGCCTCGGCATCAAGTCGCGCACCATCGACGCGCGCCAGAGCAAGCAGGATCAATTGCTGGCGGTTGTCACCGACGAAGGCCACATCGCCGAACTCGGAGCAACCAAATCCGCGCTCGAAGCGCGCAAGCGCGAACGCCACGAAGCCTATCTCGACAAGCTGATGACGGAACTGACCGATACGGACAAGGAGATCGGCACGCTGCGGCAGGATCTCACCAAGGCGGAACTGTTCGAGCGGGCGAGCACGCTGAAAGCCCCGGTTTCCGGCCGCGTGCAACAGGTGGAAATCACCACCTTTGGCGAGGTCGTGCAGACCGGCCAGCGCCTGATGGTGGTGGTGCCCGACGGCACGGCACTCGAAGTGGAAGCGATGCTGCTCAACAAGGACAAGGGTTTTGTGCGCGAGGGCCAGAGTGCCCGCATCAAGCTCGAGGCATTCCCCTTCACCCGCTACGGCACGCTCGATGGCTCGGTGCAGTCGGTCTCCAACGATGCGATTCCCGCCAAGCCGACAGCGGGCACCAAGGAAGCCGCCCCAGACACTGCTCAACAAACAGCCGGACCGCTCGTCTTCCCGGTGCGCATCGCCATGGCGGATACCAGCATCCGCGCCGATGGCCAGGACGTCCCACTAACGCCCGGCATGTCGGTCACCGCCGAGATCAAGACCGGCGATCGCCGTGTCATCGAATTCCTGCTCGATCCACTCATGGAGATGAAAGATGAGGCATTCCATGAAAGATGATCAAAGCAAAAAAGATGTTCAAATAAAACTTGATCGGAAAATGTTTGTCAGGACTGTCAGATCCATGGCTGTCGCATTATTGTTGACGATGTCAACTATCGCATTAATAAATTACTGGCATTGTGATGGTTTTGAAAAATCTATTTTTGTCTCAGCTTGGCCACCAAATTTAATATTGATAGACTCTGAGCAATTTAATTCACTACCACCTGGTATGGGTTCAAAATTAACTCAAATAACATCGTCGATTGGCGCCATTTGGTTTTTATGGTTTCTATGGAACATCTTGCAAGATGCTAGAAGCGAATCGTATGTGTACATAACTGGACTTATGAAGGTTTCGTTTTTTGCGCTTATGGTTTGCATTTTTGATATTTTTTTCGCATTCAAAATAACCAATGGTGAATCTATATTCACTCTGAATGTAAGAATAGGGTATTTTCATATTTACGTAAAATCTGTGCTATTGATAATATTTTTCTATCTCTTCCTGAGAATATTCATCGAAAGAGTTATTCTTTACGTAAAGACAAATATGTTTAATTCGAACGTTCGCGGGAGGTCGTGATGGTTGATACTTCAAGTGGAAGCAAAATCGCGGATAGGGCTGACAAATACTATGGTTACATTGGCCTCGCTCTCGACATCGAACATGCTGCAATCTTGGGGGTTGCTGCCAAGTATGGGGTGTCGGTCAATGATGTCCATGCTGCGGTTAGTATGTTTGGAAAGGTCGCCGGTCGGTTCAGCCTCGCTCTTTCTGCGGGGTTGGGCTACGAGAGTGGCGGCATCCCTGGGGCGGCCACCAATGTCGCTGTTGGATATGCTAGCCTGCAAGCTGGAGCTTGGGCTTTTAACGCGTCACTTGGCTATACGGTGTCGGTTGCAGGACCTCTCTATGGAACCCTAGGTTCGTTCGTGATCGGTAGTGGCGTTTCATTTGTCACAGCCCTAGGCGGAGGGGCTTTGGTCGACACCATAAGGGATTTGCCTACAATAAATCCCAACGCATTTCCTGGGGCGCCGTTTGGTAACAACCCATTTACGTCGTCTGCACAAGATAGCCTTCATCCGTCCATCAAACCGGGATATGAAACCACATTCAACGACAAGTGGGCCGGCTCGCCGGATGCTGTGGCGGCGACCCAAAAATACAACGCTCAGTTGGCGGATCGCGCTGCGAATATCGCGAAAGTTGATGCTCAGTGGAGTCATGCGCTTGACGCACGCGATGATCGCGCGGCTTCCGTTCAGAACACAACAAATGTTTCGGGATATCGCGGCTACAGGACAGACGCTGCGACAACAGAAGCCAGCCGCCGCGACATGGGCGGAGTTGGAGCGCCCGGTTCGAGTTCGCCACGCGATGGCTTCAGTACGAACGGCGCTACGCAGAGCGGTAATCGCAGTGGTCACAATACGGGCTATGGCACACCGGGCGGCGGATATACCAATACTGGTAACAATCCCGACAATCGCAGTGCTCCTGGCTATTTTGGTGGCGGCGTAACTACGACACGTAGCCCCAATTTTCCCGGCAAGACCAAGGATGACTTGGGCATCGGCGCAACGCCCAGTTTCCCTGGCAAGGTCAAAGATGATCTCGGAATAGGAGCGACGCCGAGCTTCCCGGGCAAGGTCAAGGATGATCTCGGCGTGGGACTTCCCTCGACCGCTGCCACCCCATCGCCAAGCATCAATCCAAACAAGCCGACGAAAGCGCCTGTCGCTAAGTATGAACCTCCGAAGCAACTGGATCTGCCTCAATACGCACCCGTTCCGACGCCGGCGCCGCGCAGTATTTGGGACCAGATTGGCGATTGGTTTAGCGGCGCCAACTCTTCCCCCAGCGGCTCCGAGCGGGCAGCAAAGGCTGTTAGTGAGGCACTCTCAAGGGGAGCCACTCCAACCCAGGCGAAAGCCATTGGCTACAACAAGGCGCAAGCGTTGGGCGTCAACACCGATGACGCCGGATTTTCCGCTCTCATGGATCGTAAGGCGGGCTATCCATCAGGAAACGGCGGCGGCACGCGCGGCTCCGGCAATACGGGCAGCGGGTCTTCCGGGAGGGGCGGAAGCGTTGGTGCCGTTGGAGATCACGCGGGCAACAATCGTGGCAATGACCACAGCTCGAACAACGGTTGGGGCGGCCATCCCGTTCTTCTCGACCTCACCGGCAATGGATTGAACGTTGATGGGCTTGGCTCGTCGTCGCGTTTTGTCGACCTCAATGGCGATGGTTACGAGCACCGCACGGCCTGGGCAGGCGATGGCAATGGTGTGTTGGTCTTTGACGCCGACGGCGATGGCAAAATCAGCCGATCGAGCGAGTTCATCTTCACCGAATGGGACAAGAGTGAGACCAGCGATCTTCGCGCGCTGAAGAAGGTGTTCGACACCAACGGCAATGGCAAGCTGGACGTCGGCGACGCGCGCTGGGCGGATTTCAAGGTGATGGTCGGCGATCAGCTTGTGTCGCTGGATCAGCTCGGCATCACCTCGATCGATCTGACGCCGAAAGGCAGCGGGCAGAGTTTCGAGGATGGTTCGGCGATCACCGGCACGACGACCTACACCAAGGCCGATGGCACGACCGGGCAGGTTGGCGATGCGGTGCTCTCGGGAGACGAGAACGGCTATACGGTCAAGCGCACCAAGACCACCAATGCCGATGGTTCGACGACGGAAGACTTGCTCGCCTACAACATAGACGGCAGCCTTGCCTTCCGCAATCTGATCACGACTAACGCCGACGGTTCGCACAAGCAGACCAAATTCGACGATGACGGCAACGGCACGTTCGATCGCTCGCAGACCGTTGATCTAGTCATTGCCGCCGATGGCGTACGCACGCGTGTTGTCGCCAATTTTAACGCCGACGGTTCGTTGTTGAACAAGACCACGACGATCACCAGCGCTGACCGCAAAACGGTTACGGCCCTGGTCGATCAGGATGGCGACGGACGCGACGACCAGAGCCAGATCTTTGTCATCAATGCCGACGGCGCCACTCCGTCGACCTCGTCGACGACGACCACGGTGAAGCAGTTTGCCGTCGACGGCACGCTCTTGAAGCAGACGATGGTCACGTCGAGTGCCGACGGTCTGACCAAGGTGACCAAACTGGACGAGACCGGCGGTGGCACCTTCAATCTCGAAACAACCGAGGTGACGGTTGTCGCAGGCGATGGTTCGCGCACCAAAACGGTCACCCAAAAGAGTGCCAACGGCACGTTGATCAGCAAAATTGTCACAGCGACTGCAGCCGACGGCCGATCCGAGACGATTGACTACGATCGTGCCGGTTATGGCCTGGTGGATGAGCGTGAAGTGTCCGTCACCGCGACCGGAACGGACGGGGCAGTGACCAACACGGTCACTTCCTACAACGGCGACGGCACGCTCCGCAGTAAGACCATCGCCACGACCAGCGCCGATGGTCTCGCCCATACTCTGGCTGAGGATCAGGACAGCGACGGTATTGCTGACAGGACGACGTCGAATGTGACGGTGGTTGCGGCCGATAGTTCGCGTACGCAGACGGTCGAACAGCGCAGCGGCAATGGCGCGCTGCTGTCAAAACAGGTGACATCGACCAGCGCGGATCGCAAGACGATCACAGCCACAGCGGACGCGAATGGCGATGGGGCGGTCGATCAAACGACATCCATCATCGTTGACGCCGACGGCGTAACCACAAGCACGGTTTCGAAATTTAATGCGGATGGTTCGCTGGTCGGTAAAACCCGTGCGGTTTCCTCTGCGGATGGTTTTACCCAGACCACGGACGACGATCTCGACGGCGATGGCACGTTCGACCGCACTACCAGCGACGTCACTGTCTTGAACGGCGATGGCAGCCGCACTGAGACGGTGCAGCATTTTAGCCGAGGCGGTGCCGCCAGCGGCGCACTCGTCGACAAAACCACCACCACGATCTCGCAGGACAGCCTGACCAAGACGGTTTCGAGCGACATCAATGGCGATGGCGCCGTCGATCGCATCGTGAACGATGTGATCGTTTTGAACAGCGACGGCAGTCGCACCGAGACGGTGACGACGTCGAGCGGCAACAGCACCAGGCTGTCGCAAACGATCACCACGGTTAGCGCCGACCGCAAGACCACGACGCTGATGGAAGATACTGACGGCAACGGCAGTGTCGATCGTTCGACAGTGACGGCCACCAATGTCAACGGCTCAAAGTCAGCAACGATGACGGAGCTCGCGCCGGATGGCGTATCCGTCATTCGCAAAACCAGTACCGATATCTCTGCCGACGGGCTGACCAAAACGACCAAAGTTGATCTCGGCGGAGATGGCTACAATGAACAGACATTGATGGATTACACGACCATCAATGCCGATGGCAGCCGAACCCAGACTTCAGCCGAATGGGCTGGTACGACGCAGGTGTCGCGCGCTGTTGTGGGCACCAGCGCCAATGGGCTCAACAAGACGACGCTAAAAGACCTTGATGGGGATGGCACTTACGACACGAAGGAAGAGGATTCCACAGTCTACAATTCCGACGGATCGAAGACGCGAACCATTACGGATACGGCCGGTATCGCCACGATAGCCAATCGCAAAACCATCACGACCAGTGCCAATGGGCTGTATACGAAGGTCGTGGACGATATCGACGGCGATGGCAACTACGATCGGGTTACCACCGACGTAAAGCAGCTAGGCGCGGACGGATCGACGTTTGAAACGATCGAAGAGTGGAGCGGTACGAACGCCCGACTATCGAAGACAACGATTGCCGTCAGTGCCGACAAGAACAGCATCGTAACCAGTACGGACAGCGATGGCGATGGTGCTGCGGATACGACCAAGGCGATCGTCGTAGGTATCAACGGCATCACGACCACCACCGAAAAGTCATTTGCCGCAAACGGCGCGCTGACGGCGGTGCGGGAGATTTCCATCACGGCCAACGGCTTGTCGACGACGGTCAAGGAGGACTGGAACGGCGACGGCACTTTTGACCGGGCCACGACGTCGAGCGTGACGATCAATGCCGACGGTAGTCGCACGGAAACCAAAACGACTACGAGTGCCAATGGCAGTCTGATTGCGGGCAAGACGATTGTCACGACATCGGCCAGCGGACTCTCGAAAACCGAACAGGTTGATCTCGACGGCGACGGCGTCATCGACCGTATAACAACAACCATCAAGGCTTTTGGATCTGACGGTTCCCAAACCCTGACGATCGAGACGAAATCTGGCAACGGAACATTGCTCGCAAGGTCGGTCGAGACGACCAG
Source organism: Mesorhizobium terrae (assembly GCF_008727715.1). Taxonomy (GTDB): domain Bacteria; phylum Pseudomonadota; class Alphaproteobacteria; order Rhizobiales; family Rhizobiaceae; genus Mesorhizobium; species Mesorhizobium terrae. The sequence continues at coordinate 2,832,020 of NZ_CP044218.1, forward strand.
CGCCGATACCAGGACGCGGTCCTCAACCTTTGACGACAATGGCGATGGTGCAGTCGACCAGACAGTGACCACCGTGCTCAACGCCGATGGCAGCACCTCGAAGACCGTGACCAATCTGGCCACCAACGGAACCGTGATTGCAAGGACCGTGACCGAGGTCAGCGCGGATGGCCTGACCACCACACTGCGCGAAGATTTTGATGGCAACGGTACGTTTGACAAAGTGACGGTCGATCAAACCACTATCGGTTTGGATGGCGTGCGGACTAGGCGCATAACCGAACAGACTGGTACGTCGGCCGCGGTGTTGGTCAGCAGCGCGACGATCAGTGCCAACGGTTATGAGAAGACGACGGACACGTTCGATCGCGGCTGGTTGCAGGAACAATCGATCGAAAAGACTGTGCTGAATGCTGACGGTTCGACCACCAAAACCGTAACCACTTCTGCAGGCTCCTCGCCGACCTTGGTTGGCAAGAGCACAACTACGGTCAGCGCCAATGGCCTGGTGACCACGATTGCGGCTGATCTTGATGGCAATGGCACAGTCGATCGCACGACGACGGTGGGCAAGCAGTATATCGCTGATGGCTCTATCGTCGAACGCAACACGACAAAGAACGGCAGCGGCACCACCGTCGACAACACCGTTACCACGACCGCGGCCAACCGGCGCTCGGTCGAGGTGAGAAGTGACTATGACGGCAATGGCTCGGATGACGAAAAGATCGTCAAGGCTGTCAATGCCGACGGATCGGTCACCACGACCACCAATACTTATGCGTTCCAGGCGGACGCAAGCCGGGTGGCCTCGAGTTCCCTGACGACAGTCAGCGCCGATGGCTTGACGACGACCGTCATCACGGACGCCGACGGCAATGGCATGACTGATCGCAGGATCGTGCAGAAAATCGTCCACGGTGCCGACGGATCGAAGACCGAGACCTGGGAGGCCTTTGATGCTCAAGGCGCTTTAACGGAAAAGACCGCTGTCACCACCTCGGCCAATGGCCTGGCTGTCACCACGACCTGGATGGGGGCCGGCGGTGCGGTTACCCGTGCGATGAGCGAGGTGACGACCTTAGCTACCGATGGCGGTAGCACCAAAACCGTGACCACCACCAAGGCCGGCGGTGCTCTCGAGAGCGCAACTGTCACCACGACGAGTGCCGACAAGAAGAGCGTGACGATGACTGTCGATATCGATGGCAATGGCGTGATCGACCAGAAATCGACGAGCGTCGTGAACCCAGACGGCAGCGTGACCACCACTTATGTCGATCTCGGCGCCGACGGTGTCGCTGTGACAGCCAAGAAGATCGTCACGGAAAGCGCCAATGGCCTGATCGTCACAACCGACTACGATACCAATGGCGACGGCGTGGTGGACAACCGCGCCGTTGCAGAAACCGTCCTCAATACGGACGGGTCGAAGACCACGACGACCCGTTACAGCGGAGCGTCTCAGGCGATCGAGCGTACTGTTGTGGTGCTCTCCGCAGATGGCAAAACGCGCACCGAGAGTTTTGACCTCAATGCGGACGGAACCGTCGACAACAAACAAACGTCGTCGACGGGGTTCGGGCCGCATTCCGGTTATGCCGATGCACGAACCGATACGATCGAGACAGCGGTCGGATCGACGCTGAAATCGCGTTACCAGACCACGACAAGTGCCAACGGCCGATCGACCACCAAGGAATGGGATGTCGACGGCAACGGGACGGTCGATCAAACCGCCACGGACACGACGGCCATCACCGACGGGGGCACGGTACGCACCATCTCGGCTTATGCCAGTGGGACAAAAATCTCCGGAACGACGATCACCACGTCCAATGACGGGCGCACCGTAACTACGGTCGAGGAGCGCCCCCAGGCCGGATTCTCCAATCGCACGATCACCAGTTCAACAGCGGTTCTGGCCGATGGTTCGACCGTCGAGACCAAGATACTCAACAACTCGACCAATTCTGTTATTGAAAAGCAGTTCACCACCACCAGCGCCGATGGCCGTGAAGTGACCATTCAGCGTGACATCGATGGCAATGGCACCATCGATCAGGTCGAGCAACGGATCAAATATGTCGATGGTTCGACCAAGACCGTCGTCACGGGCATCAGCAGTATTGACCGGACAACGATCACGACCAGCGCGGACGGCCGCTCTTCGACCACTGAGTGGGATATGGATCTCGATGGCACGGTCGACAGGCGCCGCATCGTCACCAACAACATCAAGGCCGATGGCAGCCAGTCCAGCATCGCGACTGATTACAAGATAGCTGCCGGCGTCGCTGACACGCGCGTCAAGGTGACTTCAACCTCGGCAAGCGCTGACGGTCGGACCAAAACCTTTTCGCTCGACACCAACGGCGACGGCGTCTTCGACCAGGTATCATCAACCGTACTGGACGCCAGCGGTGGTACCGTCACAACGACAACCAACAATGCCGAGGCACAGAAAGCCGAAAACCTCATACTTGGGGAGATCTACTGGAAACAGGCGATCGCGGCCAAGGTGGTTACGACGGTCTCGAGCGACGGCCTCACCGCCATCGAACAATCCGACTATGACGGCAATGGAACGCTGGAAACCACAGCAGTTTCACAAACGCGTATTGACGGCTCTGTGGTCACCACATTCACCGAGTTGAATGCCAGCGGTGGCGTCGCCGCCAAGGGCACGCTTACCGTCAGCAACGATGGACGCACGAAGATCCTGTCAAAGGATACGGACAATGACGGTGTCTACGACCATGGCGAGAAGACCGAACTCTACATCAACGGCACCGTTGTTCGTACAACGACCGACTACAACGCTAATGGGACCCTGAAACAGTCCACGCTTGAAAACATAACCGGCACCGGCAAACTGACCACTCGCACCACGAGAAACGGCGCTGGCAACAAGACGGAGCAATATATCCTCAGCATCGACGGGACGGCCCAGCAAACCACCTTCGTTGGTACCGATGAAGTGGTTCGTTCAGTTCACAGCATCAACAAGGACGGCAAGCTGACCGCAGGCACGTTCTACGATCCCAAGAACACCGATCCCTGGACCCGCATCGAGCAGAGCTACAATGCCGCTGGCCAAAAAACGCTCGAAAAGCAGTTCATGGATGACAATACCCGCGTCGACATCACCTTCGATGTCGCCACGGCCAAGCAGACGCAAGCTACCACCTACGACACAGCCAATCGTATGATCGCACTGGCGACCTATGCGAATGGCCTGCTTTCCACGAACATCCTCTATGACCCGGCTAACGCTAAGCCATGGCAACGGGTCGAGCAGACCTTCAGTGCGGATGGCACCAAGAAAACACTCGAAAAGCAGTTCATGGACGATGGCACCGGCATCTACATCACCTATGACGTGGCCAATGCCCAGACTTGGTCCACCTACACGTCATGGCGCAATGTGGCCGGTCAAGAAGTTGAAGTCGGCTATGATTATCGCGACGGAACCCGATATCACGACTTTAGAGATCCCGCGAACCTTCAATCATGGCGCCTGATTATCCAGCATTTCAATACGGCAAATAAGCAAACCGACCAGACGCAATATAATGACGACGGTTCGTACGTTGTAACGGTTTACGATGCAGCTGGCACTCAAGCCTGGTCGTCCACAGTTGAATATTATGATACGTCGTCGCGGCTTACGCATAAAACGTTTAATAACGACGATGGCACGCGGACGGAAACCTTCTTGGATGCGAGCAATGCACAATCATGGTCAACCATAGTCGAAAAATATAATTCTGCCGGATCTGCGACATACACCGTCGTAACCGCAGATGACGGCTCATCTTACTCTATCACTTACGATCCAGCGAATACTGAGACCTGGTCTACCTATACGTGCTACTACGATGCCGCAGGGCGTCGAATTGGGACAAACATCATCTACGACGACGGCACCAGATATCGGGACTATTACGATCCGACAAATGCCAATCCCTGGTCGACGATATTGGAGAAATACAACTCTGCAGGCGCCATGACATACATGGCTCGAACTGAAGATGATGGATCGTCTTATTCCGTCACTTACGATCCGACGAACACACAAAACTGGTCTACTTATACGTGCTACTACGATACTGCCGGGCGTCGAATTGGGACCAACATCATCTACGATGATAGCTCCAGATATCGAGATTACTACGACCCGACCAATGCCTATGCCTGGACGTCAATTGTCCAGCATTTCAATGCAGCCGAGCAGCAGACTGATCAGACGCAAAACAATGATGATGGTTCTTACGTCACGACCTCTTACGACATCGCCAATGCTCAAAACTGGGCGAGCTATATCGCTTACTACAACGCATCGGGGCAAAACACGGCCGAAGTGTTTAACTACGACAACGGGACGCAGATGGCGGTCTATTACCGAAATCCGCCGCAAAGATATGTAAACTTGTATTATGAGTATAGGAACTCGTCTGGAGCGCTTTATAGGACAGTCGACACCTCTGCGAATGGAACCGATTCCACGATAGTGGACTACGATGTTGACAATCTTCAGACATGGAAGGTGTGGTCGGTTACCAATTCCGGTGGCGGGCAAAACAGAACGACATTTTACAGAATTACTTACGACAACGGAACTGTTTACACGGGCTACCAGCCCCCTTCCTCTGGCGGCGGCGGTGGACATCGGCCTGTCGTCCTGGACCTCGACGGCGATGGTCATACCGATATCCGTGCCTTGGCGCCGCCGACAGAGCAATCTGGTCCACGGTTCGATTGGAATGGCGACGGATTGCGTGACCAAACATCCTGGGCAGGCCCGAAAGATGGCTTCCTTGTCATCGATCTTGCCGCCGATGGCTCGGCTGGAGCTGATGGTGTCATCGACCAAGCCAAGGAACTTGCCTTCAATCTTTGGATCGGCGACGGATCTGGTGCGTCCGCAGGCATCTCCGATCTGGAAGCACTCAGGCTCGCTTTCGATACCAACCATGACAACGTCTTTGACAGCAACGATGCGCGTTGGGGTGAATTCCGGATCTGGCAAGATGCCAATCAGGATGGCGTCACAGACGCTGGTGAACTGAAGACACTTGCTGAAGCCGGCATTACCCGCATTGGTCTAACCTCCAGTCCGGAAGGCGCTATCGCTTACGGCGACGGTTCCGAGATTGTCGGGACGAGCTGGTTCGAGAGGGTCAGCGGCACCCGTAATCTGGTTGGCGACGTGACCTTGGTGTCTCGTCCCTCCAAGCTGGTCGCAAGCGATGAGCAGCCGGCGGTCCAGCGGACGGCTGCGTCCAGCGCGGCGTTGGCAGGGAGATTGCCTCCCGCCAACAGCAATGCTGCACCCGTTGCCGCCATGCCGGCGAACGCCAGGATCGACAGTCTGGTTGCAGCGATGGCGTCGTTTGGGGCAGATACCGCCGCCGGTTCGACTGGCCCGCAAATGGCGGCATCTGCCTCGGACCCAAGTTGGAAATCGACGGATATTGCAGCTACCGGTCGGAGTTGGGCTGCCGCCTGACCGCCATTTGATACCAGATGCAGTCAAGACCCGCTCGCCAACCGAGCGGGTCTTGTTGCCTCAGTGGGGTCTAATACGTCACTGAGACGTTAGGTTTGCGTCCATAGAAAAATGCTGTTCGCGCTCCTGTTTATTTCTGAGAACTACCCCGCCTGCATCATAGTAAACTAGTGGCTTGGAATCCGTCCTGGATACTCTGACGTTCCACGCAAACCGATTGGCGGTACGGTTACCAGCCGAGGCGTTGATCATAAATTTTACATGACGTCGGTCGGTCGAGTGAGAGTTGAACCGGGCCATCGAATTAGGGTTCGAAACAAGCGAATTCCTACGCTCCGAAATGCTCTATCCCAAGAAAGCAATCGTCGAACTTTCTGGGAGCCCCATAGCCGACGATAAGGTAAGACAGTTTGAACCGCCACTTCAGCCAAATCTCCGCGGATCACCCTCAATCCGCCGTCCGCCCTGCCCAGTCACTATGGCCGTGCCATCGCTATGCGAACTGGCATCCCTCGCGTTTCAGGCCCGCGCCAACCCGATCTCATTGACGACCGCCATGAAGCCGTCCGGCGGGCTATCCGCGCACTGGCTCGGCCCCGGCTGTCAAGTCGGGAAGCTATAGAAATCCCAGTTGTCAGACTCTTTGCCTGAATCCGGCGATCCATGCATCCATTTCCGATGAGCCTTCTCATTCCATCCGATTTGCCCGAAACGTATATATGTCTGATTGGGCGAGCCGGTTTGGCTCTTGTCGAATTGTATCATCCGCAACGATGTTCGTCCGCGCTCGGATGAGAAGGTCGGATGGTCGCACGGGAGATGGTTTTCGGAGTTCTGATGCGTCGTGCCGGCCTTTTTATTCTGATCGCGATCCTCTTCCCCGCCGTTGCACTGGCGAGCGCCTGGACGGTGCTTGCCTTCTTTTACCGGCTGCCGATGCCGGAAACGGGCCGCATCGCTGCTGCAGCACTTTTCGGGCTGTTTGGCCTAGCGACGCTCATCGCCCTGTTCACCCGCCGCTGGCGCGTCGTCGGCGTCTTTGCCGTTGTATTTGCCGGCGTTCTGATCTGGTGGAGCAGCATCACGCCGCCGCGGGATGTAACCTTCGTGCCGGAGGATGCGCGGCAGGTGACAGGCAGGATCGAAGGCGACCGACTGACCTTGACCGATACGCGCAACTTCACCTGGCGCAGCCAGACCGATTTCACCGAAAGCTGGGAAACGCGGAGCTACGACCTGTCGAAGCTCAGAACCGTCGATCTGTTCATGTCCTACTGGGCCGGCCCGGAAATGGCGCACACCATCGTGAGCTTCGGTTTCGAAGGCGGCGAGCGGATCGCCTGGTCGATCGAGGCGCGTTACCGGGTGGGCGGAACCTATTCGCCGATTGCCGGCGCCTTCAAGACGGATACGCTTATCGTGATCGCTGCCGATGAACGCGACCTGATCGGCTTGCGGACCAATGTGCGCGGCGAGGATGTACACCTCTACCGGCTTAACGTGTCACCCGACGATGCGCGGATTTTCCTGGCCGGCTATGTCGAGGACGCCAATGCATTGGCCGCGAAACCGCAATTCTACAACTCGATCACCACCAATTGCACGACGGCGATCGTGCGCATCCTGCGGCTTGTCGGCGCGAGTGTGCCGACCGACTGGCGCCTGCTCGTCAACGGCTATCTGCCAGGCTACCTCTATGACCAGAAACGCGTCGACACCAAGCTGCCGCTGGCCGAGCTGATCGAGCGCTCCCGCATCAGCGACCGCGCCAAAGCCTTCGGTCTTGGGCCGGGCTTTTCCGAAGAGATCAGACACGGCGTGCCGGATCCGAATACATAAGCGCCAATCTCCCGCTTGTTGGGGGTTATGGACCAAGAGAGGCAAGTAATTTGCCGTGTTCGTCCGCTTTTGGTTGGCAACAATCCCTGCGTTGCCGGAGCCGACAGTGCAAGCCGCCCGCGCCAAGGCAGGCGAACGCTACGATGCGTTCGTGACTGCGCGTGGCAGGCGTCTGGCCAAGAGACCGAAATTGCGACGGGAGATCTCCGAGGAAGTTGATCGAGCGGCGCCGCCAGGCACGTAGCTTTCGACCATCATAGCTGATCAAGGCGAAGTTCGAGCGAACGGGAGGTCTGCACCGATCGTCCGGCGTCGGTGGCGAGACCCGCGCATCAGCCAGGGCGATCAGCAGATTTATGGCTATCAGGGCTTCGATGCCGTCGGCAGCTCGAAAAGATGGCGAGCTTCCTCAAAAACGGGCTGGGGAAGCACACGAAGCTGGTTTGCTTCGTAGGGGAGGTGTTCGAGATACTGCGCTGTCAAACGAGCAACAGCTTGCGCCTGGGCCAAGTCGCGACGGCGCTTGACTGGCTCGCGATCAGGCTGCTTCGAAACCCAGAGTTTATGGGCCACGAAAATCCTGGGATCGGGAACGATGATGCGTAACGGTCCGCCCCTTTCATCGATCGCGATTGCTTCGAATGCCGGGGCATTTTCCAGCCAGGCCAGGCCGGCAATCTCGGCCGCCACAAGTTCGTCGTCTGCCTTGTCAACGCTTGCACGGCCCTGCTTCCAAGGCGGGTTGGCAAGCGGTTTGATCAAATCGACAAGATATCCGTCGCGATTGACCGCGCGAAACGCTGCGGACGAACGCTCGAACGATCGATCGACCTTGCGCAAGAGGTTGATGAGCGTTCCGTCTTCTATGTTGGTCCCAGCCATAATTCTGAGTGACTTGCGCGAATCCATCAGGAGATCGATGTCTTCGGTCGTTGTAATCCCTGGATCCACGAAGACGCCGGCCGCTGCCTCGTAGGCGTAGATCGCGTTGGTTCCGGCAACACGGATGCCTTCGCCCAGAATGCCGACGTCATCGAGCGCTCTGATGATTCTTGCGGCAATTAAAGGAACACGTCCGAGCCTGAGGGCCCGATTGACAGCAGACTGGCGCGCCATTTGCTCCTGCCGCACGGACAGCATTTGTTGAGTGGACGCGCGCGATGCTTCCCATTCTGCTTTCTGATCCTCGGTCGCTGGCGAGCGCCGCCCCTCCACCTTCTGGCGTCGCGCTCCCGTAGAATCGTAGTAGCTGCGCATCAGGTGCTCGCTGCCCTTTACCGTATGCCAGACGAGGGATCCACGAAAGCTCTTCGCCTTCTTCTGGGCCTCCGCCAGCGCTGTGAATCGCTGGTCGGAATTGATCTTTTCGCGTCGCTGATCGTTATTTAATTCAATAAAATCAATCATATCAACACCAGACTGCCAATTGAAAAGAAAGTGTTGCAACCGAAAGTAGCGGGTGGATCGGCAGTTTGCAACAGTTTGACAAAGAATCGATCGTATCTGTTGATGCTGTTGTAAATATTATGAAAATCGATTGTCGCAGATGTGGTGCTCCGGCAGCCACGGTGCCAGCCAGGAACCCACGGAGAGTATTTGGCTTTCAATTGGGGCGCACGATCATGGCTGCAGGTCACGAAACAGGCATGGCTTCTGGGGCCGGAGAAGAACTTCTGGCCAGCATATCCAAGGCGAAATCTTGATTGCTCCAACGTGACTCAACGAGGCCGTGGATGGACCAGGATCATCGTGCTGTTTGCTTCGAGACGAATTCTCCGTTCAGATGCTCACCGTCAGGGAATATCGACATCGGTGGTTACACCTCCGTGATTTGAACCTGCACCGTGATCGGCGAAAGCCTGACCGGATGCAGAGTAGCCAGAGACGGAGCGACCTAGATCGATGAGAAGCCGGCGATGTAGCCGGTGCGCTTCCGCGCTTGTATGCCCGCTGGCTGCTTCGTGTCGGTGACCTTCGACGCTCCGACGCTGGTCGCTCTGCGTACCGCCACAGTGCTCAAGGTCAAGGCGGCGGCTGATGGTGGCGCCGCTGCTCCGTTCTCGATCTTGCGGCACGGCTTCGCCACAGCACTTGATCGTGTTGGGGGTGCTGTCGCGTTGACGGCCGGTGCCACCGCGAAGCAGGAGAGGGGTATCTTCCGGCCTCGCCCGAAACCTGCCGGTCCGCCTACGGCTCCGCCCAGATTCAGCGCATCCCAGAAAACTGGCTCCCAGGCCTGTTCAAGTCAATCGCACGTCTTCGCGGCATCAAGCGCTTCGGCGCGGGAAGATTTGGGCAAACTCCCGATCCGTTGGACTGACGCGTAGAACCTTGGGTAGTCGCTAGCACACAAGTCGAACAATCGAAGAAATGCCGGAACCTGTTCGCCGTAAACGGCGGTCGCGGCGAGTTTTGCATTGTTGATCGGCGCATCGAACCAGGCGTCGTATCCTCTATATCCAGCCCAACGCCTGTCACGCATGTGTCGGTACCGCATCCGCAGTTTTTCGATGGTTGCTGCCTTCGCAACCGCCATTTGCTCCGGGGGGCGGGGATTTTCGTAAACCCGCTGCAATTCGTCTCGCGTTTTCGCCAGAAGCCTAAGAAAATTGGCCCTGCGTTCGCGGTCGGCTTCGTAGCGGCGCAGTCCGGCGAGATCGCCAACAGCGCGCAGCCATGTCCTCACACCAGTGGTTTCGACGGCGACCGCGAAGGCTTCATTGAACGCAGAGTCGTCGTTCACATAGATGCGCTGATGCGCCAGCTCGTGAAAAACAAGGCTTGCCAGATAAGTGTTGTCCTGACGCAGCATGGTGCTGAGCAGCGGGTCACTGGACCAGCCAAGGGTCGAATATGCGGTGACGCCCGTGATGTAGACGTCCATCCCCGCTCCATGAAGTTCGTCGGCGCTTTCAGCCGCGGATTTCCGATCAAAATAACCACGGTACGGAACGCAACCGAAAACGGGAAAACACCATGTTCGTGGTGCCAGGGAGAATTGCGGCGCGGCAAAAACCGCCCAGGTCACGGCCTCCCGACCAATATCGACATAGCTGCGGTAACTGTTGTTTTCAGGCAGTGCCAATTCGTCCGTTGCAAAGCGCCTTATGGCGCTTGCCGACGTCAATTTGGCGCGCAGCGGCTCGGGCGTCGCAGGATCATGGATCAGTTTTCCGACATTCTCGCGTGCAGCCATGATTTTCACATGACCCTCCAGCGACTGCGCATAGTAGGAAATGCTTGTGCAGCCGGTCACTGCGGAACCCGCAATTACCGCAGCAAGCAAACGAAAAACGCGCTTCACAGTCGATCCGCCATTTGCCCATCACCCCAAAGCAAACGTTCCAATTGCACGGTCTCAAACAGGCGCGGCAATTTTCGTCAAGAGGTGGAAGGGACAGCGGATCGAACTTTGCCAGGATGACAATTCGTCACTTGCGAGTGGGCGAATATCCATCGCAGGGCAGTGTCAGCGAGAACGGATGACGTTGCTTTTCTTGGGGACAACCGTCGCAAGTTTACCAACATGCCCAGACCGCAATCTCGCACGCTAGGCGACAGCTGCACCTATGAGCCCATGGTTCAAACCGGCGAAGTCCGCTCGGTCGCACATGCGCGCACATAGGACATGTTCGAGACTCCCGCACGTCGCGCCATGCTGCTCCCGTCCACAAGCGGAGCCCCCTCCATGACACCGACAAAGTTGCTTGTCGGCCAGATCGCCGTCGTGCTGGTAATTGTCCTCTTTGGCGTGTGGGCTGCGACCCAATGGTGCGCGCACATGCTGGATTACCAGCCGCAGCTCGGGCCGCCGTGGGTTCTGGTGGCTGGCTTGCCGGTCTATGCACCATGGAAGCTCTTCGAATGGTGGTTCCATTTCGATGCCTATGCTCCTGAGGTTTTTGACAAGGCTGGCGCGCTCGCCGGCTTCAGCGGTTTCTTGGGCTGTGCTGCCGCAATCATTGGTTCGCTCTGGCGTGCGCGACAGCGCGGACTGGTCACCACCTACGGCTCCTCGCGATGGGCCAAGACGCAGGAGATCGAAGAAGCAGGGCTATTTCGGCCGGCAGGGGTTTTCCTAGGCAGATTGAAGGATCGGTTTCTGCGTCATGACGGACCGGAGCACGTCATGGCCTTTGCGCCAACGCGCTCGGGCAAGGGTGTCGGGCTGGTCATTCCAACCCTGCTTTCCTGGACCGGTTCAACCGTCATCCACGACATCAAAGGCGAGAACTGGCAGCTGACATCTGGCTGGCGGTCGAAGTTTTCGCACTGTCTTTTGTTCAATCCGACGGATCCGAGATCGGCGCGCTACAATCCGCTGCTGGAGGTTCGCAAAGGTCTGGACGAGGTCAGGGACGTCCAGAACATCGCCGACATACTCGTCGATCCGGAAGGGGCGCTTGAGCGGCGAAATCACTGGGAGAAGACCAGTCATTCACTGCTGGTCGGCGCCATTTTGCACGTGCTCTACGCGGAAGAGGAAAAGACGCTTGCCCGTGTCGCTACCTTCCTCTCGGACCCGCAGCGCTCGTTTGCCGCGACGCTGCGGCGTATGATGACCACCAACCATCTCGGGACTGCGGATAGGCCTCAGGTTCATCCGGTGGTGGCTTCGGCGGCCCGAGAGGTGCTGAACAAATCTGAGAATGAGCGCTCCGGCGTTCTCTCCACCGCCATGTCGTTCCTTGGACTCTATCGCGATCCAACTGTAGCAGCGGCCACGTCCGCCTGCGATTGGCGTATTGCCGATCTTATGGACGCCGACCGACCGGTATCGCTCTATCTGGTCGTGCCGCCGTCAGATATCTCACGAACCAAGCCACTGGTGCGACTTGTGCTCAACCAGATCGGCAGGCGTCTGACGGAGCGGCTGGAGGGTGATCCGAAAAAGAGCCGTAAACACCAGCTGCTCATGATGTTGGACGAGTTTCCGGCGCTCGGCCGACTAGACTTCTTCGAGACCGCGCTGGCCTTCATGGCGGGATACGGGATCCGCGCCTATCTGATCGCGCAATCGCTCAACCAGATTTCGAAGGCCTATGGCGAGAACAACGCTATTCTCGACAACTGCCATGTGCGGATTGCCTTCTCCTCCAACGACGAGCGCACCGCCAAACGCATCTCGGATGCTCTCGGCACCTCAACCGAGCTGAGGTCCATGCGCAACTATGCCGGACACCGGCTGGCGCCCTGGCTTTCGCATGTCATGGTAAGCCGCCAGGAAACCGCCAGGCCGCTGCTGACGCCCGGTGAGGTGATGCAACTGCCACCAACTGACGAGCTGTTGTTGGTTTCGGGCTTGTTGCCGATCCGGGCGAAGAAGCTGCGCTATTATCAGGACCGGAATTTTACTGAGCGGGTGCTGCCTGCGCCGACGCCAGGCGACGGCCCCTATGCGGACTGTCCTGCACCGCGCCCGGACGAATGGATCGGACAGGTGCGCGGCGTTGATCGTCGTCTGGCCGTCGATAGCAAGATCACCGGTGCGACAATCGAAGACGAGGGAGGCGTCCAGCAGCAACGTCATCCTGGTTTGTCCGAAGAGCACAACGTCATTGCCGACGCGCCTGAGCAAGATGATCTGTTCAGACCGACCGACGATGACAGTGAGACGGTCGCCGACAAGCGCGTCATGGATCGGGTTTCCAACGTGTCTCGCGCCTATGGCATCAATGAAGGGAAGGGCGAGGAGAAGGACATCGTGCCCGGCTTCTGATCCAGAGCGCATCACAGCGCAGATAACGGCCATAAGCGATTTCGAGCATATGGCCGATGCTTATTCCCGCCGCCGGCACGCAGAGCCGGCCCTTCGGAATGAGCCGCTATGAAATCTCGCTGCATTCGTCATCAGTTTCTGCTCGAACCCGAGCTAAGCGAGAAGCTGAATAACCTCAGCCGCGATCCCGCCACCACCAAGTCGGCGGTCGTGGCGAAGGCGGTGCAAGCTTTCATCGAGCAACGCGGAGAGAACGAGCTCGACCAGCGTTACGGCGTGAGGCTCGATCGCCTCTCCCGCGACCTCAATCATATCAGGCTCGATGCCGAGACGATCCTGGAGAGCCTGGCGCTCTTCATCCGTTTCTCCATCACGCTTCATGCCCACACGCCGGTTCCAGACAGGGCAACGCAGGCGATTGCCCAGGAGCGTTTCGAGAAATTCGTCGAACAGGTCGGGCGTCAGATCGCTTCGAGGAAACGGTCGCTTGGCAAGGATCGTGGCGAGGGAGGGGAAGCATGAGCGCCCATCCCGAAGCCGACCTTCGCCGGCGTTCCATGCTGCGCACCGCCATGGGGCTGGCGATCACCGAAGCCCTTGCCGATCCATTGGTCATCGAGGTGATGGTCAATCCCGACGGCGCTCTGCGGCTGGACAGGCTGGGAGAGGGGCGGGTCGATACCGGCGTCAGCGTGCATCCCTCCGAGGCGGAACGCATCATTCGCCTGGTTGCTTCCCACATCCGTGCGGAGACACATCGGGATAACCCCATAGTCAGTGCCGAACTGCCGTCTGGCGAGCGCTTCGAAGGCCTGCTGCCGCCTGTCGTCACGGCGCCATGTTTTGCCATCCGCAAGCCCGCGCAAAAGCTCTATTCGCTAGCCGATTACGTGGCGGACAAGATCATGCTGCCAGTGCAGGCCGAAGCGCTGAAGAAGGCGGTCATCGAGCGGCGCAACATCCTGGTTGCAGGCGGCACGTCGTCGGGAAAGACAACACTAGCCAATGCCCTGCTTGCGGAAGTCGCCCGACGCGATGAGCGGGTGATCCTGATCGAGGATACGCGCGAACTGCAATGTGCCGCGAAGGACTGCGTTGCGTTACGCACGAGAAGGGGCTCGGTCACGCTTGCCGATCTCGTGCGTTCGACGCTTCGGCTCAGACCCGACCGCATCATTGTCGGCGAGGTCAGGGGCGCTGAAGCGCTCGATATGCTGAAGGCGTGGAATACGGGGCACCCCGGCGGCATCGCCACCGTCCACGCCAATTCCGTGCGCTCCGCCCTCTACCGCATCGAGCAACTTGCCCAAGAGGCCGTGGTCACGGTGCCGCGCCGCCTCATTGCAGATGCCGTCGATCTGATCGTCTTTATCGCCGGTCGCGGTTCCGCGCGCCGCATCGATGGGATCGCCGAGGTCTCCGGCCTCGATGGCAATGGCGACTACGCCGTCACCGAGCTCACACATTCGCAACTCCAGCAGCTTTGAAGGGAATCTCATGCGCAAGAAGCTTCGCTGCCTTTCGTTAACCGCGCTCGTATTTCTGCTCGCAGCGCCGGCTTACGCTGCCGGCTCCGGCATGCCTTGGGAACAGCCGCTGCAACAGATCCTGCAGTCGGTTCAGGGACCGGTGGCGAAGATCATCGCGGTCATCATCATCATCACCACGGGCCTGACTCTTGCTTTTGGAGACACGGGGGGCGGTTTCCGCCGGCTTATCCAGATCGTCTTCGGCCTGTCGATCGCATTCGCGGCATCGAGCTTCTTCCTCTCCTTCTTTTCCTTCGACGGCGGAGCGCTGGTTTGATGGTTTCCGGAGAGCAGCATATCGAGGGCTTCGAGGTTCCCGTTCACCGGGCATTGACCGAACCGATCCTGCTGGGTGGCGCACCACGTGCCGTGGCGATCCTCAACGGCACCGTGACCGCCGCCATCGGCTTCGGTCTGCAGCAATGGATCGCCGGTCTGGTGCTCTGGATTGCTGGCCATTCGCTGACGGTCTTTGCCGCAAGACGCGATCCGGATTTCGCCAGCGTGCTTGTCCGCCACCTTCGCCAGAAAGGATGGCTGGCATGCTGAACCTTTCGGAATATCGCAGAAAGGCCGACCGGCTTGCCGACCATTTGCCCTGGGCCGCTCTGATCGGGCCAGGCATCGTGCTCAACAAGGACGGCAGCTTTCAGCGCAGCTTCCGATTTCGAGGTCCTGATCTTGAAAGCGCGACGGAAGCCGAGCTCGTCGGGATATGTGCGCGTGCAAACAATGCGCTCAAGAGGCTTGGCTCCGGCTGGGCGTTGTTTTTCGAGGCCGAGCGCGCCGAAGCGCTTGGCTATCCGGCCTCGCATTTTCCCGATGCTGCCTCATGGCTGGTCGATGAGGAACGACGCGCGGCCTTCGAGGGCAAGGTCGCGCATTTCGAGAGTTTCTATCATCTGACCTTGCTGTTCATTCCACCGCCGGATGCTCAGGCACGGGCTGAAAGCGCGTTTGTCGAGTCACATCACCTGGAGGGCGAACGAAACTGGCGCCAGGAATTCGCACAATTCCGCGGCGAAACGGATCGCGTCCTGGATCTTTTGTCAGGCCTTATGCCTGAAATCAGTGCTCTCGATGATGCGGAAACGTTGACCTATCTCCATGGCACGATCTCGCCGCATCGCCATCCGGTCGTCGTGCCGGAAACTCCGATGTATCTCGACGCCCTGCTGGTCGATGCACCGCTTACCGGCGGACTGGAGCCGATGCTGGGCGAACATCATCTGCGCACCCTGACTGTACTTGGGTTTCCGAACCTCACTCGACCTGGAATCCTCGATGCGCTCAACCACCAGGACTTCACCTATCGCTGGATGACCCGCTTTATTCCGCTCGACAAGGCGGAAGCCACGAAAGCCCTGACTCGGTTGCGGCGGCAGTGGTTTGCCAAGCGCAAGTCGATCGCCGCCATACTGCGCGAGGTCGTGACCAACGAACCGGTTCCTCTCGTAGACAGTGATGCGGACAACAAGGCGCTCGATGCGGACGCCGCCCTTCAGGCACTCGGCGGGGATCACGTCGGTTTCGGTTACCTCACCACGACCGTAACGGTGAAGGACAAGGATCATCACGCCGCTGCCGAAAAGCTGCGCGCGGTCGAACGCATCATCAATGGGTTGGGCTTCACCACCATCCGCGAAAGCGTCAATGCGGTCGAGGCATGGCTCGGCTCGCTGCCGGGTCATGTCTATGCCAATGTTCGCCAGCCGCTCATTCACACGTTGAACCTTGCCCATCTCATGCCGCTGTCGTCGGTGTGGGCGGGCCCGGCGACAAACGCGTATATCGCCAAGGTAACCGGACGATCTGCTCCTCCGCTTTTCGTTGCCGAAACCAGCGGTTCGACACCATTCCGGCTTTCCACCCATGTCGACGATGTCGGCCACATGCTGATCGTTGGCCCGACTGGCGCTGGCAAATCTGTCCTGCTTGCCCTAATCGCATTGCAGTTTCGTCGGTATGCCGATGCCCAAGTCTATGTTTTCGACAAAGGCAATTCGGCCCGAGCGGCAACGCTTGCCATGGGCGGGGGACATCATGCACTTGGCGCAGACGGCGCGCTTTCCTTCCAGCCGCTGCGCGACATTGGCGATCAAGCGGCGCGCAGTTGGGCAGCCGAATGGATCGCCAACCTCATAACGCATGAGAACGTCACCGCCACGCCGGAAGTGAAGGAAGCAATCTGGTCGGCGCTGACCAGCCTTACCACAGCGCCGGCACAGGAACGCACGCTGACCGGCCTTTCGCTCCTGCTTCAGTCCAATGCGCTGAAGTCTGCCCTATTGCCGTACACGCTCGATGGTCCTTTCGGGCGGCTGCTCGATGCCGACGATGATCGGCTGGCATTGTCGGATGTGCAGTGCTTCGAGACCGAAGAGCTTATGCATCAGCAAAGTGCTGTCCTGCCGGTGCTCACTTATCTCTTCCATCGCCTCGAAAAGCGGTTTGACGGTCGCCCAACGCTACTTATTCTCGATGAGGCCTGGGTCTATCTCGACAACCCTCTCTTTGCCGCTCGCATTCGCGAATGGCTGAAGGTTCTGCGAAAGAAGAACGTATCGGTCATCTTCGCTACGCAATCGCTTGCCGACATCTCTGGCTCGACGATTGCGCCTGCAATCATCGAGAGCTGCCCCCAGCGTATCTTCCTTCCCAATGACCGTGCCGTGGAACCGCAGGCGCGCACGGCCTATGAGCGCTTCGGTCTTAACGAACGCCAGATCGATTTGATCGCTCGCGCCACGCCGAAGCGTCACTACTACCTGCAATCGCGCCGCGGCAATCGCCTGATCGAGCTTGGCCTGGGGCCGATCGCTCTCGCGCTTTGCGGCGCCTCCGATCCGGCTAGCCAGGCCCTGATCGACGGCATCCTGTCCGAGCATGGCCGAGAGGGCTTCGCCTCCCGCTTCCTGAACGCACGCGGTCTCGATTGGGCCGCCGAGCTTCTTCGCCAGTTCCCTCAACCAGACAAGGAGCAATCGCCATGACGCGGCGCCGTTTTCTCTGCAGCCTGTTTGCCGTTTCGCTGATCGCCAAGTCGATGGCTGGTTCCATCCAGCCTGCTCATGCCCGCATCGTGTTCGATCCGTCGAATTACGCGCAAAATGTTCTGACGGCGGCGCGTTCGCTGGAACAGATCAACAACCAGATCCAGTCGCTTCAAAACCAGGCGACCATGCTGCAGAACATGGCGCGTAATCTTCAGCGCCTGGATTTTTCGTCACTTGGCCAGCTCACCGGCGCGCTTCATCGCATCGATGGATTGATGGACCAGGCCGGTGGCCTGAGCTTCGATCTCGACAAGCTTCAAGGCCAATGGCGCAGCCAGTATCCGGAAAGCTATGACGCTTCGATCAAGATCAGCGATGTAGCGGGTGCTGCACGCGGGCGCTGGCAAAACGCCATGCAGGCGTTTCGCCAGACCATGAGCGTGCAGTCGCAGATCGTCGAGAATGTGCGCAGTGACGGCGACCTGCTTGCCGATCTTGTCAGCCGCAGCCAGAGTGCTGCGGGCGCGCTTCAGGCAAGCCAGGCCACCAACCAGCTGATCGCGCTTTCCACCAAACAACAGATGCAGATCCAGACTCTGCTTGCGACGCAGTTTCGGGCGGAGGTCGAGGATGCCGCCCGCAAGGCGCAATCTGAAGAGGCCGCCCGCCAGATGACAAAGCGCTTTCTCGGTTCTGGCGCTGCCTATCGCGGCAACTGATCCACGGTCCTTCAAGACAAGCGAGACGGTGACATGAACGATCTTGGGGTCATTGATCGCTTCCTGCAGACCTTCATCCGCTATATCGACAGCGGGTTCGGCCTGCTTTCTGGCGACGTCGCCTTTCTCACCACCATCCTGATCGGGATCGACATTACGTTGGCGGGTCTGGCCTGGGCGTTCGGCGGGGAGCCCAATATCTTCGGCCGGCTCATGCGCAAGGTGCTCTATGTCGGCGCCTTCGCGTACATCCTGAACAATTTCAAAAACCTCGCCGATATCATCTATCGATCCTTTGCCGGTCTTGGCATCAACGCGTCCTCCGGAAATCTCTCCGCCGCCAGTCTCCTGCGGCCCGGCCGCATTGCCGCAACGGGTTTCGAAGGCGCCTGGCCACTGCTCGATCAGGCAAGCCAGCTTCTGGGCTTCCCCGAAATCTTCGGCAACGCGCTGACCATCTTCGTGCTGCTGGTGGCCTGGTTTTTGGTCATCATCGCCTTCTTCATCCTTTCCATCCAGCTCTTCATCACCATCCTGGAATTCAAGCTCACCACGCTGGCGGGTTTTGTCCTTGTTCCCTTTGCGCTGTGGAGCCGTTCGGCGTTTCTGGCCGAGCGCGTGCTCGGCAATGTGATCTCGTCAGGTATCAAGGTGATGGTACTCGCCATCATCGTCGGGATCGGTTCCACGATGTTCGGCGAGTTCGCTTCCGCGCTGCAAGGCAAGGAGCCGGATCTGGCCGCAGCCATGTCCCAGGTCCTTGGCGCGCTGGCGCTGCTTGGGCTCGGCATCTTCGGGCCCGGGATTGCGTCGGGTCTGGTTTCGGGTGCGCCACAGCTCGGCGCGGGCGCCGCACTCGGAACCGGTGTGGCGGCGGCTGGCGCATCGCTTGTTGCCGGCGGTGCCGCGCTTGCCGGCATACGCATGGCGACCGGCAGCGGTCTCGCTGCAATCCGCGCCGGCACAACCATGGGGTCGGCTGCTTCTTCTGCGTGGCAGATGGGTCAGGCGACCTCTCCCGGCACCGGCCTATCTGGCGTCGCCGCTGGAATACATGGCGTGACCAGTGCCGCTGGTGGTGCTGCGAGGCAGGCAGCGAAATCCGCGGCTGGAAAATTCGGACGCAGCGTCGATGCAGGACGCGAAGCTGCGTGGACGGCAACCGGCGGTAAGCCGGTCACCTCAATGGCCGAAAGCACGGACGCTGCTGCCGGCGATGCGGCCCCGGCCTGGGCAAGACGCCTGCGTTCAGAACAGACCGCCCGTGCTCATCGCCATGCCGCCATTCAAGCCGTCCGCGACGGTGACAGGGCAGGCGGCAGCGCCAATCCGTCTCTCAACGACAAGGAAGACTAGATGCTCTTCAAACGCCCCGTTCAACGCTACGGCAGGACACCGCAACCGGTCACGCCGTACCAGAAAGCCGCCCAGCTTTGGGACGAGCGTATCGGCTCCTCTCGGGTGCAGGCCAGAAATTGGCGGCTCATGGCGGTCGGTTGCCTGGCTTTGTCGACCGGGCTTTCTGGCGGACTTTTATGGCAGTCGATGCAAAGCCGCGTCGTGCCGTATGTCATCGAGGTTGACCGTTTGGGTGAGGTGCGCGCTGTAGCGCCCGCCATCCAGGATTATGTCCCGGACGATGCCCAGATCGCCTGGCATCTCGGCCGCTTCATCCAGAACGTTCGCTCCGTATCCACAGATCCGGTGCTGGTTCGGCAAAATTGGCTGGCGGCCTATGATTTCGCCACCGATCGAGCCGCCCTTTTCCTGAACGAATACGCCAAGGCGAATGATCCTTTCGGTCAGATCGGCACCCGCAGCGTATCCGTGCAGGTGACCAGCGTGGTGAGGGCTTCCGACAGCTCCTTCCAGGTCAAATGGACGGAGCAGGTTTTCGAGCGCGGCAGCCTTGTCAGCACGACTCGCTGGACCGGGATCCTGGCCATCGTAATCCGGTCACCGCGGAATACGGATCAACTGCGCAAGAACCCGCTCGGCGTGTTCATCAATGCCATCGCCTGGTCGCGTGAGCTCGACAGCGCCGCGCCGCAAGCCGTTTCTCCCAAGGAGCCCACTAATGACAAATAGACATTCATCGCTCTCTGCGCTGCTCGTACTGTCGACCTCGGCCGCGGTTCTTTCGGCCTGCGCGTCTAAGCCGGTGCCGCCGCCTCAAATCTCTTATGACCCGACAGACTTCAAACCCGCGGCCATCGAGAAGGCGCCGGAAAAACCGGTCAAGATAGTCGAAGTGCCGAAGCCATTGCCGCTTCCGGGGCAGTTGCAGCCCGAGCCCGGCAAAGTCGCCGAAGACAAACGCTCGCCTGAAGAACGGGTCGCCGATGCCAACAAGGCTGCGACACAGCAGCCCAGCAAATTTGGCTACGTCAATGCGGTGCAGGTCTACCCCTTCGCCGACGGCGCACTCTACCAGCTCTACGCCGCCCCAGAACGCGTAAGCGATATCGCACTGCAACCGGGCGAGAAACTGACAGCTGTGTCGGCCGGCGACACCGTGCGGTGGGTTATCGGCGATACGGTCAGTGGCACCGGTGGGAACCAACGGACCCACGTGCTGGTGAAACCCTTTGCTGCCGGGCTTACCACCAATCTGGTGATCACCACGGAACGGCGAACGTATCACCTGCAACTCCAAAGCACCGAAAAGACCGCCATGGCTGCAATCTCCTGGACTTACAGCGAGGACCAGATCATCGCGTTGCGCCAGCGCAATGCTCGAGCTGAAGCCGCCCTGCCAGTGGCATCGAATGTCGCGCTGGAAAACATCCGCTTCCGCTACGCGATTACTGGCGATACGCCGCCCTGGCGACCGGCACGTGCCTTCGATGACGGCAGCAAGGTCTATATCGAATTTCCGCGCCGCATCGATCAGGGTGAAGCGCCACCGCTCTTCATCGTCGGACCGGATGGCGGAAACCAACTGGTCAACTACCGTGTTCGTGGCAACTACTACATCGTGGATCGGCTTTTTGCCGCCGCCGAACTGCGCCTTGGAAACAAACAGCAGGAGGTGGTGCGCATCGCCAGGACCGACGGCAGGCAGCTGTCGCCACGCCTGCCTCTTTTTGCGCGTTCCAGCCGGTGACGGGAGGGAATATGATCGACACTTCCCGCTCCAATCTTCCGCCGAAGCTCGATCCTGAAAAATTGCAGTTGCGAGGTTCGCCGCGACGCGCCGTGCGGTTCCGGCGCGGCGTGATTGTTACGATTGCAGCCGTTGGGTCTGGCACCGTCTTTGGCGTGACCATGTTCGCGCTGCGGGGGCCGGCACTTCATCTGAAGCAGCAGGTCGAAGAGTTATACAACACTGACCGCAAGCCAACGGCCGAGGGGCTTGATGCCCTGCCCAAGGATTATTCCGGGATCAGGCGGAAGGCTCCCGTTCTGGGGCCACCTCTACCGGGGGACTTGGGGCGTCCGATCCTGGAACATCAACGCCAGCTCGGTATCGCGCCAGGGAACTCCCTCACTGATGAGGGGCAACGTCTTGCACAGCAGGCGATCGAGGCACGCGAGTCGAAAGTCCTCTTTCAAATTGAAAATCGTTTCAGCCAGGTGGCCGGTGGCGGGCAAAGCGTAGCGGAGTCCTTTAAAGCGCAGCCGCCGTCGGAAGCGACGGTCGCTTCAGCTTCCGTGGCACCGGCTGAAGGCGATCAAGGCAACCAGCAGCGCAAACTCGATTTTGTCGGTCAGCAGAACAAGAGTGACATCTACAATTCACACGCCCTGCAGACGCCGGCGTCACCCTATCAGTTGATGGCCGGCAGCGTGATCGCGGCAAGCCTGATCACTGGCATCAAATCCGACTTGCCAGGTCTGGTCGTCGCACAGGTCACCGAAAATGTGCACGACACAGTGACCGGCAGTATCCTGCTCGTTCCACAGGGTTCCCGACTGATCGGCTCCTATGACAGCGTCGTTGCCTTCGGGCAAAAACGCGCGCTCCTGGTCTGGCACCGCATTTTGATGCCAGACGGCTCGTCCATAGAAATCGACAATCTGCCGGCGACCGACACCGCCGGTTATGCCGGGCTCGAGGACGAGGTGGATTTCCACACCTGGCAGGTGATCAAGGGCGTCGCGCTTGCCACCTTGCTGGGTGTCGGCACGGAATTGAGGTTCGGCGACAGCGAAAGCGATCTGGTCAAGGCAATACGCGAATCCGCTCAGCAAAATGTCAGCCGGGCCGGCCAGCGCATCACCGAGAAGAACTTGAATATCCAGCCTACGATCACTGTCCGCCCTGGCTGGCCGCTGCGCGTCATCGTGTGCAAGGATCTGGTGCTGCGGCCTTACCCAAACTCAGAGCAGGAGTAGATCATGTCGAATCTGAAACTCGGGAAGTTGCCGGACCGGACACCATCCAAAATCACCATCAGCATAAGCGCTGACCTGAGCCAGGCGCTCAACGACTACGCAGCAGTTTACCGCCAGACCTATGGCCAATCGGAAACGCTGGCAGAGCTCATACCATTTATGCTCGGCGTATTCCTTGAAAGCGACCGGGTTTTTGTGAAAGCGAGACGGGAAGGTCTTCGGAGTTCGGGCAACCGGACGAAAGGCGAAATATGACGGTGCGGTCATGTCAGTCGCTAGATTCGAACGACCGATGTCGGAAGGAGAGGCCGCGAAAGCACTGGGGGTGTCGATCGACACGCTTCAACGTATGCGAAAGCGTGGCGACATCAGTTACTTGAAGGTCGGTGGTAGATATCGATACACTCAACAAATTCTACTGGACTACATCGAAAACAGGACGGTCAAAGCATGCGCGAACAGCGAGAGCGGATCGGAGAAATTGCCGGGTACTGGCTCTCCCAGCGGCCGCGCTCCCGAATGTGGCATGCGACCTGGTTCGACTCCTCTTCCCGACAAACAAAGCGCGTTTCTCTCGGCACAGCAGACCTTCGGGAAGCCCAAATCCTCCTAGCGGAGTTTGTCGCCAAAAAAGCTCGCGTTCAGAGCTCGGAGCCGGCCGATACGCCGCTCGCTGAGGTGCTGCTGCGCTATTGGCACGGACATGTCTGCAAGCTCGATAGCCAAGGACGTCTTGTTCGTATCGCCAGTCATGACCAGGCGAAACATGCACTTGCCCTTTGGAATGAATTTTGGGGTGGAGCGACCGTCGCTGAGCTGAGAATCGACAGGCAGGAGGCGTTCGTCATTTGGCTGAAAGACCGCGGGTACAAGAACGCCTACGTTTCTCGGGTTCTTTCTGTCGGCCGGGCTGCAATCAATCGTGCCTGGAAGCGGCAAGAAATCAAATCAGCTCCCTTCATTATCGACGAGCCTGATCGAAGCGACCAGAAGGAGCGTTACCGCCTCACCCTCGACGAAATGCGACAGCTGCTGACGACGGCGAGGAAATGGCCCCATTTGCATACTTTCTGCATGATTGCCCTCAACACGCTTGCTCGGCCTGATGCGGTTCTCGATCTCTCGCCGAGACAAGTCGATTTGGAAATGCGGCGGATCGAACTAAACCCACCCGGACGAAAGCAGACCAAGAAAAGGCGACCCGTTGTTCCAATCACGGAAACCCTGCTGCCCTATGTGAAGGCTCTGGACGTGGAACGCTTCGTCCATTGGCACGGAAAACCGATTGCCAGCATAAAGAAGGTCTTCGCAACTATGGTGAAGGAGGCGGGTCTACCCAAGGAGGTCACCCCTTACAGCCTGCGTCACACAATGGCGGCGGAGCTTCGTCGACGTGGTGTGCCGGCGTGGGAGGTCCAGGGGCTGCTCGGCCACAAAGCGGCTGGTACCACGGAGATTTATGCCAAATTCGACCCGGATTACATGGCCAGAGGCAGCCAGGCCATCGACGATTATTTTATCGAGTTGAGATCGATTCTAGAGCGTCGGGGCGCCAATTCAGCCAAATCGAATTGGATTTGCGTGCCACCTGCGTTGCACCCGGCAGAAATTCGCCTGCCGGTGGATCTGAAAAACTTTTCAACATCAAGTGGGTGGATGGTGGGCGTGACAGGGATTGAACCTGTGACCCCTACGATGTCAACGTAGTGCTCTCCCGCTGAGCTACACGCCCATCCGATGCCGCGCATACACCACTTTTGTTTCGGTGCGTCAATAGCGAGAAACACGAAAGAAAGCCGACATCCAAAATGCCGCGATGGGATTGTCTCATGTGGCCCCGGGAGTTGGCGGAATCGTGCGTGCCGAGCGCAATTTGCTTGTGAAAAGGTCGCACCAAGGCCGCAGGTGAGGCCTGCCAACCGGTTCACGGCCGATACTGGGGAATAGCTATCTGGAGCTGTTTAGGCCGCGTGCAGCATCTTCTCGACCTCATTGACGAGGTCGCGCAGGTGGAACGGCTTCGACAGAACCTTGGCGTCGCGCGGCGCTTTCGAATCGGGGTTCAGCGCGACCGCGGCAAAACCGGTGATGAACATCACCTTCAGGTCCGGATCGATCTCGGTGGCGCGGCGGGCTAGTTCGATGCCGTCCATTTCGGGCATGACGATGTCGGTCAGGAGCAGCGAGAACGGCTCTTCGCGCAGCCGCTCATAGGCGCTGGCGCCGTTGTCGAAATCGCTGACCTGGTAGCCTGCACGCTCGAGCGCCTTGACCAGGAACCGGCGCATATCGTCATCGTCTTCCGCCAGCAGAATGCGTGCCATTCTTGTCCCGTCCGAATCATCCCCCCGGAGATTGTAGAGAAACAATCCCGTTAACCATCTCGTATATGGAATCACAGCGGTAAACATCAAGTGAATGTTGGCGCCTCATCCCCAGCGTCACGTCATCAAAGAGTGCCGAAATGCTGGACATGCGGCCAGTGCGATGGCACGGTGGAGCCATGAAACGCCTGTGTCAGTGGGTTCCTGAGATTTGACGTCGGCAGCCGAGGATTTTGCGGTCGTCCCGCCCTTCGAAATCCGCTCGGGCGCTGAACAGCGCGTTCCTTTCGTCTTCAACTCGCCGCACAGCGGCAGGCATTATCCCGACCGCTTCCTGGCCATGGCCAAGCTCGATCGCACGGCGATCCGCCGTTCGGAGGATTGTTATGTCGACGAGCTATTCGGCGCGGCGGTCGCACTCGGCGCGCCGATGCTGGCCGCGAATTTCCCACGCGCCTATCTCGATGTGAACCGGGAGCCGTGGGAACTCGACCCGCGCATGTTCGCCGAGCCGGTGCCGCCTTATTGCAATATCCGCTCGGCCCGGGTGGCAGGCGGGCTCGGCACCATTCCCAGGCTGGTCGGCGAGGGGCTCGACATCTACGCCGCAAGGCTGCCGTTGTCGGAAGCGTTCGGGCGCATCGAGACCGTCTACAAGCCCTATCACGACACGCTGAAGAAGCTGATCGCCGGTACCCACACCCGCTTTGGTTTCGCCGTGTTGATCGACTGCCATTCGATGCCGGCCAGCGTGCGGACCGGCGACCAGGGCATGCGGCCAGACTTCATTGTCGGCGACCGTTTCGGCACCTCGGCATCGGCCGCGCTGACGCAATGCGCGATCAGCCTCCTGACCGGTATGGGTTATTCGGTCGCCTACAACAAACCCTATGCCGGCGGCTTCATCACCGAACATTACGGGCGGACGGCGCGAAACCTGCATGCACTGCAGATCGAGGTCAATCGCGGCCTCTACATGAACGAGCGGACCCTCCAGAAATCCGCCGGCTTCAGTGCCTTGGCGGATGATCTCGCCCGCTTCGCGGCCGATCTGATGGCGATACCGGACCACCATTTCCTCGACCTGCCGGAAGCGGCGGAGTGAGGAGTGGATAGAGAGTAGGGAATAGTGAGTAGGGAATAGTGAGTAGTGAGTGGGGAAACGGTACTGACGCCCCGGCTCGCGCCAAGGCTACCTGACTACTCACTGAAATCTCACGGAAATCCAGCCTATAAAAAAGGACCGCATCGTTGACACGACGCGGTCGAAGTCTAGGGAGGAAACGCCCAAGGTGGGCATGGACAGGAGAACCTGTCCGCATCCGAGATTATTGTGCGCTGCACAAAAGTCAAGCGAGTTATTAATTCAAAATGAAATATGAAATGTCGGCCGCGCGTCGCACGTGACATTGCGGCAACGCGTTTGGTAAGTACGACGGCCGGACGCGAGGGCGCGTTGAGGTTAGAGAAAAGCCGGCCAGCAGGGGCCTCAGGAGAAAACATTGAACATTTCCCCCGATTTCATGCGGCGGATCGCCGGCGCGGCCGCAGCCGAGACCTTGCCGCGTTTCCGCAGCCAGGGCGCGGTGGTCAACAAGCTCGCCGCCGGTTTCGACCCGGTCACCGAGGCTGATCGCGAGGCCGAGCGCGCTATCCGCGCGCTGATCGGCGCGGAGTTTCCGGACCATGGCATCCTTGGCGAAGAGCATGGCAGCGAGAACCTGGCCAGCCGCCATGTCTGGGTGATCGATCCGATCGACGGCACCCGCGCCTTCATCTCGGGTCTACCGGTGTGGGGCACGCTGGTCGGGCTGACGGTGGATGGCGATGCTGTGGCCGGCATGATGTCACAACCCTTCACCGGCGAATTGTTCTACGCCAATGCCGATGGCGCCTTCTATGAAGGACCGGGCGGCCCGCGCAAACTCGCGGCGCGCAGGACGACGAAGCTGGAGGACGCGACGCTGTTCACCACCACGCCGGCACTGTTCAAGGGTGAGGCGCGTGGCCGCTTCGACCGCTTCGAGACCAGGGTGCAGCTCTCGCGCTACGGCACCGATTGTTATGCCTTCGCGATGGTGGCGGCCGGCAGCGTCGACATCGTCGTCGATCCGGGCCTGAAACCCTATGACATCGTGGCGCTGATCCCGATCATCGAGAAGGCCGGTGGCGTTATCACCACCTTCGACGGCCGGCCAGCCGAGAATGGCGGCGACATCCTGGCCGCCGCAACGCCCGAACTGCACGAGGCGGCCATGGAAGCGTTGCGGGCCTGAGAAGCTGGTTCGCCGAAGGCGAATTGAAAGGTCCGGTGGACCTTTCAAAGCTACAAATGCCCGAGGGCTTGCGGCAGCCGGTCAGAAACCGTCGCAGTTCTCGGCGAGACGCTTCTGGCGGGCGTCGACGATCTTGCCGTCGGCGACGCTGTAGGTTTCCTGGTTGAGGGTGAGACCCGGCTGGAAATCGTAACAGACGATCATCGTGATCGAGGTTTCGCCTTTTTCCTGCAGCCTGTGGCGGATGTCGGCATTGGCCAGGATGTCCTGCGACTGCTCCATATAGGCGATGAATTCATCGCGGCTCTGCGACTTGCCGGAAGCCTCGGTGTGGAATGTGGCGCTCGGTGCGATCAGGCCGGCAAGGCCGGCAATATCGGGTTGGTCGAGCAGCCGGTACCATTCCTGCATCACCCGCTCCGGCTCGTCGGCCGCCGCCGGCGCAACAGCGAAGGCGGCCAGCGCCAATGCGGCTGCGAACTTGAGGCTGCGGGTCGTCATGGCCGGTATCCTCGTCTCGCTCTATCCCGTCAGCCCGCGGCCAAAGCCGCCTGCGCTTCGCTGCCGGGAATGAAGGCATCGAAGGCCGCCAGCAGCTGTTCGCGATAATAATCCTTTTCCTGCAGGATCTCGTGTTCGGCGCCGTCGATCATCAGGAAGGAGCCCAGCCGCACATGCCGGGCGAAATGCTCGACGGCACGGGTCGAGACGACCCGGTCGGCGCTCGCGCCGATGATCAGCGTCGGCACTTTCATCGCGGCCATGAATTCGGGATCTCGCACCGTCTCGGCGGCGATCGCGGCGGCACGCAGCCAGCGCACCGTCGGCCCGCCGAGCGCGAGCTGCGGATAGGCCTGGTAAAGGCCGGTGTTGCGCTTGTAGCGGTCCGGGTCGCTGGTCAGCTTGTTCTCCTCGAACGGCGTCGGCAGCGCCTTTCGCGGTCCCCAGGCAGCGTAGAGGCGGCCGAGGCCGAGCACAGTCGCCGCCGTGGTCAGGCCGCGCAGCGTCTTCATCGACACCGGCTGGCCGGGCAGGGCCAGGAAGGGCGCGATCAGCACCATGCGCTGCACCCGGTTCACCATGGTGGGCGCCGAAAGCAACGCCACCAGCGCGCCGGCCGAATGCGCCAGGATGTAGTACGGCCCGCGGCAATCCGGCAGTACTACCTCGGCAAACAGCTGTTCGAGGTCGCGGGCATAATCGCGGAAGCTCTTCACATAGCCGCGCTGCGGGTTGCGCAGCAGCCGGTCCGACGCGCCCTGGCCGCGCCAGTCGAGGATGGCAACACCGAACCCCCGGCTGGAGAGATCGCGGATGGTCTCGAAATATTTCTCGATGCACTCGTTGCGGCCGGGCAGCAGCACCACTGTCCCCTTGAGCGGTCGGCCGGTGGCGGCGAAGCGGGCGTAGCGAATCTGCTTGCGGTCGCGCGTGGTGAAGAAGCCCGCAACGGCATTTTCAGGAACGGGATTGCCGGGGAGGTCGTAGAACAGGTCGGTCATCGCGCGCAATCAGGCGGTTCGCGCCCGCAACCGGGCCAATCATCAGGTGATAGAAGCAAACGGGTAAAATGCAAAGCAAATCCGGTCGGCCGCGAATGCGCGAAGCCGGAAGCCGCCTTCAGGCGCGCTTCCGGCTCCTGTCGATCCGGGAGGAAGGGACGTTGCTACCCGGCTCGGCCTCGTCGCGGCGCCTTTGTTGCCGCCGCTCATCGCGATGTTGAGGCAAGCCTAACGCAAGCCGTCTGAACGGCGGCAAAAGGGGCGGTTCATCCGCCGTTCATCTAGGGTCTGGAGCGTAGATGCCCTTCGAGGCCGGCAAAGGCGCTCGGTACGATCTTCGGCGAATGTCTTGAAACACTTTTCGAGGCCACCCAAATGTCCTGTGCGGCCGCCGATGTCGGGGTCGCTGGTCCGTTGGGAACGCCGCAAGGGTTTCGTCAGGGCCATTACGCAAACCATGTTGCTCAACAGGAGAACACACCATGCGTCATGTCGATTTTTCCCCGCTCTATCGCTCGACCGTCGGTTTCGACCGGCTGTTCACCATGCTGGATTCGGTGGCCCAGCCGGAAGGCGGCCAGAGCTATCCGCCCTACAACATCGAGCGCACCGGCGAGGATTCCTACCGGATTTCGATGGCGGTCGCCGGCTTCGCGGAAGATGAAGTCTCGATCGAGGCCCACCGCAACGTGCTGACCATCAAGGGTGAGCGCAAGGACGAGACCAATGGCGAAGGTTCCGAAGTGCTTTATCGCGGCATCGCCGCGCGTGCCTTCGAGCGCCGCTTCCAGCTTGCCGACCATGTCGATGTCGTCGGTGCCGCGCTCAAGAACGGCCTGCTTCACATCGACCTGAAGCGCAACATTCCCGAAGAGCTGAAGCCCCGCAAGATCGCCATCTCGGCTGCTCCGGCCAAGGCCAAGCAGATCGAGGCCAAGGCCGCCAACTAAAGCGGTCGGCTTCGCAAAGCCTCCCTCCCAAGACGAAAGCGGCGCCGCGAGGCGCTGCTTTTTGTTTGTCGTGTCCCGATCAGCGCCTGTTCCCGCCGTCGCCTTTCAGCGCGATGGCCGCGCAGATGATGGCGAGGACCGCAAGGCCGCTCGCGGCGGCAAGATAGGCCTCCTGATAGCCGAAGGCCTCAATCAGCGGTTGGCTGGCGAAGGGCGAGGTGAAATGGCCGATGAACATCGAGGCCGTGACCATGCCGGCCAGCCTGCCGCGCGTGGTGGGACTGGTCAGCGCGATGATGGCCGATATCAGGTTGGGAATGGTGAGGCCGAGGCCTGCTCCAGCGACGGCCATGGCGAAAAGCACCGAGGTCATCGTCGTCGAGAACGAGATGAGCACGAACCCTAGCGTCATCAGGCAAAGGCCAATGACGAAGATCGTCGAAACGGACAATCTCGAGCGCAGGCGGCCATAGGCGAGGGCCGATCCAGCCATCACCAGATTGTGCAGCCCCAGCGTGAAGCCGGCGCTGCTGGCGGCGCCGATGCCGACCGCGCGCATGTAGAACGGTAGCTGCGAGGGGATGAAATAGAAGATCATGTTGACGAGGAAGGCGAGCAGACAGAGCGCCGCGACCGGCAGCCACCGGATCGCGTTTTCGCCGGTCGGTGCAGGCGCCTGGGTGACGCGGACGGCGCGCGTGGGCTCGGTCAGGAAAGCGACGACCGCGGGGATAATGGCGAAGGCCACGGCATAGACGGCGAAGGGGGCGCGCCAGTGATAGTCGGCGAGGAGCCCGCCTGCGGCGACGAAGGCGACGCCGCCAATGCCGGTGAAAGCCTGCTGCAGCCCGAGATAGCGTTCGCGTTCGGCGCCGCTGAAATAATCGCCGACGAGCGCCGTGGCCAGCGTCATGATACCGCCAATGGCCACGCCAAGTGCCGCGCGGCCGACCAGCAGCGACATCAGACTGTCGGCGAACAGGCCCGAAATGCCGGCGAGCCCATAAAGCAGGATCGAGCCGACCAGCAGCCTTAGCCGCCCGTAACGGTCGGCGAGGCCGCCGATGAGCGGCGCGCAGAAGGCGACGAACAGCGCCGGCAGGGTCAGCATCATGCGGCTGAGCAGCTTGACGCCGTCGACCCGGGCAAAGGCCGTCTCGATTGCCGGCAGCGCGGGCGAGATCGTCGTGCCGGCCATGATGGTCAAGGTCGCGACGAGCAGAAGGGACGCCTTGCGGCCAATTCCCGGTCGTGTCGCACTGGCGGGAAATGCTGTTTCTGCCCATGTCATATTGTCGTCTCCTTGCTGCGGACCGCTCCGGCAATGCCCGGCGGCGCGGCCCCATCCTTGAATTGCGATTGTCCTGGAAGCCGCCTGACGGCGGTCCGGATCGACCGTTTCGCGGTTCTACAAGTTCAAGTTAACTTGAAGTCAAGTGGGCTGAAGACGGAATTTTGGCGCCGGCGCCCCTATCTCCCCCCTTGCGGGGGAGAAAGCGATTTCAGCATCTTAGCGAGCACGCCCGCAGGGCGGCACAGTCTAAGTGCTAGAAATCGCAAGAGAGGGGATTTGTCGGCAATGCGTCAACCGGTCAGACCGTCACATCGTGGCTTTGCCCGCTCTATGCGCGCCCACGCGACCAAGGCCGAGACCATGCTTTGGCAGGCTTTGCGCAACCGCCAACTCAACGGCTTGAAGTTCAAGCGACAGGTTCCGCTCGACGGCTTTATTCTCGACTTCGTCTGTTTCGAGGCGCGGCTGATCATCGAGGTTGACGGCAGTCAGCATGCAGATTCGCAAGGTGATGTTGTTCGCGATCGCCATTTCGAAGCGCACAGCTTCCGCATCCTGCGTTTCTGGAACGAGGAGGTGGAGAGGAATCTCGACGCGGTCTGCGAGGCGATCCTGCAGGAAACCAAAGGTCGCGGCTGAATATCCCCTCTCTTGCGATTTCTAGCACTTAGACTGCGCCGCCCTGCAGGCGTGCTCGCTAAGATGCTGAAATCGCTTTCTCCCCCGCAAGGGGGGAGATAGGTCGCTTCCCTCACGTCCTCTGCAGGGCCAAATGCGCGCCGAGCCCGACCAATAGCGTGCCGCCGGCGCGGCGCATCAGGCGCTGGGCGCCGCTCGAGCGCTTGAGCCGGGCGACAAGCACGCCCGCCAGCATCACGCAGACCAAGTCCGCCGACGAGAAGATCAGGTTGACGATCGTTCCCAGGATCAGGAACTGAGCCCAGACCGGCAGGCCGGCGGAGGCGTCGATGAACTGCGGCAGGAAGGCCAGGAAGAACAGTGCGGTCTTGGGATTGAGCACTTCGACGGTGATGCTCTCCAGGAAGGCGCGTCGGCCGGATTTTGCTTCCAGCGCGGGCAGCGCGGCATCGCCGCCTTCCGCCTTGGCGCGGAGCATCGAAATGCCCAGCCAGACCAGATAGGCGGCGCCTGCGAGCTTCACCACCAGATAGAGCACCGGCACGGCATGGAAGAGTACCGAGAGGCCGGCGGCCGCGGCCATGACGTGGACATAGCAGCCGAGATGGATGCCCAGCGTCGCCATCAGTCCAGACCAGCGGCCACGCGCAATCGTCTGCGCCGCGGCATAGAGCATGGCAGGCCCCGGAATGTAGGCGAAGATCGCCGTGGTGACGAAGAAGGCGATCAGCAGCTCGGTCGATGGCATGGTCTTTACCCATATCGTTGGCAGAGGCGGCCGCGCCGGAACGGGCGCGCCGGCATCAGGATAGGTGGATTTCCGCTTCCATGAAAGTCACGGCCTTGCCGGTGATTAGCACCCGTTCGCCGGCAAGCTCGCACAAAAGATGTCCGCCGCGCGCCGAGGCCTGAAATGCCGACAGCCGGTTCTTGCCAAGCTTGTCCGCCCAATGGGGAACAAGCGTGGCGTGGATCGAACCTGTCACCGGGTCTTCCGGAATGCCGGCGCCGGGCGCGAAATAACGCGAGACGAAATCGTGGGCCTGGCCCTTCGCGGTGATCACAAGGCCCTGCGCGCCCAGTTTAGCGATGTTCGGTAAATCCGGAACGAAGGCGCGCACCGCCGCTTCGTCCGGCAGTTCGGCGAAGACGTTCTCGAAATTGCGGAAAATCGCGCGGGCGACACCTTCGAGCGGCCCGGCAATCGTCGCCGGCAATTCGTGCAGTGTTTCGGGGGCGAAGCATGGCAGGTCGAGCTGATAACCGCCTTCGACTGGCGCGACGCGCAACTCGCCGACACGGGTCGAAAACGCCATGATGCCGGTGACGCCAAGATGGGCCGCCAGCACATGCGCCGTCGCCAGCGTTGCATGACCGCAGAAGTCGACCTCGTGGACCGGCGTGAACCAGCGCAGGTCCCAGCCCTTGCCGTTGGGGCGGGCGAAGGCTGTTTCGGCGAGATTGTTCTCGGCCGCGATCGACTGCATGACGGCATCGGCCAGCCAGTCGTCGAGAACAAGCACTGCGGCGGGGTTGCCACCGAAAATCCTGTCCGAGAATGCATCGACCTGAAACATCGCGGTCATCGCGGCTACTCCCGTGCCTTTCAGGAAGATCGCTCAGGCCTTGAGCAGGTCGGCGAAGCGATCGACGTCCTTTTCGGTGGTGGCGAAGCTGGTCACGAAACGGTAGAGCCCTTCGTTCTCGCCGATATGGCCGTCGAAGCCATGCGGCTTGTGCCAATCGTAGAAAGCGGCGCCCGCCGCCTTCAGTTTCTCGACTTTCTTCCTGTCGATGACGGCGAACACCTCGTTGGCCTGCGGCAGCCAGGCCAACCTGGAGCTCGATGCATCCTCCAGCGCGGCGGCCAGGCGCGCCGCCATGGCGTTGGCGTGGCGGGCCACTTCCAGCCACAGATCGTCCTTGAAATAGGCTTCGAACTGGGCGGCGATGAAACGCGACTTGGAGAAGAGCTGGGCGGCGCGCTTGCGCAGGAAGGCGAGTTCCTCGGCGCGGTCGAGATCGAACAGCACGATCGCCTCGGCGCACCAGCAGCCATTCTTGGTACCGCCGAAGGAGAGGATGTCGACGCCGCGTTTCCAGGTCATATCGGCCGGCGTTGCCTCCAGCGAGACCAGCGCGTTGGCGAAGCGGGCGCCGTCCATGTGCAATGGCAGGCGGTATTTTTTGGCGATCCTGGAAATGGCGTCGATGTCGTCGAGGCCGTGCACAGTGCCGGTCTCGGTCGCCTGGGTGATCGACACGGCCATCGGCCGGCCAGCATGCACATTGTCGACGGCGAAGCGGGCGACTGCCCTTTCGAGGTTCTTTGGCTCCATGCGGCCGAGCGCGCCGTCCACCGGATGCAGGCGCGCGCCGCCGCTGAGATATTCGGCTGCGCCGCACTCGTCCTCGATGAGGTGGGCTTCCCGGTGGCAGAAGGCGATGCCGCCAGATTTGTTGTAGGCGGTCAGCGAAAGCACGTTGGCGGCGGTGCCGGTAGCCACGAAGAAGACCGCTACCTCGCGCTCGAAGATTTCGCTGAAGCGCTGCGTCACGGCCCGGTCGATCTCGCTGTCGCCATAGGCGGTGGCGAAGCCGCTGTTGTGCGCGCCGAGCGCGGCATTGATGCGGGGATGGGCGCCAGCCCAGTTGTCGGAGGCAAAAAACATGCTGTAGCCCGTCTTTCCTGGGAATTAGAGCGAGACGAGGCCGGGTCGATGCATTCCGATCGCACCTCGCCTCGGGGAAGGCGCGAACCATGATCGCATTCCGCTTGTGTCCGCAAGGCCCAGCACTGTCCTGATGTTTGGAGCCAGAGGCTGGACGTGCTACCGAGCCACAAAGTTTCGATGTCGGGCAGTCTGAGGTAATTTTCTTTCGTCAAATGACCGTGAATTTTCCGAATCGGTCTTGAATGGCGTCGGGAATTCTGCCATAGAAATTTAGGACAGTATTGCTGTCTTATTTACCGATACCAACCAGGCTGGATTGGCGTATGATCGACGCCGGTCCGGCTGCCGCCGCGATCGGCGAGCGATGACAGGCCGGAACCCGGCCGGACAGTGCCCGGTCCAGGGCATGTTCGCCAGGATTTCGCGACAGGTGCGAGAATTATGAACGGGAAGCGCCAAGCTTCCCTTGGAGAAGAGGCGCCCAAAAGGCGCAGAACGGAGGACAGGACGATGACGGAAGCGACGCTATCTGTGACGACGGATTTTGCACCGGTTGCACAGACGAAAGCGGCCACCGTCAAAACCGCCCTGCGAACCACCACTACCCCGACTACGGGGCTCTTCGATCGATCGCCTTCGGCTCAAGGCATGTACGATCCGCGCAACGAGCATGATGCCTGCGGTGTCGGCTTCATCGCGCAGATGAAGGGCGTGAAGTCGCACCAGATCGTCAAGGACGGCCTGTTCATGCTGGAAAACCTGACCCATCGCGGCGCGGTGGGTGCGGACCCGCTGATGGGCGACGGCGCCGGCGTGCTGGTGCAGATCCCCGACAGGTTCTTCCGCGAGGAGATGGCCAAGCAGGACATCGAGCTGCCGCCGGTCGGCCAATATGGCGTCGGCCACTGGTTCATGCCGCGCGATCCCGAGCTGCGCGCGCATGTCGACGAGATCATCCGCGACTCAGCGCAGTCGGAAGGCCTGCCGCTGATCGGTTTTCGCGATGTGCCGGTCGACAACTCCTCTTTGTCGAAGGCGCCCGATATCGCGGCTGCCGAACCGTACCACCGCCAGGTCTTCATCGGACGCACGCCGGATATCGACAATGACGAGGAATACGAGGCACGCCTCTATCTCCTGCGCAAGGTCATCTCCGGCCGCATCTATGCCGAGAACAACAACAAGGACATCGGCTCCTACTGCGTCTCGCTGTCGGCGCGCACCATCGTCTACAAGGGCATGTTCCTGGCCTACCAGGTCGGCGCCTATTACAAGGACCTGTCCGACCCGCGTTTCGAGACGGCGCTGATCCTCGTCCACCAGCGCTTCTCCACCAACACCTTCCCGTCGTGGAAGCTGGCGCATCCCTACCGCATGGTCGCCCACAATGGCGAAATCAACACGGTGCGCGGCAACAACAACTGGATGGCGGCGCGCCAGGCCTCGGTCGACAGCGAGCTGTTCGGCAACAACATCTCGAAGCTGTGGCCGATTTCCTATGAAGGACAGTCGGACACGGCCTGCTTCGACAACGCGCTCGAGTTCCTGTTCCAGGGCGGCTACTCGCTTGCCCATTCGATGATGATGCTGATCCCGGAAGCCTGGGCCGGCAACAAGTCGATGGATGCCGACCGCAAGGCCTTCTACGAATATCACGCCGCCCTGATGGAACCGTGGGACGGGCCGGCCGCCGTCTGCTTCACCGACGGGCGCCAGATTGGCGCCACGCTCGACCGCAACGGCCTGCGTCCGGCCCGCTACATCGTCACCGACGACGACCGCGTCATCCTGGCTTCGGAAGCCGGCGTGCTGCCGGTTGAGGAAAAGAGCATTGTCCGGAAGTGGCGCCTGCAGCCGGGCAAAATGCTGCTCATCGACCTGGTCGAGGGTCGCATCATCTCCGACGAGGACATCAAGAAGGAGATCGCCGCGCAGCATCCCTACAAGGATTGGCTGAAGCGCACCCAGCTCGTGCTGGAAGACCTGAACCCGGTGGAGCCGCGCGCGCTGCGCAAGGATGTCACCTTGCTCGACCGCCAGCAGGCGTTCGGCTACAGCCAGGAAGACCTGAAGCTTTTGATGGCGCCGATGGCCGTCACCGGCCAGGAAGCCGTCGGCTCGATGGGCACCGACACGCCGATTTCGGCGATGTCGGACAAGTCGAAGCTGCTCTACACCTATTTCAAGCAGAACTTCGCCCAGGTCACCAACCCGCCGATCGACCCGATCCGCGAGGAACTGGTGATGAGCCTGGTCTCCTTCATCGGGCCGCGGCCTAACATTTTCGACCTCGTCGGCACCTCGCGCAAGAAGCGGCTGGAAGTGCGCCAGCCGATCCTGACCAATGGCGATCTGGAGAAGATCCGCTCCATCGGCCACACCGAGGATCGTTTCGACACCAAGACCATCGACATCACCTACGCGGTCGCCGAAGGCGTGTCGGGCATGGCGGGCGCGGTCGAGCGCCTGTGTGACCGTGCCGAGGCGGCGGTTGCCGGCGGTTACAACATCATCATCCTGTCCGATCGCCAGATCGGCCCGGACCGCATCGCCATCCCGGCGCTTCTGGCCACGGCCTCGGTGCACCATCACCTGATCCGCAAGGGCCTGCGCACGTCGGTCGGCCTCGTCGTGGAATCGGGCGAGCCGCGCGAAGTGCACCATTTCTGCTGCCTTGCCGGCTTTGGCGCCGAGGCGATCAACCCCTATCTCGCTTTCGACACGCTGCTCGACATGCACAGGAAGGGCGAGCTGCCGGAAGAGGTCGACGCCTACGAAGTGGTCTCGCGCTACATCAAGTCGCTCGGCAAGGGCGTGCTCAAGGTCATGTCCAAGATGGGCATCTCGACCTACCAGTCCTATTGCGGGGCGCAGATCTTCGACGCGGTCGGGCTGAAGAGCGAGTTCATCGAGAAGTACTTCACCGGCACTGCCACCCTCATCGAGGGCGTCGGGCTGGACGAAGTCTCGGCTGAAACGGTCGAGCGGCACGGCGATGCCTTCGGCGACGATCCGGTGCTGCGCAACAGCCTGCAGGTTGGCGGCGAATATATGTACCGCATGCGCGGCGAAGCCCATATGTGGACGCCCGACGCGGTCGCCACGCTGCAGCACGCCGTGCGCAAGGGGTCGTGGTCGACCTTCAAGGAGTTCTCGGCCCAGATCGACAGCGAAGCGGCGCGCGCCCAGCAGATTCGCGGCCTGTTCCGCATCAGAAAGGCCGAAGAGACCGGCCGCAAGAAGGTTGCGCTGGACGAGGTGATGACGGCGGCAGAGATCGTCAAGCGCTTCTCCACCGGCGCGATGTCCTTCGGCTCAATCTCCAGGGAGGCGCACACCACGCTGGCGGTCGCCATGAACACCATCGGCGGCAAGTCGAACACCGGCGAGGGTGGCGAGGAGCCGGACCGCTACCTGCCGCTTCCGGGCGGCGGCCGCAATCTGGAGCGCTCCGCCATCAAGCAGGTGGCATCGGGCCGCTTCGGGGTGAGCGCGGAATATCTCGTCAACTCCGACATGATGCAGATCAAGGTGGCGCAGGGTGCCAAGCCCGGCGAGGGCGGCCAGCTGCCCGGCCATAAGGTCGACGCGACGATCGCCAAGGTGCGCCATTCGACGCAAGGCGTCGGCCTGATCTCGCCGCCGCCGCACCATGACATCTATTCGATCGAAGATCTGGCGCAGCTGATCTACGATCTGAAGAACGTCAACCCGGCCGCCGACGTGTCGGTCAAGCTGGTGTCGGAAGTTGGCGTCGGCACGGTCGCGGCGGGTGTCGCCAAGGCACGCGCCGACCACATCACCATCTCCGGTTATGACGGCGGCACCGGCGCATCTCCGCTCACCTCGCTGAAGCATGCCGGCAGCCCTTGGGAAATGGGTCTTGCCGAAACGCACCAGACGCTGGTGCTGAACGGGCTGCGTTCCCGCGTGGCGTTGCAGGTCGACGGCGGCCTGCGCACCGGTCGCGACGTCATCATCGGCGCGTTGCTCGGTGCCGACGAGTTCGGCTTCTCGACCGCGCCGCTGATCGCGGCCGGCTGCATCATGATGCGCAAGTGCCATCTCAACACCTGCCCGGTCGGCGTCGCCACCCAGGACCCGGTTTTGAGGAAGCGCTTCAAGGGCACGCCCGAGCACGTCATCAACTACTTCTTCTACGTGGCGGAAGAGGTGCGCGAGCTTTTGGCCGAAATGGGATACACTCATCTCGACCAGATCATCGGTGACACCGACCTCCTCGAAAAGCGCGAGCTGATCGATCACTGGAAGGCGCGTGGGCTCGACTTCTCGAAAATGTTCTACAAGCCCGAGGCGCCGCGCGAGGCCGTGCACTGGACCGAGCGCCAGAAGCATCCGATCGACGACGTGCTCGACCGCCAGATGATCGAACAGGCCAAGCCCGCTCTCGAAGCGCGCCAGCCGGTCGAGATCGCGCTGCCGATCCGCAACGTCGACCGCTCGGCCGGCGCCATGCTGTCGGGCGAGGTCGCCAAGCGCTTCCGCCACAAGGGGCTGCGCGAGGACACCATCAAGGTGACGTTGACCGGCACCGCCGGCCAGTCCTTCGGCGCCTTCCTGGCGCGCGGCATTTCGTTCGATCTGATCGGCGCCGGCAACGACTATGTCGCCAAGGGCCTGTCGGGCGGACGCATCGTCATCCGCCCGCCGGATGATGCCAGGATCGTCGCCGAGGATTCGATCATCGTCGGCAACACCGTGCTCTACGGGGCCATCGAAGGCGAGTGCTACTTCCGCGGTGTCGCCGGCGAACGTTTCGCGGTGCGCAACTCCGGCGCGGTCACGGTCGTCGAGGGTGTCGGCGACCACGGCTGCGAATACATGACCGGCGGTGTCGTTGTCGTCATCGGCAAAACCGGGCGTAACTTCGCCGCCGGCATGTCCGGCGGCGTCGCCTATGTGCTGGACGAGGAGGGCGATTTCGCGCTCCGCTGCAACATGGCCATGGTCGAGCTGGAGCCGGTTCCCGAAGAGGACGACCTGATGGAAAAACTGCTCCATCACGGCGGCGACATCGACCACAAGGGCCGCGTCGACGTATCGGGCGACATGACCAGCCACGACGAGGAGCGCCTCTACCAGCTGATCTCGAACCATGTGCATTACACCGGTTCGACGCGGGGCAAGGAGATCCTCGACAATTGGGCGACCTTCCGGCCGAAATTCCGGAAAGTCATGCCGGTCGAATATCGCCGCGCGCTGCAGGAGATGGAGCGCGCCCGCATGAGCGTGGCGGCCGAATAGGCAATTGGTCGGCCGGGAGGCAATCGCTTCCCGGCGCCCATCACCACCCAGCCAATCAATGACCCGATCCCGCGGTTGCGCTCGCGACCGGATGAGGATAACGGGTGCGGCGGTAACCCCGCCACGTGCTCTACAGGAACCGAGACATGGGCAAGGTAACAGGTTTTCTCGAGATCGACCGGCAGGTGCACAAGTACCAGCCGGCATCCGATCGTATCCGGCATTTTCGCGAATTCACGCTGCCGATGTCGCAGCCGGAAGTCGAGAAGCAAGCCGCGCGCTGCATGGATTGCGGCATTCCCTTCTGCCACGGCCCGACGGGCTGTCCGATCCACAACCAGATCCCGGACTGGAACGATCTCGTCTACAATGGCGACTGGGACGCGGCGATCCGCAACCTGCACTCGACCAACAATTTTCCGGAATTCACCGGCCGCATCTGCCCGGCGCCCTGCGAGGAAGCCTGCACGCTGAACCTCGAGGACATCCCGGTCGCGATCAAGACGGTTGAACAGGCACTGGCCGACAAGGCCTATGAGACCGGTTATGTCCGTCCCTATCCGCCGGAGAAGAAGACCGGCAAGAAGGTCGCCATCATCGGCTCGGGTCCCGCCGGCATGGCGGCGGCCCAGCAGCTTGGCCGCGCCGGCCATGACGTGCATGTCTATGAGCGCGAGAGCCGCCCCGGCGGCCTGCTGCGCTTCGGCATTCCCGACTTCAAGATGGAAAAGCACTATATCGACCGCCGCGTCGAACAGATGGCGGGCGAAGGCGTGACCTTCCATTGCGGCGTCAATGTCGGCGTCGACAAGAAGGTGGAGGAGTTGCTCGCCGAGTTCGACGCCGTGCTTTATTGCGGCGGTTCGGAAACGCCGCGTCCTGCCGGCATTCCGGGCGACGATCTCGAGGGCGTGCATGACGCGATGCCCTATCTCGTCCAGCAGAACAAGCGCGTCGGCGGCGAGGACATCCAGTCGGTTGCCTGGCAGTCAGAGCCGATCACGGCCGGTGGCCAGCATGTCGTGGTGGTCGGTGGTGGCGACACCGCTTCCGACTGTGTCGGCACCGCCTTCCGCCAGGGCGCGGTGCGCGTCACCCAGCTCGACATCCGCCCGCAGCCGCCGGAGAAGGAAGACAAGCTCGCCGTATGGCCCTACTGGGCGACCAAGATGCGCACGTCCTCGTCGCAGGCCGAAGGCGCTGAACGCGAGTTCCAGGTGGCGACGTTGGAGTTCATCGGCGAGGAAGGCCAGCTCACCGGCGTGAAATGCTGCGAAGTGGACGAGAAGCGCAAGCCGATCCCGGGTTCGGAATTCGTCATCCGCGCCGATCTCGCCTTCATCGCCATCGGCTTCGCCGGACCGATCGACGGCGCGGTGACCGCTGAACTGGATGGCAAGCTCGACATCGCCACCGACGCACGGCGCTCCAGGAATGTCGCCGCCAACGACAGCGACTACCGCACCAGTGTTGACCGGCTTTATGCCGCCGGCGACATCCGCCGCGGCCAGTCGCTGGTGGTCTGGGCGATCCGCGAGGGTCGCCAGGCAGCGCGCGCCATTGATGAGGCGCTGACCGGTTCGAGCGTTCTGCCGCGCTGACGCGGCCTGGCGCCGGGGCCTTTCAAGGAAATCCGGCGCTTCGTTCTCCCCTTTATCGTAGAGGCTTGTCCGCTTAGGGCCGCAAGGCGCCGGTCTTGTCCGGTGCAGCGGCCGGCTGCGATTTTGGCGACAGCGAGAAGTCGTCCGCCCGGCCGGGCGAAGCGGGCGGCGCGATACCCTGCACCGCCAGTTTTTCGCCGGGAAGCACCAAGGCGGGTTTCGCGGGCGGTGTCGCACCCAAAAGCTCCGAGCCGCCGTCGAGCGCCGGGTCGCCGAGCGCCATCGGCTCGGTGCGGTCGATCGGGATCGGTGCCGCCGCCGGCGGCATCAGCATGCCCGGCGGTGAAGGACTGGCCGGCAGCGCGGCGGGTGCGGCACCGAGCAGCCCTGAAAGCCCGAGGATCTTCAGGAGCGGCTTTTCGGCATAGAAGGCCACCTTGCGCTTGCCGCCGCGCGTCAGGTTGATGCCGTCGTCGCCACGCAGGCGGGCCGGCTGGCCGTTGACGTCGGGACCAGTCGAAACGAAGGCGCCGTTCTCGTCGACGAAGCCGTCCCATATGTCGACGAACTCGCCGTTATAGGCTTCGGCGGCAGCGCGGTAGATGCCGTTGAAGGCCAGCATGTCGGCGGTCATCTTCGAAGGCTTGAAGGCCGGCATGCCGACCCACAGATAGGGCACCTTCGTGCCGGCCAGCGCCTTGGCCAGCGCCTGGGTGCGCAATTCGTAGGCCTTGGTCCACACTTCCGAACGCGGGGTTTCGCGCTCGTCGCCCACCTTCATCTGCTGGCGGTCGTTGGAACCCATCATGACGATGACGGCGGCGGGCTTCTCCGCCGCCACCAGTGCGGCGATCTCCTGCGGCCAATTGTAGACGTCGTCGCGCACGAAGCCGGACGAGCCCTTGGCGCGGTCGACGACCTTGATGGCCGGATTGTTGGCGAAGAACTCGTTCAGCCCTTCGGCAAGGCCGCTGGCCAGGAAGTCGCCAACCACCAGGATGACGCGGGCGTCGGTCGTCTTCTCGACGGCGGTGACCGGCGGCTCGACGGGCTTGCGCACGACCGGCTTCGGTTTGTGCTTCGGCTTCTGCGGCTGGCCGATCTGGCCGGGTGGCACCAGCCGCTCGCTACGGCGGGGAAAGAACAGGTCGCGCAGCGACCACGGCCGCGCCTCCGGGTCTTCCTGGGCGAAGGCCGGCGCCTGCCAGGCGGCGGCGATGCCGACGGCAAGGAAGCCGGCGGCCAGGAGCAGAACCGGCAGGCGGCGCAAAGGTGCCAAGAACCGCGATGCCAAGCTATGCGTCTCCGTTGCCTATGCGGTCATTTCCGCCGCAATACCTTCAGCACTTCCATGCTCGGATGGCCGTCCGGGGTCAAGCCGGCGCTCGACTGATAGGCGGAGATGGCATCCTTGGAGGCCTGGCCGATCTTGCCGTCGAACTTGCCGTCGTAATAGCCGTGCTCGGCCAGGCGCTGCTGCAGTTCCTGTTTCTCGGCGAAGCTCAGTTTGGTGAAGGGCCGGCTCCAGTCGTTGACCAGCGCGCCGCGGCCGGCAATCTGGTCGGCCAGCAAGCCGACGGCGAAGGCGTATTTGTCGGCGTTGTTGTAGCGCTTGATCACCTGGAAATTCTTGATGATCAGGAAGGCGGGGCCTTCGCGGCCGCCCGGCAGCTTCAGTTCGGCGCGGTCGGTGCCGTTCTTGAACGGCTTGCCGCTGGCCCGGGTTACGCCCAGCGCCTGCCATTTCGACAGCGACATGGAGCCGCCCGGCACTTTTCCGTCGGGCAGGGTCACTTCGTAGCCCCAGGTCTTGCCCGACTGCCAGCCGTTCTTCTTGAGCAGGTTCGCGGCGGTGGCCAGCGCGTCCGGCACCGAGTTCCAGATGTCGCGCTTGCCGTTGCCGTCGAAATCCACGGCATAGGTCTGGTAGCTGGTCGGAATGAACTGGGTGTGGCCCATCGCGCCGGCCCAAGAGCCCTGCAGGTGGCTTTCGTCGATGTCGCCCGTCTGCAGGATCTTCAGCGCGGCGATCAGCTGGGTGCGGGCATATTTCGAGCGCTTCTGGTCGCCGTAGCCGAGGGTGGCCAGCGAGCGGATGACGTTGCGCATGACGTCGTCGCGCTTCAGCATCTCGCCATAGTTCGATTCCATCGACCAGATCGCGAGCAGGATGTAGCGGTCGACGCCGAAGCGGGCCTCGATCTTGTCCAGCCACGGCTTCCATTTGCGGGCCATCGCCTGGCCGTTGGAAATCGCCTGCTCATGCACGCGGTTGTCGAAATAATCCCAGGCCGGCGCCGTGAATTCGGGCTGGAAGCGCGCCTTCTGCAGCACTTCCGGGTCGGGGTCCTTGATGTCTCGGAATGCGGCGTCATAGACGGCGCCGGAAACGCCCGCCTGCACCGCGCTGGCGCGGAAGGACGCGACCCAATGACGGAAGCCGGCGTCGGCGAAAGCCGGGCCCGCCGGCAGAATAAGAGCAAGCGAAAGCGCCGCTGCCGAGATCATGCCGGCAAACTTTTTGGCGGCGGTGCGAATGGGCATCATGTCCTCCATTATCATCGCAGGAAGAGCATTCATGGCCGAACCCGGTTAGGATTTGGTTTACCATAGACCCGACGCGAGGCCAAAAGCAGTGCTGATATAATTTTTAATGATTTTTGACTGCAAAGCCCTAGTCTGGCAGCCTGTTCACTAGTCTTCAATTCCGGCATGGAAATGTCGTGAAGCAGGGATTGACCCTGTCATCCGCAATGGATCGTTGATTGATGAAAAGAGTACGCAAGGCAGTTTTCCCGGTCGCCGGCCTCGGCACGCGCTTCCTTCCCGCCACCAAGGCCATCCCGAAGGAGATGCTGACCGTCGTCGACAGACCGGTCATCCAATATGTCGTCGATGAGGCCCGCGAAGCCGGCATCGAACATTTTATTTTTGTCACCGGCCGCAACAAGGCGGTCATCGAGGATCATTTCGACGTCCAGTTCGAGCTCTATGACACGCTCGCCCAGCGCGGCAAGGACGAGGTGCTGTCGCGCCTGCAGCGCCTGCAGCCGGCGCCTGGACAGACCTCGTTCACCCGCCAGCAGGTGCCGCTCGGCCTTGGCCACGCGGTGTGGTGTGCGCGCGACCTGGTCGGCGACGAACCGTTCGCGCTTCTCTTGCCCGACATGATCATGCAGTCTGAAAAAAGCTGCATGAAGGACATGGTCGAGCTCTACGAGGAGACCGGCAACAACATCATCGCGGTGCAGGAGTGCGATCCGCAAGAGACGCACAAATACGGCATCGTCGGGCGTGGCGAGGACACCCACACCGGCTTCCGCATCACCGAAATGGTCGAGAAGCCGAAGAAGGGCACGGCGCCGTCCAATTTCTACATCAACGGCCGCTACATCCTGCAGCCGGAAATCTTCGGCATCCTGGAAAACCAGGAACGCGGCGCCGGCAACGAGATCCAGCTCACCGACGGCATGCTGAAGCTGAAGGACAAGCAATCCTTCTACGGCTATCACTACCAGGGCCGCACTTTCGATTGCGGCTCGCCCGAAGGTTTCATCGAGGCCAATGTCGCTTTCGCGCTCTGGCGCAAGGACGTGAACGGCAACATGGCGAGCGTCATCC
Organism: Mesorhizobium terrae; assembly: GCF_008727715.1. Lineage (GTDB taxonomy): Bacteria > Pseudomonadota > Alphaproteobacteria > Rhizobiales > Rhizobiaceae > Mesorhizobium > Mesorhizobium terrae. Next base: position 2,876,819 of record NZ_CP044218.1, read on the forward strand.
GCACATTGCTCGACGAGTTCGAGAAGGCCGGCGTGAAGGCTTCGGTCGTCTGACCGCTTTCCACATCTTCGATCCCTGTCGAAACCGGTCGCCGCAAGGCGGCCGGTTTTGTTTCGGGCCTGCATTTGGTCTTGGGCAGCCTCAGCGCTGCAGCGTCAGCCCCAGATAGACGCTGTTGGTCTTCGAGGGGCGGCCCTCGACATTGCTGCTCAGCCGTTCGTGGCGGAGATACGAGGTGACGCCGAGATAGCGGTTGAGCCACCAGGTGGCGCCGACCTGGCCACTGTAGATCAGGTCGTGGTCGCTGGAGCCGATATAGTCGCGATAGGCGAGGCCAAGGGCGGCGTTGCCGGTCAGGTTGGCGCGCAGCTGGCGTTCGAAGGTGAGGCCGCTGGAATAGAGGATCGAGCCGCTCTGGCCAGGCGTGGTGGTGTCTTCCAGCGTGGTTTCGCCAGTCAGGCCGACGATGGTTCCGCGCACCGGCGACCAGCGCATATTGGCGGCAACGGTGGCGCCCGAAACCGGCTGCAAGCGGTTGTCCTGGAAGGCTTCGCGCATCCAGCCGGCCGAAACCTCGCCGCTCAACTTTTCGCCCATGTCGAGTTCGAGGCCGCCGCGCACGCCAAGCCGGTTGGACGAACGCTCGAAGCCGTTGAGGTCCGCGGTCTGGTCGAAGACGCGCCGGCCGACCTCAATTTCGGTGAAGGGGGTGAGGGCCGGCGAGATCTGGTAACCGCCGCGCAGGGTGGCGGTGTAGAGGGTGGAGTTGCGCGTCTCCTGCGACTGGATGGTGCCGTCGCCCAGGGTGGCGTCGCCAAAGACGTCGCGCTGGGCGGCACCTTTCAGCCCAAGCCGCAGCTTGCCGATGTTCTTCTGGATGGCGAGGCTGCCGTCGAACGTGTTGCGCTGCGGCTGCGTGATCGCGCCCGGCACGCCGGCTGGCGAGGTCGCGCCCTCAGGCGCCGTTTCGTAGCCCAGCTTGGCAATGGCGCGCCAATCATGGTCGAGGTCGACATTCAGCGTTCCCTCGATGCGGCCGCGCCGCTCCTTCACATCCTGGCCGGAGAAGCTCTTGCGGAAGGTGCCATAGCCGTCGATGACGGCCGAATTGGTCGCCCACTCGGACGTCGCGTTGAGACGCAGCGTGCTTTGCGAGATCGTTGCCGAGCGGCCGTTCGCGCTGGAATCGGCATTGGAGGTGGCCAGCACGCCCTGTCCCAGCGAAGGCCGCAGCGTGAAGGAACCGACCTTGATGCCGAGCGGTGCGTAAGGCGTGTCGTCCGGCCGCGCGCGGCCGCCCTCGATAGGGCCGGTGCGTTGGGCGCGGGGGTCGAGCGGTTGGCGATCGGCCAGATCGACGGTTCCCGTGCGCAGGTTACGGTCGACCTCGGCTTCCGCTCCGGCTGCCGCCGCGGTCGCCGTCGCGCCTGGCCGGCGAGGGGCATTGCGCCGCGCCGTCGCGCGGTTGTTTTGCCCGTTGTTCCGCGCGGTCGTCGCATCGTTGCGGTTGCGCTGTCCGGTCGTGTTGGCGCGGGCGGCATTGGCCGCGGGTGTCCTTGCCGAAGCGCCGGCCTGGCGCCGGTTGGTCGTCAGGGGCTGGTCGGCGAAGGGGTCCGCCGGAGCGGCTGCTGCCGCACCGTTGGCGCCGCCATTGTCGGCGGGCAACGCGTTGCCGGCGGCGTCGACATTGCCGGTGGCATCGGCGGGTGCCGCGTTGAGGTCCTGGGGCAGGGCGCCGCGGCTCGTTGGCCGGTAGGCCGGTTCGGCGATGCCGGCCGCAGGTGCTGCAGGCGCGGCCGCGCCGTTGAGCGGCTGGTTCTGCGCGACGCCCGGCTGGTTGGCGGGGGGCAGGGCACCCGGCTGGGCTTGCGGCGTGAACGGGTCGTTGACGGCGCCGCGCAGGTCGAGTTGCTGGGCAAAGGAGGGCTGCATCAAAAGCAATGGCAAAGCCGTCGCCGCCAGCAGCAAAGCGCCGGCGGCCGTCCTTTTCTGGCTGCTCTTGTCAGGCTGGGCCCGCGACATCGTCACCACACATTCGTGGCGCACCCCCGCGCCATGCTTACCGAACCGTAAATTGTGATGGTTAATGGAGTGTTAGGCCGGGGCCTGTTCACGGCCCTGGACGATTGAATTGGACAGATTGTGCATGAAGCGCTAAGCGCTTCGTCCATGCATGCTGCAAGCTTGAAGAGGAAGCGGGCGGACCGTCAGGCCGCGATCGCTTCGGCGCTCAGAACCGTAGCCACCGAACAGGCGGGATTGGCCGCGCTCAGCACGGCCCTTGAAGACGGCCTGGCCGAGCCGTTCGCGCAGGCTGTCGACGCGCTTTCGCGCATCACCGGCCGCGTTATCGTCACTGGCGTCGGCAAGAGCGGCCATATCGGCTCCAAGATCGCCGCGACGCTGGCTTCGACCGGCACGCCGGCTTTCTTTGTTCATCCCGTCGAGGCCAATCACGGCGATCTCGGCATGATCGCGCCGGACGATGCCATCATCGCGCTGTCGTGGTCGGGCGAGAGCTTGGAGCTCAAGGGCATCATCGACTATTCGCGGCGCTTTTCCATTCCGCTCATCGGCCTCACCGCCGGCGAGAAATCGGCGCTGGCGCGCGCCGCCGACGTGGTGCTGGCGCTGCCCAAGGCGCAGGAAGCCTGCCCGCACGGACTGGCACCGACCACCTCGACGCTTTTGCAGCTGGCGATGGGCGATGCACTCGCCATCGCGCTGCTTGAGGCGCGCGGCTTCACGCCGGACCATTTCCGCACCTTCCATCCCGGCGGCCAGCTCGGCGCCAATCTGACGCTGATCTCCGAGATCATGCGCACCGGCGACCAGATTCCGCTCGTTGCGCTCGGCACCAAGATGCCCGAGGCGGTGATGACGCTGGCGCAGAAGAAGGTCGGCTGTGTGTGCGTGGTCGACAGCGACGGCAAGCTGGCCGGCATCGTCACCGACGGTGACCTGGGTCGTAACCTGCACCGCAACCTCGCCGAGACCACGGTCGACAGCATCATGACCCGCTCGCCGAAGACGATCGAGCCGAGCTTGATGGCAGGCGCGGCGATCGCCTTGATCAACAAGCATAATATCGGTGCGCTGGTTGTGGTTGAAAACGGCGTGCCGGTGGGCCTCGTGCATTTCCACGATTTGCTGCGCATCGGCGCGGCCTGACCTTTTTTCATCGCGAAGCCAGTCCTTGAATGACCGCCGGCTTCGCGCCCGAGCGGGAGCAACGTCATGGACGAAGTGATCGAAATCGGCGGTGCGCGCGTGCTGCATTGCGCCAAGGAAGGCGCGCTGCTTGCCCGCGAGGCCGACATCAACGATTTCATCGGGACGGCCTTTTCGCACCAGGCCGATGTCGTCGCCATTCCGGTCGAGCGGCTGGGGCCGGATTTCCTGAAACTCTCCACCGGTCTTGCCGGCGCGACATTCCAGAAGATGGTCAACTATCAGCTGAAATGCGCGATCGTCGGCGATATCGGCGATACGCTGGAACGCAGCGGGCCGCTGCGCGACTTCGTGCGCGAAACCAACAAGGGCAGTTCGATCTGGTTCGTGCCCGGCTTCGAGGTGCTGAAAGAGAAGCTGCTGTTGCGAGCGGGTGCGGCGTAGGTCGTTCACGTAACCCTCCCCACACAGGGGAGGGGTAAAGCTCAGATCTTCTCGACCGTCAGCTCCAGGTCGGTTTCCGCGGCACCTGTCACCTTGACGCGGGTGCCCGCCGGCAGGTCCGGCCCGGAGACACGCCACAGCGTATCGCCCAGCTGGATGCGGCCGCGACCCTCGCGGATCGGCTCGGCCAAAGTCGCGGTGCGGCCGATCATCTGTTCTCCACGCCGGTTGAGCAATGGCTGGTCGCTCTTGGCGTGCTGGCTGCTGAAGAAGCGCTTGCCGGCATAGGCCGACACCAGCGCCAGCACCAGAAAGGCCAGCACCTGCACCTGCCAGGTCCAGAAGGCGGCGTCCCACAGGAGGAGCGAGGCGGCGCCGATCAATAGCGCCGCGATGCCGATCCATATCAGGAAGACGCCGGGGGCGAGGATTTCGGCGACCAGCAGGACAAAACCCAGAACCATCCAGTTCCAGGGGCCGAGTTCGACGATCAAGCGTTCGATCATGGCGTTGTTCCCGACAGCGCTCAGCTTTCGCCGGGCCGCACCAGCGGCGGGCGGGTCGATTGCCGCTGGCTGGTGCCGCCCCGGCCATCGTCCCTGAACACTTCCTTGGCGATCTCGCCGATGCCGCCCAGCGTGCCGATCAGCGAGGAAGCCTCCATCGGCATCAGCACGATCTTGGAATTGCCGGCGGTGCCGATCTTGGCCAAGGCCTCGGTGTATTTCTGCGCCACGAAATAGTTGATCGCCTGCACGTCGCCCTTGGCGATCGCCTCCGACACCACCTGGGTGGCGCGGGCTTCTGCTTCGGCCGAACGCTCGCGCGCCTCGGCATCGCGGAAGGCAGCTTCGCGACGACCTTCGGCTTCCAGGATCTGCGACTGCTTCAGGCCCTCGGCGGCCAGGATCTGCGCGCGCTTGTCGCGCTCGGCCATCATCTGGCGGGCCATGGAATCGACCAGATTGGCCGGCGGGTTGATGTCCTTGATTTCGACGCGGGTGATCTTGACGCCCCAGGGATGCGCCGCCTCGTCGACCACGCGCAACAGCCGCTCATTGATGGCGTCGCGGTTGGACAGGAGTTCATCCAGGTCCATCGAGCCCATCACCGTGCGGATGTTGGTCATGGTCAGGTTGAGGATGGCGTTCTGCAGCCCCGACACCTGGTAGGCGGCCTGGGCGGCGTTCAGGATCTGGAAGAAGGCGATGCCGTCGACGCCGACAATGGCGTTGTCGCGGGTGATGATTTCCTGGGTGGGAACATCGAGCACCTGTTCCATCATGTTCAGCTTGGCGCCGATGCGCTCGAAGATGGGGTTGATGATGTTCAGGCCCGGCGTCAGCGTCTTGGTGTAGCGGCCAAAGCGCTCGACCGTATGGTTGTATCCCTGCGGCACCGTGCGGATGCCCTTGAACAACAGGATGAGCACCAGGGCGACCAAAACAACGATCGCAATGTCGAAACCCGTGAAACCGCTGACGTCCATTCGGCTCTCCCTCAATTGCCTCACAAAACACTTAAGTGTGTTTCAGCGCCGTTACAATCGAAAGAGGCGGTAGGGATTGGGATGCCGCTTCGTGGCGGCCAGCCGAAGTCTCGGCGAAAGCTTAAATCCAGCCGGCCAGTTCGCGGCGCGCCAGCGTCTCGATCACGTCCATGCCTTCGGGACTGTCGTTGAGGCAAGGGATGTGGGCGAACTTCTCGCCGCCGGCGTGCAGGAAGATTTCCCGCGCCTCCTGCGCGATCTCTTCCAGCGTCTCGATGCAGTCCGAGGAAAAGCCGGGATTGACGACGGCGATGCGCTTCACGCCTTCCTTGCCGAGCCGCTCCATCGTCTTGTCGGTGTAGGGCTGCAGCCATTCCTGCGCGCCGAAGCGCGACTGGAAGGTGGTGATCAGCTTCTTCTCGCTCCAGCCCAGCCTTTCGCGCAAGAGCCGCGTCGTTTCCAGGCAATGCGCCTGATAGGGATCGCCCTTGTCGGAATAGGGTTTGGGAATGCCGTGATAGGAGGCGGCAATCACCTCCGGTTCGAAATCCAGCGTGGCGAGGTGCTTTTCGATCGAGCGGGCGAGCGCGTCGATATAGACGGGCTCGGCATAGTAAGGTGGCACTGAGCGGACCGCCGGTGCCCGCCGCAGCTTCATCAGCGCGCGAAACAGCTGGTCGTTGGCGGTCGCTGTCGTGGTCGCCGAATATTGCGGATAGAGCGGGAAGGTGAGGATGCGGTCGCAGCCCTGGCCGACCAGCTTTTCGACGACCGCGCGGGTCGAGGGGGTGCCATAACGCATCGCCCAGTCGACGCTGACATTGTCGAGGTCGGCGAGACGCTCCGTCAGTCTTTCGCTCTGCCCGCGCGTATAGGTGCGCAGCGGCGATTCGTTCTTCTCGCGGTTCCAGATCTTGGCGTAGTTGGCGCCCGATTTCTTTGGGCGCGTCGTCAACACCAGGCCGTAGAGGATCGGATACCAGAGCCAGCGCGGCATCTCGATGACGCGCGGGTCGGATAGGAATTCGCGCAGATAGCGCCACATCGGCCCGTATTCGGTGCCGTCGGGCGTGCCGAGATTGACCAGCATCAGGCCGACCTTTTGCGGTGCGGCGTTGGGCAGGCTGCCGGCAGGCGCGGCGGCGGCTTTGGGGTCGGTGGCGAGCGTCATGGCAGTGTATCTAGCAGCGGCGTCGCAGGTTGCAATGTCGCGTCTGGCCGCACCTTTGCGCCAATCCACCCTCTCCCCTTGCGGGAGAAGGTGGCCGAGCCGCAGGCGAAGCCGCCTTAGGTGAGGTCGGATGAGGGGTGTTGGACGGAGCGCGACATTCCCCGACATAGCTCGTCAGGACAGGGCGGTTCCCTTGCGCCGCCTCATTCCTTGCAACACCCCTCATCCGTCTTGTCGCTGCGCGCCGATCCACCTTCTCCCACAAGGGGGAGAAGGTAAGTTCCTCACTTCGCCGGTATCTTCAGCTCCGAACCGACCAGCAGGCGGTGCGCCTCCTGGCCGGGGTTGGCATTGGCGATGCGGCGCCATTTGGTGCCGTCGCCATAGGCCTTGACCGCGATATCCCAATAGGTGTCGCCCTTGACGATGGTGTGCGTGCCACCGGCCTGGATCGGGGCGGCGGTCTCCGCCGGCTTGGCCGTTTCGACGGGTTTTGCAGCCTCTGCCGGCTTGGCTGTCTCAGAGGAAGCTGCATCGGCGGGCTTCGCCGCCGGGGCTGCGGTGCCGCCGGCCTGCGCCGTGTCTGCCGGTTTGGCGGCCTCCGTCGCGGCAGCCGGTTGCGTTGCCGCCGCCAGCTCGGTGATGCGACCGTCCAGTTTCGGCGTATAGGGGCTGTGCGTTCCGACATAATCGGCCACGACCTGCTCCAGGCTCGGGCCGTAGTCGTAGGCGTCCTTGGCGTCGACGAACAGCTTGTAGCCGTCGCCGCCCTGGCGCACGTAATTGTTGGAAGCGACGATGTATTCCTTGGCCGGGTCGATCGGCTTCCACTGGCCGCCTTCCATCACCTCGACCGACTTGACGCGGCCGCCATTGGCCGGCGCCGACTTGTCGAAGGCGTATTTCAGCCCGGCCACCTGCGGGAACTGGCCCTTGCCTTCCTCGACGCCGGAAACGCCGTGTTCCAGTGCGCCGACGATAGTCTTGCCGGGCACCTTGAAGGTGGCGACGGTGTTCTGGAACGGCAGCACGGTGAGCACGTCGCCCATCGTCACCTTGCCTTCCTTGATCGAAGCACGCAGGCCGCCGCCATTGGTGAAGACGATCTCGACGCCCTGGCCCTTCACGCGGTCGAGCACGGCGTCGGAAACAAGATTGCCCATCGTGCATTCGCGCGCGCGGCAATTGTCGCGGCTGCCGTCGATGGCGGCGGTGGTCTCGCCGACCTGCTTGGCCTTCAGTTCCTCGATCGGCGCGCCGAGTTCCTTGATGCGGGCCAGAACCTGCGGGTCCGGTGTCACCGACTTGTCAAGCGGGATCGGGTTGCCGCTGGCTTCCTTGACGACGCCGTTGTCGTCGAACACCACCTTGAACTCGCCGAGCAGCTTCGAATAGGAGGCGGCCTGGGTCACCGGCACCTTATAGCCGCCCGGGTTGTCGATCATCGTCGGGTAGGGACCCTCGGCCTTCGGGTCGGTGTTGGACAGAAGCGAATGCGAATGTCCGCCCACCACCACGTCGATGCCGGGGATCTTGGCGATCATCTCCTTGTCGCGCGGATAGCCGACATGTGTGAGCGCGATGATCTTGTTGACGCCCTGGCCCTTCAGTTTCTCCACCTCGGCGGTGATCGTCTTGACGTCGTCCTCGATGGTGATGTTGGGGCCGGGCGAGGCGAGTTCGGGCGTGTCGTTGGTGACGGCGCCGATGATGCCGATCTTCTGACCGCCGACCTCGACCACGACCGAAGGCTTGATGCGGTCGCCGACCTTGGCGGCGGCGCTCGCCTTCACATTGGCCGACAGGACCGGGAATTTGATGACGTCGAGGAACGGCGCCAGCGCGTCCTCGCCATCGTCGAACTCGTGATTGCCGACGGTCATGGCGTCGAACTTCATCTCGTTGAGGAACTCGGCCTCCACCTTGCCCTTGTAGGTGGTGTAGAAAAGCGAGCCCTGGAAATTGTCGCCGCCGTTCAGCAACAGCACGTTCTGGCCTTCCAGCTTCTTGCGCTCCTGGGCAATCGCGGTGATCAGGCGCGCGGCGCCGCCAAAGCATTCGCCCTTGGTCTCTTCCTCGGCCGAACAGGTGGATTCGTATTTGTTGTTGCTTTCGATGCGGCTGTGCCAGTCGTTGATGTGCAGGATGTTGAGTGTATAGTCGGCAAAGGAAACGCCGCTGCTCATGGCAAGCGCCGAGGCCGAAAGGGCCATTACGACAGCGATCTTCTTCATTCCTGCTCTCCCTCTTGTCGTGGCGGCTCGCCTTCGCCCCAGCCGGGCGTCTTTCGGGGCGATGCGCGCGAGCCCGTTCACGGCGTTGTAGCCGCCCTGCTTGACTGGAATTTTACATGCCCTCTGGCGGCATGTTCCCATCGCCTCCCGGCCGATGCAAGCGGATTCGGGTCAGGCTTTGCCGGCGAAAAATGTTGAGTAAACGAAAACAGCCGCATCGCGACGATGCGGCTGTTTTCGAAATGAGAGCCGGTGGTGAAGCCTTGTCGCGCCTGGAATCGGCGCGGTCAGCTCCGCCGCGTCAGCACGAAGTTCTGGCCGGCCTGGCTGGTGCAGTTGAGCTGGTTGATGGAAACCAGCAGGCAGTTGAAGGCGATCGGCGACTGGCGGATCAGCGACGTGCCGTTGATCTCGATCGAGGTCTGGCTGGTCAGCCGGTAGCTGCCGTCGGCCAGTTTCTGGCCGGTGTCGGTCGCCACCGTCTGGAACTTGCCGCCTGAAATGGTGGAAAGGCCGGTGCCCTGTGCGTCGATCCACGAGCCCTCGACGCCCTTGGGAGCGGCGTTACGTGGCGGCTCGGCCGGGCCGCCGGTCTGGCACGCGGCCAACGCCATGGTTGCGCCGGCGGCGAGGCCAGCCAAGACAAGTTTGCGCGCTGTCGTCATGTCGAAAAAACCTCTCCTCGGTCCGCACCCTTTCCTTCGCTCGAATTGCGGATGAAAACAAGGCTCGCCAATCTAAGGGCGATGCCGAGCGTTGCGATCCGGCAACAGTCGGTCAGTCCACCACTTTGTCGGGCTGGTCGATTGACAGCTTCTTGAAACATTGCAACTTTCGTATATCGAAGAACACAAATGTTCTGGAGAAACCGCACCGGAAACCAATCGGGCGGTCTTGGGGAGGGAAAATGGACAGTTTCTTGACCGGCCTGAAAGCGGCCGTGGACACGCTTGGCGCAACGGTGCTGTTGCCCATCGTCATCTTTATCATCGCCGTCGTGCTGGGGGCCAAGGTCGGCCGCGCCTTCCGCGCCGCCGTCACCATCGGCGTCGCCTTCATCGGTATCAACCTGGTGCTCGGCCTGATGCTCAATTCGATCGGCGACGTGGCCAAGGCCATCGTCACCAACACTGGCATTCATCGCGACATCGTTGACGTGGGTTGGCCGTCGGCCGCGGCCATCGCCTTCGGCTCGTCGGTTGGCCTGTGGGTCATCCCGATCGGCATCGCGGTCAACGTCGCGCTTCTGCTTCTGCGCCTCACCCGCACGCTCAATGTCGACGTCTGGAACTTCTGGCACTTCGCCTTTGTCGGCTCGCTGGCCACCGCCGCCACGGGCAGCCTGGGTTACGGCCTGGCAGTGGCGGCACTTGTCGCGGCACTTGCGCTGCTGTTCGCCGACTGGTCGGCGCGCGCGGTGCAGCAGTTCTACGGCATTCCGGGCGTCTCGGTGCCGCATCTGGCCTCGGCGCAGATCCTGCCCATCGCCATCGTGCTCAACTGGGTGATCGACCGTATCCCCGGCATCAACAAGATCAACATCTCGACCGAGACCATCGAAAAGCGCTTCGGCGTGTTCGGCGAGCCGGTGGTGCTCGGCCTCATCATCGGCCTCGTGCTCGGCGCCATCGCTTATTACAACGCCGGCGATTTTGGCACGGTGTTGTCCAAGGTCCTCACCACCGGCATGACGCTGGCCGCCGTGATGCTGCTTCTGCCGCGCATGGTGAAGGTCTTGATGGAAGGCCTGCTGCCGGTCTCGGACGCCGCCCAGGAATTCGTGCGCAAGCGCACCGGCGACCGCGAGCTTCTGGTCGGCCTCGATTCGGCGATCCTGATTGGCCACCCGGCCGCCATCTCGTCGTCGCTGATCCTGGTGCCGATCGCCATCATCCTGTCGGTGATCCTGCCGGGCAACCGCGTCATCCTGTTCGCCGACCTCGCCGTCATCCCCTTCATCGTGGCGATGACCGCGCCGCTCCTGAAAGGCAACGTCTTCCGCATGGTCGTGGTCGGCACCGTCACGCTGGCGCTCGGCTTCTATGTCGCCAACGCTCTGGCGCCGCTGTTCACCAGCGCGGCCATCTCGTCGGGCTTCAAGATGCCGGAAAACGCGGTGCAGATCACCTCGGTGGTCGACGGCTTCCTCTGGGTGCCCTACGTGATCATCGAGGCGATCCAGGGTCTCGGCATCGCCGGCCTTGGCCTGCTGGCGGTGGTGATAGCGGCCGTCTTCGTGCTCTATCGCCGCAACACGCTGGCCTGGGAGCGCGCCGCCGGCGCCGAGGATGAGCAGTCCGCCTGAAAGCGGGCGCTTTCGCCTGCATGATTAAGAAGGGGCCGGTGGCGTGACAGCCGCCGGCCCCGAACATTGGAGAAGACTTGATGGCGCAAGCCTTGATCGACCATATCGACCCCGAAGCCATCCTGCTTGGCGTGGACGCCGACACAAGCGAGGCGGTGATCCGCCAGCTCGCCTCCAGGCTGGAGACGCTCGGCTACGTCAAGCCAAGCTATGCCGACGCCGTGGTGAAGCGCGAACAGACGATGCCAACCGGCCTGCCGCTGGGTCTCGCGGAAAACGTGGCGGTTCCCCACACGGACCCGGTGCATGTCAACAGAGCGGGCGTGGCGCTGGCGGTGCTGTCGAAGCCGGTCACCTTCGCCAATATGGAAGAGCCGGACGAGGCGGTACCGGTCGGCATCGTCTTCCTGCTTGCCATCAACGACAAGGACAAGCAGATAGAAATGCTGCAGGAGATCATGGGCACCATCCAGAGCCCGGAAGCGCTGGCCGGCCTGAAGCGGGCAGCAAGCGTCGACGACGTCAGAGCGGTTCTGGGTTAAGCGGGAAAGGACATTTACATGGCCAGACAGAAGACCATTCTATTTGCCTGCGGCACCGGCGTCGCCACCTCGACGGCGGTCAACGTCGCGGTGACCGAAGCCATGAAGGCGCGCGGGCTCACCTTCAACGCCATGCAGTGCAAGGCGACCGAAGTGGCCTCGATGGCCGACAATGTCGACCTTATCGTCTCGACCACGCCGATCTCGGCTTCGGTGACGGTGCCGCTCGTCAAGGGCCTCGCCTTTCTCACCGGCATCGGCAAGGACAAGGCGCTGGACGATATCGAGGCCGAGCTGCGGAAGTAGAGACGGCCGCAGCGACAGCAGCCGTCACGGCCGGTTAAATGAAAAAGGGCGTCGATGACGCCCTTTTTTGTTTTGGATCTGCTGGTGCTTACCGCACCAGGATGTTGCGGAACTGCCAGGGGTCTTTCTCGTCGATGTCTTCCGGGAACAGGCCGGGGCGGCCGTCCAGCGGGGTCCAGTCGGTGTAGTGGCCGTTCACCGGGCCGAGATAGGGCTTCTGCACTTCCAGGCAGCGGTTGAAATCCATCTCGTCGGCCTCGACGATGCCGGCTTCCGGGTTTTCCAGTGCCCAGACCATGCCGGCCAGCACCGCCGACGATACCTGCAGGCCGGTGGCGTTCTGGTAGGGAGCGAGCTTGCGCGCCTCTTCGAGCGTCAGCTGCGAGCCGTACCAGTAGGCGTTTTTCTTGTGGCCGTAGAGCAGGACGCCCAACTCGTCGGAGCCGTCGACCAGTTCGTTCTCCTCGAGCACGTGGTGCACAGGCTGCGCCTTGCCGGCGGCGCCGAACATCTCGTGCAGCGACAGCACGGCGTCGTTGCTCGGGTGATAGGCATAGTGGCAGGTCGGGCGGTAGGTCACTTCGCCATGCTTGTCGCGCACGGTGAAGAAATCGGAGATCGAGATCGCCTCATTGTGGGTGACGAGGAAGCCATATTGCGGGCCGGGCGTCGGGCACCAGGTGCGCACGCGGGTGTTGGCGCCGGGCTGTTCTAGATAGATGGCGGCCTTGGAGCCCTTCTTGTGCTTTTTGGCGTTCTTCGGCAGCCACTTCTCATGCGTGCCCCAGCCAAGTTCGGCGGGCTGCAGGCCTTCCGAAATGAAACCTTCCACCGACCAGGTGTTCCAGAACACATTCATCGGCTTCGGCTTCTTGGTGCGCTGAGTGTCGCGCTCGGCGATGTGCACGCCCTTGACGCCGGCCTTTTTCATCAACCTGGCCCAGCCTTCGCGGTCGTCCTGCGCCGGCGTCTCGGCATCGAGGCCGAGCTCCTTGGCGAGGTCGACCAGCGCCTGCTTGACGAACCAGGAAACCATGCCGGGATTGGCGCCGCAGGTCGAAACGGCGGTCGGACCGCCCGGATGCTTGCGCTTCTCGGCCAGCAGGCTTTCGCGCAGCGCATAGTTGGTGCGCGAGGCATTGGAAGCCTCGGTGTCGAAATAGAAGCCCAACCACGGCTCGACGACGGTGTCGACATAAAGCGCGCCGAGCTTGCGGGTCAGCCGCATGATGTCGACCGAGCCGGTGTCGACCGACAGGTTGACGCAGAAACCCCGGCCGCCGCCATTGGTCAGCAGCGGCGTCAGCAGTTCCTTGTAATTATCCTTGGTGACAGATTCCTTCAGGAAGGTGATGCCGCGCTCATCCGCCAGTTTGCGGTTCTCTTCGCTGGGATCGATGATCACCATGCGCGACTTGTCGAACTTGAAATGGCGCTCGATGAGCGGAAGCGAGCCACGGCCGATCGAACCGAAGCCAATCATCACGATCGGGCCGGTGATCTCACCGTAGACGGGCCATTTTTCATTCGCCATTTTTTGCGGCACTCCTTCTTTGACGCATTGTCCTCATAAGAAAGCCGGACGCGGATGCGCCCGGCTGCAACTGCTAAACCATACATGCTTGTCACAATAAAGCGAATCCGGCCGCTGGCGCCTAACCTTCTCCCACAAGGGGAGAAGGAGATGCCGCCATCTCGCCAAGATAGACCACCAGCCGGTCGCGGTCGGCGGTCAGCCCCTTGTAGTCGAGCTGCGCCTCGTCCAGTTCGCCAAGCTGCGTGGCGAAGGAGGCGGCGATGCGGGCGCGCTCGGGATGGCGGGCGAGCACCGCCAGCGGGTCGAGATGGATGCGGATGGTGAACAGGATGTCGCGCGACAGAGGTAGCTTGCGCAATGTCTGCCGCTCGACGCGGATGAAGGCATGCGCGTTGATGTCGCCGTCGGGGAAGTTCGACGGCCGGTCGGCGGCGCGGGCGATGCGCTGGCGGTCCGACAGCGGGTGGTAAAGCGCATCGTTGGCCTGGACCGACCAGTTGAAGCGTTCCACCGCCTGGCCTTGCAGATTGTCGAACATGCGGCTGATCACTTCGGCGGGCCGCGTGCCGGTGCCGAAACCCGGCACCGGATCATGGATCCGGTGCAGCGGCTTGCCGAATTTCTCGGTCAGCGACCAGGAGGAGGGGAAGCACAATGAGCCGGCGGCAAGCCGCCAGCCGTCCTCGCCGCGCCGCATCAGGATGAGATCGTCCTGAACCATCAGCGAGGCCGCCACCAGCGGTGCGTCGGCCGGCGCGCTGGAGCCTGCGCCGCCCGCCGCCCGCGCCTCATCCAGCATCCCTGGGTGATAGGCGGCCATATGCGCCTCGACCAGCTCCAGCACCTCGCGCTGCGCGTCGCGGGTTCCCGCCTCCTCGACAAAGACCTTGTCGGGCAGTTCGGCATAGAGCCGGCGCTTCTCGGTCAGATAGGCACCGAAATCATCGTCGATCTCCAGCCAGCGGTCGAGTTCGAGCGGCTTCAGGCCGATGGCGAACAGCTTGGAGGAACCGTCATAGGGGGTGTGGGGAGGCATCATGACCAATCAAGTGGGCGCAAACGGGCGGTGTGGAAGACGCGAAGGATGATCACCCTTTCGGCCTCTACACGGTAGGGGATGAGGTAGGGCAGGCCCGGAACGGACCATTCGTGTCGCCTGGCGCCAGTGGCGCCCTGCCGGCCAATCGCCGGGCGTTCCGCGATCATTTTCAGCGCCTTGACCAGCCGGCGCATGACGTCATTCGCCGCTGACGGGTCATCATGCGCAATATAGGAGTGGATGTCGTCCAGATCGCGCGCGGCTCTGGGGGTGACGACGAGGATCAAGATTTGCCATCATTGGCCGGAAAGACATCCGGTTCGGGCCGCGGCAATTCCTTGTCCGTGCCCCAAGACTCCATCCATTTGAATACCGCCTCGCCCGAAACGAAGACGCCGAGATCGGCCTCGCGTTCGCCCTCTTCGATCGCCTCTAGATAGGCGCGGCGCTCCGCCAGATGTGCCTCGACAGCCTCCTTGACGATGAAGGCGCTGGAGCGCTTTGTGGCCTTGGCATACTCCTCCAACTCTCGTTTCGTCTCCGGGGGGAGGCGCACCGAAAACGTGCCGCCGGCTGCCATCGTCGTCTCCATGAACACAGGTGAACACAATGTATGCGCCGCTGGTCGGAAGGTCAATAAACCAGCCTTGCGGCGATCAGCCCGCGCAGTGAATTGCCGACGTAAAGTTGCTTCGCTGCGGCGAGGTCGGCCAAGGTTAGAACCGCTTCGTGCGCCTTGCCTTGATCCAGCAGTTCGCCGCGCAATATGCCTGGCAACAGCCCGCAACCGAGCGCGGGAGTAAGCAACGGGCCGCCGTCGCCAGCATCGACGAAGAGGTTGGTGATGGTGCCCTCGCAAATCTCGTCGCGCTCATTGGCCAGCAGCACTTCGTCGGCTTCCGCCGGGGCGTATTCGGCGCGCGCCGCCAGATAGGCCTCGCGGCGGCTTGTCTTGTGGCGCAGCAACGCGTCTGTGGAAGCGAGCCGGGTCTGCGCCAGCCGCAGTGTCCATACCATCCCCGTTGGCAAAGGCTGGAACGGTTGCGCGGTCGCTTCGACGGTCCCGTCGGCAGCGAGCGTCAGGCGCATGCGCAGCGGGCCGTCGGCGTCTCGGATGGCATCGTCCAGCGCGGTTCGCACTGTTGCCGGTTCGTGGCGGAAGCCAAGCGTCTTGGCCGAGCTTGCCAGTCGCGCCAGATGCCGGTCCAAGCGCAGGAAGCCGTCGCCGGGCTGCCAGCGCAACGTCTCGATCAGCGTGAAGCCGGGGCGGTTCCCGTCGCGAAGCGGGCCTTCAGCAGGCATTCCTCATACTCCTCCTGCGCCGTGGAATCGAACACCACGCCGCCGCCGACATTGTAGACGGCCTCGCCGTCGGCGAAGAGCGAGATGGTCCTGATGGCCACCGAAAAGCGCATCGTGCCATTGGGCGCTATCCAGCCGATGGCGCCGCAATAGACGTCGCGCGGCACGCCTTCCAGCTCGCGCAGGATTTCCATGGCGCGGATCTTCGGCGCGCCGGTGATCGAGCCGCATGGAAAGAGTGCCGAAAAGATGCGGCGGATGCTGAGATCGGGCAGCAATCTTGCGCGCACGGTCGACACCATCTGGTGCACGGTCGGATAGCTTTCGATGCGGAACAGGTCCGGCACATCCAGCGTGCCGACCTCGGAGATCAGCGAGATGTCGTTGCGCAACAGGTCGACGATCATGCGGTTTTCGGCCTGGTTCTTCTCGTCGTTGCGCAAAAACTCCTTCAGCGCCGCGTCTTCCTCTGGCGTTGCGCCGCGCGGTGCGGTGCCCTTCATCGGATGTGTCTCGATCCAGCCATTGCCGTCGATCTGGAAGAACAGTTCGGGCGAGCGCGACAAGACGGTCGGGCCGGCCAGCGAAACGAGCGCGCCATATTTCACCGGCTGGCGCGCGACCAGCGCGTTGAAAGCGGCGAGCGGATCGCCCGACCAATGCGCGTTGATGGGGAAGGTGAGGTTGCCCTGGTAGCAGTCGCCTTCGCGCAGATGGCGGTGCAGGCGCGCAAAGCGTTTCTCGTAATCCTCGAACGACCAACGTGCGGTCGCATCGAAGATCGGCCCGTTGGTGTCGGGCTGGCCAGACGGCAGGCTGCGGTCGGAGGGTCCGTCAAAGACGCCGAGCGCCACCAGCGGCGCGCGCCGGCCCTCGGGCAGCAGTGGCTTCAGCTTCGATTCCAGCAGGTAGCCGGCTTCGTATGAAAAGTAACCAGCCAGCCATTTTCCGGCGCGACGCGCTGCCTCGGCCTGTTCCAGCGCCGCTTCGAAATCATGGGCTTCGTCGGCGACGATTAGCGCCGACGGCTCCTCGAACAGCACTTCGCGGCCGGCCTGATCGTCGCGGAAGAGAGCGAAAGGGGCTACCGTCAATTTGTCTTATACCCCCAACCCGATCCGTCGCGCGGATCGCCCCTCCCCGCAAAGGGGGGTAAGCCGTCCTAATCCAGCGCTTCCAGTTCGTCGATCAGGTTGGAGATGATGCCAAGCCCGATCTGCCAGAAGGCCGGGTCCGAGGCATCCAATCCGAACGGTTTCAACAGCTCGGAATGATGCTTGGTGCCGCCGGCGCGCAGCATGTCGAAATACTTCTCCTGGAAGCCGCGTTCGGCGTTCTGGTAGACGGCGTAGAGCGAGTTCACCAGGCAGTCGCCGAAGGCATAGGCATAGACGTAGAACGGCGAATGGATGAAGTGCGGGATGTAGGCCCAGAAGGTCTCGTAGCCCTCGCGCAGCTTGATCGCTGGGCCCAGGCTTTCCGCCTGCACCTCCAGCCAGAACTTGCCGAGCTGGTCGGAGGTCAGCTCGCCGTTCTTGCGCTCGGTGTGCACCTTGCGCTCGAATTCGTAGAAGGCGATCTGGCGCACCACCGTGTTGATCATGTCCTCGACCTTCTGGGCGAGCATGGCCTTGCGTTCGCGCCGGTCCTCGGTTTTGTCGAGCAGGGAACGGAAGGTCAGCATCTCGCCGAACACCGAGGCGGTCTCGGCCAAGGTCAGCGGGGTTGAAGCCATCAGCGCGCCCTGGCCGCCGGCCAGCACCTGATGCACGCCATGGCCGAGTTCGTGCGCCAGCGTCATCACGTCGCGCGGCTTGCCCATATAGTTCAACAAAACATAGGGATGCGCCGACGGCACCGTCGGATGGGCGAAGGCGCCGGGCGACTTGCCGGGCCGCACGGGCGCGTCGATCCAGTTGCGGTCGAAGAAGCGGCGCGCAATATCGGCCATCTCCGGCGAGAAGCGGTGATAGGCTGACAGAACGGTGTTCCTGGCTTCGTCCCACGGTATCGTCGCTTGCGGCGTTTCGGGCAGCGGCGCGTTGCGGTCCCAGTGGTTCATCTCGTCCATGCCGAGCCAGCGCGCCTTCATGCGATAATAGCGGTGCGACAGGCGCGGATAGGCGTCGCGAACGGCGCTCGCCAGCGCATCCACGACGCCGCGCTCGACGCGATTGGCGAGGTGGCGTGAATCGGCGATGTCCTGGAAGCCGCGCCAGCGGTCGGAGATTTCCTTGTCCTTGGCCAGTGTGTTGGTGATCAGCGTGAAGGTGCGAAGGTTCTTGGCGAAGGTCGCGGCCAGCGCCTCGGAAGCCTGGCGGCGCACCGCGCCGTCTGCGTCCTGCAGCCGGTTGAGCGTCGGCTCCAGCGCCAGCTGTTCGCCATCGATGTCGAAGCGCAGCTCCGTCATCGTCTCGTCGAACAGCCGGTTCCAGGCGCCGCGCCCGGTCACCGACTTTTCGTGGAACAATTGCTCGATGCGGTCCTCGAGCTGGTAGGGCTTGTCCATCCTGAGGTCGAGCACCCAGGGTCGGTAGTGGCCGAATTCCGGGTCGGCGGCGAGCGCCTGCTCGATCGCCGCGTCGTCCACCAGGTTCAGCTCCAGCCCGAAGAACAGGAGATGCGAGGAGGCATCCGTCATCTTCTCCTGGACGTCGCCGTAAAGCTTGGCGCGCTGCGGGTCGGAGGTGTCGCCGGCATAGACCAGCCCGGCATAGGAGACGATCCTGCCGATCAGCTCTTCCAGCGCTTCATAGGATTTCAGCGCCTCGCCGAGCTTGCCGTCGGCGCCGTGCGCGGCTTCGGCCGCCAAGGTGCCCTTCCAGCGGTCCTCGAAGGCGGCGGCATCGGCGCCGGCCTTGTCGATGTCGCGCTTCAGTTCCGGCGCGTTCATGCCGGCGTAGAGGTCGGCCAGGTTCCATTCGGGCAGATTGCCGAGTTCGGCTGCCTTGCGGCCGATTTGGGCCGGCGCATGAAGCCGGTCAAAAAACGTTTGCATTTCAACACCTTCCGGAAAATGCCGCGCGGGCCGGTCAAATCCTAAGCAATTCGTTCACCGGCTTTTTTGAAAGCTTATTTAGAACCCTGTGCCAAGATGATCCATAGGGCACAAGCGATGGCGACGGGGAAATCGCGACACTCATGACAGGTTCCATCCTCATCGTCGACGACGATCCGGTCCAGCGCAGGCTGGTGGAGGCCGCGCTCAGCCGTTTCGGCCATTCGGCGCTCACCGCCGATGGCGGCGAGGCCGGGCTGGCGGCGATGGATGGGCCGGGCGCCCGCGACGTGTCGGTCGTGGTGCTCGACCTCGCCATGCCCGGCATGGACGGTATCGCCGTACTCAAGGCAATGCGCGAGCGCGACATCCGCATCCCGGTCATCGTGCAGACCGCGCAAGGCGGCATCGAAACGGTGGTGAAGGCGATGCGCCACGGCGCTTTCGACTTCGTCGTCAAGCCGGCCTCGCCGGAGCGCCTGCAGGCGGCAATCGCCAGCGCGCTCAAGGTCGAGGAGGTCGAGGTGGCGGTGAAGCGCACCGCGCGCCGCGCCGGCCAGACACTCTCCTTCAAGGACCTCGCCACGCGAAGTGCTGCGATGGAGCGCGTCATCCGGCTCGGCCAGAAGGCGGCGGCTTCGTCCATCCCGATCCTCATCGAGGGCGAATCGGGCGTCGGCAAGGAAATGGTGGCGCGCGCCATCCAGGGCAGCGGCGACCGTCGCTCGAAACCCTTCGTCACCGTCAATTGCGGCGCCATCCCCGCCAATCTGGTCGAATCGATCCTGTTCGGCCACGAGAAGGGTTCCTTCACCGGCGCTTCCGAAAAACATGCGGGCAAGTTCGTCGAGGCGCATTCGGGCACGCTGTTCCTCGACGAGATCGGCGACCTGCCGCTCGATGTGCAAGTAAAACTCCTGCGTGCCGTGCAGGAGGGCGAGGTCGACCCGGTCGGCGCCCGCGCCACGGTCAAGGTCGATATCCGGCTGATCTCGGCCACTCACCGCGACCTGTTGCAGCAGGTCAAGGATGGCGGCTTCCGCGAGGATTTGTTCTATCGCCTCAATGTCTTCCCGATCATGGTGCCGCCGCTGCGCCGCCGTAAGGAGGACATCCCCTTCCTGGTCCGGCATTTCATGGACAAGGTCACGCCGGTCGGCCCGAAGCGCCGGCTGTCGATCGCCGAACCGGCGCTGGCCATGCTCCAGGCCTATGACTGGCCGGGCAACATCCGCCAGCTCGAAAACGCCATCTACCGCGCCTCGGTTCTGGCCGAAGGCGAGACGCTGACGGTGGAGGAATTCCCGCAGATCCGTGCCCAGGTCGAAGGTACCGTGGTGCTGGAAGCGGCCGCGCCGTCCGTGGTGCCCGACCTTGCCGACGAGGCGGTGGAGCCAGTGCCGCAAATGCCTGCTCACGCAAGCCTGCCGCCGCGCCTGGAACAGCGCTTCGGCACGCTGGCCGCGCTCGACGATCGTGGCGATGTGCGTTCGCTGGCGGCGGTCGAACTGGAGATGATCCGGCTTGCCATCGACCACTACAATGGCCAGATGAGCGAGGTGGCGCGGCGGCTTGGCATTGGTCGCTCGACGCTGTACAGAAAACTCAAGGAATATGGCATTGATCCCGAAACCGGTCGGGCGGAAAAGATAGCCTCCTGATTCCCGCGCAAGCTTCGGGCGAGTTTCCTCGTTTAAACCAGTGGTTTACCAAGAAGCGAATTGCGGAAATTAGGGCGGGATATCGCCACGGTGTTACCGCATTTCGGCTTCAATAAGTGTCGATTAACCATTAGGATCGATTATCGGGTGTGAATCCACCATGCCCGTTTGATCAAATCCGGGGACAAACGGCAGTCTGCAAGGCCTTTTGATTTGAGCAGAATCGAACGACACCAGAACAGGCGTCAATCCTCGTTGAGCGTCTGGCGGAAATGGCTTGCCGGCGCCACGATGGCGGCTGGCCTGCTTGCCGTCTCGGCTGGCGCCGCCCATGCCGAGGTGCGCGCGCTCAAGCTGCGCAATCTGCACACCGGCGAAGTCGACGAAATCGTCTTCAAGCGCAACGGCCGCTATGATCAGGCCGGCCTCAAGAAGCTGAACTTCTTCCTGCGCGACTGGCGTCGCAACGAACCGACCAAGATGGACCCGCGCCTGATGGATCTGGTGTGGGAAGCCTATCGCCAGAGCGGTTCGCGCGGCTATATCCAGGTCATCTGCGGCTATCGCGCGCCGTCCACCAACGCCATGCTGAAATCGCGCAGCCGCCGCAGCGGCGTCGCCGAGAAGAGCCAGCATATCCTTGGCCGCGCGATGGACTTCTACATCGAAGGCGTGCCGCTGAAGAAGCTGCGCGACATCGGCCTGAAGATGCAGGGCGGCGGCGTCGGCTACTATCCGACCTCCGGCTCGCCTTTCGTGCACATGGACGTCGGCAATGTGCGCCATTGGCCGGGCATCAGCCGCCAGGAACTGGCGCGCCTGTTCCCGAACGGCAAGACGCTGCATGTGCCGAGCGACGGTCGCCCGCTGCCGGGTTACGAGCAGGCGATGGCCTCCTACAAGGCGCGCAAGTCCAACGGCACGCCGAATATCGAACTGGCCAGCGCCGGCGGCACCACCCACAAGTCGGGTGGCTTCCTGGCTGCCTTCTTTGGCGGCGGCGAGGACGAGGAAGACGATTCCGCCGATGTCGCGATGACGCCGGCGCCGAAGCCGAAGGCCGCGATGAAGCCGGCCGCGGCATCGAAGCCTGGCATCGCCATCGTTTCGCCTGAGAACGCGCAGCGCACCGACGTTCCGGCCGTGGCCGAAACGCCGGAAGAGCCGCAGCTGGCCGACGAGCCGAAGAAGGAAACGCCGGAGACGATCATCGCGGCGCTGCCGGCCCGTTCCGTGCCGCTGCCGGGTGCGGCGCCGCGTCCGAAGGCGGATGTCGGCGTGCAGACGCCGCCGACGCCCGAGACCGTTCCATTCGGCGTGGCGGACGCCAGCGCGACCAGCCAGGCCGAGCAGCCGACTGTCGTGGCCGCCGCGGCACCTGTTTCGCCTGACACCGTGCCGTTCGGCATGGCCGATGCCAATGCGCCGCAGCCGGTTGCCGCCGCTAGCGCGGATGATCAGGCTGTCGCCGCCAATGTGCCGGTTCCGACCCGGCGACCGGAAACAGCGACGGCCCAGGCCGAACCCAACCAGCAGGCGGTGCTTCTGGCGCTTGCCGACACCGGTAAGGGCTCGCGACCGACGGCCACCGACGCGTTCGCGGTACCGCCCGGCGGGCGTACCGACGCGGTCAAGGCCGTGCTGGAGCAGTCCTCCGCCGCCGACACCTATCAGGTCGCCGCCGTCACGCCGAGCCCGGCGCCGCGTTCGGCCTTCAACGATCCGTCCGGCGTCGATGCCGCCACGCCGCGTGGCGCCGTCGCCGCCCGTCCCGCCGGCTCCGATCCGGCCGCGGCCATGGGCGGCAGCGTGAAGACGACGCGCAAGGAAGCCCGCGCCAACGTGCAGGATGCCAAGCCGACCGCGAAGTCCGTGGTGCTTCCGGCCGCGCCGAAGGCGGCGCGCTGGGCGCTGCAGGCCAACGAGCAGATCGCCAAGGTGACGGATTCCACCACCGCGCCGCGTCTGGCCTACAATCTGGTGCGTTCGGCGCCGAGCGAGGTCTACACCGCCGGCTTCCAGCCGGACGGCCAGCCGACCGACGCCAGCCGCTTCACCGGCACCGCCGTGAAGTTCCTCTCGGTGGCCCGCTTCCAGACCAAGTAAGTCTGTGGGTTCCCAAAACGAAAAACCGCGCCCATGAGGCGCGGTTTTTGTTTGCGGCTTAGTTTTTGATCTCCCACGCGGGGAGGGACAAGTCACTTCTTGCGCAGCTTGCTCGCTTCGCGCGCCAGCGCCTCGATGCCGGCCCAGTCGCCGGCCTTGACCATCTCGTCGGGCGCCACCCAGGAACCGCCGACGCAGATCACGTTCGGCAGGCCGAGATAGTCCTTGGCGTTGTTTGCACCGATGCCGCCGGTCGGGCAGAAGTGGATGCCGCCGAAGGGCGAAGCCAGCGATTTTAGGAAAGCGGCCCCGCCGGCCTGTTCGGCCGGGAAGAATTTCAGGAAATCGAGCCCGGCCTCGGCGGCAGCCATGATTTCGCCCGGCGTGATGACGCCGGGCAGCAGCGGCACGTCGCTGCCGCTGGCGGCCGCGATCACTTCCCGGGTCAGGCCGGGGCTGACGATGAAACGCGAGCCGGCCTTGGCCGCCTCGTCGAACTGGCGGGCATTGAGGATGGTGCCGGCGCCGACCACTGCCTCCTCGACCTCGGCCGCCACGCGGCGGATGGAGTCGAGCGCCGCGTCGGTGCGCAGCGTGATTTCGATGGCCGGCAGGCCGCCACGCGCCAGGGCACGCGCCAGCGGCACGGCATCCTTGACGTCGGCGATCTTGATCACCGGGATCACCGGCTGGCCGTCGAGCAGCGAAAGCAGCTTTGCGGTCTTGTTCGACATTCCTGTTGTCCTTGGCTTGTTGTTCCCGGCTTCTCGCCGACGCCGTTTTCCGGCAAAAATTCAACCGATTTAAATTTGTCTAGCAGAGGGCCATGTCCAAGTCCACGTAGCTTCGCACTGATAGGAGGCCACACCGGCGCTTGGCCTGAAGGATAGCGTCGGTCGGCCGGATAACCAGTGTCAGCCGGTGGAAAATCTTAAGCCTGGCGTTTGCCATCGACCGGCGGTGTGGAGCCGACGTTTAGCGACCGACCTGTCGGCCGAGCCAGTTGAGAACGCGGCGGTGGAGCGGATCGGCGGACGGCGCCGGGGGCTCATCCTTGTCCAGTTCTTCAAACGTGCCGATGGCCAGGCCGGCATGGCGCCGGTAGGCGGCGGCAAGCTTGCGGTCATAGGCGTTGCGGCGATAGCCGGGGCCGTTATAGCCGCGCGCGAAAGCGGTCCAGTCGCGGTTGCGCAGCGCCGGCGCCAGACCGGCCTTGTCGACATAGCGCAGCATCAGCCGCAACTGGCCCTCGATACCGGAGCGCGCTTCGGCCACCAGCGCCTCGACGTCCGCAAACCCCAGCCAGGCCCAGTGCGCGCCCATGACCTGGCCGACACCCCAGGAGGTCGATTCATAGGCGGCCTTGCGGTCGATGGCCGCCGCCCGCGTCAGCAGCGCCCAGCGCGCCGCCTGGGTTCGCGGATTGGCGACCGCTCCCGCGACGGGAGAGGCGAGACCGGCAGCCTGTGCTGCCTCGCGGGAGGCCCCTTGCAGCCGGCGGTCGAAATAGTGTCCCTCGAAGCGGATCGGCGGTTCGGCCCTGCCGTCCATTTTCGTGAAAAACCGGCCGCCGCTTTCCACCTCGACGAGAGCAAACAGGGCTGCGGCGTCGAGATCGGCGGCGCGGGCGGCGCGACGGATTGCGGTGTTGACGGTTTCATCGAACATGACGGACGGTTCTCCATTTTTCGACCGATTTTCGAACCGTTCGCGGGCCTGTGTATAAATTCGGGCGCCGGAATCCGGCCCCTGCCGCGCAAGGGCTTGAACGGGCAGGCGCTTTTTTGTGCACCGGAGCCGCCACCCCGTGCTTGTGTCCACAGGCGCGAGGGGGTACGGACGTGCCCGATGAACCAATCCGCGCCGCCCAGACCCGTTCGCGTCGCCGCGCTCTACCGCTTCGCCAGGCTTGCCGACCACGAAGCGCTGCGCGCGCCGCTGGCCGCTTTCTGCTGCGGACACGGCATCAAGGGCACGCTGCTTTTGGCGCATGAAGGCATCAACGGCACCGTCGCCGGCAGCGCCGAGGCCATTGCGGCGCTCATCGAACATCTTGAATCCATTGCGGAATTGTCCGGGCTCGAGGTCAAGTATTCGGAAGCGGCCGAGATGCCGTTCCATCGCATGAAAGTGCGGCTTAAGCGCGAGATCGTCACCATGGGCGTCTCGGACATCGACCCGCTCGGCGCTGTCGGCACCTATGTCGAGGCCAAGGACTGGAACGCGCTGATCTCAGATCCGGGCACCGTCGTCATCGACACCCGCAACGACTACGAGGTGTCATTGGGCACCTTCGAGGGTGCGATCGATCCGCAAACCAAGAGTTTTCGCGATTTCCCGCAATGGGCGCGCGACCACAGCGCCGAGCTGGAAGGTAAGAAGGTCGCTATGTTCTGCACCGGCGGCATCCGCTGCGAGAAGGCGACCGCCTATGTGAAATCGCTCGGTTTCGACGAGGTTTTCCACCTCAAGGGTGGCATCCTGAAATATCTCGAAGACGTACCGGAAGACGCAAGTCTCTGGAAAGGCGAGTGTTTTGTCTTTGACGAGCGCGTCTCCGTCTCGCATGGGCTGGCCGAGGGCGAGGCTGAGCTGTGCCGCGCCTGCCGGCATCCGCTGACGCCGCAGGAGCGGGCTTCGCCTCATTACAAGGCCGGCATCTCGTGTCCGCATTGCCATGAGGCGCGCTCCGACGACGACCGCGCCCGTTATGCCGAGCGCCACCGCCAGGTCGAACTGGCCGCCCGGCGCGGCGACCGCCGGCATATCGGCAGTTGATCCCGGCATCTGGCCGGCGGCACGAAAGCCCGTTTGGGGGGCCTTCCATGCGCATGCGACGCAGCAAGAAAGGCGCCGATGTCATTGTAATGTTGCCTTCGCCCGCCTACCTCTGCGGATGAAAACCGCCGAGACAAGCTGGAGCCCTTGATGTTCGACCCCAAGAAACTGCTCGACGATCTTCTGAGCTCGCAAGTTCCCGGCGCCACCGGAACCGTGCGCGACAAGGCAGGCCAGGCCGTTCAGATGGCCAAGGACAATCCGCTGGCCGCCGGCGCCTTGGCTGCCGTGCTTCTGGGCACCGGCGCGGGGCGTCAGGTGACCGGCACGGCCGTCAAGCTTGGCGGTCTTGCCGCCATTGGCGGGCTGGCCTACAAGGCCTACCAGAACTACAAGGCCGGCCAGAAGCCGGCCGATGTCGCCAGGGAGCCGGAATTGTTGCCGCCGCCGGCCGGCGACAGCTTCGATCCGGCTCAGGCGCCGCAGGGCGAGGCCGAATTCGCGCTGACCATCGTGCGCGCCATGATCGCCGCCGCCAAGGCGGACGGCCGTATCGACGAGGCGGAGCGCGGCAAGATCATCGACAAGGTCGGCCTGTCGGGCCTCGGCGCCGAGGCCACCGACTTCCTTCGGGATGCGCTGGCGGCGCCGACGGATGTCGACGCGCTCGCTGCCGCCGCGAAGACCGAGGCGCAGAAGATCGAGCTCTACACCGCCTCGCGTCTCGCCATCGACCCGGACACACGCGCCGAGCGTGGCTATCTCGACATGCTGGCCGGACGGCTCAGCCTGCCCGACGCGCTGGTCGATCATATCGAGGCGACCGTCGCCTCGGCAAAAGCGCCGGTCGGCGTCAATCCGAAGTGGTAGGAAGCTGACGCGACAGCGCAAGGTTGACCGGCGCCGGCTGCGTTAATCTTTCGTTAACCAGTCAGGCGCATCATTTTAAGCATCGGATCGGCTATCCTCCTCCCAAGCTGGTTCAGACTGGGCGGTCGCCAATGACCGCCCTTTTTGTTGGCCATCTCCATCCATCCCTCTGATCCTCGCGCCGCGGCTTGCCACGGCGGCATTCATTTGCCATGCCTCGGTCTCTGTTGAGCGCCGCACCCTATCGTTCGCCCAAAGGACGCTCTAACACTTTAAGTTGGCGCCCGATCCTGTCCGAAAACCGTTCCGATTTTCGGGGGCATGCGCCGGGGAGGACGGCATGACAATCAAGGGCACGGCAATCGTCACCGGCGCGGGTACCGGCATCGGCAAGAGCGTTGCGACAGCCTTGCTGAAGGACGGCTGGAACACGGTGTTCTGCGGCCGGCGCAAGGCGGTGCTCGAGCCCGCAATCGCGGCTGCCGGCAAGACCAAGGCGGCGGCGCTGGCGGTCGCCTGCGACATCACCAAGCCCGACCAGGTCGAGGCGCTGTTCAAGACGACCACGGATGCGTTCGGACGGGTCGACCTGCTCTTCAACAATGCCGGCATGGGTTACAAATCGACACCGATCGACGAAATCCCGGTCGAGGTCTGGAACGACATCGTTGCCGTCAACCTGACCGGTTCCTTCCTGTGCGCCCGCGCCGCCTTCGGCGCCATGCGTCGGCAGACGCCGATGGGTGGGCGCATCATCAACAACGGCTCCGTTTCGGCACAGGTGCCGCGACCGGGCTCCGTGCCCTATACAGCGACCAAGCACGCGATCACCGGCCTTACCAAGACGCTGGCGCTGGACGGCCGTCCCTTCGACATCGCCTGCGGGCAGATCGACATCGGCAATGCGCTGACCGAAATGGCCGTGCCGATGACGGTGGGTGTACCTCAGGCCAATGGCACTATCGCGGCGGAAGCGGTGATGGATGTCGAACGTGTCGCCGAAGCCGTGGTCTATATGGCCGGCCTGCCGCTCGACGCCAACGTGCTGTTCATGACGGTGATGGCGACCAAGATGCCGCTGGTCGGGCGAGGCTGATAACGTCGCCGCGGATAAAAACGGGTCTAAATTGGCCTGGTACAGAAATTCTGCCAGAGTGTCGTCTGACGTCGGGGGTGTCGATGAGCAAGTTTTCGGATATTTGGGTTTTAAAGCGCGTAGACGTCGAGAAATTGGCAATCGTTCTGTGGAGGCTAGCACTAGTTATTTTCACGATGAGAATTGTTTTAGAGTCGTTGGGTACGACTATTTGGCTTCTTCTTGTTCCCAAAACTCCAGCTGTTCTCGGTGCGTCGGCATCGATCGTCGCCTTTGGAGGGGTAATGAGTGCGGCGACCTTAGTGCTTCAGTTGTTGGCAGTGCGTCTTATCGTTGAGGTTGCGCTGCGCTTGACTAAAGTGCAAAGCACCTAATTCTTGGGTGATAGGCTTTCCGGCAGTGCCGGGATTGGTTGAATGAGTGCAGCGCCATTGGTCTGACGGTATTCAGCACTCCCCATCCTTGAGCTTGGCAGCGCCTGCGGCGCGGCGTGCGCAATCGTTGCCGTAGGTCTTGCCGTCGCAACCGCACACCGGCTGATATTGCTCCGTGCAAATCTCAGGCCTCTGCATGCAAATGCCCATGCGATCAGCGCGGCCACATTGGGTCTCGACCGGAAACTCGCAGAATTGGCTGGCACTACAGGAGAGGCCCCTTATGCCGCCGCAGGCTTTTATCGGCTCATCGGCCGACACCTGAAACGTGCCAACGAGAAACACCAGCGATATCAGCCCGAACAGGGTTGTACCTCTCATGGGGTGCCTCCCGTCTTTGCGTTCGCGATCAGGAAATCGCCGATCCTTTGCAGGGCACGGGCGATGTTGTCTTCCGAGTTGGCGTAGGAAAGCCGCATGTAGCCTTCGCCAAGCACGCCGAAATCCGGTCCGCCGATCAGAGCTACGCCCGCCTCTTCCAGCAGCGCGGAGGCAAGTTTCTTGGCTTTCCAGCCGGTGCCGGAGATGTTGGGGAAGGCGTAGAAGGCGCCCTTCGGCGTGATGCAGGAAATGCCGGGCAGGGCATTCAGGCCCTCCACCACCAGCTTGCGGCGGCGATCGAAGGCCCGCATCATGGCGGCGACTTCGTCCTGCGGGCCGTCGATAGCGGCGATGCCGGCATATTGGCTGGGCGCGTTGACGCAGGACCAGCAATTGACCGCCAGCTTGCGCACCTTGTCGTAGAGATGCGCGCCCTTGTCGCCGTTCGGCCAGATCGACCAGCCCATGCGCCAACCGGTCATCGCCCAGGTCTTCGACCAGCCGTTGAGCACGATCAACCGGTCGCGGATTTCCGGGAAGGTGAGCAGCGAACAATGTCGCTCGCCGTCATAGGTCATCACGTCGTAGATCTCGTCGGAGAGGATCGCGACATGCGGGTGCCGTTCCAGCCCTTTCACCAGCTTCTCGATCTCCGTACGTGGCGTCACCCCGCCCGTCGGATTGGCAGGCGAGTTGAGGATGAGCAGGCGCGTGGTGGGTGTGATCAGCGCCAGCGTTTCGTCGGCGGAGAAGGCAAAACCGTTTTCCTCGCGGATCGGCACCGGCACCGGCCGGGCGCCGGTGAATTCGATCATCGAGCGATAGATGGGAAAGCCGGGATCGGGATAGAGGATATCGGCGCCCGCTTCGCCGAACATCAGGATGGCGGCGAACATGGTCGGCTTGCCGCCGGGAAGGATCATGACGTTGTCGGGCGAGACTTCGACGCCGGTGGTGGCGAGCGTGCGGCGCACCACCGCCTCGCGGGTGGCGGCAAGGCCGGTGGCCGGCGTATAGCCATGGTGGCCGTCGCGCAGCGCCTTGATGGCGGCCTCGACGATGTGTTCCGGCGTGCGGAAATCCGGTTGGCCGATGCCGAGATTGACGATGTCGCGTCCCTGCCCGGCAAGCGCGGTAGCGCGGGCGAGCACCGCGAAGGCATTTTCCTCGCCGAGGCGATCGAAGGCAGGGATTGTGTGGATCATTTTGTTGGTCCAGCTGGTGCTAGTTGCGCATCCGTGTTTTTTGAAAGGGTGCGCGAGCCCTGTCAAACGTTAAGGAGCCAATGGTGTCCGAAGATCTGAAGAACTGGCAGCCGCGCCCGCGTCCGGAGCGCAAGGTGCTGGAAGGCCGTTATGTGCGGCTGGAGCCGCTGGACGCGGCGCGGCACGGCGACGGCCTGTTCGAGGCCTCCTCGGTGACCGACGCCGACGGCCGCTTCCGCTGGCTGTTCGAGGTGCCGCCGGAAAGCCGGGCGGCGTTCCAGCCCTGGCTGGACAAGGTGGAAGCCAGTAGCGACCCGCTGTTTTTCGCGGTGATCGACAAGGCGAGCGGCAAGGTCGCCGGCCGGCAGACGTTGATGCGCATAGAGCCCGCCTTTGGCGTGATCGAGATCGGCAACATCTATTGGGGGCCGCTGATCGCGCGCAAGCCGGCGGCGACCGAGGCACAGTTCCTGTTCGCCCAATATGCTTTCGACGAGCTCGGCTACCGCCGCTACGAGTGGAAGTGCAACAACAACAACGAACCGTCAAAGCGGGCGGCGGAACGCTTCGGCTTCAGTTTCGAGGGTATTTTCCGCCAGCATCTGGTGGTCAAGAGCGAGAACCGCGATACGGCGTGGTACTCGATCATCGACAAGGAATGGCCGGCGCTGAAGAAGGCTTACGAAGCCTGGCTGGACCCGGCCAATTTCGACGCCGCCGGGCAGCAGAAGCGGCGTCTGGAGGCGTTCCGATCACATTGACGGCTGCTGAGCCGAACTTAAATGACTCGGTGCGAAAAGCGTGGTCCATAGGGCGGGCAGGGGATTTTTAGTTGAATTTTATCCTTAGCCGGCTGGTTTCTGAATATCTTGTACTAAAGTCGAAGATTAGTGGCCGCTGGATGGCAGCGGAATGCTTCTATATCCAAATGAATTGATTTAAGTTCCCCCGCCAAGAGGGTTGGCTGATGGGATATGATCATTCGCACGACCACGGTTCGTACAGCCAAGACCATGATGCAGGCGGGCACGATCTTGGTGCCGCCGACAAGAAGCGCGTTCTCGCCGCGGCGGTTCTGACCGGTGGTTTCATGGTCGCCGAAGTGATCGGCGGCCTGCTAACCGGTTCGTTGGCGCTGCTTGCCGATGCCGGCCACATGCTGACCGACGCAATCGCGCTGGGGCTCGCCTGGTACGCCTTCCATCTCGGCGAGAGGCCGGCCAACGGCCGGCACACCTATGGTTATGGCCGCGTCAAGACGCTGGTCGCCTATACCAACGGCCTCGCAATCTTCCTGGTGGCGTTGTGGATCTGCTACGAGGCGTGGCGGCGCTTCCAGGCGCCGCTACCGGTGCTCGGCGGGCCGATGCTTGTGGTCGCGGCGCTGGGCCTGGCTGTCAATGTCGCGGGCTTCGTGATCCTGCATGGCGGCGACCGCGGAAGCCTCAACATGCGCGGTGCGCTCCTGCATGTGCTGGGCGATATTTTGGGATCGCTGGCCGCCATCGTCGCGGCGCTGGTGATCCTGGCAACCGGCTGGACGCCGATCGATCCCATCCTGTCGGTGTTGGTGGCCGTTCTGATCCCGTCGACGGCCTGGAACCTGATGCGGGCGGCCGCACATGTATTGCTGGAGGGAACGCCGGCGGGACTCGACCGCGACGCCATCGTCAACGACCTCCAGGACAATGTGCCCGGCGTGCGCGAGGTTCATCACGTGCATTTGTGGTCCATCGACGGGGCCCGCAACATGGCGACGCTGCATGCCAGCCTGAAGGACGGCGTGGACGCGCATGTCGCCGTCGACGCCATAAAAAGCCGCCTGCGTGCCGGGCACGACATCAGCCATGCGACCGTGGAAATCGAATTCGACCGCCGCGCCGAGGACGGCCGCCCGCGAGAGGCCGTGCGTGGCGTCTCACCGCAGCCCAGGCACCTGCATTGAACGGCAGGCTGTGCTAACGAGACGTCGACAAACGGAAACCGAGACCCGGGATCGGACCCACCATGGACCGCGAAAGCAAGCGCTCGGCCATCGCCGCGCTGTCGATCATGCTTCTGTTCGGCGTGACGGCCTTCTATCTTCCAACGATCATGCTAGCGATCGGCAATATCTCGACGGTGCTGGCCGGCATTGTCGCGGTGCTGTTCGTGGCGGCCTTCTTCCTCGTGTTCTGGCTGCGCAGCCGCGCCCAGCGGCGAAAGGGAAACTGATATGCGCGTGCTGATCACCGGTGCGGCCGGTATGATCGGCCGCAAGCTCACGACGCGACTGGCGAAGGACGGCGCGCTGCGCGGCAGGCGCATCGCAGCGCTAGACCTGCATGATATCGTGGCGCCGAAAACGCCTGTCGCGGCCGGCATTTCGACCACCATCCACACCGGCGACCTTGCCGCGCCCGGCGCGGCCGACGCGCTTTTGAGAACGCGCCCAGACATCGTCTTCCATCTGGCCGGTGTCGTCTCCGGGGAGGCGGAAGCCAATTTCGACCTCGGCTACCGGGTCAACCTCGACGGCACGAGAGCACTGTTCGACGCGATCAGGGTGGCGGCTTACAATCCACGCGTCGTCTTCACCTCGTCGATCGCCGTGTTCGGCGCACCGTTTCCGCCGGTCATTCCCGACGATTTCCACGCCACGCCGCTGACCTCCTACGGCACGCAGAAACTGGTCGGCGAGGCGCTGCTGGCCGACTATTCGCGACGCGGCTTCTTCGACGGCATCGGCATTCGCCTGCCGACGATCTGTGTCAGGCCCGGCAAGCCGAACAAGGCCGCTTCCGGTTTCTTCTCCGGCATCATCCGTGAGCCGCTGAACGGCGTCGAGGCGATGCTGCCGGTGCCGCGTTCGGTGGTGCACACCCATGCCAGCCCGCGCTCGGCGGTCGGGTTCCTGATCCGCGCCGCCGAGATCGACGGCGCGACCGTAGGCCCGCGCCGCAACATCACCATGCCGGGTGTCGGGGTCAGCGTCGCCGAGCAGATCGAGGCGCTTGGCCGCGTCGCCGGTGTAAAAGCGGTCGCGCTGATCCGCGAGGCGCCGGACGAGGCGGTGTGGGCGATCGTCAAGAACTGGCCGACCCGCTTCGAGGCACGCCGCGCACGGGAACTGGGTTTCGAAGCGGAGACCAGTTTCGATGCTATCATCCATGCGCATATCGAGGATGAACTGGGCGAGTAGGTGTTTTTCTCCACCGCAAGGGGAGACAGCGCTTAAGCTCGCAGACTGGCCGTCAGCAGGATAAGGCCGAACAGGAACACCATCGCCGCGCCGCCGATTTCGATGGCGGAATGGACGCGGTTGCCGAAACGGCCGTCGCCGGCCAGCATCACGGCCCAGTCCTTGGCCGTCACTGCCAGCGTGGCGAGCAGGGAGACGGTGATCGCCGTTCCCACCGCCATCGCCAGCACCGACAGGATGCCGCCAGCCCACAGGCCGTTGAGGAAGGCGAAGGACAGCACGATCAGCGCGCCGGAGCAGGGCCTGATGCCGACGGCGGCAACCGCCGTCCAGGCGCTGCGCCAGTCGAAGCGGTCGCCGGCGAGCAGGGTCGGGTCGGGTGCATGCGAATGACCGCAGCTCTCGCAGACCTGGCCCGGGCCATGATCGTGATGATGGTGGTCGTGGTGGTGATGATCATGGCCGGCATGATCGTGGTGATCGTGCCCGTGGTCATGATGGTCGTGGGCGGAATGGTCATGCGAATGTGCCGCGCGGGCATGACCATGGTCGGCATGGCTGTGGCCGCCGGCATGGGCATGCGCGGCTGACAGGCTGTAGGTGGGTGCCGCGCCGAACAAGCGCTTCACCGCCGGGCCGAGCTTGCGCCACAATAGCCAGGCGCCGAAGACCGTCACGAAGGCGTAAGACGCGATCTCCAGGAACCAGGCGGTGTCGGTCATCGAGATCGAGGTGCCGCGCAGCACGAAATAGGCAAGCAGCATCACCACGATGGCGGTGATCGCCTGCAGGAAGGCGGAGATGAAGGAGAGCAGGATGCCGCGCCTCAGCGCCACTTCATTGGCCAGCATGTAGGAGGAAATCACGGCCTTGCCGTGGCCAGGGCCGGCGGCATGGAAGATGCCGTAGACGAAGGACAGGCCGATCAGCAGCCAGAGTTTCGAACCGTCCTGGCGCATCGCTTTGATGGCGTCGGCGAGCGCGTGGTAGAATTGTTGCTGGCGCAAGTTGACCCAGGTCAGGAAGCCGGAAAACAGGCCGGTGCTCGGCGCCATCGCGTCATTGGTGCCGATGCCCAGCGAGCTCTGCGCGTGGGCGTGGCCGGCCAGCTGCGCCGTCACGAAGGCCGTCGCCAGCAGGCAGAAGATCAGGCGTGTCGTCGTCTTGGTCACGGGGGGTTACCCTTCTGGCCGACAGTTCAACTCGAGTTTGGTCGCGAAGATCTTGCTCATGTCCGTGCCTGTCGGATCGTTGAAGAACGCTTCCGTCAGGGTCTTCTGGTTCTGGGCGATCGCCTGGTCCGGGTCCGGCCGGATGACGGAGCGGTTGCAGGAGGAAGGCAGGTCCTTCACCGAGAGGTTGGTATCGTCGGTGAAGTCGATGGCGGTATAGAAGGTCGGATCGTAGACGCCGAGGTCGATCTTGCCTTTCAGCCTGAGTGGTTGCTGCGGCTGGTCTTCGAACAGAACGATGAGCTGGTTGTTGTCGAAGGAGGCGACGATGTCGGCCGGCGCCTTCATCTTGACGTCCTTGCCGTCGACGGTGACCATCTGGAAATAATTGTACTCGGCCAGCGACGCCTTAATGGTGTTGGCCACTTCCTTCAGCTCGGCATCGTCGAGCTTGAGGTCGGAATTCTTGTCGAACTCCATCAGCACCGTCGAGGAGAACAATTCGTCGAAGCGCCAGAGGTGGCGCAATGCCGCGATCGACTGATGGTCGGGGGAAAGCACGACGTCGAGGCGGGCCTCGGCAAAGACGTGCGGGTGGACCATGGCCGGCACCGTGCCGGTAAGCAAGGCGCCGAAGGCCGCGGCCGTAGTGGCTATTCGTCCCCGGACGTTCATGGACCCTGGCGATTCCTTCGGATGAGCATGGCCCCGAGGGTTACCAGAAACCGGGCGAAAGTGGGACCGGGCTAACGAAAATGTTATGACGTTTCGTGCGTCTTGAACCACTGCACCATGAAGTCGACGAAGACACGCACCTTCGCCGGCAGGTAGCGGCGGTGCGGATAGACCGCGAAAATGCCGCCGTTGAAGTCGATGCGGTCCTCGAGCAGCGAGATCAGCCGGCCGCTCTTGATTTCCGGTGCGGCGACGAAATCCGGCAGCAGGGCAAAGCCCAGGCCGGCGAGGGCCGCCATGCGGGTGGTGATGGGGCTGTTGACCATCATCGGGCCGCTGATCGGAACACTGGTGATGTCGCCGTCGTCGCCACGGAACGGCCAGTTGGAGGCCCAGCGGCCATTGGTGTCGACCACGCAGGGCATGTGCGCCAGGTCCTGAGGGCGGGTCGGCTTGCCATATTTGGCGATCAGCTCCTGCGAACCGCAGAGTTTCAGCGTAAACGGCGCCAGCTTGCGGGCGATCAGCGAGGAGTTTTCAAGCCGCGTGATGCGGATGGCGAGGTCGAAGCCTTCCTCGACAAGGTCGACGAAGCGATCGTCGAGATGCACCTCCAGCGAGACGTCCGGATATTGCCTGGCGAAATCGATCATCGATTGACCGACCGCCGCGTCCGCCATGGTGCGCGGCGCCGAAAGCTTGATCCTGCCGCGCACGTCGCCGGAACTGTCGCGCACCGCGTCCGACAGGCTGTCGATCTCGCGCACGATCTCGGAGGCGCGTTTGTAATAGGTATGGCCGGCCTCGGTCAGCGAGAACTGACGGGTGGTGCGATTGAGCAAGAGCGCGCCGAGTTCGTCTTCCAGTTCGCGCACATATTTGGAGAGCAGCGCCTTCGAACGGCCGATCTTGCGACCTGCGGCCGAAAAACCCTCCGCCTCGACCACGTCGATGAAGGCGCGCATGCGGGTGAGAGTGTCCATCGCGTCAGGCCTTTCCGGCTGTTTCGAGAATACGCCGCCCAAGCCGGACAAGCGCGAGGTCGCTGCCTTGCGGGCTGAGCAGCGAGATGCCGAATGGCGCGCCATCGACGGTTCCAAGCGGCAGCGTGATCTGCGGGAAGCCGGAAAGCCCGGACAGGCAAAGCAGATGCAAGGCACGCTCGCGATAGGCCTGCGTTTCGTCGAAACTCGAAGCTGCCAACGGTGCCGCGCCCGGTACGGTCGGCAGGACGAGGATGCCGTCGTCGCCGAGACGGTCGGCGAGTTCGGCGCGGAAGGAGGCGCGGCACGCGGTTTCGGTCGTCACGGTACCTTGGTCGATGCTGGCGCCATAGGCAAACCGCTCCTTGACGCCCGGACCGAGGCGGCGGTCACCCTCTTCGATCCAGCGGCCATGCGAACCCCAGGCTTCGGAAGCCTGCAGTTTGCGGAAGCACCAGTAGAGGTCGTCAAGGTCGTGGGTGAGGGCAGGGGCGATCTTGGATTCGCCGAGGATTGGCGCGATGGCGTCAATCATGCGGCGATATTCCGCCGCTTCCACATTGCCCAGCAGCAGGTCGTTGAGGGCTGCGAGGCGGAAGGGGCGCGGGTGAGCGAGGCTCACCGCATCCTCTCTCCCAAATAGCACCTCCGCCACCTTCTCGTAGGTCCCGATGTCCCGTGCGAACCAGCCGAAGGTATCGAAACTGGGCGCCAACGGCATGGTGCCTTCAAGCGAGATCGCGCCATGGGTGGTGCGCAGTCCGATCAGGCCGCAGAAGCTTGCCGGCGCGCGGATCGAGCCGCCGGTGTCGGAGCCCGTTGCGATGTCGGCAAGACCGCTGGCAACGGCCGCTGCCGAGCCCGAGGACGACCCGCCAGTGACACGGTTGGGGGCGGCCGGGTTCACAGGCCTTGGAAAATGGGCGTTCTGACCCATCAGCGAGAAAGCGAGCTCGTCGGTCTGTGTCTTGGCGACGAATCGCGCGCCGGCATCGAGCAGTTTTCGCACCGTGGGTGCCGTTTTAGCCGCTGCTGCGCCGTTTTCGCCCTTGTCGGGATTGCCGCAGCCGGTGACGTAGCCAGCGACGTCGAAAATGTCCTTCACGGCCAGGGACAGGCCGGCTAGCGGGCCGGATTGTGCATGGGAAACAGCCACTTGTGGCAAATCGAGGAAGGCATTGAAGGGGTCGCGCTGGCTGGGCATCGTTCAATATCTGGATACTGTGCGTCCACAGTCGTTCGACAGCCGAATTTTTTCAAGCCGGGGTTCGATTTTAATTGATTGTGAAAGCATGCGCGCCTATATCGCGCTTGCCCAAAGTCGCACGTGCCTGTGGGCGTCCCCCGACCCTCGAATGGCGAGGATATCGGGACGGTACCCGGGAAGTAACGAGCCCGGTCGGTTCAGCGGCCAACCGCCGATCCGAGGACGTCTTGAAGCAACGACGGTGCGGGCCTTTCTGGTGTTTTCCGGTTGTCCATAGACCGGGGTTACTGAAGAGGCACACCCTCATTGCCGGCAGTGCGGTTGGGATTTCCCATCCAAGCCAAGGCAGACAAAGCGGATCATAGCCGGGCAAGGCTAGGTCCATCGCCGCGAGACGGCTTTCCATGGTTCCGGGGTCTCCACCGGCTGGTACCATCGGATTTTCGTCCCGCCTTTGTTTGACCGCGTGTTCGCGAGGCAGAAGGCCCGCGTTCCGCACCTTTGCACGCACCGCCTGGTGCGATGGAGGTTCCGATGGCTACGCAACGTGTACTCGATTTCCTCGCCACCCGACGCCCCGAAGGCCCTTGCCTCGTCGTCGACCTCGATGTCGTGCGCGATAACTTCCGCGCCTTCGAGAAGGCGCTTCCCGATTCCCGGATCTACTACGCGGTGAAGGCAAACCCGGCGCCGGAAATCCTGCGCCTGCTCGCAGCGATGGGCTCGTCTTTCGACACCGCGTCGGTTGCCGAGGCCGAGATGGCGATGGACGCCGGCGCGCCCGCCGACCGCATCTCCTTCGGCAACACCATCAAGAAGGAGCGCGATATCGCTAAGGCCTATGCGCTCGGCATCCGCCTGTTCGCCGTCGACAGCGTCGAAGAGGTGGAAAAGGTGGCCCGCGCCGCTCCGGCCGCGCGCGTGTTCTGCCGCGTGCTGACCGACGGCGAAGGCGCCGAATGGCCGTTGTCGCGCAAGTTCGGTTGCGTGCCGGCGATGGCGGTCGACGTGCTGCGCCGCGCCAAGGTGCTGGGCCTCGACGCCTATGGCGTGTCGTTCCATGTCGGCTCGCAGCAGACCGACCTGACCGCCTGGGACCGTGCGCTGGGCGATGCCAAGCGCGTGTTCGCGACGCTTGCCGAGGAAGGCATCGTCTTGAAGATGGTCAACATGGGCGGCGGCTTCCCGACCCGTTACCTGAAGGATGTGCCGGCGGCGCAGGCCTATGGCCAGGCGATCTTCGGCGCGCTGCGCAAGCACTTCGGCAACGACATCCCGGAGACCATCATCGAGCCGGGCCGCGGCATGGTCGGCAATGCGGGCGTCATCAAGTCGGAAGTCGTGCTGATCTCGAAGAAGGCCGACAACGACAATGTGCGCTGGGTCTATCTCGACATCGGCAAGTTCGGCGGTCTCGCCGAGACGATGGACGAGGCGATCCGCTACCCGATCGTGACCGCGCATGACGGTGGCGAGGTGGCTCCCTGCGTGCTCGCCGGACCGACCTGCGATTCGGCCGACGTGATGTACGAGAAGGCGCCGTATCCGCTGCCTTTGTCGCTGACCATCGGCGACGAGGTGCTGATCGAAGGCACCGGCGCCTATACGACCACCTATTCGGCGGTCGCCTTCAACGGCTTCGAGCCTCTCCGATCCTACGTGATCTGACGGGCGCAAAGCTCGTCAGATCATCCCGCTCGCCGGCAGCAATGCCGGCGGTGGGTTCGCTTGTGGAACACCTCCGCTCGTGAAGGATCGCGGAAATGGACATCGCCAAAATTCTCCCGGCAGCGCTGCCTGCCTTCATCATCACCGCCGAGAACGGCGCCGACGCTGCCGCGCGCGAAGCGCTGCTCGACCGCGCCATGGGCGCGGGCCGTAAGCGCAAGTCGTCGGAAAAGCTGCGGCGCGGACGCCGCCCGTCCGAAGGCTTGGCTTTCGTTGCCCGCAACGAGACCGGTGCCATCGTCGGCACCGTGCGGCTCTGGGATGTGCGGCTGGGCGAGGGTGGTGCGCCAGCCCTGCTGCTCGGTCCGCTTGCGGTCGATCCGATGGTGAAGAGCGCCGGCATCGGCTCGGCGCTGATGCGGCAGGCGATCACTGAAGCCGGCAGGCTCGGCCATCGCGCCGTGCTCTTGGTCGGCGATGCACCCTATTACGGGCGTTTCGGCTTCTCGGCTGAAAAGACCGGTCGCCTGGCGATGCCCGGCCCTTATGAGCGCGACCGCTTCCTGGCGTTGGAGTTGGCGGAGGGCGCGCTGGACGGCGCGCACGGTACGCTGAAGGCCGCTGGGCGCAAGGCCGGCGAGCGGGCGGGAATGCGGATCGTGGCGGCCTGAAGGCGGCAGGTAGCTTTCAGCTCAATCTGCCGCCGTTATCATTGATTTCTGGCCGATACGCCAGGACAAGGCCGTGGTAGTATCTCGGCGATGGTCTTCGGGTCAGCCGACGAGCTGGCTCAGCGCCATGGCGACCGTCATGTCGCCCTCGACCTTCAACTTGCCGGTCATGAAGGCCATGGTCGGGTTGAGGTCGCCGGCAAGCAGCGATTCCAGATTGTCGAGCGAGAGCTTGATGGTGCAGTCAGTCGGGGCGTCGGTGGTCGAAACGGTCGCGCCGTCGATGACGATGACGCCGTCGGCGCCGGTATCGAACTTCACCGACTTGTCGAAGCCGGCGCTGGCAACTTTGGACTTGAGCTGATCTGCGATTTCCTGAACGCCCATGACTGTCTCCCTTGTTAACGGCGCATTTGCGCCAGTTGTGCAGTCCGGACCGTTCCGAACCCGTGCGGACCGGTGGCGAGCGCCTGCGCGCCCGAGCTTGTCGGCCGTCGAGCACGCATATAGCCTTTGATTGACGTTTACGTCAACGTGATTTCGGTGACAAATGCGGCGTGCCGATGGGGCTCACCGCACCAGCGATTTTGCCGCCAGAATGGACTGATCCGTGGAGCTCAGTGCGCGGATGTCGGCGGCGGAACCTTGTTCATCGCCGGTTCCGTCGGTTCTGCGCCGCTGCGCCGCTTGATGGCGTTGTCGCGCACTTCGTCCTTGCTGAGATAGTTGACCTGATTGACCAGGACCTCGTGGATCAGGTCAATGCCGACGCGGGCGTTGACGGTGTCGCGGATCGAATTGCGGAACTTGTCCAGATCGATCGTCGCCTGCTTGGAGAAGTCGATCTGCGGGTTGGCGTAGAGATAGGAATAGACCTGGTCGGTGATCAGCGCTGCGGCCGGTACTGACAGCTTGGCCATCTCTTTCGGCTCGACCGTGTAGACGAGCTTGGTCAGGAAATAACCCTCGACGGTCGAGTTGCGGATCAGCGGCACCGAGATGATCTCGGTCGAGACATAGTCCAGTCCGCCGAGCAAGGGTTTCGGTGGCGGATCGTCGCCACGCGCGCCGGCCGCCTGGAAGGCGTAGAAGACCGCGCCGACGGTGGCGGCGACGATCCATAGCGCTGCGATGACGAACTTGATCATGGGACGGGGCCGTTACGAACGCGCCCAGCCGAATTCGCCGGCGGAATAGGTGCCGTCGGTCTCGGCATACTGGATGGCGCTCTTCATCAGGTTCGCCACCTCGCTGACGGCGCTGAGGTGAGCGAGAAGGGCCGCCTCGTTGCGTTCCAGCTTGCCGCGCAGGCGCAGCAGGCCTTCCTGATGCTCGGAGGCGAGCTCCTCGGGGGTGACGGTCTTCATGACGCGGTTGAGCTCGTAGAGGCAGCGGCTCTTGCGCGCATTCGAGGCCTTCAGATCGAAATTCACGTCGGTGCGGATCGCCGCCGTTTCGGTCTCGACCGCTTCCTCGATGCGATTGATGATGGCGTTGAGGCTGCCGATCCTGGACACGTTGAGGTCGGAATGCGCAACCAGGCCAGAAGTGTGTTCCGAGTGATCCATCATCGTTCCTAAACCTTGGACTTTGTTTCAACGGGCGTCGCATCACCGCTCATCGTGCGGACCATGCGGCGCTGCATTTCCTGCACGAGCGAATCCGACAACCGGTTCTGCTCGTCGATCGCTGCTTTTTCCGGCCCGCCGGAGACGGTTCCGACCGGCAAGGTCTTTTCGCCATCGCGATAGTGGTCGGTCAGCATCGAGCGGGCGATGCCGATGCCGCCGCGCTCGGCCATGACGTTGGCGAGGTGTTCGGCCAGCTGCGATTTCCACATGTCGCCGGCCAGGCCCTTGCCGTAGACGTTCTGGCTATCCTTGGGCAGCATGTTCTGGATGAAGGTCTGCAGCACCATCGCTTCGAAGCGCTTGAAGTCCTTGCTGCGGTCGGTGCCGGCCGGTGGATCCGCGGGGCGCGAGGCCATGTCGCCGCCAAGCGAGAAGGCGACGTTGGCACCGCCGGCGCGCTTGGTCAGCGCGGCGCGCGCGGCCTCGACGTCCATCGGCTCCGCGGCGCGGGCCACGTCCAGTACGATGTCGCTGGGAGGGGAGATCGCCAAAGCTGTACCTTCTTCCGATTTCGGGTTGAGTGATGATGGCTGAACAAGCTTGCCGCAGGCTTACGAGGCAAAAGCGCCCCCGGCGTTGTCATCCGTCGCTGCCGCGCTTCATCTCGATCAGATCGAGCCGCTCGCGATCAGAGCGCTGGCGTTCATCCTGGCGCCGTGCGTCGCGATAGGCGCGCTCGACCATGTTGGTGCGGGCGGTGGCCGTGGCGAGGCTTCCGGCCTCGAGGCGTGCACCTTCGAGATTTTGGTCGCGCCGCGCCAGCGCCCCAGCGATGCGCTGCTGGTAGATTTCGGGAAACAGCGTCGATAGCGAATCCGGCGCGTCGAAACGCTGGGCGAGTTCCGCCGCTTCCTGTTCGGCGGTCTGCGCCTGCGCCAGGAAGCCGGCGCGGCGCATTTCGTGCAGAGCTCGCAACTGTTCCTGCACCTGCACCAGCTTCTTCAGGCGGTCCTTGCGCGTTGTCATCGCCTCACCTTGCCAGCGTCGTTTCGATGAAGCCGTCGCCGAACAGCGACAGCAGCGTCGGCACGGCGAAGTAGAACAGGATCAGGCCGCCGGCGATTACGAAGGGCAGCGAGATGAAGTAGATGGGGATCTGCGGCGTCAGCTTGTTGACGAAGCCGATCGCCAGATTGACCAGGATGGCGTAGGCGACGAAGGGGCTGCCCAGCCGCAGCACCAGCAGGAAGGCCTCGGAAAGCGTGTCGGTGACATCGACCAGCGAAGCCTGGCCGCTGAAGAAGACGTTGACCGGCGCTACCTTGTAGGACGCAACCAGCGCGCGGATCACCTCATGGTGGAAGTTGAGCGCGAACAGGAGCATCAGCGCCGCGAACGAGATCAACGCGGCAAGTGCCGCCTGCGGTTCGGGCTCCTCGATGGCCGGACCGCCGACGCCGCCATAGCCGATCAGCATGGCGATCGCTGCACCGATGAAACGCAGCGCCTCCATGTAGAGCCGGGTCAGGGTGCCGATCAGCGCGCCGACCAGAAGCTCGGAAAAGATCATCGGCACGAAGATGGCCGGCCGCATATCGACATGGGGATAGATGTTGTCCCACAGGAAGGCGAGCAGGCCGACAGTGACGGCCACCGCCGCGAACAGGCGGATCTGCATCGGCAGCCGGATGGAGGAAAGGCCCGGCATCAGCATCAGGCAGGCGCCGACACGGCAGAAGGCGAGGAACGCCGCCAGGATAAAACTTTGCGAGAGGGTGGTCAGTCCCATCGTCACGAAATGGTCCCGAGCACCCTGATCTCGACACCCTTGGCGATCTCGACATGGCTGAGCACCGGCAGCGTGGTGAACAGGCGCTCGATGATCATGCGGACATAGGGGCGAGCGTCGGGCGCGGTGACCAGCACGAAGCGCTCGCCGGCCTCCATGTGCTGGCGGATCGCCTTGGTGGCTTCCTGGCCGAATTCCTCGAGCTGGCGCGGGTCGATGTCGAACTCGCGCACCTCGCCCTTGGCGTCGCGCTTGAGGCTCTGGTGGAAGGCGAGGTCCCAACGGTTGCCGAGGCGCAGCACCTTGAGTACGCCGCCCTCGGTCAGGTCGCCGCAGATCTGCTGCGCCATGCGGATGCGCACATGCTCGACGATCTGCTCGGTGCGCCGCACATGCGGCGCGATCTCGGCGATCGCCTCGATGATGAGATGCAGATTGCGGATCGACACGCGCTCGGCGAGCAGCAGCTTCAGCACCGCCTGCAGGCCGGGATAGGAGATGTGCGAGGTGCAGATCTCGTCGGCGAGCTTGCGGTATTCGGGGTCCTGGCGATCAAGCAGCGCCTTCATGTCCTTGTAGGAGAGGAGCTGCGGCAGGTTGTTGCGGATCACCTCGGACAGGTGAGTGAGTAGCACCGACATGTTGTCGGCGAACGTATATTGCTCGCGCTTCAGGTCCTCGGCGAAAGCTTCCATCACCGAATAGGCGCGCATGCCGAAGGCTGGCTCGCGCACTTCCTCGCCGGGGATTTCCGGCAGGTCGCGGGTACCCAACAGCACCATCAGTTCGCCGACGCGCATCTGGTGCTCGGCCACCACCGTGCCGTGG
The DNA here is from genome assembly GCF_008727715.1 of Mesorhizobium terrae. Classification (GTDB taxonomy): domain Bacteria; phylum Pseudomonadota; class Alphaproteobacteria; order Rhizobiales; family Rhizobiaceae; genus Mesorhizobium; species Mesorhizobium terrae. The sequence goes on from NZ_CP044218.1 coordinate 2,919,573, forward strand.
ATCTTGATCTGGTAGCTTTTCGGCGGGATGCCGAAGTCGTCGCTGAGCTTCACCTCCGGCACCACGAAGCCATATTGCGCGGCGAACTTCTTGCGCATCTTGCCCATGCGGAACGCCAGTTCCTGGTGCGAGGTGAGCAGCTTGGTCGAAAGCTGCTTGCCGATCAGCAGTTCGATCTCGGCGGTGGCCAGCGAGGCCTTCACCGAATTCTTCTCTTCCTCGACCTTGGCGGCGGCCTCCTTGCCGAGCGCTTCCTCCTGCTCGGCCACGCGGCGGTTGTGGCGCAGCGGAATGATGTAGCCCATGGCGGCCATGCCGGCGCCCAGCGTAACGAAGGGAAACATCGGCAGGCCCGGCATCAGCGCCAGCAGGCCGAGCAAAGCGGCCGCCACATAAAGCGCGCGCGGATAGGCGCCGAGCTGGCCGAACACCGCCTGGTCGGCCGAGCCGCGCGTGCCACCCTTGGAAACCAGCAGGCCGGCGGCCAGCGAAACGATCAGCGCCGGGATCTGGGTGACGAGGCCGTCGCCGACCGAAAGCTTGATGAAGACGTCGGCCGCCTCGCCGAGACCCATGCCATGGCGCAGATAGCCGATGGCGATACCGCCGACGATGTTGATGGCGGTGATGATGAGGCCGGCGATGGCGTCGCCGCGCACGAATTTGGAAGCGCCGTCCATCGAGCCGAAGAAGGAAGACTCTTCCTCCAGTTCACGGCGGCGCAGTTGCGCGGTCTTGTCGTCGATCATGCCGGCGGAAAGATCAGCGTCGATCGACATCTGCTTGCCGGGAATGGCGTCGAGGGTGAAACGGGCGCCGACTTCGGCGATACGCGTCGCGCCCTTCGTGATGACGATGAAGTTCACCACGATGAGGATCAGGAACACGATCAGGCCGATGACGAAGTCGCTCGACATGACCAGCTTCGAAAAGCCGCTGATGACATAGCCGGCGGCGTGGGTCCCTTCATTGCCGTGCGACAGGATCATGCGGGTCGTGGCGATGTTCAGCGACAGGCGCAGCATCGTGGCGATCAGCAGCACCGTTGGGAAGGACGAGAAATCGAGTGGGCGCTGGATCCACAGCGCCACCATCAGGATCAGCACCGACAGCGCGATCGAAAAGGCGAGGCCGACGTCGATGAGGAAAGCCGGGATCGGCAGGAACAGCACCGCCAGGATGACGACGATACCCAGCGCGAAGAAGATATCGCGGCTGCTGCGCGGCACGGCGCCCGCCGAAATGCTCTCGCTGATGGCCATATCTACCTCACGTCCAATGCCTGCCAGGCCCGGAACGGCAATCCGGGCCATGCACCGTAACCGGCCAAGCTTGCGCGAGGGGTGAGACGCGGTCGGTTGAGCGGCAAAAGCCGTTGCCTGGTTTTCGGGCTTCCAGGACCTGGAGCTCGCCGGCGGCCGATGAACCGCGGCGCTCGGTTCCACCAGTCCGACAAACTGTGTCGGCATTCGCCGTTGTCATGCCATAAAGTCAGGCGTATCAGGCGGTTGGGGCTTGGTGCCTCATGAGACATTCGCGAGCCGTCCGTTGTCTTCGACCCATTCGCTGCCCGTCCACGCCCGTCGCCTGCGCGCCCTTCTGGTCCGTTCCGTTCCCGTGCTGGAAGCGCGCGGCATCATCGTCGTCTTTATCGCGGCCGTTGTCGGCGCTTTTTCGGGGGCTGCGGTGACGGCGATGAGCGCGCTGGTGCAGGGCATGCACTGGCTGCTGTTCGACGTGCCGGCAGGCGGACGCCTGTCTGCGATGTTTTCGCTGGGCAACCCGTTGCAGGCGATGACCCCGGCGATCGGCGGGTTGTTGCTCGGCCTTTCCATCATCTGGCTGCGCAAGCGCAAGTTCCGCACGCCGGTCGACCCGATCGAGGCCAACGCGCTTTATGGTGGGCGCATGTCGCTGACCGACACTTTCATCATTGCCGGCCAGACCATTCTGTCGTCCGGCTTCGGCGCCTCGGTTGGCCTAGAGGCAGGTTATACGCAAGTCGGCGGCGGCTTCGGCTCGCGGCTGGCGCGGTTCTTCCGCATGCGGCGCAACGATGTGCGCATTCTCGTCGGCGCCGGCGCCGCCGGCGCCATCGCGGCCGCCTTCGACGCACCGCTGACCGGCGCCTTCTATGGGTTCGAACTGATCATCGGCATCTACTCCATCGCCAATGTCGCGCCGGTGATGACGGCGGCCATCTGCGCCACGCTGGTGACGAACTGGCTGGGCGGCGCGCCGTTCCCGCTGGAACTTGGCGCCGTGCCGACATTGACTGCCAGCCAGTATCTGCCGTTCCTCGCGCTTGGCCTGATCGCCGGCGGTATCGCAATCGCCATCATGTATATGGTGGCGACTGTCGAGCGTGGCCTGACCCGGCTTTCGATCGATGCGTCGCTCAGGCCGTTCCTCGGCGGCTGCGCGGTCGGGCTGCTCGGCCTCATTACCCCGCAGGTCCTGTCCAGCGGCCATGGCGCGCTGCACCGCGAATTCGCGATGAATTACGGGCTCACCGTCATCGCTTCCGTTTTCCTGCTCAAGATCGCCGCCTCGGTTATCTCGCTGGGTTCCGGTTTCCGCGGCGGTCTGTTTTTCGCTTCGCTGCTGCTCGGCGCGCTGCTCGGCAAGATTTTCGCGGCGCTGATGTTGCTGATCGCACCCGCGTCCGGCATCGATCCCGCCATTGCCGCCGTGGTCGGCATGACGTCGATGGCGGTTGGCATCATCGGCGGGCCGCTGACCATGACCTTCCTGGCGCTGGAATCGACAGGTGACCTGACGCTGACCGGCGTGGTGTTGGCCGCCGCGATCATGACCTCGATCCTGGTACGCGAGACATTTGGCTATTCCTTCTCGACCTGGCGTTTCCACCTGCGCGGCGAGACGATCCGTTCGGCGCAGGATGTCGGCTGGATGCGCAGCCTCACCGTCGGCGTGATGATGCGCAAGGAAACTCGCACCATCAGTGCGGCCACCACCATCGCGGAATTCCGCGAGAAGGTGCCGCTTGGCTCGGCGCAGCGCGTCATCGTCGTTGATGGCGATGGCCGCTATGTCGGCATGGTCATCGTCTCGGACGCCTATGGCGACGTGCCCGACAGCGCAAGTACGGTGCTGACGCTGGCGCGCTCCGCCAATTCGGTGCTGGTGCCGTCGATGAACGTTCAGTCGGCGGCCGAGACCTTCCAGCGCGCCGGCGCCGAAGAGCTTGCGGTTGTCGACGACTTCGAAAGCCGGATGGTCGTCGGTCTGCTCACCGAGGGCCATATGCTGCGCCGCTATACGGAAGAGCTCGACAAGGCGCGGCGCGATCTTTCGGGAGAAAGCTGAGCGGCGTTACCCTGGCGCGGCGCTCTAGTGCTCCTCGTGCGGCTTCGGCGTGCCGTAATAGCCGTTCGGGTTGGTCGGGCGCTCGATCATGCGCCGCACTCTGGGTCGCTCGGTGCCGGAATGCAGGGCGCGGATGCGTTCGGTGATTTCGGCGTCGGCATGGGTCGCGCGCTTGTTGTGGCGGATGTAATCCAGCCAGGTCGGCGTGTGGTAGCTTTCCATCCACACTTCCGGATGTTCGAGGTCGCGCGCCAGCACCCAGTTGCGGGCGCCGTCGCGGCGGCGGACGCGACCGCGCTCGGTCATCACCTTGAGGAACTCCGGAACGTCTTCCTCCTTGATGACGTATTCGATCATCACGGCGATCGGCCCCGAACGCGGCCTGAGGTCCAGCGCCAGCATCGGCTCGCGCCAGCGGTCGAGCGGGTCGAGATTGGGCGCGATGTGCTGCGGCAGCGGCAGGAAGAAGCCGATGGCGGCACCGACAAGCATCGTGGCCGCCGCCGCCAGAAGGGCGACGCTCGGGCCATGGGTGTCGGCGGTCACGCCCCAGATCCAGCTGCCCAGCGCGATGCCGCCGAAGGTCGCCATCTGATAGATGGACAGCACCCGCCCAACCACCCAGCGCGGCGTCGACATCTGCACGGTGACGTTGAAGTGCGAGAGCGCGGTGACCCAGCAGGCGCCACCCACCAAGAGACCGAGCGCCACCTGCCAGGCGGCGGGGCTGATGGCGGCGACGGTTGCGCAGAGCGCGAAGCCGAGAAAGGCCGAGCGCACCATGGTTTCGCTGGACAGCATTTGTCTCAGCCGCGCGCTGGTCAGCGCGCCGATGACCGCGCCGATGCCGAATGCGCCGAGCATGATGCCATAGGTCAGCGCCCCGCCCTTGACGAGGTCGCGCGTCACCAGAGGCAGAAGGGCCAGCACCGCGCCGGCGCTGAAGCCGAACATGAAGCCGCGTACCAGAACCTTGCCGATATGTGGCGACATGGCGACATAGCGCAGTCCGGCACCCATCGCGGCGCCGAGAGATTCGCGCGGCAGGCCGGAAACCGGCAGGTTCGGTTTCCAGCGCGCCATCACGACGATCAGGCCGACATAGCTGACGGCATTCGCGGCGAAAGCGGCGGCGGCGCCGGCCGTCGCCACGATGATGCCGCCGAGCGCCGGACCGACGCTGCGGGTGAGGTTGAAGCCCATCGAGTTGAGCGCCACTGCCGCCGGCACCTTGTTGCGCGGAACCATGTCGCCGACGGATGCCTGCCAGGACGGGCTGTTCAATGCCGTGCCGCAGTCGATCAGGAAGGTGAAGGCCAGAAGCAGCCAGGGGGTGAGCAGGTTGAGGTGGGTGAACACCATCAAAAGCAGCGACACCACCAGCATGAAGCTCTGCGCGATCAGCATCACCTTGCGGCGGTTGTAGCTGTCGGCGATGGCACCGGCGACGAGCGCGAACAGCATGATCGGTAGCGTCGTGGATGCCTGCACCAGCGCCACCTGATAGGGCGAGGTGGCGATCTGCGTCATCATCCAGGCGGCGCCAACGCCTTGGATCAACCCGCCCAGATTAGAAACCAGGCTGGCGCTCCAGACCGCGCGGAAGATGCCGTGCTGAAAGGGTGCGAGCGCTGAAATGCGCTGGCTACTCGGCTCGTCCTCGATCGCCGGACCGCTGTCGTGAGGCATGTCTCGTCTCGTGAATCGCCGCTCTTAATGGCTGCGTTTGCCGACGAAATTAGACGAGACTGCGGAAAAGGCGAACGCCTTTTCGAAATTGGACTGGTCCAGGCGGCGGATAGAATCCCGCCACAGCGGCCCAGATTTTGACCCAGGTCAGAAGCCGTGCTGGATTCGCTCGAAGACGACGTTGGTGAAGGCCGAGATCTGGCCACCGACAAAGGGGCCGGTCAACGCCACGACCAGCATGATGGCGACGATCTTGGGCACGAAGGTCAGCGTGATTTCCTGGATCTGCGTCAGCGCCTGGATGAGCGCGATGCCGATGCCCACCACCATAGCTACCAGCACGACGGGCGCCGAGGCGGTAAGCACCGTCCAGACCGCGAACTGGACGATATCGAGTGCGTCGGCCTCGTTCACAGGCGAAACCTCAGGTGGTCGGCGCGGGCTTGATGGAAACGCCCGGCAGCACCGGCACTTCCTTGCCGTTGGCCAGGATCGCGATCAGGCCATCGCTGGCCAACTTCACTTCCTTGACCACGCCGGTGTCCTTGCCGTCGGCCGAGGTCAGCTGGCGGCCGATGAGTGAATCGGCCTGCGACAGAGCCGAGGATTGCAGGATGTATTCAAGCCGCTTGTTCATCTGCACTGACTGCTCGACCTGCGAGAAGGTGGCAAGCTGGGCCACATACTGGGTCGAATCCATCGGCTTGGTCGGATCCTGGTTCTTCATCTGGGCGACGAGAAGCTTGAGGAACGACTGGTAGTCGACCGAGGTCTTCGACTTCTGCTCCGAGGGCTGGGTGTTGTTCGAGTAGGTGGTGTTGTTGGTGTTCATGTCGACGGCCATGATCAGCGTGCTCCCACTGCCATAGGACGCTTTGTGTCCTGGGTTTCGTTGTCGTCGTTCTGGAGTGCCAGCCGTTCGAGCGGATAGAGTGAACGGATCGCCTTCAGCGCTTCGTAGACATGGTCTTCGCCGACCATGCGGTCGACATCCTTCAAGGTCGAGCGGATGCGCTCATTGTCGAAGGAGGCGAGCAAAAGCGGCAGCGAATGCCGGAACATTTCGCGCGCTTCATTGGCGCCCTGCGGATTGATCAGCATGATCTGCGCGACGAAATAGAGCTGCCTGAGTGGTGTCGAGGCTTCTTCCGCCTGCAAAACGTGGCTCTCCAGCAGGAACTGGACATCGTTCAGGAGTTCCAGCGTGACCTTGCGGTCGACGCGGATCACGGCGCCGTTCAGATAGATGCGCTCGCCCGGCTTCAGGGAGAGTTTCAGCGTGCTCTTGGCCGGGGTCATTGAATGCCGTCCCGAATGATCTGGGAGACTTCGATCAGGCCGTCGAAATTGTCGGAGCGGCCCTGGCGGATGTCTTCGGTCTCGCGCAGCAGCCACATGCCGATGGAGATGAGATTGGCGCGCAGTTCCTTCGGCAGGGCGTTGTCGCTGGAGGAAAGGTCTTCGAGCAACGTGGTCCAGACGCGGTTGGTGAAATGCAGCGCGTCCACCGCCTGCATCGAATCGCGGCCGGCATTGGCAGCGGTGATGAGCAGGTCGATCGACCGCGTCAGCAATTGCCGCTCGCGTTCCTTGGCGTCCGCCATGGAGTCAGTCTGAACATCGGCATAGGAGAATTGGTACATCACTTGTCCGATCGGCGGTTACTTCAGGAAGTTGATCAGGCTGAGCTGCGAAATACGGGCGGTCAAGGCGTACGAGTTCTGGATGTGCGACATCAGATCGTTGACGCGACTGGCGGCCTCGTACTGATCGACGCCTTCCAGGTCGACTACATGTTTTTCAAACAGACCAATCTGTGCCTTCATGCGGTCGCTGGCGTCGCTCACCCGCTGTTCGATGATGCCTGCCTGCGACTGGGTCTGGGCGTTGGCGCCGATAGCCTCGCCGGTAATCGTCATGACGCGCTGGGCCACCGCCTTCTTGGCTTCGGCACCGAGATTGCCGGAGAAAAGCTCGTTGACGATGGTCGCGGCCATGGCGAGTTTCTTGACACCATCGGTGTTGGCGCTGATCGAGGATTCGGTCGTCTCATTCAGTGAGATGCGGCTGACGATCTGCTGATCGGTGGCGTTCGACCAATTGGCCTTCCAGCCTGCCCCAAGGAACTGGGGCGCCACATCGTTGGTGATGAAGTCGTTGATTTGGGTGGCGGTGATGCTGGCCGCGGCCGGATCGGTCGCGGGGAAACCGAAGCGCGCCACAAAGGCGGCATCGAAGGCAGCCTTCGCCGGCGAGCCCGCCGCCCCATAGTCGTTGATCGGCTTCACATCGGTGTTGGTGCCGGCAAACAGATATTCGCCGTTGATGCTCGAATTGAGGATCGACGTCATCGATTGCAGCGCCGCCTTGCCGGCGTCGCGGGTGACGTTGGAGCCCGGGTCGCCGCTCGCGGCGGTGGTGACGGCCGTCAGCAGACGCTGCGCCGCATCGCCCATCTTGCCGAGGGCGTCCTGCGTGGTCGACAGACGGGACGAAATCAGTTTGTTGGAATCGACGATGCTGTTCAGCCGCTCGAGATCGCGGGCGAAGGTGACCGACTGCGACGTGCGGGCACCGAGCGCCAGGCCGAGATCGGCCACGCGCAGCGTATCCATTTCCTTCTGGCGCTTCACGAGTTCCGCTTGCATGCGCGACTGCGAATAGCGCATCGCGTTGGACATGGCTGACGATGAAACGGACGTGGTTTTCATGATTTTTATCTCACGGCGCTCAGGAGGGTATCCAGCATCTGGTTGACGGTGGTCAGGATTTTCGCCGACGCTTGGTAGGTGTGTTCCAGATCCAGCATCAGCGACATCTCGGTATCGACATTGACGCCGGTGGCGTTGGAAAGGGCTTCGCCGGTGCGTTGCGCCAGCGCTTCCTTTGTGTCGGCCAGGGTCGATGCCTGCTGGCGCACGCCCTCGAACCAGCCGATCGAACTGGCTGCGTAGGAGACGAGGCTGGAGTTTGCCGTGATGCCGGCTGCCGGATCGAAGGCCATCGGCTGGGTCAGCTTCTCGCCATAGGCGATCAGCCGGTCGGCATAGGAAGCGCCGCTGCCCGCGGCGTTCGGATTGGTGCGATAAACCGCCCCGTTGATGCCGCCGTCGCGGAGAAGGACGGGATTGCCGCCAGCTGACGGGTCGACCGCCGGGTTGATTTTGATCGTGCCGGCTATCCCGTCGACCAGCGTACCCGCGGGCGGCACGGCCGGTCCGCCGGACCAGGTGAACAGGCCGGCGAGCGTCGGCTGCCCGGTTGCGCTCTCACTGAAGGCCGTGACCAGGCCGCGCGCGATTTCGTCGAGCTGGCTCTGCATGGTGACGGTGACGTTGTCGCGCAATTGCAGCATGCCGGCGAGCTTGCCTGGCGCATCGGTCACGCCTGTCGTCTTCAGCGGCACATTGTCGATATAGATTTGGCCGCCCACCGCGCCGGGCGCATAGCCGGCCGAGGGCGTGAAGGTCACCGAACGCGGGATGGTCTCGAACAGCGTGGTGCCGTCGCCCGTGGTGATGACCATGTCATTGTCGCCACGGGTGTAGGTGGAGATCGGAACATATTCCGAGATCTTTTTCAGGATCGCGTCGCGGTTATCGAGCGCATCGGAAACATCTCCGCCGGAGCGCGTTCCCGAGACGACCGCCTTGTTGGCGACCTCGAACTGCTTGAGCAGGTCGTTGATGTCGTTGACTGCGGTCGTGATCTCGCCGTCGGTCTGGGTGCGGAAATCCTGGATCGCCTTGGTGCCATCGTTCAGCGAACGGACGACCTGGCGCGCGGCCTCGACCACGCTGGAACCAAGGTTCTGGTTCGATGGCGTGGTGGCGTAAAGCTGCAAGGCTTTCTGCAGGTTGCCGATCGCGGTGGACGCGGACGACGCGTTGTCGACGCCGTTCACCTGCAGTTCCAGCTTGTCCATGCCCTTGGCCAGGGCGCCCTGGCCACTCCACGCGGAAAGGGCGCTCAGGTTCTGGCGAAACAGCAGGTCGTTGGCTTCGCGGCGGATCTTGACGACGCTGACGCCGGGATCCGTGTAGACCAGCATTGCGGAACGGCGCGAGTAGTCGGGATTGGAGCCGTCCGAGACGTTGCGCGAGACGATGCTTGTCTGCCGCGACGTTGCCTTGAGCGAGGACTGGGCGATGTTGAGTGCGGATGACAACGACATGCGGATCTTTCAGGCAGTGATGCGGCCGGGGAGCGGTCGACCATCGACCGCTCCCCAATGCCGCGCCTCATCTCTTCAGGTTCACGAGGATGTCCATCAGCTCGGAGCCGGTCTGGAACACCTTCGAATTGGCGGTGTAGCTGCGCTGCGAGGAGATCATGTTGGTGAGCTCCTCGGCGATGTCGACGTTGGAATTCTCGAGATTGCCCGACATGATGTCGCCGAGCTTGCCGTCACCGGCGAAGCCGATGCGCACGTCGCCCGAGTCCGGGCTCTGGGTGAAGACGTTGCCGGACTGCTGGACCAGCCGGTCTGGGCTCGGCACCGTCGCTAGCGGGATTTTGTAGAGCGGCTTGGTCGAACCATCCGCGTACTGGGCGTAAATGGTGCCGTCCTTGCCGATCGACACCTTTTCGATGCTGCTCGGGCCGTTGCCGTTCACCTGCGCGGTGGCGGTATAGCCGGTTCCCAGCTGGCTGAGGCCCTTGAGATCGAGTTTCAGCGGATTGCCGCCGGGAACGGTGAAGGTGATGCTGTCGGTGCCGCCGGTGAGCTTGCCGTTGGCGTCGAAGGTGATGTTGGCCGTCTGCAACGCGCCGCCTGTATAGGGGAACGGTCCGCCAGCTGTTGCCTTCGACTGATCGAAGACCGAGACTTCCCAGGCGCCGGCGCCTGTCTTGGTGAAATAGACGTCGACCATCACCTTGTTGCCGAGCTTGTCGTAGACGACCATCGACGATTTGTTGGTGTATTGGGCGCCCGCGGCGTTGCCGGACGGCGGTGTAGCCACCACTGTGGCGCCAGAAGGCAGGTTGCCGCTGAAGGTGCCGGTGGTGGACGGCGTCGCGGTCATGTCGCCACTGGTGATCTGGACCGGCACCAGACCCTGGAAGCCGTTCACCGTCGGTGCCGGGGTGCCGTTCGCGTAGCTGTAAGCCATCAGCTGGAAGCCGGCGGCGTTGACCAGCCTGCCCTGCGCGTCCGGCACGAAGGAACCGGCGCGGGTGAGGAACGGGGTGCCGCCGGAATCCTGGACGACGAAGAAACCGTCACCGCGAATGGCGAGGTCGGACACCGAGGAGGTGCCTCTCAGATCGCCGCGGTCGGTGACAGCGGTGCGGATCGTCGAGTTGACGCCGCCGGAATTATAGGCGCCGCCGGTGTTCGACATGACCAGGCTGGAGAACTCGACGGAAGAGCGCTTGTAGCCGGTGGTGTCGGAGTTGGCGATGTTGTCGGCGACCGCGGACAGGCGGTTGGCCTGCGCGTTCATACCGGAAACGCCGGTCCGCATCATTCCATAGAGGCTCATCGCAACGTCTCCGTTCTGCGCATGGGGTCGCCGTTCACGCTAGCGGCTTTGTCTTGTGCGAGGCTGGCGCGGGCTGCGGTCGGCTGCATCAGGCGATAAGCCGGTAGCCGAGGAAGCGCTTGGAATCGATCGGGTCGTGACCGAGCCGTTCGCGCAGCTTCTTGCGCAGCTTCGAGATGTGGCTTTCCACGACGTTCTCTTCGACCTCTTCGTCGAAGATGCCGTAGATGGCGTTGAAGACCTGGGTCTTGGTGACCCTGCGGCCCCGATTGCTGGCCAGATATTCGAGGATGCGGCGTTCGCGCCGTGGCAGCGGCATCGGCTGGCCTTCGATTTCGGGATCGCGGCCATCCATGAAGATGCGCATCGATCCGATCTCGGTATAGGTGGAATCTTCGTTGGCGCGCCGGCGGATCGCCGAAATGCGTGCCAGAATCTCGCGGATGTGGACCGGCTTGCGTACGACGTCGTCGACGCCGGATTCGAACAGCCGCAATGTGTTTTCGAGAGAGTTGTGCTCGCTGAGCGCGATGACCGGGGCGCCGGTACGGTCGCGGATCTGGCGCGGCGACACCGCGCCTTCGCGGCAGTCGCCGATGAGGAAAGCCCGGACCGATTTCAGATCGTCCGCTGGCGCGCTCGACACCCAAGCATCGAACTCGCTTGGCGCGAAACCCGCGCTAGCCACACCTTCCCGATCGAACAGCGAATTGTAACCCTCGGTCACAAGTTCTCGTTCGTCAACGATCACGATCATCGCCCACCCCCGAATCAGTTCATCTGCCCCGTTGGCGAAAGGCGTAGTCCGGGTGCCGAATCCTGACTAACCGTCATTTTTTGTGGCTGGTTTCTTGGGAGTCGGGAATCGTCGTGGTTGTACCGTGTACAATTTCGCTACCGTGGAGAGTCGGGAACGTCGAAAAATCGCGGCTCCGGCAGGGCGTGCCAGACGTCCGAGATACTCTCTGAGCATACAACCTAAAGGTTGCAGAAGCTGCGCGCGTTGGCCGTCCATTTGCCGAAGCCGACGGCCACCATATTGGCGATGACGCGGCACACGTAGCGTTTCTGCGCCGGGTCGTTGTCTGGCCCCGCATGGTAGCGCGCCACCGCCATCGACCAGGTCTCGTGACGGGCATGCAGCTGCGTCAGGAAGCGCGCCGCATAGTCGACATTGCGGCGTGGGTCGAGCATGTCATCGACGCTGCGGAACTGGTCGCCATGGTAGCGGTGATTGATCTGCATGCAGCCGAGATCGATCAGCGTCTTGCCTTCGCGGCGCGCGTTTTGAAAAGTGATGAGCGCCTCCGAACGACTGCGCGGAAACACGGCTTTTCCTTCTATATTCAGAGCATTAGGTTGGAGGCTGCCCTTGTTCCCGGTCTCGGTGAGGCCGACAGCATAGAGGATGCCGGCCGGAATTTTATACCGGTCGGCGGCGCGCAGGATTTCGGCTTCGCATGGGTTTGCAGCTGCCGAAGCGGCCGTGGCGGCAAGCGGGCTAGATAAACAAGCCGCTACCAGAATTTTGGCGAGAAGACTGCGCCTGGCGCTGATCCTGATGCCTTTCATCGCCATGGTTCCTTCCCGATTGCTGTCCACCCATGCCGTCGCCATTGCCGCCGGAGCCTCCCGGCTGGAACGAGGACTGGTCGCGGCCAGCGCTCGCGCCGTTCGCCGTCGCATCCACGCGCGCGGCAGGCGTCGCTGCTATCGAGGGTTGTAGAATGGTGACCTTGTCGATATCGAATCCGAGCGCCTTCAGCGACTTCACGATGGTCTCGCTGTCCGACGACAATCGGCGATGCGCCTCATGCGTTTCAGGCCTCAGTTCAATCGACAGTTGCTCGCCGGCAAGGCGAAGGTTGGCGGTGACCGCGCCGAGCTCGGCCGGATGCAATTCTATCTTCAAGACGTGTGCCGGAACTGCAACAGAAGCACCGTTCTGATTGGCTGCGGCGGGTGTCGGCGAGGCCAGTTCGGACTTGCCACTGGCGGCAATCGCATCAATGACGTCGCGCGCGGTCTGGCTGACGGCCTGCGAGGCGGGCGCCGGGAAGTTCTGCTCGCTGACCACCGATGCGCGCGCGGCGCCGGACTGTTTCAGGACGGCGCTTGAGCTGCGATGGCCGTCGTTTTCGACCGACAAGGGATCGACCTGCGCTGGTTGGCTGCCGCCGGTTCCGGCGGCTTCGAGTGTCGCGTCGACGGGGTCCGCATTGCCTTCGGCGGGCAGGTTCGTCAGCGAGTCGGTTTTACCCGCCATCGCTGCGGATGATGCGCCATCCGCGCTGCGCATCGCTTGCGTGGATTTGTCGATCTGGAGTTTTGGCGCCTGCTCACCGTCTTCTTCGACGGTTCCGTCCGCCTTTTGCTGGCGCGCGACATTCGTTCGCATCAACTTACTGATGCTGTCCGGATCGACATTTCCCGCCGAGGCGTTGGGGTCGGTCGCCTGGTCCTTGCCATCAGCCTGCGCGCGGTTCAGCCCGTGCAAGGCCATCATCAGCGGCAGCCGATCACGCAAACCGGCGGTGCGGTCGTCGGCGTCCGTGGTTTCATCATCGGTGGCCTGCTTGCGCTTGCCCTTGCCGTCGGGGCCGGCGACCGCCTCGTCGTTCGCGAGTAGTCCTGCCGCATCGGGCTGTTCGCCGGCTTTGCCAACGGCGAAATCGGCGCGCGTCTTTTCCCCATGCACCATCCGTTCCTTGCCTGGCGTCTTTTCGTGAGCAAGCAATTCGCCGAAGGCGGGGCTGTCTTCGCCGGTCCTGGCGTCGGACTGCTGGGTGGTGGACCGCTGCAGCGCGGTGCCTACGAAAGTCTGGCCAACGCTTGCGGTCATTGAGGGGAGGCTCCGAGCAAAAGGTCGATCTTGTTCAACTTGCGCCTGGTATCGGCGATCGCTGAATCGGTGGTGTCGGGTGCTGCTGAGGCACTCGCGGAGGCCGGCAGAACGGCTGCTGGCAACTGTGCCGCCGCACCTTGATTTGCTGGCGCGGCACCGGGCTTTGGCTGGGCTGCGGCGGCAGTCGCTGGCCGTTCGGAGACTGCGCCTTCTACCGGCGGCAGGTCCGAGCCGTCCTCCGCTACGGCTTGCGGCGCGGACGTTTTCGCGGCTTGTTGAGTCTCTGCCTTTGCCTTGCCTTTGGCCACGCTCTTGGCCGGAGGGTCGGACTTGTCGGTTTTCGGCTCAGGCTGCGGCTGGTTGAACACCGCCGTAGCCGGCGGCGCGACGACCTCCTGGGTGATCTGTTGCGCGGCGTCGAGCAACTCGCGGTCGCTCGGCGACAGCTTGGTGCGGTCGATCGTCTTCAGCTTGGCGCGGATGTCGTCGACGGTGGCCGAGGTGATGTTGGAAAGACTTGCATAGAGTTCGGCCCGCGGGTCGCCGGTTCCCACTGCGCTGGTACCGTCGGGGATGGCCTTGGCCGCGGCGAAGGCGGACAATTCGTTCAAGCCGTCTATTGCCGCGCGGCGGGCGATGCGCAGATAGATGACCCGTTCGCGTTCGCGGTCCATCATCGAGGTGATGTCGGCGAGTTTGTCTTGGCTCAGCGCCATGTGCAGCGTGACCACGCCGGAAACGAAGCTGTCGGCGAACTGACTGGCATAGGGCGAGAGCAGGTAGCGTTCGACATATTGGGTCGAGGCCAGCGCAAAGCGGGCGGCGTCTCCGGTCGTGGTGGCAATCGCCACCGAACGCCGCAGTGCTGCTTCCTCCACCAGCGTGCCGGGGCTGAGCAGGCGGGCCTGATCCAGAAGTGTCAACGCCTGGACCGGGTCTTCGGAAGCCAGCAGCGAGCCCTTCACCAGCGCGACGAAGGCACCGACATCCGGCGGCAGCATCATCGGATCGACTGGTTTCAGCGCTTCGATCGCCGGAGCCGGGCGGCCGCCGAGATAATCGAGAACGCCTTCGACGATCGCCTGGTTCGTCTGGTCGAGCTGAATGCGCCCGACCGCGGCCTTGACCGTTGCCGGGTTGCCGCCGCTCATGCCGTAGACGAGCAGGGCGCGCAGGTTCTTTAGTTCCTTGAAATCATCTGAGCTGGCGGCGCGAAAACGGGCATCGACCATTTCGAGCAGCTTGTTCTGCATCGGCAGCGCGGCGTGGTCGCCGGATGCGAGCCTGTCCTGCACGAGTTGCAGCGACCGCACCATCTGGTAGGGCTGCAGCGGGTCCTGGGCGAAGGCTGCGCTGGCCGTCCCCAGCATCAGCAAGGCGAGGCCGGCAGCGCCGATGCGCGCGGCGCGGATCATCCCCCCGCCTCCAGCAGGATCTCGATGCGGCGGTTGACGGCGGCCAGCGGGTCGGCCTTGTTCTTCGGTTCGCGATCGGCGAAGCCGGAAACTTCCTTGACACGGCCCTCGTCAAGGCCGCCGCGCACCAGCATGTAATAGGCCGAATGCGCGCGCGCGGTGGACAGGCGCCAGTTGTCGTAGTCGCCCCGGAACGGGCGCGCGTCGGTGTAACCCTGAATGGCGATCCGGCCTTTCTGTTCCATGACGATGTGGCCGATCTTTTCCATGGCGAGCACCAGTTCGCGCCGGGGAACCGCCGAGCCGATCTCGAACATGCCGAAATTGAAGCTGTCGGTGACGGAGATGACGACACCCTTGTCGGTCGCTTCGACGCTGACGCCGTCGGCTACCGCATCGCCGGGCTTGAAGGCCTGGGCTATCTGTTTCTTGACGTCTTCGGCCGCCTTGACGGTCGCGTCCGTGGGCTTCTTGTCCTGCTTTTCGGCTTGCTCGATTTCTTCGGCAGCCGCCTTCTTGGCCATCGCAGGGTCTTTCGCCGCTGTGCCGTCCTTGGCCGTCTGCTGGGCTTGTGCAGCCGTCTCGCCGGGCTTGGTCGCTTCGTTGTCGGTCTTCGGGTTTTCGGCGCTGGCTTCCGGCAACGGCGTCGACACCTGCTGCGACCAGAAATCGGGCGCGAATGGGTCGCGGTAGGATTCGCCGCCAGAGGCGCCGGTCGCGGGCCCGGCGGTCTGGACGCCACCTTCGCCCTTGGCGCTTATGTTCTGGCGGGTGCCGGTTTCGGCGGCGATCTCGGCCAGCACGGCGTAGGGGTCGGCGAACAACTTCTGGTCGGAATTCTTGGCTTCTTCCGCCTTGTTGGGCTTCTCGTTGCTGCCGGTCTGCTTGTCCTGCGCCGTGCCGGGATTGCCCTTGCCGTTGTGGCCCTGCTTGGTCTTTCCTTCGACGGGATCGTTGGAGGTGTAGCCGGGCTCGTCCGGACCGTCGCCGACATCTTCGAGACCCTTGCGGCTGGAACTGCGGTCGACCAGCGGCACCGGGTTGAAATAGGAGGCGACGGCGGCGCGCGTCTCTTCGTTGGCGGCGTTGATCAGCCACATCACCAGGAAGAAACACATCATCGCGGTCATGAAGTCGGCGAAGGCGATCTTCCAGACGCCGCCGTGATGGCCTTCGTCGTGATCGTGATGATTGCGCCGGACAATGATGATTTCCTGGCGCGGCTCGGCGCCGTCTGCCGTACTCATGCGAGAACCTCCGACAGGGCGGCCGACCATTCCGACATGCGCGTCTCGACGACGGTGTCGTTCACGGTCATGGTGAGGTCGAGGCTGGCAGCCTCGGCGAAGTCGAGATTGGCGGCGCGCGTGCCGAGCGCGGCCTTCAGCGGCTCGTAGAGCGACAGTGGTCCGCGAACGCTGATGCGGACCGCTTCGGCATCGGCGAGCGTGTCGCGGATGACGCGTTCCAGCGCCGCCAGCGAGCGCTTCTGCAATTCGTCGCTCAACAGCCCGCTGACGATGCGGGCGACGGCATCGCCCATCAGATCGTAGAGCCTGTGTTCCAGCTTTTCCGCGCGGTCCGCGATCGCGGTGCCGAGGTCAGTGCCCAGCGTCTCGACCATCGCCCTGGCTTCGTCGGCCAGTGCCTGGCGTTCGGCCGCCAGCGCCTCGGTATGCGCCGCCGTCAGCGTAGCTTCCAGCGCGTCTTCCGCCTTGGCGACGGCCATGGCGACAAGTTTGTCGATGTCGACCGGGGCAGGCATATCGAGCGGCGGATGCGGGTGCGGATCGACATGAGTAACCGTGACGCCACTATGGATCTGTGGCGTGCCGAAGTCCGGCAACAGATCGGAAAGCGAAGCCTGACGCATCAGCCGGCGGCTTCCTGGGCCGTCCATTTGCGCAGGATGTTGGCGGTGCGCTCTTCATTGATGTCGACCATGCGCGCCAGCCGATCCTGCGGCGCCGGCCGCAATTTCTTGCGCAGGTCGTCGAGCGGCGTTGGGCGGTTGTCAGCCAGCGAGCCGACCGGCGCCTCCGTCGCGGTGGCATCCGGAGTGGGCAGCGAACGCTGGACGTCGTCGAAGCTCGGACCGGCGAGCGCCGCCGGCTTGTTCGACAGGGCCGCAGCCATCGGGCGTAGGCCGAAGAAGGCGACCAGGAAGACGACGACGATGAAGGCGGCCGCATTGATCAGGCTGCCGGTGTAGCGCGAGACGGCGTCGAGGATGCCGGGGGAGGCCAGTTGCTGGCCGTCCAGCCCGTCGATGAACTCGACCGCCGAGACATCGATGATGTCGCCGCGCTTTTCGTCGAGGCCGGTCGCGGACGCCACCATCTTCTTGATGTCGGCGACGCGCTGGGCGATCTGCTCCGGCTTGGCGTCCTTGCCGAGCACCGACATCAGGCGCTGCTGATTGACGACGACGGCGATCGACATCTTGGTGACCGAATAGCCGTTGGACACCGTGGCGATCTTCTTGGAATTGATCTCGTAATTGGTGATCTCTTCCTTGCGGTCGTTCTGCGAGCTCGACTGCGGACCATCGGTGGCGGCGGCTTGCGTTTCCGGCAGGTTCTGCTCGACGGTGGTCGGCGTCGCCGCCTGGCGCTGATTGCTGTTCTCGTTCGCCTTGACGGTCTGGACCGAGCGTTCGACACGCGATTCCGGATCGAAGATGGTCTCCTCGGTCTGCCGCGTATCGGTGTTGACGTCGGCCTTCACGCTGGCGCGGAAATTGTCAGGGCCGAGATAGGGCGTCAGCGCGCGGCGGATATTGTCCTCGATCTGGCTTTCGACGGTGCGCTCGACGCCGAGCGAGCGGGCGGCGCTGGTGTTGGAGGGGTCGTCGCCAGCGGCGAGCAGATTGCCGGCCGAATCAAGCACGGTCACCTTTTCCGCCGACAGGCCGGGCACGGCGGCTGCAACCAGATGGCGGATCGACATGGCGGCCTTGCCGCCGTCGACGCCGGCGTAGCGGATCACCACCGAAGCCGAGGGCTGCTGCTCCTCGCGGCGGAAATTGGCGCGTTCGGACATGACGATGTGGACACGCGCGGCCTTCACACCCGCCAGCGACTGGATGGTGCGGGCGATTTCGCCTTCCAGGGCGCGCACGCGGGTCACCTGCTGCATGAAGGAGGTGAGGCCGAGCGAACCGACCTTGTCGAACAATTCGTAGCCGGCATTGGCGCTGGTGGGCAGGCCCTTTTCGGCCAGGAGCATGCGGGCTTTTGCCGTGGTGCCGACCGGAACCAGCACGCTGGCGCCATCGGAACCGACATCGAAATTCATGCCGGCCTCGGCAAGCACCATGCCTATCTGGTTCACGTCGGAGCGTTCGAGGCCGACATAGAGCGTCTCATAGGAGGGGCGGTTGAGATAGACCGAGGCGATGCCGATGACGGCCAGCGTCAACAACGCGATGCCGGCCATGATGGCCAGCCGCTTGGTGCCGAAATCCTGGAGATTGATGACGATGCTTCTGAGTTGTTCCGGCACGGATCGATAGTCCCATGGTTGCCCGTCGAAACACTAGACGCTGAAGCTTGTGCGAAAATGGTATCGGGCCGCGCTGGTGGCGCGGCCCGATTGGAAAGAAGCAAATGAAATGGATCAGTTCTTGAACAGCGACAGGATGTTCTGGGCGCTGGAATTGGCGATCGACAGTGCTTGGACACCGAGCTGCTGCTGAACCTGGAGCGCCTGGAGCTTGGTCGATTCCCGGTTCATGTCGGCATCGACGAGCTGACCGACGCCGCGGTCCACCGAATCGCTGAGGTTGGACAGGAAGCTCTTCTGGGTGTCGATGCGCGACTTGGCAGCACCCAGCGTCGCCGCGCCATCCGCCAGTTTAGCGAGGGCCGTTTCGACGGTGCCCAATGCAGTCGTGAGGGCTGCGTCGGTGAGCTGCGCCGCGCTGGGATCGAAGAAGCCTGGCTGGAGCAAGCCGCCGACAAAACCGCCTGTACCGCCGGTATCCAGCACTTGCGTGTCGGCTGCGGCGACGTTGATGGTGTCGATGTTGACGGTCGTTCCGGTGCGGTTGTAAGCGGCAACGATCTTCAGGTCTGAAGCGGCCAGGCCGTCGGTCTGCAGCATGTTGGTGCCGGCATAAGACGCATTGGTGACCGAGGACTTGATGCCGGACTGGATCGCCTTGATTTCGGTCGCGATCTGCTTCTGGATGTCCTGGCCCTTGCCCATGGCAGCCAGCAGCTTGGTCTTGATCTTGTCGACCTGATCCTTGACGTCGATGATCGCGGCGTAAGCGGTGTCGACCTTGCCGGCCCCGAGGCCGAGTGCGTCCTGCACGGCCGAGTTGGCCTTGTTGTCGGAACGCATGGTGGTGGCGATCGACCAATAGGCGGCGTTGTCGCTGGCGGTGGAGACGCGGAGGCCGGTGGAGATGCGGGACTGCGTCTGTTCAAGTGCCTTCTGAGTGGCGCTCAGGCTCTGCAGCGCAGTCAACGCCTGGGCATTGGTCATGATACTCGCCAAGATAACTCCCCTTCTCAAATGGCGCGCCGTCGCCGCGCTATGCCTTGCCTCGGTTGTCGCCGGTCGAATGAGCGGGCGGAACAAACGTGGTTAACCACAACTAACCAGTCATGGTTAATAGGCCATTAAGATGAAGCTAATGTAGGGGGTGGCGAAAGCCAAAAAAGAGAATGGGCCGCGCTTGCGCGCGGCCCATTCATAGGATCGTTGTTGCCTGAGAAGGTTCGGCTTAGCCGCGGAACAGCGACAGGATCTGCTGCGACGAGCCGTTGGCGATCGACAGAGCCTGGACACCGAGCTGCTGCTGGACCTGGAGGGCCTGCAGACGGGTCGATTCCTTGTTCATGTCAGCGTCAACGAGCTGGCCGACGCCCTTGTCGATGGAGTCCGACAGGTTGGACAGGAAGTTCTTCTGCGTGTCGATGCGCGACTTGGCGGCACCGAGCGAGGCAGCGCCGGTGGTCAGACCGGCAAGTGCGGTTTCAACCTTGACCAGAGCAGCGTCGACATTGGCGTCGGTGACAGCGGTCGCGCCGCTGGTGTCGAACAGGCCGGTCGCGCCGGTGGCGACGATGTCCTTCAGAAGACCAGCAGTGAAGTCCGGAGCGCCGCCGGCGGCCTTGCCGAAGATCTGGATGTCGGAGGCCTTCACGTTGACGGTGTCGATCGTGACGGCGGTACCGACGCGGTTGTAGGAAGCGACGACGTTCAGGTCGGAAGTCGCGGCACCGTCGCTGACGAGCAGGTTGGCACCAGCGTAGTTGGCGTTGGTCGCCGACGACTTGATCTGGTTCTGGATGCCGGTGATTTCGGTCGCGATCTTCTTCTGGTCTTCAAGGCTGGCGCCACGGGCGTTAACCAGCTTGGCCTTGATCTTGTCGACCTGGTCCTTGATGTCGTTGATGGCGGTGTAGGCGGTGTCCACCTTGCCGGCGCCGAGGCCGAGCGCGTCCTGAACGGCCGAGTTGGCCTTGTTGTCGGAACGCATCGAGGTCGCGATCGACCAGTAGGCGGCGTTGTCGGAAGCGGTGGCAACGCGCAGACCCGTCGAAATGCGGCCCTGGGTGGTTTCGAGCGACTTCTGGGTAGCGCTCAGGCTCTGCAGAGCGGTAAGAGCGGCGGTATTCGTGTTGATGCTGGACATGGGAAAAAAGCCCCTAAAACACAGTACAGGGACATACCGGATCGGCCGGTATGGCGGAGAGGCATCATGCCAATGAGTGCTTCAGGGAAGGTCACCCGCCATAGGGGGCACTATCGCGGCGACTTGCTAGCAAAGTTCTAAGGAACATGGTTAACCAGCATTAACCCGCTGATTATTTTAGCAATTGGGTGTGCACGCGGCGACGTTGCAACCACAGCGCGCCACGCTGGCAAATGAACCGAATAAACGTTCGAGCAAAGGGGGAACGAGCCGCTCTGCGGGCTAGTTGAACGATCGCACCAGGCTGCCGACAAGCAGGTTCCAGCCGTCGATCAGCACGAAGAACATGATCTTGAAAGGCAGTGACACCACCGTCGGTGGCAGCATCATCATGCCCATCGCCATGGTGATGGTGGCCACGATCAGGTCGATGACCAGGAAGGGCAGCACGATCAGGAAGCCGATCTCGAAACCGCGGCGGATCTCTGAGATCATGAAGGCGGGCACCAGGATGCGCAGGTCGACCGTTTCCTTGGCCACCGTCTGGCCGCGTTCGCGGGCGAGGTCGGCGAACAGGTCGAAATCCTTGTCGCGCACATTGCTCAGCATGAAGGTACGGAACGGATCGGAAATGCGCTCCAGCGCCACCGTCTGGCTGATCTGGTTGTCCATCAAGGGCTTCACGCCGTTCGCCCAGGCGCGGTCGAAGGTCGGCGCCATGACATAGAAGGTCATGAACAGGGACAGCGAGATCAGGATCAGGTTGGCCGGCGTCGATTGCAGGCCGATGCCGGCGCGCAGGATCGAAAAGGCAATAATGAAGCGGGTGAAGCTCGTCACCATGATCAGCAGGCCCGGTGCCACCGAAAGCACGGTGAGCAGCCCGAACATCTGGATGATCGTGGCCACGGTAGTGCCACTGGCCTGGCCGATGCCGCCGAGGTCGATCTGCTGGGCGCTCGCTGCCGTTACCGTGGCCGCGAAGACGCCGGCGAAAAGGAGGATTTTTTTCATTCGAACAGCAGCGCCCTGACCAACACTTCCTTGACCTTGCCGCCGCTGCGGATCGCGGCGCGCTCCTGCAGGTCGGCCCGCAGATGCTGATAGCCGCTGGCGCCTTCGACCTGATGCATCTTGACGGTGCGCAGGAAGGCAAGCAGGTCCTGATGGATATTTTCCGCCATTCCCGGCGGCGGCGTACCGTCGAAGACCAGCGAGACCTGCAGCCGCGCCCAGACATCCGTCGGCGCGGCCAGGTTGGTGGTCAGCGAGGCGAGCTCGACCAGAACCGGTCCGGTGGTCTCGCCTTCTTTCTTGGTTTCCTTGGTCGGCAGCTTCTGGTGGCTTTCCTTGACCGGCGGTGCCGGCTTCTCGGAATTCTTCAGATAAGTGCCCGCGAACCAGCCGACGCCGAGTGCCGCCCCGGTCATGGCAAAGAGCATCCCCATCTGCACGATGAGGGAGGGGCCCTTCGGTGCTGCGATCTGCTCGGTGTTTGCCACGCTCTTCTATCCCGCGCCTAGAACGGCAGTACCTGGTCGAGAATTTGCTGGCCGTAACCCGGCTGCTGGACTTCCGACACGCGACCGCGGCCGCCATAGGAGATGCGGGCTTCGGCGATGCGCTCGTAGGAAATGGTGTTTTCCTGGCCAATATCGGCGGGCCGCACGATACCGGCGATGGTGAGCACGCGCATCTCGTAGTTGACGCGTACTTCCTGCGAGCCGGTGATCATCAGATTGCCGTTGGACAGCACATTGGTGACGACGGCGGCGACGTTCAGCTCGATGGTCTCCGACCGTTCGATGGCGCCGTCGGCATTGGTCTTGGTCTTCGATTCCATAGAGCCGTCGAGCTTGCCGCCTGTCTTGGCGCTATCCCACTCGGCATCGGCCTTGAGACCGAGCGAACGGCTCGCGGTGCGGCTGCGGTCGTTCTGGTTCTTGAACTTGGCGCGGTCGTTGATCTTGATCTTGACGGTCAGGATGTCGCCTGCGCGCAGCGCGCGCGGATCGGTGAACAGGCGGCTCTGGCGGTCGTCCCACAAGGAAAAACGGCGACGCGGCGCGGCAGGCGATTCCGGATATTGATAGACAGGCGCGGCCTGGCTGCGGATGCCGGACCCGACAGGCGACATGGCCGGTTCCTTGTTGACCTGGTTCAGGTCTGTCCCGCAGCCTGTGAGGCTGGCGGCAGCGAACAAAATCAAAGTTTTGCGGATCATGTCGGGTCTACCCTGCGCGCAGCGCTGCCTATGATGCCGGTGAGCGCGGCGGCCGCTTTCTTGTCCATCTCGTTCAGTATGACGCTTGCCTTGCGCGCATCGAGCTTCATCAGGATGGCGGCGGCGAGCTCGACATTGGTGCCGGCCAGCCGCTCGGCGGCGGCATCGGGCTTCATGCCGGAATAGATCTTGACGAGGCTGTCCTCGGCGCGCGCCAGGAACACTTCGCGCCGCTTCAGCCAGGCTTCATATTCGGCGCGTTTTTCCTCGAGCGCGGTGATGCGCTTGTCGACTTCGCTCTGCAACTGCTTGAGCTCGGCCGACTGCAGCGAGTAGCGGCGGTCGCGCGCGGCGTCGGCGATGTTGGAGCAGAAACGCTGCACCTCGCTTTCGTTGCTGGCGGGCGCCGTCGGCGTTGAGCCGGTGGTGAGGTTGGCTACCGCCGCCGGCTGCTTCAGCGGCAATGGCAATGGAGCCTCGGCGATCTCGGCGCGCGGCGCCTCACGGGTCAGGTTCTGCGGGGCGTCGGCCGTCGGCCCGCCGGGCAGTACCTGGCGCACGGCGTCTTCCGCGCGAACCGGTCCGAGCGACGCCAGAAGGGCGACGACGGCGCCGACGACGGCGAGGCGCGGCGGTGTGCGGCGGTGGCGGGAAGGGCGGGTCGCTTCGGTCATCGGACAGCCTATTGGAGCACGAGATCGGCCTGCAGCGCGCCGGCCGACTTGATGCCCTGCAGAATGGCGATGATGCCGTCGGGCTTGACGCCCAGGCGGTTGAGTCCGGAAACCAGCGTCTCGAGGTTCGGACCGTCGAGCACGGCGACGCGGCCGTTGGGCCGGCTGATGTCGATGGCCGTGTTTGGCTCGACCGCTGTCACGCCGCGCGAGAAGGGCTCCGGCTGGATGACGGTCGGTGCCTCGGTAATGCGCACGGTGAGCGTGCCGTGGCTGATGGCGACGCGCGAAATCTTGACCTGGTTGCCGATGACGATGGTGCCGGTGCGTTCGTCGATGACGACGCGGGCAGGCGTGTCGGCCTCGATCACGAGGTTCTCGATCTCAGCGTAGAAGCGTGCCGCCGAGACACCCTTCGGCTTCTTGACGGAAACCGTGCGGCTGTCGCGTTCAGCTGCGACCCGCGCGCCGAAGCGCTGGCGTGTGTAGTCGTTGATGACGTCGGCGATGCGGACGGCCGTCGAGAAGTCCGCGTTGTAGAGCTGCAGCGTCAGCATTGCCTGGTCGCCGAATTCCGCCTGCACTTGGCGTTCGACGATGGCGCCGTTGGGCACGCGGCCGGCGGTCGGCACGCCCTGCGTCACCTGCTGCGCCTGACCCTGCGCGGTAAAGCCGGAAACGACCACAGAGCCCTGGCCAACGGCGTAGATTTCGCCGTCCGCGGCCTTCAGCGGCGTCATGATCAGCGTGCCGCCCTGCAATGAGGTGGCGTCGCCCATCGAGGATACATTGATGTCGATGCGCGCCCCGGATTGCACGAAGGGCGGCATGTTGGCGGTGACGATGACGGCGGCGACGTTCTTGGCGCGCGCATTGGTGCCGAGCGAGGCGATGCCGAGATTTTCCAGCATGGCGCGGATCGACTGCTCGGTGAAGGGCGAATTGCGCAGCGAGTCGCCGGAACCCTGCAGGCCGATGACCAGGCCATAACCGACGAGCTGGTTGTCGCGGGCGCTTTGCAGGCGGGCGACGTCCTTGATGCGCGAGGCCACCTGGCCGGGCGGCAGCGAGCTCGGCCCGGGCGAGACCTGGAACATGCGGCTTGCCGTGTCGGGATCGTAGTTGGGATCGTCGAACTGGCCGCCTTCGCGCGTCGCCTTGGCCGCGAGCTCACGCTTGGCCTTGGCATTCAGGCCGTCGGCGAGGACGGGCTGGGCGCAAAGCAGTGCCGCAAGAGTGAAAGTGAGGCACTTCTTCATGAAGCGCTGACCCGAATGGTGCCGTCGGCCATGACCGTGCCGGTTAGCACCTTGCCGCTGTCGACATTGCGGACCTTGATCAGGTCGCCGGCGGAGCCGGGCTGCAAGGAGATGGCGGACGCGGTGATGGAGAGGCTGTCGACGACGAAGTTGATCAGGACGGGCGCGCCCTGTTCGACCAGCCAGGCATCGCGCAGCGCGGTGGCAGGAATGTAGCGACCGGGCAAAAGCGTGCGCTTGGCGATCTTGCCTTCGAGGTCGGCGGCGACGGTGACGACGCCCTGCGGCTTGCGTTTGCCGGCGCCGAGCGTGACTTCCTTCAGCGCGGCGAGGCCGATCGTTTCGCCGGGATAGATCACGCGGTTGGGGATCAGCACGACCTCGTCGGCAAAGGCCGGCGCGACGCCCATGGCCAATGCCAGAGCGAGCGCGAGACGGCGGAAATAAGGACCGAGGGCGAGCCGGATCATGATGTCACCGAATGTTCTTGGAGACGACCGCTGCCATTTCGTCGGCGGCCTGGATGACCTTGGAATTCATCTCATAGGCGCGCTGCGCAGAGATCAGGTCGGTGATCTCCTTGACCGGGTCGACGTTGGAGTTCTCGACATAGTTCTGCCGGATGGTGGCGTAACCGGGGTCGCCCGGCACGCCGACATTGGCCGGGCCGGAAGCCACGGTCTCCTGGAACAAATTGTCGCCGAGCGGCGCCAGGCCGGCCTCGTTGGCGAAGGTGGCGATGGTCAGCTGTCCGAGGTTCTGCAGATCCATCTGGCCATCGACACGCGCGAAGACCTGGCCGGTCTTGTTGATGATGAGTTCCTTGGTGTCGAGCGGCACGGTGATGGCCGGAACGATCGGCGCGCCGTCAACGGTCACCATCTGGCCGGTGGCGTTGGTGTTGAAGGTGCCGGCGCGCGTGTAGCGCGTCTGGCCATCGGCGCCTTCGATCTGGAACCAGCCTTTGCCGTCCAGCGCGAGGTCATACTCGTTGCCTGTGTTGGTGAACGTGCCCTGGATGTGGACGTTGCGCACGGCGCTGGTCTTGACGCCGAGGCCGATCGACACGCCTTCCGGCACGACCGAGGTGTTGCCACGGTCGGGAACGCCCTGGGTGCGGTCGACCTGGTAGAGAAGATCCGAGAACTCCGCCCGCGCGCGCTTGTAGCCGGTGGTGTTGATGTTGGCGATGTTGTTGGCGATGACTTCCAGATTGGTCTGCTGGGCATTCATGCCGGTGGCGGCTATGGCAAGGGCTTTCACGGATGTGTCCTCAGATGCTCATACGGCTGACTTCGAGATAGGCGGAGACGATCTTGTCGCGGATGGCGATGGTCGTCTGAAGCGCCTGCTGCGCGCCCATCACGGCGTCGACCACCTGGCGGGTGTCGACATCGCCCTTCAAGGCCTGGATGGAAGCCTGCTCGGCATGCTGCAGGGTGTTCACCGTCTTCGTGGCGGCCTGGTTGAGCGCCTCGGCGAAAGTGGATGCGACCTGGGTTCCGGTCGGGGCGGCGCCCGTTCCGGTGAGAAGGTCGGTGGAGGTTTCCGAACCGCTGTTGGCGGACTTTAGGTGGACAGCGCCGATACCGCCGATCATGACTGGTTCCTCATCAGGTCTATGGTCATCGAAATGAGATCGCGAGCCTGCTTCACTACCTGCAGGTTCGCTTCGTAGGAGCGGTTCGCCTCGGTCATGTCGGCCATCTCGATCAGCACGTTGACGTTGGGCATCTTGACGTAGCCCTTCGCGTCGGCCGCCTGGTTGCCGGGCTGGAATTCAACCGGGAAATCAGCGGGGTCGCGGGCAATGGAGTTGATCTCGACCAGCGAGCCGCCGGAAGCGCGGTCGAGTTCGGAGACGAAGGAGATGGTCTTGCGCTGATAGGGATTGGCGCCGGGCGTCGTGCCGGTGGACTGCGCGTTGGCGAGGTTTTCGGAAACGACGCGCATTCGTTCGGACTGCGCACCGAGACCGGAGGCTGCAACCTTGAGAGCGGCGGCTAGTGCGTCCATCGGATCAGCTCTTCACTGTGGTCATGAGCATGGTGTGGAAGGCCTTGACGACGGCCGTGTTCAGCTCGAAGGCGCGGCGGATTTCGCCGGCCTTCATCAGCTCGTTCTCCATCACCACCGTGTTCTTGGACGGCATCACCGGACCGGTGGGTTCCTGCGGCTTGACGGTGAAGGCGGCTTCCGTGGCGCCGCCGAGATGGCCGCTCTGCGTCGCGCTCAGGCGAACGGCGGTGCGGTCCAGCACTTTCTCGAAAGGCTCGACGTCGGTGGCGGTGTAACCGGGCGTGTTCGCATTGGCGATGTTGCCGGCAACCGAGGATTGCCTGACCGACAGCCATTGGGACTGTCGGGTCGCGAGGTCGAAGAGGTTGACAGGCTCCATGGGAATCTCCGGATCGTTAACCGGAAATTAGGACACCAGTCTTGCGCGGGCCTTACGCGTATCGGCAAGGCTCGGTGCGCGTGGTCCTATTTGGAGACTTCGATGACCCGGTCGGTGCTGGTGACCAGAACCCACTTGCCCTTGCGCTGCTCGATCGACTTGACGCGCGAGGAGTCCGGCAGGGTCGAACCGGGCTGGACGATCCAAAGCCCGGCATTGTCCTCGATCATGGCGCGTCCGTTGGCGACATGGACCAGGCGGAACGTCACTGCCTCGAGCGGATAAGGCTGTTCGTCAGCTCCCGGCGCCTGTTCCGGCGTCAGCGATTTGGTTTGCAGCGAACCGGTGAAGCCGAGGTCGAGATTGGCGTTCAGCGCGGCGAATTGAGCCGGCAATGGATCGGCGGTGCCGGCGCCGTCCGGCTGGACCATGATGCGCCCGGCATTGTGGCCGCGGCCGCCGAACTTCATTGCCTGCACGCCGAACTGATCGGGATTGAAGAAGATATACCAGGGAAACAGCGCGCACGTGAGGCCGAGCGCCACGCCGCAGGCGGCCATGATAAAATCAGTGCGCCGGGTGTCTTTCTTCATCCTCGGGGTCGGCTCGCTCGATTGCTGGGGCCGATCTCGGATGACATCGGTCCGGGCAGTCTTACGCCTGCGCGAGCTTAGATTTGGTAAATGTTGCCTGGGCTCGGGCGTAATATCGGGCGGCGCGAACAGTTCGGCCAGCGCATCGCTTCTGCCGACCTCCCGTTGAGCCTTGCCAGCCGAAGCGCGTTTGCGGCCCAATCCCGAAAGCGGGTTGGGCAGTTTGGACAACAGGCGTTTGCGGGGGCGGGCGCGCTCCTCGGCTTCTTCCGCCTGCGCCAGCATCTCGCGCAACAACGCCTCTGTTTGTTGAAGATCAATCTCCCGCATCTGCACTCTGCCTGCCTCTCAGGTGATGGGCGAGATCCGAGAAAGGATCGATCGAGGGGCCATCCTTGGGCGATTGCGTCAACGCTTCGTAGATCAACGGAACCTGGCGCACCGCCATGTCGAGCTCCGGGTCGGCGCCGCCTTGATAAGCACCCAGCAGGCGGATGTCGCGCGTGTCCTCGAAGCGCGAGATCATCGACTTCAGCTTGGTCACCAATGTGCGCTGGTCCGGCGTCCATGCCTTCGAGGCAAGGCGCGAGATGGATGCGAGCGGGTTCACCGGCGGATAGCGTCCCTGCTCGGCGATCGTGCGGTCGAGCACGACATGGCCGTCGAGAATGCCGCGCACGGAATCGGCGACCGGGTCGTTGTGATCGTCGCCGTCGACAAGCACGGAGATGATGGCGGTGATCGAACCTGTTCCCTCGAGGCCAGGTCCAGCGCGCTCAAGCAGCTTCGGCAGGTCGGTGAAGACGGAGGCAGGATAACCGCGCGCCACCGGCGGCTCGCCGGTGCCGGTTGCCACTTCGCGCAGCGCGTGCGCAAAGCGTGTGATGGAATCCAGCACCAGGAGCACGCGATGGCCCTGGTCGCGGAAATGTTCGGCAACCCGCATCGCCGTATCAGGCGCGCGGCGGCGCATCATGGCGCTTTCGTCGCTGGTCGCGACCACCGCCACGGTCTTGCGCATCGCTTCCTCGCCGATCGTGTCCTCGAGGAATTCGCGCACTTCGCGGCCGCGTTCGCCAACCAGAGCAACCACCACGGTGTCGAAAGCGTCGGCGCCGGCGAGCATGGCGAGCAGCGTCGACTTGCCGACACCAGAGCCTGCGAACACTCCCATGCGCTGGCCGAAGCAGAGCGGCGTGAAGATATCAATGACACGCACGCCGGTCGTGAAGGACGTGCCGACGCGCTGCCGCGCCATGGCGCCGGGCGTCGCATCGTGGTGTGCGCCGGTGTCCGGGCTGCGCAGCAGCGGCGGGCCGCCGTCGATGGCGCGCGCAAGCGCGTCGATGGTACGGCCGCGCCAGGACGAATGCGGCGTCACCGTCAACGGACCGCGCCGGAAGACGGCGTCGCCGATGCCGGCATCGGGGCTGCGCTCAAATGGGGCGACGACGACATCGTCGCGCCCGATATGGACGATTTCGCCTTGCCGCGAACCGCTGCGGCTCCGGTGTTCGACGACGTCGCCGAGCCGGGCGATGTCGGAAAGTCCGTTCACCTTGTAGTGCGTGGGTGAAACCTCGGCGACCAGCCCGCCCTGTTTCAACATCGCGGTGTCGTCGTCGAAACGGCGCCACACATGCTCCAGCACGGCCAGCCGGTTTTCCGGCATGCCGTCCCTTTCGGTAATGCGGATCAGGGACCGGTCGGCGGCCATGGGCGCTTACTTGGATCCCAGGGTCTTGATTGCGTCGTCGGTCGAGCTGCCGGCCTGGCGCACCATCGCCGCGACGTTCTCGAAGGCGCGCTGCACCTGGATCAGCCGCATCATCTCCATGATCGGATTGACGTTGGAATCCTCCAGAAAGCCCTGGGCGACACCGACGTCGGAGCGGTCGGTGATGGGTTCCGGCGGTTTCGGCGGCACGATGCCCGAATTGCCATAGCGGGTGAAATTCACACCTGGGTCGAAACTGAACAGGCCGATGGCGCCGACTTGGCGATCACCCTGGCGTAGCGCGCCGTCGGCACTGACCTTCGGCGGACCGCCACGAGGGTCGAGCTGGATCGGCGCGCCGCCGGCGTCGAGCACCTGGTGGCCCTCGATCGACAACAGCTCGCCATTCTCGTTCATCGAGAAACGGCCGTCGCGCGTCATTACCGTGCCGGCGGGCGTCTGGATACCGAACCAGGCGTCGCCCTGCACGGCGAAATCGAACGGACTGCCGGTTTCGCGCATGCCGCCATGCGCACCTGAAAGAAAGGTGTCGCCAGTGGAGGCGAAGGAGACCGCCTTTTGCCCGGTGCCGGAAACGACGTCCTCGAACTTCACGCCGGTGGCGCGAAAGCCGACCGTCGAGGCGTTCGCGACGTTGTCGGCGATGGTGTTGAGGCGTTTTTCCAGCGCGATCTGCGAGGAGAGGGCGACGTAGAGGCTGTCTTGCATGGTCAGAATTTCATTCGCTGCATGGTGAGCAGGAGGTCGGTCGAAATGCCTGCGGTGGTGGGCTGTGCGAACAGGACGCTGGCCGCCGAGATCTGCGGCGAGGAAGGGTTGTTCATCTCGTACATGGTGGTGAAACGGCCGATGAACTTGCCGAGCTTCTGCGGGTTGGCGAAGTCCTTGATGTTGAACTTCTGCTGGAAGAGCTGCACCTGCTTGTCGATATCGGCCTTGGCGAAGGAGTCCGGCAGACCGAAGGCCGTACGCACCACCTGGGACAGCGCCTTGTCGGCCAGAACCTCGTACCAGTTGGTCAGCGTCGGCGCCTTACGCTGGAAATAGAGCGCCAGGCGAACGCCGTCATTGGTTTTGCCGGCGTCCTCTTCCAGCGTCTGGCGCACATATTTGTCGGTCGATGGCTGCTGGGCCAGCGTGCGGGTCGTCGCCTTCTCGCCATACTGGGCGAAGTTGAAAGCGGTGACGAAGGCGACATAGGCCTTGCTGCCGGACTTGTTGGCCGGACTGTTGGGGTCGGTGATGCCGCCCTCGAGCATCTTGCGGACGGTCGCTGGCGTCTGCGTGGACGGGTCCAGGCCATAGGCGCTCAGCGCATAGTTCAGCAGGCGCTGGTTCGCCATCAGGTCGTCGATGGAGGTCAGCTTGACGACGTTGGCGTTGTAATAGGCCGTCTCGGCGGCGATGTAGTCGGAACCGGGCTTGATCATGCCCAACGAGCTCTTGGTCGAAAAGAGCTTGAGCGTGTCCTTCTGCACCGCGTCGCGGCTCGTCGTCGTGTCGCCATACTGGACGAAGTTGAAGGCGGTGACGAAGTTCGCGTAACTCTTGTCGGTCAGCTTGTTGGCGGGGCTGTTGGGATCGGTGACGCCACCCTCCAGCATGTTGCGAATGGTCTTCGGCGTTTCGACATCCACATCCAGCCCATAGGCGGCCATGGCGGCGCGCAGCAGGCGCTTGTCGGCCATCAGGTCGTCGATGGATTTCACATTGCCGATATTGGCCTTGTAGTAGTCGCTCTCGGCCTTGGTGTATTCGGCGCGGGGCACGATGGTGACCAGGCCGGTGTTGGCGATGAACTGCTTCGGCACCAGGTTCTGCACCGAGTCCTGCGCCGTCGTCTGGTCGCCCTTCTCGACGAAATTGAAGGCGGCGACGAAGTTCGCGTAGCGTTTGTCGTAGAGCTTGTTGGCCGGGCTGTTGGGGTCGGTGACGCCGCCTTCCAGCATCTGGCGGACGGTCGCCGGCGGCTCCTTCTTCGCGTCCAGTCCGAAGGCGCCCATGGCGACGTAGAGCAGCCGCGAATCCGCCATCAGGTCGTCGATCGACTTAACGTTGCCGATCTTGCCGATGTAATAGCTGACTTCGTTTTCGACGAAGTCGACGCCCTGCTGCGAGTAGGTAAGGATTACCTGAGCGTTGAAGTTCTTCGGCACATCGTTCTGCGCGCCGTTATAGGTGGTGGCGTTCGCGCCATAGCGCTTGAAATTGAAGGTCTTGGCGAAGTCGGCGTAGCGCTTGTCGGTCAGCTTGTTGGCGAAGGAGTCGGGGCTGTCGACACCCTCGGTCAGCACCTTCTTCATGAACGCCTTGGCATAGGACATGTCCTCGAGGCCGAAGGCCTTCATGGCATATTTGAACAGCCGGTCGTTCTTGAGAAAATCGTCGATCGACTTCACCTTGCCGATGTTGTCGAGATAGTACTTCGTCTCGCGCGAGACGACGACCTGCTTGCTGGTTCGGTCGAGCGACTTGTTCAGGTCTCTCGTGATCAGTTGATAATCCAGATACGTCGTCACGCACGCCTCCCGCTGAAGCAGTTCGTGCTAAAGTAGCTCAGGTTCCTTGCGCGAAGCTGAATCGGATCGCTTAAAACCTAAGCGAGGTCGGCCACGGCGATTCAAGCCTCACACAAGGCACGGCGTCTATTTCCTGATGCAGTTGAATTGCGGAAGGACCGGCAGTGGGCATTCTGATCGGCTTGGTGGTGACGCTTGGTTGCGTCCTTGGCGGCTTCATGGCCATGGGTGGGCACATCCAGGTGCTGATCCAGCCGTGGGAAGCGGTGATCATCTGCGGTGCGGCGCTGGGGTGTTTCCTGGTCGCCAATCCGATGAAGACGGTGAAGGACACCGGTAAAGGCATCATGGAAGCCTTCAAGCAGTCGGTGCCGAAGGAACGGGACTATCTCGAAACCCTCGGCGTGCTGCATTCGCTGATGCGCGAGCTGCGCTCCAAGTCGCGCTCCGAGGTCGAGGCGCATATCGACAATCCCGAAGAGTCGCCGATCTTCCAGGCGTTTCCGACCGTGCTCAAGAACCACGACCTGACGCATTTCATCTGCGACTATTGCCGCATCATCATCATCGGCAATGCCCGTCCGTTCGAGATCGAAGCGCTGATGGACGAGGAAATCCAGACCATCAAGGCGGACAAGCTGAAGCCTTATCACGCGATGGTTGCCGTGGGCGACGGCCTGCCGGCGCTCGGCATCGTCGCGGCGGTGCTCGGCGTCGTCAAGGCGATGGGCGCGCTCGACCAGTCGCCGGAGATCCTCGGCGGCCTGATCGGCGCCGCCCTGGTCGGCACTTTCCTCGGCATCTTCCTTTCCTATGCGGTGGTCGGTCCTATCGCCACCAAGATCAAGATGGTGCGCGAGAAGAAGAACAGGCTCTACATCATCGTGAAGCAGACCCTGCTCGCCTACATGAACGGCTCGCTGCCGCAGGTCGCCATCGAGTTCGGCCGCAAGACGATCTCGTCCTATGACCGCCCCTCGATCGACGCGGTCGAACAGAGCACGATGAGCACCGGCTCCGCCGACAAGAAGGCGGCGTGAGCATGGCATTCGAAGGCAGGGGCGGGACGGCGTCATGAGCGGCCTGGCCACAATGGAAGACAGCCGCGCGCTGATCATCGAGCGCCTGGTCGGCGACAGTGGCGAGGCGTCGCATGTCATTGGCGCCGGCCGTTCGCTGGCCGAGCGTGTCGTATCCCCGCTGCAGAAGCGTCTCTCGGGCGAGATCGGCGCGCAGGTAACGATCGATCTGAGGGCGGTCGAAGTGTCGCGCACCACCGAGGCGCGCGAACAGGCCGGCGACAATTTCGCGATGACCGTGGTGTCCTCGCCGGTGTCGTCGGATGCGCTGACCCTGGTGATGGACGCGCGGGCGGTGGCGGTGATGATCTGCGCGCTGTTCGGCGGCGACCCTGACCAGGCCGTCACGCCGATCCAGCGCGACCTCTCGCCGCTCGAGGCGGATGTCGCGACCTTGGTGTTCGAAGAGATAGCGCAGATCCTCAACGGTTCGGGCAAACGGTCGCTGGACCTTCGCCTGCCGGTGCCGCGCGCGATGTCCGGCCACGAGGCGCGCCGCCGCGTGTTGCGCGACGGCGCTGCCGTGCGCATCATCTTCGGCCTGTCGACGCCGACCGAAAGCGGCACGATCACCGTCATGATCCCGCAGCGCGTGCTTCTGGTGCAGCGCAACGGTCCCGGCGCAGCTGGCGAGGAAGAGGGCTCGGAGACCGACTGGCACGAGCGTTTCTCGGAAGAGGTCAAGCGTTCGGCGGTCACGCTCGAGGCGACGATGCCGCTTGCCAGGATGACGCTCGGCGATCTCGCCCTGCTGCAGGCCGGCCAGGTGCTGGAAATCGAGGAAAACGCGCAGGGGCGCGCCAGGCTGTCGGCGCGCAACAAGACCCTGTTCGTTTGCGAATTCGGCAAGCTTGGACAGAACTACACGGTCCGCATCAATCAGCCATACGATGCCGGGCAGGATTTCATCGACGGGTTGATGCCCGGCTGAGCCGGCAGCTGCTTCTTGGAGACGACGCATGAACAAGACCAACAACGAAACCGATCTCGACGCTCCGGACGACCAGCTCAACCGCGCCATCGAGGAACTGCGCGGCGTGTTGCAGGAGGAAGAGCAGCGCGTCGGCGGTCCGGCGCGGGATGCGTCCGCCGCCAACCCCGGCGTCATCCTCAACATCCCGGTCGACGTGCAGATCGTGCTGGGCAGCGCCGAAATGCAGGTCTCGGACCTGATGGCGCTGCAGAAGGGTTCGACCGTGGCGCTCAACCGCCGTATCGGCGAGCCGGTCGACGTGGTGGTGAATGGCCGCCGCATCGCGCGCGGCGAAATCACCGTTCTGGAAAACGATCCGTCGCGCTTCGGCATCCGGCTGACCGAGATCGTCACCGCCACCAAGGCTGGTTGACAAAATGACGGCGGGGGCCTCCATGCGATCGGGGAATGAGACGAGATGAGCACGATGCTGACGCTGTCGCGTGCGCAGAAGGCTGCCGCCATTCTGGTTGCCATGGGCAAGCCCTCGGCGAGCCGTCTGCTGAAGTTCTTCAAGCAGGAAGAGCTGAAGGCGCTGATCGAAGCCGCGCGTCTGTTGCGCACCATCCCGCAGGCCGATCTGGAACGCGTCGTCGCGGAGTTCGAGGCCGAGTTCACCGAGGGTGCCGGCCTACTCGATTCCGCCGACAAGATGGACACGATTCTCAACGAATCGCTGTCGCCCGAAGAAGTCGACGCCATCATGAGCGGCAAGAAGGCGGAAGCCGAGCCGTCCGGCCCGCCGCCGATCTGGCCGCAACTGGAAAAGCTGGAACCCCAGCGGCTTGGCACCTTCCTGGCCGGCGAACACCCGCAGACCGCCGCGATGGTGTTGTCGATGCTGTCGCCGCAGCCGGCATCCGCCGTGCTGCTTATCCTCGACAAGCCGCTGCGCAGCGAAATCCTGCGCCGCATGGTAACGATGACGGTGGTGCCGGAAACGGCGACTCGGATCATCGAGAACCAGTTGCGCGCTCGCGTGCTTGCCGAAACCGCTTCGAGAGACACCACCGCCGGCCAGATCCGCGTCGCCAGCCTGCTCAACGAGATGGACAAGACCCAGCTTGACGAGACGATGCAGGACCTGGAGGCAGCAGGCACCCCTGACCTGGACGGGGTGAAGGCGCGCATCTTCAACTTCGACGACCTGCCGCTGCTCACCCAGAAGGCACGCGTTCTGGTGTTCGACGGCCTGTCCAGCGAAGTGGTGACGCTGGCGCTGCGCGGGGCGCCGCCGGCGCTCACCGAGGCGGTGCTGTCGTCGATCGGCCAGCGCTCGCGGCGCATGATCGAGGCGGAGCTCAGCCAGGGCTCGGAAGGCATTCCGCTGGCCGATATCATGGGCGCCCGCAAGACGATCGCGGCGACCACGGTGCGTCTCGCGCGCGAAGGAGCCTACGAGCTGCCGTCCGCGCCGAGCGCAGACGCCGCCTGATCGCGCCTTGACGGGTCGGGCGCGACATGGCTGACGGCGAGGACAAGGACTCCAAAACCGAGGAAGCCACAGAGAAGAAGATTCGCGACACCGTCGAGAAGGGCAAGCTGCCCCACTCGAAGGAAGCCGCGATCCTCACCTCCTTCGTCGCCATCCTGGTCTTCACCGTGTTCTACGCGCGCGAAGCCGTTCTCAGCCTCAGCGTATTCCTCTCATCGTTTCTCGAACGGCCGGAATCCTGGCCGATGGACACCGAGACGGACGTCATCCAGCTCTACAGCATGGTGC
Organism: Mesorhizobium terrae; assembly: GCF_008727715.1. Lineage (GTDB taxonomy): Bacteria > Pseudomonadota > Alphaproteobacteria > Rhizobiales > Rhizobiaceae > Mesorhizobium > Mesorhizobium terrae. Next base: position 2,955,165 of record NZ_CP044218.1, read on the forward strand.
TGGCCGAGATCGGCCGCGCCGTGGTCAGCCTGCTCGTGCTCCTGGTGGTCGCGGGCATCGGGGCTTCGATCTTCCAGAACCTGCCGCAATTCGTCGGCGAGCGCATCCGGCCGCAATGGTCGCGCATCTCGCTCTTCCAGGGCTGGAAGCGGATGTTCGGCGTGCAGGGGTTCGTCGAGTTTCTGAAATCGCTGGCCAAGGTCGGTTTCGCCATCACGGTGCTGTTCTTCGCGCTTTCGCAAACGCATCGCCAGTTGCTCAACGGCATGATCACCAGCCCGGTCGAATTCGTGCAGGTCATCCGCTCGATCGCCGTGCAGATCCTCGTTGCCATCGTCTTCGTCATGGCGGTGATCGCGTCTGCCGACTTCGTCTGGTCACGCTTCCACTGGAAGCGCGATCTCAGGATGAGCAAGCAGGAAGTGAAGGACGAGTTGAAGCAGTCGGAAGGCGACCCCATCGTCAAGTCGCGGCTGCGTTCGCTGGCGCGCGACCGGGCAAGACGGCGCATGATGACGGCGGTGCCCAACGCCACTTTGGTCATCGCCAACCCGACGCACTTCTCGATTGCGTTGCGATATGTGCGCGATCAGGACGCCGCGCCGGTTGTGCTGGCCAAGGGCCAGGATCTCGTGGCGCTGCGTATTCGCGAGATCGCCAAGGAGCACAATATTCCGATTTTCGAGGACGTTGCTTTGGCTCGCTCCATGTACAAGCAAGTTTCGGTTGATAGCGTCATCCCATCACAATTTTACCAAGCAGTCGCCGAGTTGGTACGGGTGGTTTACTCAAACAAGGCGGAGCGCCGACGGGTCACATGAATCGACAGCCGCACACACTTTCGCGTGAAATCATCGTCGCCCGCGCCATCGAGCAGGTCGTGTCGGAGCTTCGGCTGATCGATGTCGCCGACTATATCGCCTTCATCCGGCTGGAGCATTTCGCCTGCCTGTCGGACCTGGTGGATTCGGCGTCGGAACTCTTCTTCATGCCGGGTACGCTGCGGCTGGGCCATGGTGGCGAGGTGCATGTCGACTGGAGCGGCTGGCCGCGCATCGTGCTCGACCTGGAGCTCAGGCCACGCGGCGCAACGGTCTATTTCCAGCTTACGCTGACCGAGAACGAGGCTTCGGTCGTGCTCAACTATGTCTCATTCGAAAAACCGGACGAAGACCCGGAGCGCAACACCGAACTGCTGGAAGCCCTGCTCGAAGATGCCCGCATCCGCCGTCCCGAGGCGATCGGTTAGAGCGCCGCGCGTCCAATTGGACGCGCAAAGGACACTCTAACACTCTTTATCTGCTGCATCGTGCCTACCGAAAATCGATTCCGATTTTCTGGCCGATGCAGTAGGCGACCGCCGGCAACAGGCAGCCCAAGCCGCTTTCTTGTCCGTCTTTGCTAGTCGATGAGCCCGAGGCGCAAGGCCTTGGCGACCGCCTGGGTGCGGTTCACTGCGTCCAGCTTCTGCGCCGACTGGGTCAGATACTGGTTGGCAGTGTGTACCGACAGTTTCAGCAGCCGGGCGATCTCTTCGCTGGTATAGCCATTGGCGGTGAGCTTCAGGCATTCCAGCTCGCGTTTCGACATAGCGCGGGCTCGCCCGGTTTCGCCGGGCCGGATCCGCGCCACGGCGTTGAACAGTGAAAAACACCGGGCGTGAATGTCGTAGACGGCGTTGCCGGACAGGGTCATGGCGGCGCCGAAGAACACCACCAGTCCGCACTGGCCGTGGTCGGCATGGACCGGGAAGGCGATGCCGGTGGTGCCGGGAACGAGCGGCGTCGTCCGCTCCACCCAGGTGAGGTCGCGCAACGCGCCTCCGCTTTCGGCCTGGCTGTCGTCACACCACCAGCGCGGGCCGGTCGATTGACGCGTGTGCTGGACGATCTCTTCGCCAGCCGGATCGGAGACCATCCGTGTCGCCTGGGCGACGCTTGGATAGTCGGAATCGAAGCAGGCCACCAGCCGCGCACGCTCGGCGGCGGGGGCGACGAAAAAGAGCCCGAAAGCCTCGGCGTTGATATCCATCGCGATCCAGCGGCAGCGGCGCACGGCATCGGGAATGGTGACGGCCTGCAACTCGGAACCGCCGACGAAGCCGCCGAAGGGGTTGGAATGGGAGCCGAAAGCGTGCTCGGCGGTCGCGCTGGCATGAGCCCGTGTCAAATGATGCCACTCCTGATCGCTGTTGCGATGGCCATCGCGCGGTTGGAGGCCGAGAACTTCTGGATGGCGTGGGTGATGTAGCTGTTGACCGTGTTGGCCGAGACGCCGAGGATTACCGCGACCTCCTCGGTGGTCTTGCCTTCCGACACCCAGAACAGGCATTCGCGCTCGCGGTCGGAAAGCGGGTCCTGCACCGCCGCCGCTGCCAGAAGCTGCGAAACCTGCGACAGAGCGTAGCAGCATTTCAGCTGCGCGCGATTGAGCGCCGCCGGATCGATCCGGTCTGTCTCGGCGGCGGAAAACAGCACGAAGAGGCGTTGCCGGCCGACATCCAGGCGCAGCGAATAAAGCTCGGCATGGCCGAGCACGTCGAGCAGCCTCGCTTCCTCGCCGCTGAGCAGGCCGCTCGCGGTGTCGGCATGGGCGGTGACCAGGGGCTGGGCGCGGGTGCCGGGTGCCGCCGTCAGCGGTCCGTGGGCGAGGCTGGCGATCAGGCGCTTGCCGATCAGTTCGATCGCGTCATAGAGCCAGTTGGAGGCGACGATGCGGGCATCGTTGCGTTCCTGTTCGTGAACGATGGCGACCAGCATATAGCTGTCGGCGCCGATCTCGTCGGCGAGCTGGGTGAGGAAGCCGGTCAGGTCCGCCCGGGAGGAGAGGCGAATTCCGACTGCATCCGATGTCAAAGGCGCTGCGAAGGCTGTCATAGTCTTGAGGCCAGAATCCATCTTTCTTGCCCGGCGCTGTTTTCATCAGCCCCGGACGCGGATACGCGTCACAATTACCTTAAACTCACTCCGGGCACGAAAAGGCGCCCGATCGGACGAATCCGTCAGGGGAACGCGAAACCAATCGCGCCTTGCGCCGGAAAACACCGGAACATCAGGACTTTAGATGGTTCGCCGCGCCCCCGCGGAACGGCTGATTCGGGTTTAATTTAGCCTCTGCTGAATCCAACTTCAAACAGGATTTGACAGATTTGGATTCAGCGGACTCACAAATGCGACTCACCCGCGCATTTGCTGGGTTTTGCCATGCGCAACGCCTCGCCGATCGATGCCGGCGAGGCGCCGCATTGCGTCAGCGGCCCTCGAAGCCGGTCAGCACGCCGACGGCGTTGACGCCGATCTCGTCGACGGCATAACCACCTTCCATGACGAACAGTGTCGGTAGGTTCAGCCTGGCGATGCGGGCGCCGATCTTCGGATAGTCGCCGCTCTTCAGCTTGAACTGGCTGATCGGGTCCTTTTCGAAAGTGTCGACGCCCAGCGAGACGACGACGACATCGGGTGCGTAGGCGGCGAGCTTGGCGCAGGCGTCTTCCAGCGCGGCGTTCCAGGCTTCCCAGGTCGTGCCGAAGGGAAGCGGGTAGTTGATGTTGAAGCCTTCGCCGGCGCCCTCGCCATCTTCGTCGGCATGGCCGAGGAAATAGGGGTACTCGACCATCGGATCGCCATGCAGGTTCAGCACCTGAACGTCTGCCCTGGCATAGAAGATTTCCTGCGTGCCGTTGCCGTGGTGGTAGTCGACATCGAGGATGGCGATGCGTTTGGCGCCCTGGTCGAGGAACCATTGCGCGGCGACTGCCGCGTTGTTGATGTAGCAATAGCCGCCCATGAAGCCGGCGCCGGCATGGTGGCCGGGCGGACGGCACAAGGCGAAGGCGGCGCGCTCGCCGTTCTTGACCAGCTTGGCGCCGGTCATGACGACGTCATAGGACGATTTGATCGCTTCCCAAGTGCCCTTCACGAAAGGTGCGCCGGCGTCGAAGGAATAATGGCCGAGCTTGCCGTCGAGCGTAGCCGGCACCACGTCGCCGCGCAGGCCGCGCGTCGGCCAGGTGTAAGGGATGGCCGAGCCGGAACGTCCAAGCGCCTCCCACTCCGGATAGACGGTCGGCAGGAAGTCGATGTAGTCGGCCTTGTGCACGCGCTTGGCGGCGGCGAGGTCGTGAACCTCCGGCGCCAGGATCGGCCCCAGCTTCTCGCTCTCGACCCGTGCCTTGATGATTTCGGCCCGGGACGGTTTCTCGAAGCCAGGCATGATCGCTCCCGACATCAGTTCCATCGTGCCGGCGTGGCCGGCATGGAGCGGCGAATAGACAGTCTTCATAAGGTTCCTTCCCTGGAATGGTTTTTAGTCGAGATCGAGATAGGGTGTGACCAGAGCGAGCCACATGATTTCCACGTCGTCCTGGATGAGATCGAAGGCCTTGCGGTCTCTCTTCAGGCCGACCAGCCGGCATACGTGCCCGACTTCCATCATCAAGACGCCCAGCCGGCCGGCGACCTCGTCCTTGAGGGCGGGGTTCACATGCTGCAGCCAGGCGGCGTAGAGGGCGATAATCCGCTCGTCATATTCGTTCTGGATCGGCCTCAGCTCGGCATTGCCGGTGATGGCCTCGATGACCGGCATCAGGCTGGCGTTGTCGAGATAAAGCCTGGACGTGTCGATGAAGAGTTCGCGCACCTCCCGCCGGAAGGCGTCGCGGTCGGTCGGTCGTGGTGCCTCGATGCGTTTTGCGATCACTTCCGGAAACGCGCCCAGCCAGCGCCGTGCGAGATCCAGAAGAATAGCTTCCTTGTTGGGATAATATTGGTAGACCGAGCCGACCGACAAACCGGCGCGCTGCGCAATGGCAAGCGTCGTCGGTGTCTTGGTTCCCTGTTCTCGCGTCAAGATCAGCGCAGCATCGAGAATCCTGTCCACGACTTTGCTCGACCGCTCCTGCCGCGGCTGCTTGCGGGGCTCGAGCGCAATCCTGGTTTTCCGTTTGAGATCGCGATTCACTGCTCGAATCCCCCATCCTCCGCTAGCTCTCACCACACGCGAAGGGTGCTGTCCACAATGCATTCCAAAAACCGCGTATTGACAAACGCGAATAATTAGTCGCATTTTTTCATCACGCTGTCTTTAGGGAAACCAGGGGAATTCCGAGGGCGGCGGACTGGCATCAGCTTTCCGTCTCACAACGTCGTTCCAGCGGAGCGGTCGGTCGTGGAACAGTAGGCTGGGCAGTCTAGGTCAGTCACAAAGCGCGGAGCTGCGATGTCTGTCACGGGTACGGTTCGTCAAGCCGATCTGATCGTCTTCAATGGTCGTGTCCTGACCATGGATGACGATCTGCCAGCCGCCGAAGCCGTTGCCGTGAAGGATGGCGCTATCCTTGCCGTCGGCAGCCGCGCTGCCATCGAGGCGCTCAAGGGGCCGGCCACGAAAGTCATCGACGCCAAGGGCGGTTCGGTGATCCCCGGTTTCATCGAAGCGCATATGCATCTCTTTTCCGGCGCCGCCGAACTGGCGCATCTGCAGCTCATCGGCGTGCACGGGTTCGACGCGTTGCGTGACGCGGTCCGTGCCTATGCGGCCAAGCGCCCCGATGCGCCGATGCTGGTCGCGCAGTCGGCCGATTACACCATTCTCGGCGATGAACGCGTCACCCGGCATCATCTCGACGCAATCCTGCCCGACCGGCCGTTCTGCATGGCCGCGCCCGACCACCATACGATGTGGGCCAACACCAAGGCGCTTGAAGCCGCCGGCGTGCTGCATGGCCGCGCGCTCGGACCCGGCAACGAGATCGTCATGGGCGAGGACGGGCTAGCCGAGGGCGAATTGCGCGAAGGCGAGGCCTTTGGCCCGGTGCTGGCGCTGGCCGACGAGGAACGCGTGCGGCTCGGCCTGTCGACCGGCGGCGAGCCCGATCCCGCGCCGACGCCCGCGCAGCGCGCCGCCGACCGCGACATCATGCGGCGCGGCCTTGCCTGGTGCGCCGAACACGGCATCACCTCGATCCAGAACATGGATGGCAATCTCTACCAGCTCGAACTGCTGGCCGAGATCGAGGCCGAGGAAGGGCTCTCCTGTCGTGTCAAGATGCCCTTCCATTTCAAGAATTTCATGAAGCTCGAGATGCTGGAAAAGGCGTCGACAATGGCCACGCGATACGACAGCGAATGGCTGTCGTCGCGCATGGTCAAGGTTTTCTACGACGGCGTGCTGGACTCCTGGACCGCCGTGATGGTCGAGCCCTACGCCGATCGTCTCGACTGGGTCGGCGAACCGCTGTTCACGCCGGCCGAGTTCAAGGAACTGGCCGTCGCCATCGATGCGCGTGGATTGCAGATCGCGGTGCATGCGATCGGGGATGGCGCGGTCAATGCCGTGCTCGACGGCTACGAAGCCGCCGCCAAGGCCAATGGCAAGCGCGACAGCCGCCACCGCATCGAGCATATCGAGGTGGTCGCGCCGACGGACGTGCCGCGTTTCTCCGAACTCGGCGTCATTGCCTCAATGCAGCCTCCGCATCCTCCGGGCGCGATGGATTTCCCGCTGGAGCCGACCGTGTCGCGCATCGGCAAGGCGCGCTGGCCGCTGAGCTATGCCTGGCGCACGCTGAAGAGCGCCGGCGCCCATGTCGTGTTTGCTTCCGACTGGCCGGTCGCCTCGATCGATCCGATCCGTGGCATGCAGGCGGCGATGCTGCGCAAGCCGTGGGCCGAAGGCGACCCGGACCAGAGTTTCTCGCTGATGGAATCGCTTGCGGCCTACACGGTCGAGGGCGCCCATGCCGAGTTCACGGAGCACCGAAAGGGCAGGCTGAAGGAAGGCTTCATGGCCGACCTTGTGGTGCTCTCGCACGATATCGAAGCGGTGGAACCGCGCCAGCTGCACGAGGTGCGGCCGGCGGTCACCATCTGCGGAGGTAAGGTCACCTATCAGGTCGCAAGCTGAACATTCGTTTCGCTTCCTGAACTGGTATTCAATGCGATTGTTGCCAAGCGTGGCGGCTTGTGGTGACAATCTGAGACAGAAAAAGAAGCCTGCTTTCGAGGGCAGGCCGAGAACAAAAAGAGGGGTTTGCGTGCCGGAACAACCGGGTAAGAACGCGATCGAAGTCCGTGATGTACGGAAAGTCTTCGGTTCTGGGGAAGCGGCGGTTGCCGCGTTGGACACGGTCTCAGTATCGATCCGGGAAAACGAGTTTTTCACGCTGTTGGGGCCGTCGGGCTGCGGAAAGACGACGCTGCTCAGGCTGATCGCCGGCTTCGACTATCCGAGCGCCGGCGAGATCCAGCTCTATGGCGACAACATCGCGCTGCTGCCGCCGTTCAAGCGGCCGGTCAACACTGTTTTCCAGAGCTATGCGCTGTTCCCGCACATGACGGTGGCGCAGAATATCGGCTTCGGCCTGGAGATGCTGCGTAAGCCAAAGGCCGAGATCAAGGCGCGCGTCGCCGAGATGCTGAAGCTGGTGCGCATGGAGCATCTGGCCTCGCGGCGCACCAGCCAGATTTCCGGCGGTCAGCAGCAGCGCGTGGCGCTGGCACGCGCGCTGGCGCCGCAGCCGAAAGTGCTGCTTCTCGACGAGCCGCTTTCGGCGCTCGACTACAAGCTGCGCAAGGAAATGCAGATCGAACTGAAGCGGCTGCAGAACCAGACCGGCATCACCTTCATCTTCGTCACCCACGACCAGGAAGAAGCGCTGACCATGTCCGACCGCATCGCGGTGATGTCGTCGGGCAAGATCCTGCAGGTGGGTTCACCCTGGGACATCTATGACAAGCCGGCCGACCGGTTCGTCGCCGACTTCATCGGCGAGACCAATTTCCTGACCGCGTCGATCGCCGGCGTGGAAAACGGCAGGGCACGCGCGACGCTCAAATCGGGTGCCACCATCATGGCCAGCGTTGCCGACGGCTTCCAGCCGAAGGGCGAGGCGACCGTCGTGGTGCGGCCCGAACATGCGAAGCTCGTCAAGGGCAAGGGCGAGCTTTCGGGCACGGTCGAGAACATCGTCTATTTCGGCACCGACACGCACATCCATTTGCGGCTCGACGGCAGCGACGACCTCTTCATCGTGCGCCAGCAGAATGCGCGCAGCGCCAGCTGCGGCTTCGAGACGGGCGAGAAGGCGGGCATCTCTATCAGCGACGACGCAGCACAAGTGTTGAGGGACTGATGGCCACCGCCGAGGAAATCGCCAAGGCGGCCGACCGGCGCGACGTTCGCAACCGCTGGTACCTTACGACGCCTGCCTTGCTCACCATCTTTTTCGCCGCGGTCGGCCCGTTGGCCATCGTGCTCGTCTATTCCTTCCTCACGCCCGGCCCCTATGGCGACGTGAAGTGGCAGTTCTCGACCGACGCCTGGGTGTCGGTGCTGTTCGAGCGCGACATCTTCGACGACACGCTGTCGCTGGCTGCCGCCCATATCAGCATCTTCTGGCGCTCGGTGAAGCTGGCGGTCATCACCACGCTCGCCACCTTGGCGCTCGGCTTCCCGACGGCCTATTTCATGGCCACGCGCAGCGAGAAGACGCGTGACCTGTGGCTGTTCCTGATCACCATCCCGTTCTGGACGAACCTTCTGATCCGCACCTTCGCGGTGCTGCAGATCATCCGCAACGAAGGCATCGTCAACACCATCCTGTTGAAGCTCGGCATCATCTCGGCGCCGATCCAGATCCTCTACACCGACGTCGCGATCCTGATCGGCATGGCCTATGTCTATCTGCCGCTGATGGTGCTGCCGGTCTACGCCTCGATGGAAAAGCTCGACTTCCGTCTGGTCGAGGCGGGCTACGATCTCTACGCCTCGCGCTGGCAGGTGCTGCGCCGCATCATCTTCCCGCTGGTCAAGCCCGGCGTCATCGCCGGCTCGATCCTGGTCTTCATCCCGGCCATCGGCGCCTATGTGACGCCGAGCGTGCTCGGCGGCGGCAAGAACATGATGCTGTCCAACCTGATCGAGCTGCAATTCGGTCAGGGCCGCAACTGGCCGCTGGGCTCGGCGCTGTCGATCACGGTCATGTTCATCGTCATGGCGGCGCTCCTGGTTTACGTGCGCAACGCCGGCTCGCAGGAGGTGCGGCATGGCTAAGAGCTTCTCCATTCGCCACCAGCCGGGCTTCACCACGATCGCCGCCGTGTGCTTCGTGGCGCTCTACCTGCCGATCATCGTGCTGGTGGTCTACGCCTTCAACGAGGCACCCTCGACGTCGGAATGGGGCGGCTTCTCGCTGAAGTGGTTCCAGTCGGCCTCGCAGAACGCGCAGGTGATCGATGCCACGCTGCGCTCCTTCCAGATCGCGGCTGTGGCCGCCACGCTCGCCACCATCGCGGCGACCATGGCGGCCTTGGCCACCACCCGCACGCCGCCCTATCCGGGGCTGACCTTCAAATATGCGATGATCAACCAGCCGCTGATGGTGCCGGAAATCGTCACCGGCGTGGCGCTGCTGATCTTCTTCTCGCGCATCAAGATCTTCACCGGCTATTCGGGCCTGGGTTACCTGATCGCCGCGCATACGGCGTTCTGCATTCCCTTTGCCTATCTGCCGATCCGCGCGCGACTGGAAAATATGGACCTGTCGCTGGAACGCGCGGCGGCCGATCTCTACGCCACGCCCTGGCAGGCCTTCCGCCGCATCACGCTGCCGCTGCTCTGGCCCGGCATCCTCGCCGGCCTGATGCTCGCCTTCGTCATTTCGCTCGACGACGTCGTCATCACCGAATTCGTCAAGTCGGGCGGCCAGGACACGTTGCCAACTTACATGCTCGGCCAGATCCGCCGCGGCATCACCCCTGAAATCAACGCGATCTCGACGGCCTTCCTGCTGCTGTCGGTCATCATCGTCACGTTGTTCTTCTTCGTCAGCAGGAAACGCGACTAGGCCTAAACCAACCAAAAAAATGGGAGACTGAAATGAACTGGAAGACAACCGCGACAGCCGTCGGGCTGGCGCTGATGGCCTCGACGGGCCTCGCCCGCGCCGAGGGCGCGCTCAACATCTACAACTGGGGCAATTACATCAGCCCCGACATGATCAAGAAGTTCGAGAAGCAGTACAACGTCAAGGTCACCGTCACCGACTACGATTCCAACGACACCGCACTCGCCAAGGTGCGTCAGGGCGGCACCGGTTTCGACATCGCCATCCCCTCGCAGACCTTCATCCCGATCTGGATCAAGGAAGGTCTCATCCAGGAGACCGATCCCGGCAAGATGGCGAACTTCAAGAACGTGGCGCCGGAATGGGCCAATCCCGATTTCGATCCCGGCCGCAAATACACCGTGCCATGGGCCTGGGGCACGATCGGCGTGGTCGTCAACACCGACGCCTACAAGGGCCCGGCCAACAGCTGGGGCATCGTCTTCAACACGCCTGACGAGCTGAAGGGCAAGGTCAATGTCGTTCCCGAGATGAACGACGTCATCTTCGCCGCCATCAAATATGTCGGCGGCAAGCAGTGCACCGACGACAAGGCGGTGCTGAAGAAGGTGCGCGACACGCTCGTCGCCGCCAAGCCGAACTGGATCGCGATGGAATACAACACCATCGAGAAGATGGGCGCCGGCGACTTCAAGGCCACCAGCGACTGGAACGGCTCGGCGCTGCGCCAGCGGCTGGCCAACCCGGCCATCCACTACAACTATCCGAAGGAAGGCTACGGCCTGTGGAGCGACAACGTCGTCGTTCTGAAGGAAGCCAAGAACGTCGAGAACGCCAAGCTGTTCCAGAACTTCATGATGGATCCGGAAAACGCGGCGCTGAACTCGGCCTTCCACCGCTATGCCAACGGCATTGCCGGTTCGGAGAAGTTCATGCCCGCCGACATGAAGGACGCGCCGGAAGTCAACATCCCGGCCGACGTGAAGTCGCTGGGCGAACTGCAGCACCTCTGCGCGCCGGAAATCCAGGACATCTACTCGAAGATCTGGACCGAGCTGCAGAAGTAAGCTTCGCAGCCAGCCTACCCGACATGACGAACCCGGGACCGATGAAATCGGTCCCGGTTGTCACACCCCTTTTGCCCGAAGCAGGCAGAAAACACCGCAACCAAGAAAAAGGAGCCCTGCCATGAATTCGAGATTGTTCGCCGCGACGGCGGCATTGGCGCTCGTTGCCGCGACCGGCTTCGCCCGCGCCGAGGGCGAGCTCAACATCTACAATTGGGGCAACTACACCAACCCCGACGTGATCAAGAAGTTCGAGGAAAAGTACAAGGTCAAGGTCACCATCACCGACTACGATTCCAACGACACCGCGCTCGCCAAGGTGCGCCAGGGCGGTTCCGGTTTCGACATCGCGGTGCCGTCGCAGACGCATCTGCCGATCTGGATCCAGGAAGGCCTGCTCTTGGAAACCAATCCGGGCGGCATGGAGAATTTCAAGAACATCGCCCCGGAATGGGCCAATCCCGATTTCGACCCCGCCCGCAAATATTCGGTGCCATGGGCCTGGGGCACGGTCGGTATCGTCGTCAACAGCGACACCTACAAGGGCGACATCAACACCTGGGACATCGTCTTCAAGACGCCGGACGAGCTGAAGGGCAAGGTTAACGTCGTTCCGGAAATGAAGGACGTGATGACCGCCGCCATCCGCTATGTCGGCGGCGAGCAGTGCACGGCCGACAAGGAAGTGCTGAAGAAGGTGCGCGACCTTCTGGTGGCGGCCAAGCCGAACTGGATCGCCATGGAATATGGCGCCATCGACAAGATGGGCGCCGGCGACTTCAAGGGCTCGACCACATGGAACGGCGCCGGCCTGCGCATGCGCCTGGCGCATCCGCAGATCCACTACGGCTATCCGAAGGAAGGCTTCACCTACTGGTCCGACAACGTGGTCGTCCTGAAGGACGCCAAGAACGTCGAGAACGCCAAGCTGTTCCAGAACTTCATCATGGACCCGGAAGTTGCCGCAGGGCTTTCCGCCTATCACCGCTACGCCAATGGCGTTGCCGGCTCGGAGAAGTTCATGCCGGCCGAGATGCGCGACGCGCCCGAGATCGTGGTGCCGGCCGAGGCCAAGCCGCACGGCACGATGGCGTTGATGTGCTCGGAAGAAGCCGACGCGCTCTACAAGAAGATCTGGACCGAACTGCGCAAGTAAGTGGTCCTGTCGTCCGGCGGCAATAGCCGCCGGACGACCTGCCCGGCGCTGACGAGCATAGTCGGCACCGGCCATTGAACGACAAGTTTAGAGAATGTCGCAGGAGGCGCTTCTCATGCAGCCCTACCGCAACAGCGATCCGCATCCACCGATCATGCAGGGGACACCGCCGATCTTGGTGCCACCCCGGCTTGACTGGGACAGGGCGCCCTGGAACCGCTGGGCCTTCCAGAACATGCGCCAGATCGTGCCGACCGTGGAGGTTTGGCGTGGCACTGGCCCGGCAAGCGAATTGCCGCGCGCCGAGACCAATCTCGATGCGCTGGCTGTGACCGACAGTCTTGGCCGTCCCTCAACGCTCGCCGGCCTTCTCGACGAGACCTATACCGACGGCTTCCTGGTGCTGAAGGACGGCACGGTCGCCTATGAACGTTATTTCAACGGCATGACACCGCGTTCGTTGCATCTGTCGCAGTCGATGGCGAAATCGGTTACGGCTGCGGTCTGCGGCATCCTTGTCGGCCGGGGTCTGATCGATCCGGCAAAACCTGTGACGGCCTATCTTCCTGAACTTGCAGAAACTGGCTGGGCAGGCGCGACGGTCCAGCACGTGCTGGACATGACGACCGGCGTTAAGTTTTCGGAAGCCTATACCGATCGCTATTCCGATATCGGTCAGGTTGACGTCGCTTCCGGCTGGAAACCTGCGCCGCCCGATAGCGATCCCTCTTTCCCGTGGCCGGCCCATGTGTGGGAACTCATCCTGCGGCTGAAGGAAACCACCCGGCCACACGGCGCAGCCTTTGAATATCGGTCAATCGAGACGGATGTGCTGGCCTTCGTCATGGAACGCGTGACCGGGCGCAGGCTGGCCGAGCTTGTTTCCGGAGAGCTCTGGCAGAAGCTTGGCGCAGAGGAAAGCGCTTGTTTCACCGTGGACAGCGCCGGCTACGCGCTGGCCGACGGCGGTTTCAACGCGACGCTTCGTGACTATGCACGTTTCGGCCAGATGATCCTCGACAACGGTGCCGGCATCGTGCCCGCCGACTGGATCGAGGCGACCAGGAACGGCGTGCATGGCACGCAGTTTTCCGAGAGCCTGCCGGAAGGCAGCTACCGCAACCAGTTCTGGATCCAGGATCCGCGTTCGCGCGCGCTCATGTGCCGTGGTGTCTTCGGGCAGCTCATCCATGTGGACTGGAACAACCGGATGGTGACGGTGAAGCTGTCGTCCTTTCCGGACTTCTCCAACACACCCTATGCGGTGGCGACGCTGAAGGCGATCGCGGCAATCGCGACGGAGCTGGGCTCGGCCGCCGAATAGATCAATCGATGCAGAGCCGGTGTGGCCGCCAAGGTTCCCGCGCTGCGTGCACTACCCAGGAAGGACAGGACGTGACCAACCCAACCGCATTCGAGGACAAATTCGGCTTTCGCCGCAGCGACGTAGGCCTGGCAAACTGGCGCACGACGCCGTTCAACCGCTGGGCGTTCCAGAATGTCGGCGAACTGGTGCCCAGCGCGCGCATCGAAGCTGGCCCGGCGGCCGGCGAGACGGCGGCAGCCGATATGAGCGGTCTGCTTGGCGAAACGGTCGCGCTGGCCGAGGGCAGCGAAACCGTGGCGGGCTTTCTGGCGCGTTCGCATGCCGATGCGCTCACCGTCATGAAGGGCGGTAGATTCGTCGGCGACTGGTTCGCGCCGCATATGGCGTTCGGCAATCGTCATCTCGTCTTTTCGATCAGCAAATCGCTGACCGCGATCCTCGCCGGCATCCTGGGAGGCGAAGGCCGCCTCGATCTGGAAGCGCCGGTCACCACCTATATTCCCGAAGCGGTCGGGTCGGCCTATGGCGACGCCACGGTCCGCCACGTGCTCGACATGACGGTCAGCCTCGACTTCGAGGAAGCCTATCTCGATCCCGAGAGCGCCTTCGCCCGCTATCGCCGGGCGACGCTGTGGAACCCGGGCGGCGGCGAGGAAGGGCTGGAAGAATTCCTCCTGTCGATCAAGCGCCTGCCTGGGCCGCATGGCGAAGTGTTCCGCTACCGCTCGCCGAACTCCGACCTGCTCGGCATGCTGGTCGAGCGCGCTTCCGGCCTGCGCGTGCCGGAATTGCTGCGCGAGAAACTCTGGGCACCGCTTGGCGCCTGCGGCGAAGGCGCGATCACCGTCGATCGTCTTGGCGCGGCCCGCACCGCCGGCGGCATTTCGCTGACGCCGCGCGATCTCGCCCGCATCGGCGAGATGATGCGCCAGGGCGGTCTCGCCAATGGCACGCGCGTGGTGTCGGAGGCATGGGTTCGCGACACGACGACAGCCGGCAGCCAGGATGCCTGGAAGCGGGGCGACATGGCGCAGCTGTTCCCTGAGGGACGCTATCGCAACAAATGGTACCAGAGCGGCAAGGGTTCCTATTGCGGCATCGGCATCCACGGCCAGTGGCTGTTCGTCGATCCGGCGAGCGAGGTCGTCATCGTCAAGATGTCGTCGCAGCCGGAACCGGTCGACGATCCGCTCGACCACGAAAACGTCGCCTTCTTCGAGGCGCTAGCGACGATGGTCTAAGGCGTCTGGAGCGTCCCTTCTCCCGCAAGGGGAGAAGGCAGAAAGGGTGTTGCGGGCCGACCTCAGCTTTCGCCTGCCTCGCCGGCCAGTGCCGTGCCACGAAGCCTGCGGTCCAGCGCGCGCAGCAATTCTCCGACACGCCCGCCGCCGGGCGGTGCTGGGGGATAGCGGCATAACACCTCGATCACCCTTGGGCTGGCTAGCCGAGCGGCCTGCTCCAGATGGTCGGCGCCAGCATCCGGCGCCGCACCGGCCGCCAGTTCGGCGGCGTGGGTCGCGTGGGCGGCGGCGCCGAGAATGTGCCGGACCTGCGTGGCGCGGGCCAGCGGGTGAAGATAGGCCGCCCCGCATGCGCTCATCGCCGCCCGTGCCGCCTGGTTTGCCGCCGCATCGTCGGCTTGCCCGGCGGCCTCGAGCGCGGCCCAGGCGGCGTCGCGCAACGCCTTGCCGCGCTTGCCGCCTTGCGCGAAAGCCCGGGCGACCGCGATGGCGTCGCGCGGACGGGTATCCGAAGGATGCGATGCTTCGAAGATAGCCAGCACGCCCGCCGCGTTTTCGGCAGCATAGGCGGTGACCGCGCGCAGGTCGTCGATATCCAGAGCGATCGCGTCCGTCATTGCTCGACCGCCCCGTCAGTCTGTCTGCGGCAGCTTGGCGAGCAGCCAGCTGCGGAAACTGGCGACCGGCGGGTAGAGCCGCTTTTCGTCCGGCACCACCAGGTAATAGGCGCTGCGGCTTTGCATCGGGCCACCCGGTGCCGGCACCAACTGGCCGCGCTGCAATTCGCCGGCGATCAGGAACAGCGGCAACAGGGCGATGCCGAGGCCGGCGATGCAGGCCTGGGCGGCCGTCGAGAACTGCTCGAACTGCATGCCGGGGCCGGTCGGCGCCGCCAGCCCCTGATGCTCGAACCATTCCGCCCAGCCGCCGGGGCGCGAGGCCATGTGCAGGAGCGGCAGGCGGCCGAGGTCGCGCGGCGCGGCAACGGCGTTTGCTTCCAGGAATTCGGGCGCGGCGACCGGCGCCACCTCCTCGCGCATCAGAAGGGTCGAGGTGGCGCCCGGCCAGTCCGGCTGGCCGACATGGATGGCGGCGTCCAGCCGCTCGCGGGAGAAGTCGAACCGGCCGATGCGGGTGGCGAAGTTGATGGTGATGTCCGGGTTCTTTTCGACGAAATCGGGGATCAGCGGCATCAGCCAGCGCGTGCCGAATGTGGGCAGGATGGCAAGGTTCAGGACCCCTCCATGCCGATTGCTCATCAATCCGAGGGCCGCCTCGCGCAATTGGCCAAGTGCCGCGCGCACCGTCTCGGCATAGATCTCGCCCTCCGGCGAGAGCCGGACGTTGCGGCTGTCGCGCTCGATCAGCCGTTTGCCGAACTGATCCTCCAACTGCTTGATCTGCCGGCTGATGGCGCCCTGCGTCAACGCCAGTTCCTGTGCCGCGGCGGTGAACGAGCCGAGCCGTGCCACCGCCTCGAAGGCGGCGAGGGCGCCGGTGGCCGGCAGAAGGCGACGTTGCACGCTCATGATCCATTACTAATCGTCATTGATCGCGGTGGCAATTTCATTTGATTTTTGCGGGGCGGGGGCCGATAAGCCGGACGTTCCGCGCAATCCGGGAGAGATATGCCATGGCCGCCGACAAGAACGCCTTTGTCTGGGACGATCCGTTCCTGCTCGACGACCAGCTGTCCGAGGACGAGCGCATGATCCGCGACGGCGCGGCCGCGTTCGCTGCCGACAAGCTGATGCCGCGCATCGAAGACGCCTATATGAACGAGACGACCGACCCGGCGATCTTCCGCGAAATGGGCGAAGCCGGCCTGCTCGGCATCACCGTTCCGGAAGAATATGGCGGTCTCGGCGCCAACTACGTCACCTATGGGCTGGTCGCCCGCGAGGTCGAGCGTGTCGACAGCGGCTATCGCTCGATGATGAGCGTGCAGTCGTCGCTGGTCATGTATCCCATCCACGCCTATGGCTCGGAGGAGCAACGCAAGAAGTACCTGCCGAAGCTCGCCTCCGGCGAATGGATCGGCTGCTTCGGCCTGACCGAGCCGGACGCCGGCTCGGACCCGGGCGGCATGAAGACCCGCGCCGAGAAGACGCCTGGCGGCTACCGCATTTCCGGTTCGAAGATGTGGATTTCCAACGCGCCGATCGCCGACGTGTTCGTGGTGTGGGCGAAGTCCGCCGCGCATGACAACCAGATCCGCGGTTTTGTGCTGGAAAAGGGCATGAAGGGCCTGTCGGCGCCGAAGATCGGCGGCAAGCTGAGCCTGCGCGCCTCGATCACCGGCGAGATCGTCATGGAAGGCGTCGAGGTCGGCGAGGACGCGTTGCTGCCGAATGTCGCCGGCCTCAAGGGTCCGTTCGGCTGCCTCAACCGCGCCCGCTTTGGCATTTCCTGGGGCGCGCTGGGCGCGGCCGAGGATTGCTGGCATCGTGCCCGCCAGTATGGGCTCGACCGCAAGCAGTTCGGCAAGCCGCTGGCCGGCATGCAGCTCTACCAGAAGAAGCTCGCCGACATGCAGACCGACATCGCGCTCGGCCTGCAGGGTTCGTTGCGCGTCGGCCGCCTGATGGACGCCGGCAAGATGGCGCCGGAGATGATCTCGATCGTCAAGCGCAACAATTGCGGCAAGGCGCTCGACATCGCCCGCATGGCCCGCGACATGCATGGCGGCAACGGCATCCAGATCGGCTACCATGTCATGCGCCACGCGCAGAACCTGGAGACGGTCAACACCTATGAGGGCGCGCATGACGTGCATGCGCTGATCCTCGGCCGAGCCCAGACCGGCCTGCAGGCGTTTTTCTGAACTGAGGCAACTTTGCCCTCCCCCATTCGCGGGGAGGGTTAAAAGGGTGCGTCCTTCCCGGATGCCAAGCGTCTTCATTGCCACGCTGCGGAAGACCGCCCTGGCTTTTGTCAAAGAGCACTCCCCTTGAGGGAGGTGGGAAAGCGGGGCGCCTGGTCGGTGCCTCTCTGTAATAGTACGTGGCGCCTCACAGGCGCCCCGCCCGGTGTTCTTGCCCCGGACCGACCTCGCCGTCCTTCGCGACGGCAGACTTCGGGCCTCAAGCCGCCATTTTCGGCGGCCGGGTTTTTCCAGGGCCCGGACTTAGGGCTCGTCACCAGACAGCGCCACCGTTAGCGCTGCCAGTCCGGCACCGACGTCCTCCCTGATACCCGGTGCGCACCAGGTTCCCTTGAGGACGGCTTTCAGGCGCAAGGATGCGGCAGGCCGAAAGGGTGTGAGTTCGATTTCGATGAATTTTCCTGATCTGTTCGACCAAGGCATTGGATAGACAGGATTATTTCTTAGCCGACAGGCGCCGACCCGCGTGTGTCATCACATCGGATGGCGTCGTTTCGCCGCCATATGGCGAGATCAACCGATCGCGACCGGTTGCTTGTCGGCACTGCTCACAAAGGCTGCGTCGATCAGCTTCTGCATGTCGGCGGCGCGGCGAAAGGACGGGTCGCCGTTGATGCCGGAAGTGAGCGCATCGATGAAGCGGCGGGCGTTGCGCCTGGTCTCCTTAAGGGCGATGTCACGCCAGACGGCGTCGTCGATATCCTTGCCGAAACAACCCTTGAGCGACGAGGTCTTGCCATTGGTCTCGACCCACAGCGCACCCTTGGTGCCGTGCAGCTTGAGTTCCAGATCGTTGAGGTGGCCGGTGGCGTAGCGGGTGGCCAGGATGGTGGCCAGCGCGCCCGAACCGAAGCGCGCGGTCATCGCCACGCTGTCATTGGCGTCGAGCCGGTATTTGCCGATCCGGTCGCCCTCGGCCTTCGGGAAGGTGACCAGTTCGGCATTGAGGCTGGCGATGCCGTCGGCGGCGCCATAGGTGGCGAAGTCGAGAATGTGGATGCCGACATCGCCCAATACACCGGTCGAGCCGTGTTCGCTCGACAGTCGCCACAGCCACTGGTCCATGGTGCGCCAATCGCCCCAGGCCTTGCCGACCAGCCAGCTCTGCCGGTAGCTCGCCTCGACATGGCGCAGGTCGCCGAGCTCGCCGGCCTCGACCATCTGGCGGGCCAGCTGCAGGGCGGGCGAGTTGCGATAGGTGAGGTTGACCATGTTGACGAGGCCGGCGCGCTCGGCCGCTTCCGTCATCTCCAGCGCGTCGGCATGGTTGGGCGCCAGCGGTTTCTCGCAGAACACATGCTTGCCGGCGGCGATCAGCTGCAGCGTGGTGTCCTTGTGGACGCCGTCCGGGGTGGCGTTGATGGCGGCGTCGAACTCGCCCCAGGCAAGGGCTGCGTCCAGGCCATCGAAGGCGTGGGCGATGCCGTTCTTTTCCGCGTAAGCGGCGGCACGGCCGGGCAGGGCGTCGGCGCAGGCGACGATCCGGCATTCCGACAGCTGGCCGAACTCTTCCATGTGCTGGCCGGCAATGCCGCCGGTGCCGAGCAGGAGCAGGCGGCGCATCAGCGCAGGCCCTCTTCGCCATCCTTGTGCAGTTTCGGCCCCTTCTCCACCAGCGGTTCCCTGGCGGCCGAAATCGGCACATTCGGTGCGTCCGTCACCGCCGTCCAGGCGGGCATCGGATTGTGGGCCCAATGCACGGCGTTGCGCAGCACCGTGTGCACGTCGGGATGATGGTAGGTGGGATAGGTCTCGTGGCCGGGCCGGAAATAGAAGATGCGCCCGGCGCCGCGTTGATAGGTGAGGCCGGAGCGGAACACTTCGCCGCCCTCGAACCAGGAAACGAAAACGGTCTCCATCGGCTCCGGCACGGTGAAGGGTTCGCCGTACATTTCCTCGTTGGGCAGTTCGATGCATTCGCCAAGTCCCTTGGCGATGGGGTGGTTGCGGTTGACCACCCAGATGCGCTCGCGCTCGCCGGCCTCGCGCCATTTCAGCGAGCAGGGCGTGCCCATCAACCGCTTGAAGATTTTCGAGAAATGCCCGGAATGCAGCACGATCAGGCCCATGCCTTCCCAGACGCGCTTCTGGACGCGTTCGACGATGGCGTCCTCGACCTTGCCGTGCGCGGCATGGCCCCACCAGACGAGCACATCGGTCTTGGCCAGGCGTTCCTCGGTCAGGCCGTGTTCGGGATCCTGCAGGACGACGGTCCCGGCCTTGATGTCCTTGTCCTGGTTGAGGGCCGCCGCGATGGTGCCATGCATGCCGAGCGGATAGAGGCCGGCGACGACCCGGCTGGTCTGCTCATGAACGTTTTCGCCCCATACCAGTGCGCTGATCGGCATGCTGCTCCTCCGTGGAAAACCAATGATTGGATCGGTTCAATCTACAGTATCCAATGTCGGTTGCAAGAACGTCGGCGTTTTTTTCCGGGATGATTTATGCGGCTGCTAGCGCCTGGCGGGCCGACGGGCTGCGAAGGGCGTGGCCGGGCTTTTCAGGCGCAGTGTCACTTCGCCTTGAGCGTGGCGAGCCGGCGCAGCACTTTTTCCAGCCGGGTCCGCTTGGCCGATTGCGGAATAGAGCCGGCACGTGCCCCTACCACTTCGGCCAGGGCCTCGACGTTTTGCATCGGGGCGGCACGCAGCGCCTGTTCGGCGTACATCGGCGTCTGGTTGTCCGCGCTGGTGCGCAGGATGGCGAGCAGCCTGTCCCAGGCGAAGGAATTGCCGTTGGCGGCGAGCGTCGCCAGCATGGAAACCGCCTTGTCCTTGGCGATCACGCTGCCTTGGTCGGCGGCATCGAGGATGTCGGGCAAATGGGCCGCAATCAACTCCGGCGCGGTCGCGGCCAAGGTGTCCAGCGCCGTCAAGGCGCCCCAGACGATGCGGTTGTCACGGCTCTTCAGTGCGGTCAGGAGGGCTTGCGCGTGCGGCGCGATCAGGTCGGGCCGCAGTGCGCCGATCTCGTAGAGCACCTTGATGGCATCGTGGCGAACCGGTTTGGCTGCGGTCGCCAGCGCGTGCGCGAGGACGGCTATGTCGTCGCCATTGCCACTTGCGGCCAGAGCGGCGGCCAGTTCCTGGTTTGGCTTCTCGTCGCCTCGACCCAGCGCGCTTGCCAGCCGGGCAAGCACGCCGACCGGCTGGGCTGGGTCGCGGCCCGAGACCATGCGGCTAACCGAAGAACTTGGCGATGATGGCATCGCCCATGGCAACGGTGCCGATTTCGGTCTTGCCTTCCGACATAATGTCCCTGGTGCGCAGGCCGTCGTCGAGCACCGCGGCGATGGCAGCCTCCAGACGATCGGCCTCGGCGACCATGTTGAAGGAATAACGCAGGCACATGGCGAAGGAGGCGATCATGGCGATCGGGTTGGCGATGCCCTTGCCGGCAATGTCGGGGGCCGAGCCATGCACCGGCTCGTAGAGCGCCTTGCGCTTGGCCGTACGGGCATCGGGTGCACCGAGCGACGCCGAAGGCAGCATGCCGAGCGAGCCGGTCAGCATGGCGGCAACGTCAGACAGCATGTCGCCGAACAGGTTGTCGGTGACGATGACGTCGAACTGCTTGGGCCAGCGCACCAGCTGCATGCCGCCGGCGTCGGCCAGCATGTGGTCGAGCTTGACGTCGGAATACTTGGCCTTGTGCGTGGCGGTGACGACCTCGTTCCACAAGACGCCCGACTTCATGACGTTGCGCTTTTCCATCGACGTCACATGGTTCTTGCGGGTGCGGGCAAGCTCGAAGGCGACGCCCGAGATGCGTTCGATCTCGAACGTGTCGTAGACCTGCGTGTCGATGCCGCGCTTCTGGCCATTGCCGAGGTCGATGATCTGCTTGGGCTCACCGAAATAGACGCCGCCGGTCAGTTCGCGCACGATCAGGATGTCGAGGCCCTCGACCACTTCCTGCTTGAGCGAGGAGGAGGCGGCGAGCGCGGGATAGCAGATCGCCGGGCGCAGATTGGCGAAGAGTTCCATGTCCTTGCGCAGGCGCAACAGGCCGGCCTCGGGGCGAACCTCGTAAGGCACGCTATCCCATTTCGGGCCGCCGACGGCGCCGAACAGCACGGCGTCCGCCGCCATCGCCTTTTCCATGTCGGCATCGGAGATCGCCGCGCCATGCGCGTCATAGGCCGAACCGCCGACCAGGCCTTCGTCGGTGACGAAACCGGAGCCGAGCTTCTCGTTCATGGCGACGATCAGTTTTTTCACTTCCGCCATGGCCTCGGGGCCGATGCCGTCGCCGGGGAGGAGGAAGAGATTTTTCGAAGCCATGGAGACCGTCCTGGAAAAGTGCCGTGAACCGCGGTCTTGCTAGCGTTGCCGCAGCGTCTGCGCAAGTCCGCGTTTGGCGAGAGCCGTCAGCCCAGGCTTATGGAAACGACCTCAGCGGTGTTCCAGGATGTTGACCAGCCGCCCGAACGGGTCGCGCACGAAGAAACGGCGCACGCCCCAGGGCTCGTCTATGGGGCCGTATTCGACGGTAAAACCGGCCTGCTTCATACCGGCCAAAACGGTATCGACATCGTCGACCTCGATGGAAATATCCGGCACCGGCGTGCCGGCGCCGCCCTGTTCGGCAAAGGAGATCTGCACCGTCATGCGCTCGTTCGAGCCGTAGGTGGCGATCCAGCCATGGTCCATGACCAGATCGAGGCCGAGAACGTCACCGTAGAAGCGCCGGGCCGTGGCGGTGTCGGCCGTGGCGATGTTGGCGACGATGCGCTTGACCGTCACAGGCCGGTGGCGCCGCGGCGCAGCGCGGTGACCTCGACCTCGATCTTCATTTCCGGCTTGTTGAGCAGGCACACGACCATGGTGGCGGCCGGGCGGATGTCGCCGAAATATTCGCCGAGGATGGGGAACACCTTGTCCACGTCGTTCTGGTCGGTGATGTAGTAGTGGGCACGCACGACGTCGGCCAGTTCGAAGCCGCCCTGTTTCAGCGCGCCGGAAATGGTCTCGAGACAGTTGCGGGCCTGCGCCTCGACCGTGTCTGGCATGGTCATGGTGGTGTAATCGTAGCCGGTGGTGCCGGCGACGAAGCACCAGTCACCCTGGACGACGGCGCGCGAATAGCCCGCGGTCTTTTCGAAGGGCGAACCCGTCGAAATCAATCTGCGCATTGAACTGCTCCTGATCCATCGACCCCTGACAGGGTGATTACTGCGGCTGTTCGAACGCCTTCTTGAGGGCGTCCTTCATCTCATTGGGCCATTCCGTCAGCGGCGGCCAGGCGTTCGGTTCCGGCTTGTCGGACTGCTGGGCGAAATAGAGCGCCTTGTTGTTGGCGTCGACCGCCATGAAGCCGTCGCTGCCGCCGCACGCATGCGGCACGCAGCCGGTGGCGTAGAAGGCGCCGGACGGCGTCTTTTCCGTGCCGCCACCGACCAGCAGGCTGGTCGCGACGTCGCTCATCTTATCGCCGAGCAGTTTCTCGGCGGCCTTGTAGACGGCCTCATTGTGGAAGGCGTCGATGATGTTCTGGTATTTTGAGGCATCGATGTCGCCCCAGCCGGTGTTCGGCTGCGGCGTGTAGCTCAGCCGACCGGCGATCAGCAGTCCATCCTGCGGTGTCCACTTCAGCGCATCGCCGGAATCGCCGGGAAGCAGGTAGGGGACGAAATAGAGCGCATCGTCGGCGACGGAGGTCGGTGGCGCGCCGCAGTCGTTCTGGTCGACGGTGACCGATTGCAGCGTGCCGCCCTCCGGTTTCCAGGCAATCACCGTGTCGGGCCCGCACTGGTTGCCGCCCGGTCCGGCTGCGAAGAGGGCGACATTGATGCCGCCCACCTTCACGATCTTGTCGAAGAAGACGTCGTAGTTGCGCGCGACTTCCTTGCCGTCGAAGGCCAGGATCTTGTCGGAATCGGGAGTTTCGGTGACGGTGAAGCTGCCGCCCTCGAAGGGGATAGGCGCCTGTTTGTCGCCGGCATCAGGCGCTGCATTGTCCGCCGGTGCCGGATTGGCTGTCGCGGCGGGAGCCTCCGTCGTCGCCGGCGCCTGCTGCGCCATCGCCATCCCGCAAAGACTGGCCGAGACAAGAGCGGCGGCCGACAATCGCGTTAGCAATCCCATCACGGCATCTCCCGTTGAACGGCAACGGAACGCTCCGCTGCCACGGATCAGACCAAATCACGGGGTCTGATCTCAGTCCGTCTCGGCGGCCGGGCTAGGGGCCTGGCCGCCGGCAAGGAAAAGCGCCGACAGAAAACTGCCGGAAGGCGACGAACGCCGGTTCAGGCCCAGGGGCGCTCGGCGGCGTTGCGCTGCTCGAAGCTGGCGATGGCGCCGGCCTTTTCCATGGTCAGGCCGATGTCGTCGAGACCGTTGAGCAGGCAGTGGCGCTTGAAATCGTCGAGGTCGAAGGTGACGACGCCGCCATCCGGGCCACGGATTTCCTTGGCTTCGAGGTCGACCGAGAGGGTGGCGTTGGCGCCGCGTTCGGCGTCGTCCATCAATTTGTCGAGATCTTCCTGGCTGACCGTGATCGGCAGAATGCCGTTCTTGAAGCAGTTGTTGTAGAAGATGTCGGCGAACGAGGTCGAGATCACGCAGCGGATGCCGAAGTCGAGCAACGCCCAAGGCGCATGCTCGCGCGAGGAGCCGCAACCGAAATTGTCGCCGGCGACCAGGATCTGCGCCTTGCGGTAGGCCGGCTTGTTGAGCACGAAATCGGGGTTTTCCGAGCCGTCCTCGTTGAAGCGCATTTCGGCGAAAAGTCCCTTGGCCAGGCCCGTGCGCTTGATCGTCTTGAGATAATCCTTGGGGATAATCATGTCGGTGTCGACATTGACGATCGGCAGGGGCGCCGCAACGCCGGTGAGCTTGGTGAACTTGTCCATGGCTTTTTGCCCGTCTTGGGAGTTTGCTGGTCTCGCTTTACACAAGGAGCCGGACAAATGAAAGGCAGCTGTCATCCCGACGTTTAGGCCCAGCCCATCATCAATGAGCCGGAGCACATATAAAGACCCTTTGGCCAACAAGGCTTGACCTCAAGCGGCAACCGACGTTCTAGATCGATCATGGCGAGCGGGAATCAGCAGCGAACCGGGGCGGCAGGCCAAGCAGACAGCCTGCTTGAGCACTATCGGCCGATCGACGGCGTTGTCGACGAGATGGTGGATGCCGCCGGCAATCCGCGACCGTTGTGGAAGCCGTTCATCGCTTCGCTGGAGGCGCTCGGTCCCGAAAAGCTCGTCAAGCGCTTTGCCAGGGCTGACCAATATCTGCGCGATGCCGGCGTCTATTATCGCGTCTATGACAAGGCCGGCGCCAACGAGCGCGAATGGCCGCTGGCGCATGTGCCGCTGCTGATCGAGGAGAAGGAGTGGTCGGCAATCAGCGCCGGCCTGATCCAGCGCGCCGACCTTTTCGAAAAGATCGCCGCCGACATCTACGGACCGAACAGGCTGGTGGAGGGCGGCCTGCTGCCGCCCGGCCTGATCGCCAGCAGTCCGGAATATCTGCGGCCGCTGGCAGGAACCGTGCCTGCCGGCGGGCACTACCTGCATTTCTGCGCCTTCGAACTCGGCCGCGGGCCGGACGGGCGCTGGTGGGTGCTGGGCGACCGCATGCAGGCGCCGTCGGGGGCCGGCTTCGCGCTGGAGAACCGGGTCGCCACGACGCGCGCGCTGTCGGAACTCTATGGCGAACTGCATGTGCACCGGCTGGCCGGTTTCTTCCGGCGTTTCCGCGATGCGCTCAACACCACGGCGGCAGCCTCGCGCGGGCGCGTCGCGATCCTGACGCCGGGACCGCTCAACGAGACCTATTACGAACATGCCTATATCGCCCGCTATCTCGGCATCATGCTTTTGGAAGGCGAGGACCTGACCGTCTCGAACGGCCGGTTGATGGTGCGCACGGTGGCGGGGCTGGTGCCGATCTCCGTGCTGTGGCGGCGCATGGACGCGGCTTTCGCCGACCCGCTCGAATTGCGGCCGGATTCGCAAATCGGCACGCCGGGGCTGGTCGAAGCCGTGCGGCAAGGCGCGGTGACCGCGGTCAACGGGCTTGGCACGGGGCTTCTGGAAACGCGTGCGCTGTTGGCCTTCCTGCCGCAGATCCACAAGGAGCTTGGCGGGGAAGAATTGCTCTTGCCGAGCGTCGCGACCTGGTGGTGCGGACAGGGAGCGGAGCGCGCGCATGTGCTGGCCAATCTCGACAGGATGGTGATCGGACCGGCGCTGTCGACCCGGCTGGCCTTCGAGGATGACGGGGCCAGCGTGCTGGGCGCGGCGCTGTCGGAAGAGGAGCGGGCCGCGCTCGCCATGCGGATCGAGGTCGAGGGCGGCGATTTCGTCGGCCAGGAGGCGGTGACGCTTTCGACCACGCCGGTCTATGTCGACGGGCGGCTGGAACCGCGCCCGGCCAGCCTTCGCGTCTACCTGGCCCGCACCCCGAACGGCTGGACGGTCATGCCGGGCGGTTTCGCGCGTGTCGGTTTCTCGCTCGACCCGACCGCGATCGCCATGCAGCGCGGCGGCCAGGCGGCGGACGTCTGGGTGGTGAGCGACAAGCCGGTGGAGCGCGAGACATTGTTCCCGCGCGAAAGCGAAGGCTTCGATCGCACCGTGCCCGGCAGCCTGCCCAGCAGGGCGGCGGAAAACCTGACATGGCTCGGCCGCTACATCGAGCGGGCCGAGGACACCGCCCGCATCCTGCGCGCCTATCACGTGCGCCTGGCCGAGACTTCCGATCCCGCCATGCCGCTGCTTGCCGAACTGCGCGGCTATCTCGACCCGATCGGCATCGATGTCGCCGATCCGGTACCGCAAGGCCTGCTCGATATGCTGGACAGTGCCGTCTACAGCGCCGGCCAGATCCGCGACCGCTTTTCGCCCGATGGCTGGCTGGCGCTGAAGGACCTGTCCAAGACGCTGCATCTGTTCGAGACCACCGTTTCGCGCGGCGACGACGCGACACGCGCCATGACGGTGATCCTGCGCAAGCTGGCCGGCTTTTCCGGCCTGCTGCACGAAAACATGTACCGTTTCACCGGTTGGCGCTTCCTGGAAATCGGGCGGCGGCTGGAGCGCGGCATCCAGATGGCGCGCATGCTGACCAGGCTGACACGCGCCGACGCGCCGGAAGGCGCGCTCGACATGATGCTTGAGATCGGCGACAGCGTCATGACCCATCGCCGCCAATATCCGGTCCAGGCCGGTCGGCGCACGGTCATCGATCTGCTTGCGCTCGATCCGCTCAATCCGCGCTCGATCTTCTTCCAGGTGGAACGGCTAAAGGAAGAAATCGGGCTGCTGCCGACCGAGGGCAGCGGTGGCCATATGTCGCCGGCGGCCAAGGAGGTGCTCAGGCTCAACACGGCGCTCGCCATCAAGGAGCCGTCCGACATGACGACCCAGGCGCTCGGCGAACTGGCGGAGGAAATCGGCGGCCTCTATAACAGCCTCGCCAAGGCCTATTTCGGCTGACTCCGGTGCTCTACGACATCCGCCTCAATCTGCACTACGACTACGAGGCCGCCGCCGGCGGCGGCCGGCATCTGGTGCGGGTGCTTCCGGCTAACCTTACCGGCACCCAGCGCATCGTGGCGGCGTCGTTGTCGTTTTCGCCCAAACCTGGCGAGCGGTCGGATTTCCACGATTTCTTCGGCTCCAACGTCACCGCCATCGCCTTCCGCGAAGCGCACAGGACACTCGACGTGCATATGAGCGCGCGTGTCTCGGTGACACGGCCCGAGCCCGGCCTGGATGTTTCGCCCAATGTCGACCAGCTCGCGCTGGAGATCGGATCGGTGCGCTCGCTGGGACCGGACGCGCCGCACCATTTCCTGACCGGGACCGACTATGCCGGCCTCGATGCCGCGATCACCGCCTATGCACGCGTGAGCGCGAGCGGCTCGGCGATCGCCACCGCTACCGAGCTTTGCAACCGCATCCGGCGGGATTTCACCTATGACGGCACGGCGACCGACGTAGAGACGCGCGCCTCCGACGCTTTCGCGCTGAAACGCGGCGTCTGCCAGGACTTTTCGCATGTCATGATTGCCGGCCTGCGAGGGCTGGGCATCCCGGCCGGCTATGTCAGCGGCTTCCTGCGCACCATTCCGCCGCCCGGCAAGGAGCGGCTGGAGGGGGCGGACGCCATGCATGCCTGGGTCAGGGTCTGGTGCGGGCGGGAAGCCGGCTGGCAGGAGTTCGATCCGACCAATGGCATGCGCGCCTCCAACGACCATATCACCGTTGGTTACGGTCGCGATTACGGCGATGTCGCGCCGATCGTCGGCGTGCTGAAAACGACCGGCGGCCAGGCCGGCGTGCAGGCCGTGGATGTCATCCCCGTGACGCGCGGCAAGGCCTGAGCGGACGCCGCCCGCGGCGCCGCCGAAATTTCAGATTTTTTGTCGACGCAATGTCGGGAAATACCTAACTCTTACGTCCTTAGACACAGAAAGGGTTTGCAATGCTCTACGCCGTCCTCTGCTATGCCTCCGAAGACGTCGTCGGTACCTGGACCAAGGAGCAGGACGACGAGATCATGGTCAAGCTGTCGAAGGTGCAGGAGAAGTACGTCAAGGCCGGGAAACTCGGCCCTGTGGCGCGCCTCCTGCCGACGACCGCCGCCACAACGCTGCGCAAGGTCAAGGGCGAGCCGCTGGTCATCGACGGGCCGTTTGCCGAGACCAAGGAGCAGTTCCTCGGCTTCTATACGATCGATTGCGACAATCTCGACGAGGCGCTGGACTTCGCGCGGGAGCTTTCGGACGTCAATCCCAGCGGCGGATCCTACGAGATCCGGCCGATTTCCATGTTCGACAGAGTAAGGGTTCCCGTATGAGCGATCTCGCCTGGATCAGCAACACCATCAGCGCCGCGCGCCCGCAGGCGATGGGGGCGTTGCTGCGCTACTTCCGCGATCTCGATACGGCGGAGGAAGCATTCCAGGACGCATGCCTGCGCGCCTTGAAGAGTTGGCCGCAGAACGGACCACCGCGCGATCCCGCCGCCTGGCTGATCTTCGTCGGCCGCAACAGCGGCATCGACGCGGTGCGCAAGCGAAGCAAGCAGACGGCGATGCCGGACGAGGACCAGGTTTCCGATCTGGAGGATGCGGAAGCCGACATCGCTGAGCGGCTGGACGGCGCGCATTACCGGGACGACATCCTGAGGCTGTTGTTCATCTGCTGCCACCCGGACCTGCCGTCCACCCAGCAGATCGCGGTGGCCTTGCGCATCGTTTCCGGCCTTTCGGTGAAACAGATAGCGCGTGCGTTCCTGGTCGGTGAAAGCGCCATGGAACAGCGCATCACCCGCGCCAAGGCGCGCATCGCGGATGCCGGCGTGCCGTTCGAGGCGCCGGGCGCGGTGGAGCGGGCCGAGCGGTTGGCCGCCGTCATGGCGATGGTCTATCTCGTCTTCAACGAAGGTTACTCCACCAACAGCAGCGAAGCGCCGGCGCGCGAGCCTCTATGCGAGGAAGCGATCCGGCTTGCCCGCTTGCTGCTGCGGCTGTTCCAGACCGAGGCGGAAGTGATGGGCCTGACGGCGCTGATGCTGCTGCAGCATGCGCGGGCGCCGGCGCGTTTCGACGCCAATGGCGAAATCGTGCTTCTGGAGGACCAGGACCGCACGCAGTGGAACCGCAAGATGATCGAGGAAGGTTTGGCTCTCGTCGACAAGGCGCTGCGCCACCGCAAGCCCGGCCCCTATCAGGTGCAGGCCGCGATCGCCGCGTTGCATGCCCGCGCGGCCAAGGCAGCGGAGACGGACTGGCAGGAAATCGACCTGCTCTACGGCCTGCTCGAGCGCATGCAGCCGTCGCCGGTGGTAACGCTGAACCGCGCTGTCGCCGTCTCCAAGGTGCGCGGGCCGGAGGAAGCGCTGGCCATGATCGAACCGCTTGCCGAGCGGCTTTCCGGCTATTTCCATTTCTTCGGGCTGAAGGGCGGGCTGTTGATGCAGCTTGGCCGCAACGAGGAGGCGCGTGTCGCCTTCGACAGGGCGATCGCGCTGGCCAATACGGCGGCGGAAGCGGCCCACATCCGCATGCATCTCGATCGATTGAAGGCGGAAGCCGCGCAAGGCAAGGCTGAAAAGGCCAGCTAGGTCGAAGGCACGATCATTCGTTCGGATCGTTTTTCACTG
The DNA here is from genome assembly GCF_008727715.1 of Mesorhizobium terrae. GTDB lineage: Bacteria > Pseudomonadota > Alphaproteobacteria > Rhizobiales > Rhizobiaceae > Mesorhizobium > Mesorhizobium terrae. The sequence continues at coordinate 2,984,802 of NZ_CP044218.1, forward strand.
GATCAATCGTCACTGCCACAGGCTTGGACCATGCCGGGGTGGCGGTTTGCCCCTGAAACGGGTAATGCCACGCCAAAGACCCGCGCAGGAGGAGCCGCGGGGTGGCGGATGGCTGCTGCTGTCGCCATATCAGCACAAATTCGAAAGGGATGACGATGACGATTGCGAAGGAAACCGCCGAACTGCTCGCGAAACTTGGCGTTGCCAAGGAAGCCCTTTCGGGCGGCGATCTGGTGGTGCGCAGCCCGGTGACGGGCGAGCAGCTTGCGGCGCTGAAGCAGATTTCGGCGGCCGATGCCGGCAAGGCGATCGATGCCGCGCATGAGGCCTTCAAGGCCTGGCGCCTGGTGCCCGGTCCGAAGCGCGGCGAACTGGTGCGGCTGCTGGGTGAAGAACTGCGCGCCCACAAGGCCGAGCTCGGCCGCCTGGTTTCGATCGAGGTCGGCAAGATCCCGTCCGAGGGTCTGGGCGAAGTGCAGGAAATGATCGACATCTGCGATTTCGCCGTCGGCCTGTCGCGCCAGCTCTACGGCCTGACCATCGCCACCGAGCGCCCCGGCCACCGCATGATGGAGACCTGGCATCCGCTCGGCGTCGTCGGCGTCATCTCGGCCTTTAACTTCCCGGTCGCCGTGTGGTCGTGGAACGCGGCGCTGGCGCTGGTTTGCGGCGACTCCGTGGTGTGGAAGCCGTCCGAAAAGACGCCGCTGACCGCGCTCGCCTGCGAGGCGATCTTCGCACGCGCCGTCAAGCGCTTCGGCACTGATGCGCCGGCCAATCTGGCACCGGTGCTGATCGGTGAGCGCGGCATCGGCGAAGTGCTGGTCGACAATCCCAAGGTGGCGCTGGTTTCGGCCACCGGCTCGACCCGCATGGGTCGCGAGGTCGGCCCGCGGCTGGCCAAGCGTTTCGCGCGCGCCGTGCTTGAACTCGGCGGCAACAATGCCGGCATCGTCTGCCCGTCGGCCGATCTCGACATGGCGCTGCGCGCCATCGCCTTCGGCGCCATGGGCACCGCCGGCCAGCGCTGCACCACGCTGCGCCGCCTGTTCGTGCATGAGAGCGTCTATGACCAGCTCGTGCCGCGCCTGAAGAAGGCTTATGAGAGCGTTTCGGTCGGCAATCCGCTGGAAACCTCGTCGCTGGTCGGCCCGCTGATCGACAAGATGGCGTTCGACGGCATGCAGAAGGCACTGAAGGAAGCCGGCGAGCATGGCGGCAAGATCACCGGCGGCGCTCGCGTCGAGAACGGCCATAAGGATGCCTATTATGTGCGTCCGGCGCTGGTCGAGATGCCGAAGCAGGCCGGCCCGGTTCTGGAAGAGACCTTCGCGCCGATCCTCTATGTGATGAAATATTCCGACTTCGACCAGGTGCTCGACCTGCACAATGCGGTGGGCGCGGGCCTGTCGTCGTCGATCTTCACGCGCGACCTGCAGGAATCGGAACGCTTCCTCAGCGCCGACGGTTCCGACTGCGGCATCGCCAACGTCAATATCGGCACCTCCGGCGCCGAAATCGGCGGTGCGTTCGGTGGCGAGAAGGAAACCGGCGGCGGTCGCGAGAGCGGCTCGGACGCCTGGAAGGCCTATATGCGCCGCGCTACCAACACGGTGAATTATTCCAAGGCACTGCCGCTGGCGCAGGGCGTGTCCTTCGACATCGATTAAGCGATCTCGCGCTTTCCGAGCATGATGAACGGCGGGCCTTGGTCCGCCGTTTTTCGTTGTCTTCGCATCGCCGGCGTTCCGGGTGGCGTTCGGCCTATCCGGGTAGGGGCTTGGCCTACCCGGCAGGCAGGTTTGTGCCGACGCTAGATGGTGGAAGGTTCCACCTTGGCAGGTGTTGTGAGAGGCGCGGCAGGAAAAGATTATTCTTCCCACGGCGGAGCCCGCCGAATTGCCCGCCGGCCTTGGCAAGGGTTGGCGCAGACAGATCGGGAGGATCATCATGGCTGGTTTCACGCATCTCTTCATCCCAGGGCCGACAAACATTCCGGAGCAGGTCCGGCAGGCCATGAACCTGCCGATGGAGGATATGCGCGCCTCGACCTTTCCCGAGCTGACGCTTGGCCTGTTCGCCGGGTTGAAGCGGGTGTTCAAGAACGAAAGCGGCCGCGTCTTCATCTACCCGTCGTCGGGCACCGGCGCCTGGGAATCAGCGATGACCAACACGCTCAGCCCTGGCGACCGCGTGCTGATGTCGCGTTTCGGCCAGTTCTCGCATCTGTGGGTCGACATGGCCGAGCGGCTCGGCCTCGAGGTCGACGTCATCGACACCGAATGGGGCACCGGCGTGCCGGTCGAGATCTATGCGGAGCGACTCGCGGCGGACAAGGAGCACCGTATCAAGGCGGTGTTCTGCACGCATAACGAGACGGCGACCGGCGTGACCAGCGATGTCGCCGGCGTGCGCAAGGGGTTGGATGCGGCAAACCATCCGGCGCTGCTCTTCGTCGACGGTGTCTCGTCGATTGGCTCGATCGATTTCCGCCAGGACGAGTGGGGCGTCGACTGCGCCGTCTCGGGCTCGCAGAAAGGTTTCATGCTGCCGGCCGGCCTGGGGTTCCTCTCGGTCAGCCAGAAGGCACTTGAAGCGGCCAAGACCGCAAAGGGCCGCCGCTGCTATTTCTCCTTCGATGACATGATCCGCAACAACGACAACGGCTTTTTCCCCTACACGCCGGCGACGCAACTGTTGCGCGGCCTGCGCGTCTCGCTCGATCTCATCGAGGCCGAAGGGCTGGAGGCGATCTTCGCCCGTCATCACCATCTCGCGGAAGGCGTGCGCAAGGCGGTCGATGCCTGGGGGCTGAAGCTCTGCGCCAAGGAGCGCAAATGGCATTCCGACACGGTGAGCGCCATCCATGTGCCGGAAGGCATCGACAGCGCGGAAGTCGTCAAGCGCGCATACCACAAGTACCAGACGTCGCTTGGCGTCGGCCTGAACAAGGTGGCGGGCAAGGTGTTCCGCATCGGCCATCTCGGCTGGTTGAACGAGGTGATGGTGTGCGGCGCTCTCTCGGCGGCGGAAATGGCGCTGCGTGACTGTGGCGTGAAGCTGGCGCCGGGTTCCGGCGTCGGCGCCGCGCTCGAGCACTTCCGGCTGGCCGGGCCGGTCGCCGTCGCCAAGGCCGCTTGAGCAGAGCGCGGGGAGAGCCGGCATGAGCCACACCATCAACCATCTGCGCAAGCTGCGGCTGCAGCGCTCCGAGCTTGCGGTCCCGGGTTCCAATCCGGACATGATCACGAAGGCGGCGTCGAGCGCCGCCGACTTCATCTTCCTCGATATCGAGGATGCCGTGGCGCCGCCCGACAAGGAGCGCGCGCGCAAGAACATCATCGAGGCGCTGAACGACATCGATTGGCGCGCCAAGGGCAAGACCGTGTCGGTGCGCATCAACGGCCTCGACACCCACTACATGTATCGCGACGTCGTCGACATCATGGAACAGGCCGGCGACCGGCTGGATACGATCCTGGTGCCGAAGGTCGGTGTGCCGGCCGATCTCTACATGGTCGAGGCGATGGTCAACCAGATCGAGATGGCCAAGGGCTACAAGACACGCGTCGGCCTCGAAGCCCTGATCGAGACGGCACTCGGCATGGCCAATGTCGAGGCGATCGCCGCCTTCGGAAGCCGGCTGGAGGCGCTGCATTTCGGTGTCGCCGACTATGCGGCGAGCTGCAAGGCGCGCACGGTCAATATCGGCGGTCTCAATCCCGACTATCCCGGCGACCAATGGCATTTTGCGCTGTCGCGCATGACGGTCGCCTGCCGGGCCTACGGTCTTCGCGCCATCGACGGTCCGTTCGGCGATTTCTCCGATCCGGACGGCTACATCGCGGCCGCCCGCCGGGCGGCGGCGCTGGGCATCGAGGGCAAATGGGCCATCCATCCTTCGCAGATCGAACTCGCCAATGCGGTGTTCTCGCCGCCGGAGAAGGAAGTCACTCGCGCCCGCCGCATCATCGAAGTGCTGAAGGAGGCGGAAGAACAGGGCAAGGGTGCGGCCGCGCTCGACGGCAAGATGATCGATGCCGCCTCCGAACGCATGGCCCGCAATGTGCTGGTGACGCACGAAGCAATCGAGCAGTCGGCGCGTTCGCGCCAGGCGCTGCCGAACTAAGAGGGAGTTCGACATGGACATTCACGAATATCAGGCCAAGGAACTGCTTTCGCGCCACTCCGTCCACATTCCGCGTGGCGGGCTGGCCTACAGTCCCGAACAAGCCGCCTACCGCACCCGCGAGATCGGCGGCGACAAATGGGTGGTGAAGGCGCAGATCCATTCCGGCGCGCGCGGCAAGGCCGGCGGCATCCGCATCTGCAAGTCCGACAAGGAAGTGTCCGATGCCGCCGAAACCATGCTCGGCCGCAAGCTGGTGACGCATCAGACCGGGCCGCGCGGCAAATTGGTGTCGCGTCTCTACATCGAGGAAACCGTCGATATCCGCCAGGAGATCTATCTCGGCTTCGTGCTCGACCGGAAGGCCGAGCGCGTGATGATCGTGGCGTCGGCCTCCGGTGGCATGGAGATCGAGGAGATCGCCGAGCGGCAGCCGGATTCCATCATCCGCGCCACCGTCGACCCGGGTGTCGGCATGCAGCAGTTCCAGGCGCGCGAGATCGCCTTCGGGCTGGGGCTGGAAAACAGCCTGATCGGCAAGGCGACCGACACCATCATGGGCTGCTACCAGGTGTTTCGCGACTATGACGCCTCGATGCTGGAGATCAATCCGCTCGCGGTGACCCGCGAAGGCAATCTGATGGCGCTGGATGCCAAGATGTCGTTCGACGAGAACGCGCTGTTCCGCCGGCCGGAGATTTCGGAACTGCGCGACAAATCGCAGGAAGACCCGCGCGAAACCTTCGCCAGCGACCGCGGTCTCTCCTATGTCGGCCTCGACGGCAATATCGGCTGCATCATCAATGGCGCCGGGCTGGCGATGGCGACGATGGACATGATCAAGATCGCCGGCGGCGAGCCCGCGAACTTCCTCGATATCGGCGGCGGCGCTTCGCCGGAGCGGGTGGCCAAGGCGTTCCGCGCGGTGCTCGCCGACAAGAATGTCGAGGCCATTCTCGTCAACATCTTCGCCGGCATCAACCGCTGCGACTGGGTGGCCGAGGGCGTGCTCAAGGCCATGACAGAAGTGGGGGTCAATGTGCCTCTGGTGGTGCGGCTTGCCGGCACCAATGTCGAGGAAGGCCGCCGTATTCTCAGCGCTTCGGGCCAAACCATCATCGTGGCCGAAACGCTTGCGGAAGCCGCTGAAAAGGCGGTCGCCGCGATGCGCCAGTCGACGCTCAAGAAAGCCAGCTGAGGGAGGACCAGATGTCAGTTCTGCTCAATCGCAATACGAAAGTCATCGTCCAGGGCCTGACCGGCAAGATCGGCTCCTTCCACGCCGAGGACATGAAACGCTACGGCACCAATGTCGTCGGCGGCGTCACGCCCGGCAAGGGTGGCCAGTCGCAACAGGGCATTCCGGTTTTCAACACGGTCAAGGGTGCGGTGCGCGAGACCGGCGCGGAGGCCAGCATCGTCTTCGTGCCGCCGCCCTTCGCGGCCGACTCGATCATGGAAGCGGCCGATGCCGGCATCAAGCTTTGCGTCTGCATTACCGACGGCATCCCCTCGCAGGACATGATGCGGGTGAAGCGCTACATGCTGCGCTACCGCCGCGAGGACCGCATGACGCTGATCGGCCCGAACTGCGCCGGCGTCATCACGCCCGGACAGGCGCTGATGGGGATCATGCCCGGTTCCATCTATCTGCCGGGCCGCGTCGGCATCGTCGGTCGCTCCGGTACGCTGGGCTACGAAGCCGCCTCGCAGATGAAGGCGCTCGGCATCGGCGTGTCGACCAGCGTCGGCATCGGCGGCGATCCGATCAACGGCTCGTCGTTCAAGGACATTCTCGAACTGTTCGAGAAGGACGATGAGACGGACGCGGTGGTGATGATCGGCGAAATCGGCGGGCCGCAGGAGGCGGAAGCCGCCGAATGGGCCAAGACCAACATGAAGAAGCCGCTGATCGCCTACATCGCCGGCCTGTCGGCACCGAAGGGAAAACGCATGGGCCACGCCGGCGCCATCATCTCGGCCTTCGGCGAATCCGCGCAGGAGAAGGTGGAAATCCTGCGTGACGCCGGTGTCACCATCGTGGCAACGCCGGCTTCCTTCGGGCCGACCGTGGCCGGCGTGCTGGCAGAGCAGCGCAAAGCCGCTTAAACAGGTTGACGCAATATCCAATCGGGGCGGCGCCGGCCCACGGCACTGCCCCGATACCGTGTCCTGGAGGAGCAATCGATGAAGCCACGCGTGATCGTGACCCGGAAGTGGCCGGCCGCTGTCGAACAGGTGCTCGCCGAGCGCTTCGACACCACGCTCAATGCGGGCGACATTCCGTTCACGGCGACCCAGCTCAAGGCGGCGCTGCTGAATTTCGACGCCGTGCTGCCGACCGTCAGCGACAGACTGCCGGCGGAGGTTTTCCCCGAGGAGCAGCCGCGCACCAGGATCATCGGCAATTTCGGCGTCGGCTTCAGCCATATCGACGTCGAGGCGGCGAAACGGCGTGGCATCGTCGTGACCAACACGCCGGGTGTGTTGACCGACTGCACAGCCGATATCGCGATGAGCCTTTTGTTATCCGTTGCCCGCCGCACCGGCGAGGGCGAACGCCAGCTTCGCGCCGGCGAATGGAAGGGCTGGTGCCCGACCCACATGATCGGCGCCAAGGTGACCGGCAAGACGATCGGCATCATCGGCATGGGGCGGATCGGCAAGGCAATGGCCCGCCGCGCGCATTTTGGGTTCGGCATGAAGGTGATCTTCTTCAACCGCTCGCGTGTCGATGACGAGGAGACGCGGGCGCTGGGCGCGGTGCAACTGCTGTCGATCGAGGATGTGCTCGAGCAGGCCGACTTCGTCTCGCTGCATTGCCCGGGCGGTGCGGAGAACCGCAGCCTGATCAATGCGGATCGGCTGGCGCGCATGAAAAAAAGCGCGTTCCTCATCAACACGGCGCGCGGCGACGTGGTGGATGAAAACGCGCTTGCCGATGCGCTGGAGCGTCATGCGATCGCCGGCGCCGGGCTCGACGTGTTTGCGCAAGAACCCCAGGTTCCGGAGCGGCTGATCCGGCTGGAAAACACCGTATTGTTGCCGCATCTGGGCAGCGCCACGGAAGAAACCCGTGTCGCCATGGGCATGAAGGTGGTGGATAACATCACCGCTTTCTTCGCCGGCGGGACTGTTCCCGATCGCGTTGTTTGAGCACGCGTCCGGTCAAGGGAGGTCGATCGCGCAAAAAGCTTAGCTGATCTTTTTGGTCCGAGAGGGTTGGTTTTTCCCAAGCCCCTTGCACTTCGTCGCACTTATCCTTTGGTCTTGAACCAAAGGGTGAATATGTTTACCTATGGTGAACAGCGAAGTTGCGGGGGTATATAATGGACAAGTCCGTCAAGGATGGTAAGGGCGGCGGTGACGTCACCAAGGCTTCCAAGAAGGCAAAAGCTTCCGTTCAGCCCAAGTCGGCTCCGCTGCATCAGGATCCGCATGCGGTTCGCGATACGCGCGAGAAGGTTCTGGAAGTCGCCATCGGTCACGAGGTGCGGGCTTTCCGCAAAAAGCTCGGCATAACTGTCGCCGATCTTGCCGCAACCACCAATATTTCACTCGGCATGCTGTCGAAGATCGAGAACGGCATCACGTCGCCGTCGCTGACGACTTTGCAGGCGTTGTCGCGCGCACTCGGCGTGCCGTTGAGTTCCTTCTTCCGGCGTTTCGAGGAAGAGCGCAATGCCGTGTTCGTGAAGGCCGGCGAAGGCGTCGACGTCGAACGCCGCGGCACCCGCGCCGGTCATCAATACAACCTGCTCGGTTATATCAGTTCGAATACAGCGGGGGTGACGGTCGAACCCTATCTCATCACGCTGACGGAAGATTCCGATGTCTTCCCGGCCTTCCAGCATGACGGCATGGAATTCCTCTATATGCTGGAAGGTGAAGTGGTTTATCGCCACGGCAACAACCTGTTCCGGATGCTGCCGGGCGACAGCCTGTTCTTCGACGCCGATGCGCCGCACGGCCCCGACGAACTGACGAAACTTCCGATCCGCTACCTGTCGATCATTTCCTACGGACAGGGCTCCAACCAGGACTAGCGCGGGTCCGGCTCCTCGTTCTCCGCCCCGACAGGTGAAGTCTAGTCCGGGCCGAAGCCGGGCGAGGTCGGGGCGCCGTCATCATATTTCGACAGCCATTCGATGACCGTCGGCCGATAACGGGTGAGGCCCTTGTAGTCGACCAGTTGCTGCGGCAGGTCGCGCAGCACGCGGTGGAAGCGACGCGCCCATTTCGGCTGGGTTACCAGCTCGTCCATCTTGATGAGATAGCAGCGGATCGGGAAGACCAGGGCGTTGGAGCGCGGCAGGCGCCAGAAGCTCTGCAGTTCGACCCGCAGATGCACCTTGTCACCGACGTTTTCAGGGGTGACCGTCGTTCGGTCGGTGCCCCATTTGTGGTAGTTCTCCGGGCTGGTGTCGAGGCGCGGATTGATGGTCATCGTCCAGTTCAGCCGCCGCGCCGGCTTGCCTTGCTGGATGTTGGTGAGGAATTTCAGCGCACGGGTGAAGATGCCTTTTTCATGCGCCAGCGGCACCGGTGCATGCCATTCGAAGAAGTTCATGCCGATGTCGAAATCGAGCGACCAGTCGGCTTGCGTGGTGACCATGCCGGCATCCATCCAAAGATTGCCGTCGCGCTGGTCGAGAATGCAGAAATCGCCCTGGCTCTGGCGGGTGATGTATTCCATCGGCCCATAGGGCAGGGTGGAGAGGTCGCCGAAGGTGAAGGTGTCGTCGATGCCGAGCGGCCGGTTGATCCAGCGCCAGCGGTCACCCTCGCGCGTCAGCGAGAAATGCTCGGGATAACCCTTGGCCTGTTCGGTCATCAAAAGTTCGAGCAGGTCCCAGCCGGCCAGCGTCATGTGCGGCAGCGATTGGCAGCGCAACGGGTCCTCGGCCAGCACCATGGCGCGGTCCCGCATCTCGGCGACGTAGTGTTCGTCGACATCGATCAGGTTTTCAAAAACGCTGTCCTTCGGGCCCTGCACATGCGGCTCGATGTTGACCGCGTACATGTAGGCGTCTTCGTGGAAGGGGAAGGGAAACCGCCGGATGAATTCCGGGCTGTTCCTGAAAGTGAAATCGTCGCGGAACGTCTCTTGCCTGAAATTGATGCCCATAGGTTCCTCCCTGTGGTTCCGCTAGCGCTCAAGCACGAGGGACTTGCCCTCGAAGCGCGAGACGCAAGGCATGATCTTCCTGCCCGAGCAGTGTTCGGCCTCGGTCAGCCAGTGGTCGTTGTGTTTAAAAGTGCCGTCATGGGAGACGACATTGGTCTCGCACTGGCCGCAGACGCCGCCGCGGCACAGATAGGGCGGGTCGATACCGGCGGCTTCCATCGCCTCGAGCAGGCTCTGCTCTCCGCCGACGCGTATCTGCTTCCTGCTGAGCGCGAGCGTGACGTCGAAGGGCAAGCCCGGCTGCGGGGCGGCAAAGTGCTCGTAGTGCACGGTCTCGTCCGGCCAGCCATGCGCGGCCGCCGTTTCGCGGACCCAGCGGATCATGCCGGCGGGGCCGCAGACATAAAGATGGGTACCGAGCGGCTGCGCGGTCAAAAGGCGTTCGAGCGGCAGGCGCTCGTTGGCGTCGTCGTAATAGATGTTGATGCGCTTGCCATAGCGTTCGCGCAAAGTGTCGGCGTAGGTGGCGAGCGCCGGCGTGCGGCAGGTGTAATGGAGCTCGAAATTGCCGCCTTCACCGGCAAGCTGCGCGGTCTGCGCCATGAACGGCGTGATGCCGATGCCGCCGGCCAGCAGCACGTGCTTTTTCGCGCGCAGATCGAGCGAGAACAGGTTGACGGGATAGGAGATCACCATCTCCATGCCGCGCTTGACCTGGCCGTGCATGAACAGCGAGCCGCCGCGACCGGAATCGTCACGCCGCACCGAGATGGTGTAGTCGCGCGTGTTGAGCGGCGAACTCATCAGCGAATAGGGGTTCAGCCGCGATTTGTCGCCGTCGCGCATTTCCACCACGACATGGGCACCGCCGGAAAAGGTTGGCAGGTCGCCGCCATCGGTGCGCTCGAAATGGAAACGCTTGACCAGTTCGTTGACCGCGACCACGTCGGTTACGGTGACGTTCAATTTCGTGGTTCCCGCGCTCACCGGAAAATCTCCTCTTTCTGAGGGATCTCGCTCGGATCCTCGGCATTGATGCAGACGCCCTGGAAGGCGGCGAGGCGGCGCGAATAGTGATCGCGCACCAGAAGCAGGAGGCCGCAATGCGCGCAGGTAACCGGCTGCGTGGTGACGTTCTCGGTGATGCCCTTGCAGTGCACGCATTGCACACGGCGCGCCCAGGAGCCGCGATGCTCGGTCTGGATCGAGGAATGGTCGATGCCGGTTTCCAGCGCCGCCTGCATGGCCTGGCCGATCAGGCCTTCGGTGCCGGCAAGATAGAGCCGCAGCCCCATATGCGCATTGGCGAGCGTCTGCTTGAGCCGAGGCAGTGCAGCGGCGATGGACGGCCCCTCGTAGAATTGGGCGGCGTTCAACGCGCGAAGCGCGGGCTGGAACTGCTGCCCGGTCCTGCCCGGAACGTAGATGATGTGGGCACTGGCGAAGAAACCTTCGGGGGCCTTCTTCGCCAGATCGAGGATCGCGGACGCGCCTTCGGCGTCCGCGACGAGGAGATGGTTCTTGCCGGTCTGGGGCGACAGGGTTCCATAGACCGGGCGACTTAGGATCGTCTTTGCCGGCATCCCGTCCAACGTATCAGCCTTTCGCCGTGCGCTTCAGCTTTTTCGGATCGTCGAATGGCAAGGCCTGGGCGGTCGCCTTCACCGATCCGGACGCGTTGCGGATTTCGAGCTCGGTGCCGACCACGGCGCAGTCAACGTCGAGCCGGGCAATGCCCATCGATTTCTTCACCAGCGGCGAATACATGGCGCAGGTGACGACGCCGACCTTCTTGCCGTTGCGATAGATCGGAGCGCCTTCATCCGCCGGCTTGGTGCCGTCGAGCAGGACGCCGAAAATCTTGAAGCGCTCCTTGCCCTTCAGGCGATAGTGCTCCTCGGCGCCGCGGAAGCCGGTCTTGCCCGGGCTGACGGTGAAATCGAGGCCGAGCTCCCACAGCGTGTCGCCGGGGCCTTCGTTCTCGAAGGGGTATTTCTGCGAATTGTCGTAGGGGTAAAAGAGCAGGTAGCTCTCGACGCGCAGCATGTCGAGCGTGGTGAAGCGGCAGGGAATGATGCCGTCCGCCTTGCCTTCGGCGAGGATGCGGTCCCAGATCGTCCCAGCATCCTGACCACGGCAGAAAATCTCGTAGCCGCGCTCGCCGGTGTAGCCGGTGCGCGAAATCATCACCGGCAGGCCGAACAACTGGGTCTGCATGTGGTGGAAGTAGTTGAGGTCGCGAATGCCGGGCACATGCTTGGCCAGATAGTCGACGGCGGTCGGGCCTTGCAGCGACAGGTCGTGAAGATTGTCGTCGAAGCGAACCGAAACATCGCGTCCGATGGAGGCTCGGGTCAGTTCCTCGTGGCCGGTTCCCGAACCGTGCACGACCATCCAGGAATTGGTGCTGATGCGGTAGATGACGCAGTCGTCGGTGAATTTTCCGGCCTCGTTGAGCATGCAGGCATAGACGGACTTGCCCGGATAGATCTTCTCGACGTCGCGCGTCGTGCAAAGATCGATGAGATGCGAGGCGTGCGGGCCGGTGATGTGGACCTTCTTCAGGCCGGACACATCCATAAGGCCGGCTTTGGTGCGGATGGCGGTGTATTCTTCATCCGCATCCTTGTCGTAGGACCAGGCCGTGCCCATGCCGCTCCAGTCTTCGAGCTTGGAGCCCAAGGCCCTGTGACGGTCGGCCAATGTCGAGAAACGCCAGGAAGCTGTCATTTTGGGTCCTTCTCCTCAAGGGTACCATCGAAACGCAGCCGTTCTTTTTCTTATCGGCTTGCGCTTTCGTAGGAAGCATATTGACTCGAAATTCGCCGGCAGGGCAATATCTTTGTGCAAGAAATATTACTGCCAGGCAACTTTTTTATACCCCGGCCGTGGAAGCGCCGGTCGTGCCGTGCATCCAGTATGAGAGTTTTCTGTAGGGAAAAAAACATTCACAGCAGTTGAATTGGCAAATCAAAGCTGCTAGCGTTTCGTCATCAGACTGCTGCCATTGGAGGTGATGTCGTGTGCGGAATCGTGGGACTGTTCCTCAAGGACAAGACATTGGAGCCGCAGCTCGGCGCCATGCTGTCCGAAATGCTGGTGATGTTGACCGACCGTGGCCCGGACAGCGCCGGCATCGCGGTGTATGGCGCGGCGACCAAGGGCAAGGCCAAGATCACAATCCAGTCGCCGGCTCCCGAAGCTGATTTCGCGGGTCTCGAGGCGGACCTTGGCAAGAAGATCGGCATCAAGGTGAAGCTCCTGGTGAAGTCGACCCATGCGGTGATCGACGTACCGGTCGCCAAGGTCGAAGCGGCGCGCGAAGCGATCGCCGAACTTCGTCCGGGCGTGCGCATCATGGGCGCCGGCGAAGCGATCGAGATCTACAAGGAAGTCGGCCTGCCGGTTGACGTGGTGAAGCGCTTCGATGTCGCCAAGATGACCGGCTCCCATGGTATCGGCCATACGCGCATGGCGACCGAATCCGCCGTCACCACGCTCGGCGCGCATCCCTTCTCGACCGGCCCCGACGAGTGCCTGGTGCACAATGGCTCGCTGTCGAACCATAACAATCTGCGCCGCGAACTGATCCGCGAGGGCATGAAGTTCGAAACCGAGAACGACACCGAAGTGGCGGCCGCCTACCTGTCGTCGAAGATCGCGCACGGTCAGAACCTCGGTCAGGCGCTGGAAAGCAGCGTCAACGATCTCGACGGCTTTTTCACCTTCGTCGTCGGCACCAAGAACGGCTTCGGCGTGGTGCGCGATCCGATCGCCTGCAAGCCGGCGGTGCTGGCCGAGACCGATCGCTACGTCGCCTTCGGCTCCGAATATCGCGCGCTGACCAAGCTGCCCGGCATCGAGGATGCCAAGGTCTGGGAGCCCGAGCCGTCAACCGTCTATTTCTGGGAGCACTGAGCCGATGTCCGTGACAAACCTCGCCAAGGCGCCTCAGCGCGAAGTCAATTATGCGCCGCGTGTCTTCGATCTCGATGCGACGCCGCTGCGCGAGCTCAACCTCGCTCTGCACCAGGTGACCGACGCGGCCGACGAGCCGAGTTGGGAAGTGGTCAATCCGAAGGGCAATCATGCGGTGGCCGCCGGCGTCGACCAACCGATCAATGTCGAGGTGCGCGGTAGCGTCGGCTATTATTGCGGCGGCATGAACGACAAGGCCAGCATCACCGTTCATGGTTCGGCAGGGCCGGGCGTTGGTGAAAACATGATGTCGGGCCAGATCATCGTGAAAGGCGACGCCAGCCAGTATGCCGGCGCGACCGGCCGTGGCGGCCTGCTGGTCATCGAAGGCAATGCCTCGTCGCGTTGCGGCATTTCGATGAAAGGCATCGACATCGTCGTGCACGGCAATGTCGGCCACATGTCGGCCTTCATGGCGCAGTCCGGCAATCTCGTCGTGCTCGGCGATGCCGGCGATGCGCTGGGAGATTCCATCTACGAGGCGCGGCTGTTCGTGCGCGGCAAGGTGAAGAGCCTGGGCGCCGATTGCATCAAGAAGGAAATGCGCGCCGAGCACATCGCCAAGCTCAAGGAGCTGCTCGACCGTGCCGGCATCGCCGACGTCAAGCCGGAAGAATTCACACGCTACGGATCGGCGCGCACGCTCTACAATTTCAATATCGACAACGCCGACGCGTACTGAGGGGACCGCATAAATGACCTATCACAATCCTCCGACGACGCCCCGCAGGTCGGCCACGTTCGACGAATACACGATGTCGGAAATCCGCCGCGCGGCGGCGACGGGCATCTACGACATCCGTGGTTCCGGCGCCAAGCGCAAGCTGCCGCATTTCGACGACCTCTTGTTTCTCGGCGCCTCGATCTCGCGTTATCCGCTTGAGGGCTACCGCGAACGCTGCGACACCAGTGTCGTCCTCGGCGCACGCCATGCCAGGAAGCCGATCGAGCTGAAAATCCCGATTACTATCGCCGGCATGAGCTTCGGTTCGCTGTCCGGTCCGGCCAAGGAAGCGCTCGGGCGCGGCGCCACCATCGCCGGCACCTCGACGACCACCGGCGACGGCGGCATGACCGAGGAGGAGCGCGGTCATTCCAAGACGCTGGTCTATCAATACCTGCCATCGCGCTACGGCATGAACCCGCGCGACCTGCGCCGGGCCGACGCCATCGAGATCGTGGTTGGCCAGGGAGCCAAGCCCGGCGGCGGCGGCATGTTGCTCGGCCAGAAGATTTCAGACCGCGTCGCCGAAATGCGCACGCTGCCCAAGGGCATCGACCAGCGCTCGGCCTGCCGTCATCCCGATTGGACCGGCCCGGACGATCTCGAGATCAAGATCCTTGAAATCCGCGAAATCACCGACTGGGAGAAGCCGATCTATGTGAAGGTCGGCGGCGCGCGGCCTTATTATGACACCGCGCTGGCGGTGAAGGCGGGCGCCGATGTCGTCGTTCTCGACGGCATGCAGGGCGGCACGGCGGCGACGCAGGAAGTGTTCATCGAACATGTCGGCCAGCCGACGCTTGCCTGCATTCGTCCGGCGGTGAAGGCGCTGCAGGATCTCGGCATGCATCGCAAGGTCCAGCTCATCGTTTCCGGCGGCATTCGCAATGGCGCCGATGTCGCCAAGGCGCTGGCGCTGGGTGCCGACGCGGTTTCGATCGGCACGGCCGCACTTGTTGCGCTGGGCGACAACGATCCTCGCTGGGAGGACGAATACCAGAAGCTCGGCACCACCGCCGGTGCCTATGACGACTGGCACGAAGGCAAGGACCCGGCCGGCATCACCACGCAGGATCCGGAACTGATGAAGCGGGTCGACCCGATCGCGGCCGGCCGGCGTTTGGCGAATTACCTGAAAGTGATGACGCTGGAGGCACAGACGATCGCGCGAGCCTGCGGCAAAAATCACGTTCACAATCTCGAGCCGGAGGATCTCTGCGCGCTCACCATTGAATCCGCTGCCATGGCCGGCGTGCCGCTTGCCGGCACCGGCTGGATACCGGGAAAGGGCAGCTTCTAGGCAACTTCTTCGATCAATCAAAACAACAAG
Organism: Mesorhizobium terrae; assembly: GCF_008727715.1. Lineage (GTDB taxonomy): Bacteria > Pseudomonadota > Alphaproteobacteria > Rhizobiales > Rhizobiaceae > Mesorhizobium > Mesorhizobium terrae. The sequence goes on from NZ_CP044218.1 coordinate 3,000,091, forward strand.
AAGAACAACCCAGGGGAAAACAATGGGAACCAATTTCGAGGCCAGCACGGCAGTTACCGCAGAGCTGAAGGATTTCGCTCGGGCGCACAACGTCAAATATTTCATGATCTCCTACACCGACCTGTTCGGCGGCCAGCGCGCAAAGCTGGTGCCGGCACAGGCGATTTCGGACATGCAGAAGGACGGAGCCGGCTTTGCCGGCTTTGCCACATGGCTGGACCTGACGCCGGCGCATCCGGACATGCTGGCGGTGCCGGATCCGTCCTCGGTGATCCAACTGCCGTGGAAGCCGGAAGTCGCCTGGCTGGCGTCCGACTGCCTGATGGAAGGCAAGAGCGTCGCCCAGGCGCCGCGCAACACGCTGAAGCGACTGGTCTCGGAAGCCGCCGAATTCGGCATCCGCGTCAAGACCGGTGTTGAACCCGAGTTCTTCCTGACGACGCCGGACGGCAAGCAGATTTCGGACGAATACGATACCGCCGCCAAGTCCTGCTACGATCAGCAGGCGGTGATGCGCCGCTATGATGTCATCGCCGAAATCTGCGATGCCATGCTGTCGCTCGGCTGGGAGCCCTACCAGAACGACCACGAGGATGCGAACGGTCAGTTCGAGATGAACTGGGCCTTCGACGATGTGTTGGCGACAGCCGACAAGCACTCCTTCTTCAAGTTCATGGTGAAATCGATCGCCGAAAAGCACGGCCTGCGTGCGACCTTCATGCCGAAGCCCTTCCAGGGGCTCACCGGCAACGGCTGTCATGCGCATATCTCGGTCTGGGACCTCGGCGGCAAGACCAATGCCTTCGCCGACAAGAGCATGGAACTCGGTCTCTCCGAACAGGGCCGCTTTTTCCTCGGCGGCATCATGAAACATGCCTCCGCACTTGCCGCCATCTGCAACCCGACGGTCAATTCCTACAAGCGCATCAACGCGCCGCGCACCGTCTCCGGTGCCACCTGGGCTCCCAACACCGTGACCTGGACCGGCAACAACCGCACCCACATGGTGCGCGTGCCTGGCCCTGGCCGCTTCGAGCTTCGGCTGCCGGATGGCGCGGCCAATCCGTATCTGATGCAGGCGGTGATCATCGCCGCCGGCCTCGACGGCATGCGGAGCAAGGCCGATCCCGGCCCACGCAGCGACATCGACATGTACAAGGACGGCCACACCGTCACCCATGGCGCCAAGCTGCCGCTCAACCTGCTCGATGCGCTGCGCGAATACGACAAGGACGCATCGCTGAAGGCGGCGATGGGCGAGGAGTTCTCCGCTGCGTTCCTGCGCCTCAAGCAGCAGGAGTGGAATTCCTACGCTTCGCACTTCACTCAATGGGAGCGCGACCATACGCTCGACGTGTAGTCGTACCAACAGAAGCCAGAACAGACTGAAATGCGGTACTCGATCTTCTCGCTCGCCAAGGCGGCGCTTTCAGGCCACAAGGGCTGGACGCGCGCCTGGCGCGATCCCCAGCCGAAAAAACACTATGACGTGGTGATCATCGGCGGCGGCGGTCATGGACTGGCCACCGCCTATTACCTCGCCAGGGAATACGGCATCCGCAATGTCGCGGTGCTTGAAAAGGGCTGGATCGGCTCCGGCAATGCCGGCCGCAACACCACCATCATCCGCTCCAACTACATGCTGCCTGGCAATACCGGCTTCTACGAACTGTCGATGAAGTTGTGGGAGAGGCAGGAGCAGGACCTCAACTACAACACCATGGTGAGCCAGCGCGGCATCATCAACCTCTACCATTCGGATGCGCAGCGCGACGCCTTTGCCCGACGCGGCAACGTCATGCGCATCAATGGCATCGATGCCGAGCTGCTCGACGCGGAACAGATCCGAAAAGTGCTGCCGTTCCTGAACTATAACAATGCCCGTTTCCCGGTGATGGGTGGGTTGTGGCAACCACGTGCCGGCACGGCCCGCCATGATGCTGTCGTGTGGGGTTATGCGCGCGCCGCCGATTCCTTCGGTGTCGACATCATCCAGAATTGCGAAGTGACCGGTTTCACGCGCGACCAGAACGGAAAAATCACCGGCGTCGAAACTTCGCGCGGCACGATCGGCGCCGGCAAGGTCGGCATGGCGGTGGCGGGCAGCACCTCGCGCGTCGCGGCGATGGCGGGCATGCGCCTGCCGATCGAAAGCCATGTGCTGCAGGCCTTCGTATCGGAAGCGATCAAGCCGCTCATCCCCGGCGTCATCACCTTCGGCGCCGGCCATTTCTATGTCAGCCAGTCCGACAAGGGCGGGCTTGTCTTCGGTGGCGATCTCGACGGCTACAATTCCTATGCCCAGCGCGGCAACATGCCTGTCATGGAGGACGTCTGCGAAGGCGGCATGGCTTTGATGCCGATGATCGGCCGCGTACGGCTCTTGCGCCAATGGGGCGGCATCATGGACATGTCGATGGACGGCACGCCGATCATCGACAGGACACCCATCGACGGGCTCTACCTCAACGCCGGCTGGTGTTATGGCGGCTTCAAGGCGACGCCCGCCTCCGGGCTGGTCTTTGCCCATCTGCTTGCCCGCGACGAGCCGCATGAGGAGGCGAAGCGCTTCCGGCTCGACCGGTTCCGGCGTGGCGCGATGATCGACGAGAAGGGCCAGGGCGCCCAACCCAATCTGCATTGAAAGCGAGTAAGGCGTCATGCGCATTGCATGCCCATTCTGCGGCGAACGCGAACTCGGCGAGTTCACCTATCTTGGCGACGCGGCACCGAAGCGGCCGTCGGCTTTCGCCGCCGACGGGGGCGAACAGCCTGACGCGCAGGATTTGTTCTTCGACTATGTCTATCTGCGCGACAACGTTGCCGGCGACATGACCGAGCACTGGTACCACGGTGGCGGTTGCCGCTCGTGGCTGACCGTCACCCGCAGCACGACGACCCATGACATCACGGCCGTGCGCGCCGCAATTGGCGCGGGCGCCGGGACAGGAGGCCGCTGATGGCTGACGCCGTGCAAACCGATCGGCTGCAACGGGTCGACGCTTCCGGCCAGACGGGCTCGGTTGCGAGCGCCACGCAGTCGCACCGCCTCGCCGCCGGCGGGCTGGTTGACCGCGCCAAGCCGCTCTCCTTCAGTTTCGACGGCAAGATCATGGCCGGCTTTGCCGGCGATACGCTGGCTTCCGCGCTGGTTGCGAATGGCGTCAAGCTGGTCGCGCGTTCGTTCAAATATCACCGGCCGCGCGGCATCCTCACCGCCGGCGCCGAAGAGCCGAACGCGCTGGTGGAACTGCGTAGCGGCGCCCGTCGCGAAGCCAATACGCGTGCCACGACGACCGAGCTCTATGACGGGCTTATTGCCGAAAGCCAGAACCGCTGGCCGTCGCTGCGCCATGATGTCATGGCCGTGAATTCGCTGTTGTCGCCGATCTTCGTCGCCGGTTTCTACTACAAGACCTTCATGTGGCCGGCGAAGTTCTGGGAAAAGCTCTACGAGCCTGCCATCCGCCGCGCAGCCGGTCTCGGCAAGGCTTCCATAGAGGCCGATCCCGACCACTATGAAAAGGCCTGGGCGCATTGCGACGTGCTGGTGGTGGGCAGCGGCCCGGCCGGGCTTGCCGCGGCACTGGCCGCCGGGCGCACGGGGGCGCGCGTCATCCTGGCCGAAGAGGACAATCGTCTTGGCGGTCGCCTGCTTTCGGACGGCGGCGAGATCGACGGCAAGCCGGCATCGGACTGGCTGGCCGGCGCGCTGCGCGAGATCGAGAGCCTCGCCAATGTCCGCATTATGGCCCGCACGGCTGTGTTCGGCGTCTATGACGGCGGCACTTATGGTGCGCTGGAGCGTGTCAACGATCATGTCGCGACACCGCCGGCATATCAGCCACGCCAGCGGCTATGGCGCATCGTTGCCAAGCGGGCCGTGGTCGCCGCCGGCGCGATCGAGCGGCCGATCGTTTTCCCCGGCAACGACAGGCCGGGCGTGATGATGGCGTCCGCCGTGCGCAGCTACATCAATCGTTTTGCGGCGATGCCGGGCCGCCGGGTCGCGCTGTTCACCAACAATGACGACGGCTGGCGTACTGCGGAGGCCGTACGGCGCGCCGGTGGCATCGTCACGGCGGTGATCGACAGCCGCGGCGATGGTTCCAAGGCACAGCGGGAGCCCGATACCAGGCTGCTCGCCGGCGTGGTGAGCGAGGTCCATGGCGGTGTCGATGGCGTGCGCAGCATCGTGGTGCGCGATACGAACGGACGCACGCAGCAGATCGAGGCTGACTGCCTGGCGATGTCGGGCGGGTGGAACCCGAATGTCGCATTGTCCTCGTTCCATCGCGGCAGACCGGTATGGCGCGACGATATCGCCGCTTTCGTACCCGGCCAATGTCCGCCCGGCATGGTCATGGTGGGCGCCGCCAATGGCGATTTCTCGCTGGCCGCCTGCCTGCGTGCCGGACATGAGGCAGGGACGACCGCAGCCGAGGCATACGGCGCCAAGGGCAAAACCGGCGCGACCCCGGCCGGCGGCGACGAAGGCTACGCGATTGCGCCGCTCTGGCATGTCGAAGGCGGCAAGGCCTTCGTCGACTTCCAGCACGACGTGACCGCATCGGACATCAAGCTTGCCCAGCGCGAAGGTTTTGAAAGCGTCGAGCACCTGAAGCGCTACACCACGCTTGGCATGGCGACCGACCAGGGCAAGCTTTCCAACGTCAACGGCCTTGCTCTGATGGCCGAGGCGACCGGGCGCAATATCGCCGACACCGGTACCACCATCTATCGTCCGCCCTATGCACCGGTGGCGATCGGCGCGCTGGCCGGCCATCATCGCGACGAGAATTTCCACGCCTGGCGGCTGACGCCGTCGCATCACTGGGCGGCGGAACGCGGCGCGGTGTTCGTCGACACCGGACTTTGGAAACGCGCGCAGTGGTATCCGATCGCCGGCGAGAAGGACTGGCTGGAATCGGTGACGCGCGAGGTCAAGGCGGTGCGCAACGGCGTCGGCTTCTGCGATGTCTCGACGCTTGGCAAGGTCGACGTGCATGGCCCCGACGCGGGTAAATTCCTCGACCGCGTCTACATCAACACCTTCTCCAATCTTGCTGTCGGCAAGGCCCGCTACGGGCTGATGCTGCGCGAGGACGGGCTGGTCTATGACGATGGCACCACGTCGCGGCTGGCCGAGGATCACTATTTCCTCACCACCACCACGGCCAAGGCCGGACTGGTGATGCAACATCTGGAATTCTGCCGGCAGGTGCTGTGGCCTGAACTCGACGTGCAGCTCACCTCGGTGACCGACCAGTGGGCGCAGTTCTCGATTGCCGGGCCGAACACGCGCGATCTCTTGAAGAAGCTGTGCGACCCTTCGGAAGACCTTTCCAACGAAGGGTTCCCGTTCATGGGCGTGCGAGAGGTGTCGCTGCGCGGCGGCATGCGGGCCAGGCTCTACCGCATCTCCTTCTCCGGCGAGATGGCCTTCGAGATCGGCGTGCCGGCGCGTTACGGCGAGGCCATGGCGCGGAACCTGATGTTGGCAGGCGCCGAATTCGGCGTCACCCCTTACGGCACCGAGGCGCTCGGCGTCATGCGCATCGAGAAGGGCCATGTCGCCGGGCCGGAACTCAGCGGCACGACGACGGCGGACGATCTCGGCCTCGGCAAGATGGCGTCAAAGAAGAAGGACTATATCGGCCGTGCCATGGCCGGGCGCGAGGCGTTGATTGCATCCGACCGGCAGGTGGTGGTCGGCATCAAGCCGGTCGACAAGGCGAACAGGCTGCGCTCCGGCGCACATGTCGTCCCCAAGGGTGCGGTTCCCGGCCCCGATACCGACCAGGGCTATCTCACCTCGGTCTGCTATTCGCCGATGTCGGGTCACTGGATCGCGCTGGCGCTGGTCGAGCGCGGCCGCGAGCGTCTTGGCGAGATCATGCGGGCCTATGATCCGCTGAGAGGCGAGGACATGGAAGTCGAGATCACCAGTCCGGTCTTCTACGATCCTGAAGGAGGGCGTCAACGTGGCTGAGTTTTCCTGGCAAGCACAGTCGCCGTTGCGCAAGGCTTTGTCGCCGGGCCGGTTGGGTCTGGCCGCAGGCCAGGCCGGTGTGGCGATGACCGAGATCAGCGACTTCAGTCTGGTGCAGGTGATGGCAAGGCGCGGTCGTGCCGCCGACTTGGCCAAGGCCGCCAAGAAGGAATGGGGGGTGGCGGCGCCCGATCGTCCGGCCGCGATTGCCGGCAAGGGCGCGACACTGATCTGGTCCGGTCCAGACCAGTTCCTCGTTGTGCGTATCGGCAACGGACTGCAGAATGCGGTCTTGCCGCTTGCGGCTGTCTTTGGCGATGCGGCATCGCTGAGCGATCAATCGGGCGGGCGCTGCCTGATCCAGATCTCGGGCAACAAGGCGCGCGATGCGCTGGTCAAAGTGTCGTCGATCGACCTGCATGAGACGGTCTTCCCGGTTGGAGCTGCCGCGGCGACCTCGATCGACCATACCGGCGTCAATCTCTGGCGCGGACCCGATGCGCCGGGCGGTAGTCCGATCTACAATCTGCTCGTCTTCACCAGCTTCGCCGACAGCCTCTGGCATACGCTGGCCGATGCGGCCGCCGAATATGGCATCGAAGCCTCGCGTACGCCCTTGGCCTGAACGCTCGCCTTCATATCGGACGGGCACGGGTGACCCGCCGGGATCCTGTCCGGTCGGTTGGACGCGTCGCCACGCCGATCTGTGCCATGGCGTGACGGCCGGGTGCGCGATAGGTTCGCCCGGTCTGTTATCCCGGCATAAGGCAATTCCATGAGCGATCAGATCGAACGCGCGCGCGCTTTCCACGCCCTTCATGTCAAGGGCGACCCGGTGGTGCTTTTCAACGTCTGGGACCCCGGCAGCGCCCAGGCGGTCGTCAAGGCTGGCGCGAAAGCGCTGGCGACCGGCAGCTGGCCAGTGGCTGCGGCCTTCGGCTTCGCCGATGGCGAGAAGATTCCGCTGGCGCTGGCGTTGGATAATTTCCGCCGCATCACCGCCTCGGTGGAATTGCCGGCGACGATGGATCTGGAAGGCGGCTACGGTCCGGCTCCGGCGACGGTTGCGAGTACGGTGAGGCAAGCGATCGAGGCCGGAGCGGTCGGCTTCAATTTCGAGGATCAGATCGTGGGCGGCGGCGGTCTTTATGAGATCGCTACCCAGGTCGAGCGCGTCAGGGCGGCGGCCGATGCGGTCAAGGCGAGCGGTGTCCCGGCCTTCATCAATGCTCGCACCGACATTTTCCTGAAAGCAAAGCCGGAAGAACACAGCGAGGCGCTGGTCGAGCAGGCAATCGCCCGCGCGGCTGCCTATGAGAAGGCTGGTGCGCATGGCTTCTTCGCACCGGGACTGGGCGATCCGGCGCTGATCGAGAAATTGTGCAAGGCCGTTGCACTGCCGGTCAACATCATCGCGCTGGCGCATGTGCCGCCGCGCCAGAAGCTGGCGGAGCTCGGCGTCGCCCGCGTCAGCCACGGCCCGGTGCCCTATCGCAAGATGGTGGTCTGGCTGGAAGAGCAGGCGCGGGCCGCGATTTCCGGGTAGCTAGTCCTGATTGCGGGCGATTTCGGCTGCCCGCGTCAAATGCTGCATCAGCAGGCTGGCGGTCGGGTCGGTGATGCCGGCCACCGCCACGGCTTTAATCATGCATTTCAGCCACAGGTCACGCATCTCCGGACCGATCGGAACATGGTCGTGAATCGCGCGCAGCCGCGAATGGCCGTGCCTTTGCACATAGTGCTGGGGACCGCCGAGAAAGCCTGAAAGATAATCGAACTGTTCGATGCGGGAATGCGCGATGCCGTGGCCTCGGCGATGCAAAAGGTGCAACTCCTGCGCTTCCGGGGCCTGCTCGATGATGTCGTAGAAAGCCCGCACGAGCCGGCTCAAGCCATCATCCTTGCCGACGGCTTCGTAGAGCGAGACTTTTCCGGGGGGCGTCATCTGTTTTGCGGCGGGTTGAACAGGGCAGTCGGGAGTAGGCAGTCGGCAGTCGGGTGAACTGATGTTCCGACTGCCGACTGCCGATTGCCCTTTGCGCCTAGAACAGTCCCTCGATCTGGCCCTGGTCGTTGAGGAAGATCTTCTCCGACGATGGCTTGGAGGGCAGGCCGGGCATGGTCATGACCTCGCCGCAGATGATGACGACGAAGCCGGCGCCGGCGGCAAGCCGCACCTCGCGCACCGGCACGGTGTGGCCGGTCGGCGCGCCGCGCAGGTTCGGGTCGGTCGAGAAGGAATATTGCGTCTTGGCCATGCACACCGGCAGGTGGCCGTAGCCGGCCTGTTCCCACTGGTGCAGCTGGTCGCGGATCGACTTGTCGGCGATCGCCTCGTCGCCGCGATAGATGCGCTTGACGATGGTGTTGACCTTCTCGAACAGCGGCATGTCGTCGGGATAGAGCGGCGAGAACTGCGAGGCACCGCTTTCGGCGAGGCTGACCACCTTGTGGGCCAGCTCCTCGATGCCGGCCGAGCCCTTGGCCCAATGCTGGCACAGGATCGCCTCCTCGCCCATCTTGGCGACATAGTCCTTCATCGCCTGGATCTCGGCATCGGTGTCGGAATGGAAGTGGTTGATGGCGACGACCGCCGGCACGCCGAACTGGCGCACGTTCTCGATGTGGCGGCCGAGATTGGCGCAGCCCTTCTTCACTGCCTCGACGTTCTCGGCACCGAGGTCTTCCTTCTTCACCCCGCCATTCATCTTCATGGCGCGCACGGTGGCGACGATGACGGCGGCAGCCGGCTTCAAGCCCGCCTTGCGGCATTTGATGTCGAAGAACTTTTCGGCGCCGAGATCAGCACCGAAACCGGCCTCGGTGACGACATAATCGGCAAGCTTGAGCGCCGTGGTGGTGGCGACCACCGAATTGCAGCCATGGGCGATGTTGGCGAACGGGCCGCCATGGACGAAGGCCGGATTGTTCTCCAGCGTCTGCACCAGGTTCGGCTGGATGGCATCCTTCAGCAGTACCGCCATGGCGCCGTCGGCCTTCAGGTCACGGGCATAGACCGGGGTCTTGTCGCGGCGATAGGCGACGATGATGTCGCCGAGGCGCTTTTCGAGATCCTTCAAGTCGGTGGAAAGGCACAGGATCGCCATGACTTCGGAGGCGACGGTGATGTCGAAGCCGGCCTCGCGCGGGAAACCGTTGGCGACACCGCCGAGCGAGACGATGATCTGGCGCAGCGCGCGGTCGTTCATGTCCATGACACGGCGCCAGGCGACGCGGCGGATGTCGATGCCGAGCTCGTTGCCCCAGTAGATGTGGTTGTCGATCAGCGCCGACAGAAGGTTGTGGGCGGTGGTGATGGCGTGGAAGTCGCCGGTGAAGTGCAGGTTCATGTCTTCCATCGGCACGACCTGGGCATAACCGCCGCCGGCGGCGCCGCCCTTGACGCCGAAGTTCGGACCGAGCGAGGCCTCGCGGATGCACACCACCGCCTTCTTGCCGATGCGGTTCAGGCCATCGCCGAGCCCCACCGTCGTCGTCGTCTTGCCTTCGCCGGCCGGTGTCGGGTTGATGGCGGTGACCAGGATCAGCTTGCCGTCCTTGTTGCCTTTGACCGACTTGATGAACTCGGCCGACACCTTCGCCTTGTCGTGGCCATAGGGCAGCAAATGCTCAGACGGTATGCCGATCTTGGCACCGATCGCCTGGATCGCCTGCTTCTTCGCGCCGCGCGCTATCTCGATGTCGCTCTTAAATTCGGCCATGGGGTTCTCCTCCCTTGTCTCGTTCGTTCCAGGTTTGTCTCTTGAACTGGCTTCGCTTCAGCTTTGTTGCCCGGTGGCGCGCGTGGCGGATGCCAGCGTGTTCGACATCAGAAGCGCGATCGTCATCGGGCCGACGCCCCCGGGGACAGGTGTGATCGCGCCGGCGGCGGGCAACGCCTCGTCATAGGCGACGTCGCCGACCAGCCGTGCCTTGCCGTTGTCGCCAGGAGGCAGCCGGTTGATGCCGACATCGATGACGACGGCGCCGGGCTTGACCCAGTCGCCTTTGATCATCTCCGGTCGGCCGACGGCGGCGACGAGGATGTCGGCGGTGCGGCAGAGCTCGGGCAGGTTTTTCGTCCTCGAATGGGCGACGGTGACGGTGGCGTTGGCGGCCAGCAACAGATTGGCCATCGGCTTGCCGACGATGTTGGAACGGCCAACGACGACCGCGTTGAGGCCGGACAGATCGGGCCCCAGCGTGCGCTCGATGAGCAACATGGAGCCCGCGGGCGTGCAGGGCACGAAGGCGGTGTCGAGTTCGCCGGCGCCGAGCTTGCCGACATTGACGAAGTGGAAGCCGTCGACATCCTTGTCCGGCGAGATGGTCTGGATGATGCGGCCGGCATCGATCTGCTTCGGCAACGGCAATTGCACGAGGATGCCGTGGATGGCGTTGTCGGCATTGAGGCGTTCGATCAGCCCGACGAGCTCGTCCTCGGACGTGTCCCCGGGCAAGGTGTGCTGGATGGAATGGAAACCGCATTCCTTCGCCTTCTTGCCCTTGGACGAAACATAGACCTGACTGGCGGGATCCTCGCCGACGATGACAACCGCGATGCCGGGCTGGGTGCCGGTCCGTGCCACCAATTGCTCGGTGGCATCCCTGATCTCGGCTACCAGCGCCTCGGCGACGGCCTTGCCGTCGATGATCTTGTTCATGAGACGGTCCTTGCTGTCGGAGTGATCCCGCTCAATGCGACGAAAGCCGGGAAGGGGAGGTTCGCGTACAGGCGGTGTCGAGACCGGCGGGCGAAGGGACAGGTCCGAACGCCTTGCGGCAATGGGACAACATCAGCCGGGCGCCGCGTGCATAGATGTCGCCGCTGTCGACGAGGTTGCTCTCATGCGCCGCGGCCAGCAGGGCATTGATGGATTCGCGGATGCGAAACGGTATCAGGTCAGTGCATTCCAGCATGGCGCCGAAGACGGCGGTTACCGGAACCGCGCAGCCTTCGACGAAAACGGAAGGCTCGTTCGACCCACTCTCGGTTTCGAGTGCGTCGAGGGCATCGTGAAAGGCCTGATGAAGGGTGATCGGGGCATGGCCCTGGTGAAGATCATGCAAAACTTTCGACACGGCTGCCTCATCGTCTCGAGTGAGCTTTCGCGACGCGTCGACGGCACAGTCTCGCCTTTGCATCTTGGGAAAGATATTTGCACACAAGGAAATATCAGGCAAGGCGTGAATCGCGCGAAATTGTCAGCCTTTCGTCCACATTCGCGCGCTCAAAGCGGTGCCGGTGGCGATGTGGCCAATTCTGTCGCTGCCGGTGCGAAGAGGCGCCAGAAGAAAAAGGGGCGGATCGCTCAGGGAGACAAGCGACCCGCCCGTAAGACGGCTCAAGAACGCGGCCTGGTTTTCTGCGGGTCGTAGTGAGCAAAGGGAACGACACGGGCAGGGAGGCGCTTTTGATGACCGTCGAGCTTGCCGACCTCGACTTCAGTACCAACCTCGGCATGGGTGACGTCGAGCCTTGCCAGCGCAATGTTCTTGCCAAGGATCGGCGAGCGCATGGATGAGGTGACCACGCCGATCTGGGCGCGGCCGATATGGACGCAGTCGCCATGGCCGACATCGACATTGCCGTCGATTTCCAGGCCGACGAGCTTGTGGGTCGGATTATCCTTGCGTCTGATCAGTGCCTCGCGGCCGATGAAGTCGTCGGTCTTGGACTTGAGCGGCACGGTGAAACCGATGCCGGCCTCGAACGGGTCGGTCTGGTCGGAAAACTCGTAGCCGGCGAAGATCAGGCCCGCCTCGATGCGCACCATGTCGAGGCCCGCCATGCCCATCGGCACAAGACCGTGCGGCTTGCCTGCCTCCCAGACCGCGTCGAAGACCTTTTCAGCGTCGCGCGGATGGCACCAGATTTCATAACCGAGCTCGCCGGTATAACCCGTGCGCGAGACGACGATCGGCACGCCTTGCGCATCGCCGATGCGGCCGATGGTGAAACGGAACCAGTCGACCTCGGCGAGCGCCGGCTGGTGCGGCGGTGTCCAGATAATCTCCTTCAGGATATCGCGGCTTTTCGGGCCCTGGACGGCGATGTTGTGCATCTGGTCGGTCGAGGACCGTACCAGCACCTTCAGGCCAAGCTCCTCGGCTTTCTCGCGCAGCCACTGGCCTGAGTACTCATCGCCGCCGATCCAGCGGAAATTATCCTTGCCGAGCCTCAGCAAGGTGCCGTCGTCGATCATGCCGCCGTGCTCGTAACACATGGCCGTGTAGACGACCTGGCCGATGCCGAGTTTCTTGACGTCACGGGTAAGCGTGTATTGCAGCAGCGCTTCGGCATCCGGGCCGGTGACTTCGAATTTGCGCAGAGCCGAAAGGTCCATCACCACCGCCTTTTCGCGGCAGGCCCAATATTCCTGCAGCGGCCCTTCCTTGGCGAAGGCGTTGGCGAGCCAATAGCCCTTATATTCGATGAAGTTGCGGGTGTGTTTGGCGAAGCTGGAATGGAAGGCGGTTTCGCGGGTCATCTTTGGCTCTGCGTCCGGGGTCATTCTTCTGGCGATCGCACGGGAGAATTTGTGCTGTCCGGAATAGGTCCGGACGTGGATGTCGGTGAGGTTCCAGCCATTGGCCGGCGTGGTGTCGTCCGGGCAGGCCGACGACACGCAGACGATGTCGGTGAGAGCCCGCAGCAGCACATAGTCGCCGGGCCGCGACCACGGCTCGTCCGAGAACATGACGCCATGCGCATCGATGCCGGTGTTGAAGAAGAAGTTGACCGCCATCCAGCCGCCGCGAGCGGTGACACCGTGCGGGGTCAGCGCGCCATTGAAGTTCTCCGAGCAGTTGATGTGGCCCGGATAGCCGATGTCGTCGTAGTATTTGGCATAGCAGGCAAGCGCGAAGGCGTCGTGGCGACCGCAGGTGTCCTGCACGACCTCGACCAGCGGCTCGAAATCCTGGTCGTAATATTTCGAATGCAGGCCAGGCATCGGATAGGCGTGGCCCATCAAGGACCGGGTGGCGGTGACGTCGAGCGCAAGGTCGCGGCCCTTGTCCAGCTTGCGCGCCGAAAAGCACTGGAAGTCGGTGCATTGGCGGCCGTCTACATCGATGATCTGGATGTAGTCGCCCGCCTTGACGAAATAGGATTCCGCAGTGCGCGACTTCACCCTGAGATCGAGCACCGGGTCGGCGAGGGGATCGGGCAGGTCCGATTTACCCCTGGCGCGAAGTGCCGCGCGGCGCACCATCACCACCAGCGGCGTCGCGGTGTCGTGGCCGTCCACCGCCATCGGGCCTCCGGGCGCCGCCACGACAAGCGAGCCGGAGCGCGTTGCCGTGAAGTTCTCCTCGGTTCCGGCTGGCGTGGTGCCGGAGAAGATGCGCAAGGCGTCGGCCTTGGCCAGTTGCAGCTTCCGGCGTTCCAGCCCTACGCGCAGGGCGCGCAGGCTGTCGTCGCCACCAAGCAGCAGCGCCTTGAGGCCGGCGGCGTTGCTGTTCGTCTTGGCTCCAATGATACCAGGGTCGCTGCGGCCCGATTGGTCGAAAGCTAGCAACTCGCTGGCCTGGCCACCTTCGGAATTGCGGACGGTGATCCTGTCGCCGGCTTCGATGTCGATGACGATGGCGCCACCACCGGGCACATGATAGCGCTCGGTGCCCGGCAATAGCAGGCCCGGTCGCAGAATGAGGCTCGGCCGAGGGGGGCCGGCGACCACGGTGGGATAGGCTGTCTGCTGCATGACCACCTCACACGAATTTGCCCGTGTGTAAAATAATTTCAATGTAGAGAATACTCAATTCACCCTGCCGCGCAAGCGTTCGTTTCGGCATTGCAGGCGGGGCGGCGGATTCAGATCCTCGTTCTTTCGTCCAGTTTCGGGCACCGAAGCCAGGTTCCGCAAGGCTTGATGACAGTTTGGACGCAAAGCTTATTGACAGCGGCAAAATGCCGTTATTATCATCACAGTGAAATTTTTTTCGCTATGGAAATCAACTGGGAGGTATTTCCGTATGAAAGCGCGCGTCGCCGTGATTGGAGCTGGCCCGTCGGGCCTCGCACAGCTGAGGGCATTTCAATCCGCCGCGGAGAAAGGCGCCGACATTCCCGAAATTGTCTGCTTCGAGAAGCAAGCCAATTGGGGCGGCCTGTGGAACTACACCTGGCGCACCGGTCTCGACCAGTATGGCGAACCGGTCCATGGTTCGATGTACCGCTACCTCTGGTCGAACGGTCCCAAGGAGGGCCTGGAGTTCGCCGACTATTCCTTCGAGGAGCATTTCGGCAAGCAGATTGCCTCCTATCCGCCGCGCGCCGTGCTCTTCGACTATATCGAGGGCCGGGTGAAGAAGGCCGGCGTTCGCAAATGGATCCGCTTCGAGACGGTCGTGCGCATGGTCACCTGGAACGAACAGACCAGGAAGTTCACCGTCACCGTGCAGGATCTGCCGAAAGATCATTGCTACTCCGAGGAATTCGACAACGTCATCGTCGCCTCGGGCCATTTCTCGACCCCGAACGTGCCTGAATTCCCCGGCTTCGACCGCTTCAACGGCCGCATCCTTCATGCCCACGACTTCCGCGACGCCCGCGAATTCACCGGCAAGGACATCCTGATCGTCGGCACCAGCTATTCGGCCGAGGATATCGGCTCGCAGTGCTGGAAATACGGCGCCAAGTCGGTCACCAACTGCTACCGCACCGCGCCGATGGGCTTCAACTGGCCAGACAACTGGGAGGAGAAGCCGCTGCTGGAAAAGGTCGACATCAATACGGTCACCTTCAAGGACGGGTCGACGAAACGCGTCGACGCGATCATCCTGTGCACCGGCTACAAGCACCACTTCCCGTTCCTGCCCGACGATCTGCGCCTGAGGACCGCCAACCGGCTGGCGACCGCCGATCTCTACAAGGGGGTCGCTTATGTCCACAATCCGGCGCTGTTTTATCTCGGCATGCAGGACCAGTGGTTCACCTTCAACATGTTCGACGCGCAGGCCTGGTGGACACGTGACGTGATCCTCGGCCGCATCGAGTTGCCGTCCGGCAAGCAGGAGATGATCGCCGACGTCGCGGACCGGGTAGTGCGCGAGGATGCCGGCAAGGATGCTCACGACGCGATCGAATATCAGGGCGACTACGTCAAGGAACTGATCGCCGAAACCGACTATCCGAGCTTCGATGTGGACGGCGCCAACGAGGCCTTCTTCGAGTGGAAGGAACACAAGAAGAAGGGCATCATGGAGTTCCGCAACCATTCCTACCGTTCGGTCATCACCGGCACGATGGCGCCGGCGCATCACACGCCGTGGAAGGATGCTCTCGACGATTCACTCGAATCGTATCTGCGCACCGCTTCGTCCGTTGCTGCTGAGTGAAGGCAGTCGGTCGAAACCCGAACCCGCTTGGATAAGCACCCCAGATTGGAAAAAGCCTGTCGCGCAGCGCGGCGGGCTTTTTTGATGGATAATTTGGTCGGCTCTATCGACTGCCGGATGCCCCGGCTATCCGATTGGCTGTCGTATATTTCATGCGCGCCCGGCGGTAGGCATCCGGGATCGACAGCGCCCAGACGAACAGCCCGCCGGCATGACGACCGATGAAGGATTGGTCTGGTGTCGTCGTCACGTAGGTGAGCACGGAAAAGAACAGCACGAAGAAGGCGAAGACCAATCCGCGCGGTGCTTCGCGGATGGCGACGTGGCCGGCGCCCGGCAAGACGATTGCCAGCGCCAGGACGAGATAAGGGTTGATCGTTTTTTTCATTCTCATGCCTCGATGGGCGCCAACGCACTGGCTTGCATGGTTCCGGTGCGGTCACCTGCCAGCGTCTCCGACAGCAATTGGGCTTCCGCAATGGCCGTGCGGATCAGATCGGCCGGTACCTGCTCGATCGGGAAACGGACCTGCCGCAGCACGAGATGCGCGCCACGATCACCCTCGGCGACCTGGCGGATCAGGCGCACGCCGCGCGGCGTGATGACGGCTTCCTTGACCGTGGGGTTGCGGAACAGGGCCTGGAAGATCGACGAAGCCTGTTTGATCTCGGTGGGCGTGGCGGTCCCGTCGCCGCGCAGCAGAATGGAAGCCTCGGTCTGGGGCGGTGCCAGCCATTCGGGCAAATCATGCACCATGGAATAGAATTCGGCGCCGGTCGGTCGCGACAGCGCGCCGATCGATGGCCGGGCGACAGGCTCGTGTTCGGCCAGCGTCAGCTTCAGCCAGAGTTGCGGCAGCCGCCGGCAGACCAGTGTGTCGGCAATCAATTCGATGCGGATCCGTCGCCCGTCGGAAAGGCTGCCGTCGAGGATCGGAAAACCGTCAGGGGCGGCGCGAAGCCGGCTGTTGTCGAAGAGGCCAGCCGCGGCATCGAGAAGGCGGCTGCGCTGCCGGTTGAGTCTCAGGCGGTCGCGTTGCGCGACCGCCATGAACACGGCGATAGCGGCTATTGCCAGCAGGACAAGGGCGAGGTTGTCCATCATGTTCTAATCCGACGCCGCGCGGCAAGGTTGAGCTGATCGCGCGGCGTCATGGGTTCAATACCCGCTCGGCCGCGGCCACGGCATGGTGAACTGATCACCGCGCCTGACGAAGCGATAGCGCCAGAAATGGAACCACAGCGAAGCGATGATGTAGAAGCACATCATGGCGATGAGCTGCGTGCCGTAACCGAGGAAGACCGCGACATAGGCGGTGGCGCAAAGCACCAGCAGAAGCAGCGCCGGTATTGGGTGGAACGGGTGCACATAGCCACGCTTGATGGTGTCCAGCGGCCACTTCTTGCGGAACATCACCATATTGAAGGTCATGAAGGTGTAGCCCAGCAGGCCGGACAGGATCGAGAACGTCACCACCTGATCGAGCGGGGCGCCGAGCGCGAAGATGAGCGCGATCGGGACCAGGAAGACGATCGACCGGTACGGCGTGCGGTAGGTGGGGTGCACGGCGCCGAACCAGCTTGGCAGATAGCGGTCGCGTCCCATCGAGAACCAGGCGCGGGACGCATCGTTGATGCAGCCATTGGCCGAGGCCAGCGTGGCGAAGGTTGTGCCCACGAAAAGGAGCAGCATCAGCCCGGTCGAGCCGGTGACGCGCGCCGCATCGAACAGCGGCGTGCCGGACTGGCCGAGATATTCCCACGGGATCAAGCCAGAACAGACATACCAGGTCAGGGTCGCCGCGATCAGCAGCGTCATGATGCCGGCCATTGTGCCGTAGGGCAGCGAGCGCGCCGGCGAACGCACTTCCTCGGCCGCCTGGCAGGTGCCCTCGATGCCGAGATAATACCAGAGGCCGAAATGCAGGGCCGCGACGATGCCGACCCAGCCATAGGGCAGGGGATCGCTGGTGATCGCCGAGAAATCCAGCGGGACGGCCGAGGCGCCGAACTGCACCGAAAGGAACAGCACGATGATCGACACGAAGGCGATCGCGGTGATGACGAGGTTGAATGTCAGCGTTGCCAGCACGCCGCGATAATTCAGCCATGCCAGGAACATCACGGCGAGGATGATGAAGGGCTTCTGGTTGAGGCCGGAATGACCCTGCATGCCGGCCACGGTGTCGAGCAGGAAGCCGACGGTGATGGCGTTGGCGGCTTCCAGCATGGTGTAGGCCATGACCAGGAAAAGACCGACATTGAAGGCCATCAACGGCCCGACGATATGCTTGGCCTGGGCGTACTGGCCACCGGCGGCCGCGACCGTCGAGGTTACTTCGGAATCGATCATCGCCACGCAGGTATAAAGCAGGCCGGCCACCCAGCAGGCGACAAGGCCGGCGATCATGCCGCCTTTGCCGACCGAGAAGTTCCAGCCCATATATTCGCCGACCAGAACGATGCCGACGCCCAGGGCCCAGACATGGGCCGGACCCAGCACGCGCAGCAGTTGGAGCCGCTCCGGCGCGGCGGTTGAAGTCACGTTTGCCATCGCCGTTTCCCTCAGATCGTGTGACGTTCGGCCGTGGCCTCGATCTCGCCTTCGCGCGAAGAGGTCAGCAGATCGTTGTCATAGGTGGTATCGACCCTGATCAGGTCGATGAGCATCAAGGCGCCGAACAGTGCGGACAGCGCCCAGGCGGCGTATTCGAGAATGTTCCAGGTATCCATCGCGCGCTCCTATCGTTTCGGGCCGAAGCGTTCTTCGATGACTTCGCGGTATTCCCTGTCCGACAACCGCACGACCATCACGAAATAGCCGATGACGAGAACGGCCATGACGGCCAGCGCCACCCAGCTGAAGGAATAGTCGAAGCGGGCGGTGACGATGTCGCTGGCGGCTGCAGGGTCGGTAATGCCGAGCGCCGCCCATTGCTGTTGTTCGGTGGCGTTCTGGCCAAGCGCCTCCCAGGTCGGGTTGGCGATCGGCTGCGGCGTCTTCGCAGCACCCGCAAGGCCCAGATAGAGCGGGATATAGAGTGCGCCGACGGTGAGCAGGAGAAGGATGAAGACGTCGAAAACCTGTCCAGTCAGGCTCTGTTTCGGAGGTTTGTAAGCCATCGTTTTCTCCTCAGCCGCGTCGCTTGCGCATCTCGTCGAGATGCTTCAGGTCGAGCCCGTAGATGAAATGCTTGTCGTCGCCATAGTGGCGCAGCATGGCGATGATGGCCGCGGTGTTCAGAGCAAGAACAAGGGCTGCGGCTATCGCCAGGATCGCCCGGATCCCCGGCACGGTGATGTATGGCCAGACGGTAAACAGCGTGAACAGCATCGCGATCCACGTTGCCGCCACAAAGGCGACCGCACCCATGCGGTCGCGGCCATGCATCTTGTCTATACGTTCGTCAAAGGTGGTTGAACCAGCATGCTGGCTTGATGTCGCATCCATCTTCCCCTCCATGAGGCTGCGCGACTGCGGGGCATTGTTGTTGATTTTGCAGAAAACTATTTGCCCAAGGGGAATATTGAGAAACTGCGACAAACTGTCAAGGAAAAGCGCATGTTGCGACGCACCACTTCGCCATTGCACTGCGAAGGGTGGCGCTTACAGTTCAGTCGGAGGGGGCGTGAAGCGGCGCCGGGGCTGCTACGAGCCGATATGGGTGCCGCGATTCCTTTCGCTGGCGAACAATGCGACAGCCATGGCGCGATTGCGGACATCCAGCTTGTCGTAAAGGTTCTTCAGGTGATATTTCACCGTGTTTTCCGAAATTCCGGTGCGCGTGGCGATCTGCAAATTGGTCCAGCCGTCGGCCAGAACAGCCAGCAGTTCGCGTTCCCGTGGGGTCAGCCGCGACAATGGCGTGTCGTTGATGCGCGAGACGTCAACATAGGGGATGCAGATGCGGCCATGGGCGACCGCGATCAGCGTATCGAACAGGATTGCCGGGTCGTCGAACTGGTAGCAGAAGCCTTGCACGCCAAGGCGCACGCATTGCTTGAGGATGGCGATGTCGTGGTCATTGGAAAAGATGACGACGCGGGCGTGCAGGTTGCGTTTTTGCAGTTCCGCCAGAACGCCGCTGCCGTCCATGTCCGATAGTTTCCAGCCGAGAACGGCGAGGTCGAAACCTGGTTCTCCACCAGAGACCGCTGCGAGAAACGCCTCGCCACCCTGCACGGCGCCGACGAGATCGAAGCGGTCATCACGCCGGATCATGTCGCCCAGCGCCGCAACGACGAGCGGGTTGCGTTCCGCGATCAGGACCCTGAACTTCTTCTCTTCCGTCATGGGCGTGACATCGGTCTCCCAACCCGGATGCTGAACTTTCCATACAGCGGTCATCGGCTTCACGTGGGCTCCAGCGCGACCTAAATTAGTCGTAGATCGGGAATCGCCGCACCAGGGCTTCAACTTCCTCGCGCACTTCCGCTTCGATTTTGCCGTTGGCGTCCTCGCCATTGGCGGCCAGTCCGTCGATCACCCGCATGGTCAGTTGTCCAACCTGCCGGAATTCATCCGCACGGAAACCGCGCGTGGTGCAGGCCGGCGTGCCCAGCCGGACGCCGGAAGTCACGGCGGGTCCCTGCGGGTCGAACGGAATGCCGTTTTTATTGCAGGTGATATGCGCGCGCCCGAGTGCCGCTTCCACGGCCTTGCCGGTCAGGTTCTTGCGTCTCAGGTCCACCAGCATCAGATGCGTATCGGTACCGCCCGACACGATATCGACACCACCCGATGCCAGGGTTTGCGCAAGCGCCTTGGCATTGTCGACGACATTGGCGGCGTAGGTCTTGAACTCCGGTGCCAGCGCCTCGCCAAAGGCCACCGCCTTGGCGGCGATGACATGCATCAGCGGTCCGCCCTGCAGGCCGGGGAACACCGCCGAATTGACCTTCTTGGAGATCTCCTCGTCGTTGGTGAGCACCATGCCGCCGCGCGGGCCGCGCAAGGTTTTGTGGGTGGTGGTGGTCACGACATGCGCGTGGTCGAGCGGGTTCGGGTGGACGCCGCCGGCGACCAGACCGGCGAAATGCGCCATGTCGACGAACAGCTTGGCGCCGACCTCGTCGGCGATCTCGCGGAATGCCTTGAAGTCGATGAAGCGCGGATAGGCCGAGCCACCGGCCAGAAGCACCTTCGGCCGATGCTGGCGGGCAAGGTCGCGCACCTCGTCGAGGTCGATGCGCTGGTCCTGCGGACGCACGCCATAAGAAACGACCTTGAACCACTTGCCGGACTGATTGACAGGCGAGCCGTGGGTCAGGTGACCACCGGCGGCGAGGTTCAATCCCATGAAGGTATCGCCCGGCTGCATCAGCGCCATGAACACCGACTGGTTGGCCTGGCTGCCGGAATGCGGTTGCACATTGGCGAAAGCGCAGCCGAACAGTTGCCGGGCCCGCTCGCGCGCCAGTTCCTCGACCTCGTCGACATATTGGCAACCGCCATAATAACGACGACCCGGATAGCCCTCGGCGTATTTGTTGGTCAGAACCGAACCCTGGGCCTCTAGCACCGCCTTCGAGACGATGTTCTCGGAAGCGATCAGCTCGATTTCGTCGCGCTGCCTGCCCAGTTCGCGCGCCATGGCTGCACTGACGGCCGGGTCGGTTGTGGCGACGCTAGCGCGAAAGAACTGGCCGAGATTGCCGAGGCCCGGTCGCTGGGGGATGTTCATGCGTCCAATCCTTTCCGGCGCTGGGCGCCTGTCCCGTCTCTACCCTGTCCAGCCGAGGCCGGAGGATATGCAATTGATCGAGAGCAGAAGTGCGTTGATCGGGCGCCGCGACGCCGAAGCGTTTGCGGCCTGATCGCGCACTTCTCGCAACAGTTTCACCTGGAGCGCGTGGATGCTGTCCATTTCCGGCCGCAAACGGTCGAAATTGCGCTTGAAAGCGGGGAAGCGTGTCGAAAAGTCGGTATTGCCGACGATCTCGCGAACCATACGGCTGGTGAGTTCGTATTCGGCTTCGATCTTTCCGAAGATGCGCCTGCCGGTCTCGCGCTCGACGACGAGCCCGGAATAGAGCCGGCCTACTTCGAGGTCGGCCTGGTAGAGCGTCTTGTCGACCTCATCGATGATCAGGCGAAAGAAGCGGGAGCGTTCGAACATCTGGCGAAGCAGGTCGCGGCCGGCCTCGCCACGAACGGCGATGAAGGAATTGATCGCGCTGCCGATGCCATACCAGCCCGTCAAAAGATGGCGGTTCTGGCTCCAGGCGAAGACCCAGGGAATGGCGCGCAGATCGCTGATGTCGCGGGCGCCGAAACGGCGTGCCGGCCGCGAGCCGATCTTGAGCAGCGACAATTCCTCGACCGGGCTCGCCTGGTTGAAATAGTCGATGAAGCCGGGCTCGTTGATGAGGCTGACATAAGAAGCCAGCGACATGCCGGTGAGCGCCTCCAGAGCCTCCTCGAATTCCGGAACGTCCTTCAGCTCGGCCTCGTTGGGCGATTTGACGCTGTGCGCGAAAACGCTGGCGGCGAGAATTTCGAGCTGGTGCAGGCCGGTGCCCCGGTTGGCGAATTTGGAGGAAACGACCTCGCCCTGTTCCGTGACGCGCATGGAACCGTCGATCGTGCCCGCCGGTTGCGCGGCGATTGCCCTGCCGGTCGGCGCGCCACCACGACTGACCGAGCCGCCGCGCCCGTGGAAGAAGGAGATGCGGATCTTGTTCTTCTTGCCGAGCTTCGTGAGCTGCTTCTGCGCCTTGCTCAGTTCCCAGTTGGCCGCCAGGAAACCGCCATCCTTGTTGGAGTCGGAATAGCCCAGCATGATTTCCTGGCGATTGCCGAAGTCGCGGATCGAGCGGCGAACGACGGAAATCCCAAGAAGCTGGTCGATGATCGCGGGTGCCGCGCGCAGGTCGGCGATCGTCTCGAACAGCGGCACGATCCGCAGGTTGATTGTGCCGCTGCCATCCGGGGCCGTAGCCAGACCGCAGAACTGCGCAAGCAGATAGACGGCGAGGATGTCGTCGACCGATTGCGTCATCGACAGGATGAACGCGCCGACCGCGCCGCTCTTGTCGGTGGAGGCCTCGCGGATCACGTCGAACAAAGCGAGCAACTCGCGTGTTTCTTCCGACAGGCGGGTGCGGTCGAGGCTAGGGTCGAGGCGCTCACCTCTGCGGATGGCGTCGCGGATGCGCCCGGACCAGCGCGGCGAAACCGCGGTGACCGGTTCGGCTTTTGGGTCGATGACGGTGAACAGTTCGGCAAGGGTCCGGTTCACCACCGTCGAATTCTGCCGGATGTCCAGAGCAACGGTGCGGAAGCCGAAACTCTCGATTTGTTGCAGCAGCGGCCGGACAAGGCGCTGTGCCATCACCTTGCCACCGATTTTCAAAAGCGTATCGGAAAGGCATTCCAGATCGGTCCGGAAGGCCTCTGCATTGGGGTAGGGAACGCCGTTGCCCTTGCCCAGCATCGCCTCCAAACGCCGCAGCATGGCGGCGGTGAATTGGCGCAGCGGCTCGTCGACATTGCGTTGGGCGATCGCCTCGGCGCATCCGCTTGCATGCAGAATGCCCGCCAGGGCGGGAGCGAAATCGTCCGGTATGTCGACGACATTGGCGCTGACGCTCAGCATGGTCGTCAACCGGCGGACCTGGCCAAGATACCACCTGATCGCCGCATTGCGGTTTTCGGCCAGCGCATAGGCGGTCGTTTGCGCGGTGACGTTCGGGTTTCCATCGCGGTCGCCGCCGATCCAGGACGCAAAGCGCATGAAGGACGGAACGGCAAGCGCGTAGTCCGGGAAGTGCCGCTTCAAGGCGCCCTCGACGAGGTCGTAGAGCTGCGGTGTGGTCTCGAACAGAACCTCCCGGAAGAAATGCAGGCCCCAGGCGATCTCCCGCTCGACGGACGGGCGCTCGAGCCTGAGTTCGCCGGTCATCCACAAGAGTTCGATCTCGCTCTTGAGATCGCAGACGAGCAGATCGTGCTCGCGCGGCGCCCAGCGCTGCTGCCCGATCTCCGTCAGTTTGCGATAGATGCGGCGATGGATTTGAAGGACCGTGACCCGCTTGGCTTCGGTCGGGTGCGCGGTCATGGTCGGGCCGACGCACAGACCGTCCAGAGCCTCCTGCACGGCTTCGGCGGAATAGCCCTCGGCAGCGATCTCGCCGACGACATTGGAAAAAGAGCCCACCACGTCGTCGGGATTTCCCGACTGTTCGGTTTCGCGGCGGGTGCGCATCGCCTGAAGTTCGTTGGAAATGGCGATCAGCTGAAACCAGATGCCTGTCGCCTGCAGTGCCGGGATGCGGAGTTCCCCGGGCAGCGTATCGAGCGACGCGCGACCCAGCAAAACTTCGGCGATCTCCGGTTCACGGGCCCTGACGACCGAAACGAGCAGCTCAAACAGCAACTCGCGCACGTCGTTGCGAGAGACGAGGGGCTTGCCATCCTCCACCGCTACGATGGGCACGTCTTTCCAGGACGTGCGGATTTGCGCTGATCCGAGAATGTCCGTTGCCTCCTCAACAAACACTGGCGATAAATTCCTATCATGAATGTTTTTTTCATAATAGTGCTTTGCAAGCATAAGCCATTCGCCGGCGTTGAAAACGCCTGGACGGGTAGAATCCTCGCCCGTTCGGGTAGTGCGGAGATTGGGCGAAAGAGCGAGATTTTGACGCCAAAGTCGCAATCCGGGGCCTAAAAACTAACATTTTGCCGGGTTCGCTAAAATCGCTTGACGGCGATAGGGATTCCGATGATCTTCACTTGTGGGAAACAAATAAGACTAAGCGGAAACCCGCTACGCATAACCCGCAATGTCGGGACGTCCGTGACGGGACAGTCAACAATGGGAAACCTAGCCATGAGTGCCATGGAAGATACCTACGTGGCGGAAGCCAGCGGGAACCTGCGTCGAACCATCGATTGGCGCGGCGCATTCTGGGTCGCCAGCGGCGTGCCGCCGCTGGTTCTGTTTTCGATCGGCGGCATCGCCGGCGTCGGCGGCAACATCGCCTTCGCGGTCTGGACGCTGTCCATCCTGATGGGCTTCATCCAGTCATTCACCTATGCCGAAATCGCCGGCCTGTTCCCGAATAAATCGGGCGGCGCGTCGGTTTATGGGGCAACCGCGTGGTTGCGTTATTCGAAGTTCATCGCGCCGCTGTCGGTGTGGTGCAACTGGTTCGCCTGGTCGCCGGTGCTGTCGCTCGGCTGTTCAATCGCCGCCGCCTATATCCTCAACGCGCTGGCGCCGATCCCGGGCTTCACCGAAACCTCACCGGAAGTGGTGGCCTATCTTGCCGCGCATGCCGGCACGAGCGCCGCAGATGCGGTGACGGCGGTGACCGCCGCAGCCACACCTGCGATCCGCAGCTGGACGCTCTACACCCATGCGCTCGGTCCGGTCTCGTTCTCGCTCAACGCGACGTTCTGGATCGGCGCGGTGCTGATGCTGATTACCTTCGCCGTGCAGCATCGTGGCATCCTCAGCACCGCAAACGTGCAGAAGGTCGTCGGTCTTCTCGTCATCGTGCCGCTGCTGATCGTCGGCATTGTGCCGATCCTGACCGGCCAGATCAACTGGGCGAACTACTCGCCGTTCGTTCCGCTTGCCGCCGCCTACGCCCCGGCGCCCGGTGCCTGGAACATAGCCGGCTGGACCCTGGTGCTTGGCGCCATGTTCATCGCGGCCTGGTCGACCTATGGGTTCGAGACGGCCGTCTGCTACACGCGCGAATTCAAGAACCCGGAGACGGACACGTTCAAGGCCATCTTCTATTCAGGCCTTCTGTGCGTGCTGCTCTACATCCTGGTTCCGTTCACCTTCCAGGGTGTGTTGGGCCTCAACGGCATGCTGGCCACGCCGATCGTCGACGGCTCAGGCGTCGCCGATGCGCTCGCCACGATGGTCGGTGGGGGCGGCATCGTCAAAACGCTGCTGATCATGCTGATGATCCTGGCGCTGCTGCTGGCGATCATGACGGCCATGGCCGGCTCCTCGCGCACGCTTTATCAGGGTTCGGTCGACGGCTGGCTGCCGAAATACCTCAGCCACGTCAACGATCACGGCGCGCCGACGCGGGCGATGTGGACCGACCTCGTCTTCAATCTGCTCCTGCTGGCGATCGCCGCCGCCGACGCCACCAGCTTCTTCTTCATCCTGGCCGTCGCCAATTGCGGCTACATCATCTTCAACTTCCTCAACCTCAATGCCGGCTGGATCCACCGCATCGACAATGGCCACATCAAGCGGCCGTGGCGGGCGCCGACCTGGCTGATCACGGCGGGTGCGGTGTTCGCCTTCGTCAACGCCGTGTTCATGGGCGCCGGTGCCAAGGTATGGAACCCGATGGCGCTCTGGGCGGGGCTGTTCACGGCGGCGCTGATCCTACCGGTGTTCTGCTTCCGCCACTACGTTCAGGACGGCGGCAAGTTCCCCGATCACATGCTGGACGATCTCGGCATGAGCGAAAGCAGCCTGCGCGAGCGCAAGGCGGGCGCATTGCCTTACGTGACGCTGATCGCAGGTCTGATCGTGGTGCTGATCGCCAACTGGTACTTCGTGCTCTGACCGAGGACTGACCACTGATCCCGCGCGGCCTCGATGGTCGCGCGGGGTTCTCCATAACAACCAGGGGAAGTGCTCCACGGAGCCGCAGGGGAAGCCGAGCCATGACGACGACAACTGACATTGCAGCCCATGCCGGAGATGGTCAGCTCCATCGTTCCATCGACTGGCGCGGGGCATTCTGGGTGGCCAGCGGCGTGCCGGCGCTGGTGCTGTTTTCCATCGGCGGTATCGCCGGAACGGTCGGCACACCCGCCTATCTGATCTGGACGGCCTCCATCATCCTCGGCCTGATCCAGTCTTTCACCTATGCCGAGATCGCCGGCCTGTTTCCGTCGAAATCGGGCGGCGCGTCTGTCTATGGAGCCACCGCCTGGCTGCGCTATTCGAAGTTCATCGCGCCGCTGTCGGTGTGGTGCAACTGGCTGGCCTGGACACCCGTGCTGTCGCTCGGCTGCTCGATTGCCGCCGCCTACATCTTGAATGCCCTGGCGCCGATCCCCGCCTTCACGGAAACCTCTCCGCAGGTTGCAACCTGGCTCGCCGATCCGGCCAATGTCGGCAAGACGGCGGCCGACGCCATCACGGTGCTGACAGGCGCGGCGACGCCGGCCATCCGCAACTGGTCGCTGTTCCATGGCACGCTGGGGCCGGTGAGCTTTTCGCTGAACGCCATCTTCTTCATCGGCGTCGTCCTGATGCTGATCACCTTCGCCATCCAGCATCGCGGCATTCTCGGCACGGCCAGCGTGCAGAAATACATCGGGCTGCTGGTCATCATTCCGATGCTGATCGTCGGCGTCGTGCCGATCATCACCGGCCAGATCAACTGGGCGAACTATTCGCCGCTCGTGCCGCTGGCTGCTGCCTACGCCCCGGCGCCTGGCGCCTGGAACGTCGCGGGATGGACCCTCGTGCTCGGCGGCATGTTCATTGCCGCTTGGTCGGCCTACGCTTTCGAAACCGCGATCTGCTACACTAGCGAATTCAAGAATCCGGGCCGCGACACGGTGCGGGCGATCTTCTATTCGGGCCTTCTTTGCCTGGCGCTCTACACGCTGGTGCCGTTCACCTTCCAGGGTGTGCTCGGGCTCAACGGCATGCTGGCCACGCCGATTGTCGATGGCTCCGGCGTCGCCGACGCCATGGCCAGGATGGTTGGCGGTTCGGGCTTCATCACCTCGATCATGGTGATGCTGATGATCCTCGCCCTGATGCTGTCGATCATGACGGCAATGGCCGGGTCGTCGCGCACCCTCTATCAGGGTTCGGTCGATGGCTGGCTGCCCCGCTACCTCAATCACGCCAACGAGCATGGCGCACCGACACGCGCGATGTGGACCGACCTGACCTTCAACGTTTTCCTGCTCGCGGTTGCGGCGGCCGATGCCACCAGCTTCTTCTTCGTGCTGGCCGTGTCGAACTGCGGCTACATCATCTTCAACTTCCTCAACCTCAATGCGGGCTGGATTCATCGCATCGACAACGGCCACATCAAGCGGCCGTGGAAAGCACCGACGATCCTGATCGCGGTCGGGGCCGTTCTTTCCTATGTCAACGCCATGTTCATGGGCGCCGGCGCCAAGGTGTGGAATCCCTGGGCGCTGTGGGCCGGCTTCATCGCGGCCGCGCTCATCATTCCGGTATTCTGCTTCCGCCACTATGTGCAGGACGGCGGCAGGTTCCCCGAACATATGCTCGACGACCTCGGCATCGCCCAAGAAGACCTGAAGGTGAGGAAGGCCGGCATCTTGCCCTATCTCACCCTGATCGCCGGTGCCGCCGTGGTGCTCGCCGCCAACTGGTTCTTCGTCATCTGAGCTTTCGGCTGGCGGCGGGCGGGACCCGTCGCCAGCCATCTCCGCTCGACATCTCCCCCATCGCTGAAATCGCCCAACGCGGACCGCTGCACGATATCTGGCGTCAGGGATCGGCCGTGCAACGTCGTGCATTCAAGACCGATTTCGGACGCGGTTCGATCATCCTGTGCCATAAATCCAGTGAGTGGATTTATGGCTTGATAAATCCACTCACTGGATTTACCTTGGCGGCCGCCGTGTGAGGACGGCGGTCAGTTTAGGGTTGGGAGGAGGATTTCATGAAGCATGTCTGGGGTGCCGCCGCATTGGCGGTTTCGCTGTTTGCCGCCGCGCCGTCATGGGCCGAGACGGTGTCGCTGTTCTGCTCGTCTTCGGGTGCCGAATATGAACTCTGCAAGAACGGTGCCGAGGCCTGGGCCAAGAAAACCGGCAACGAGGTCAAGATCAACAAGATGCCAGCCGCGTGGGACGAGGCGCTGCCGCTTTACCAGCAGCTTCTCTCCGCCCAATCGCAGGATGCCGACGTGCTTCTGCTCGACGTCGTCTGGATCGGCCTGCTGCAGAACCATCTGCTCGATCTTTCCGCCGTGCTGCCGAAGGAAGACATCGCCGCCAATTTCCCGTCGACGGTCGCCGCCGGCACGGTCAACGGCAAGTTCGTGGCCCAGCCCTGGTACACCGACACCGGCCTGATGTTCTATCGCAGGGACCTTCTGGAAAAATACAAGAAGCCGGTGCCGAAGACCTGGGCGGAATTCACGGAAACGGCCAAGGCCGTTCAGGATGGCGAGCGCGCCGCCGGCAACAAGGACATGTGGGGTTTCGCCTGGCAGGGCAAGTCGTATGAAGGCCTGACCTGCGATGCCATCGAATGGGTGAGCAGCTTCGACGGCGGCACCATCGTCGACGACAAGGGCAACATCACCATCGACAATGCTGGTGCCGCCGCGGCGCTCAAGCAGGCGCATGGCTGGGTCAACACGATCAGCCCGCAGGGCGTGCTGAACTACGATGAAGAGTCCTCGCGCAGCGTCTTCGAGGCTGGAAATGCCGTCTTCCTGCGCAACTGGGCTTATGTGTGGGGTACCTCGCAGGGCAAGGATCAGCCGCTGGTCGGCAAGGTCGGTGTCGCCGCGTTGCCGGTCGGCAAGGATGGCGCCAAGTCCAGCGGCTGCATGGGCACCGCCCATCTCGGCATCTCCAAATACACCAAGCACAAGGATGCCGCCGTCAGCCTGTTGAGCTTCATGGCCGGTAAGGACGAGCAGAAGCGCCGCGCCATCGAGGGAGCGTACAATCCGACGATCGCCTCGCTCTACGACGATGCCGATGTGCTGAAGGCTTTGCCTTTCCTCAAGGATGCGCAGACGGCTTTCGCCGACAGCGTCGCACGCCCCTCGGCGGTGACCGGCTCCGGCTACAATCGTGTCTCGCAGGCCTTCTACAAGGCCGTGCACGGCGTTCTGGCCGGAGAGGAGCAGCCGGAAGCGGCGCTGAAGGCGCTGGCGGCCGATCTCGAGACCATCAAGAAGCGCGGCAAGTGGTAACACGAACCGTGTGACGGCCGGCGCGCTCCTCCCTGCGCGCCGGCAATCCTTTTCAAACAGCAAGAGATCAGCATGCAAATCGGCAATGCGCCCTGTTCCTGGGGCGTCTTTTATCCCACTGGCAACAGCATCAACGCTGAGGGCTACCTCGATGCGGTGGCGCGCGCGGGCTATCGCGTCACGGAACTGGGGCCGCTCGGCTTCCTGCCAACCGACACTGGACAACTCGCCGACGCGCTTGCCGCACGTGACCTGACGCTGGCCGGTGCTGCCCATGTGCATGTCCTGGCCGAACCGGGATCATGGCCCGTGCTGAAGACGGCACTCGACAGCCTCGGCCCTATACTCGCCAAGCTGAATGCACCCAACCTGATCCTGATGGACGAAAGCGAATGGTATCCGGCCGACAGGCCGGGCGTCGTCGATGAAACAGGCTGGAAGACCATGATCGCCCATGTGCGTGATGCCCAGCATCATGTCGCCGAGACCTATGGTGTCAAGCTGACCTTCCATCCGCATGTCGGCACTTGCGTGGAGCGGGAAGCGCAGATCGATCGCCTGCTTGACGAAACGGATGTCGATTTGTGTTTCGACACCGGCCACCACGCCTTCTGGGATCAGGACCCCATCGCTTATATGCGCAAGGTCTGGGACCGGATCGGCTTCATGCATCTGAAGAATGTCGACGCCAAGGTCCGCGCGCGCGTGCTGGCGGGTGAGTTGGGGCCGAACGAGTCCTTCGCAGCCGGCGTGATGTGCCCGCTGCCGGACGGCGTTGTCGACATCCCCGCGGTGATCGCGCTGCTCAAGGAGAAGGGCTACTCGGGCCCGTGCATCGTCGAACAGGATCCGAGCGAGGATGCCGCTGAGACACCCGAGGCGCTTGCCGCCCGCAATCGTATCTATCTGGAAGGGCTGCTGGCATGAGCGCGATCAAACCACAGGTCTTCGACAATGCCGAAACGCTCGGTGACGCATTCGCCGCTCGGCTGCTTGGCATGATCGCGGACGCGGCTTCGGCCGGTCGAGATTTTCTCCTCGGCTGTCCCGGCGGACGTTCGCCACGCCCGGCCTATCAGGCGATGGGACATATGCTTGCCGCCGCGCCGCAGGACATCAGCCACGTCACCATCGTCATGATGGACGACTATCTGGTGGAGACGTCGGCAGGCCTGGACCATGTTTCGGTCGACAGCCATTTCTCCTGCCGGCGTTTTGCTTATGAAGAGATCGTCGGCGTCTTGAACGCCGCTCTGCCGGAGAATTTTCGCATTCCGGCCGAACAGATCTGGTTCCCCGACCCGAAAGATCCCGCGGCCTACGATGCCCGGATCGAGGCGGCGGGCGGCATCGATCTGTTCATCCTGGCATCGGGCGCGAGCGACGGCCATGTCGCCTTCAATCCTCGCGGCAGCGGACGGTGGAGCCGCACGCGCGTGGTGCCGCTGGCTGAGGAAACGCGCCGCGACAACATGAAGACTTTTCCGGACTTTCGGTCGCTCGACGAAGTGCCGGGCTTTGGCGTCACCGTCGGCATCGATACGATTGCAAGGCTGTCCAAGGCTGCGGTGATGATCGTCTGGGGCGATGGCAAACGCCTGGCCTTTGACCGGCTGACGTCGGTGCCCGACTACGATCCCGACTGGCCGGCGAGCGTGGTGGCTGCCTGCCGCGCCGGCGAGATCCTGGCTGACAGGGCGGCGGCCCAAGACTGATGCGCGCAGCCATTGGCATTGACATAGGCGGCACCAAGATCGCCGGCGGCCTGGTCGATCTAACCGTTGGCACTCTGGTCGACCAGGCCGAACTGCCCACGCCTCACGGGCAGGGGGCCGATGCGATCCTTGCGGTCGCGGCCGATATTGCGGAGCGCATGCAACGCAGCGCCGAGGCGAAAGGCATCGCTTCGGCCGGCATTGGCATCGGCCTGCCGGAATTGGTCGGCCTCGACGGTGTTCCGGCCAGCAGCTGGATCGCGGACTGGAGCCAAAGCGACATCGCCAGAGCCTTTGCCGGCCACGGTCCCGTTGCCGTCGACAGCGACGTACGTGTCGCAACGCTCGCCGAACTGCACTACGGCCACGGCAAGGCGTTGCCCAGCTTCGTCTTCGTCTCGGCGGGAACGGGTCTCAGCTTTGCAAGCTGCGTCGGCGGCATCGTCCAGCGCGGCGCCAATGGCTTTGCCATCCACTTCGCCTCAAGCGAACTGGTTGCGTTCGACGGTGTTTCCGGCCGGCGTGCGGACTTCGTGCTGGAATCCTTCGCCTCCGGCCTCGGCATGGCGCGTGTCTACAAGGCACGCACGGGACGGACGGCAACGGCACGCGATATCGTCGAAGGCCGCGCTGGCTCGGAAGGCGCGCAATTGCTTGACGAGGCGACGACGGCGCTGGCCAGCTATCTTGGTCAGATGATCAACATGATCGACCCGCATGGCGTCGTCATCGGCGGCGGCCTCGGCACGGCGCAGCCTTATTTCGACAGGCTTCGGTCGAAGGTTCCGACCTATGTTTGGGCCGAAGCCTGCCGGGGGCTGCCCGTTCTGGCGAGCGCGCTCGGGTCTGCTGCCGGCGTGATCGGTGCCGCCGCGCTGCACGCGGACAAGAATTCAGCTGGGGAATGAAACGATGTCCACCATTAGCCTGAAATCCGTATCCAAGAGCTTCGGCTCGGTCGACATCATCCGCAATGTCGACCTTGAGATCGCGGATGGCGAATTCGTCGTGTTCGTCGGGCCCTCGGGCTGCGGCAAGTCAACGCTGCTGCGCCTGATTGCCGGGCTGGTGCCCGTGTCGGCGGGCGACATCGACATCGACGGCGAAGACATGACCGAAGTGCCTGCCTCCAAGCGCGGCATCGCCATCGTCTTCCAGTCCTACGCGCTCTATCCGCACATGACGATCGCCCGCAACATCGGCTTCGCGCTGGAGACCAGCGGCATCGGGCGGGAGGCGATCCGCACCAAGGTTGAACAGGTTGCCGCGACGCTGAAGATCGGCCATCTGCTCGACAGGTTGCCGCGCGAGCTTTCCGGCGGCCAGCGCCAGCGTGTCGCCATCGGCCGTGCCCTTGTGCGCCAGCCGAAGGTGTTTCTGTTCGACGAACCGCTATCCAATCTCGACACCGACCTGCGCTCGGAAATGAGGGTCGAGATCGCGCGGCTGCACGAAGACCTCAAGACCACCATGGTCTATGTGACGCATGATCAGGTCGAGGCGATGACCCTGGCCGACAGGATCGTCGTTCTGAACGAGGGACGCATCGAGCAGGTTGGCACGCCGCAGGAACTCTACCATCGTCCGGCCAACCGTTTCGTCGCCGGTTTTATCGGCTCGCCGCGCATGAACTTCCTGCCGGTGACGGCGGCAAAAGCGGATGACGGCTGGCGGCTGAGCGGCGCGGGCGGGCTGGACCTCGCGATCGGAGCAGGCGCCTCTTCTCCCGCTTCGGTCGGCATCAGGCCGGAAGCATTGGCCATCGCGGGCGCGCGGCAACCTGCGCGGATTTCGGGTGAATTGCTGCGCGCCGAGGATCTCGGCCACGAGCATCTCGCTTATGTGCGCGTCGCCGAAGATCTGGTCTGGACGGTGCGTCTCTCGAACCATCTGGCGCTCGCGCGTGGAGAAAAAGTCGGGCTGACCTGGTCGGACGATGCGCTTTTTGCTTTCGACGGCGACGGCCGGCGGCTGGTCACCTCTCTTGCCAGGCAGGCCGCGGCATGAGCACGCGTCGCGGAAACGCATTGCAACGCAAGGAAACGCGCGCGGCGTGGATGTTCCTGACGCCGGCTCTCGTCGCGCTGACCCTCGTTGCCTTCTGGCCGCTCGCCCGCACGCTGTATTTTTCCTTCACCAATGCGACCCTCGACGATCCCTCGGTCTACGATTTCATCGGTTGGCAGAATTTCGTCGACATCGCGATGGACGGTCAGTGGTGGCGGGCGGTTGCCAACACGGTGGTGTTCACGATCATTTCGGTGTCGCTCGAAACCCTTCTCGGGCTGGGCATCGCGCTGCTGCTCAACCAGGCGCTGCCGGGCAGAGGCGCCTTGCGCGCTGCCATCCTCATTCCCTGGTCCATTCCGGTCGTCGTGTCGGCCAAGATCTGGGAATGGATGCTGCACGACCAGTTCGGCATTCTCAACAATTTGCTGATCGGTCTCGGTTTCATCGACCACGGCATTGCATGGACGGCGACGCCGTCGCTGGTCATGGGCGTCATCATCTTCGTCGATGTGTGGATCACCACGCCGTTCATGGTGCTGCTGATCCTGGCCGGGCTTCAGGTGATCCCAGAGGAGGTGCGCGAGGCCGCACTTGTGGATGGCGTTCCGTGGTGGAAGCGCTTCTGGTCGATCACCCTGCCGCTGCTCAGGCCGGCGATCGGCGTGGCGGTGCTGTTTCGCGCGCTGGATGCCATGCGCATGTTCGACCTTGCCTACATCCTCGCCGGCAATGGCGAGCGCACGCAGACCATCTCGATCTATGCGCGCAACCAGCTGATCTCCTTCCAGGAGACAGGCCTGGGTTCGGCTGCTTCCACCTGGGTGTTCTTCGTGATCGCGCTGGTCGCGATCCTCATCATCGGGACGATGCGGCTCGACCGCGCGGCGGGGAAATGACCATGGCCAGCACAACAGCGACGGCGAGACGCCGATCTTCCACTCGCTACCGTTGGCAAAGACGGGCACGCTCGGCCGGCCTTGTTATGCTCAGCCTGCTTGTGCTCGCCTACACGCTGTTCCCCTATTATTGGGCGATCGTCTCGTCCTTCCGCTCCGGCTCGGAACTGTTTTCGACCAGCCTCGTGCCGAGCTTTGACCTGGCCCACTACAAGGCCCTGCTGGCCGACCCCGTCTTCACCGGCTCAATCATCAATTCGCTGATCGTCGCCGGTTCGACCACCGTGATCTCGCTGGCGCTCGCAGTCGCCGCCGCCTATGCGCTCGGCCGGCTGAATTTCAGCGGCAGGCAGGCCATGCTGATGGCGATCCTGGTGGTCTCGATCTTCCCGCAGATCGCGGTGATGTCGGGCATGTTCGAACTGGTGCGCTGGCTCGGCCTCTACAATCGCGTTGGCGCGCTGATCCTTGCCTATCTGATCTTCACAGTGCCGTTCACGGTGTGGGTGCTGACCTCCTTCATGCGCGAATTTCCGCGCGAGCTGGAGGAGGCGGCGATCATGGACGGTTGTTCGCATTGGCGCATCCTGACCAGGATCCTTTTGCCACTGATGGGGCCGGCGCTGGCAAGCACCGGTCTGCTCGCCTTCATCCTGGCGTGGAACGAATTCCTGTTCGCGCTCACCTTCATCCTCAGCGACGAGAACCGTACCGTGCCGGTGGCGATCGGCCTGATCTCCGGCAACAGTCGCTACGAATACCCGTTCGGGCCGGTGATGGCGGCATCGATCATTGTCACGCTGCCGTTGCTGGTTCTGGTGCTGATCTTCCAGCGGCGGATTGTCAGCGGGCTGACCGCCGGTGCCATCAAGGGCTGACGGCCCATGCGGCCGGTCTCAATCCAGCCCGTAGAAGACGTCGACGATCTCACCGGCGATGTTCCATTTCGCCGAAGGCTGCGCTTCCAGGGTTGCCAGCAGGGGCATCGTCGCGGCGCCGAGCGCGATCATGTTGCGGTCGAGCAGGCCTTTCTGCAGGCGCGGCTCGGCGCGGTCGTCGCGCAGCGCGATCGTATGCGGCAGGGGTTCCAACCGTGTCAGCAGCCGGTCGAGCAGCCATTCGGGCAGATCGCTGCCGAGGATGATCGTTTCCGGGTCCAGCATGTTCTCGAGTGTGCCGACCAGCCAGTTGAGATGCGGCGCCACATCGGCCAGCCAGGCTTCCGCCCTGTCGGGATGGGCTCTGATGAGGCTGGCAAAACCATCTTCCGCGTCGCGCGCGCTGCCGCTGGCGCCGATCATGTCCAAAAGATGCTCCACGGACACGATCCGCTCCAGATAGACGCTCTCCCCATGATGCTGAATGAGGATGCGGCCGATCTCGCCGGCGTTCGACCAGCCGCCACGAAACAGCGCACCGTCATGCACCAATCCGGCGCCGAGGCCGTGCCCGAGCAGCAGATAACAGAAGTTGCGAACCGCACGGCCCTGCCCGAAGGTCAGTTCCGCCAGTGCGCCGGCATTGGCGTCGTTCTCGATGATGACGGCCATGCCCGTCTGCTCGGCCAGGCGGCGGTCGATTTCGTAACCGTGGAGTTCGCTCCAGAACGAACCTTCGAGATGGGGAGCGTCGAGGGTCAAGGCATCGCGCAGGCGCGGCGAAGCGATGCCGATGCCCCAGACGCGATCGGCCGGGACCGAAGCCGAAGCGACAAGATCATCGATCACGGCGGCAAGGGCGGTATGGACACCTTCGACCGTGCGCGCGCCGAGCGGCCGGCGCAGACCGACACACTCGACGAAGTTGAAGTCGACAAGGCTCGCCCGCACCAGGTCGCGATCGATGTGCAGGCCGATGCCGTAGCCGCGTTCGGCGGCGATGCGGTAGTTGGTCGGCGGCTGACCCTTGCCGCCATAGACCTTGCCGGTGCGTTCGATGAGCCCGGCCCGTTCGAGATCGTCGATGATGTTGGACAGCGATTGCGGACTCAACCGG
Source organism: Mesorhizobium terrae (assembly GCF_008727715.1). Taxonomy (GTDB): domain Bacteria; phylum Pseudomonadota; class Alphaproteobacteria; order Rhizobiales; family Rhizobiaceae; genus Mesorhizobium; species Mesorhizobium terrae. Next base: position 3,035,951 of record NZ_CP044218.1, read on the forward strand.
GTCAGGCGAGCGAGATCGGCTCGGCTCTGCGCGGGCTCGCGGCGCAGAAGATCGAGCACCGTCTGGCGGTTCAGGCGTTTGGTGAACTCGTTGTTCTTGCCGAGACCGGCTTTTCTGACTTTCACGCGATCACCTAAATCCACTCAGTTGAATAAATCGACGATCCGTGTCATCTACCACAGGAATTCCTTGTAGTCCTTAGCATTTTGGAGACCACCATGGACATCCGCGTCGGCCTGATCGGCCTTGGCGAAGTCGCCCAGCTCATGCACCTGCCGCTCCTGGCCGACGACAGCCGCTATCGCATCGAAGCGGTGATGGACGTCGCGCCGTCCCTGGTCGATCATATCGCCGAACGCTACGGCGTCCCGCGTCGCTACCAGCGCGCCGAAGACCTGTTGGCCGATGCCAATCTGGACGCCGTTTTCATCCTGACGCCGGACCATATCCATGGCCGCCTGCTTGGGCAGGCGATGGACGCCGACAAACATATCTTCATCGAAAAGCCGGTCTGTCTGACCGCGGACGAGCTGACACCGCTGCTGCCGCGCGCGGAAAGCTACAGGAAGACGATCTTCGTCGGCTACATGCGTCGCTTCTCGCGGCCATTCCTGGAATTGAAGAAGCGCATGCCGGCCGTCGACACGGTGCTGCACGCCCGCGTGCGCGACATCATCTGCGAAGGCCCGTTCTTCATCCGCCAGACGCGCAACGTATTCTATCCGAAGGACGTGCCGCAGCCGATCATCGACGAGGGGCGGGTGGAGACCGAACGGCTGCTGCGTTCGGTCATGGGTGCCGACGCGACCCGCGATCAGCTGCGTGCCTATCAGGTGCTGACAGGCCTTTCATCGCACTCCTTCTCGGCGATGCGCGAATTGCTGGGTGCGCCGAAGGGGGTGCATGCGGCGCGCCAGCATCGCGGGGAGTCGATCTCCGTGCTGTTCGACTACGGTCATTTCACAGCTGTCTACGAAGCGCTGATCCACAACGTGGCGCGCTTCGACGCCGGTATCGATATCCTGACTGACCGGCAGCAATTCCGCGTCAATTATGACACGCCCTATATCCGCAACCTGCCGTCGCGGCTGGAGATCATCGATTCCACGGATACTGAGACGCGGACTGAAACCTTCGGGCCGAGCTACGAAGATCCGTTCCGCATCGAGCTCGACGCTTTCCACGACTGCGTGGTCAACGGAGCTAAGGCCAAGACGACGTTGAAGGATTCAGTTGCCGACCTTGACCTGTTCACCAAGGTGGGCCGGGCCTTCATGGCCGCATAACAATGATATCGCCCAGCCGGCCAGTGGGATTCCCCGATGGCCGGCTGGGTCGGTCCGACGCCTGGTATCAGGACGCCGGGGCCGGGGCCGGGCTTGCCGTTTGGGGGTTTACCGGCATGCCCGGCCCGATCTTCTGAAGGTTGCCGCTGATGATCTTGTCGGTTTCGCTGATGCCCTTGGTGATGGCGACCAGCTCACCGTCTGTCTGGCCGAGCTCGACCAGCCGCATACCGACCTTGTTGCCCTCGTCGATCACGTAGACATATTTGCCAAGCTGGCTGGAGCCGAGCGCGACTTGCGGCACCAGAAGCGTGTTCGGCGTCTCGCCGACCAGAAGGCGGATGTTCACATACTGGCCGGGCAGCAACGAGCGGTCGTCATTGGCGATGGTGGCACGGGCGATGATGGTGCCAGTGGCGGCATCCACCTTGTTGTCGATGAAGGTCAGTTCACCCTTGCGGGATGCATTCTTGTCGCCGGGGACCGAGACCTCTGCCGCGATCGCGCCATTCGTCCTGGCTTTCTGGATCAGCACGAGGTCGCCTTCGCTCGGCGTAAATGTGACATAGACCGGACTGATCTGGACCAGCGTGTTGAGCGAAGTGCCGCCGACATTGACGAGGGTGCCGACCGTTGCCTGGTTGCGACCGAGGCGACCGTCGAAGGGGGCATGGATTTCGGTGTAGCCAAGATTGATCTGGGCGGCCTCGATCGCGGCCTTGTCGGCCGCGACTGACGCTTCGCCCTGCTGCATGGTGCTGCTGCGCAGATCCAAACCATCCTTGGACAGGAAACCTGTCTTAATCAGATCGTTGCCGCGCGTCAGGCTCGCCTTGGTGTATTCGAGCGAGGCCTGATTGCGCTGCGCCTGTGCCTTCACCTGATCGAGCGCCACCTGATAGTCGCGCGGGTCGATCTTGTAGAGCAGGTCACCCTTCTTGACGTCGGCGCCGTCGTTGGCCGCCTGTTCGAGGATGTAGCCGGAAACCTTCGCCTGCAGGGCGACGGTGCGGATCGCCTCCGTGCGCGCGGTGTAGTCGAGATAGACCGGGAGCGTCTTCTTGACCACGCTGGTAACGGGGACGGGCATGGCCTGATGCGCGGCCGCGGGCGCGGCAGCGTCGGCAGGCTTGGCGAGCAGGCCGGACAGGACGGCCGGTTCACCATTGAAGTGGACATAGGCTGCCGCCGCCGCGATCACGGCAACGGCTGTGGTGATTTTCCAGGGACGCATGGGAGACTCCATTATTCGGCTGCCTCGGCCTGCGCCGGCAGCGCGGGCTGCTGGTCGCCGTGAGGCTTGGTATTGGTATGTGCAGTTTCAGCGCCGGACCGCCGTTCCCGCCATTGTTCGATGATGGCGTAGAAGACCGGCACGAAGACGAGCGTCAGGATGGTTGCGGCGAGCATGCCGCCGAACACCGCCGTGCCGAGGGACTGACGGCTGGCGGCACCCGCGCCGGTGGCCAGCATCAGGGGCACGACGCCCAGGATGAAGGCAAAGGCGGTCATCAGGATCGGGCGAAGGCGCAGTCTGCCCGCTTCCATGGCGGCCTCGACGATGCTCATGCCCTGCTCGCGAAGGTGCTTGGCGAATTCGACGATCAGGATCGCGTTCTTGGCCGCCAAGCCGATCAGCATGACGAAGCCGATCTGCGAATAGACGTCCATCTGCATGCCGCGCAGCCAGATGGCGAGCAGCGCGCCGAACAGAGCGGTTGGCACCGACAAAATCACCATGAACGGCATCGACCAGCTCTCGTACTGCGCGGCCAGGATCAGGAACACGAAGACGATGGCGAGTGCGAAGACCAGAATGGCGACCGAGCCTGCCTTCAGCTCCTGGTAGGTGATGCCCGTCCATTCGAAGCCGAAGTCGTTCGGCAGCGCGGTCGCGGCCGCCCGCTGCATGGCCTGGATGGCCTGGCCGGATGAGAAGCCGGGAGCCGCATTGCCATTGATCGAGGCCGAGCCGTAGTTGTTGTAGTGCGAGACCGTTTCGGGGCCGACGACCGACTTCATCATGCCAAGCGTCGACAATGGCACCATCTGACCGGTGTTGTTTCGGACGTAGAGCTTGGTCAGGTCGGTTGCTTCCGCGCGTGCGGCCTTGTCCGCCTGCATGGTGACGCGGAAGGTGCGACCGAACATGTTGAAGTCGTTCACATAGAGTGACCCGAGATAGATCTGCAGGGTGTTGAAGACATCGGGCAGGGCAAGGCCGAGCAGCTTGGCCTTGTTGCGGTCGAGGTCGAAGTTGAACTGCGGCGTCGAGGTCGAGAAGGTCGTGAACAGCGTTTGCGGGTTGAGCTCGGGCTGCTTGCGGGCTTCCGCCAGCAAGGCTTGCGTGGCCTCGTTGACCGCGTTGGCGCCACGGCCGGCAAGATCCTCAACCTGGAACTCGAAGCCGCCAGTGGTGCCGAGACCCTGGATGGACGGCGGTTCGAAAGCCAGCACAAGTCCGTCAGGCATGCCGAACAACTGTGGACGTACCTTGTTGACGATGTCGGTGGCGCTCATCCCCGCGCCGCGTTCATCCCATGGCTTCAGGATCGCAAACAGCGCCGCCGAGTTCGACTGGTTGGCGAAAGTCAGGAAGTTGAAGCCTGCAACGGTGATGACGTACTCGACACCAGGCGTGGCGAGCAGCTTTTCGCGCACCTTCCTGGACACCTCGTCCGTTCGCTCGAGCGAGGCGCCGTCGGGTAACTGCACGATGTTGAAGAAATAGCCCTGGTCCTCGACCGGAAGGAAGGCCGTCGGGACGCGCGTCGAGATGAGATAGGTCGCGGCAATCAGCGCCACGAACACGCCCATCATCAGCCAGCGCAGCTTGATGAACCCGCGCACGGATGCCGAATAGGCATGCGAGAGCCAGGTGAAACCGCTGTTGAACCAGCGATAGAGAACGAAGTTGGACGGCGGGCGATGGCGCAGGAAGGCCGCCGACAGCGCCGGTGAAAGCGTCAGCGAGTTGAAGGCCGAGATGCCGACCGAGATCGCGACTGTCAGCGCGAACTGGTTGTAGAGCTCGCCGGTGACACCCGGAATGAAGGCGACCGGAATGAATACGGCCATCAGCACCGCCGTGGTGGCAATGATCGGGCCTGTGACTTCCTTCATCGCCAGCCGGGCAGCTTCCAAAGGCGGATGTCCGGCTTCGAGCTGTCGCTCGACGTTTTCGACCACCACGATGGCATCGTCGACCACAAGGCCGATGGCGAGCACCATGCCGAGCAGCGATAGCATGTTGAGCGAGAAGCCGAGCGCCAGCATCACCACCATAGTGGCGATCAAAGAGACCGGGATGGCGATGACGGGGATAAGGGTCGTGCGCCAGTTCTGCAGGAAGATGAAGACGACGGCCACGACCAGGATCAGCGCTTCCAGCAGGGTCTTGACCACGTCGTCCATGGCGGCCGACACGAACTTGGTCGTGTCGTAGAAGATCGTATACTGGATGCCTTTCGGGAAGCGCGCCGACAGCTCCTTCATCTTGGCTTCGATGTTCTTCTTCAGCTCAAGCGCGTTGGAGCCCGGCATCTGGAAGGTCGCGATGACGACGGTCGGTTTCTCGTTGGCATAGGTGGACGAGTTGTAGAGCAGCGAACCCAGCTCGATGCGGGCGACGTCGCGCAGGCGCACCAGCGAACCGGTCGCGGAATTGGCGCGCACGACGATGTTGCCGAACTCCTTGGGATCGGACAGGCGGCCGGTGGCGTTGACCTGCATCTCGAAGGCCGTTCCGGCCGGTGCCGGGGACTGGCCGATCTTGCCGGCCGCGACCTGCACGTTTTGCTCAGCAATGGCGCTCTGCACGTCGACGGCGGTGATGCCGAGATTGGCCAGCTTGTCGGGATCGAGCCAGACGCGCATCGAATAGCGGCGCTCGCCGAAGATTTGCACATCGCCGACACCGGGGACGCGCTTGAGCGGATCCGCCACCTGCAAATAAGCATAGTTGCTGAGCGCGACGGGATCGACCGAGCCGTCCGGCGAGGTCAGGTTCACGATCAGCACGAAGCTCGGGTTCTGCTTTTTGACGGTAACGCCGGCCTGGTTGACGATGGCCGGCAGGGAGGATGCCGCCTGCGAGACACGGTTCTGCACGTCCATCGCGGCAATATCGAGCGGATAGCCGACATCGAAGGTCACGGTGATGCGCGAGGAGCCGTCATTGGAACTTGCCGAAGACATGTAGGTCATGCCTTGGACGCCGTTGATCGACTGTTCGAGCGGCGTCGTCACCGTATCGGCGACAACCTGCGAACTGGCGCCCGGATAATTGGCGCTGACGACGACCTGCGGCGGCGCGATGTTGGGGAACTGCGCGACGGGCAAAAGATAATAGGCGATCAACCCGGCGAGCACCATGATGATGGCGATCGCCGAGGCGAAGATCGGACGCTGGATAAAGAAATTGACCATGTTCAAACGGCTTTTCGGAGATCGGGAACGGGATCCGCCGGGAGAAAGGCGGCGTCGATGCCAGGGAGCGGCGTATCTTGGTCGGCGGCGCGCAGGCGCGCTGCGGTGCGGACAAGCATCGCCTTGAGAGCGGCCGGATCGACATGATCAGCCTGCATCACGGCGAGGGTCATCGGGTCATTCAGCAGCTGATCAATGGTCAGGGCTCTGTAATGAAATGCCATCGTGTGCCTCCTGATCGATGTTGCGGCGACAGATTCCCGATGACGAAAGCCGCATTTTTCGGCCATCGCCCTGATCCATCACCTTGTCCGACTTGGCCTATGGTCGACCTTGACGGGGACATTAAGGAATGTTACCGCTCGGTAACAGCCAGATAGTTACTGACCGGTAACACTCACGTCAAGCTATGAACGACAAAATTTTGCAGCATGCTGACATCAACGCTCAGGTAAACCTGCGTCCGCGCGAGCGCATCGTGTTGACGGCGCGCGAGATGTTTTACCATCACGGCATCCGCAGCGTCGGTATCGAAGCGATCACCGAAGCCGCCGGCACCAACAAGATGACGCTCTACCGGCATTTTGGTTCCAAGGACGATCTCATCGTCGAATGCATCCAGAAGGCGGTCGCGGAGGGATGCAACTTCTGGGACGAGCTCGAAGGCAAATATCCGGGCGACCCGAAAGCGCAATTGGCGGCCTGGGTCCAAAACTGCGCGGAACGCCTTGGCTCCGACGAACGCGGCTGCGAGATGGCCAACGCCGCGGTGGAACTTGCGGAAGAGGACCATCCCGCCCGCCGCGTCATCGAAGACGCCAAGAAGCGGTTTCGCGGCCGGCTTGCGGAACTTTGCGAAAGGGCAGGGCTGGAACAGCCCCGGATGGTGGCCGACATGCTCGGTCTGCTGCTTGAAGGGGCCAAGATCAGCCGCCAGAGCGAAGGCGCCGAAGGGCCGAGCGCCCGTTTCAAGCGCATGGCCGACGAAATCATCGCAACCGTGGGCGGGCAGGGCGACAAAGCCTGATCTGCCCCTGACTGCTTTCCGCCAGCCTCCCATCCGGTGACCATGTGCTGTTTGCCCACACGGCAGCTGTACGTCTGCGAGAAATGTTCGCTTTCCGATGGTGAATATGATGCGGCTGCAAGCATTGGGACAGGGCTGGGGTTTGGCGTTTCGTTATAGGCCGCCACTGTCTGCGCCTTCCCGCCATGGCAAGGTCAAGTCTTGTTTCGAAGGCGGATGACCGTCAGGCCAGCGCGGAAAATATGCCGCTTGACCTTCCCATGACTGGAAGCTTTATCTGTGTTGGCAACTGCTCAAGAAGAGAGTTGCAAAGTCATGAACGCCATACCCCAAAACCTGCCGGTGCAAACCGCTTCGAAATCCGCCACCACAATGCAGTTCGGCATTGAGGGCATGACCTGTGCCTCCTGCGTGCGCCGCGTGGAAAAGGCCATCGCGGCGGCTCCCGGTGTCATTGCCGCCAACGTCAATCTGGCCACCGAACGTGCCGAGGTCGTCTTTTCCGGCGAGCCGGATCTGGCAAAAGTGCTGACGGCGGTCACTGCTGTTGGCTATCAGCCGCGCAGCGAGGCGGTCGAGCTGGCAATCAAGGGCATGACCTGCGCGTCCTGCGTGGCCCGCATCGAGCGGGCATTGAAAGCGGTGCCGGGGGTCTCGAACGCCAATGTCAATCTGGCGACCGAACGCGCGACGGTGGATTTCACGCTTGGCGCGGTCGACGGCGCCGCCCTGGAGGCGGCGGTGGCTGCCGCGGGTTACGAAGCCCGGCAGATCGTCGCCAACCAGGCTTTCGAGCGCGACGCGGACAATCGGCAGGCGGAAATCAGGGCGCTTGGCCGCGCGCTGGCGATAGCCGCGATATTCACGCTGCCGGTCTTCATCCTTGAAATGGGCTCGCACCTGATCCCGTCTTTCCACCATTGGGTGATGGGCACATTCGGGATCTGGAGCTGGCGCCTGCAATTCGTGCTGACCACGATCGTGCTTTTCGGTCCGGGTCTGCGGTTCTTCACCAAGGGCCTGCCGGCGCTGTTCAAGGGTGCTCCTGATATGAACGCGCTGGTGGCGATGGGCGCCGGCGCGGCCTGGGTCTATTCCGTGGTCGCCACCTTCCTGCCGGCCGCGCTGCCGGTGGGAACCGCCAATGTCTACTATGAGGCCGCGGCGGTCATCGTGACGCTGATCCTGCTTGGGCGCACTCTCGAGGCGCGTGCCAAGGGGCGAACCGGCGAGGCGATCAAGAAGCTCGTCGGTCTCCAGGCGAAGACCGCGCGGGTCGTTCGAGACGGTATCACCAGCGAGGTGGCGCTGGGCGATGTGCGCGTGGGCGACGTCGTCCTCGTGCGACCCGGCGAAAAGATCGCCGTGGACGGAGAAGTCGTCGAAGGTTCGTCCTTCGTCGACGAATCCATGATCACCGGCGAGCCGGTGCCCGTTTCCAAGGGGATCGGCGCCGAGGTCGTCGGAGGCACCATCAACAAGACCGGCAGTTTTTCCTTTCACGCTACCAAGGTCGGCTCGCAGACCCTGCTTGCCCAGATCATCCGCATGGTCGAGGCCGCGCAAGGGGCCAAGCTGCCGATCCAGGCACTGGTCGACAAGGTAACGGCCTGGTTCGTGCCGGCGGTGATCGTTGCGGCGCTGCTGACATTCGCGATCTGGCTGGTCTTCGGCCCGGACCCCGCTTTGTCCTTCGCTTTGGTCAATGCCGTCGCCGTGCTGATCATCGCGTGCCCCTGCGCGATGGGCCTGGCCACGCCCACCTCGATCATGGTCGGCACCGGCCGCGCCGCCGAAATAGGCGTGTTGTTCCGCAAGGGCGATGCGCTGCAGACGCTGCGGGACGCTTCCGTCATCGCGCTGGACAAGACCGGGACCTTGACCGAAGGCAGGCCGGAACTCACCGACTTCATCGTCGCCGACGATTTCGAGGAGGATGAGCTGCTCGCCGTTGTTGCTTCGGTCGAAGCACGCTCCGAGCATCCGCTCGCCGAAGCGATCGTGCGGGCTGCCGAGGGACGCGGGCTGGAGTTGGTCGATGCCACCGACTTCGAAGCCATTCCAGGCTTTGGCGTTCGTGCCCGGGTCGGGGCACGCCGGGTCGAGATCGGGGCCGACCGCCTGATGGCGCAAATCGGCCTCGACGTCTCCGATTTCGCCGCCGTGGCCGAGCGACTGGCCGGCGAGGGCAAAAGTCCGCTCTATGCCGCGATTGACGGTGAACTCGCGGCGGTTGTCGCGGTCGCCGATCCGATCAAGCAGTCGACACCGGCCGCAATCAAGGCGCTGCAGGCATTGGGCCTCAGGGTGGCGATGATTACCGGCGACAACCGGCACACCGCCCAGGCGATCGGCCGCCAGATCGGCATAAACGAGATCGTCGCCGAGGTGCTGCCGGACGGCAAGGTCGAAGCGTTGAAACGGCTTCAGGCCGGCGGCGCCCGCGTGGCGTTTGTCGGCGACGGCATCAATGACGCGCCGGCCCTGGCGGCAGCCGATGTCGGCATCGCCATTGGCACCGGCACCGACATTGCCATCGAAAGCGCCGACGTGGTGTTGATGGCGGGCGATCTCCGCGGCGTTGCCAATGCAATCGCGCTGTCGAAGGCAACCATCCGCAACATCGGCCAGAACCTGTTCTGGGCCTTCGGTTACAACGTCGCGCTGGTTCCCGTGGCCGCTGGCCTGCTCTATCCGTTCAACGGCACCTTGCTGTCGCCGATGCTGGCCGCCGGCGCGATGGCGTTGTCCAGCGTGTTCGTATTGACCAATGCGCTGAGGTTGAAACGCTTCCGCGCTCCGTTGAAGGCGGGCTGATTGGGAGCGTGAAGGAAAGCGTATTGCGTAAACGCTCGTAAGTCATCCGCGGATAACGGATCAAGGGCGCGGTCTCTTCATTGGACATAGTCTGATGAAGGGATCGCGCCTTTCGCTTGCGCGGCATTTTCCACAAACCCGGCAGCCGGCCGGGCGAGCAATCGCTGGACCTTTCGTAGTACCCATCTGACGGTTGCCGACGGCATCGGCTTCCCCTACACCCTGACCTCTCCGGAAGACGCCGAATCCAAACAGGACTATCGAACGGTTCGTCGCTGATGCGATAGCTGCGACGTATCGCCGGGGTTACGGTGGCGCGGGTATTTTCCCGGTCAATCCGGGTAGGCGGCCTTGCCGTTCAATCGAAGCCCGCCGGGCAAGATGCCTGGCGATGGGATCAGTTGGGAGAGAAAACTATGAAAACACGCGCCGCTGTTGCCGTAGCCGCGGGCAAGCCGCTTGAAATCATGGAAGTGGACCTGGAAGGGCCGTGCGAAGGCGAAGTGCTGGTCGAAGTGAAGGCGACCGGTATCTGTCATACCGACGAGTTCACGCTGTCGGGCGCCGATCCGGAAGGCATCTTTCCGGCGATCCTGGGCCATGAGGGCGCTGGCGTCGTCGTCGACGTGGGCAAGGGGGTGACGAGCCTCAAGAAAGGCGACCACGTCATTCCGCTCTATACGCCCGAATGTCGTTCGTGCCCCTCCTGCCTGTCGCGCAAGACCAATCTGTGCACCGCGATCCGCGCCACCCAAGGGCAGGGCCTGATGCCGGACGGCACGTCGCGCTTCTCGATCGGCAAGGACAAGATCTTCCACTATATGGGCTGCTCGACGTTTTCGAACTTCACCGTGTTGCCCGAGATCGCGCTCGCCAAGGTCAATCCGAACGCGCCCTTCGACAAGATCTGCTACATCGGCTGCGGCGTGACCACCGGCATCGGCGCCGTCATCAACACCGCCAAGGTGGAAGAGGGGGCGACAGCAGTCGTCTTCGGTCTGGGCGGTATCGGTCTCAATGTCATCCAGGGCCTCCGCCTCGCCGGCGCCGACATGATCATCGGCGTCGATCTCAACAACGACAAGAAGGAATGGGGCGAGCGCTTCGGCATGACGCATTTCGTCAATCCGAAGGAAGTGGACGGCGACATCGTGCCTTACCTGGTCAACCTGACCAAGCGTGGCGCCGACCAGATCGGCGGCGCCGATTACACCTTCGACTGCACCGGCAATACCAAGGTGATGCGCCAGGCGCTGGAAGCGGCGCATCGCGGTTGGGGCAAGTCGGTGGTCATCGGTGTCGCGGGCGCGGGTCAGGAGATTTCCACGCGGCCGTTCCAACTGGTGACGGGGCGCACCTGGATGGGCACCGCCTTCGGCGGCGCGCGGGGCCGCACCGACGTGCCGAGGATCGTCGATTGGTACATGGACGGCAAGATCGAGATCGACCCGATGATCACGCACACGCTGAAGCTGGAAGAGATCAACAAGGGGTTCGACCTCATGCATGAGGGCAAGTCGATCCGGAGCGTCGTGGTGTATTGATGCCCGAGGTCGCGTTCGAGACGGACCTGCGGCGGCTGGACGAGTTTTCGGCACGCGACCTCTATACGATGCTGAAGATGCGCGTCGACGTGTTCGTGGTCGAGCAGAAATGCCCCTATCCGGAACTGGACGGCCGCGACGAAGACGCTTTGCACATACGCTTGCTCGCTGGAGACGACCTGCTGGCGAGCGGTCGCATTCACCTACCTTCCGACGAGGACGGCCCCGCTTACATCGGCCGGGTCGTCGTCTCGCCGAGGCATCGCGGCAAACGGCTCGGCGAACATTTGATGAGCGAGGCAATCGGCGCCTGCGAACGGCTTTACCCAGGCCGTTCCATCGCATTGTCAGCACAAAGCCATCTGCAGGGTTTCTATTCGACCTTCGGTTTCGTCGCCGTCTCGGATGAATATCTCGAGGACGGCATTCCCCATATCGACATGCAGCGGCCCTAGGGTTGGTGCAGTCGCGTCAGAAGCAGCCGACGGGAGTTTTTCGGCTGGCAAGACATCACTTGATTGGAAGGCAAGACGGATGAAGACCGTTTCCACGTCGAAGTCGCATGGCGGTGTCCAGGGCGTCTATTCGCATGCGTCCGAGGTCTGTGCCTGCGACATGACTTTTGCCGTTTTCGTTCCACCGCAGGCCAAGGACGGGCCGGTGCCGGTGTTGTGGTATTTGTCCGGCCTCACCTGTACCCATGCCAATGTCATGGACAAGGGCGAATACCGTAGGCTGGCGGCTGAACTTGGCCTGATGGTCGTGTGTCCGGACACCAGTCCGCGCGGCGATGGCGTGGCGGACGAAAAGGACAATTGGCAGTTCGGCCAGGGCGCTGGCTTCTACGTCGACGCCACGCAGGAGCCATACGCCAAAAACTATCGCATGTACTCCTACGTCACCGAGGAACTGCCAGCTCTCATCAGCGCAAATTTTCCGGCGGACATGTCGCGCCAGGGAATCTTCGGCCATTCGATGGGCGGCCACGGAGCGCTGACCGTTGCGCTGAAAAATCCCGGTCGCTTCAAAAGCTGCTCGGCTTTCGCGCCGATCGTGCAGCCGAGCACGGCCGGCTGGTCAAAGCCGGCGCTGGAAAAATACCTTGGTCCAGACAGTGCGGATTGGCGGGCTTATGACGCTACGTTGCTGATCGATGACGGAAACCGGTTCCCGGAATTTCTGGTCGACCAGGGCACGGCGGACGGCTTCCTCAATGAAGGCCTGCGGCCATGGCTTCTGGAAGAAGCCTGCGAAAAGGCGGGCATCGCGCTCAGCCTTCGTATGCAGGATGACTACGACCATTCCTACAATTTCATCTCGACTTTCATGGACGACCATCTGCGCTGGCATGCCCAAAGGCTGGCCGGTTAGGCGCCGCCAGGCATTCGCCGGCTTTTTCGCGGCTGACCGGGCGACGCGCCGTCCTAACGGACAGCGTCTTGAAGGAAGCTTTCCTCGAAAGCCTGGTCGATGATGGCGAGCTTGACCGCCTGCGCGTTCATGTATTCCTCGTAGAAGCCGCGCGAGACCCACATGACGGAACGGCCTCGTTGGCCGAGCCAGCCGATGCTGCCGAGATGCTCGGCATCGCGCAGCTTGCGTGCAAGGTGGGTGCGGGACAGGTTCAGCCACTTCGCGAAGTCGCCGAGCGATACGATGCCAGTCGGGATGCGGTCGATGTTGGCCTGGTCCGGATCGATGCTCGAGATCAGCCATTCCATGACGACGCCGCCATTATTGAGCCAGGTGAACAACGAAAAGGTCTGCTGCGGCTCACGCACGGGAGTAGACGTCAGTAGGCCGTCGGCGATTGGCGGATGCAACCGCGCGATCGCATCGGGATGCGCCGCGAAGGTTGCCAGCCTCGCGCCCTGATCCAAGCCGTCCAGGGTGGCCAGGTGCACCATCGCCCAGCCGGCCAGGACTTGCAGAGTTTCCTCGGTGGGCCGGAACGGGTGCGAGCGGCGGTCGGTCTTTTCCGGCAAATGCTCGACGTAGTTGTATTTGAGCATTTCCTTGATGAAGGCATCGGCCGTGTTGCGACTGGCAACCGCGTGTTGCTCGACCGCCTGCAGGAAACGGGCGGTCGTCAAGGCGTCGTGACGGGTATGCGGGTCTGCACGGAAATGCAGGGCGAGGCCGGCATGCGCCATCAGCCAACGCTGCTGCGTCGCAAAGACCGACGACAGGCGCGGCGACCCCTCATAGGCGGAGAGCAGTGCCGCCGCTTGGCCGCGGACACACCGATGCAAAGCCGGATGTTCGGCAATTTCCTGCGCGCTGAACGCCATCGGCTTCCCCTTCCCAATGCGTTCTTCATAACGAAACGCACAGCAAAAGGCGAAGAAAACCGAACGCTAAGGAGCGTTTACGGTGACCGGAGTTCAGAAGAAATCGAGTTTCGGTAACCTGCCTATTCGGCTGCAGCGCGCGATGCCGCCCTGGCTGCCGAATGCGCCCGCACGGCATCGCCAAAGGCCTTGAAGATGCGCTGCGAAACGCTGTCGGTTTGGACCCAATATTCCGGGTGCCATTGCACGCCGACGGCGAAGGCGCGCGAATCGCGCACTGAAACCGCCTCGACCGTGCCGTCAGTGGCGACCGCCTCTAGCTGAAGCTTCGGCCCCAGTCTCTCCACTGCCTGCCGGTGCACGGAGTTGACCATCAGGTCGCCCGCACCGAAGACACCGGCCAGGCACGAACCCGGCTTGATGCTGACGGTCTGGCGAATGGCGAAGCGTTCGTCCTGGTTGTCGGAAACAGGCGCCCGATGATCGAGCACGCCCTCGCGTTCCTGGATCTCCGTGGCAAGCGTACCACCCAGCGCGACATTCATCTCCTGGATGCCGCGGCAGATCGCCAGCAGCGGCACGCCGCGCTCGATCGCCTTGCGGATCAAGGGCAGGGTGGTTGCGTCGCGATCGGTATCGTAGGGGCCGTTGGCTTCGCTGGCGTCGCCGCCATAGAGCGAGGGATGCACATTGGACTTCGAGCCGGTCATCATGACGCCGTCGACCGAGGACAAGAGTTCATCGAGATCGAGCCGATCGCCGAAGGACGGCACCAGGACAGGAAAGACGCCCGCGCCGGCAATGGCGGCTTCCAGATATTGCCTGGGAGCGGCGTGCCAGGTGTAGTTGTCGAACTGGCGGACATCGGTCGAGACGGCGACGAGCGGCTGGTGCATTTTGGGATCGTGTTCCATTGGGTCCAAAGCTGGAATGCCCATAAAATAGGCGATACCGGCGCGTTTTTCCACGACAAGTTTGCGGCTTTGCCAAGGCAAGTGAGCCGGATTGCACTGTGACGTTAGACTATAGTTGCAGAGCCGGGAAAGCTGGCCTTCTGGCGGTCCGGCCTCGCTGGACTCGGGTTTTACGGCGTGTATTGTTTCGCGCCATTACCAGTACTTAGTACATTTCTCGAAACGCACTTTCAGCAATTGATCCACAAGGGAGGAACTTCATGGATCGTCGTTCGTTCATCCGCAAGGCTGGCGCAGCCGGGGCGGGAGCGGCAGCCGTCGCCACGACGCTTGCCACACCAGCCATCGCCCAGTCCAATCCGAAGATAACCTGGCGTCTGACCTCGTCGTTCCCGAAGTCGCTGGACACGATCTATGGCGGTGCCGAAGTCTTTGCAAAGATGCTTTCGGAAGCCACGGACGGCAACTTCACCATACAGGTGTTTGCGTCGGGCGAACTCGTTCCCGGTCTGCAGGCGGCGGACGCAACGGCGGCGGGGACGGTCGAAGCCAGTCACACCGTAGCGTATTATTACTGGGGCAAGAACCCGACCTGGGCGCTTGGCGCGGCGGTGCCGTTTTCGCTCAACGCGCGTGGCATGAACGCCTGGCACTATCATGGCGGCGGCATCGGCCTGTTCAATGAATTCCTTGGCAAGCAAGGGCTTTACGGCCTGCCCGGTGGCAATACCGGCGTGCAGATGGGCGGCTGGTTCCGCAAGGAAATCAACACCGTCGCCGATCTCAAGGGTCTCAAGATGCGCATCGGCGGTTTCGCCGGCAAGGTGATCGAGAAGCTTGGCGTGGTGCCGCAGCAGATCGCCGGCGGCGACATCTATCCGGCTCTGGAAAAGGGCACGATCGATGCGGCCGAGTGGGTCGGCCCCTATGACGACGAGAAGCTCGGGTTCCAGAAGGTCGCGCCTTATTACTACTATCCCGGTTGGTGGGAGGGCGGTCCGACCGTGCATCTGTTGTTCAACAAGGCGAAGTTCGAGGAACTGCCGGCAAATTACAAGTCGCTGGTGCACACGGCGGCCCAGGCGGCCGATGCCAACATGGTCCAGAAATACGACTACGTGAATCCGAAGGCGGTGAAATCGCTGGTGGCCGCAGGTGCCAAACTGCGTCCGTTCAGCCAGGAAATCATGCTGGCCTGCTTCGAAAAGGCCAATGAGGTCTATGCCGAGATGGAAGCCGGCAATGCCGACTTCAAGAAGATCTGGGAATCGATCAAGGCCTTCCGCAAGGAACACTATCTGTGGGCGCAGGTGGCCGAATACAATTACGACACCTTCATGATGCTGCAGCAGCGCGGCAGCAAGCTCTGATATCGGTTGCACCAGATGATAAAAAAACCCGGGACTTGTTCCCGGGTTTTTCATTGGGTCCGGCTAAGACCATGGCTCAGTTGAAGCTGGGCGGTTTCGAAAGATCCGTTGCCGGCGATGCGGGTGGGGTGGGTTGCGCCGGTTGATCTCCGCCGAAGTTCGGCGGTTGCGAGAGATCGGTTCCGAGGGCGGGCGGTTGCGCTGGCGCGGTGCCGTCGGCGCCTGGTGGTGACCCCAGCGGCGGCAGGCCCATGCCCGGCAATTCCGGCACCTTGATCTCGATTGTGCTCGGATCGACGGTGGGGCCCTTGTAGTGCATGACCATCTGCGGGAAGGCGATGGTCAGGCCGATCATCACCACCTGGATGCAGACGAATGGCACCGCCCCCCAATAGATCTGGCCGGTCGTCACCGGCGCGATCTGCCTGCCGGTGATGCGGTCGAGATAAGGCACGCGTGCCGCCACGGATCGCAGATAGAACAGCGCAAAACCGAAGGGTGGGTGCATGAAGGACGTCTGCATGTTGACGCCCAAAAGCACGCCGAACCAGATCAGATCGATGCCGAGTTTGTCGGCTGCCGGCGCCAGCAACGGCACGATGATGAAGGCCAGCTCGAAGAAGTCGAGGAAGAAGGCTAGGACGAAGACGAGGATGTTGACCGCGATGAGGAAGCCGAGTTCGCCGCCCGGCAGCGAGACCAGCAGGTGCTCGACCCACAAATGGCCGTTGACGCCATAGAAGGTGAGCGAGAAGACGCGTGCGCCGATCAGGATGAAGAGGACGAAGGACGACAATCTGGTGGTCGAGGCGAGTGCCTGTTTAATGACGTCCAGCGACAGCCGCCCTTTCAGGCCGGCCATCACGAGCGCACCAACCGCGCCCATGGCACCGCCTTCCGTCGGCGTGGCAATGCCGAGGAAGATGGTGCCGAGCA
The DNA here is from genome assembly GCF_008727715.1 of Mesorhizobium terrae. Taxonomy (GTDB): domain Bacteria; phylum Pseudomonadota; class Alphaproteobacteria; order Rhizobiales; family Rhizobiaceae; genus Mesorhizobium; species Mesorhizobium terrae. The sequence goes on from NZ_CP044218.1 coordinate 3,052,564, forward strand.
CCAGGAAGATCAGCGCCAGCGGTGGGATCAGCACGATGATCACCTGCTGGGCCAGCCGCGACATCAGGTTGAAGTTGAGGGCGCGGTCGGCGAGCGCGAAGATGTAGATGACGATGACGCCGACGGTGGCGCCCAGAATGTCGGCATTGGCGCCTTGCGTGGGTGACAGATAGACATGCGCCACATAGGCGATCACCGCGGTTACCAGCAACGCGACGATCAACGAGGTCACGCCGTGCCCCAGCGTGCGCGCTTCGAGCGGCAGGGCCGGCATCGAGTCGCGCTTCCAGAACGACATGATCAGGATATAGCCCATGTAGAGGCCGGTCAGCACCAGGCCGGGGATGAGCGCGCCCTTGTACATGTCGCCGACGGAGCGGCCGAGCTGGTCGGCCAGAACGATCAACACCAGCGATGGTGGAATGATCTGCGCCAGCGTTCCGGATGCGGCGATGACACCGGAAGCGACGCGCCGGTCGTAGCCGTAGCGCAGCATGATCGGCAACGAGATCAGGCCCATGGCGATGACCGAGGCTGCAACCACGCCGGTGGTTGCCGCAAGCAGTGCGCCGACGAAGATCACCGCATAGGCGAGGCCGCCGCGGATGGGACCGAACAGCTGGCCGACGGTATCGAGCAGGTCTTCGGCCATGCCGGAGCGTTCGAGCACGATGCCCATGAAGGTGAAGAACGGGATGGCAAGCAACACGTCGTTCGACATCACCCGGTTGCCGTAGAAATTCTCCGGCAAGGCCCATAGCAATGGCCAGGACAGGTTGATCGACCCGCCGGAGAATGGCGCCAGTTCGACGCCGATGGCGAAGAAGGCGAGGCCGGTCGCTGCCAGCGAGAAGGCAACGGGGTACCCAACGAGCAGGAAGACGACCAGCGAAGCGAACATGATCGGCGCCATGTTCTGCGCGATGAATTCGATCACGAACGTACCTCGTCGGCCAGCGCCTTGCCTTCGAGTTCAGCCTGCTCGTGTACCGAAACAAAGGGGTTCGGATCGTCCATCTCGCCACGCATGATGGCGATCTTCTTGATGATCTCGGAAACACCCTGCAGCGCCAGCAGGAAGAACCCAACCAGCAGGATCGCCTTGGCCGGCCAGATGATGAGGCCGCCGGCATTGGTCGACACCTCGCCGGACCGGAAGGAGTGGAGGGTGTAAGGCACGAACATGTAGACCATCAGCAGCACGAACGGCATCAGGAAGAACAGGTGGCCGATCAGGTCGATCCAATGCTGCACGCGGCGTGACCACATGCCGTAGACGATGTCGATGCGGATATGTTCGTTTTGTTTCAGCGTGTAGGCGGCAGCCAGCATGAAGGCGGCACCGAACAGATACCACTGCAGCTCCAGCCAGGCGTTCGACGAGATGTTGAATACCTTCCGGATGATGGCGTTGCCGGCGCTCACCAGGATCGACACCAGGATCAGCCAGGACACCCATTTTCCGATGATTTCGTTGAGACGATCAACGCCCCGGGACAGAGCCAGAAGCCCTTCCATGAAATTCCCTCCCTCTTTTGCAGGACGCGCTGCTCCCCTTCGTCGCGCAACACCCGCTTGGACCAACGGTATGCCGCGTCTGGTCGACGGGTCAACACGAGGTCAGGCAGCTGCAACAGTGGGAGCGCGGCTCGCTCCAGCTTTCCCAAGGGTGCTGGGGACGCTCATGCAACGAAAGTTTAATGCGATCAGGCGGTTCGGTGGCTGTCGCGGCCGGCGCCGACCAGCACCAGGACGGCGACCAGGAACAGGAACATCCACGCGTCGCGCCACTCGATCGGGAAATAGCCGGTCCAGAGCGACTCGGCCAAGCCGAAGGCTGCGGCGCCCAAGGCTGCACGAGGCGGCGAGAGATAGCCGCCAACGGCCGTAGCGAAGAGAACCTTCAGGCCGTAGATCATTCCCGCGCTGAAACCGAGATTGCCATAATAGAGCGCCGCGAGCACGCCGGCGAGTGCGGCGCAGAGGCTGCCGCCAAGCACCGAAAGGCGAAAGACCCTGCGGACATTGGTTCCGCACATGGCCGCCGCGCGCGGGTCGTCGGAAACGGCCCGCCACTGCCGGCCGAAGCGCGAATAGGCGAGCGCGAAGGTGCCGATGAGCAGGACAAGGACGATCAGCGCGCAGTTCATGAGCTGAATGACGGTGAGCGTTGCTTTGAAACCATCCGCTTCGGCGAAGACGACGGGTTGGGCCAGCATCGGCTGCAACCAAAGGTCATGTGTGTTCGCGGCGATGCGGGAAAGCTCGGTCAGAACCAGGGCGACACCGAGCGTGGCAGCGGCGATCGTGTTGGGGGAACGGTTGGCAAGCGGTTCGAACAGCGAGCGCGCCAGCAAACGGCTGGCCAGCGCGGCATAGATGAACGTCACCACCGTGCCGAACAGGATGGTTGCCGGCAAGGTGAGCCACAGCACCTGGTAGCCGAAAACCGCGACCAGGATCATCGTTTGACCGCAGAAGGCGAACAAGGCGCCATAGGCGAGGTTGGTGCGGTGCAGGATGCCATTGGTCAAGGCATAGCCGAACGCCAGCAGGGCATAGAGCACGCCCGAATGCAGTCCGTTCAGAATCTGCTGAATGAAATAAAGCATGCCACGCCCGTTCGGTCGCCTATGACGCGGCGCCCGAACAAGGCTGCACATATCGAATCTAACTTGTCAAACTCGTTTTACAGGTTAGATTTGAAACATGACGATTTCATGGATCCCTCATCGTTTCGCCGGTGGCATTCTGGCTCTCGACACGGCCAACACCGTGGTTCTGCGTGGTGACCCGGAGCGTGGTTTCGATCGTTTCGAGAATCCGGCCGAGATCGCTCGTTTCGCCGATGCGGCCAGCACCTTTCGTGCAGATGAACTGGGCGGGCGTCGATTGGAGGCAAGCGAACCGGGACGGATCGCACCGGCGGTGCTGGACATTCGCGAGGCGACCGACCGGCTGTTTCGCGACGCGGTTCTGGAAGGCGCGGTCAACGCTGCCTATCTGGCGGGTTTTCTCAAGGCCTGTGCCAAGGGGCTTGCCGGCAGCGACGCCAGGATTGGCGGTCTTGAACAACCGTTCGGCAACCCGGCCACGCCGCTTGCCTTCGAGGCGGCGCTCGCCGTTTCGGCGTTGTCGTTGCTCGGCACGGAGACGGCCCGCCGTCTCAGGATATGCGCCAACTGCCGCTGGCTGTTTGTCGACCGCAGCCGCAACTCCAGCCGGCTGTGGTGCGACATGGCGGTCTGCGGCAACCGGCGCAAGGCCAGCCGTCACTATCATCGTCGCAAGACGGCTCTGGGGGCAGATCATGTCTAGGAACGCGAAGATGGCCGGATGGTCCGGGCCGAAGCTGGGGGCGATGGGGCTGGCGCTGCTGTCCACGATTGCACTCGGCGCCTGCCGCCAATCCGAGGATGGCAAGTACTTCGAGGTTTCCGGACGCCTGTTTGAATTCAACTATCGGCTGGCGCGCGCAACCTATGTCGTCACGCTCAACCCGATGCGGCCCATGGAAGACGGACAGGTGGCGGTCGTGACCTTCGAGAACCCGGCTGGCGGGGCGCCGTTTGTCGTGGACCAGCCGATCTGGCCGAAAATGCAGCATGTGACGCTGACCAGCCCGGCGCTGACATGCGTGGTGAAGGATCGCCCCTATGCGGTTTCCATTCGCATCCAGGATGCGACGGGCAAACTGCTGCAGACGCTGCAGACGACGCTGATCTCCGACGAGGACCAGAGTGTGCTGCCTGACCGGCCGTTGGTTCTAGGTTCGGTCTATGAACTCAATCCGGAGCTGGCGGATCATCCGGATGGGCGATTGCCCGGCGAGCCGAAGCCCAACTGCCCCAAGGCTTGAAACCGGACCTAGCGTTCGCGCGACGCCATGTAGTTTAGCAGGGCCTTGCTGGCATCGCGGAAATGCCCGGTCAGATGGCCGACCGCGGCCACCCGGTCGCCTTGCATGCATGCGAGGAGCATGGCGCGATGTTCGTCCTGCGAGCGCTCACGGTAGTCGAGGTTGGACAGCACGATGCGCACATAGCGATCCGAGGCGGTGTGCTGCGCTTCGATCAAGTCGAGCAAGCGCCGGTTGCCGCAATCGCGATAGAGGGCCAGATGGAATTCGCGGTTGAGCTGTCCCCAACGGCCGACGTCGTTTTCGCGGTCGAGCTGCTCTAGCACTTCGGCGGCGAGGCGCAGGCTGTCGGGATTCTGCTTTTGTATCGAAAGCCTTAGCGCTTCGGCTTCGAGCAGCTCACGCAGCGCATAAAGCTCGCTAATGTCGGTGGCATTCATCGCCGCCACCACGGCACCGCGTGTCGGGTGGATGGCGACAAGACCTTCGGCTTCGAGATAGCGCAGAGCGTCGCGCACCGGCATTCGGCTGACGCCGAAATTCTTGGCCAGTTCGTCCTGCCTGAGCATGGCACCCGGCGCCAGCGTGCCGGTGGCGATCGCCTCCCGCAGGATCGCCGTTACGCCGTCGGCCGCCGTTTGCGGCCTGACGCTTCTGCCTTCCGCGATCTTGGCCAGCCTGTCCATGTGCCCATCCAGATTGTGAAACACGTCGTGCAGCAAAGCTCCTTGAACGTCAAATCGAATATGTATACTCGTATACGAGAATACAATAGGGGAGGGAAGAATGGAAAAACGAATGACGGAAGCGGTCGTCATCGGCGGCGGCATCGCGGGATGCACGCTGGCCTACGAACTGGCCTCGCGGGGTGTGGGGGTGACCGTGATCGAACAGAGCCTCATCGCGGCCGAATCGTCAGGGCGAAACACGGGGACACTGCTGTCCGGTCCTCAGCGCGCCGTGGTGGAGATGCTCGACAAAAGCGTCGAAGTGTATGGCGAACTTGCCGATGGTCCCGTTCCCTTCGAGTTCGCACGGATCGGCCACCTGCTCATTTCCGAGGACGACGCCAGTTTGGAGGAAGCAGCCACGGTCGCGGATCGTTATCGCGAAGCCGGCGTAGGCATGGAGAAAGTCAGCGGGGGCGAACTCGCGCGGGACCATCCGCGGCTCGGCTTCAACGTTGCCGGCGGCTACTTCGTCGAACGGGCATGGACGCTGGAACCGATGGGCGCCACCCACGCCTTTGCCCATGTCGCGCGTTTGGCAGGAGCCCATTTCAGAACCGGTCTCAGGGTCGCGCAGATCGCCTCGCGTGGCGGCAAGATCGCTGGTGTGCTGACGGATGACGGTATCATTGCCGCCGACATGGTGTTCATCGCCAACGGTCTGTGGATGTCGGACATGTTGCGCCGTACCGTGGGTGACGGGCCATTGCCCGGCTTGCCGTTCACTGCCGGGCGCGGTTGGCTGATCCAGCTGGGCAAGCTGGACTTCGAACTGCCTTGGATCGTCGAGGAATTGACCTGGCCCGACCAGGACGAACTCGGCCGCCGTATGTCCTTGGCGGGCCTCGCGGACGTCGCGGCCCAGAACGACGACAGGGCCGGGGTCGAGGCTATCTGCCTCAATCCGATGATGGGCGGCGATGCGCGCCTTGGTGCCTCCGTGCAGCCGGCTTTCCGCGATCTCTTGCGCAACACCGATATGCCGAGCCGCATCGCCGCGCGGGCGCTGCGCATGATTTCCGGGCTCGGTTCACCAGCCGTGAAGAACGTCTATCCCGGCAACCGGCCGATGCTGTCGGACGGCCTGCCGGTCGCCGGCCGGACAGCGGTCGAAGGCCTTTTCGTGCATGGCGGCATGGGTTCGATCGGCATGCACGCGGCGCCGGCGACGGCTCGCTGGCTGGTCGACGCGGTGCTGTCGGGAGACGGAAATCCGCTCCAGACATGGTTGCGGCCACAACGTTTCGCCGGATGGTAGACACTGAGGCCGCTCGACTACACAGATCAAAAAGCAGAGCCTGCGGCTGGAACGGCTCGCCACAAATCCAGCCGAATTGAATTGACGTTTGCGGATCGTGGCAGGAAGACTGCTTCCATTCCAGTCGCTGTAGCGAATCCCAACGGCTTCGCGCGGAGGTATCATGACGCTGCACGACGTTGCGCTCGACGACAAATTCGATCTCACCAAGGAACGGGTTTTCCTTTCCGGGGCGCAAGCCGTGGTGCGCATGCTCTTGATGCAGCGCGAGCGTGACCGTCAGGCTGGGCTTAAGACAGCTGGTTTTGTTTCCGGCTATCGCGGCTCGCCGCTCGGCGGGCTCGACCAGCAGCTGTGGCGGGCAAAAGCACAGCTTTCGGCCGCGGATGTCGTCTTCCAGCCTGGGCTCAATGAAGAGCTTGCCGCAACCGCGTGCTGGGGATCGCAGCAGGCCGAATTGCTGGGCGAAGGCAAGTATGATGGCGTCTTCTCAGTCTGGTATGGCAAGGGGCCGGGCGTCGACCGTTCGGGTGACGTTTTCCGCCACGCCAATCTTGCCGGCTCTTCCAGACATGGCGGTGTGCTTGCCCTGATGGGCGACGACCACAATGCGGAATCATCCACCAACGCGCATGCCACGGAATTCGCATTCGTCGACGCGATGATCCCGGTTCTCAATCCTGCAGGCGTGCAGGAGCTGATCGACTACAGCCTGCTCGGCTTTGCCATGTCGCGTTTCTCCGGAACCTGGACCGCGATCAAATGCGTGAAGGACAATATCGAATCGACCGCTTCGGTCGATGCCTCGCTTGGTCGTCTCAATATCGTTCTGCCCGATTTCGACATGCCTCCCGGCGGTCTCAACATCCGAAACGAGCTTGACCAGCTTGGGCAGGAAGCACGCCTGCACGAGGCCAAGCGTGCCGCCATGGCGGCTTTCATCCGCGAGAACGGATTGAACCGCATCGTCTATTCCGGCGGTCGCAAGGCAAAGCTTGGTATTGTCACCGTCGGCAAGAGCTATCTCGATGTACGCCAGGCGCTCGAGGATATCGGCATCGACGAGGCGACGGCCAATCGCCTCGGTATCCGCCTGTTCAAGGTCGGCTGTCCTTGGCCGCTCGATCTCCAGCACGTCGTGGAATTCGCGCGGGGGCTGGAGACAGTGGTGGTGGTGGAGGAGAAGCGCTCGCTGATCGAAGTTCAGCTGCGCGAAAATCTCTACGGCACGGCCAACCAACCCGTCATCGTGGGCAAGAAGGATGAGCGCGGCGACTGGCTGTTTCCGGCCAAGGGCGCGCTCGACCCGAACGAGATCGCGATCGCGCTTGGCGAACGGATCATCAAGACCATCGGCCCGTCGGACGAAATCACCCAGCGCGTCTCGAAGCTCAAGCAATTCCAGGCGATGCTGGCCGACACCAAGGACATTGGCTCGCGCACGCCTTTTTTCTGCTCAGGCTGCCCGCACAATTCCTCCACCAAGGTGCCGGATGGTTCCATCGCCGCGGCGGGGATCGGTTGCCATTTCATGGCATTGTGGATGGACCGCTCCACGGTCGGTTTCACCGCGATGGGCGGGGAGGGCGCTCAATGGGTAGGACAGGCACCGTTCTCCAAGCGCGACCATATTTTCCAGAATCTGGGCGACGGCACCTATAACCATTCCGGCACGCTGGCGCTGCGCTTCGCGCTGTCTTCGGGCTCCAACATCACCTACAAGATCCTCTACAACGATGCCGTGGCCATGACCGGCGGTCAACCGCATGAGGGTGGCCTGACCGTCGACATGATCGCCCGCCAGGTGCGTGCCGAAGGTGTCGACCGCATCGCCGTCGTCACCGACGAGCCGGAAAAATATGCCGGCAGGGCGGAGTTTCCCGTTGGTGTCACCATCAATCATCGTGACGACCTCGACCGCGTCCAGCGCGAGCTGCGGGAAGTCAAAGGCGTGTCGGTGTTGCTCTACGATCAAACCTGCGCGGCCGAGAAACGCCGGCGTCGCAAACGCGGCACCTTTCCCGATCCCGACAAGCGGGTCTTCATCAATGAACTGGTCTGCGAGGGATGCGGCGATTGCGGCGTGCAGTCCAATTGTGTTTCGATCCAGCCCGTCGAGACCGAATTTGGCCGCAAGCGCAGGATCGATCAGTCATCCTGCAATAAGGATTTTTCCTGCGTCAATGGTTTTTGCCCCTCCTTCGTGACGGTGCATGGCGCCAAGATCAGAAAGGCCGTCGGCGTTGCCGGCAAAGCGGATCCGCTGGCGGGCTTGCCAGAGCCGGAGCAGTTTCCGCTCAATAAGGACGGATGGGCGGCGATTATCGATGGGGTTGGTGGCACCGGAGTGGTCACCGTCGGCGCGATACTCGGTATGGCCGCGCACCTGGAGGGCAAGGGGTGCGGCATGATCGACATGGCCGGTCTCGCGCAGAAGGGCGGTTCGGTATTCACCCATGTCCGTGTTGCGCGATCGCCCGACGAGATCCACGCCATTCGCGTCTCGGCCGGCAAGGCCGACCTCGTGCTCGGCTGCGACCTCGTCGTTTCCGGCGCCAAGAAGGTGCTGGGGGCAGTGCGCGAGGGGCATACCATCTTTGTCGCCAATACCGCGGAGATCATGCCCGGTGAATTCGCGCGGTCGGCGGATTTTTCATTGCCGACTGAGCGCTTGAAGAAAGCAATCCGCCAAGCCGCAGGTGACGGCCATGCACATTTCTTCGACGCCACCCGCGCAGCCACCGCGCTGTTCGGCAATTCGTTAGGCGCCAACATGTTCATGCTGGGTTTTGCGTTCCAGCATGGTGGCTTGCCGCTGTCGGCGGAAGCCGTTGAGAAGGCGATCGAACTGAACGGCGAAGCAGTGGCGATGAATATTGCCGCCTTCCGTTGGGGACGCCGCGCGGCGCACGAACCGGAATTCGTGCGCGGTCAGGTAGACCGCCAGGCCAAGGGTGGCCAGCCGACTGAAAAAGCCGAGACGCTCGACGAAGTCATCGCGCGGCGTGTCGCGTTCCTCACGGCCTATCAGAACGCGGCCTATGCCGAGCGGTACTCCAGGCGCATCGCCGCGCTGCGCACCGCCGAGGAGAAAGCAATCCCGGGCTCAAAGACCGTCACCGAGATGGCGGCGCGGAACCTGTTCAAGCTGATGGCGATCAAGGACGAATACGAGGTTGCGCGCCTTTATACGGACGGTTCCTTCACACGGGCGCTCGCGCAGCAGTTCGAGAGCTACGGCAAGCTCGAATTCCATCTCGCGCCGCCGATCCTCGGCAGCCGCGATGCCGACGGCAAGGCGCGCAAGTCGAGTTTTGGCCCGTGGATGATGAAAGGCTTTGGTGTGCTTGCAGCACTCAAGGGGCTGCGTGGCACGATTTTTGACATCTTTGGCTATGCGACCGAGCGCCGACAGGAGCGGCAACTGCTTGCCGAATATGAACGCGATCTCGATCTGATTGCCCGCTCGCTGACCCCGGCTCGCATCGAAGCCGCCGCGGCCCTTGCCTCAGTGCCGGCGATGGTGCGCGGTTATGGCCACGTCAAGCATGCGGCGATGGAGAAAGCTGCGGGCGAGCGATTGCGGCTTCTGGAGCGATTGGAGGGCGCTCAGACAGGCGCACAATTGCAAGCCGCCGAGTGAAGTCTATAATCCTTGTGGCCGCGTGTTCGGCATCTGTCGTGTGCGCAGCTGTGATGCAGTAGGGAAACGTCTCTAATTTTAGTCTTTCTAAGCCTTTCTTAAGGCGGCTGTGTCAGGAGTTAGGTCCCGAGCACGGGAACCAGACGTGACAATCACGCGAACGAAAGAACTGCCAGACGACGTCTACGTCCCCTTCGTGGAAACCCTTTTTCGCGACGGGTTCACGTTGGCCATCGGCATTTCCGCGCAATCCGTGCTGATTTCGCTGGTTTGGGCGAAAACCGGCAACATAGCTTATTTCGCGGTGGTGCTTTGTCTTTTGGCTGTCGGCTTCGTGCGCGTGGTCAACATGCGCAACTATTCGGCCTTGCCCGTAGCTAAAACGCGTGAAGAAGCACGGCAGCGAGAAAACAGGTACATCACCTACGGTGCCTTGCATGGAGCCACGCTCGGTCTCTTCAGTCTCGTAGCTATCTATACCGCTGAAGATAGTTTCTCCGAGACTGCGGCAGTCTGCATTTCACTGGCGACAGCGACCGGTATCGCAGGGCGCAACTACGGTTCGCCCCGGATGGTCATTATCCTGATCATCACGCTGACCTGCCCAATGTCCCTTGGCTTTCTTTTGCGGGGCGATTTCTACCACATCGCTTTGGGTCTGCTCTCTGCGCCGTTCTTGTTGGCGATTCATCGGTATGCGGACACTGTCCGTGACGTTCTCTTTACCGCGATCTCCGCTGAAAAACGGGCTAATCGGATTGCCGGCCGCTTCAACCGCGCTCTAAACACGATGTCGCACGGCCTGGTCATGCTCGATCCTGACGGCAAGGTGATTGTCGCCAACGCCGAAGCCGCGCACCTGATGTCACTCAACTCGGCAGATCAGCTGCTCGGCAGGTCGATCCATTCGCTGCTGATGCGCGGCGTTGCCGGTGGTCTGCTGGCAGCCAAGGACTGCCGTTATGTCGAGGCGCAATTGACACGCGCCCTGCGCGAAGGTCGGGACCGCAAGGTGCTGGTGTCGTTGACCAATGGCCAGCACTACGAATTTTCGGCACGCGAAGGCTCCCAGGAACTTGGTGTCATCACCTTCGAGGATGTCACTCAACGTGTGTCGGCCGAGGAACGTATCCGTTTCATGGCACGCTACGACAGCCTCACCGGATTGATGAACCGCGCCTATTTTCACGAACTGGTCAGCGAGGCGATGTCGGGTGGCGACCGCAGCCGACTGTGTGGGCTGGTTGTCATCGATCTCGATGATTTCAAGAGCATCAACGACACGCTCGGTCACCCGGTTGGCGACGGGCTGATCTATGCGGCAGCGGAACGCTTGTCCGCCTTTGCGGCTCCCGGTGTCACGATCAGCCGCTTCGGTGGCGACGAGTTCATGTTGTTCTTCGACCGGGTCGAGGATGAAAGCTATCTGTCCGGTTTGATGGAGCACATCTTCTCGGGTCTTCAAGGTGAAGTGGATGTGGCTGGCCACGCGCTACGGATTCAGGCCAGCGCCGGCGCGGTGCTATCCAGGGTCGACAGCACGACTGTCGACGAGATGATCGTCAAGGCGGATCTCGCGCTCTACAAGGCCAAGGAACTCGGCAAGAATGGCTGGCGGCTCTTTGAAGCCTCCATGGATGCTGCCTTCCGCAATCGGCAATTGATGAAGGCCGATTTGCGTTCCGCGGTCGAGGCCAGCGCGCTGCGTATTGTCTACCAGCCCATCGTTGCCATGGAGACGATGCGCATCGTCAGCTGCGAGGCGCTCTGCCGATGGGATCATCCCGACCTCGGCCCGATCTCTCCGGCAATCTTCATTCCGCTCGCCGAGGAGATGGGGATCATCTCGCAGATCAGCGAATTGGTGCTGAAGGCGGCTTGCGCCGAATGCGCCAAATGGCCAGAGCAGATTTCGGTTTCGGTCAATCTTTCGGCGAAGGATTTTCGCGACAACGATGTCCTCGATAAGGTACGCAGAGCCCTTGCCGCCGCAAACCTGACGTCAAGTCGGCTGGAGATCGAGGTAACCGAAACGGCCCTTCTCGACGACAAGGCGCAAACGCGCGAGCTGATCGAAGAAATCAAGAAGCTGGGCGTGCGCATCGCCTTGGACGATTTTGGCACCGGTTACTCCAGCCTGAGCTATCTGCACAAACTGCCGCTGGACAAGGTCAAGATCGATCGCTCCTTCCTTATGGATGTGGCCCAAAGTCCGCGTTCGCTGGAATTGCTCAAGGGCATCGTCAACGTTTCGCGCTCACTTGGGCTTAGCGTTACGATCGAAGGGGTTGAGACCTTCGAGCAACTGAAAATCCTGTCTCAGCAGGTCGAACCTGACCTTGTACAAGGTTTTCTTTTTGGCTCTGCGCTCAGCGCTTCGGGGATCGAGACTATGTCGAGCACGATCTGGCCCTTTGTTGACGAGATGCAAACGGCCCCACGCGCTGTCAAACGCTAAGCCCCTTCAACGAGGGAGGGCGATTCCCGTTTGGCGCTACCGACAATGGAAGGGCTCTGATACATATTCGCCGGGGAGGGCGTTAACCTTAACAATCGGTAAATGAGATCGAGTGCTTTTTGACCTTTACATGCAGACGCCGTTGCATACCCTCCCCATCGCGGTGGAGTACGGGGTAAAGTGATGGGTACGCTGAGTGAACCGGGCAAGGATGCCGGGCTGGCACGAACTGTTGTGCCTGAAGGACCTAGTCTGAGCGACAAGGTCTTCGCGCTTCTCAACAAATCCGAGTACCGCCGTTGCGACAAGGGCGAAGACCTCGAAGACATCTATCGTCTGCGCTACAAGGCTTATCGCTCCAACGATATGATCCCCGACAACATCGCTCATATCATCAGTGATGATTTGGACGAGACCACGAATGTTTATCGCTTCGGAGTCTATGTCGAACAGCGCCTCGTAAGCACGATGCGCATCCATCACGTTACGCAGCAGACCCCGATATCTCCGTCGACAAAGGCCTTTGGCGATATTGTTTTCCCTATGCTTGAAGCCGGGGACACCTTCGTTTGCATGAGCAGATTTGCGTCGGACCCGGATTGGACGCGTGTTTATCCGCAGCTTGCTTACGTGACGCTGCGACTGGCGGGCATGGCCTGTTTCTACTTCGAGGCACCTTACGGTCTTTCGACCGTGCGCGAGGATCACGCGGGCTTCTATAAGCGCGTCTATTATTCGGAACAGATCAGCGAGCCGCGTTCCTACCCAGGTGTGTTCAACCGAGTTGTTCTGTTCCGCACGAATGCATATGCGAATCGCGACCGCTATTATGCGCGATTTCCGTTCTTTCGTTCGACCGCCGCTGAACGGCGCATGCTGTTCGAGAAGCAACGGCCCGGCGAACTGGCACCATTGACCATCTTGCCGACCGCAAAATATTTTCGCGACGCGGCCTGACGGAGCCGCCAAGACGGCGCCTTGACGCGATTCTAACGACGAAGCGGATTCTTCGTTGCCACTTGGGAGGAGCCGGGGATGACCATGTCCACCATCACCTTGACGCCGCTGATTTCGCTGATCGCCGGTGTGCTGATCCTGATCATGCCCAGGCTGTTGAACTATATCGTGGCGTTCTATCTGATCGTCGCCGGTCTGCTCGGTCTGTTCCCGCATCTGGCCGGCTGATAATCCGGACGATTGCCAGCGCTTTTGGACGACAATCGATCCGACCTTTGCGAGTTGATCGGAAGCTGGCTTTCAAGATTATCTTGACGCAGTTGGCGCTGGTTGTGCGGCAACTGCGCCATTGCCCTTGGCGGCGCTTTTCGCTATGTGCGCTTGAGATGTTTCCGGAGGGGAATTCTAATGGCCGATCACTCGCCGACTGGTCCTGTCGAACTGGGCGCCCAGATGGACTATGCCGAACATGAGCGCACCTATGCGGGATTTATCGCGCTCGCCAAATATGGCTCGCTTTTCTGCGTCGCGCTGCTGATCGCCATGGCCTTCGGTTTTTTTGCCGGCGGGTTCTTCTCAGGCTCGGTGCTGTTCGTGATCGTCCTGGCGATCGGCGGCTTTATTCTCCGATAATACCTTCCCATCCTGTGTGGGGCGGCACCGGCCGCTAGGCCGGCGCTCTGTAGGAAACTGAGTTCCAGCCGAAAGGATCATGCGGTGGGACAAGTCGTATTCATACCTCGCGAGATTGATGCGAACGAGGGGCGCGTTGCTGCGTCTCCCGATACGGTAAAACGCATAACCGGCCTGGGTTTTGATGTTGTCGTCGAAGCGGGAGCCGGAAACGCCTCGCGCATCCCAGACGCTGATTTCGCCAAGGCAGGTGCCACCATCGGCAAGGCCACCGACGTCGCCAAGGCTGACGTGGTTCTGAAGGTTCGTCGTCCAATCGAGGCCGAACTCAAGGCCTACAAAAAGGGCGCCACCGTCATCGCCATCATGGACCCCTACGGCAACGATGCCGGGGTCGCCGCCCTCGCTAAGGCTGGCGTGACATCCTTTGCCATGGAATTCATGCCGCGCATCACCCGTGCCCAGGTGATGGACGTGTTGTCGTCGCAGGCGAACCTTGCCGGCTACCAGGCGGTGATCGACGGTGCCGGCGAATATGACCGGGCACTGCCGATGATGATGACAGCCGCCGGAACAGTGCCGGCGGCAAAGGTGTTCATCATGGGGGTTGGCGTTGCCGGCCTCCAGGCCATCGCCACCGCGCGCCGCCTTGGTGCCGTCGTCACCGCCACCGATGTGCGGCCGGCAGTGAAGGAGCAGGTCCAGTCGCTTGGCGCGAAGTTCATCGCTGTCGAGGACGAAGAGTTCAAACAGGCCGAGACCGCTGGCGGCTACGCCAAGGAAATGTCGAAGGAATATCAGGCCAAGCAAGCGGCGCTGACAGCCGAGCATATCGCCAAGCAGGACATCGTCATCACCACGGCGCTGATCCCGGGCCGTCCGGCGCCGAAGCTGGTTTCGGCTGAAATGGTGGCGTCGATGCGACCTGGCTCGGTTCTGATCGATCTTGCGGTGGAGCGCGGCGGCAATGTCGCCGGTGCCGAGGCCGGCAAGATCGTCACCACCGGCAATGGGGTCAAGATCGTCGGCCATCTCAACGTGGCCGGTCGCGTCGCGGCGTCCGCTTCGTTGCTTTATGCCAAGAACCTGTTCGCCTTCCTCGAGACGCTGGTCGACAAGTCCTCGAAGCAGATCGCCATCAATCGCGAAGACGAACTGGTTAAGGCAACGCTGCTGACCGACGACGGCAAGGTTGTGCATCCGAACTTCGCCAAGGTTGACCAGAAGCCTCAAGTCGAACCAGCTGCCATCCCTGCCTCGACCATGGTCGCTGATGCATCGCCCAAACCTGCCGCGAAAAAGAAATCCGCCGCGGCTAAGTCGAAGGGGACCGCCTGATGGAAGCCTTGCAGAAAGCCCTCGATCAGCTTGACCAGGCTAGTGCCGCCGTTCGCCTGGCCCTCAAGGAGGCAGCCAACGCACCGGGTACCGCCGACGCGGTCGGCGGCGCCGCACATGCGCTGTCGGGCGGCGCGATCGATCCGTTCGTGTTCCGCTTTGCCATCTTCGTACTCGCCATCTTCGTTGGCTATTACGTTGTCTGGTCGGTGACGCCGGCGCTGCACACGCCGTTGATGGCGGTCACCAACGCGATTTCCTCGGTTATCGTGGTTGGCGCGCTTCTGGCCGTCGGTGTCTCCGCCGCGGGTGCCGCCACCGGCTTCGGCTTCATCGCCCTGGTGCTGGTCTCGGTCAACATCTTCGGCGGGTTCCTTGTCACCCAGCGCATGCTGGCGATGTACAAGAAGAAGGACAAGTGACGTGAACATCAATCTCGCCTCTTTCCTCTATCTGGTCTCCGGCATCCTGTTCATCCTGGCGCTGCGCGGCCTTTCGCACCCGACCACCAGCCGCAAGGGCAACCTCTACGGCATGATCGGCATGGCGATCGCCATTGTCACCACCTTGCTTTTGGCCAAGCCGTCCTTCGGCGGTTTCGCGCTCATCGTGCTCGGCCTCGCGATCGGCGGCAGCGTCGGCGCCTATACGGCGCGGCGGATTGCTATGACCTCGATGCCGCAGCTGGTCGCGGCCTTCCACTCGCTGGTGGGTATGGCTGCCGTGATGGTGGCTGCCGCCGCCATGTATGCGCCGGCCTCTTTCGGCATTGGCGAAGCTGGCGCGATCCACGCGCAGGCGCTGGTGGAAATGAGCCTCGGCGTCGCCATCGGCGCCATTACCTTCACCGGTTCGGTCATCGCCTTCCTGAAGCTCGACGGACGCATGTCGGGCAAGCCGATCATGCTGCCGTCGCGCCACCTGATCAACGCGGCACTTGGCATCGGCCTGGTCGTTTTGATCGTTCTGCTCGTCGCCACCCAGTCGACCACCATTTTCTGGCTGATCGTCATCGCTTCGCTGGCGTTGGGTGTACTGCTCATCATCCCGATCGGCGGCGCGGACATGCCTGTCGTGGTGTCGATGCTCAATTCCTATTCGGGCTGGGCGGCAGCCGCTCTCGGCTTCACGCTGGGCAATCTGGCGCTGATCATCACCGGTGCGCTGGTCGGTTCTTCCGGTGCGATCCTGTCCTACATCATGTGCAAGGGCATGAACCGCTCGTTCATCTCGGTCATTCTCGGCGGCTTTGGCGGCGAGACGGCCGCCGTTGCCGATGACGGCGTCCAGCGCACGGTCAAGACGGGTGCCGCCGACGATGCGGCGTACCTCATGATGAACGCCCAGAAAGTCATCATCGTGCCGGGCTACGGCATGGCGGTGGCGCAGGCCCAGCATGCGCTGCGCGAAATGGCCGACAAGTTGAAGGCCAACGGCGTCGAGGTGAAGTACGCCATTCACCCGGTCGCCGGACGTATGCCCGGGCACATGAACGTGCTGCTCGCTGAAGCAAATGTACCTTACGACGAGGTGTTCGAACTGGAGGATATCAACTCCGAGTTCGCGCAGGCCGACGTCGCCTATGTCATCGGTGCCAACGATGTCACCAACCCGTCGGCGCGTGACGACAAGAGCTCGCCGATCTACGGCATGCCGATCCTTGACGTCGACAAGGCCCGCACCTGCCTGTTCGTCAAACGCTCCTTGGGTTCCGGTTATGCAGGCATCGACAACACGCTGTTCTACAAGGACGGTACCATGATGCTGCTCGGCGACGCCAAGAAGATGACCGAGGAAATCGTCAAGGCAATGGACCATTGAGCATGGCCGCGCTCGCGGGCCAGCGTTGAGGACAAAGAAAAAAGCCCGGCACGTGCCGGGCTTTTTCTTTTTTGCGAAACTGGCTCGCTTGCGCACTGAGCGTCATCAGTCCGTGGTTGCGGAAATCTGGCCTGTCTTTGTATTTGATGATGGGGCCAGGGCCGGGGATCGCCTTCTCGTGAAGGGGGCGCCAGCACGTCGACGACCGCGCATTTGCCCGATTTCTTCGCCCTTGAAGACGGGCAAATCGGAAGTGCAGCAACTGTCGCCCGAAAATGCGGCCTTTTCTTCTGCGAAAGCTTTGGTTATTGGACCTGCACGAAGGAGAGGTCATTCGTAGCGGCGCACAGTCGGCCGACAGACCATGCTTGCCGGAAAGGCAACAGGCCCTTTGCGCGATATGCGCTCAGCCACGCTCGACCCACGACGAAAGAGAACGGAAATGGACCACGGTGTTGACGACGCCGAGCTCGACCGAGACAAAGCTCAGGGTTCGGCCGAAAAGTCGAAAACGGCGCCAGGCTCCCGAATGGCCGGGCGTCCCCAGATATTGACGGGTGCCGACTTCGCACAAGCCGGGCAACCGGGCGAACGGCTCGACATATTCTTCGAGCAACTTGCCGGGAAGTTCGCCACTTCGCCTGCTGTTATCTCGGATGGACGCGTCTGGACATATCGGGAACTGGACAAACGCGCAAATCAGTTCGCCCGTTTGCTCGTCGATCGGGGTGTGAAGCCGGGTGACCGGGTGGGTCTCCTGCTCGACCGCTCCGCGGAAACCTATGTCGCATTGCTGGCCGTAATGAAGGCCGGCGCGGCCTTCGTTCCGCTCGCCACTGCTTTCCCCGAAGAGCGGATGACGCTCATCATCGACGATGCGAGCGTGAAGCTGATCGTCACGATCGCGGCCTATTCCTCCCGGGCTGAGGGGTTGCCCGTGCCGTATGTCCTGGTCGATGGTCCGTCGGCCGAAATCGGGAAGAAGTCCGACAAGCCGCTGTCGCGGAAAGGGGCCACACCCGCTTCCGACGAAACCTGCTACATCCTCTACACGTCAGGCACGACCGGCCGCCCGAAGGGTGTGGTCGTCAATCACCAAAGCATCTGCAACTTCGTGCGTGTGGCCGCAGCATCCTATGGATATCGGCCGAGCGATCGCGTCTACCAGGGCATGACGATCGCCTTCGACTTCTCCACTGAGGAGATTTGGGTTCCGTTCGCGGCAGGCGCGACGGTCGTGCCGGCTCCGGGCCAGCTTACCCTTGTGGGCGAGGAGCTCGCCGATTTCCTCAGGGACAACAAGGTCACCTGCATGGCCTGCAGTCCAACCCTGCTGTCCTCGATCGAGAGCGATGTGCCCAGCTTGCGGGCGCTACTGGTCGGCGGCGAGGCTTGTCCTCACAATCTCGTCGTGCGCTGGTCGAAGCCGGGCCGACAGATCCTCAACACCTACGGCCCGACCGAGGCCACCGTTACGGCGACGATGGGCTTGCTCACGCCGGACAAGCCGGTGACGATCGGTGCACCGTTGCCCACCTATTCCGTCGTCATCGTCGACCCGACGGAAGCTGCGTTGACCAAGCCTGGTGAACTGGGCGAGATCGGTCTTGCCGGCATCGGGCTTGCCGTCGGTTATCTCAACCGGCCGGATCTGACCGAGCAGAAATTCATCCCCGACTTCGTTGGGCTGCCGAACAACCCTTCCAAGCGCATCTACCGCACCGGTGACCTTGGCCGCATCAACGATGACGGCGAGATCGAGTATAACGGGCGCATCGATACCCAGGTGAAAATCCGCGGATACCGTATCGAGCTCGGAGAGATCGAGGCCGTTCTGCTGGACCAGCCCGCCATTGCGCAGGCTGCGGTGACAACCTGGGAAATCGAACCCGGTCGCGTGGAATTGGTTGCCTACTACGCGCCCAAGACAGGGCTGCCGCCGATCTCGCGCGGTGACGTTGCCCGCGAACTGAAACGGCGTCTGCCCGACTACATGGTGCCTTCCTATCTGGAAGAGCTGCCAGCCATTCCGATGACGGTCTCAAACAAGGCGGATCTACGTCAGCTGCCAAAGCCGACAAATGTCCGGCTGACGGCGGATCGGGCGATCGTGCAACCGGGTAACGAGGACGAACGTTTTCTGGCTGCGGCGCTCTCCGATGTCTTGAATCTCAGCGAAGCCTCCGCCGGGGACAATTTCTTCGTATCGGCCGACGACAATTTCTTCGACGATCTCGGCGCCAATTCCTTGCTGATGGCGCGCTTCTGCGCCCGCGTCCGCACCAAGCCGGAATGGGCAACGGCATCGATGCGGGACATCTACCTGTACCCGACCGTTGCAAGCCTCGCGCAGCATTTGCGCATTCCCGAAGAGACGACGATAGCCACCGATGAGCGTGTTCTCACGCACCAGGCATCGAACTTCGCGTACTGGACCTGCGGCGCGGCTCAGCTACTGTTCTACGGCCTCTACAGCTATTTTAGCCTGTGGGCGTTCAACCTCGGTCTCAATTGGGTCTATGACAAGCTCGATGAGCCGTTCCAGCTGTATCTACGCTGCGTGCTGCTCTCGGGCGGTGTCTTCTTCGGCATGTCGGGTTTCGCCATCGTTGCCAAGTGGTTGCTGGTGGGACGCTGGAAAGCGGAAGCCTTTCCGATCTGGGGCCTGCGCTATTACCGGTTCTGGGTCATCCAGACCTTGATCCGCACGGCCCCGGTCGTTCTTTTCCGCGGCAACCCGCTGTACTCCATCTATCTGCGCCTTCTCGGCGCCAGGCTTGGGGAAAACACCGTCATCGAATGCCGCACCGTGCCCGTGTGTACGGACCTCATATCGATCGGCGACAACACGATCCTGCGCAAGGAATCGATGATCCTCGGCTACCGGGCGCAGTCCGGCTACATTCACACCGGACCGCTGACCATCGGCAAGGACGCCTTCGTGGGTGTCGGCAGCACCATGGATATCGACACCAGGATCGGGGATGGTGCCCAGCTCGGCCATGCGTCCTCGTTGCAGCGCGGACAGAGCATCCCGGACGGCGAACGCTGGCATGGGTCGCCGGCGGTGCCGACCGAGGCGAATTATTGCAAGGTCCGCAACGTCGATGCGTCCAACTATCGACGCATCCTGTTCGAAGCGGCTCAGCTCGTCGGGCTGTTCATGATCGTCACGCCGCTGCCGCTGCTCTTCCATGCCTACTGGCAGAATGTCAGCGACGACTATCAGGAGACGATTGGCATCGTCGCCATCGGCACCACGGTCACGCTGTTCGGCTACCTCGCGGTCGCCTTGCTGGCCGCGACGCTGCTGCCGCGCTTGATCCGCCTGATTTTGAAGCCGGGTCGTACCTACACGCTCTACGGGTTCCGGTACTGGCTTCAGACGGTGGTCGAGTTGTTCAGCAATGCACGCTTGCTGAATCTGCTGTTCGGCGACAGCTCGGCGATCGTGTATTACATGCGCGCCATTGGCTGGAAGCTCAACAAGGTGGTTCAGACCGGCTCCAACTTCGGTAGCAACCAGCAGCATGAGAATCCGCTCCTGTGTGAGATCGGCACCCAGACCATGGTGTCGGACGGGCTTTTCATGATCAACATGCACAAGTCCGCCTCCGCCTTCCGGCTCGACCACACACGGCTCGGCGAACGCAACTATCTGGGCAACAATATCTACTATCCGCCAGACGGACGGACCGGAAACAACTGCCTGCTCGGCACGAAGGTGATGGTGCCGATCGACGGACCGGTGCGCGAGAATGTCGGCCTGCTGGGTTCGCCTTCCTTCGAAATCCCGCGCATGGTCAACCGTGACAAGGAGTTGATCGCGGGCATCAACGAGGACGAGCGCCTGCGTCGTCTCAAATCCAAGAATGTCTACAATGCGGTGACGGCGCTTCTCTTCCTGTTCGCGCAATGGGCGATGTTGTTCGTGACGCTGGTGATCTGGGACCGCGCGCTGAACTATTACACCGACTGGGCGGAAATGGCGCTCTTTGTAGCGGTGCTGCTGACCTCGGCGATCACCATTCCGTTCTACGTCCTGTTGGAGCGGGCCAGCCTCGGCTTCGGCAAGCTGAAGCCTCGGATGACGACGATCTACGACGTCAGCTTCTGGCACCACGAGCGTCATTGGAAACTGTCGGATTCGCCGATAACGCGCCTGTTTGGCGGCACGCCGTTCCGGCCGATGATCATGCGCATGTTGGGCGTCAAGGTGGGTCGCAGGGTGTATGATGGCGGCAGCAACCTGACCGAGCGCTCGCTGGTCGAAATCGGCGATGATGCGACCCTCAACGAAGGCTGCGTCATCCAGGCCCATTCGCTGGAAGAGGGTGCCTTCAAGTCGGATTACATCCGGATCGGCAAGGGCTGCACGCTGGGACCGGCGGCGTTCATCCACTATGGCGTGGTGATGGGCGACGGGTCGGTCGTCGATGTCGATTCCTTCGTGATGAAGGGTGAAGTGCTGGAGCCCAATTCGATATGGCGGGGCAACCCAGCCAAGCTCCAACGCTTCGTCACGCCCGTTACGCGCGATGAGATCAAGACGGCCGCTTGAACGCCGGATCGACCACGAAAGGCGGTAGCCCGCTTGTCGTGGTCGAGGCGTCCGCGACATTCAGGCTGACGGCGGAGGCGATGTGTTGACGACGCATGTTCAGAAGGCTGCGCAGGTTCATCTCGTGCCGGTGACCGAGGCTAATCGGGCCCAGGTCACCGCGTTGGAGCTCGCACACGACCAGTTGGATTTCGTCGCCAGCAACACCGAGTCCCTCGAGGAGGCCGATCTGGACGAAGACGCCCGGCCACGCGTGGTGATGGCTGGTGATGGCGTTGTCGGCTTCCTGATGTATGAGGCGCCGCAGGATGATGACGAGGCGCGCATCTACCGCTTCATGATCGACCGTCAACATCAAGGCAGGGGCTATGGCAGAGCCGCGCTGCTGCAGGTTCTGGACGAAATTGCGCAGCTCGGCCATATCAGGCATATCTCGATTTGCTACGCGCCTGACAATGAAGGTGCACGGCACCTCTACCGCTCCGCCGGCTTCGTGGAAGAAGGCCTTGACGAGGACGGCGAAATGATCGCCGATCTCGTTGTGCCGTCGCCGACGGACGATCGTTGACGCGGCCGCCACCCATTCCCGCACGCTCCGCCGAGGAAGTCTCGTTGCTTGAAGCAATGGCCGCCATCGCGCCGCCTGGCGTCGGCGTCGGCTGCCGATCGATCCGCGACGGCGATGAGGCCCATCTCTTGCCCGAGGAGGCCGGTTCCATCCCGGCGCGCCGCCCGGCCATGCGCCGTGCCAGCGGCGCCGCGCGTTGGATCGCACACAGTCTGTTGTCGAATATCGGCATCAACGATTTCCCGGTCTTGCGCTCACCTTCCGGCGCTCCAGTCTGGCCTGACGGCATCTCCGGCTCGCTCGCCCATGACGATGAGATGGCGGTCGCTGCGGTTGCGTCGATTACCGACGTCGGCTCCCTGGGCATCGATGTCGAGCCTGCCATCGCGCTACCGGACGAGATCGCCGCGCTCGTCGCAACAAGCATAGACGTTGTCGGGGCAGTGGATCGGCAACTCGCCGGCCGCATCCTGTTTGCGGCCAAGGAAGCGGTCTACAAGGCGGTCTATCCGCTTGATCACGAAATCCTGGATTATGGGGATATCGCGATAGACCTGAGTGCGAGTAGGGCGACGACGACCACCGGACGTCGTGCAACGCTCGCATACTGCCTTGCTCCCCGCATCGTCGTGCTGGCGTTCGTTCGCTGAAAAAAAGCTCTGGTTCGGAAGACGCTCGCGATGCGGCTGAGATGCTGTGCCCGGCGCGGACGTCCGCCTCTCGAATGAATCGCGTTGTTTCGTCTCGATGCGATTAGACAGATCGTTCCGAACTCGGACGATATTCGCAAAAAGCTTTCTAAACTAATTCTACAAATTCAGTAGCGTTTAAGCCGATCAGCGACGTGCGCTGATGGTTCGGGGAACAAACCTCGATCAGCAAAGGGGTAAACGCATGCGCAAACTGTTCACCGCCGCTCTCGCGGGTCTCTCCATCGGCGCTCTCATCTCGTCGGCCTTTGCCGCTGACGAAAAGAAGGTGGTCATCGCTTATCAGACCGGCTCGGTGCCGTATTTCGTCGGTATCGCCAATGGCGAGATCGCCAAGAGGACCGGTTGGAACATCGAATTTCGCCGGTTCAATTCGGGCGCGGATATCTTTGCCGCCATTGCTTCCGGCGCTGTCCAGATCGGCGATGTCGGTTCCAGCCCGTATTCCGCGGCGGTTTCCAAGGGGCTGGACGTCAAAGCCTTCTACATCTCTTCGGTATCGCGCGACGGCGAGGCGCTGGTGGTGAGGCCGGAGATCAAGACGCCATCCGATCTCAAGGGCAAGAAGCTGGCCGCCGCACCGGTTTCGACCGACCATTATCAGCTGCTTGCCGTGCTCAAGCAGGAAGGCATTTCGGAAAAGGAAGCACAGGTCATCGCCATTCCGCAGCCTGAAATCGTGGCGGCCTGGAAACGCGGTGACATTGACGGTGCGTTCGTGTGGGATCCGGCGCTGTCGGAATTGAAGAAGAACGGCAAGGTGCTTCTGACGGCGGGGCAGGTGGCTGACCGCGGCGCGCCGACCTTCAGCGCCCTGGTGGCGACCGGCGAGTTCGCCAAGCAGCATCCCGAATTCCTGACGCAATATGTGCAGCAGGTGGATGGCTATTTTGTCTCCTTCGCCAAGGACAAGGCGGCCTGGGGTCCGGAATCGGAGAACGCGAAGCTCATTGCCGGGCTGCAGGGCGGAACACCGGCCGAGAATGCGGAGCGGCTGAAATCCACTGTGGTGCCGCCTTTGCAGGAACAGCTTTCCGACAAATGGCTGGGCGGCGGCGAAAAGAGCGGGGTCGCGAAAATCCTCAAAGATACGGCGAACTTCCTCAAGGAACAGCGCAAGATCACCGCCGTCAAGGACAGCTACGCTGCCTTCGTCGACCCGCGATACGCGGAAGCCGCCAAGGTTTCCAATTGACAAAAGCCAGAGCGATACGGGCCGGTTGAGGCCCGTATCGCCCGGAGGTTTCGATATGCTCCGCATCCGCGATGCCAGTGTCACCTTTCCAGCTTCCGACGGCAGCAGCGTTCACGCGCTCGACCGTGTCTCGCTGGATATTGCCCCGGATTCCATCGTTGTTGCCGTAGGGGCATCGGGGTGCGGTAAGTCCACATTGCTCAATGCCGTCGCCGGTTTCCTGCCGCTCACCGAGGGGTCGATTACCCTGGATGGGGAGCCTGTCGACCGCCCTGGCGGCGACCGCGGCGTCGTTTTTCAGAAGGATACGCTGCTGCCCTGGGCCAGTGTCATCGACAATGTCGCGCTCGGGCTGAAGTTCCGCGGTGTCGCCAGAAAGCAACGCCGCCAACAGGCGCAGGAATTGCTGGATCTGGTCGGGTTGTCCGAGTTTGGCGACAAACCGCCCTACGAACTTTCCGGCGGCATGCGCCAGCGTGTCGGTTTGGCACGGGCATTGGCCACCGATCCCAAGATTCTCTTGATGGACGAGCCGTTCGGCGCGCTGGACAGCCTGACACGCGAGACGATGCAGCAGTTGCTGGCGTCGGTGTGGGCGCGCACCGGCAAGCAGATCCTCTTCATCACCCATTCCATCGAAGAAGCACTGACGCTTGGCACCACCGTGGTGGTGATGTCGCCGAGGCCTGGCCGCATCGTCGCCCGCTTTGACGCGGATTTCGCGCGCGAATTCGCCGAGACCGGCGATATTGGTCCGATCCTGTCCGACCCGCGCTTCATCGAACTGCGCGAGGAAATCCGCGCTTTGATCCACCGTCCGGCAGCATCCGGCAAGGGAGTTCTGCAATGACGCTTGCCGCCGATCCGCGCACCGTATTCGCCCATGTTCAGCCGGCGCCGAAGCCGCACCGCTCGCGACCGATTGTTGGCACCACCACCACCTTGCTCATCAGCAGCATCACGCTGGTCGCGCTGATCGCGCTGTGGTTCGTCGCGACGCAATTCGGCTGGGCTTCGCCGCTGTTCCTACCTTCGCCTGCGGAAGTGCTGGCGCAGTTCCACGCGGTTGCCCAGGACGGCTATGCCGACGGCACGCTGCTGGAGCACACGCTGGCCAGCCTTGGCCGCATCCTGGCCGCTCTTGCCGTCGGTGTCGGTCTTGGTGTTCCGATCGGTCTTTTGATGGGGCTCAATCGTTGGGCCAAAGGCGTGCTTTCGGTGCCGATCGGCCTCTATTGGGGTCTGCCGCCGCTGGCGTACTTGCCCCTGCTGATCATCTGGCTGGGCATCGGCGAAACCTCGAAGATCGTGCTTTTGTCGCTCTCCACCTTCGCACCGATCTGCTTTTCGGCGCAAGCCGGAGTGCGTTCCGTGCCGGCCGAGCGCATCAACGCGGCGCTGTCGTTGGGCGCAAGCCGGCTGCAATTGTTCTTCAACATCATCTTGCCTTCGGCACTGCCCGAGATTTTGACCGGCCTGCGCATCGGCATCGCCGCCGGCCTGTCGACATTGGTGGCGGCCGAGCTGATCGCGGCACGATCCGGCCTTGGCTACATGATCATGTCGGCCGCGAACTTCCTGTCCACCGACGTCGTCTTCGTCGGCCTCATCATCATCGCGGTTCTTGCCTTTGCCTTCGCCACCGGCATGCGCTGGCTGGAGCGGCGGCTGGTGCCCTGGAAGGGCAAGCTCTGACCGTTTTCGAACAACGACCGCAGAAGGAAAATCCCATGTCCGATCCGAAGCGTCCGCTCGATCTCTACTGGTACCTGCCCACCCATGGCGACGGGCCGTATCTCGGCACCGACGAGCGCCACAGGCCGGCCACGTTCGGTTATTTGCGGGAGATCGCCCAGGCGGCGGATCGGCTGGGCTTCAAGGGCGTACTCTTGCCGACCGGCACGCGCTGCGAAGACGCCTGGATCACGGCGGCGGCGCTCATCCCGCAGACGGAAAGGCTGCGTTTCCTGGTTGCACTGCGCCCCGGCAGCGGCACGCCGGCCCTGTTTGCCCGCCATGCCGCCACGCTCGACCGCATTTCCAACGGCCGCGTGCTGCTGAATGTCGTTACCGGCGCCGATCCGAGCGACCTTGCCGGCGATGGCATCAAGCTCAACCACGGTGAACGCTACGCGCAGACGGACGAGTTCCTCTCGATCTGGCGAAGCATCTTGTCGGGCGAAGAGGTGGATTTCGAGGGCCAATATCTCTCGGCGCGTGGGTCCGACATTTCTTTCCCGCCGGTACAGCGGCCTTATCCGCCATTGTGGTTCGGCGGCTCGTCGGATGCCGGCATCGCGATCGCCGCCAAACATGTCGACGTTTATCTGAGCTGGGGTGAACCCGTCGAACAACTTGTCGAAAAGATCGAGCAGGTGCGCAAGGCCGCCGCGAAGGAAGGTCGAAACATCCGTTTTGGATTGCGCATCCATCTGATCGTGCGGGAAACCGAAGAAGAGGCATGGGCCGCCGCCGACCGGCTGATCAGCCATGTCTCCGATGAGGTGATCGCCGAAGCGCAGAACAACTTCGTCAATGTGTCGGAATCGGTCGGCCAGAAACGCATGGCCGCGCTGCATCAGGGCCGTCGCGACAAGCTGGTTGTCGGCCCCAATCTGTGGGCCGGGCTGGGGCTTGTGCGGGGCGGTGCGGGCACAGCGCTGGTCGGCAGTCCCGACAATGTCGCGGCGCGCATTCGCGAATACCAGGACATCGGCATCGAAACCATCATTGCATCGGCCTATCCGCATCTCGAGGAGGTCTACAACGTCGCCGAATTGCTGTTCCCGAAACTTGACCTTGCCAGCGCGTCGTCGCCGGCGCTGCGCGGTTGGGACGTCGAGTTTGGTCGTGGTGTGCGTCCGCGCGTTGCCGCATCAGCTTCCTGAGAGACCGAGCATCGAGAAAAGGGAGTTCGCCCGTGGCCAACACCAGCATTGTCGGCTTTTCCGGCAACATCACACGCCCGTCCAAGACCTTCGGCTTCGTCGACCATGTCGTGTCACAGATCGGACGCCGCAACCGGCTGTCTGCCGCGAGCTGGGACATCGAAGATCTGGGGGCGTCCTTCGCCACGGCGCGGCGGGCGTCCGATCTGGGGGATCAGGCAGGGACAATTCTGCGCGCCGTTGCGGAAGCCGATCTGCTGGTCGTCGGTTCACCAACCTACAAGGGCAGCTATACCGGGCTGTTCAAACATTTCTTCGATCTGCTCGATCCGACGGCACTGCGCGGCAAACCCGTGCTCTTGACCGCGACAGGCGGCGGCGACCGCCATGCGCTGATCGTCGAACACCAGCTTCGGCCACTGTTCGGGTTCTTCGAGGCTTATTCCCTGCCGACGGCCATCTATGCGACGGAGCGCGATTTCGCCGATGGCCAACCGGCATCGGAGGCCTTCGCGCGCCGTATCGACCAGGCACTCGACGAAGCCGGAGCGGCTCTCAGATCGCGTATTGGATTCGCCGTCGCTGCCGAATGATGCCGGCGGCATGGGCGTTTACGATGAGGCAGCGACCGAAATTTTGATGTCGGCCGCTGCCTGCAGCAATTGTGAAATTAGAGGCCGTTGTCCTTCAGGATCTGCGGCGCGTTTTCCTTGGTGATCTTCAAGGTCGGCAGGATAACGGTCTTTTCGACCTTCTCGCCGGCGAGATATTTCAACGCCTGGCGCAACCCCTCCGCTCCAGGCGTTGCGTAGAGGAAAGTCGCCGTCAGTTCACCCTTGTTGACGAGCTGCACGCCTTCATTGGGCAAGGCGTCGATGCCTATGAATTTGATGTCCTTGTCGCGACCGACATCCTTGGCGGCGAGATAGGCGCCATAGGCCATCGGATCGTTGTGGCCGTAGACCAGGTCGATCTTCTCGTTGTTGCGCAGTGCGGTCGCCATGATGTTGTAGGCCTGGTCCTGCTTCCAGTCGCCCGACTGCTTGTCGAGCAGATATTTGATGCCCGGTTCCTTGTCGGTGAATTCATGGAAGCCATCGTGACGGTCATGCGCCGGCTCGGTACCCATGCCGCCCCATATCTCGACGACATTGCCGGCTGCCTTGCCTTTGCCGCCCAGAAGTTCGACCGCATATTCACCGGCGGCGCGGCCGATCAACTTGTTGTCGCCGCCCACGAACTGGATGAAATCCTTCGTGTCGACGTTGCGGTCGAGCACGAAGACGGGGATTTTGGCATCGATTGCCTTCTGGACGACGCCGGTAAGACCGGCGGATTCCTTCGGTGAAATGAGCAGCGCGTCGACCTGCTGACGGATGAGGTTTTCGACATCCGCGACCTGCTTTTCGGTCTTGTCTTCGCCGTCGGTGATGATGAGATTGACGTTCGGGTGTTTGGCGGCTTCAGCAAGGATGTCCTTGTTGAACTGCGCCCGCCACGGCTCGATCGTGGTGACCTGGCTGAAGCCGATGGTCCACTTTTTGTCTTGTGCGAACGCGCTTTGACCCGGGACGAGCGCTGTCGTGGCGACAAGTGCTGTTGTCAGGGCCACCAGTCCAAGAAATTCACGGCGTTTCATTTGCGTTTCCTCCGATTGTTCGAGACTTGGTCTCTTTGATCGCCCGCTCATCAACGGACGTTGGCGTGTGCGCCGATCGCTTCCGCGAAAGTCGCATATGGGCGAAAAGATCAGCGGCGTTGCGCTCCTGGACCAGCACCGTGCCGATGATGATCAGGCCTTTGAGCACAAGCTGCAGGTTCGAATTGATGTTGTGCAGCTGCAGGATGTTGGACAGCAGCCCGAAGATCAGCACGCCGCACAAGGTCCCCGCGAGGCTGCCGCGCCCGCCCATCAGACTGGTGCCGCCAATGACGACGGCGGCGATCGCATCGAGTTCCAGCCCCGCACCCGCATCCGGTTTGCCCTGGCGGTATTGCGCCACATAGAGCACGGCGGCGATGCCGGCGAGCAGGCCCGAAATGGCATAGGTGGCGATCTTCACGCGACCGGCGGCGATACCCGAAAGCCGCGCGGCTTCCTCGTTGCCGCCGATCGCATAGACATAGCGGCCAAAGGGCGTGAAGCGCAGCACGGCGCCATAAATGACGATGGCGCCAAGGAAGAACAGGCCGGGCATGGGAATGATGCCGAAGGCGAGCGAGCGCAGGATTTCGAAATCCTCGGTGGCGTTGGAACCGGTATAGACGGGCAGCACCGCATTGTTCTGTCCTGCGGTGAGGCGGGCGATGCCCAGGGCCGTTACCATCATCGCAAGCGTGACGATGAAGGGCTGCAGTCGGCCACCAACGATGATCAGGCCGTTGAGCGCTCCGAACAGCAATCCGACGCAGGGTGCCACGATGAGAACGCCGAGCACGCCGAACTTCGTGTCGACTTGCGGCAGAAGAAACCAGAGCGTGAGGGCACACAGCAGGATGCCGACCACGGCCGGCAAAACGACACCACGCATCTTATCAAGATGTGGCATGCGGTGGAGTGTGACCCCGTTCGCCGACTTGGCGAAGTTGGCGAACAGGAAACGCGTGGTGGCAACGCCAATCAGCAGCGCAACCAGGCCGACCGCGGGTATGCCCATGAGGGCAGCCGGCGTGGCACCAGGCATTGTGAGCAGCATCGCCGTCACCACGGAGCAGATAGCCATCAGCGAACCGACCGAAAGATCGATGCCGCCGGTGATGATGACCGCCGTCATGCCCGTGGCAATGAGGCCGGTCGTGGAAACCTGTCTCAGCACATCGAGCAGATTGCCGTAGGACAGGAAGATGTTGGTGCCCTTGGAAGTGACCGGCGAGCCCAGAACGCCAATCAAAAAAATGGCGATCAGCCCCCAGTAGAGCTTTGTACGCGACACAAGTCTCAACGCATTCATGCTGCCGTCCGTCCGTTTGCGCGCCGGGGCGCAGCCAACTGCATGATCCGCTCCTCACTGGCTTGATGGCGTTGAAGCATGCCGGTCTGACGGCCCTCGGCCATCACCAGGATGCGGTCCGAAAGGTGCAGCAGTTCCGGCATCTCGGAACTGACCACCACAATGGCTAGCCCCTGATCAGCCAATCGGAAGATGAGATCGTAGATGTCGCGTTTGGCGCCGATGTCGATGCCGCGCGTTGGCTCGTCCAACAGCAGAATGCGTGGCTTGGTCGCCAGCCATTTGCCGATCACCACCTTCTGCTGATTGCCGCCTGAAAGGGTGTTGGCGACCTGGTCGATATCGCTGCAGCGGATTCCCAATGTCTTGACCGCTTCGTCGGCCAGCGCTTTCTCGCCGGCAACGGAGCGCAAGCCAAAACGGGAAAGGGCGTCGACGAGCGGAAGCGCGACATTGTCGGCGATGGAGGCCTTGAGATAGAGGCCCTCCGCCTTGCGGTCCTCGGTGACGAGGGCGATGCCAAGATGGCGGGCATCGCGGGGCGAGCGAATGTCGATGCCTTTTCCATCCAGCCTGATCTCGCCGCTAACCCGCCCTTGAGCACTGCCGAAGATCGATTGCAGGATTTCCGTTCGACCGGAACCGAGCAAGCCGCCGATGCCCAATATTTCGCCGCGTCCGAGATCGAAGTCGATATCCGACAAAACCGTCCGCCATCCGTTTCGGTCCGGCTTGTCTAGGCGAAGGTTCCTCACCGTCAGGATCGGCGTGTCGTAATGGGCATTGCGCGCGGTTGTCGAAGGATCGAGCAAGGTGCGGCCGACCATGGCGGCAATGAGCGCGTTTTCGTCCAGTCGATCCATCGAGCGTGTCAGAACGTGACGCCCGTCCCGGAAGACGGTGGTGCGGTCGGCCAGATGCATGACCTCATCGATGCGGTGCGAGATGTAGACGATCGCGACGCCTTGCGAGGCCAATTGGCGGACGATGCGGAACAGCCTTTGGCATTCAGCCGGCGACAAGGCGGACGTCGGTTCGTCCATGATGAGGATGCGTGCCGACTTGGACAGCGCCTTGGCGATCTCGACCAGCTGTTGTTCACCGACGCGCAATCTGCCGACACGCGCCTCGGGATCGAGTTCGATGCCAAGCGAGGCGAGGAGATCTCGGGCTGCCGAGAAACTCGCCTTGCGGTTGACGATCAGCCCACCGATCAGCTTTTCGCGGCCGAGGAAGATATTTTCGGCGACGCTCAGTTCGGGAACGAGGTTGAGTTCCTGGTGAATAATGGCGATGCCGGCATCCTCGGCGTCGCGTACGCCGGAAAACCGGACTGGTTGCGTGGCAACCGAAATCGTTCCCTCGTAATCCGTGTAGACGCCGGAGAGGATTTTCATCAGCGTCGACTTGCCGGCGCCGTTCTCGCCCATCAGGGCATGGATCTCGCCGCGTCTGAGGTCGAAACTCACATCGCTGAGCGCCGCGATGCCGCCGAAGGCCTTCGAAATGTTGTCGGCAGCAAGAATAGGTTGCCCCGGCGAGGGGGCACCATGATCCGGCGAAGTCGCAAATTCACGAGTGGCCATGACAGAAACGGCCTCCCTACCGCGCTGCCAGTCATGCGAAAAAGCTAATCTAAACGTTTCGATAGAGTCAAGATTGACGATCGTCCCTCCAGCCCATGTTTTTTTGATTCTTGCAAAAAACAAGGGAATTCCATAGGTGTTACGTCGACGTACACGCTGAAACGTTTAGAAGATGACCGAGCTAAAGGCGAGAAAGCATCGAAAAACCGGCGCTCCTACCATGTTGCACGTGGCGGAAGCAGCGCGTGTTTCCGTGGCGACCGTTTCGGCCTACATCAACGGCACGACGACCGTCAGCCAGGAGCTCAGCGCCCGCATCGAGCAGGCGATCCGCGAGATCGGCTATAAGCGTAATGCCATCGCGCGCAGTCTCAAGGTCGGCACGACCCGCACAGTCGGTCTCACCGTACCGCACATTACCAACCCCTTTTTCACCGACGTCGTTTCGGTCATCCAGCAGGCCTTCGACCGGGCAGGCTATGCGGTGATGTTGTGCTGCACTGATGAAGACCTGAACAACCAGGACGACCAGATCCGGCTTCTCCTCGACCGTATGGTCGACGGTCTCATCGTGGCCCGCGTGGGCGACAGCGCTTTCCTCAAGGAAACGGTCGAACGCGCCAACGTGCCGGTCGTTCTGCTCGATCGCGAATGCGAGAATGTCGACACCGACAGGGTCGTGCTCGACAATCATCAGGCCGTGTTCGAGGCGATCACCTACCTCGTCGATCTGGGCCACAAGCGTATCGGCTACATAACCGGCTCATTCGACATCTCGCCGATGCGCGACCGCATGGCCGGTTATCGCGCGGCGCTGCTCGCCGCCGGGCTGACATTCGACCAGAGCCTTGTCCGCTCCGGTGATCTGCATGAGGCCGACGGCTACACCGCCGCCATGCAACTGCTTTCCCTGCACGAACGCCCGACCGCGATCTTCTCCGCAAACAACCCGATGGTCGTCGGAGCCATGAAGGCGATCCGCGACATCGGCTTGTCCTGTCCGGAAGACATTTCGATCATCTGCTTCGACGATTTCCCATGGGCCGATGTGTTCCATCCTCAATTGACCACGATCGCGCAGCCGGTGCAGGCCATCGGCGAGCAGGCTGCCATGCTTCTGCTTGACCGCTTGAACGGCAATCGCGATGCGCCGTCGCGCCGCCTCGTTCTCAAAGGGCGCCTGATGGTGCGAAATTCCTGCCGGCCCTTGTCGGCAACAACTGGGGCGGCCACGCCAAAGATCGCCACCTCGCTGGTTTGACCGAACGACAGCTGGTGTTTTGCGTCGGCGGGAAGAGGGGATTCGTCTGCTGCTACTCCGGAGCGTGGAGGTCGCGTGCGATCGCCTCGCCAACGACTAACTGCGAAAATGATACGGTGAAACCCGGCCCTTGAGGCGAGCAGGCCGTGACGCCGATTTCAGCCCGCGTGGCCGAGAACGGGCATAGCCGCGCCATCTGCCAAGCCATTGCACCCACGGCATATTGCACGCGCACGGCATCGTCATGCCGCGTCAGCCGGATGCGGACCGGATCGCTCGGTCGAGCCGATGGCAGCGGTATCACGGACCAGTCCGAAACATCACGGGTGACGACAACGGAGAAATGCATCATTCCGTCGGTGTATTCGATCCCGGCCTTGATCCAATTTCGTTCGTCGAGCCGGAAAAAGAGACCAGCTTGGTCATAGAGTTCGGAATAGTCGCCAAGGACTGTCACTTCGGCTGTGAAATCGCCTTCGACCGGCCGCAGGTAGGCATGGCCGCTATCGCGGATGAAACCATAGAAGGTCTTGCGCCAGAAATCCGTATCGGCGTCCGTTTTAAGTTTTAGTCCCAGCGCATGACCAGACCAGGATTTGGGCTCGTTGAACCAGGAAAATTGCGATGCCATTCACGAAGACCGTTTGCTCGAGCGAAGACTTTGACGGCCCTTAATGTGATCAGGCGCCGATTTTTGTCAAAGCCGCATCGTGGCGGAAACGGTCAAGGCGGAGCGGAACATCGCATGGTCCGACCGCCCTTGGGTACCCTGTGCAAAGGGAACCAAGGGCGGCTCTATACAACTGGCGCTCCCGAACTGTTGCTGACGATCACATCAACCCAATAATTGGTGGAATTGTAGCTGCTCGTCGGGAAAGCGCTGGCGCCATAGATGTAGACCCCGTTGCCGCCGGCGCTCGCGCTGTCCGGTGCGAGCAGCATCGCGCTGGTATGGCCGGTGGTGAAGTAGGCGGACGTGGCGGAATAGTAGCCCGTCGTGGTGTGATATGACGCCACATAGATCGTGTTCGCGGTCAGCGGAACGGGCGAGGCAAAGGTCACGGTCTGCCAACCGCTTGCCGTTTCGCCGGCAAAAGTGGCAGTTGCCAGCAGCGTTCCCGTGCTGCTCCACAAATTGGCAACGTGGGGGCCGGTGTTTTGCGGTCCCTTGTAGAAGCGGATGCCGAGAGCCTGGACGGCACTGCTGCTCTGGAACTTGACCCCAAGTTCAACGGCATTCGGATCGTTTTGCGTTACCGTGGCCGGTGTGTCGTTGAGGCTGAAGAGGCTGTAGGTGCTCTGGCTGGTCGGCTGGAAGACGACGTCGACCCAGTAGTTGGTCGCGTTGTAGCTGCTCGTGGGGAAGGCGCTGCTCGCGCCATAGGCGTAGAGGCCATTGCCGCCGACAGGGCCGGTCGCCGGTGCTGTCAGGACCCCGCTCACATGCGCGGTCGAGAAGTAGCCGCTGTTTGCGGAATAATATCCGGTCTGCGTGTGATAGGACGCAACATAGACCGTGTTCGCGGAAATCGCGACCGCCGGAAAGGTTACCACTTGCCAGCCGCTTGCCGTCTCATTGACGAAGGTGGCGGTGGCGAGAAGGGTTCCGCTCGCGGTCCAGAGATTGGCGATGTGGGTCCCGGTGTTCTGCGGCCCCTTATAGAAGAGGATGCCGGTCACCTGTCCGGCCGCGGACGATTGGAACTGGACGCCCAATTCAACGGCGTTGTTGTCGTTCTCCGTCACAGTTGCCGGGACGTCGGATATACTGAACAGACTGACCGTGGTCTGTCCGCTCGGGTTGACGGCCAATGCCACATTCGCCGAGGCCGTGCCCCCATGTCCATTGGTGATCGAGTAGACGAAGCCGGCATCGCCGACATAGTTCGTCGTCGGCGTGAAGGTCGCGATCTGGGTTCCGGCATTGTAGGCAACCGTGCCGTTGGTCGGGCTGCTGACACCAGTCACCGAAAGCGTGTAGCCGTTGGGGTCGGTGTCGTTCGCAAGCAAGGACGATGCCGGAATGGCAAGCGCGGTGTTCTCCGTGGTGACGAATCCGCTGTCGTTGTTGGCGGTCGGCGGAAGATTTCCAGCCCCGCCGGCGCGGTTGAAGACGACATCGACCCAATAATTGGAATTGAGGAAGGAGCTCGAGGGGAACGAGCCGGCAGAACCGTAAACGAACACGCCGTTTCCCACGCTCAGCCCAGAGGGCGCGACCAGCGACCCAATGCTGCGCTGGCGATAGAAATAGTTGTAGTCGACCGAATAGAAGCCGTTGGAGGAATAGGAGACGACATAGGTGGCTCCCACGGTCAGCGTGACGGCTGTCGTCAGGTTCGCCTGCTGCCAGCCGCTGGCCGTCTCATTGGAAAAGCTGGCTGCCGCCAGCAGCGTCCCCGTCGAACTCCAGAGATGGCCAATATGCGCGCCGACATTGCTCGGGTTCTTGTAGAAGCGGATGGCGCTCACAGTACCGCCCGTGGTCGCCTTGAAGCGGAGCCCGATCTCCAGGGCGTTGTGATCGTCGGTGCTGAGGGTGAAGGGCACATCCTTCTGCGTGAACAGGCTGACGGTTGCAGCGGGCGTGACAGTGACGGAAACGCCCGCGCCGGGCGTCTCGACATTCATGCTGTCGTCGACCCCGCGCGCGGTGATCGTGTAGTTTCCGGGAAGCAGCGGTTGCCAGGTGAATGTCCAATTGGTGGTGCCCGTGGCGGGATGCCAGGTCGCGCCGCCGTCGGTCGAGACCTCCACGACCGCGACCAACCCGCCAGCATCTGAGGCAGTGCCACTGACCGTCACAGCCTGCTGCTGGACCAAGCTTGCGCCGGCCGCTGGCGTCGAGATTGTGGAGACAGGCGGCGTCAGGTCCGTCGACGCCGATGCCGTCACCAGATTACCCTGCAGGGTCTGCGGCTGGACGCCCATGTCGGCTAAGAGATTGACCGTCGCCTGCTGGACGTTCGGATCTTCCGGCGTGACCGTGACGGGGCCGTCATTGGCGTAGTCATGGTCGGTGTCGAGGCCGAACGACCAGAACACGGTGCCCGCCCCGAAAACGAGCGCGCCGCTGGGTGCGCGGTAGAGTGCAAGATTGTGCGTCGCCTGCGCCGGACCGACGGTGTTGCCGTAGTCCAGCAGATAGGTGTTGACCGAAAGCGTGGTTGCAGAAAGGTGGATCAGGCTCGGTGGGCGAAAGCCGTTGTCCGGCGATTCATCCCATTCGTAGCCCAGAATGCCTGTCGCCAGTGAGGCCACCTGGCCGGACTGGGTGCCCGCTACGGAGGTGTTGCGCCAGAACCGGAACTTGGATGGGCCGTAGGGAATGGTGATGGTGTCCGCCCGGAACGAATCCACCTGGAAAATGGTCCCGGTCAGCGCGTTTTCCGGTCGGCCGCCGTCAGAGATCGGCGTGAAGCTCGGATCGCGCCACGTTCCCGTCCATTGGCTGGAAGGATCGATCTTGGCGACGGCATGCGTTTCCTTGTAGGTCACCAGTGTCCGGTTCGGGGCGCCGCTGGCGTCCGCTTCCCAGCGCGTTTTCCAATAGACCTCATTGCCGCTGATGAAAATCAGATGGACGCCGGCATCGCGCGCGGCCTCGACATTGGCCCGCTGGTCGCCGGACCAGTATTCGTCGTGGCCGACCGACATATAGACCTTGTAGTTGGTCAACGGGTAGGCGCCGGGGCCGACATCGACGCCGGAGACGTAGGCGACGTCGAAACCGTTGCGCTCGAGCCAGCGGATCGCCGCATATTCGGCGCTGAACACAAAATCCTGCGGCCCCGCATAGGTGCCGATGCCGTCGCGGGTCACGAACGGCCGATTGTAGCTGACCTTGTAGGCACGGCCGTCCGAACTCGCTGTGGCATTGCCGCCATAGAGATTGGCGCCGCCCCAGCCATTATAGGCGTGCCAGGTCGTGTCCGAGGTCTGGAAGACGATGTCGCGCCGAACGCCGTCGTTGCGCACGATGAACGGAATGTGGCTGGCGCCTGCAGTGCTGTCCTGCCGCACCAGCTTGGCGATATAGATGCCGGAAACGGCATCCGAAGGAACGGCCCATGTGGCGGTGACCGCCCAATTGCTGGCATCGACTAGGCCGATGGCCGGCGTTCCGCCCGGCGCCGGCTGTACGGAAGCCGTCGTCTTCTGGATCGTTGTGATCAGCCGGGCGCCCAGTCCCGCATAGTATCCGAGCCGGTAGATGGCGATCCTGTAATTGGCCGAATCGGTGTTGATCTTGAGGGATACGGTGCCGCCCGCGTTGACGCTGATGGTCGTGGCAAAGCCCTGGATGTTGCTGGACGACGGTCCGTCGAGGTCCCACTCGCTTTGTGGGTTACCAGTCTTCTGGTTCTCGATCACAATCGGATTCAGGCCCGCCATCGCAACAGACTCCTTTGGACTGCGGCACGATGAAGTCAGGAAGGGCAATAAGTTTCGAAAGCGAATTCGCTGGCTGCCAGCATAGCCGTTACCGCCTCGCGAAACCAGCGCAACTGCTATGGCAAGGGGCTGGTCGATACAACCTAGCCATCCGTTGGATGGTGCCTGCCTATATTAGGAAGCAACTGGTTATCCACTTCAGGAAAGGCGGACCAGTTTCGTCAGATCACATGAGCCGCCAACCCGCTGTGGCAATTGACATGATCACACTGGCGGCATGTACCGGCAGCGGCGAGTGGCTGGGGGCCGTGTGATACTGCTCCTGCAGCGGACAGCCGCAAACTCGGTGCATCTAGGTACAAAATTATTCTGACAATGACACTCGTACTTAAGTGAGCCGGGATTGGGTCGGCTGCTTTGCGCCTTCATGTCAGTCGTTGAAATTCAGTTCGCGCCTCGTGGAAGCAGGCATGGCGGAGCGGTTGTGCCCGCCGAGTTCACGATTGGGCACTCCGGTCTCCAGATTGATCGCAGGCGCCTTCGAGTGGTCAGCGCGACTGGCACCTAAATGACCCTGCGTACGTCCTCTTCAAAGCTCAGAACGTGATGCAGCGCGATGCGCTCGGCAGTTTCGCCGTCGCCGCGGCAGACCGCTTCGAGCATCTGGGTCTGCTCGTGCAGGACCTTGTCGAGACCGGACATCAACTCGGGGAATCGCCGCGTCGCCACATGCAGGATCCGCAGCGACAGGTTGTGGTAGTGGTCGAGCGTGTCGAACAGATAGGGGTTCTTGGCGGCGCGGTAGATGAAGCGGTGAATACGACGATCGAGCGCCAGCAGGGGCTCGGGTTCTGGCCGATCCGAAAAAGCCGCGAGCTCCTCGAGTAATTTCCGCGCCTCCCTGCGTTCCGGTTCGCGCAGACGCTCCGCCGCCAGCCGTGTCGCCCAAGACTCGATGGTCGCGCGCGCTTCGTAGATCGCCGACAGATCACTGATATCGATGGTGCTGACGGAGGTGCCCCGGCGGCCGTTGACATCGACGAAGCCGTCGCGCTGCAGCCGCAGCAGCGCCTCGCGCACCGGCGTGCGACCGACGTCGAGCCGCCGCATCAGCTCGCTTTCGCGCAGCAACGTGCCGGGCGCCAGCTTTACCGTGATGATGTCCTCCCGCAGTTGCAGGTAGGTGCGCTCGGCCAGTGTCGTGCCGGCCTCATCAGCGTCTCCCTCACGCATCCGCGCGTCCATCACCTTGTCTCCACCGTACCGGGAAGCGATCGCCGAGAATCACTTGACAATGGATATGTATAATATACTGATCGATATATTACAAATATATTGATACGATGACAGGGAGGTATCGGTCATGAAAAAGGGGAAATTTTCGTCGTCGTCGCTCAAGGGAGGTTTCGCTGCCTTGCTGGGTTTCGGCATGGGATTGCTGGGCGTGTTTCAGCCGGCCTCAGCGGAGGATCTCGAAACGCTGAAACCCGGCGTGCTCCAGGTCACCATCCAGCCCTACATGCCTTATACGGCGATGAAGGATGACAGACTGGTCGGGCTGGACAGCGATATCCTCGCCGCGGTCGCCGACAAGCTCGGCCTCAAGATGGAAGTCAACGTCACCGATTTTCCCGGCATGCTTGCCTCGGTGCAGTCGCGGCGCGCCGACATCACCATCGGCGGTATCGCTTGGTCGGATGCGCGCCAGAAGGTCGGCCTGTTCACCGACCCGCCCTATTATTCGCCGCCAGCCATGGCCGTCGCGGGCTCCGACAAATATCCGGACGTCAAGAGCCTGGAAGGCAAGGACCTCGGCACGGTCACCGGCTATGTCTGGGCGAAATCGATCGCTCAGGTGCCGAATGCTACGCCGCACACCTATCCCTCGGCCGACAGCGTCTTCCAGGACCTCGCGTCGGGTCGGCTGAATGTCGGCTTCCTCGATCCGTTGCTGATCGTCTACCAGCAGAAGCAGCGGCCGGACATGAAGTTCAGCGTCGAATACCTGACGCCGCCGACCGCCGAAGAGGTCAAGGCCCATCCTGACTACCAGTATTTCCAGTCCTACATGACCGGCTTCTACCTGCCGAAGGAGGCGCCCAAGCTGGCCAAGGCGGTGTCCGACCAGATCGACGCCATGTACAAGGATGGCTCGCTCTCGGCGTTGATCACCAAATGGGGCGGCGACCCCAAGCAATTCCTGGTTCCTTCGCCGGAGATGGCAGCTCAACGCCGCGGCGTCGATCGTCCCGCGGACTGGTCGCCACCCTCGATCGCCCCTTGAAGAGCGGAGGGCCGGACAATGTCCCCTTCCGATGTCTTCACCGGATTTCTCCAGGTTCCCTGGAGCGACTACGCGGGCAATATCGGCTGGGGTCTGCTCAGGACCCTGGCCTACACAGTCGCCAGCTTCGCCGGTGCCGCGGTTCTCGGTCTGGTGCTCGCGTTGATGCGCCTCAACCGTCTGCGCCTGGTCCGGCTGCCGGCCGCCCTCTACACGGAGGTCTTCAAGAACGTCCCGCTGCTGGCGATCATCTTCGTCACCTATTTCGGCTTGCCGTCGGTCGGGGTGAAACTCAGCGTCTTCGCCGCCGGTGTGCTCAGCCTCGTCCTGTTCTACGCGGCCTATCTGTCCGAGATCTTCCGCGCGGCCATCGCCGGCATCCATTCCGGCCAGAACGAGGCGGCGCAGGCGCTGGGACTTGGCCGTGGCACCACCTTCGGCCATGTCGTCTTGCCACAGGCGCTGCGGCTGGCATTACCCGGCACCAACACCATGTTCGTCGACCTGCTCAAATCGACCTCGCTCTTGGTGACGATCTCGGCGGCCGAACTGATGACGCAGGCGCAGCTGATCGCGTCCGAGACGTTCCGGGCGCTGGAGGTCTATCTCGTCATCGCGGCCATCTATTTCGCGGTCTGCTATCCGCTGTCGCAAAGCCTGCTGTGGCTGGAGCGGACGATCCAGGCGGGCGTACCGCTGTCGCGCGGGCGGCGGCGGCGGTTACGGCTGGCCAGGACCTTGCTCGCGGGAGGAACCGCATGACACAGCATATCGTCAACGTAGCGGAGGCCGCCACCAGGCCGGCCGTCACCATCCGCGGCCTCAAGAAGTCCTTCGATGGCAGGCAGGTGCTCGGCGGCATCGATCTCGACGTGCCGGGCGGCCGCATCGTCAGCATCATCGGCCAGAGCGGCGGCGGCAAGACGACGCTGATGCGATGCGTCAACCTGCTTGAGCAGCCCGACGACGGCGTCATCGAGGTCAATGGCGAGGCGATCTGCGCCAGGGGGGCGGTGACATGCAAGGACCTCGCCAAGCTGCGCCAACGCGTCGGCATGGTGTTCCAACGCTTCAACCTGTTCCCGCATCTGACAGCGGTCGAGAACGTCGTTCTCGCGCAGATGCACGCTGCGGGGATCGGCGAGCGCGAGGCGGTGGAGCGTGCCGTGCGCCTGCTCACCCGTGTCGGCCTTGCACATCGCGCGACGGCCTATCCGGAGCGCATGTCGGGTGGCGAGCAGCAGCGCGTGGCGATTGCCCGGGCGCTCGCGCTTGGGCCCACTGTCCTTTTGTTCGACGAGCCGACCTCGGCGCTCGATCCGGAATCGACCGGCGAGGTGCTGCGGGTCATGCGCGAACTGGCCGCCGATGGCATGACGATGATCCTGGTCACCCACGAACTGCCCTTCGCGCGGGAAGTGTCGGACTGGGTCGTCTTCATCGACGGCGGCAAGATCATCGAGCAAGGCACTGCTGCGGATGTGCTCGACCGGCCACGCGAGGCGCGCACGCGCGCCTATGTCGCCAAATACGCAGCGTCCGGCTGAACGCCGGCACCGGTCGGCCCCACAACCGGCGGCGCCATGTGGTGGCGCCGTCCCCCTCCCAACCTGGTATGAATCAGATGAGCAGGATTTCGACCGACGTCGCCGTGATCGGCGGCGGCGTCATCGGTCTGGCAATTGCGCTTCGGCTTCGCGCCGACGGCCGCGAGGTCGTGGTGATCGAGCCGAACGAGCCGGGCAGCGGTGCCTCCTACGGCAATGCCGGCACTATCGCGGACTATGCGGTCCTGCCGGTGGGCACGCCCTCGGTCCTGCGCAACCTGCTGCCGCTGCTGTTCGACGCGGACAGCCCCCTGTCGATCCGCGCCGCCGCCTTGCCCGCCCTGTTTCCGTGGCTGGCGCGCTTCGCCTATGAATCGCTGCCGCACCGCTACCGTGACAACACCCGCCGCATTGCGGAACTCCTGTCCGACGCCCCGGCGGCATGGCGGGAGTTCGCGGCGCAAATCGGTGCATCGGACCTGCTCTCGGCGGAAGGCTGCCTCTATCTTTACCAGACCCGCAAGGCTTTCCAGGCAGCCGCGACAGACATCGCGCTGCGCCGCAGCTACGGCGTTGCCCTGGAGCTGCTCTCGCCCGACGAGGTGCTGCGACTGGAACCCCGGCTGACGCCTGTCGAGGGCGGCGGCCTGTTCTTTCCCGATGCGATCAATCTCGTCGATCCGGGCGAGACGATGCGCCGTCTTTCGATGGCGGCCCGCAGGGCGGGTGTCGAATTCGTGCCGGCTTGCGCGCACACGATCGCGCGTGCGTCCGCCGGGGTCCGCATCCTGGCCGGGCCGTTCGAGATCGGCGCGCGAGCCGTGGTCATCTCCGCAGGCGCACATTCCCAAAGGCTGGCGGCCCAGATCGGCGATCCGGTCCGCCTCGACACGGAGCGCGGCTACCATATCGAGTTCGACATGGAGAAGCCGCCGGTGGAACGGCCGGTCTGCCCGACCGCACACGGCTTCTATTTGTGCCCCATGCGTGGCCGGCTGCGCGTCGCCGGCCTGGTGGAACTCGGCGGTATCGCTGCTCCGGCCAACACCCGGCTGCTGCAGTCGCTGGTTGCGAATGCTCGCCGGGTTTTCCCGACCCTTGGCGAACCAGACCGCAGCTGGCTCGGCTTCCGCCCGTCCATGCCCGATTCCGTTCCCGTCATCCGGCCATCGAAGGGAGGGCGAGATGTTATCCTTGCCTTCGGCCATGGCCACATAGGGCTGACGCTTGCACCCCGTACCGCCCGTATGGTGAGCGCTATTCTTGCGGCTTAGTTCGATCGCTATTTCTATTGCATGTTCGATGGCAGCTAAGCGCCATCGCGTCGGACGTTCCGCCGGGCTATCGGCAACCAGAAACGGACATAAATGGCGGCCACGCTGAAGGTGGCGATGGTGTGAGACATTATGTCGGTTGTGGTAGGGCTTCACCACTAAGAATTAATTCAGCTGCTCTCGGCAGGACTTGGCCGCGCTAGGTCAATGACCTCAGCTATCGCCCCATATCGCGTCCGGCGCCACCACAAGCTTGCCGACAAAGCCCTTGGCCATGAAGTCAGTCTGGACACGGTGGAAGTCTGATAGCTTGTAGACCCCTCCGGCCAGAGGCTTGATGTTCTTTGCCCCGACATAGCGAACGATGGGACGGAAATCCGCTCGCGTGCCTTGGCTCGAGTCGAGCAACTGCAACTGCTTCAGATACACGGTGCGTAGGTCGAGTTGCACGACCGGACCGACAATAGCGCCTACCGTTGTGTAGCGTCCTTCAGCGCGCAGGATGCGCAGCAGGTTGTTGAAGATGACACCGCCAACAAGATCGGCAACCACGTCGATCGGCGGGCCTCCAGTCGCCTCATCGACGGCGGCCGGCAGATCAGTGACGCCGCGCGTGATCACCCTCTCGGCGCCAATGCCGAGCACCGCTTGCTCCTTGCCCTTGCCGACGGTGTGCGCACCATGTCGGTACCCTGGATGCGCGGGAAGGTCAGCGTGTTGCCTTGCCGGCGCCAGGTCAAGACCGCCCAGGCATCTTCCTCCGTGCCATAGGCGCCCTGGCGCATCCGGGCGTCGGGGTTGTTCATGCCACAGACGCTGACCTTGACCAGCACCTCGCCTGCAGCCGGTGCCGGCACCTTTACATCCGTGCGGTAGACGAGCTTTTCCAGGCCGCCATGGCCAGTAAGTTGCACTGTGGCCATCGTGGCGGGGATGGTTCGGGGCACGGCGGTCATGTCGCTTCTCAGATGTTGGCGAAGACGCTGTTCACCGCGTCGGCGGTCCTGGCGACGATGGTGTCGGCCTCCTCGCGTGTCAGGCAGAGTGGCGGAGCGAAGCCGAGGATGTCACCTTGCGGCATGGCGCGGCCGATGACGCCATTGGCCGCAAGCGCCGTGGCAATCTGCGGTCCGACCTTGAGCGCCGGGTCGAAGAGGACGTGGTCGTCGCGATCCTTGACGAACTCCACTGCTGCCAGCATGCCGTCGCCGCGCACCTCGCCGACGTGTTTGTGGCCGCCAACGGCCTTGGCAAGTTCGGCACGAAAATAGGCACCGGTCTCGCTGGCATTCCGCGCTAGGTCCATCTCATCGATCAGTTCGAGATTGGCCACGCCTGCGGCAACGCAGATAGGATGTGCCGAATAGGTCCAGCCATGGCCCAGCGAACCGAGCCTGTCGGAACCGTTGACCAGCACCCGCCAGACCTTGTCGGCGACGATCACGCCGGAGAGCGGCGCATAAGCCGAGGTCAGGCCCTTGGCGATGGTGATCAGGTCCGGCTTGATGCCGTAGTGGTCGGAACCGAACATGGTGCCGAGACGGCCGAAGCCGGTCACCACCTCGTCGGCGATGAGCAGCACGTCATATTTGGTCAGCACGGCCTGGATCTTTTCCCAATAGCCGGCCGGCGGCGGCACGATGCCGCCGGTGCCGAGGATCGGTTCGCCGATGAAGGCTGCGACCGTGTCCGGGCCTTCGGCGAGGATCATCTCCTCCAGCTTGT
The DNA here is from genome assembly GCF_008727715.1 of Mesorhizobium terrae. Taxonomy (GTDB): domain Bacteria; phylum Pseudomonadota; class Alphaproteobacteria; order Rhizobiales; family Rhizobiaceae; genus Mesorhizobium; species Mesorhizobium terrae. Next base: position 3,096,204 of record NZ_CP044218.1, read on the forward strand.
CGGCGCAATGTTGCGAGAACTGCTCCTCGCTCATCGAACGGTCGGCGCGACGGAAATAATACGGTGCCTCGGTGTGCAGGATCGGCGCCCGCGGCAGGTCGAAAGCGTTGTGGAACAACTCAAGGCCGGTCAGCGATCCCGTCATCACGCCGGAGCCGTGATAGCCGCGCCAGCGCGAGATGATCTTTTTCTTTTCGGGGCGTCCCAGAACGTTGTTGTAGTACCAGATCAGCTTGATGTTGGTCTCATTGGCGTCGGAACCGGAGAGGCCGAAATAGACCCTCGACATGCCTTTCGGCGCGCGGTCGATGATCATCTTGGCCAAGGTGATCGATGCCTCGGTGCCGTGCCCGACATAGGCGTGGTAATAGGCGAGGTTCCTGGCTTGGTTCGCTATGGCGTCGGCGATCTTCTGGCGGCCGTAGCCGACATTGACGCAATAGAGGCCGGCAAAGGCGTCGATGCTCTTCTTGCCGGTGTTGTCCCAAACGGTCACGCCTTCGCCGCCGGCCATGATGCGCGCCGGCGACTCGCCGCGCGCATGCGTGCCCATATGCGTCGAAGGATGGAAGAAGTGGTCGCGATCCCAGGCTGAGAGTTCGTTGGACTGTTCGAGCATTTTTTGACTCCTGAAATTTCCGGAATGGCCTTAGGTCATGTCCAAGCAAAGGTATTTGAGATCGGTGAAGGCTTCGAGGCCGTGGCGCGAGCCTTCGCGGCCGATGCCGGACTGCTTGACGCCGCCGAAGGGGATCGGCGCACCGGTGATCTTGACACGGTTGATGGCAACCATGCCGTATTCCAGGGCGCGGCCCAGGCGCGCCTGCCGGGCGCCGTTCTCGGTCACGACATAGGCGACGAGGCCATATTCGCTGGCGTTGGCGCGAGCGACAACCTCCGCCTCATCGTCGAACAGCGTCACCGCGGCGACCGGACCGAAGGTTTCCTCCTTCATGATCAGCGCCTCGTCGGGGACATCGACCAACAGCGTCGGCTGGTAAAACAGCAGGCCCGCCGCATGGCGCTTGCCACCGGTCAGGCAGCGCGCGCCTCGAGCGATTGCGTCGGCGACCTGCTCTTCCAGCTTCTTGACGGCACGTTCATGCATTAGCGGCCCGATCTCGACATCGCCGGAGAGCCCGTTGCCGGTGCGAAGCTGTTCGACGCGGCGGGCAAAAGCGGCGCAAAAGCGGTCGTAGATCGGGCGCTGCACATAGATGCGATTGGCGGCGAGGCAATCCTGGCCAGATGTGGCGAATTTGGCGTCGAGCGCAATCGCCACCGCCTTCTCGATATCGGCGTCGTCGAAGACGATCAGCGGTGCATGGCCGCCGAGTTCCATGACCAGCCGTTTCATCGTTGGCGCGCTCTGCGCGGCGATCAGCCGGCCGACTTCGGTCGAGCCGGTAAAGCTCATGGCGCGCACCCTTGCATCGGTACACATCGCGCTGACAATCGTGCGGGCGTCGCCGATCACGACGTTGAAAACACCCGCCGGCAGCCCGGCGCGTTCGCCGAGTTCGGCCAGAGCGAGCGCCGAGAGCGGCGTTTCGGAGGACGGATGCGCCACCACCGTGCAGCCGGCGGCTAAAGCGGCGGCGGCCTTGCGGGTGAGCATGGCCGACGGGAAATTCCATGGCGTGACGATGCCGACAACGCCGAGCGGTTCGCGGTGTACCGTCATCTGAGCATTCGGCAGATGGCTGGTGACGCTCTCGGTATTGAGACGCTTGGCTTCTTCAGCGTACCACTCGACGAAGGACGCGGCATAGTCGATCTCGCCAAGCGCCTCCTTCAGCGGCTTGCCCTGTTCCAGCGTCATCAGCAGTGCCAGATCGTCCTTTGCGGCGATGATCAGGTTGAACCATTTTCGCAGGATTTTGGCGCGCTCCTGCGGCAGCGCCGTGCGCCACGCGGGCAGGGCACGGGTGGCCGCGTCGACTGCTTCCGTCGTCTGCCCTGCGTCAAGCGCTGCGACGAAGGCCACGGTGGAGCCTGTCGCCGGATCCGTGACCTCGAAACTCGCGGCCGCTTCGCCCGCGGTCCAGTGGCCGTCGACATAGCCGAGATCGCGTAGCAAGCGGCGATCGGCAAGCCGGTCGAGTGCTTCGTGGCGGTGCGGGCGAGCGAAATGCGCGGACATCGGCGTCTCCATTCGATGCCGAAGCATCAGCCGTGCCGGGCAAAGAGTGAGACTGTTTCGACGCCTGTCGGTAGAGAGATTCTCTCTATTGGTGTCGAGCGGTAGACAATCTCTCCGCCTGCCAGCCCTGTTACGGCAGCAGGTCGGTCACCGGCAGCACGGTCTCGTCCTTGACCGTCTTGGTGACGATGTAGGTGAAGTAGCGATCGATTCCGATCTCGCGTTCGAGCAGGCTGTCGACCAGCCGCTGATAGGCATCGATGTCGCGCGCCATGACTTTCAGCACGTAGTCAACGCCGCCGCCGACCGACCAGCAGGCGACGATTTCTGGAACATCGCGCACGACGCGTTCGAAACGGTCGAAGTCCGCCTGGCGATGATTGGCCAGGGTGACCTCCATCAGCACCGTCGCCACTGGCGCGATAGCGCGCATGGCCACGGAAGCGTGGTAGCCGGTCACGATGCCGGCTTTCTCCAGCTTGCGCAGCCGCATCCAGCACGGCGTCGGCGACAGACCGACCTTCTCCGCGAGCGCCAGCTTGGTGATGCGCCCGTCGCGCTGGATGGCGTCGAGAATCCTGAGGTCGATCGGGTCAAGTTTCGATACCGCCATGCGGGGTTCCGCCTTTCGTTCGCGCCACCATGAGGGCGCAACATTTCGATTGTCAATTGCACTGATTTCGATCTCTATTAAGTCATGACATTGTGGCAACCAGATCCAGCTCTCATCCGCCGTCCGGCCTATCTCTCGCTGGCCGACCAGATCGCGCGCGCCATCCATGACGGACGGCTCGCCAATGGCGCGCAATTGCCGACGCATCGCCACCTTGCCGACGATCTGAAACTTTCCGTGCAGACCGTCAGTCGCGCCTATGAGGAATTGATCCGCCGAGGGCTGATTTCCGGCGAAGTCGGCCGCGGCAGTTTCGTGCAGACGCAACACCGCGAGCCCGAACCGCCCTACATCCCGGAGCGCCTGGGCGAAGTCATCGACCTTTCCATCCTGAAGCCGGTCTGCGAGCCGATGCATCTGGAGAAGCTGAAGCAGGCGCTGGGTTGGCTGGCCGAGAATTTGCCGGCGAGTTCGGCGCTGTCGTTCCGGCCGAACATGGTGTTTCCGCGCCACCGCGCGGTCGCGGTCGACTGGCTAAAGCTCTGCGGCCTTGAGGCCTCGCCCCAGAACATTAGCCTCACCAACGGCGCCACCGCCGGCATGACGGTGGCGCTGATGAGCGTGGCGCCGCCTGGCTCTACCGTCGCCACGGAGGCGATAGGCCACCACACGCTGATCCCGCTTGCCCGCTATCTCGGCTTCAACCTTGAAGGCCTGCCGATCGACGGCAATGGGCTGATCCCCGAGGCGCTCGACGAGGCCTGCCGCCTCTCCGACATTCGCGGCGTTTTCGTGCAGCCTTCGGTCATCAATCCGACGGCGACGTTGATGGATGCTACGCGTCGCGAGCAGATCGCGGCCGTTGCCCGCAAGCACGACATCGCCATCATCGAGAACGATGTGCTCGGGCCGTTGGTCGAAGGTCGGCCGCCCGCGGTCGCGGCCTTCGCGCCCGAACGCACGCTTTTCGTCACCTCCTTCACCAAGATTACCGTGCCCGGCCTGCGCATCGGCTACCTCGCCGTGCCCGACCGCTATGTCGCGGCCGTCGCCAACCGTCACCTTGTCTCTAACTGGATGGCGACGCCGATGGTGGCGGAGATCGCAACTCGTTGGGTGAGCGACGGCACGGCGCTGGAGCTGGTCAATTGGCAGCGTGGGGCATTGAGGCAGCGCCAGGAGATAGCGGCTGAAATGCTGGCGGGGGTCGAGTATCGCGCCCATCGCGACGGGCTGCATCTGTGGCTCGAGTTGCCGGGCGACCATGCGGAGGAGAGCTTTGTGTCGCAGGCGCGCTTACGCGGCGTGGCGATCGCACCGGGTACTTCGTTCCGCATCGCCGACACGCCGTGGCGTCCGGCCGTACGCATCTCACTCGGATCGACCACCGAGGGGGAACTGCGCGCAGGCCTCGGCGTTGTTGCCAAGCTTTTGCGTGGCGATCCGGAGCATTTGCTGCTCGCCATCTGATGCAAAAGCAGAGCGCAGATTACCCTGAAATTGTGCCGCATCGGAAAATATTGTCATGATATTATTTTCCCAATTGACATGATTTGGTGTGTTTCGCATCGTTAAGGGCATAGCATTCTCCAGAATGGGGAAAACAGATTGCCCACGCCCACTATCAAGGTTGACGCGATTTCGAAGAGCTTCGGTGCCTTCAAGGTGCTAGACGGCCTGTCGATGCAGGTCATGCCCGGCGAGAAACTGGCGCTGATCGGCCCGTCCGGCTCCGGCAAGACGACGATCCTGCGCATCCTGATGACGCTGGAGAAGATCGACGGCGGCCACATCGAGGTCGACGGCGAGCAGCTCTACCACATGGAGCGCAACGGGCAGCTGCTGCCGGCCAACGAGCGGCATCTGGCAAAAATGCGCCAGAAGATCGGCATGGTCTTCCAGCTCTTCAATCTGTTTCCGCACAAATGTGTCATGGACAACGTCACCCTGGCACCGATGCTGACCAAGGGCGTTGCGCGCGCCGCCGCCGAGAAGCGGGCGATGGAACTGCTCGATATGGTTGGCCTTGCCGACAAGGCGAAGGCGATGCCGGCGCAGCTTTCCGGCGGCCAGAAGCAGCGCGTGGCGATTGCGCGGGCGCTGGCGCTGTCGCCCAAGATCATGCTGTTCGACGAGGTCACCTCAGCGCTCGACCCGGAACTGGTCGAGGAGGTGCTCAACGTCATGCGCAAGCTCGCCGCCGAAACCGATATGACGATGCTTCTCGTCACCCACGAGATGGGCTTCGCCCACGACTTCGCCGACCGCGTGCTGTTCTTCGACCGTGGCCGGATCGTCGAGGAAGGCAAGCCCGACGAGATTTTCCGCCATCCCAAACAGGAGAGAACGCAGAGTTTCCTGAAGAAGATCATCGCAGCAGGACATCGTATCTGACCGCAATGCAAACGGGCGACGTAGTTGTCCACGGACGGCCAACGGCCGTCCCGAACCAAGCATGCCAAAAACAGAAACAAGGAGTTGGGAACAATGAAGAAACTTGGCATTCTGGCTGGTGTCGCCGGCCTCGCACTGACCGCCATGCTCGCCGCCACGAGCGCCGGTTCGGCGGATGACAGCAAGCTCGAGAAATTGAAGTCGCAGGGCTTTGCCCGCCTCGCCATCGCCAATGAGCCGCCCTATACGGCGGTGGCCGCCGACGGCAAGGTTTCGGGCGCGGCGCCTGATGTGGCGCGCGAGATCTTCAAACGGCTGGGCGTCGCCGATGTCGTAGCCTCGATCTCCGAATATGGCGCGATGATCCCAGGCCTCCAGGCCGGCCGCTTCGACGTGGTCACCGCCGGCCTGTTCATGAAGCCGGAGCGTTGCGCGGCCGTCGTCTATTCCGAACCGGTGCTGTGCGATGCAGAGGCGCTGCTGGTGAAGAAGGGCAACCCGAAGGGTTTTAAGAGCTACGAGGACATCGCCAAGGATACCTCGGCGACTGTCGGCGCGCCGGGTGGTGGCACCGAAGAGAAGCTGGCGCTCAACGCCGGCGTGCCGCGCGATCGCGTCATCGTCGTGCCGGATGGCCAGAGCGGCCTGAAGATGGTGCAGGACGGCCGTATCGACGCCTATTCGCTGCCCGTGCTGTCGATCAACGACCTGCTCAAGAAGGCTAGCGATCCGAACCTCGAAGTGATCGCGCCGGTGGTCGGTGCTCCAGTCTACTGCGACGGCGCCGCGTTCAAGAAAGGCGACGAGGCGTTGCGCGATGCCTATGACGTCGAACTCGCCAAGATGAAGAAGTCCGGCGAGTTCGCCAAGATCATCGAACCCTACGGCTTCTCGGCAGCGGCCGCGATGTCGACGACGCGTGAGAAGCTCTGCACGGCGAAGTAGCTCCTTCCTTCCTTCTCCCTGCTCGCGGGGAGAGGGTGGCCCGAAGGGGCGGGTGAGGGGCGGTGCCAAACTTTTGCAAGTTCGCGTTGCCCATCATCTGCCCGTCCTCCGCAGTTGCGCTGCAGCTACGGAGGGGGAACCGGCTTGTCTCCCCTGGACGGGAAGACGGGCCAAGAGCAAACGTTGGAAACCTCTAATTCATGACCCAGTGGCCCGGCTATTTCGGCCTGATATTGCAAGGGGCGCTTGTCACCATCGAGCTGACGCTGATGGGGTCGGTGCTTGCGCTGATCATGGCCTTCCTTGCCGGCATGGGCCGCCTGTCGCGCTTCTTCGTCGTGCGGGCCATTGCCACGACCTATATCGAATTCTTCCGCGGCACCTCGATCTTCGTGCAGTTGTTCTGGGCCTATTTCGTGCTGCCCTTTGCCGGCTTGTCGTTGACGCCGCTGCAAGCCGGCGTACTGGCGCTGGGGCTCAATGTCGGCGCTTACGGGGCGGAGGTGGTGCGCGGCGCCATTCTGTCCGTCGGTCGCGAGCAATACGAAGCCTGCACGGCGCTCAACCTCGGCCGTTGGCAAGGCATGCGCCATGTCATCCTGCCGCAGGCACTGCTCGTCATGCTGCCGACCTTCGGCAACAACGCAATCGAGTTGCTCAAGGCAACATCGGTCGTGTCGCTTATCTCGCTCGCAGACCTCACTTTCCAGGCGCAGGTGGTGCGCTCGCAGACCGGCAGCACGTTGACGCCGTTCCTGTCCGCGATGGTCATCTATTTCTCTCTCGCGCTGATCATCTCCTGGGGTGTGCGCACGCTGGAGCGCCGCATGGCGCGTGGCCTCGACGGAGTGCGCGTCTGATGGATTGGGCCAAGTAAATGGATTGGGATTGGGATTTCGTCCGGCAGATCATGCCGGTGCTGCTCCAGGGGGTGAAGATCACCATTCTGGCGACGGTCCTGGGCTCGATCCTGGCCGCGATCGTGGGGCTTGGGATAGCGTTGGCGCGGCGCTCGTCGAACCGGCTCGTCTCGCTCGGTGTCGGCTGGTTTGCCGAGTTCATCCGCGGCACGCCGCTTCTGGTGCAGCTCTATTTCATCTTCTACGTGCTGCCCGACATCGGCATCCTGTTGCCGCCGCTGGTGGCAGGCGTCATCGGCCTTGGCCTGCACTACGGCACCTATACGGCCGAGGTCTACCGCGCCGGCATCGACAACGTGCCGCGCGGCCAATGGGAAGCGGCCAAGGCCTGCAATCTCAGCGGCCGTCACACCTGGACGCACATCATCCTGCCACAAGCGATCCCGCCGATGATCCCGGCCTTGGCCAACTATTTCATCGCCATGTTCAAGGAAACGCCGCTGCTTTCAGCGATCACCGTTCTGGAACTGATGAACCAGGCCAAGAGCGTCGCCAATACCTACTACCGCTACATCGAGCCGATAACGCTGGTCGGCGCCTTCTTCCTCGTCATCAGCCTCTGCTCGGTCATGCTGCTGCGCTGGCTGGAGCATCGCTACGGCCGGATCGAAAGATGAAAGCCATGAAACCGTTGCCCGAGATTCGCCTCGAAACGACGCGCCCCGCGCTCGACAAACGTCCGCTGGAAAAGCGCGTTGGCCTGATCGCTCTGGCCACCGACCACACCAGCGAGGTGGACTTTCGCCGCATGGTGGCGAGCGAGCGCATCGGCGTCTACGTCGCGCGTATTCCCTATGCCAATCCGACGACACCGGAGAATTTGCGCAAGATGCAGCCTTCGCTTTCGGCGGGCTCAGCGCTGATCCTGCCCGACGAGCCACTCGACGCCGTCTGCTATTCCTGCACGTCTGCTTCCGTGGTGATCGGCGATGCCGAGATCGAAGCGGCGATCCAGGCGGCAAAGCCCGGTATTCCGGTGGTGACGCCACCGATGGCTGGCATGCGCGGCCTCAACGCCCTTGGCACGCAGCGGGTCAGCATCCTGACCCCTTATACGGTCGAGACCAGCCAGCCGATGGCCGCCTATTTCGCGGCGCATGGCTTCGACATCCAGAGCTTCACGTGCCTCGGTTTCGAGGACGACCGCGAGATGGCGCGCATCACACCAGTTTCGCTTGTCGAGCTCGCGCGAAAGGCAATGCATCCCCAGGCTGACGCGCTCTTCGTCTCGTGCACCGCGCTGCGCGCCGCGCTCGCTGTTCCGGGCATGGAAGAGGCGATCGGCCGACCGGTCGTCACCAGCAACCAGGCCAGCGCCTGGAACTGCCTTCGGCTGTGCGGCGACGACACGCCACGGCCGGAGTTCGGCCGGCTGATGACCAAGCCGCTGGCCGCGTGATCGAAATGACGGTTGAGCTTCAGCATATTCGCGCCGCGCGCGAGCGTATTGCCGGCAAGGTCGAGCGGACACGCTGTGTGGTATCGCAAAGCCTTTCGGATTGTACCGGTGGTCCGGTTCATCTGAAGCTGGAGAATCATCAGACCACCGGCGCGTTCAAGCTGCGCGGCGCGTCCAACGCAATTGCCGCCTTGAATCCGCAGGAGAGATCGCGCGGCGTCGTGGCGGCCTCGACCGGCAATCACGGCCGCGCACTTGCGCATGCCGCCAAGCTCGAAGGCATGCGCGCGGTGATCTGCATGTCGAGGCTGGTGCCCGACAACAAGCTCGACGCCATCCGCCGGCTCGGCGCGGATGTCCGCATTGTCGGCAATAGTCAGGACGACGCCCAGCAGGAAGTCGACAGGCTGGTGGCGGAGGAAGGGCTCGTCATGCTGCCGCCTTTCGACCACCCCGATATCATCGCCGGGCAGGGCACGCTCGGGCTGGAAATCATGGAGCAGGTGTCGGACGCTGCGGCCGTGCTGGTGCCGCTCTCCGGCGGCGGGCTGGCGGCGGGTGTCGCCGCGGCGATCAAAGGCGTCAGTCCGAGTACGAAAATAATAGGCATCTCGATGGTGTGCGGCGCGGCGATGAAAGCGAGCCTCGATGCTGGCCGGCCCGTGCAGGTCGAGGAACTGCCGACGCTGGCAGACTCGCTCGGCGGCGGCATCGGACTCGACAACCGGCTGACCTTTGCCATGTGCCGCGCCCTGCTCGACGACGTTGTCCTGCTTTCCGAAGACGAGATCGCCGCCGGTATCCGCCATGCCTACGAACAGGAACGCGAGATCGTCGAGGGTGCCGGCGCCGTTGGCATAGCGGCGCTGCTTGCCGGCAAAGTCGGGGTGAGCGGGCCGACTGTGCTTATCCTCTCCGGCCGCAACATCGACATGGATCTGCACCGCCGCATCGTCTGCGGCGAGGCACCTGCATTGAGGGAGCGCGCCGCATGAGCCGCATGACCATTCTCACCGAAGCAGAACTGCGCAAGATCGTGACGCTCGATCTCGACACTGTCGCCGGTATCGAGAACGCTTTCCGCTCCTTGGCCACGCTGCCAGTGGCGATGCCACCGATTCTCAGGCTCGACATGCCCGAGCAGCGCGGCGAAGTCGACGTGAAGACGGCCTATGTGCCGGGCATCGACGGTTTCGCGATCAAGATCAGCCCCGGTTTCTTCGACAATCCGAAGCTTGGCCTGCCCAGCGTCAACGGGATGATGATTTTACTTTCGGCAAGGACAGGCCTGATCGAGGCGCTGCTGCTCGACAATGGCTATCTTACCGATATCCGCACGGCGGCCGCTGGAGCGGTCGCGGCCAGGCATCTGTCGCGTGCTGACTCGAAGGTCGCGGCGATCTTCGGCGCCGGCATGCAGGCTCGATTGCAGCTTGAAGCGTTGCGTCTCGTCAGGCCTATCGAGGAAGCGCGCATCTGGGCGCGCGACGCCGCCAAGGCCGAGGCGACCGCAGCCTACTTGCGCGACAAGCTCGGCATTCTGGTGCGTGCGGAACCGGACGCGGCAAAGGCGGCGGCCGGGGCTGACGTCATCGTCACCACCACGCCGTCGACCGAGCCGCTGATCAAGGCCGGTTTCGTCTCGGTCGGACAACACATCACCGCCATGGGTTCGGATGCCGAGCACAAGAACGAGATCGCGCCGACAATCCTTGGCATGGCCGATCTCTATGTCGCCGACTACGCTAAGCAGACGCGGCGTCTGGGCGAGCTTCATCATGCCATCGAGGCGGCAGTCTTTGCCGCCGACGCCGAGGTCACCGAACTCGGCCAAATCATAGCTGGAGAAAAGCCCGGCCGCCGCTCGGCAAGCGACATCACCATCGCCGACCTCACCGGTACCGGCGTGCAGGACACCGCGATCGCTACGCTCACCCGCGACCGCGCGCGGGCGGCCAATGCCGGAACCATTTTTGAGAGCTGATGCCTGGCCAAAGCGTGATCCGAAAAAGTGGGAGCCGGTTTTCCGAAAAGATCGCGCTCGAACACCAAACTGACGACGAGCCGGATTCAACGGAGTTGAAACAGGCTCCAGGCCCAACAAACGAGGACCAAGAACGATGCAGCCGAACCTGAAATTCTCGCGGAGCGAATTTGCCGATCGCCTCGCCAAGACGCGCAAGGCCATGGAGGTGAGGGGCGTCGATCTTCTGATCATCAGCGATCCCTCCAACATGGCCTGGCTAACGGGATACGACGGCTGGTCCTTCTATGTGCATCAGGCCGTCATCGTGCCGCCTTCGGGCGAACCGGTCTGGTATGGTCGTGGCCAGGATGCCAACGGTGCCAAGCGCACCGCCTATCTCGCCCACGACAACATCGTCGGTTACGCCGATCATTATGTGCAGTCGACCGAGCGCCATCCGATGGACTATCTCGCCACTGTGCTTGCCGAGCGCGGTTGGGACAAGCTCACCGTCGGCGTCGAGATGGACAATTACTGGTTCTCGGCTGCTGCCTTCGCTGCCCTGCAGAAGCACCTGCCCAATGCTCGCTTTGCCGATGCCACCGCGCTGGTGAACTGGCAGCGCGCCGTGAAGAGCCCGACCGAGATCGACTACATGCGCAAGGCCGCCCGCATCGTCGAAGCCATGCACCAGCGCATCGTCGACAAGATCGAGGTCGGCATGCGCAAATGCGATCTGGTCGCCGAAATCTACGATGCCGGCACGCGCGGCATCGACGACATCGGCGGTGACTATCCGGCGATCGTGCCGCTGCTGCCGTCGGGCGCAGATGCCTCGGCGCCGCATCTGACCTGGGACGACAAGCCGATGCAGGTGAACGAGGGCACGTTCTTCGAGATCGCCGGCTGCTACAACCGCTACCACTGTCCGCTGTCGCGCACCGTCTTCCTCGGCAAGCCGACGCAGGCCTTCCTCGATGCAGAAAAGGCGACGCTGGAGGGCATGGAGGCCGGCCTTGCCGCCGCCAAGCCCGGCAATGCCTGCGAAGACATCGCCAATGCTTTCTTCGCGGTGCTCAAGAAATACGGCATCGTCAAGGACAACCGCACCGGCTACTCGATCGGTCTGTCCTATCCGCCGGACTGGGGCGAGCGCACGATGAGCCTGCGCCCCGGCGACCGCACCGAACTCAAACCCGGCATGACTTTCCATTTCATGACCGGTCTTTGGTTGGAGACGATGGGGCTGGAGATCACCGAATCGATCCTGATCACCGACACCGGCGTCGAATGCCTGGCCAATGTGCCGCGCAAGCTCTTCGTGAAGGACTGAGGCCGATGTCAGCACTGCGTCCGTCGCCGATCACGGCGACCGTCGACTTCGAGCGCGACGGCGTCCAGCACGGTTTCCTGCGCCTGCCTTACAGCCGCGACGATTCCGCCTGGGGTTCCGTGATGATCCCGGTCTGCGTTATCCGCAACGGCAAAGGCTCGACGGCGCTGCTCACCGGCGGCAATCATGGCGACGAGTATGAGGGGCCGCTGGCACTCTATGAACTCGCCCGCGCGCTCGACCCGAAAAAAGTTTCCGGCACGGTCATCATCGTGCCGGCGATGAACTATCCGGCCTTCCGCGCCGGCACGCGTACCTCGCCGATCGACAAGGGCAACATGAACCGCTCTTTCCCCGGCCGGCCCCACGGCACGGTGACCGAGAAGATCGCGGACTATTTCCAGCGCGAGCTGCTCCCCCGCGCGGACATCGTGTTTGACTTCCACTCCGGCGGCCGAACGCTGGACTTCGTGCCGTTCTGTGCCGCGCACATGCTGGCGGACAAGGCGCAGGAAGCGAAGGCCTTTGCAGCGGTCGAGGCCTTCTCGGCGCCGTTCTCGATGCGCATGACCGAGATCGATGCGGTCGGCATGTACGACACCGCGGCCGAGGAGATGGGCAAGGTCTTCGTCACCACCGAGCTTGGCGGCGGCGGGACGTCGCGGGCGGAAACCGTGCGCATCGCCCGCCGTGGCATCCTCAACGTGCTTCGCCACGCTGGCATCGTCGATGGTGTGGTCGAGAAGCGCAGAACCCAGTGGCTGGATATGCCCTCGGATGATTGCTTCGCCTTCGCCGAAGATGACGGCATGATCGAGACCATGGTCGACCTCGGTGAGCCAGTCGAGGATAGCCAGGTGGTGGCGCGCATCCATTCCTTGGGCCGCACCGGTCAGACCCCGCAAGAGATCAGGGCCAGAATGTCGGGCCTGCTGGCCGCGCGCCATTTCCCCGGCTTGGTCAAGGCCGGCGATTGCGTCTCGGTGATTGGTGCGCTGGTCTCCTGATGTTTCCGACGAGCCAGTTGCGATGTCCGCCTGGGATAAGTTCAATTGGATGCGTGGGGGACGCCTGAATTCCAGTGTGAGGCATTCCGGCCTCGAGGCCGTCATTCCGCTTCCGCGTCTCGCCGCGGTCACTCGTCAGCACGCGGCCTAGACCTTCGCAAGGACTGGCTTTTTCTACCCACCGGCGTGGCCCTGTGGTATGTAGGTGCCGCAATTCCACTGAGGAGACGGGGATATTCCGCTCTACCATGCAGGGCGCTCCAGCAGGGCTGGTATGGCGCGGATTGTCTGACGTGCGGTGATAATCAGGGAGCAATGCCATGCGCGTGATAGCGCTTCTTGCGGTCTTGTCCATCGCGACGTTTGTCAGCCACCCCGCGCAGGCGCAGGACGCCGCCGCAGGTGAAAAAGTGTTCACAAAATGCAAAGTCTGCCATATCGCCGACCAGGATAGGAACCTGATCGGCCCGTCGCTGCACGGCGTCATTGGGCGCACCGCCGGCACGCATCCCAACTTCGCCTATTCGGCTGCGATGGTCGCGGCCGGAAAATCCGGCGTCAAATGGGATGAGCCGACCTTGACGACGTATCTTCACGACCCCCGGGCCATGGTCAAGGGAACCAAGATGACATTTCCCGGTCTCAAGGACGATCAGGACATAACCAACGTCATCGCCTACCTGAAACAGGTTTCCAAGTAAGTGGGGAGCGATCCAGGCTCCTCGATGGCTGCATGCTCATCCCGAAAGACGATGGTCAGCCGGCAACTTCACGGTTGAGAGTGTCGCGTCCTTGCCGTCACGACGGCAGGGCACAAAACCCCAACAGCAGCAGAATAATGATGCCAAGGCCGAGTATGAGAAGCGTCTGATTGTCCATGACCTTCACCTTCGACCGGGGCGCATGATCCCAGAAATCGGGAGCGATCTTCTAAAAGGGTCAGGCACCAATCTAAGTGGTACAGCGTCCTTGACGCCCAAGAGGGCGAACGGCGGCGTATCAGAATACCGAAGAAAGGCCTGTGGAGCCAGCGCGTCGCTTCGGCAGCGATCACGCCTTCCGACGAAAGCGGGACAAAAAGGGCACGAAGGAGTATGTTGGTCATGGGTTGAGGTCGCGGTTTGCGTGGCCAGCCATGCTGAGCGGTAGCCCTGCGAAACCCGAGACCTTGCCGGACCTGATTTGGAGGAACGGCCATGGCAAGCTTTCACGTGATTGCAGGCGCCAGCGAAACGCTGGTGCACACCAAAGTCAGAAAAATCCGCGTTTCCGACCTTTTTGATGCGCTCAGGCGCGGTATCGACGACTTCATGGTCAAGCCCTCGCATATCGTGTTTTTGTGCATGATCTATCCCCTCGTCGGCGTGGTACTTGCCACCTGGACATCGGGAGAAAACGCACTGCCGCTGCTGTTTCCGCTGTTGTCCGGCTTTGCGCTGATCGGTCCGTTCGCGGCGATCGGTCTCTACGAGATCAGCCGAAGGCGGGAAGCCGGGCTCGATTCATCCTGGCGCCACGCCTTCGAGATCAGGCACTCTCCGGCGCTGCCTTCCATCGCGGCGGTCGGGATCATGCTGTTCGCGATCTTCATCACGTGGCTTTTGACAGCCAAGGTTTTCTACGAGCACCTGTTCGGCCCCGAGCCGCCGGCGTCACTGTCCAGCTTTATCGCCGAGATATTCGCCACAGGCCGCGGCTGGACGCTGATCGTGCTCGGTCACGCCATAGGGTTCGCATTTGCCGTGGCCGTGTTGTGCACGACCGTGGTCGCTTTCCCGCTGCTGCTTGATCGCGACGTCGGCGCCTACGAGGCCATACACACATCGGTGCGCGTCGTCCTCGCCAACCCGATCGTTATGGCCGTCTGGGGACTGATCGTCGCCATTGGGCTGATCATCGGCTCGCTGCTTGTATTCGCGGGATTGGCGGTCGTGCTGCCAATTCTCGGTCATTCCACCTGGCATCTATACCGCAAGGTGGTGGAGCCGCCGCCGTCGAGAGCGGGCAAGCCAGCCTAGGAAGTCGTCTCTCATCATGACGGCGCGGGCATCGGGTTTTCAGTGTGCCAGATGGCTGAAGCGGGCGACCCGCGCACCTTGCAACAGGGAACGGAAGTCATCGGCATTGACGTGCACCAGCGTCTTGTGGTCTCCGGCTTCGAAGTAGACGTCTGTGTCCACATCGAAGCTTTCGTCAAGAATGACCGGCACGTCGTAGGCGGCACCTACCGGTGGCACCGCGCCAATGTCGCAGTCGCTGAACAATTGGCTGACTTCATCTTCCGAAGCGAGGCCGAGCCGTCTGTCCACGACGGCCTGCAGCGTGTTGAGCTCGATACGGTGGTTGCTTGGCACAACCGCGAGCGCATAGCCCGTCTCATGGTGAACCAGCACCGACTTGGCGAGCCGGCGGCCCGGAACATGCGCTGCCTGCGCCGTCTGGCTGCTGGTCGCGGTCCTGTGGTGGGTAACGGTATCGTAGTGGATACCCTTGCCGACAATATAGTCCTTGAGTTTTGTTGCGATCGTCATCGTGGGCGCCTTTCGGTTGGAGGTGGTGACGCATCGGAGAACGAGGCCGCCATTGTCCTCCCATCATTTTTCCTGTCAACGAAGAACGCGACCTGGCGCGGGCCAAACGGCGAAAACACCTACGGTCCCATGCCGAACGACAGCACGCGTGTAAGCTCGGTATAGTCGGACTCGAGCGCCATGATCGTGACGAAGACCAGGATCAGCAGTGGGGGCACCAGGATCGCATAGGCAAGCGCGAGCCGCTCCCACGCCATATGCATGAACACGGCGACGATCAGCCCGGCCTTGAGCATCATGAATGTAACGATCAGGCCCCATCTGAGAAGTCCCTGAAGGCCGAAATAGTCGATGCTGTAGGAACCGGCGCTGAGGACGAACAGCCAGCCCCAGACGACGAGATAAAGCTTGATCGGATGCTGCTGGCCCTCCGCATGTACCGATGCAGGCGCGGGGGCGGCGGCGCTGCCATGCAGCCCGTGATCTTGCGCTTCCGCTTGTGCCATCGCTCCACCTCACCAAAGATAGAAGAATGCAAAGATGAACACCCACACCAGATCGACGAAGTGCCAGTAGAGCCCCAGGATCTCGACGCTTTCGTATTGGCCGCGGCGGCTGGTGAAGAATCCCCGCGCGCCGGTTTCGAAGTCGCCGCGCCACGCCTTGCGCGCGGTGATCAAGAGAAAGATCACGCCGATCGTGACATGGGTGCCATGGAAGCCGGTGATCATGAAGAAGGACGACCCAAACTGAACGGCGCCCCACGGGTTCGCCCAGGGCCGCACGCCCTCGGTGATGAGCTTGGTCCATTCGAAGGCCTGCATGCAGACGAAGGCCGCGCCGAGAGCGGCTGTAAGCAGCATGAAAGCCGCGGTCTTCCTGCGGTCGTGCCGATAGCCGAAATTGACGGCCATCGCCATAGTGCCGCTGGAGGATATCAGCACGAACGTCATGATCGCGATCAGGATCAGCGGAACATCCTGGCCGAACAAATGCAGCGCGAAAACCTCGCTCGGATTGGGCCAAGGCACCGTCGTCGACATGCGGGCGGTCATGTAGGACAACAGGAAACAGCCGAAGATGAAGGTGTCGCTGAGCAGGAAGATCCACATCATGGCCTTCCCCCAAGAGACATTCTTGAAAGCCCTTTGGTCGGAGGACCAGTCGGCGACGATACCGTGCAGGCCCGGCGGTCGCGAAGCGGTATGATCGCCATGTCCCTGCGTGGTCTCGGACATCCGCTACTCCTCTTCAATCACGATCCTGTTGCCCCGTCCTGGGACACGATCGAGCGTCCGAACAAGCACCTCTGAGCCCTCGCGCGTCTCGCGAGACCCTAGGCAAGCAGTCCGCGGCAGATATCGATCAGATCGGCCGCCCAGCCGTTGAGCACTGAGACAAGCACCAGCCAAACCAGCAGCAGGACATGCCAGTACATCGCGCAGAGCTCGGTCGACAAAACGAGCTTTTCCGGCCTGACGCTCCGCCATGCCCGGATGTTGACCCGGCTCAGCGCGACCAGTCCGCCAACGATGTGCAGGCCGTGCATCGCCGTGAGCAAATAGAAGAAGCTGGCGGCCGGGTTCCCGGTCGCGAAATAGCCCTCGGCGGCGAAGTCGCGCCAAGCCAGCAACTGCCCGCCCAGGAAGGCTAATGAGGCCAGCGCGCCAGCGAGAAGGGCAAGTCGCACATTCTCCAGCTGTCCCTTGTGCGCAGCGAACACCGCGCCTTGAAGCGCCATGCTCGCTAGCGCCAGCATCGCCGTGTTGGGCCACAGGATCGCCGGAACCGGAGCTGGCTGCCAGTCGGTATAGATCATGCGCATGAAATAGGCGCTGATGAGCAACGCAAACAGCGCGCCGACCACCGCGAGGAAGACGCCAAGCCCGATCTTGGCCGGGTGCATGAGCGACGCTTCGGTACCGGGGAAAGCCGTTACCGGCCCGGCCTCCAACCACGGTTTCGACATCAGCCTCTGTCGCGACAGCCACCAGCCGACCACCGCGGCTATCGCCGCAAGGAAGAACAGTGCCGCGCTCATGTGCTGCCGCCCTGGGTCAGCGGGCGCGGATCGTTCTGCGCAATGAAGTCCTCGGGCGCGCCGGGCACGCTGTAGTCGTAAGCCCAGCGATAGACGACCGGCAAATCCTTGCCGAAATTGCCGTGCGGCGGCGGCGTGCCCGCAGTCTGCCATTCCAGCGTCGTTGCCCGCCATGGATTGTTGCCGGCCTCACGGCCATGCCGGATGCTCCATATGAGGTTGAAGAGGAATACCATCTGGGCCATGCCGACGGTCAGGGCGGCAATGGTGATGAACTGGTTGAGCGTATGGACCGATGGCGGGACAAAGGCAGTATCGCCGATCTCGGGGTAACGCCGCGGTACGCCGACCAGCCCGACATAATGCATGGGGAAGAAGATAAGATAGGCGCCGAGGAAGGTGACCCAGAAATGGAAACGCCCCATCGCTTCGTTGAGCATCCGGCCGGTGATCTTGGGGTACCAATGATAGATGGCGCCGAAGACGACAAGCACGGGCGCCACGCCCATCACCATGTGGAAGTGTGCGACCACGAACATCGTCTGCGCCAGCGGCACGTCGACCACCACGTTGCCGAGGAACAGGCCGCTCAACCCGCCATTGATGAAGGTGACGATGAACGCCAGCGCAAACAGCATCGGGGTCGTCAGATGGATGTCGCCGCGCCACAGCGTCAATACCCAGTTGTAAACCTTGATGGCGGTGGGGATCGCGATGATCAGCGTGGTGGTGGCGAAGAAGAAGCCGAAATAAGGATGCATGCCTGAGACATACATGTGATGCGCCCATACCACGAAGCTCAGCGCGCCGATGGCGATGATGGCCCAGACCATCATGCGGTAGCCGAAGATGTTCTTGCGTGCATGGGTGCTGATCAGGTCGGAGACGATGCCGAAGGCGGGCAGCGCCACGATGTAGACCTCGGGATGGCCAAAGAACCAGAACAGGTGCTGGAACATGATCGGGCTGCCGCCGTTGTGCGGGAGCGGGGTGGCGCCCATCTCCACGATCGCCGGCATGAAGAAGCTCGACCCGATCAGCCGGTCGAACAGCATCATGACGCAGGCAACGAAAAGCGCGGGGAAAGCAAGCAGTGCCATCACGGTGGCCGTGAAAATGCCCCAGACGGTCAGCGGCAGGCGCATCAGCGTCATGCCGCGCGTGCGGCCCTGGAGCACGGTCACGACATAGTTCAGGCCGCCCATGGTGAATCCGACGATAAATAGGATCAGCGAAACAAGCATCAGGATGATGCCCCAATCCTGTCCGCCTGGGGTGCCCGAGGTGATGGCCTGCGGCGGATAGAGCGTCCAGCCGGCCCCGGTCGGGCCGCCGGGCGCAAAGAAGCTGCTGGCCAACACCAGAACGGCGAGCAGATACACCCAGTAGCTCAGCATGTTGACATAAGGAAACACCATGTCGCGCGCGCCGACCATCAACGGGATCAGGTAGTTGCCGAAACCGCCGAGGAAAAGCGCGGTCAGAAGATAAATCACCATGATCATGCCGTGCATGGTCATGAACTGGTAGTACATGTCAGGCGTGATCGCGGTGAACGTCTCGGGAAAACCAAGCTTGAGGCGCATCAGCCAGGATAGCACCAGCGCGACAAGGCCGATGGCGGTGGCCGTGCCGGCGTACTGGATGGCGATGACCTTGGCGTCCTGCGAAAAGACGTATTTCGTCCACCAGCTGTGGGGGTGATAGAGCTCGGCCTCGGCCACTTCCGCGGCCGGGACGAGACCTGCTCCATGAGGCGTGACGTCGACCATCCTGCACCTCTTCGTTCGTTTCAGCCTTCCCGCGAAGCAACGCCTTCGCCGCCGCGCAATGTGTTTTCTACTCGGCCTTCACCCTTATCGGCACGGTCAGTGCGCCCGTCTTGGCGGGCGCCGACAGTTGAGCAAAAGTCGACTGCTGCTGCAGCCATGCCTGGTAATCCTGTTCGGTATCGACCTTCACGACGCCACGCATGAAGGCATGCCCGACGCCGCAGAGCTGGGAGCAAAGGATCTCGAACGTTCCAGTCCTGGTCGGCGTGAACCAGAAATAGGTGACCATGCCCGGCACCATGTCCATCTTGGCGCGGAACTCCGGAATGTAGAAATCATGGATGACATCGATCGAGCGCAGCAAAACCTTGACCGGCTTGCCGACCGGCAGATGCAGATCCGCCCCTACGACAACGATGTTGTCCTGACCGTCAGGGTCCTGCGGGTTGATGCCGAGCGCATTGTCGGGGCTGATAAAGCGTGCGTTCGTCGTGCCGAGCTTGCCGCCCTTGCCGGGCAAGCGGAAGCTCCATTGCCATTGCTGCGCGAAGACCTCGATCTCGGTCGCGTCTTTGGGAACAGTGACGAATTGGCTCCACACGAACAGGCCGGGCGCCAGCAAAGCCGCGACGCCGATGGCGGTGAATACGGTCAGCCAGGATTCAAGTTTCCTGCTTTCGGGCTCATACGCAGCCTCCCGTCCTTCCTTGTGCCGGAAGCGGAAAATGCAGTAGGCCATGAACAGGACGACGGCTGAGAAGACCGTCCCGGTGATCCAGAAGGTGATGACAAGGGTGTTGTCGATATAGCCCCAATTGGAGGCTATCGGCGTAGACCACCACGGGCTCAGCACGTGGAACAGGACCGAGCCTACGACAATCAGAACGAGTACGAGCGCTACGGCCATCCTTCGTTCCCCCGGCATCCAAGGGATGCTATCCCGCAGGAACGCCAAGCTCATACTAGCTCAATTTGCGGCTGCAATTCCAGAGCGATTGTTTTTGAGCAAGTGTAGCTAAGCGCGACCAGCCTGATTTGTGGCACCTTGGCATAGCAAGGTCCGGCCACAACCGACGCCGCGTGTGCTTGGGCGGATTTGGCACAAGGCGTTCGGCTTTAGCTGGATTCTAGAGGCGGCTTTCCGGTCCGGTTAGCCCGAAAGCGGGCATTCCGCTAACCGCCCCAATACAGCCTTCTTGACTATGCCTTCGAGTGGCCACTCGTGGCGCGAAAGTGACTAGGCGGCGAATTCGAAATCGATCCCGCATCGTTGAAGTGTTCATGCTCTGCGCTTCGAAAGTCGCATAAAGGGCAGTCCGGAATTCGATTGTTGGCGCCTAGAAAGTGGAGATTGTCGCGGGGCTCTCATTGCGGCAGCAGAGCGTGCGATCGAAGCGCAGATCGCACCGGATACACGATTGATGAACTATGAAGCAAAGGCATTCATTGCGATTGATGAAAGCTTTGCCGATTATGAGACGGTAAACCATTCCAATCGCGAGTATGTTCGCGACGCCATACACGTCATTCAGCCGAAGGTTTCCATTTGCGGATCCGCCAAACCATCGCGGGCGTATTTCACCACATCAGTCCACAGCACGCCGACCTAAATTTTCACGAGATAGGATTTCGTTGATCCCGCCGTGGCGTTGATGGTCAGGTTGTTCACAAGACCCGCGGTGGCCGCCAAGTCATCAAGACCATGTGGTCGCGTGTCCCGCCAGCGCTGCAATTGGTGCAGGCAGTCCGCTTCGCCACCGACGCCAGATGCGCAGAAGCCCTCAAGGCGGAAACGTCGTCAAATCTATTGTTGTTGTCTTTGGTTGAAAAAAGACTGCCTGTCCAGAGAACAGTTCTTGTTCCGACCCGAATAGAACCGCTTTAGAATTCCTAAGCGTCGCCGTGCGAGGGTCCCCCGTACGGTCGTGTATCCACTGTGGATCGGCGCGAGCGACCCTGTTGCGCTTGGGCTCGGAAGGTCCGAGGTAACGTCCAGCCAGGAACGCCAGAGACGTCTTATCAGGTCTGAAGCCCCCTTTGCGGATTGGATCGATACGCCGCCGAGCGCGAATTGCGCGAGGGGACGGTCTATGGTGACAGCCGTTAAACCCGGGCCATCGCGGCCCTCGGCTCCAATCCCGGCTCGCGCGAAGCGATTATTATTTGGGCCATCAGCCCGCCGAACTTCTGACCGAAGAAATCGCCGTCTGCGTCAATTCGGTCGAAGGTTCAATTCGTGCGTCCACAGGACGGTCGTGGAGGTCAAGACCAGTCGGCTTCGTGTCCGCGAAGTTCGTTGACGAGTAGCGATCCCAGCAATGCGGCGCCGCCTTGCGCAAGCTGATGGACCATGGCACTGGACAGATCATCGCGGCAGCCTTCCCTTTTTTGGGCTCATCCACATTCGAGGCGACCATGTATTTGAACCGGACGCGAGCCGAACAATTGATGACGGCCGCCGGCGTTGAGGCCCTCGTCCTTTTCTCGCCCGAAAATTTCCGATACGCGACCGGGACCCCCGCGGGGGCCGCGGCAATGTGGAGGCGCGCTGGGGGAGCAATCGCCGTGGTTCCGGCATCCGCCGATGCGCCGATTGCTTCCATCATCAGTGACTTTCAGTTGGAAAGCTCAGAGCAGTCCAGGCGTCTGGAGGATGTGAGGACATTTCCCGCCTGGGTCGATATGGCAGACTACCGAGACATTCCGGATGACGCCGGGCTGGCCGAAAGCTTCCAATCTTCGACATCGGCCCTGGTGCGACCGGCCACCTTCGACCGCAATCGGGTATTCGATCTCCTTGACGACGTACTGCGGGAACGTGGCCTGCAAGCAAGCAATATCGGTGCGGATTTCGATTTTCTGCCCGCCCGCGATCTGGCTTCGTTGTCAGCGCGCCTGCCAAATCAGCGCTTCGTCGATGCAACAGATCTGATCCGGCGCCTCCGCTTGGTGAAATCGCCGGCAGAGACGGCCAACCTGCGTTCGGCGTGCCGCCTAGCCGAAGCCGGGCTGAAGAACCTTTCCGAAAATATTGCGGCGGGCCATAGCTCGACCGACCTTTCGAGTGCTTGGCGATCCGGAGTGGATACGACCGCCCGATCAACAGGTGTCGGCGCGGTCGATACGTGGGATTACATTTCCGTAGGCGTAGACCCTTGGGACGGCAACGCCAAGGTGGTACCGGGATCTGTCGTGAAAGCGGATGTCGGGTGCATCGTCTCCGGCTATTGCTCGGACAGTGCAAGAACTTACGTTTTTGGTGAGCCCAGCCGATTGGCGGCAGGTATTTTCAGTTGCCTTGAGCAGGCTTTCATGGATGGCCTTGGCATGTTCCGGCCGGGCGTGATGTTGCGCGATATCCATGCCGCAACGCTGGCTTCGATCCAACGTTACGGCCTGAAGTCCTATTCGCGTGGACATTTCGGTCACTCCGTCGGGGCGGCGGTTGGGATTGAGGAATGGCCGTTCATATCGGCCGACAGCGAGATTGTCCTTGAACCCGGAATGGTTATGGCGTTCGAGACGCCGTTTTACGCCAATGGTCTTGGCGCACTGATGATAGAGGATCAGCTTCTCATCACCGAAAGTGGCTGTGAAGTCATGAACACGCTGCCACGTGGTTTGACCAGAATGTCGTAGCTTGGCGCGGGCGCATTTGATGCCGCGTCACACCAATCAGCAATGCCTATCATCGCGTAATCATCGAGAATTGGTATGCCAAGGCTCTGCGCAGCACCGCGCCCATCGCAACCGGCCCACGCCGCACAATCTTGGGCGGACAGCTTTTTGCCATCCGGTCTTCCACATGCACGAAGACCTGGGACAGCCAAGAAACACAGTCATGCTCCCTGGTCAAAGCCGGTAAGGCGTTGGAAATCAACGCTGTCGCGGCGGACATGCAGCAGTCTGTGAGCTTCCCGATTTCGATGAGCGGCTTCGGCAGCGCGCTGGCCCGCACGACCACGCTCTCGGCTGACTGAATGTCGTCAACGTCCTTGCAGTGGTGAGGCGAGCCGATCACAGATGCAGGCGTGCCGTGCCAAGGTATCGGTTTCGATTCCCAGACGTTCAGATTGCCGCTCGGATCGTCAATAGCTGCTCCATCAGAACCAGCAACGCCCCGTGTTAGGCCATCAGCGATATCTTCTCTCCAACAGAATGTAGAAATTACTTCGATCCCGCAGGATATGGGTTTGCATCGACGTCCGACGCTCTGCTGTACGACCATTGCGAATGAAGGTTTGTCTTCACTGATCTCGATCTTGCGACAGCGCGTGCCGCCGTCATCTTCTGACTCCGGTGCATTAATTGACACGTTCCTGGCGTAGGTGTACGTGTAACGGCGCCCGATAGACGGGCAGGTGGCAACGAGGCCACCCAATCAGATCAAGGCAAGAAGGCCTCCCTTTGACTTCGGAAACGAAGCCATCGGGGGGCCTTTGTCGTTTTGGCGATACCGACCGAGATGCCGATGGGGAACCGGCGCCGGACGGCTATGACAAGGGGCTTGCGCCGGCGAACCGCCAATGGTTCCGCCGCGCGCCTTTCGGACCATGGCCTGAATGCGCTTCCACCGGGAAAAGCGGGTGAGGACAAGGACGTCCAATCGCGACGACAGCCGCACACGCAACGCGTTTGACCCCTGGGAGGGTGGCATGAACAACAAAGCGGAGATCGAGACGCTCGATAGCGTCGATCACATACTGGGAGAAGAATACGAACATCAGCCTGTGCCGACGGCGGCCCGGCGCTCGACCTTTTCGGTGACGACGGTCTGGATCGGCTTTCCGATGATCATCACCGGCGCCATGACCGGCTCCATCCTCGTGCTCGGCATGGGCTTCACCAGCGCGCTGTGGGCAATGGTGATCGGCAACCTCATCATGTTTGCCTATGTCGGAGCGCTGGGTCTTCTGGGTACCAACCGCGGCATGAATTTCGCGCTGCTGGCCTCGATTGTGTTTGGCCGCAAAGGCTACGTTTTCGCTTCCGGCCTGCTGTCGACGCTTCTGCTCGGCTGGTACGCGGTGCAGACCGGCATCACCGGCGCGCTGATCAGCTCTGCCTATGATCTCAACTATGTGGCGATGACCATTGTCGCCGGCCTTCTCTATATCGGCATCACCTTCGTCGGCGTGCATGGTCTGCATCTGATTGGGCTGGTTTCGGTTCCGCTCTTCGTCATCCTCGGCGGCTGGGTGGTGTTCGATACGGCTTCCGCCACCAGCTGGCAGGCGATCCTCGCCTATCCGGGCAACAATGGCGCGGCCACCATGTCCATGGGCGTGGGGCTGACCGTCGTCATTGCGCTCTTCATCGATGCAGGCACAGTCAGCGCCGACTTCAACCGCTGGGCCAAGGATAGTAGGAGTTCGCTGATCGCCACGTTCAGCGCGTTCCCGTTCGCCAATCTGATTGCCATGCTGGTCGGCGGTATCATGACGGCCGCCCTTGCCGTTCCGAATGCCAACCCGTTCGGCGCCGACAACATGTTCGGCCACATGAACGGCAAGCAAATGGCTTTCCTCAGCGCGCTCGCCTTCGTCTTCCTCTATCTCAACCTGGGTTCGGTCTGCGCGCACTGTCTCTACAATGCCGCCACCGGCTGGTCGCGCATCTTCGGTACCCGCATGCGCGTGATGGCCGTCATCCTCGGCGCCATCGGCATCGCGGTCGCGGCGGGCAATGTCTGGGCCTTCTTCATCCAGTGGCTGTCTCTGCTCGGCATCCTGGTTCCGCCGATCGGCGCGATCATCCTGGTCGACCAGTATCTTGCCCGCAGGAACGCTGAGATCGACCGCGACTGGCGCCCGAGCGCCTTCATCGCCTGGATCATCGGCTCGGCGGTGGCGGTCATCGTCGAATTCTACCTGCCGCATTTCTCGACCGCCATCAGCGCAGCCCTTGCCGGTGGCATCGCCTATGCGGCGCTGGCGCTGCGGCCGTCGCCGGAACGCGTAACCGCATGATTTCAGGTGAGGCCCGGTCACCGGGCCTCGTCTCCACATTCGAAAGTAAAGGAAACTGCCTGATGCCTGACTATGAAATCTATTCGCTGGGCGATTTTGTCCTGCAACGCGGGGCGACGCTGCGCGACGCCAAACTTGCCTACAAAACCTTCGGCAAGCTGAACGCCAAGAAGGACAATGTCATCGTCTTCCCGACCTGGTATTCCGGCCAGCACGTCGACAATGAATGGCTGATCGGCAAGGGCATGACGCTCGACCCGGCTAAATATTTCATCATCATCCCGAACATGTTCGGCAACGGGCTGTCGTCGTCGCCAAGCAACACGCCGGAGCCCTACAACAAGTCGCGCTTCCCGCAGGTAACGGCCTACGACAATGTCCGCGCCCAGCACCAGCTGGTGACCGAGAAATTCGGCGTCAAGAAACTGAAGCTGGTTGTCGGCTGGTCGATGGGTGCGCTGCAGACCTTCCATTGGGGGGCGATGTATCCCGACATGGTCGAGCGCATCGCGCCGTTTTGCGGTTCGGCCAAATGCTCGCGCCACAATTTCGTGTTCCTGGAAGGCGTCAAGGCAGCGCTGACGGCCGACTCCGCCTGGAATAATGGCTGGTATGACGACAAGCCGGAAAAGGGCCTGCGCGCCATGGCCCGCGTCTATGCCGGCTGGGGTTTCTCGCAGGCTTTCTATCGCCAGGAGCTCGACCTCAAGGCGCTTGGCCATTCCTCGCTGGAGGATTTCCTGGTCTCCTTCTGGGAAGGTTTCTTCCTGCCCAAGGATGCCAACAACCTTTTGACCATGCTGTGGACCTGGCAGAATGGCGACATCAGCGACAACGAGCTCTACAAGGGCGACTTCAAGAAGGCGCTCAAGGCCGTCAAGGCCAAGGCCTTCGTCATGCCGAGCCGCACCGATCTCTACTTCCCGCCGGAAGACAGCGAGTTCGAGGTGGCCAACATGCCGAACGCCAAGTTCCTTCCGTTCGAATCTGTCTGGGGGCATTTCGCGGGCGGGCCGGGAACCAGCCCGAACGATGTCAAATTCCTCGATGGCAAGCTGAAGGAACTTCTGGCCAGTTGACCCGCAATGCGGCCGGCCTCAAGCTGCGCGGCCGGCCGCAGCTTTCAGCAAGAACAAGAACCAAGCGGCACTGGGGAATCGTGGGAGCGTATATTGACGAGATCAAGCAATACCTCCGAACCGTGGCGCGTTGGCGTCCTCTTCTCGCGCTCCGGCTTCATGGCAGTGATCGAGGAGACGCAGCTGCGCGGCACGCTGACGGCGATCGAAGAAATCAACGCCTCGGGCGGCATCAACGGCAGGCCGCTTGAGCCAATCGTCTATGATCCCGGTTCAGAGGCTAGCGCCTTTGGCCGCTATGCCAAGAAGCTGATGGTCGAGGACGGCGTTTCGACAATCTTCGGCTGCTACACCTCGTCCAGCCGCAAGGCCGTGCTGCCGGTGGTCGAGCGGCTGAACGGGCTCTTGTGGTATCCGACGCTCTATGAGGGCTTCGAATTCTCGCCCAACGTCATCTACACCGGTGCGACGCCGAACCAGAACAGCGTCGAGCTCTGCCGCATCCTGATGGAGCGCTACGGCACCCGTTTCTATTTCATCGGCGCCGACTACATCTATCCGCGCGAATCCAACCGCATCATGCGTGAATTGATCCGCAACAGCGGTGGCACCGTCGTCGGCGAATCCTATGTGCGCATGGGCGCTTCGCGGGAGGAGTTCCTGCCGGTGATGCGCGACGTCAAGCGCGCGCAGCCCGATGTCATCTTCTCGACCGTCGTCGGCGACGGCACGGTTTATCTATACCAGGCCTATGCCGACCTCGGTCTCGATCCCAAGGTCATGCCGATCGCCAGCCTGACCACGACGGAAGCTGAAATCCGCGCCATGGGCTTCGATGTCGGCGAAGGGCACATTACCGCTGCCCCCTATTTCCAGGGCGTCGGCAGCGAGCGCAACTCCAGCTTCGTCCGCGATTACAAGAAACGCTATGGCGATGATGAACCGACTAACATGTGCCTGGAGGCGTCCTATTTCCAGGTCAACGCTTTCGCCAAGACGCTCGAGCAGACCAACTCGATGGACACCGAGATCCTGCGCGCTTCCGTGATGGGGTCGGAGTTCGAAGCGCCGCAAGGCGATGTCGTCATCAACCCGATCTGGGGCCATGCCGATCTGTGGACGCGCATCGGCCGCGCCAATCGGGAGGGCCAGTTCGACCTTGTTTATGAATCGCCTTCCTGTGTCCTGTCCGACCCGTATCTGCTGGGTTATGGGCGCAGTCTTGGCCAGAAAAATCTCGAGCTTGCGTAACGGCGGCGGGGAGGAATAGACAGTGCAGGAAACCATCGACATCGCAAGATTTGCCCGCGAGCGACAGGCTGCCGGCGCCAGGAAGGATGCCGGCAATCGCGATGCGCCTTCCGGCCCGTCGTCGTCGCGTTCGTTTTGGAATCTCAAGGTGGCGGTCATTGTCGACCGCGACGATGACGGCGAAAGACTGGTGCGTGAGTTGCAGCGCCTGCGCTGCGACGTGCAGCACGAATGGCCGATGCCGTCGCAGATACCGGCGCAGTATGACGTGGTCTTCTGCGTGCTTTCGCCCGACCTGCCACAGCGACTGCCCTGGATTCCGGGCGAGCCCGCCTCGGCGCTGGTGGTCATCGATCCCGGTGCCGGCCTGCTCGACCTCAACCTGCTCCACAATTGCGCGGCTCACGGCGTGCTGCATTATCCGGCGACGGCGCGCTCGGTGCAGTCGACGCTGGCGCTGGCGCGTGGCCATTTCCTCTATGAGCGCAGGCTCAGGGGGCGCATCGAAAAACTGGACGAAAGCCTGCGCACCATGCGCAGCGTCGAGCGGGCGAAATCGCTACTGATGCGGCTGAAGAACGTCAGCGAGGAGGAGGCCTATAACTATCTCAGGCGCCAGGCGATGGAGCGGCGCGTGACCATCGGCGCGGTGGCCAGCGCCATCATTGACTCCTACGAACTTCTTGGCTAGCGTTCCACATCGGCAGCAACGACGCTGCCGGCGAAATATAGGTAACGGAACCTCACGACTTTCGCGGAAGCGGGACGTGGGGTTTTTTGTTGCGTACGAGCTTACTCTAGCGAGCCATTAGGTTCGCAGCGGCGTTGCTGCCGCAAAAAACAACAGGGCAATACGGCCTCGAAACGGTCTGCTTCGGCAGCTCGCTTCGGGGCTTTTTTGTTTTCAGGGGAGAAGAAGGTGAAAAGCAATCGTCGCAGTTTTCTGAAGGCCACTGCCGCTTTCGGCACCGTGTCCCTCGTCGGTTTCCCGCATATCTGGAACAAGAATTCGTCGCTGGCCTACGCCGCCGACGGCGAGATCAAGGTGGGCGTGCTGTTCTCGCTCACCGGCACCACCGCCATCATCGAGGAGTCGCTCAACAAGGCGACGATCATGGCGATCGAAGAGATCAATGCCGCCGGTGGCATCAACGGTAGGAAGCTCGTGCCGGTGGTCGAGGACCCGGCCTCCGATCCGGCGACCTTCGCCGAAAAGGCACGCAAGCTGGTGCTGTCGGACAAATGCGTTTCGGTGTTCGGCTCCTACACCTCGGCCAGCCGCAAGGCGGTGCTGCCGGTGTTCGAGAAGCAGAACAATCTCTATTGGTACCCGACCCTCTATGAGGGCCGCGAATGCTCCAAGAACGTCATCTACACCGGCGCCGTGCCCAACCAGCAGCAGGACGATTTCGTGCCGTGGCTGGTCGAGAAGTTCGGCAAGCGCTGGTACCTGATCGGCTCGAACTACATCTATCCGAAGGAAGAAAACAACTACTGCAAGAAGCTCCTGGCCGAGCTCGGCGCGGAAGTGGTGGCCGAGGAATATGTGCCGCTCGGCCATTCGGAATTCTCGTCCGTCATCAACAAGCTGAAGGCTGAAAAGCCGAATGTCATCTTCTCGACGGTGGTGGGCGATTCCGTCGTGGCGCTGCACCGCCAGTATCACGCCGCCGGCCTCGATCCCGAGAAGATGCCGATGGCAAGCCTCACCACCTCCGAAAACGAAGTGGCGGCGATGGGCGGCGAGGCAGCCGCGGGTCACTTCACCTCTGCGCCCTACTTCATGGTGTGGGACTCGCCCGAGAACCACAAATTCGTCGACGCCTACAAGAAGCGCTGGGGCGGCGACAAGGTCACCCACTTCGTGTCCGAGCCGTCTTATTTCCAGATCTACTTGTTCAAGCAGGCGGTCGAGAAACTGGCCGGCTCCGACATCTCTCCCAACGCCATCCGCGAGGCGGTGAAGGGGCAGGAGCTGGTTGCTCCGCAAGGCAAGGTGCGTATCGAGCCCGAGAACCTGCACAGCTGGCTGTGGCCGAAGATCGGTCAGTGCCAGGCCGACGGCCAGTTCAAAATCCTGAAGCAGTCGGCCAACTGGCTCGAGCCGTCGCCCTACAAGGCCTACCCCAACCAGCACTGCACGGCTGAAGGCCTCAAACAGAGCTGATTGTGCCCGCGCATCGGCCCGAAAATCGGAACCGATTTTAGGAAAGCGCGATGCGCAATTTCAAGGCGTCCGGTGGCGGGCTTCGTACCGCCACCGCCTCTCTATCCTGGAAGAAGCGGCGACATGGAAATCTTCGTCTCCCAGATCATGACGGGCCTGAGCATCGGCTCCATCCTGCTTTTGGTCGCGCTGGGCCTCGCCATCATCTACGGCGTCACCGGCGTCATCAACCTTGCCCATGGCGAGTTCGTCATGCTCGGTGCCTATGCGGCCTGGTTCCTACAGACGCAGTTCGGGCTCGGCCTGCTCGCCAGCCTCGTGCCGATATTCCTGCTGCTGGCGCTGTTCGGCTGGCTCATCGAAGCGCTAGTCATACGCCATCTCTACGACCGGCCGCTCGACACGATCCTCGCGACCTGGGGCATCGGCGTCATGGCGCAGCAGGCGATACGCCTGACCGCCGGCGGCGAACTGCGCTACGTGAAGATGCCAGAATCCCTATCGCAGAGCGTCAACATTCTGGGCGCGACGGACTCGGCTTACCGCCTGTTCATCCTGTTTCTGGCGCTCGCCTTGTTCGCGCTGACCTGGGGCATCTACCGCTACACCAATTTCGGCCTGAAGCTGCGCGCCATCACCCAGAACCGCGCGGTTGCCTCCGCCTTCGGCATCAATGCCGGCCGCATCTACCGCACGACATTTGCCTATGGTGCAGGCATGGCCGGCCTCGCCGGGGCGCTGGTATCGCCACTGAAGAGCGTGTCGCCTGAAATGGGCACCACCTATGTCGTCGACGCCTTCATGGTGGTGGTGCTCGGCGGCACCCAGAGCCTGATGGGCACGCTGGCCAGCTCCGGCATCCTCGGCGAATTGTCCGGCTACCTAGCCTTCTATTCCAACGACACGATCGCCAAGGCGCTGGTGCTGCTCGCTATCGTTGTCCTCATCCGCTTCCGGCCGCAGGGCCTGTTTACCGCGCGCCTGCGCGCCTGAAACGACGATCATGTCCAGCCAGGGAAACAACAGAGTGCTCGCCAGAACAAAGACCGAATTCGCGCTCTACGCGGCGGTGTGCTTGGCCATCCTGCTGGTGCCGGTGTTTTTGCAGGACGCCTTCCTGCTCAACAAATACGCCCGCTACCTCGTCTTCGGCATGCTGGCCGTCTCGCTCAGCCTGTCCTGGGGTTATGCCGGCATCCTGAATCTCGGCCAGGCGATGACCTTCGGCATCGGTTCCTACTGCATGGCGATGATGCTGAAGCTGAAGACCATTCCGGTGCACACGGGGGCCGACGGTCTTCCTGATTTCATGGTCTGGAACAACGTCACCGAACTGCCCTGGTTCTGGACGCCGTTCCATTCACCGCTGTTCGGCGTGCTGGCTGGCATCCTGCTGCCCGCCGGCGTCGCCGCCTTGCTCGGCTGGTTCGTATTCAAGGGCAGGGTGACCGGTGTCTACGCGGCCATCATCACGCTTGCCGCCATGGTGGTGGTGCAGCTCGTCATCATCGACCAGCAGGCTTTCACCGGCGGCTTCAATGGCATCACCGATCTCGGCCAGTTCGATATCGCCGGCATCACCTTCGATGCCTATGGCTCGTCGAGCTATTATCTGGTCGCGATCTGCCTGACGGTCACGCTGTTCCTGGCGCTGGCCATCACCAAGAGCAAGGCCGGCCTGATCGTACAGGCGATCCGAGACGAGGAGGACCGCGTCCGCTTCTTCGGCTACGATGTCGCGCTCTACAAGATCTTCATCTTCTCGGTTTCGGCGGCGATCGCAGGCCTTGCCGGCATGCTCTACACCATCGTCATGGAGTTCGCCTCGCCGACCTTCCTCGGTGTGCCGCTCTCGCTCTCTGTCGTCATCTGGGTCGCGGTCGGTGGTCGCCAGAGCCTGCTCGGCGCGATGCTCGGCGCCCTCATCGTCACCGGCGTGCAGGGCGCGCTGTCGGAATCGGAAACCTTCCTCGACACCTGGACCCTGATCATGGGCCTGCTGTTCGTCCTCGTCGTGCTGTTCCTGCCGCAAGGCATCGCCGGTGCCTT
Source organism: Mesorhizobium terrae (assembly GCF_008727715.1). Lineage (GTDB taxonomy): Bacteria > Pseudomonadota > Alphaproteobacteria > Rhizobiales > Rhizobiaceae > Mesorhizobium > Mesorhizobium terrae. Next base: position 3,127,783 of record NZ_CP044218.1, read on the forward strand.
CGCCAACCTTGCACGACGCTTCGAACGGCAACGGCCCGCCCCAGTGCCGAAACCCGCGCCGCATGCCGAACCCATCGCCAACGGCCGCGAGATCGAGAGCACACGATGACCACCGAAAATCAACTGGTTGTAGAAAATGCCAGCGTGTCCTTCAGCGGCTTCCGCGCCGTGTCGGACCTGTGCCTCAAGGTTCGCGCTGGCGAACTGCGCTGCCTGATCGGTCCGAACGGTGCCGGCAAGACCACGGCGCTCGATCTGATCTGCGGCAAGACCAGACTGTCGGGTGGCGAGATCGTCTTCAAGGGCAAGCCCATCCACCGGCTCAGCGAACACGCCATCGCGCGGTCCGGCATCGGCCGCAAGTTCCAGGTGCCCAGCGTGTTCCGGGCGCTCAGCGTGCGTGACAATCTGCATATCGGCCATTCAAGGCAGCCCGGCGTGCTGGCCAATCTGGTGACCTTCGGTCATGGCGGCGACAATGACGAGATCGAACGGCTGGCCGAGATGGTCGGCCTCGAGGATGAGCTCGACACGCCGGCGGCCCATCTTTCGCATGGACAGACCCAGTGGCTGGAAATCGCGCTGATCCTGGCGCAGGACCCGTCGCTGATCCTGATGGACGAGCCGACCGCCGGCATGACGGCGCAGGAAACCAAGAAGACTGCGCAGCTTTTCAACCGGCTCGGCGGTCGCCACACGTTGATCGTCGTCGAACACGACATGGGCTTCGTGCGCGACATCGCCCAGACCATCTCGGTCATGCACCAGGGCAAGCTGCTGGCGGAAGGCAGTATCGCAGACATCGAAGGCAACCAGGCGGTGCGCGACGCCTATCTCGGTTCGGGAGGGATCGGCCATGCTTGAGCTTGCCAATGTCGACGGTTTCTACGGACGCAGCCGCGCCCTGCAATCGGTGTCAATGAAAGTCGAACAAGGCGACTTCTTCTCTGTGCTCGGCCGCAACGGCGTCGGCAAGACCACGCTGCTGCGCACCGTGCTTGGCCTGATGAGCCGCACCACCGGTTCGATCCAGCTCGACGGCGAGGAATTGGTGGCCAAGCGAACCCATGAGCGCTCGCTGGCCGGTCTCGGCTACGTACCGCAGGGGCGCGGTATCCTGCCCGGCTTCACGGTGCGGGAAAACCTGATGGTCGGCACTTTTGCCGCCAAGGGTGGCGGCGGCCGCATCGCTGAATGGGTGCTCGACCTGTTCCCGATCCTCAAGGAATTCCTCAACCGCCGCGGCGGCAACCTGTCCGGTGGTCAGCAGCAGCAACTGGCGATCGCGCGGGCGCTGCTGTCGGAACCCAAGGTGATGCTGCTCGACGAGCCGACCGAAGGCATCCAGCCCAACATCGTCGAGCAGATCGAGGACGTGCTGATCGACCTCAACCGCAAGCAAGGCCTCACCATCGTGCTGGTCGAGCAGAACATAGCCTTTGCCCGCCGCGCCTCGAAACATTTCGCGATCCTCAATCGCGGCAGCGTCGCCGTCGGCGGCCCCATCACCGAACTAAGCGACGACCTCATCCACAAACATCTCGTCGTCTAGCCAACTACGTTCAGCAACCACAGGAGGAGATTGAAAAATGTACCATGGCGATATTTCGAGCAGCAACGACACCGTCGGTGTTGCCGTCGTCAACTACAAGATGCCGCGGCTGCATTCGCGTGAGGAAGTGCTCGCTAATGCCCGCAAGATCGCCGACATGGTGGAAGGTATGAAGCGCGGCCTGCCCGGCATGGATCTGGTGATCTTCCCGGAATATTCCACGCACGGCATCATGTATGACCAGAAGGAGATGTACGAGACCGCTTCCGCTGTCCCTGGCGAGGAGACCAAAATTTTCGCCGAGGCCTGCAAGAAGGCGCGTGTGTGGGGTGTGTTCTCGCTGACCGGCGAGCGCCATGAAGAGCACCCCAACAAGGCGCCCTACAACACGCTGATCCTGATGAACGACAAGGGCGAGATCGTTCAGAAATACCGCAAGATCATGCCCTGGGTGCCGATCGAGGGCTGGTATCCCGGTGACTGCACCTATGTCTCCGAAGGCCCGAAGGGCCTGAAGATCTCGCTCATCATCTGCGACGACGGCAATTATCCCGAAATCTGGCGCGACTGCGCCATGCGCGGGGCGGAGCTGATCATCCGCTGCCAGGGTTATATGTACCCAGCCAAGGAACAGCAGATCTTGATCTCGAAATCGATGGCCTGGGCCAACAATGTCTATGTCGCGGTTGCCAACGCCGCCGGCTTCGACGGCGTCTATTCCTATTTCGGCCATTCGGCGATCATCGGCTTCGATGGCCGCACGCTCGGCGAATGCGGCACCGAGGAGAATGGCATCCAGTATGCCCAGCTGTCGACCTCACTGCTGCGCGACGCGCGCCGCAACATGCAATCGCAGAACCATCTCTTCAAACTGCTGCACCGCGGTTACACCGGCCTCATCAACTCCGGTGACGACACTCGCGGTCATGCTGCATGTCCGTACAACTTCTACCATCAGTGGATCACCGATCCGGAAGGCACGCGCGAAAAGGTAGAGGCAATGACCCGTCAGACGGTCGGCACGCCGGAAAGCCCGATCGATGGCATCCCGAACAAGGTGGCGGCGCACCGCTGAACGGCGCGGCCACTGGCGTGTCGCGGCCACCTCGAGCGTCGCGCGTCCTCTTGGACGCGCAAGGGACGCTCCAGCACGTTGGGTGGGCGCATGATCCTTTCCGGAAATCGTTCCGATTTCGGGGTCATGCGCCAGGGGCTGCGGCACGTTTGGCCCAGGTTTTTACTCCGCCGGCACTTCACGGTGGCTTCGTCGCCGTTCATCCCGCTGCTCTTCAAAGGAAGGATGAGGGGAATTGACCGACATTGTATCGAGGTTGGAAATGCATAGTACAAGCGGCGCCAAATCGGCTCACAATCCCGCGCTCGACGATTTCAGGATCATCCAAGAACCGTATTACCGCTCCGTCGGGCATGAAGTCGCGCTGTTCGAGGCTGCTTATGGCGCGCGCATGCCGGTCATGCTCAAGGGGCCGACCGGCTGCGGCAAGACCCGTTTCGTCGAACACATGGCATGGCGGCTGAAGCGACCGCTGGTCACTGTTTCCTGCCATGAGGACATGACCGCTTCCGACCTTGTCGGGCGCTACCTGCTCGATGCCGACGGCACGGTCTGGCATGACGGACCGTTGACGCTCGCTGTCCGCTCCGGCGCGATCTGCTATCTCGACGAGATCGTCGAGGCCAGGCAGGACACCACAGTCGTCATCCATTCCCTGACCGACGACCGTCGCATCCTGCCGCTCGAAAAGAAGAACGAGGTACTGAAGGCGCATCCTGACTTCCAGCTCGTCATCTCCTACAACCCCGGCTACCAGAGTGTGCTGAAGGACCTGAAGGAATCAACCAAGCAGCGTTTCGCAGCGATCGCCTTCACCTATCCGGATGCCGCGATCGAGGCGGAGATCGTGGTCTCGGAAGCCGGCGTCAAACGACCCGTCGCGGAGACGCTGGTGCGGATCGCGCAGCGCTCGCGCAATCTTAAAGGCCATGGCCTGGAGGAGGGCGCCTCGACACGCATGTTGATCAACGCCGGTCATCTCGTAGCCGGCGGCATCACGCTCGACCAGGCCTGTGAGGTGGCGCTGGTGCTGCCGATCACCGACGATGCCGACATGCGCGACGCGCTCACCGCCGCGATCGCCGCCTGCCTCTGAAGCGATGATCGCCCAGTCGATGCAATCGGACGAGGCCATACGTTCCGCCTTTCCAGGTGATCTCTACGATGCCTGGGGCGATGTTTGCCGCCGCCTTGCCGGTGCCGGTTATGGCGATGTCGTTACCGACAGCTATCTCAATCACGCACCCGAACTGGCGCGATTGGCCTCGCCGCAGGCCGCGATTGCGCTTGCCGCGATCGTCTCAGGCCTGGCGATCAGGGCCGGCCGTCGCGCAGCCGCCTTGGCTCCGGTCGCCGCGATCACCGCCGCAAAGCACTACACAGATGCCGCCTCGCTGCAAGAATGGCTGCGGCTCGTCGAGCAGGTCGGCGATCAGGCGCCGGAATCGGCGGCGGCGCTGCTCGACCAGACCGCCAACCTAGTCGCGCGCCTTGACGCCCGAGCGCTGGCTTCCTGGGTCAGGATCGGGCTGCGCTCGAGCAATGGCGAGCCTGAACGACGCCTGCGCTTCTTCACGCTGGAAGACCCCAATGCGCGGCGCTGGCTGCTGCGCGAAAGTGGCGAGGTCGGGTTTCTCGATCTGGAATCGAGGCTGAAACCTTATCTTGCGGCCTTGTGGGGCGAGACGCCGCCGATGCGCGAGACGCCGGCCAACGCGCCGGAACAGGCGCGGCGTCGTCCGGGATTCGACGGCAGCGTCCTCAGGTTGCCCGCCGCCTATCCCGGATTTTCGGGCAGTGACGGCGAAAAGCTCTACCGCGCCGCCGTCGCCCATATCGGTGCTCATCTCAGATTCTCGCGCGAGCGCTTCCCGGTCGGCGGGTTGAAGCCGGCCCAGATCGCGCTGGTTTCGTTGATCGAGGACGCCAGGGTCGAGCAGTTGGCCACGCGCGAACTTCCCGGTCTTCGCCGCCTATTCACGCCTTTCCATGCGGCCGAACCATCCGGCACCGCCACCGCGCCCGGGCTGTTCGCGCGGCTGGCGCGGGCCCTTGCCGATCCGGCATATGACGATCCCGATCCCTGGGTGCAGAAAGGCCGCCGCGCCTTCTTCGAGGCCGAGGCCGATTGGGGTGGACAGCAGATCAGCCGCCGCATCGGCGACCTGCTCGGCAACGATCTCGGCCAGATGCGGGTACAGTTCGATCCGAAGAACTATGTCGTGCAGCCGCCCTATCGCGACGACAATCTCGGCCTCTGGGATTTCGGCGACGACGACCAGCAACAATCGTCGGAAGCCGAGCAGGTGCTGTCTTCGGCGCGTATTCGGGAAGAGCAGGACGACAGCCGCCCGCCCGATCGCACCGAAACGGAAATGGGCGACACTGGCGGGCGTGTCGAGGTGATCGAGCAGGCGCACGATGGTGTGCTCATTGCCCGTTATCCCGAATATGACTATGTCACCGGGCGCGAGCAGCCGGAGTGGACTTCGGTCAAGGAATACACGCCGAAAGCCGCAGCCAACGGCCCCGTCGCCCGGTTGCGCGAAGAGCATGCCGATCTCGTCGCGCGGGTGACGGCGCTGATCCGCTCCGCCCGTGTCAGCCGCGCAGAGCGCCTGCGCCGCCAGCCGGAAGGCGAATTCCTCGACATGGACGCCTGCATCGAGGCGACGGTCGCCCGCCGCATCGGCGAGGCTGCCGATCACCGAATACATGGCCGTTACGAGCGGCGCAGCCGTGACCTGTCGGTGCTACTTCTGCTCGACATTTCGCAGTCGACGGCCGAAAAGGTGCGCGGCTCAACGCGCTCGGTGCTGGATGTCGAGCGCCAGTCGGCAGCCTTGCTGGCACGGGCGATGGCGGGATTGGGCGATCCCTTCGCCATTGCCGCCTTCTGCTCCGACAAGCGCGACGACGTGCACTACTTCCGGATCAAGGATTTCAGCCGCGCCTACGACGATTTTGTCGATGCGCGGCTGGACGGTCTTGAAAGCGGGCTCTCCACCCGCATCGGTGCCGCCATGCGCCATGCCGGCGCCGACCTCGCCCGCCAACGCAGCTATCGCCGGCTGCTTCTGGTTGTCACCGACGGCGAGCCATCCGACCTCGATGTCGAGGACCGGCTTTACCTGGTCGAGGATGCCCGCAAGGCCGTCCATCACCTCAACCGCTTCGGCATCGATACGTTCTGTGTCGGGTTGGAGTCGAACGCGGAGTCCTATCTCGGCCGCATCTTCGGCCAGCGCAATGCGATCACCATCGCGGCGGTCGAGCGGCTCACCGATCTGTTGCCGAAACTCTATCTGACAATTGCAAGATAGGCTCGCATTCTCCGATGAGGCGGCAGGAATTCGCCGGCGCTGGTACGCGATTCCCAGTGTTGGTCCGGTAAACACTACAACGTTCCTAGCGGCGCCAGACGAATTCCTTGCGCTGAGCCCGGCGCTTCCGGTTGCACTCGATGTCGTCCGACTCACCTTTGTCGTGTTCAACAAGGTAGGGTGGGGTTTTGCGGCGTTTCTGCCCGCTTTCGTTTTGCTGAAAGCATGGGCGAGTGTCGTTCGTCTTGGTTGCCACATTTCAACTGCGCGTTTTACAGTGCGATCAACGCAACCAAGGTACGGGTGCTCGCTGCGGTTCACGAACACGCAGGGGAGCAGTGCGGCGCCATCGCATTGATTAGGAGGTCGCATCTGCCCCTGTAGGGGCAGTACAAAAACTGTTCCGCAGACACCCAGCTTTATCAACCAAAGATTACTACGGCTGATTTGATGGTGGTTTCGCCGCCCGGATATAAGCAGTTTCGTGATTGTCGTTGGGCCCTCAACTCCCGCACGCTGTATAGAATGCATGCGTCCAGATTGATGCCGCGCACCGCGCCACATTCTTTGTGGAAGATCAATTGCGTGCGATTCTGACAGTATCCATGACGGTAAAGGTTAATTCCGCGCTCTTTCAATCCCTTGATGATCGGCTACTTAACTCTCCAATTGATAATGGAGCGGGAATGACGGATAAAAACGGCGGCGTTAGCGTCCCTTCAGCGGCGATTTGTGCTGCTGCGCCGCTGCCATTTCGTCTGTTTCTGACTCTCGTTGAGCGGCATTGGCTTCCTTCTCAAAACTTGCACCTCCGATTTGTGAGTAGCCCCTGAGCAAAATAAAGCGGCTTCAAAGGGTCAGGGAAGTCCAGCGTAGAATAGCGTGCGCATAGGCGAGTCTGCTTTGCGCCCTCAAATTCAGTTATGGAAGACTACCATCTGCGTTCCCGAAGTGGATGCAACAAAAAAGCGCACCGCTCGGGCAACGGTTAGATGTGTTTATACCGGCCCCGAAAAATGCGTGGCTTTCATATTCCATACCGGCCGCCAACCTACATGCGCTTGGAGCACCTATCAGGCCTAGTCCGTCCATCGTCGAATGATTTGAGACGATTTGGACTTTTGAAGAGAGGCGTTTTCGGCGCAGTTTGCGGGTTGATTTAGAGCACGACTCGATCTGATGGAATCGGGATTCCTAGATCAGTGCTGAGGTGAGTCTAGTTATGTGTCGGAAGGAGGCCGGTAGATATGTCGAAAGCCTTATCGGTTGATCTGCGGGAACCTGTGCTGGCATGTGTTGCGGCGGCGCGACGCGCCGGGAAGCTGCGGTTGGTTCGGAGTAAGCGCAGCGAGCGTGAGCCATTGGCGAGCGCGTGAGCGTGAACAGAGTGAGGATCGTTCGAACGTGCTCGGCGGCGACCGTCGATCCGGCTGCATTGATGTTCATCGGCAGCGAGCATTGCGGTGCTTGGGACGGGGCGGACCGATCCATCTAGGAGGTAGGGCAGGTGCTTAAGGCACAGGGCCTGAAGTTCAGTTCCGGCACGCTACGACACTTCTTCGTGCTGTGCGATCCCCCAAAAAAGACCGCCCACGTGGCAGAGCAAAGTTGCCCGATATCATGAAGCGCGTCAGGATAGGTGCCTAGTCCGACGGCCAACTCGATCTCGATCTGGAACGACTTGTGCTCATCGATGAGACATGGGCCTAGAGCAACAGGGCATGTCGCTATCGCCACTGCCCCTCGGCAGTCGACATGTCGAACTGGTTGTCTTCGCGCGACGATTTTGGTGTGATGTGGTTCTTTGCGAGCGGCGCGTTGTTCGCGGACAATTGATGGCAACATCCTGGCTCGCTACTGGCGACGTACCCAGTGACTTGAGACGATGCCCACCATTTTGGTATAGCTCTGGAAGGCAGCCCGCCTTCAGCTTTGCCAATCGTCTCATGACGCCGGTGAGCATCCACGCAGTGTTGCGGTTGGTTCGTCGACGTGTCGCCGGTCTGAATGACGAGCTCTCCGTTCACAGCCTAGAACGGACTTGTCACGGCAATGATGGGCAGGGTCGAGGCGCCGTAGGAAGCGCTGCGCTCGCCAAGATCGCTGAGAAGCAGCCGCCTTTGCCGCCCCAGACGGACCGAGGGCCGCATTTCGCCGACGCGATCGAAAAGCCTTGCTAGCAGTTGTCTTGGCGCGGCTCCACCGAGCACGATCATTTCGGGATCGAGCAGATTCTCAACGGTGACGAGTGCCAGCGAGAGCGCGCGAGCAGCGCTAGCCAGCCAGGCCTCCTGCGCCGCCTCGGACGCTCCGTCTGGCTGCGTAGCCTGGAATTGCCGCAACGAGGAAAGCGACAGGTACTGCCCAAGGCATCCACTGTTGCCGCAATAGCAGCGCGGCCCGGTGGGGTCGACGATCAGATGACCGAACTCGCCCGCATTGCCGCTCTCGCCGCGATAGGGCTCGCCCTTCATCACAATGCCGCCGCCAACACCTTCGCCGACGAACACATAGAAGAAATGGTTGACCTCGCGCGCCACACCGTTGAGCCGCTCACCAAGCGCGGCGGCAGTGGCATCGTTCTCGAGGAAGACATCGACGCCAATACGCGTCGTCAGCGTTTCGACAAGTGAACGCGTCTGCAGCGCCGCTATGGCGCCGGGGGTCGGTATCCCCGGCCAGATTGCGTCGAATGGCCCCGGCGTGACAAGGCCAAGCCCAAGGCTGCGGCCCGCGCCGTATTTTTCGGCGAGACCTTCATAGAGCGCAGCGAGGAATTCCAGCAGTTCTTCCGGTTCCTCGCCTTGTATCTCACCCTGGCCGCTGGCAACCACCTCGCCTCCAAGGTCGGAAACGACGAAGTCGTAGCCGCGCGTGTCGACGCGCAGGCCAACCGCGTAGCCGCCTTCCCGGGCGATCTCGATCTCGATCGGCGGTTGACCGCGGGCGGATTTGCGTCGCCCGGCTTCCCGCACCAGCCCAGAGTCAAGCAGATCCTGGATGATGCCGGCGATGGCTGGCGGCGTGAGCCCGGTGGCGCGCGCCAACTCCGCTCGCGAAAGGCTTCCGCGCAAACGCAATTCATGCAGCATCAGCCGCCGATTGCGGCGGCGGACATCGGAAGCGTTGCTGGCCGGCAGGTTGGCTGGAGATTCAAGCACAAACCAACGCTAGCAGATTATATTAAATTAACAAACTTTATTTATTGACAGTGCCTGTTTTTGCCCCTTATCTTGCCCTCGGATCGCATGGCCGGCGGCAAATCCCGCCGCGACGATTGCGATGGAGGATGCGGCTGCCGCGTGCGAGCCGCGGAGGAGCCGCATGACCGAAGTCCCATCTCGCAAAAGCCCGGGTGGCTCGCATGCCGCGCTGTTGTCGCGCTATGCGCTGGTGATCATTTTCGTTCTTGTCGTCGTCGTCGCCGCGCTCGCGGTACCAAACTTCGCGACCTGGGCGAACATTGCCAACGTATTGCAGCGCAATTCCATCATCGGCATCGTCGCATGCGGCATGCTTTTGATGATCGTGCTTGGCGGTTTTGACCTTTCCGTCGGCGCGGTAGGCGCCATGGCCTCGGTCGTGGCCGCAGCCATGATCGTGCATGTTTCGGGGCCTCTCGGAATTGTCGCCGCGCTGGCGCTCGGCGCCGTTGTCGGCCTGTTCAATGGCTTCTGCATCGCCAAGATCGGCATCAATCCGTTCGTGGCGACCCTCGGGACACAGGTGCTGGTCACGGGCCTGCTCTTTATCGGCACGGCCGCTCAGCCGGTCTATGGCGTGCCGGAGGCCTTTACGGTACTCGGGCTCGGCCGCATCGGGCCGATCCCGATCCCGACCATTATCTTTGCGGCGATCGCCTGCCTGACTTGGGCGATCCTGCGCTTTACCACTTTCGGCCACCACATCTACGCGGTTGGCGGCAACAAGGTCGCGGCTCGGCTCGCCGGCATCAATGTCGACCGGGTGACACTCGCCACCTACGCGCTTGGCGGCCTGTTCGCGGCAATCGCTGGCGTGGTTCTGCTTGGGCAGACCGGTATCGGCCAGCCCGCAAGTGCTGCCGACTGGCCTCTCGCGGCAATCGCTGCCGTCGTGGTTGGCGGCGTACCGCTCAGCGGCGGCGTCGGCAATGTGGGCGGCGCCGTGCTTGGCACGCTGCTCCTTGGTGTCGTCGCCAACGCACTCAATCTGCTGGGCATTTCGCCCTACTGGCAACCAGCAGTCACCGGCGCCGTCATCCTCGTGGCGGTGGGTTTCGACAGTTATCAGCGCAAGCGCCGGGAATTGCGCTGAAACGACTCACGACGACAAACAACCTGTGAGCAAGGGGAACGACATGAAGAAACATTTTTCCCGCCGTACCGTTCTGAACGCTGCGGTCGCCATACTTGCCCTCGGATTCGCCATCGACGGTCAGTCCGCGATGGCCGCCGAGCGCAAGATCGGCATGATGATCTGGAACACTTCGGTTCCGTTCTATTCGAACCTCATCAAGGGCGCTCAGGATACCGCCAAGGACCTTGGCGTATCGCTGGACCTGCAGAGCGGCAATGGCGACCTGTCGACCGAAATCTCGGTCGTGCAGCAGTTCATCGCGCAGAAAGTCGATCTCATCCTGGTCACGCCGAGCAATGCCAAGGGCATCGTACCTGTCATCAAGCAGGCGAACGAGGCCGGCATTCCCGTCATTGCCGTCAACAACCGTGTCGATACGAGTTCCGGCGCCAAGATCGCAACCTTCGTCGGCGTGGACGACGTCGCTTTTGGACGTCAGCAAGGCGAGCTTTTGGCCAAGGCGATCGGAGGCAAGGGCAAGGTCGCCTATATCCTCGGCAAGCTCGGCACATCCTCGCAGATCGACCGCAAGGCCGGCCTGATGGAAACCTTGAAGAAATACCCCGACATTAAGATCGTCGAGGAACAGTCGGCCGACTGGGACAATGCCAAGGCATTGGCTGTCACCCAGGACTTCCTGAGCCGCTACCAGCCCGGTTCGCTGGAAGCGATCATCGACCAGGGGCCGGAAGGTGTAAATGGCGCCAGCTTCACCAGGCAGAGCGGACGCACCGACGTCAAGTTCATCCTGGGCGATTACCCGGCCGATGTGCGCGGCGCGATTCAGGCCGGCACGGTCTATGGCACCGTCAACCAGGATCCGGCGCCGCAGGGCGTAACCGGCGTGAAGGACGCGGTCAAACTGCTCGACGGAAAAACAGCCGAAGTGCCTTCCCCTGATCACTTCCTCGATCTGCCGATCGTGACCAAGGACAATGTGGAGCAGTTTCCTCCGGCCTGGGGCGGCTGATTCCGCGATCCAGCCGCACCTGCCTGCCTCCGCCGCGGCAGGCTCGCGCAAGTGCGATAGCGAGCCTGCCGCGATCAACAGCAAAGATGCGCAATCATGCTTCTTGAAATGACCGACATCCGCAAAAGCTTCGCGGGAAGCACCGTGCTTCATGGTGTGTCGTTCAAGCTTGCCAAGGGCGAGATCCATGCCCTTGTCGGCCATAATGGTGCGGGCAAGAGCACGCTGATGAAGGTGCTGGGCGGGCTTTACGCAGATCACGGTGGCACAATTGCCATTGCCGGCAAGACAGTCGCGCTGGCGACGCCGCGAGAGGCGCATGAACATGGCGTGGCCACCATCTACCAGGATTTCGCGCTGGTTCCCGATTTCACGGTCGCTGAGAACATAGCGCTGGGGCGCGAACCGCGCGGTGCTATGGCCGGCCTCGTCTCCCACGCGGCGTTGCGGGAGCGCTCGTTGCGCGAAGCGGCGGCCCTCGGCATCGAACTGCCCATGGATACGCCGGTGTGCAAGCTTGGCGTTGCCGCGCAACAACTGACCGAGATCGTGCGGGCATTGTCACAGAACGCCAGCATCCTCATCATGGACGAACCCACAGCCAGGCTCGCCCCCGCCGAGCGAGAGCATCTTTTCAGCCTGATGCGTCGCATGACCGCTGGCGGCATGGGTGTCATCTACATCAGCCATTTCCTCGACGAGGTAATCGAGGTCGCAGACCGTGTCACCGTACTTCGCGACGGTAGGGTCGTCGAAAGTGGCCCATCTTCCAGCTTCACGGTGGACAGCCTGGCGGCCCTGCTTGTCGGCGATGCAAAAGCCGCACCCCAACCGATTTCTTCCACATTGGGACAACGCGGAGCGGTGCGCCTCAAGCTAGAGAACTTCTCGGTCTCGGGGCGGCGGCCATTTTCCCTTGAGCTGCGCGCTGGCGAGATTGTTGGCCTCGCCGGCCTGATCGGATCGGGACGATCGCGCATAGCGCGCGCGCTGATCGGCGACGTCGAAAGCCACGGCATCATGAAGCTCGAGGGGCAGGCATTGCCCCGTCTCGATCCCGTCAGCGCGGGGCGACATGGCCTCGTTCTCGTACCGGAAGACCGCAACACGAACGGGCTGGTCCTGACCGGGTCGATACGCGCCAACATCGAACTTACGGCGCTCGCGCCGCTGATGTCGCGCCTGGGCGTGGTGCGCCGCGCAATGCGGCGGCAGGCTGTTGCCCAGGCGCTTCGGCGCTTCCATGTCAGGCCGGCGGAGCCGGAGCGAAATGTCGCAACGCTAAGCGGCGGCAACGCCCAGAAAGTACTATTGGCACGCGCGGCGACCGCCGAACCGCGAGTGCTCGTCCTCGACCAGCCGACGGCGGGTGTCGACGTGGGCGCCAAGGCCGAACTTCACCTCCAGATTCGATCGCTCGCGCAAGCTGGTGCAGCGGTGCTTTTGATCTCCGACGATCTGGACGAAATCCTCGCACTGTCCGATCTCGTTGCGATCGTGCAGGCCGGCACGGTGACCGAAATCGAGGATGGACGCGACCTCGATCGCGCGCGGCTGCTCGCGGCGATGAGCAGAAGCGCCGAGGCGTCCTCGCGGGCCACGACGGTCCACTAACTCCTCCTTCCTTGGCATAGGACGATACGATGATGGACCTGAGCGTCGGGGTGAAAATCTATGACAACGACTGGTTCCTGAAGCATGGGATGGAAATCGAGGCGGCCGCCGATCTGTTGCGGTCGATGGGCATTACCTATGTGATCACCCAAAGCCGCTATCTGCCGATGCAGGACACGGCTGTTGAAAGTGCCGTTCGCGGCCATGACCGAGCGCGCTACGCCGCGCAGGACGACCTGGCGTTTCGCAATGCGCTGAAGGACCGGGGCATCTCCTATTTCGGCTGCCTCAACATCTGTTTCGACCCCGCCTACACCCGCCGGAACCCGGATCTTTTGCCCATCGATCAGCATGGCAACCGGGCTGTCCAGGAGGACTGGTATGTCGGGATGGCGCCGGATCGCGAGGAGAACCTGGCTCACAAGATCGGCCTGCTCGAGACGGCCGTCCGCGAATTGCAGCCTGAGGGCATCCATCTCGGCTTCATCCGCTGGCCCGGCTTCTGGGAGACCTGGCTGCCGGACATGCAGCGCGCTTCCAAGCCTGATTACAGCTATGCGCCCGATACGCTGCGGCGTTTTCGCGACGAAACCGGCGCCGACATCCCGGTCGATCAGCCAATACAGGCAGCCCAGAGGATCGCTAGCCACTATCGCGAGGCCTGGCGCGACTGGAAGTGCGGCGTTACGGTTTCCGCCATTGGCGGCATACGCAGCGCCGTGCGCGCCATCAAACCCGACACCGAGATTGCCATCAATACGTTGCCGTTCTTTCGCACCGACTTCGACGATGCCGTGACCGAAGTGTTCGGCCAAGATGTCAGCCGTCTCGATGCCGTCGTCGATGTCTTCGAGGTGATGGCCTACCACCAGATTCTACGCCGCGACAGCGCCTGGCCGGCGAGGATAGCCTCGGACATCAAGCAGCGCGGCAAGGCGCGCGCGATCTGCACCTTGCAGGCAAAGGCCATCTATCTCGACGGCATACACGCAGGCCATGGCCGGGCCGATGACATCAGCGCCGAGGAGTTTTCGGATGCGGTCGGACGACTGGAGGCGAGCCCGGTCGACGGTGTTTGCGTCTTCACCCTGTCGCAGTTGATCGAGCGTAGCGAGACAGCCGACGGGAAGGCGATGATCGCGCGCCTGCGAAACTTCCGGCAGGCATAATTATCAGGCTTTGATGCTGGACTGATTTGAACTAGCTGGGCTATGCCATGGCCAGATCCCAGAATGCCTTGACCAGCTTGCCGCTGGCGCGTTCGCGCAGGCATATCAATGCCTCGTCCATCAGCACTTCCGGGGCGTCGATCTGGATCGGCTTCAATCTCCCGTCATAACCGAACTCGGCCCGGGTCACGAAGCCGACACCGGCACCCGACGCCACGATCTCGCGTATGGCTTCGCGTCCTTCGGCCTCGATCGCGGGCTTCAAATCCACGCGCATTTCGGCAGCAAGCGCCTCCAGCTTGAAGCGGGTTTTGGATCCGCGTTCGCGCAGGACGAGGGGGTGCGCGACAATGTCGGCAAGCGCCAGCTTCTTCGCGCTTGCCAGCGGGTGATTGTGGGCAACAAAGGCGATGATCGGGGACGAGTTGAGTTTCAGGATCTGGAAATCGGAACTTTCCGGGATTTCCCCAAGCACGCCCATATCGGCTTCATAGGCATATAGCCCGGCGATCACGGTTTCCGTGTTGCCTGCGCGCAGCGATACCTGCACACCCGGATATTTCGCCCGAAAGGCTGCCAGCACGTGCAGCAGATGGTGCGCGGCATCCGCGATGATCCGCAGTGTGCCGGCCCGCAACGCGCGCGATTCCGAAAGCAGATCGTTGGCCTGTTGCTCGCTGTCGAACATGCGGTGGGTGATCTCGAGCAGCCGCTCGCCTTGGGCGGTCAGCGTCACCTGCTTCTTGTGACGGTTGAAGAGCAGTACGTCATATTCTTCCTCCAGCTTGCGCACCTGGTCCGAAATCGCCGGCTGGGTCAGGAACAGGCTCTCGGCGGCGCGCGAGAAACCGCCGCAGATGGCGACATAGTGAAAAGCTCGCAATTGCACGTATCGCATCGCATCATTCCATAAGAATGGCCAATGAAATCATAGAAACTAACGAATTGACTTATGTAAAGGCCCGGCCGATCTTTTTTGAGCCACGGGATGCCGGCCATGCATTTTTCCCTTCTTTTGCTTCATCTCGCGGGAGCGACGCTGCTTTTGCTCTATGCCGTGCACTTGGTACGTACCGGCATGGAGCGCGCTTATGCCGGGCTGCTGCGCCGGCTGTTCGGCGAGGCCAAAGGGGGCACGATCCGCGCTGTTGCCGGCGGTGCCGCGATGGCGGTGACATTGCAGAACTCAACGGCGGTGGCGATGATCGCTTGCGGCTTCGTCGCCAGCGGTTTGCTCGCCGTACCGGTCGGCCTGGCGCTGCTGCTCGGTGCCGATTTCGGTTCGGCGCTCGTCGTGCGCATCCTGTCGTTCGATCTCGGCTGGCTGGTCCCGGTCTGCTTGGCTGCCGGCGGCGTCATGCATCTCAAACTGTCCGGTGAGAGGCTGCGTGAAACCGGGCGCATGGTGCTGGGCATCGGCTTCATCCTTTTGTCGCTGAGGTTCATCGGCGAGGCGACGGGCCCGCTGCGTCACGCCGAACTTTTGCCGGTGATCTCCGGTTATCTGGCCAGCGACGCCATGATGGCCGTTCTGCTCGGCGCGCTGTTCACCTGGCTGATCCATTCAAGCGTCGCGGCGATCCTGATGATCTCGGCTTTTGCCGCGCAAGGCGTCATCCCGTTGGAAGCGGGCGTGCCGCTGATCCTGGGAGCCAATATGGGCAGCGGGCTGATCGCCTTCTGGCTGTCGCGCAGCATGGACAAGGCAACGCAGCGCCTGCCGCTCGGCAATCTCTTGTTTCGTGTGACGGCGGCCGGGATCGCGCTGGTGGCGGTCGAAACCGCCGGCATGCCCACCATCATGCGCGGGCTGGATCCGGTGACTGCCCTGGTCGATTTCCACCTGGCCTTCAATGCGGCCCTTGCTCTGGTTTGCCTGCCATTCGTCGATCCTGTGGCTCGGCTGGTCACGCGCATGACGCAAGAGCCTGCGGGCGAGGGGGATGCGGATATCACCCGCCAGCGGCTGAGTGCGCTTGACCGATCGGTCATCAAGACGCCGACGCTGGCATTGGCCAGCGCTACACGGGAACTCCTGCGCATGGGTGAACTCGTCGAACGGATGTTTCGGCCGGTCATGGATATGTTCCGCTCTGGAACGGTTGAACAGATTGCCAGGCTGCGCGGCATCGACGACGAGATCAACGACGCGCACACCGGCATCAAGCTGTATGTTGCAGAGGTCAATCGCGGCAAGCTGACGGCCAACGAGGCGCGCCGCGGCATGGAATTGACCGACGTTGCCATCAATCTCGAATATGCCGGCGACATCGTCGCCAAGAACCTGCTCGTGCTCGCATCCGAGCGTGCGCAAAAGGAACTTCAATTCTCCACCGAAGGCTGGCGCGAACTCGATGAGCTGCATGCCCGGGTTGTCGAGAACATGCAGCTTGCGTTGAATGTACTCATCTCCAACGACGTCGCCTCGGCGCGCCAATTGGTCGCCGAAAAGGAACGTATCCGCGCCATGCAGCGCGAGAGCCATGAACGGCATCTGCGCCGGCTGCAGTCCGGAAAGATCGAGAGCATCGAAACCAGCGATATCCACCTGGAAGTCGTGCGCGCCTTCAAGGAGATCAACTCGCTGCTCGTTGCGACAGCCTATCCATTGCTGACGCAGACGGGCGACCTGCTCGGCAGTCGCCTCGCGCGCGTCGCCTAGTAATCATAAGTGCATGTTATGGTCGGATACAAAATAACGATTTTTCAGATATCTCTTTCTCTGCAACAATCCCGACATCGAAACGCCAGAACCTAAGTGCAGTGGAGGACAGTCGATGCGATCCGAGTTTTCGCCTGTAGAGGGTTTCGATCCGCCGGCTTTGGGTGAGCCTTATCTGCTGACGCCGGGACCGCTGACGACAGCTTACACCGTCAAGCAGGCGATGTTGCGGGACTGGGGTTCGTGGGATGGCGATTTCCGTTCCATGACCGCGGATTTGCGCCGGCGCCTTCTGGCGCTGATCGGCGACGCCAAGGGCGAGTATGATTGCGTGCCTATCCAGGGCTCCGGTTCCTTCTGCGTGGAAGCGATGCTCGGCTCCTTCGTGCCGAAGGACGGCAAGGTGCTGGTGCTTGCCAATGGCGCCTACGGCCTGCGCGCCGCCCAGACTATGCAATATCTCGGCCGCGCCTTCACGCTGATCGACAAGGGCGATTATCTGCCGCCGCGCGGCGACGAAGTGGGCGCGGCGCTCGATGCCGATCCCGCCATCACCCACGTCATCGCCATTCACTGCGAGACGAGTTCGGGCATCCTCAACCCGGTCGCCGAGATTTCGGAAGCCGCCTACGCCAGGGGCCGCAAGCTGCTGGTCGATTCCATGAGCGCTTTCGGCGCCATTCCGCTGGAGGTCGGCAAGATCCGCTACGAGGCGATGGTCTCCTCGGCGAACAAATGCATCGAGGGGGTGCCGGGCTTCGGCTTCGTCATCGCCAAGAAGAACGAGTTGGAAAAGGCCAAGGGCAACAGCCATTCGCTGTCGCTGGACATTCATGCGCAATGGGCTGCGATGGAAAAGACCGGCCAGTGGCGGTTCACGCCGCCGACGCATGTGGTTGCCGCCTTTCTCGAGGCCTTGCGCATGCATGAGGCGGAAGGCGGCGTGGCCGCGCGCGGCGCGCGTTACATGAAGAACCGCAATGTCATGGTCGAAGGCATGCGCAAGCTCGGCTTCGAGACCTTGCTGTCCGATCGCTGGCTTTCGCCGATCATCGTCACCTTTTTCTGCCCGTCCGACAGCAATTTCGTCTTCGAGCGTTTCTACGAGCTGATGAAGGACAAGGGCTTCATCATCTATCCCGGCAAGCTGACGGTGATCGATTCCTTCCGGGTCGGCTGCATCGGCCGGATGGATGAACACGTCATGCACCGTGTCGTCGAGGCGGCCCGTCAGTCGCTGGCCGAAATGGGTGTGGCGAGTGCTGCACCACCCCAGGCCGCCTTAGCCCAACGCGCCAAACTCGCCGCCTGAACCCGACAAGAAACAAGGAAAATCCCGATGAACCAGATGTCCCCGGTGGCTGTGTCCGCCAATGGACGCGACTATGCATGGCCGCGGGTGCCGGCCATCGCGATCTGCCTGGATGGCTGTGAACCCGCCTATCTCGACGAGGCGATCGAGGCCGGGCTGATGCCGGCGCTGGAGCGGATCAAGCAGAGAGGCACCGTGCGCACCGCGCATTCGGTGATCCCGAGCTTCACCAACCCCAACAATCTTTCCATCGCCACCGGCCGTCCGCCAGCCGTGCACGGCATCTGCGGCAACTACCTCTACAACCCCGAAACGGGCGAGGAGGTGATGATGAACGATCCCAAATTCTTGCGCGCGCCGACCGTCTTCAAGGCGTTCTACGACGCTGGCGCCAAGGTGGCGGTGGTGACGGCCAAGGACAAGCTGCGCGCGCTGCTCGGTCATGGCCTGGCCTATGACGACAACCGCGCGGTCTGCTTCTCCTCCGAAAAGGCCAACACCACGACCAAGGCCGGCAATGGCATCGACAACGCTTCCGCCTGGCTCGGCCGCCCGGTGCCGGAAGTCTATTCCGCGGAATTGTCCGAATTCGTCTTCGCGGCAGGCGTGAAGCTGCTCAAGGAATTTCGGCCAGACGTCATGTACCTGACCACCACCGACTATGTGCAGCATAAATATGCGCCCGGCGTGAAGCAGGCGAACGCCTTTTACGCGATGTTCGACCGGTATTTGGCAGAACTCGACGCGCTCGGGACGGCGATCGTGGTGACCGCAGACCACGGCATGAAGCCCAAGCACAAGGCCGATGGCTCACCCGACGTCGTCTACGCCCAGGACCTGCTCGACGAGTGGCTGGGCAAGGATGCGGCCCGCGTCATCCTACCGATCACCGATCCCTATGTCGTGCATCATGGCGCACTGGGTTCCTTTGCCACCGCCTATCTGCCGAAGAGCGCCGACCGCGCCGACATCATGGCCAAGCTTGCCAAGGTGGAGGGTATCACGCTGGTGCTCGGCCGGGAGGAAGGCTGCGCCCGCTTCGAACTGCCCGAGGACCGCATGGGCGACATCATCTTCGTCTCCGGCGAGAACAAGACGATCGGCACAAGCGAACACCGCCACGATCTGGCAGCGCTCGACGAACCTCTGCGTTCGCATGGCGGCCTCACCGAGCAGGCCGTGCCCTTCATCACCAACCGGGTGCTGACCGGCCAGCCCGATGCGCCGGCGCTGCGCAATTTCGATGCCTTCTATTACGCGGTGATGGCGGCCGCGCAGCCGGCGCAGTGAGGACGATTGCCATGACCAAGGCTGAGACGTCGATCAAGGTCCGGCACGAGCCGATGCGGATCGCCGGCAGGAAGGTCGATGCCGACGATGTCATCGAGGTGCGCTACCCTTGGAATGACACGGTGGCCGGCACGGTGCCGGCCGGCGGCGCGGCCCATGCCAGGGAGGCCTTCGAGATCGCTGCAGGCTACACCTCGAAGCTGACGCGATACGAGCGCCAGAAGATTCTGTTGAAGACCGCCGAACTGCTGAATGCCCGCAAGGAAGAGATATCCGATCTGGTCACGCTGGAACTCGGCATCTCCAAGCAGGATTCACTCTACGAGGTCGGCCGCGCCCATGATGTCTTCACCCTGGCCGGCCAGATGGCGATCCAGGATGACGGCCAGATATTTTCCTGCGATCTCACTCCCCACGGCAAGCAGCGCAAGATCTTCACGCTGCGCGAGCCGTTGAAGGCGATCTCGGCGATCACGCCGTTCAACCATCCGCTCAACATGGTGGCGCACAAGGTCGCCCCGGCGGTCGCCACCAACAACTGCGTCGTCGTCAAGCCGACCGAACTCACCCCGATAACCGCGCTGGTGCTGGCCGACATCCTCTATGAGGCGGGTCTGCCGCCGCAGATGCTCTCGATCGTCACGGGCTGGCCGAAGGACATCGGCGACGAGATGATCACCAATCCCAATATCGACCTGATCACCTTCACCGGCGGCGTGCCGGTCGGCAAGATGATCGCCTTGAAGGCGGGTTACAGGCGCCAGGTTCTGGAGCTTGGCGGCAACGACCCGCTGATCATCCTCAACGATCTCTCCGACGACGATCTCGCCAAGGCAGCTGACCTTGCCGTGGCCGGCGCCACCAGGAATTCCGGCCAGCGCTGCACGGCGGTGAAGCGCATCCTGGTGCAGGAAAAAGTGGCCGACCGTTTCGTGCCGCTTGTCTTGGAACGCGCCAGAAAGATCGTGTTCGGCGACCCGATGAACCTTGCCACGCAACTCGGCACAGTCGTGCACGAGAAGGCCGCGGCACTTTTCGAACGCCGTGTCCACATGGCGGCCGAGCAGGGCGCCGAGGTGCTCTACAATCCGGGCCGCAAGGGCGCGCTGTTGCCGCCGATCGTCGTCGACCGCGTGCCGCATTCGTCCGAGCTGGTGATGGAAGAAACCTTCGGGCCAATCATCCCCATCATCCGCGCGCCGGATGACGACGATGCCCTCATCGCGCTTTCCAACTCGACGGCGTTCGGGCTCTCGTCGGGCGTGTGCACCAACGATTTCCGCCGCATGCAGAAATACATTTCCGGCCTGCAGGTCGGCACCGTCAACATCTGGGAAGTGCCCGGCTACCGCATCGAGATGAGCCCGTTCGGCGGCATCAAGGATTCGGGCAACGGTTACAAGGAAGGCGTCATCGAGGCCATGAAATCCTACACCAACGTCAAGACCTTCTCGCTGCCCTGGTAGGTCGGGGCAGGGGTGGCAGGGCGCGCCTGCCACCGCTCGGGATTCAGGAAAGGTTGCCATGACGATCGTGCACACCGAAGGGGAGTCCAACAAGGCGCCCGCCCGCAGGGACTGGGACGCGCGCCAGGATCACGCGCCGTCGCGTGCGTTGTTGGAGCGCGACGCCGACGCCTTTCTGCATCAGTCACTGTCCAGCCCATGCGTGTCGACGATCGCCAGGGCCGAAGGCATATGGATCGAGGACTTGGCCGGCCGGCGTTTCATGGATTTCCATGGCAACAGCGTCCACCATATCGGCTATGCGCATCCGCGCCTGATCGCAGCCATCAAGCGGCAACTGGATGAGTTGTCCTTCGCGCCGCGCCGTTTCGCCAACGAGTCAGCTGTGGAGCTCGCCGAAAAACTTGGCGCACTTGCGGGCGCGGATCTGTCGAAGGTGCTGTTCACCACCGGCGGCTCCGACGCCATCGAGGTCGCCCTGAAGATCGCCCGCGCCGCCACCGGACGCTTCAAGACTTTATCCTTCTGGGATGCCTTCCACGGTGCTGGTTTCGGCGCGATCTCGGTCGGCGGCGAGGCGACGTTCCGTTCCCAGATCGCCGGGCCGTTGATGACGGGTGCCGAGCATGTCGCGCCGTGGGCAAGCCGCAACTGCGCCTACGGCCACGACAGCCTCGAGGCCTCGGCCCAGGCCTGCGCCAACATGATCTCTTATGTGCTCGGCCGCGAGGGCGACTTCGCCGCCGTCATCGCCGAGCCGATGCGTGCGACGCCACTGGTGCCGGCGCCCGGTTTCTGGAAAGCGGTGCGCGAAGCCTGCAACCGGCACGGTACATTGCTGATCTTCGACGAAATTCCGACGGGGCTCGGCAAGACCGGCAAAATCTTCTCGCATCAGCACGATGGGGTCGCGCCCGATATATTGGTGCTGGGCAAGGCATTGGGCGGCGGCGTGTTGCCCATCGCCGCGGTGGTCGCCAGACGTGCGCTCGATGTGGCGGGCGATTTTGCAATCGGCCACTACACCCATGAAAAGAACCCGGTGACGGCGCGCGCCGCTCTCACCACAATCGCCATCATCGAGGAAGAGGGACTGGCCGAACGCGCCGCCGAACTCGGCGCCTACGCCATGGCCCGGCTCGGCGAATTGATCGAGCGCTCGCCACATGTCGGCGAAGTGCGCGGCCGGGGTCTGATGATGGGTGTCGAACTGGTCGAGGAACGCGGCAGCTACAAGCCGGCGCGCGAACTGGCGGAGCGCGTCTATTACCGCTGCCTGGAAGAAGGCCTGAGTTTCAAGATCAGCGCCGGCAATGTGCTGACGCTGTCGCCGCCACTGGTCATCGGCCGCCCGGATCTCGAGCGGGCGCTCGCCATCGTCGAGCGCGCCATAATGGCCGGCTAGGCGGACACCCACAACAACAAGCAGGAACATGGGAGGCGATTTTGGCGCAGTTTGACTTGGCGGTGGTTGGGGCGGGGATCGTAGGCCTCGCCCATGCGCTTGCCGCGGCACGGCGTGGCCTCAGTGTGGTGGTCATCGACAGGGATGCCCAAGCCAACGGCGCCTCGATCCGCAACTTCGGGCTGGTTGTGGTCAGCGGGCAGGAGCCCGGCATTTCACGCGCGCGCGCTGAACGAACTCGTGCCATCTGGCTCGATCTTGCCGGCGAGGCCGGCCTCGACGTCCTGCATCGCGGCAAGCTGGTCGTCGCCCGCCGGGCCGAGGCGCTTTCCGTGCTGGAGGCCTTCGCGGCAACAGCGGACGGTGCCGAATGCGAGCTTCTGACGCCGGCGGACGTCATCGCCCGGCTGCCTGCCTTGCGTGGCGCGGAGATCGCCGGCGGCCTTTACAGCCCGCATGAATTGCGCGTGGAGTCGCGCGATGTGTTGCCAAAACTGACCGCGTTCCTGGCCGGGCAACTCGGTGTCGAATTCCGCTTCGGCGTAGCCGTGACCGCGATCGAGCCCGGCGCGGTGGTGACAAGTGCCGGACTTGTTCACGCTGCCAGGGTGGTGGTGTGTCCCGGTGACGATCTGATCAGCCTCTATCCGGAGCGCATCGGGCAATATGGCGTGCGCCGCTGCAAGCTGCAGATGCTGCGCCTGGCCAATCCCGGCTTCCAGCTCGGCGCGGCTCTGGTCTCCGATCTCAGCCTGTTGCGTTATGAAGGCTATGCGGCGCTGCCGGAGGCGGCAGCCCTCCGGCGCCGGCTGGAAAACGAGCAGGCCGGGGAGCTCGCCAACGGCGTCCATCTGATCGTCACCCAGAGCGCCGATGGCTCGCTGGTCATCGGCGATTCCCATCACTATGGCGCCACGCCCGACCCCTTCGGGTCGGAAGAGGTCGACCGGTTGATCCTCCGCGAATTCGCCAGGCTGCTTCCGCAGGTGCAGCCGGCGGTGACCGCACGCTGGACCGGAACCTACTCTTCCGCCAGCCACGCGGCGTTTCGCGATGCGCCGCATGAGGATGTCAGGCTGGTGATGGTTACCAGCGGCACCGGCGCCAGTACGGGCTTTGCCCTTGGCGAGGAGACCGTCGCCGAGCTCTTCGGCTTCTGATCGATTTTCAAGCGGTCTTTGAGCCGAAAAAAGCAGGAACGGCAGCCGGTTTCGACGTGCTCACGGCCGTCCATGACAACCCTGTGACAAACATCAGTCCAGCCTATTGTTTCATAGAATAAATAGATTTCACTTATCGTAATCCCTTCATCTAGAGTGGCTCATGGACGTCGTGTGCCGGCATTCTCTGGGCCGGCACAGCCGCAGGATCGGCGTCCCAATGCATCGAAGAATGTGCCACCAGACGGGGAATCCAAGCCATGAAATCTCGTATTGCATCCGTGCTTGCAGCGCTTGCTGCGACCTTTGCCGCCTCGACGGCGATCGCCGAAACCAATCTGACGGTCTATACCGCGATCGAGGCCGTCGACCTCGATCGCTACAAGGCGACTTTCGAAAAGGCCTATCCGGACATCAAGATCAATTGGGTGCGTGACTCCACCGGCGTCATGACCGCCAAGCTGCTTGCCGAGAAGGACAATCCGCAGGCCGACGTCGTCTGGGGGCTGGCGGCAACGTCGCTGCTGTTGCTGAAAAGCGAAGGCATGCTGGAAGCCTATGCGCCTGCCGGCGTCGACAAACTCGACAAGCGCTTCGTCGACAACAGCAATCCACCGTCGTGGACAGGCATGGACGCCTATGTCGCCGCCATCTGCTTCAACACCCTCGAGGCGAAGAAGCTCGGCATTGCCGCGCCGAAAAGCTGGAAGGATCTGACCAAGCCCGAATACAAGGGCCATGTCGTGATGCCGAACCCGAATTCCTCGGGCACCGGTTTCCTCGACGTCTCGGCCTGGCTGCAGATGTTCGGCGAGAAGGACGCCTGGGCCTTCATGGACGGCCTGCACCAGAACATTTCCGCTTACACGCATTCAGGGTCCAAGCCGTGCAAGATGGCCGGCGCCGGCGAGACAGCTATCGGCGTTTCGTTTGAGTTCCCGGGCGCGAAGGCCAAATCCGCGGGCGCGCCGCTCGACATCATCTTCCCGGAAGAAGGTTCAGGCTGGGAGGCTGAAGCCACTGCCATCGTCGCGGGCACTGCCAAGCTCGACGCGGCCAAGAAACTGGTCGACTTCTCGGTCTCGAAAGAGGCCAATGAGATGTACAACGAAGGTTATGCCGTTCTCGCCTATCCCGGCATCGCCAAGCCGGTGGAGCATCTGCCCGCCAATGTCGCCGACCACATGATCAAGAACGACTTCGAGTGGGCGGCGAACAACCGCAAGGCGATCCTGGCGGAATGGGCAAAACGCTACGACGCGAAGTCCGAGCCGAAAAGCTGAGCAATCCCAGCCGGGCGCCGTCAAAGCGGCGCCCGTTCTGCTTGAACATCAATGATGGGCCGCGAGATGAAACACGAGACCGTCACTGGAGCGGCCGCCGCTCCGGCGCGCTTTGAGCCGGGGGCAGGCAACCCTGCCAGGCCCGGTTACCTGGCGATCGACCAGCTATGGAAGACCTTTGGAGACTTCGTCGCGCTGAAAGGCGTCTCGCTGGAAATCAAGGAGGGCGAGTTCGTCTGCTTCCTCGGGCCCTCCGGTTGCGGCAAGACCACACTGCTGCGCGCCGTTGCGGGCCTCGATCTGCAGACGCGCGGAACGATCCGCCAGGCTGGCAGGGATATTTCGAACCTGCCCCCATCAAGGCGCGACTACGGCATCGTCTTCCAGTCCTATGCGCTGTTCCCGAACCTGACGATCGAGAAGAACATCGCCTTCGGCCTGGAGAATGCCCGGCGACCGAAGGCGGAGATCCAGGCGCGCGTCAAGGAACTGCTTGCCCTGGTCGGCTTGTCGGAACAGGCAAAAAAATACCCGGCCCAGCTTTCCGGCGGCCAGCAGCAGCGCATCGCGCTTGCCCGCGCCATGGCGGTATCGCCGGGCCTGCTTCTGCTCGACGAGCCCTTGTCGGCGCTCGATGCCAAGGTGCGCGTCCATCTGCGCCACGAGATCAAGGAGCTTCAACGCAAACTCGGCGTGACAACGATCATGGTCACCCATGATCAGGAGGAAGCGCTGTCGATGGCAGACCGCATCGTGGTCATGAACCACGGCGTGATCGAACAGGTGGGAACGCCGACCGAGGTTTATCGCCATCCGAGCACCCTGTTCGTGGCCGACTTCATCGGTGAAACCAACCAGTTCGCGGCGAGGGCCTTGGGAAACGACAGGCTGGCGCTCGCCGGGACCGAACTCGTCTGCGCGCCGCATATCTGTGCTGCCGGCGATGAGGTGATGGCAGTGATCCGTCCGGTCGATATCATTCCCCATGGTGATGGCGCGCGTTCGCCAGGAGCGCCAGACCCGATCGGAACGCCGGACAATCTGGTCGAGGTCACGGTCGAGGAAATGGAGTTCCTCGGCAGTTTCTGGCGTTGCCGGCTGGTCTCGCCACGTCTCGGCGAAAAGCGCCTGATCGGCGACTTCTCGCTCAATGCTGTCCGCCGGCTGCGCATCGAGACAAGCGGACATCTGCAGGTCGAACTGCCGCAGAACCGTGTGCTTGTCTTCCCGAAGGCAGCCTGAGATGAGCGCCGCCGCTATCGCTCTTCCCGCAGGACACGCGCCACGCCTGCAGCTGTCGTCCGACGATCTGGTCAAGCGCGGGCTGATGCTGATCATCGCGCTATATCTCGTACTGGCTCTGGCGGCGCCGCTTTATGTGCTGCTGTCGAAGTCGATGTCGACCTATCGCTTCGATCTCAACGCCTTCGAGATCGAGCGCAGCGACGAAAGCGGAACCGGCTTCGGCCCCGCACGCACGGTCGCCGCGCTCAACGCGGACGCCAAGGCGATCACGGAGCCCCAACTCGGCACCGGGTCCGACGGACGGCTTTCTTTGACCGGCCTCTACAAGGATTTCAGTTTCCGCAGCCCGGTCAAATACCGCATCCGCGGAACGACCGAGCATTCCGCTTTCCTGGTCGGTTCGGAGCTGAAGCGCGGCACCGATTGGGTGGAGGTTGATTCCAACAGCTTCCGCCGCGTTGTGCTGCGGCCGGCCCGCACCGTCGGCTTCGACAATTTCATCGCCTATTTCTCAACGCCTTCGCTGGCGCAGGCGATCTGGAACTCGGTCCTGATGGGGGTGATCAGCACGGTGCTGGTCATCGCCATCGCCTTCGGCCTTGCCTATGCGCTGAACCGAAGCCGCATGCGCTGCAAGGGCTTCTTCCGGCTTGTCATGAGCGTGCCGATCCTGGTGCCGTCGCTGCTTCCCGGTATCGCGCTTGTTTATCTGTTCGGCAATCAGGGCCTGCTGAAAAACTGGATGATGGGCTATTCGATCTACGGGCCGATCGGCATCGTCATTGGCTCGGTCTTCTTCACACTGCCGCATGCGTTGCTCATCATCTCGACATCGCTCAGCGTGGCGGACGCCCGCCACTATGAGGCAGCGGCCTCGCTTCGCGCCACAAGATGGCGCACCTTCTGGACGGTGACCGTGCCGGGCGCACGCTATGGCATCGTATCCGCGGCTTTTGTGGTGTTCACCATGGTCATCACCGATTTCGGCCTGCCGAAGGTCATCGGCGGCCAGTACAACATGCTCGCCGTCGACATCTACAAGCAGGTCATTGGACAGCAGAATTTCGAAATGGGGGCGGTGGTATCCGTCCTGCTCATCATTCCCGCCATCGCCGCTTTCTTCGTTGACCGCACGATCCAGAAGAAACAGGTGGCGCTCTTGTCCGCCCGCTCGGTGCCTTACGAGCCGAAACCGAACCGCGGTTTCGATTGGGGCTGCCTTGCCTATTGCGGGCTGATCGCCGCTTTCATCCTGACGATGATCGGGGTCTGCCAACTGGCCGCAATGGTCAAATTCTGGCCCTACGATCTGACGCCGAGCCTGAAGAATTTCCGCTTCGACCTGATGGATGGCGGCGGCTGGGCTTCCTATCACAACTCCATCAAGATGGCGCTGCTGACGGCCTTCTTCGGCACCATCCTCGTCTTCACCGGTGCCTATATGGTAGAGAAAAGCGATGGCTTCCGCGCCGGGCGCTCATTGTTTCAATTCCTTGCCATGCTGCCGATGGCCGTGCCCGGCATGGTGCTAGGCCTCGCCTACATCTTCTTCTTCAACAACCCGGCAAATCCGCTGCATACGATCTATGGCTCGATGGCCATCCTGGTGATCTGCACGATCACCCATTTCTACACGGTCTCGCATCTTACCGCGCTGACGGCGCTCAAGCAGATGGACCGCGAGTTCGAACCGGTGGCGGCCTCCTTGAAGCAGCCCTTCCATAAGCTGTTCTTTCGGGTGACTCTGCCGGTCTGCCTGCCGGCGATCCTCGACATCTCGATCTATCTGTTCGTCAATGCGATGACGACGGTTTCGGCCGTCGTGTTCCTCTATTCCACGCACACGCAGCTTGCTTCAGTGGCGGTTCTCAATATGGACGATGCGGGCGATGTCGCACCTGCGGCGGCCATGGGCATGATGATTTTCTACACCAACATCGCCGCCCGCCTGATCCACGCGCTGGTGTCGCGCTTTCTCCTGTCGCGAACGCAGATCTGGCGCGGAAGATAATCTTGTTCACAATACCGATGTTGCCGACGAGCGAGTGTTTGCTTTCTGCGTTTTCGCATCAAAAAGCCGCCAGTCCGCATCGGCCTCCTATAATTCTCCATTTGGCCATATTGGCCAAATGGAGAAATGTCACGGGTATCTCACAGTATGGCCCGGTCGCCAAAGGTCGGCCAGCCTGGAATGTAGGCAAGCAGGTCGGCGCCAAACGAGTGCTCAAAGTGAAGCAAATCTGGTTGATCCGGTTTTTCCTAGATCGCGAAGGGCGGATGCGTGACCGGGCATTGTTTGACTTCGCGATTGACAGCAAGCTTCGCGGTTGTGACCTCATCAAGATGAAGATCGGATCACTTGTTTCCGGTCCGGCAATACGGGCCTGATCAATGGTGATCCAGCAGAAGATCGGTCGGCACGTCTAGTTCGAGATTGCCGCAGACACGAGGGTAAGTCTGCTCGCGTGGCTCGAACGCCGTGGGCTGTATCGACGACTACAGTTCCCAGGCCGAGTTGACCGCGAAGGGCACCTCAGCATCCGACAGTACGCGAGATTGGTCGATGAATAGGTTACGGCGATTGGACTGCGTGCTGAGGAATACGGAACACGTTCGCTCCGCCGTACCAAGGCAGCATTGATCTACAAAGCCATCGGAAATCTTCGAGTTATTCAAATCCTGCTTGGACACACCAAGATCGATAATACGGTTCGATATCCCGGTGTTGATATCGATGATGCATTGACGCTCGCCGAGACGACGGAAATCTAAGACAAATTGCCTCGCTAGAGATGGCGGAGCAGATTCAGCAAGGCGCCTTCATTCCAGACGGTGAGTCGGCGAAAAGTCGATCTTACCTTGGGCGGGTTAATCAACACGAACGATCGCTGAACTATCAGCGCTACTTTCGGCGGATCTAGACAACAGTGAGTCTGCAGAACGATTATCAACGTTCGGCGATTGCAGAATTCGCCATCCATCCGGCTGTATTCTCGTTTACTTTGACACGAATAGATGCCCTTTGGCTTCCATAACCGAAACGTCGAGCCCCTTTGGGACGACAGTGATTACAGCGAATTTGGTGCCAGGTCCCTCGCGCAGGTTCATCGTGGTCTTCGCGTAGGGCATTGCAGCTTGTTCCGCGTCGTCCTCAATGCGAGGCTGCGATTGAACCACATCAGTTGCAACTACCTCGTCGCTTCAGAAGCAGATAGTTGCGCTGAGCTGTAGAGATTTTCATTCCCCCACTGGAAACGCACATAGCACCGTGCACACGCCACGCCCTTTTAGGGCAAACGTTCTGACATAGAATCGAGGTATTGCCAGATCGACATGAAACGCTGGCGAGACATTAGTGGGCGCTCTTGATTGGGCGGGGCACAAACTTCTGCTTCCGTTTTGGCGGATTGGCTGCCCAAAGGGCAACGGCCCGCTTGCGGCCCCACTCACGGCACTCGCCATGGTATTGCCAAGCGTCCGCAATTTATTCGTTGGCACCACAATGACAGCAGGCTCAGGCCTTGAAATCGTTCAGGGTTTTGCGGACGAGGCGCTACGACGCATCCACGTTTGTAGTATGATTTCAATTATTTTGAGAGTGATGGTAGCGGGAGAGGGACTTGAACCCCCGACCCCAGGATTATGATTCCCGTGCTCTAACCAACTGAGCTACCCCGCCACTGGGTCGGCGCCTCACCGTAGCCGCTTTCGAAGCGGATCGTCCGGCCAGCGCCAAGGTCGCGCGGATATAAGGTGGCGGTACCAATCCTGTCAAGCACGCAGACGTGCAAGTTGGCCCGGCAAATGCGGGTGCGGCGCTGACTTGTGGGAAGGCGGGATCGCCAGTGCCTCGCAAAACAGCGGAAGCATCTGAAAAGACGGCATAACAGGTCCCCGGCGTCTGCGGCGATTGGTGGTGGGGTTGAGTTCGGCGAGGTGCACCGCTATGTCTCAGTCGACGATTTTCGCGCGAAATGCTTGAGTTCCTATTTGATGAAACCGCGTATTGCAGTCCTCGGGTGCGGGTACTGGGGCAGCAACCATATCCGGACGCTGAAAGGGCTGGGCGCACTTCACGCGGTCTCGGACCTCAATCTTGCCCGTGCCGAAGGCTTTGCCAGCGAACAGGATTGCCTGGCGATCGCGCCCGACGACCTGTTTTCGCGGGATGATGTCGACGCCATCGTCATGGCGTTGCCACCGCAGTTCCATGCCAACCTGTCGATCCGCGCTGTCGAAGCCGGCAAGGACGTGCTGGTCGAAAAGCCGATCGCGCTCACCGTGCCCGACGCCGAGCGCGCGGTGCAGGCGGCGAAGGA
The DNA here is from genome assembly GCF_008727715.1 of Mesorhizobium terrae. Lineage (GTDB taxonomy): Bacteria > Pseudomonadota > Alphaproteobacteria > Rhizobiales > Rhizobiaceae > Mesorhizobium > Mesorhizobium terrae. The sequence continues at coordinate 3,157,966 of NZ_CP044218.1, forward strand.
CAATCACCGCGTTTTCATGGTCGGCCATGTGTTGCGCTTCCATCCCGCCTTCGAGAAGTTGAAGGCGCTGGTCGACGAAGGCGAACTCGGCGACATCCGCTATATTCATTCGCACAGGCTTGGCCTCGGCAAATTCCATACCGAGAATGACGCTTTATGGGATCTCGCGCCGCACGACCTCTCGATGATCCTGGCGATCACCGGTACGGCACCGCTCGAGGTGCGTGGGGAAGGGGCCGCGCTTCTCGACCATCTCAGCGATTTCGCGCATGTGCACATGCGCTTTCCGAACGATCTAAGAAGCCATCTGTTCGCATCGCGGCTCAATCCTTATCGCGAACGGCGGCTTACCGTCGTCGGCACCAAGGCGATGGCGGTGTTCGACGATGTCGAGCCGTGGGAGCGAAAGCTGGCCGTCTACCGGCACTCGGTGTGGCAGGACAGCGGCCAATGGGCCTTCACCATGAACGAGCCGTCCTATGTCGAAATCGAGCAGGGCATGCCGCTGACGCGCGAGCTTGAACACTTCATCCACTGCATCGAGACCCGGTCGGAGCCGCGCACCAATGGCGAGGAAGCGATCCAGGTCCTGCGCATCCTGACCGCCGGCACCGTGGTTCACGACGGCAATGCCGGCTGAGGTCAGCTGAACCGAAAGGCCGGCGCTGCTATTCGGCGGCGATGTTGGAAGGTCTTGCGGCCAGCTTGCTCAACATGGCTTCCGCCTCGGCGCCGCGCTCCGACCGCTCGATGAAACCGCCACCGAAGACGCGCGCTTCATTGCCATCGTCGGAATAGAGCACGCAGGCCTGACCCGGCGCGATGCCGGATTCGCCGTCGGCGAGCTCGACCCAGGTGCTGCCGTTGCGGTGATGCAGGACGGCGGGGCGGGGCGGTCGTGTCGAGCGGACCTTGGCGAAGAGTTCGAGCCCACCGGCGGGAATATCGGCCAGCCCGCCGTCGCCAAGCCAATTCATCGAGCGCAGATAGATCTTGTGGGTTTCCAACGCTTCGCGCGGGCCGACGATGACGCGCGAGCGATCGGCATCGAGATGCACGACGTAAAGCGGCTCGCCGGAGGCGATGCCGATGCCGCGGCGCTGGCCGATCGTATAGCGCAGGATGCCCTCATGGCGCCCAAGCACGCGGCCGTCGATATGGACGATGTCGCCCGGATTGGCGGCCGTCGGCTTCAACTTGGCGATGATGTCGGAATATTTGCCCTGCGGCACAAAGCAGATGTCCTGGCTGTCCTGCTTGGTGGCAACCACCAGCCCCATTTCTTCGGCCATCGCCCGAACCTCGGGCTTCGGCAAGCCGCCGAGCGGGAAGCGAAGATAGTCGATCTGCGCCTGTGTGGTGGCAAACAGGAAATAGCTCTGGTCGCGATCGGCGTCGACCGGCCGGTAGAGGGAGCGGTGCGCGCCATTGGCCTTCGAACGAATATAGTGACCGGTCGCCAGCGCGTCGGCGCCGAGGTCCTGCGCGGTCGCCAAAAGGTCGGCGAACTTCACGGTCTGGTTGCAGGAGACGCAGGGGATCGGCGTTTCGCCGGCAACGTAACTCTCCGCGAAGGGATCGATCACAGCCTTGCGGAAACGTTCCTCATAATCGAGCACGTAGTGGGGGATGCCGAGCGTTTCGGAAACGCGCCGCGCATCGTCGATGTCCTGGCCGGCACAGCAGGAACCGGCGCGATGGGTTGCCGCGCCGTGGTCGTAAAGCTGCAGCGTGACGCCGACGACATCGTAGCCTTCGCGTTTCAACAATCCCGCCACCACGGAGGAATCGACGCCGCCAGACATGGCAACGACGACGCGCGTGTTTTCGGGACGTCCGGGAAGGTCCAGGCTGTTCATCATGTCTATTCCGCAAGCCAGCCGCAAAACGGGCAGTCCAGCCTATATAGGGCATGCGGTCCGGGCGCGCCAGCACAAGCCGGGAGCCCCACGCGCATCTCATCCGAAGCGTCGGGCAATTGTATCAAAAGCTTACAGAAAGCCTAACGTGACGTTCACGAACATTACTTATCCATGAGCAACCGCTTAGGCAATTTTTAAAGCTGTGGCGGTACTGTGGCAGGGATTGGTTCTGTGAGTTTTCAGTAGAGAGTACGATGACCGATCTGGTTAGACCGCGAGTCAAATATGTTATCGGGCCTGACGGCAGCCCGCTTACAATTGCCGATCTGCCGCCAACGAACACGCGTCGCTGGGTCATTCGGCGCAAGGCGGAAGTGGTTGCTGCGGTGCGGGGCGGATTGCTCAGCCTCGACGAAGCCTGTCAGCGCTACAAGCTCACCACCGAAGAATTCCTTTCCTGGCAAGCATCCATCGACGAATATGGCCTGGCCGGGCTGCGCACCACGCGCATTCAGCAATACCGGCACTGAGCAGCCGATTCTCGACATCAAAAAAGGCGCGGGTTCCGCGCCTTTTTGTCGTTTAGCCTTGCTTTGGCGTCACATGGTCAGCACGACCTTTCCTGCCGGCTTGGTACCAAGGAACGTATGGGCGGCACCCGCCTGCGCCAGTGGGAATGTCTTCGCCATCTGAACGGCGAGCTTGCCTGCCTCGATCAGGCGGGACAATTCTTCCAGCGCCTCGCGATCCGGCACGACCGAGATGTGTTCGTTGCGGATACCCAGTTCCTTCGCCGTGGCCTTGGCCTTGTCGGAGATGCCGATGAGCGAGATCAGCGTGCCATTGCTCTTCAAGGTCTTGAGCGAGCGTTCGGCGTTCTCGCCGCCGATCGTTTCCAGAACGAGATCGATGTCGTTGGCGACATCGGCAAAATCGGTGGTGGTGTAATCGATCACCTCGTCGGCGCCGAGGCTGCGAACGAAATCCACCTTGGCCGGACTTGTGGTCGCCACGACATGAGCGCCGCGTGCCTTGGCGATCTGAACCGCCAGATGGCCAACACCGCCGGCCGCGGCGTGGATCAGCACGCGTTGGCCATGCTTGATATTGCCGGCACCGACCAAGGCCTGCCATGCAGTCAGACCAGCGAGTGGCAAGCCTCCGGCGTGAGCATGGTCGATCTTCTTCGGCTTGAATGAAAGCTCGGAAGCCGGGGCGATGACGAACTCGGCATAGGCAGCCGCTTCCTTGGGAAACCGCGGCATGCCGAAGACCTCGTCGCCGATCGCGAAATCAGTCACACCGGGACCGATCTGTTCGACAATGCCGGAAATGTCCCAGCCTATGGTATAGGGCGGTTCACCGAGCAAGGGGTACCAGCCTGCGCGCACAGCAATATCGACCGGGTTGACGCCGGCGGCGCGGACCCGGACGAGAACGTCCCCGGCACCTGGAGTTGGGACCGGGCGCGTTACCAGGGTAAGGATTTCGGGACCGCCGACACTGGTCTGGCTGATGGCTTGCATGGAGTGTCTCCTTTGATTTGGATGACACTATAGAAAAGATAGTTGCTACCCATTGTCTAGTATGCACTATTTTGATATATAGGCACCTCATGGATAGTACCTGCGAACCCTATGGCTACGATGCGTTTCGGCGAACCTGTCCGTCGCATGCCGTGCTCGAAATGCTGTCCAGCAAATGGGTCTATCTGACCGTCAGCGCGTTGCGCCATGGGCGCATGCGCAACGGCGAATTGGCGCGCAAGCTGGAAGGTATCACCCCGAAGATGCTGACGCAGACGTTGCGCGTTCTCGAACGCGACGGTCTTGTGCGGCGCCAGGTGTTCCCGGTGATCCCGCCGCATGTCGAATATGAGCTGACTGCGCTGGGGCAAGATCTTGCCGGGCTGCTCGACCAGATCCGTTCCTGGTCTGAGCGGCATGTGCCGGAAATCAGGAATGCGCGTCTGATCGCCGAAAGGGGCAGGGAAGTCGCGTAGGCCTGATCGGTCTATCGACCAGGATAGTCGACGATCAGCGCTTTTAACCGATCATGGCGCTGCGGCCGCCGATTTCGGTCTCACGTGCACGCGAATCACGTGATTCCAACATCTCGGCCTTGGAAAGCTCGGTTTCCGCTTCCGAAAGCTGTGATTCGGCTGCGCTGCGCTGTTGCGCGAGATCCGCCTGCGAATTTCTCAGATTGTCGCGCCGTAGCCGCGCCGCCTTTGCGAAGGTCGGGTAAGCGAAGTGATTGATGTCGGTGATGCCGGCTTTTTTCTCTTCGGCGGTGATCTGGAATTCCAGCTCACCGGCCATGCGTTCGAACTCAGCGATCATCATGTCGAGCTGAAGAAGCTGCCGCCGTTTCTCATTCACCTGAAATTGCTTCAGTCGAACGAGGTTCTCGCGTGACTTCATGATTCGGTACTCCTACCAACGCACACTGCACTATCGCCTCGCTGGCCTTGCGAGGGTGATATCGCACCCGTATTCCCCCGGTTTTCGGACCGCTATGGAAAACAAAATCCTAAAGATTCTTCCAAACGGTAACCATTCGTTTACGGGCATTGTTAATCATACGGGTCAGGCCTTAAGGCCCGGTAAAAATTTCGGCATGGCTGCAGGACACAAGAGGTGAGTCCATAGAGTCGGTTACGGTGCTTTCTTAATGTGCCGATTCAGGATTTGGCTCGATGATTCATCATTGGATTCAAGTGTGTGTGGAAAGGGGTTAAAAAATCTGGTATCGCTTTCGGTGCGAAATTAGGTTTTGTTAACCATTCAATGGCAGCTTCGGCTTAGGCAATCACTGCTCCGGTCCCGGACGGGTCGTGAAAATGGTCCGGCAGCAGAAAAGGGGAATGAAATGCGCGTTCTGCTGATAGAAGACGACAGTGCAACCGCTCAGAGCATCGAACTGATGCTGAAGTCCGAAAGCTTCAATGTCTATACGACGGATCTCGGGGAAGAGGGCGTCGATCTTGGCAAGCTTTATGACTACGACATCATTCTCCTTGATCTGAACCTGCCAGACATGTCGGGTTACGAGGTGCTGCGCACGCTGCGCCTGTCCAAGGTCAAGACGCCGATCCTGATCCTCTCCGGCATGGCCGGTATCGAGGACAAGGTTCGCGGTCTCGGCTTCGGCGCCGACGACTACATGACCAAGCCGTTCCACAAGGACGAACTGGTCGCCCGCATTCATGCCATCGTGCGTCGCTCGAAGGGCCATGCCCAGTCGGTCATCGCAACGGGCGAACTGGTGGTCAATCTCGACGCCAAGACTGTCGAAGTCAGCAGCCAGCGCGTGCATCTGACCGGCAAGGAATATCAGATGCTGGAGCTGCTCTCGCTGCGCAAGGGCACCACGCTCACCAAGGAAATGTTCCTCAACCACCTCTATGGTGGCATGGACGAGCCTGAACTGAAGATCATCGACGTCTTCATCTGCAAGCTGCGCAAGAAGCTCGACGCTGCCTCGGGCGGCCAGAATTACATCGAAACGGTTTGGGGACGCGGCTACGTGCTGCGCGAACCGGAGGACATGCGCGAAAGCGCCTGACCTTTTTCGTAGTCGGTCATCGAAAGACCCGGCGCGCGCCGGGTTTTTTGTTGCGCGGGTGAGGCGCCCTGCGTCTGCATGGCACGAAAGCGGTCGAGCAGCTGCACGCGATTGAAGGGCTTCAGTAGATAACCGTGCGCGCCAGCGCGCTTTGCACGCATAATCGCGCCGAGATCGAGCTCAACCAGAAGCACGATGATCAGAGGCATGGCGGCAGTGCCGAACGAACGGATATGGCCGATGAATTCGGTCAGTTGCATGTCCGGCAATGACGAATCAACCACGATGATGTCGGGCATCTCGGTCGCGCACAGATCGATGGCCGCCGCCCCGGTCGCGGCTTCCGCCACGAACATGCCTTCGCCGCTGAGGATTCGCCTGGCCACCTTGCGAATGACGCTCGACTTATCGACGAACATGCAGCGTTTCATTGTATGTCCCCATTCCCGCCCGCAGGCAGGCCATCCCTAACAGCGCCGATCCTAAACGACGGCGTTTAAGAAGCCGAAAAAGCAATATTTAAAATTTGCACGACACCCGTTGCATCGCGCCGCCGGCACAAATGCCGGCAAGCCCTGTTCCGTTTTTCGGAACGGGCGATGCCGTTGCCTGCATATGGATCGGGTCAGATCGCGACCAGAGCAATCTCTTCGGCGGTAGCGCGGATGGTGATCGTCATGCCGGCCTCGCGTGCGAGAAGCAGCGTGTAATAAGGCTGGACCGAATGCGCGTCGATCGGCTCGTCCGGACGGTTACCGGAGTGGAGCTCGAGAAACTTCGGAGGCACGCGCAGCATCGGGCCGCTCACGGTCAAGGTGAAGCGCGGCTGCTCCTCGAATTCGTCGAGGATCACGGAGAGCCTGCCGCCGCGCGGAATGGCGGCATTGGCGACCAGCACGAGGTTGAGCAGAAGCTTGACCTTGTTCTTGGGCAGCAGGGCGCGGGTGCCCGACCAGGTCAGCTCCGGCTTTTCATTCTTGAGGAAGGCAATCGTCACCGCTTCCGCATCGCCGGTGTCGATCAGCATGCCGGCGGAACCGGCGGCGCCGAATGCGATGCGGGCGAATTGCAGCCGGGCCGAGGCGTTGCGCGCGCTCTGCCGGATCAGGTTCATGGCGTCTTCGTCGGCACCGCCTTCGTCCAAGAGTTCCAGGCCGTTGTTGATGGCACCGACGGGCGAGATGATGTCGTGGCAGACCTTGCTGCAAAGAAGCGCAGCGAGTTCGGCGGGGGTAAGCGTGAAAAGGTCAGCCATGGAAACCTCGAGAAATGAAGCAAGTTCGGACGGACCGTTGCCCGCCGTGCGAATCACGCTCTCCCCCAGTTCCATCTGGATATACGGCGCATTCGGTTGGAGCAACAAATCCGGGAGACAGGTCGGCGTCGAAGAGCGCGTCGCGCCGACCTCGTCGGAAGAAACGGTTCCGACCGGCCTTCGAACCGCCATCATCATGTGAGAGCTTAATGGTTGAAAAACGATTACGGCATAGTTTGCCAGGGAATGGCACCGGAAGCGGCCGATGAGAGTCGCGAGGGTGCGAGGCGTCGGCGAAGGTGCTCCCAGACGGAGATTGGAAGCATGCATTCCCGATTTCGCGATTGGCGCGTCTCCCGCGTCCTCGCTCTGACGATCGCCCTGATGGGCTTTTTCACCCTTTCGCTCCAGGCTTCGTATGCTCAGCAGTATACGTCCCAGGAAATCGTCGATTCGGGCCATAAGTTCTTTGGCGAAACGTCAGGTGGGCTGGCCACGGTCGTCGAGAAAATCTTCTCCACCTATGGCTTGCCGAATGGCTATGTGCTTGGCGAGGAAGGATCAGGTGCCTTTGTCGGCGGTCTGACCTATGGCGAAGGCAAGCTCTACACCAAGAACGCCGGCGACCATAAGGTCTACTGGCAGGGCCCATCGCTCGGCTGGGATTTCGGCGGGCAGGGCTCGCGCGTCATGGTGCTGGTCTACAACCTCGACGACGTCGGCAATCTTTACAACCGTTTCGCCGGTGTCGCCGGCTCGGCCTATGTCATTGCCGGTCTCGGCTTCAACGTGCTCAAGGCCGGGAATGTGCTCTTGGTGCCGATTCGCACCGGCGTCGGCGCGCGGCTGGGCGTCAATCTGGGCTATCTGAAACTGACCCAGCAGCCGACCTGGAACCCGTTCTGAGCTGCAAAGTTATGGTGGTTCGGTGGATTGTGGGGGGAGCAGCCCGACAATCCGCCGAAACACTGGATTTCGAATATAAGGACATGGCAATGTTCTGCTCGCGCGGCTTCGCCGCCGAACCCAACGGATAGGCCCTCTTGGTTCAGTCGATCCTGTTCTTTCTCCTAGGCTTCCTGGTAGCCGGTTTCCTGGTCGTGCTGGTTGCGCCGGCGGCTTGGCGGCGTGCCGGCGTGTTGACCAAGCGGCGCGTCGAGGCGGCGATGCCGCTCACGACCACCGAGATCCAGGCGGACAAGGACAGGTTGCGCGCCGAATTTGCGGTGACCGCGCGCCGCCTGGAGATGGAGGCCAAGGCGCTCAAGGACAAAAGCAATGTCCAGTTCATCGAAATCAATCGGGTCCGCGATGAGCTGAAGCAACTGGCTGGCGAAGGTGCGCGGAAAGATCAGACCATTTCGGCGATGGGGGCAGTTGGCGGCGACTTGCAGGACAAGCTGCAACAACGCGACGCCGAGATCGCGCGCCTTACAGCCCGGGTGACCGAGGTCGAACGGACGATCGCGCAGAAAGCCGAAGAGATCGAAAAGCTCGGACGCATGTATGAAGAGGCCAGCTTCTCTTCCTCGAACCGCCAGATCGAACTGGTGGCGCGCGAATCCGAGATCGAAAAACTGAACAACGACGTTTCCGTTCTGCGAGCGCAGCGCAAGGAAGTCGAGAAGCGGCATCAGGAAATCGCGACGGAAGGCAAGGCCGCGGTCGAGGCGCTGTCGAACGAGAAGAAGAAACTCGCCGACCGGGAAAAGAAGCTGGAGCGCCTGCTGTCGACACTCGCCGATCGCGACGAAACGCTGGATCGGCGCGATCGGGAACTAACGAGGCTTCGTGAGGACATGAAGAAGAACGGTGTGCAGCTCGAGGCTGCCAATCGGGAGCCCGGCGCTGGTGCCGGTGGTGAGCCACGCCGCGACGCGGAGCGGACAGCGGCGCAACTGTCTCCCTTGTTCACCGGTGTCGGTGGAGTTGACACCGAAAAGGTCGTTGCCAAACTCAACAACGACCGCGAACGGCTGGAAGCGCGGCTTGCGACGCTTGCTCGCGAGAACAAGAGATTGCGGGCGGGGCTCTCGGCCTTCGATGCCGGAAAGAGCGGCGGCAACGGCAAGGAACAGCGCGAAGGGGCGCAATTGCGCGAGCAGATGCAGGACCTTGCGGCCGAGGTCGTCAGCCTTGCCGCGGCGCTGGAAGGGCCGAATTCCGAAGTGGCCAAGGTGCTGGCAACCGCTGAAACCAGCTCCGGTCGTGAAGATGGCACGGCAATGCGCAGCATCGCGGAGCGCGTGCAGGCGCTGCAGAAAACGACGTCGCCCAGTTAGTCCGTTTCTGACGGGTCGGTTCGGCTGGATGTGCGGGTGCCGCAGCGGAGCCTCTTCAGAAGCGTCCTGCGGAAAAGTGGTGCAACGCCACCGCGGAGGCCGCTGCGACATTCAAACTGTCGAAATCCCTGACCATGCCGATGCGCAATGTCTGCATCCGGGCCAAAAGGGGCGGCGGCAGGCCTTCGCCTTCCGTTCCGAAAAAAAGCGCTGATCGCTTCGCCGGCCTGACATCGCGCATTTCGCTATCGCCGTTTGGCGAAAGGGCGAGACAGTCGAACCCCTTGGCCACGAGCTCGGCCATCAAATGCACTGGATCGGGAAAACTCGCAAAAGGGACCTTGAGCGCGGCGCCAACAGAAACGCGGATCGCCTTGCGGTAGAGCGGATCGCAGCAGGTTGTGTCCAGAAAAACGGCATCGGCGCCGAAGGCGGCGGCGTTGCGGAATATCGAGCCCAGATTGTCATGGTTGGAGATGCCGACGAGCACGACGATCAAGGCGCATTCCGGCAACGTGTCGAGCAGGTGTTCGGCGCCCTGCAGTTCGCGCCGGCGACCGACCGCCAGGATGCCGCGATGCATCGGAAAGCCGGCGATGCTGTCCATCACCGAGCGGCTCGCAACGTAGATCGGCAGGCCAGGCGGTGCCTTGGCGATGACAGCGTCGAGGCCAGTCAGCCGGTTTTCCAGCACCAGGATGGACTCGACCGGAAAACGCGCGGTGCTGAGCAGCACGTCGAGCACCACCTTGCCCTCGGCGATGAAGCGTCCCTGACGACCGACAAGATCGCGCTCGCGGATGTCTTGATAGGGGGCAACCCGTGGATCGTTCGGGTCGTCGATATTGACGATTTGCATGATGGCCCAGACAGGCTCCACAACGTGCCGCATCACAGGAAGCAGATTGAGCCTGCCTCGACGCACCAGACGCTATAGTCGTGGCTCGTCGTTTGCGGAAGCTGTCACCGTCGGAAGATTTTCTGCCCGGCTTTAGGCGCTGTCCAATGGCCCTGCCATGGCAGGCGTGAGGACAAGCACTGGCCGTGTTCAGCGCGTGGTGTTGTTCACACGTGTCGGCTGTTTGGGTTCCGAGCTGCCGGAGAAGATGGCGCCGAGCGTTGCCAGAAGTTGGCGAACCGCTTCAGAACGGCAGGAATAGTAGATCATCTGCCGATCGCGGCGGGTCTGCACCAGGCCAAAGGCGCGCAGCTTCGCCAGATGCTGCGAAAGGGCCGATTGGCTGAGATCGACTTTTTCGGCGATGGTCCCCACCGTCAACTCGTCATCGACGAGATGGCTCATGATGGCGAGCCTCTTCTCATTGCCCATCAGGGTGAGAAAAGCGGCGGCGGTTTCGGTGTCGCTGATCAAGTTTTCTGAAAGCATCGTTGCCCCATATCTCTTCGTCTCAGGCGCCATGGGGGCAATGGCTTAATTCATAGTACCCTAAATTTGCAGTCACTTGCAATCAGGAAGAGCATTGGAATCGCAAAGTGGTGCAGACCACTTGGCGGTCGTTCGGCGAGTTCCGTCGCGCCTGTCATTCCTGTGTCTGTCCGGCAGCCCGCCCGGCCTTGGCCATTTCCACCAGGGTCATGCGCAGGTCCTGCTGGGTTGCCAGCGGCTTCGGAAAGAAGACACGTTCCGTCAGATCACCCGAGACAAGGTCCATACCCTCGGCGTCGAAACCGGTCAGCACCCAGCCGTCGCCCGCGGCCTTGGCGTAGTGATGGGCATAGATGGCAATCGCGTCGAGATGTTCGGTGTTCATGTGGTCAAGCGCCGACTGTTCGCTGTCGGCCAAGGCTGCGTTGATCGCGTTGTCGGCGATGAGGTCCGTCCGTTCGAGCAGATAGGCCTTGCCAAAACCGCCGTTGAGCGAAGCGCGCTCCACCTCAAGCCGGAAGAAAGAGAAATCTCCCAGCCCGACATAGAGCTTGGCTTTGGGATTGCGGTTGAGATACCGCCGTTCGGCCCGGGCCTGATCTTCGGTCCCACGCTCCAGGCGCGTTGCCCGACACGCCAGCGTCATGCGCGGATGGGCGAGCGCATCGCCCTTACCGGGCTCGCCCACCAGCAGCGAGCAGCGGGGATCGGCAATGAGGGATCCGGTGTGGGCGGCCAGCATGGAAATCAGGATGATTGGCGTTCCATCCATGTCGGTGGCGACACCGACACGGCTGGCCAGTGGCGCACCGGTCGCCGGATCGAGCACGGCGAGGGCGCCGAAGCGGGCCGTGCGCAGCAATGTCTTGGCCAGACGAATCGACTGCGCGTCGGTTTCCCTGAGGACATCTTTCTTCTGTTGTTCCACGAAACTCACCACAATAAGCTGAATGTTATGGTCCAGTTATTGGCCGGCGATACCCGCTTTGACAAGAGCTTCCATCTCGTCCTGGCCGATACCGAACCGGGTCAGGATGGCGGCCGTGTCGCGATCAGCTTCGCTCGATGGCGTACTCGCCGATGACGGCGTCGTTGAAAACCGTGGCGCGGGTGCCGGCCGGCTAAAGCCGCCGATATCGACAAAGGCTCCGCGTGCGCGGTTGTGCTCGTGGTTCCTGGCCTCGGCGAACGAGAGCACCGGCGCCACGCAGGCGTCCGTCCCGGAAAAGACCAGGTCCCATTCGTCGCGTGTTTTCTCCCGCACGCGCAGGGTTATGGTCTCGCGCATCTGCGGCCAAAGCTTTCGATCGTACTGGCCGGACACGAAACGCTGGTCGAGCGGCAGCAGCCGGGCGAATTCGGCGAAGAATTGCGGTTCCAGGCACCCAATCGCGATGTGGTGCCCATCGGCGGTCTCGTAGGTGTCGTAGAAAGGGGTACCGGAATCGAGCAGGTTTGCGCCGCGCTGGTCTTGCCACAGGCCGCCCGCCATCATCGCGTGCAAAGGCGCGGTCAACAGCGACGCACCTTCGACCATTGCCGCGTCCACCACCTGTCCTTGGCCGCTTCTGGAGCGGTGGAAAAGCGCTGCGAGCACGCCTGCGATCAGCATCATCGACCCGCCGGCATAGTCGCCGACCAGATTGAGGGGCGGCACCGGCCTCCCATCTTGATGGCCTATGGCGTGAAGAATGCCGGAATAAGCGAGATAGGTAATGTCGTGGCCGGCGCGCTCGGCGAGTGGCCCATCCTGCCCAAAGCCGGTCATGCGGCCATAAATGAGCGCCGGATTGCGCGCCAGCGTCTCGGCCGGCCCAAGCCCAAGGCGTTCCATCACGCCGGGGCGAAACCCTTCCATCAGCACATCGGCCTTCTCAGCCAGGCGCAGCAGCAGTTCCGCGCATTCGCGCCGTTTCAGGTCGAGTGCGAGGATGGCGCGGCCATGGCTGTCGAGATCGTATTCCGGCGCCAGCGGAATAAACTGCCAGTTCGGCCCGCTTCTTACGATGCGAAGCACGTTCGCGCCCATTTCCGAGAGCATTAGAGCTGCGAGCGGCACCGGACCGATGCCGGCCATCTCGATTACGGTGAGGCCGGCCAGCGGCCCGCTTTTGTCGCCCTGTCGCGCGGCCTCTCCCATCGAAACGGCTATTTCGGTGCCATGCGGATGGCGCCGTCGAGGCGAATGGTCTCGCCGTTCAACATCTGGTTCTCGACGATATGCAAGGCCAGGGCCGCATATTCCGACGGCTCGCCGAGCCGCGACGGGAAGGGGACCGCCGCGCCCAGCGAATCCTGCACTTCCTGCGGCATGCCGGCCATCATCGGCGTTTTGAAGATGCCGGGCGCGATGGTGCAGACGCGGATACCGGAACGGGCGAGGTCGCGCGCAACCGGCAAGGTCATGCCGACAACGCCACCCTTGGATGCCGAATACGCGGCCTGCCCGATCTGCCCGTCATAGGCCGCGACCGAGGCTGTGTTGACGATGACGCCGCGCTCGGCACCGGTCAGCGGCTCGAGTTTGGCGGTGCGATCGGCGACAAGTCGGATCATGTTGAAGGTGCCGATCAGGTTGACTTCGATCACCTTGCGATACTGGTCGAGTGGATGCGGGCCATCCTTGCCGACCGTCTTCACGCCGATGGCGATACCGGCACAGTTGATGAGAATGCGCGGTTCGCCGAGCGTCTTCGCCACTTCAGCGACAGCTGCCGCACCGTTTTCGGCGCTGCTGACATCGCATTTGACCGCGATACCGCCGATTTCGGCTGCAACCTTGTCGGCGCGGTCGATGCCGACGTCGAAGAGCGCAACCCTGGCGCCCTTGGCCGCAAGCGCGCGAGCCGTCGCCTCACCAAGGCCCGAACCGCCGCCGGTCACGATCGCGATCTGGCCATTTGGGTTCATGAATGCTCCTCCGTGTTACAGGCATGCTACGGGGCCGGTCGCGATGCTGCAACAGGCCGGTACGATGGTTGATGTTGCAGTCGCGTCAGGCCGGTTCGGCGACGCCCACCTGATCGGCGTGCTGGACCATGCCCGTCAGCTTGGCCACCGCCCCCGGCTGGATTTCGTGCGCCAACAGCCGGTCGAGATCGACTGGTCTCGGCATCGAAAGCTGTCCGCGCGGGATACGCTTGAAGCCGAGGGGGCCGTAATAAGGCTCGTCGCCAACCAGGACCACCGAGGGCCAGCCATCCTTGGTCGCGGCTTCGAGCGCCATCGCCACCAGCTTGCGGCCGATACCCAGGTTCTTATAGGCAGGCCGCACCGCAAGCGGCCCCAAAAGCAGCGCCGAGCCGTCGCCGGCGACGATGTGTGTCATGCGCACGGAGGCGATGACGGTTCCGCCGTCGACAGCGACGAAAGACAGGCTGCGCTGGTGCGGGCCGCCTTCACGGATCTTGTAGGCGGCGCGGGTGAACCGGCCGGGTCCGAAAGCTTCTTCGTTGATGGATTCGATTTCGGCGTCGTGCGCCGGGGTTTCCGGCAGATAAATCACGTCGGCAAGGCTCATGGTCTTTGCGTTCCGGTATACGAGGAAAGAGTGCGTCAGACGGCGGCGTTCGCCAGTCCGCGCTTCATCAAGCGTGGGCGCTCTTTCGTCGTCGGTCGAACCGGATCGTTGCAAAGAAGTCGAACATGGAATTGTCCGCTAGCATCAAATGTTGCGCATCGCAATCGGCGTTTTTGCCGGTGTTGCGCCAGCATTTGACGGTGTGTTCAGCCAGGCGGCGTTTCGGAGCCGGCGCGCCTGCCCTAAATGGGAGTGAATTGAAACAAGGAAAGCCATCATGGGATTGCTGGTCGACGGCAAATGGCAGGACCGCTGGTACGACACCAAACAAAGCGGCGGCAAGTTCGAGCGCACCCAATCGCAATGGCGTGACTGGGTGACCGTCGACGGCAAGCCGGCCGAAGGGCGATCCCGCGGGTTCAAAGCGGAACCGGGACGTTACCACCTCTACGTTTCACTGGCCTGTCCGTGGGCTCACCGCACGCTCATCTTCCGCGCCTTGAAAAAGCTCGAAGGCATCATTTCAGTCTCGGTCGTGCATCATTTCATGGGCGAGAACGGCTGGACCTTCCGCGTCGCGGACGGCGCGACCGGCGACACGCTCTATGGGCTCGATTTCCTGCATCAGGTCTACACAAAGGCTGACCCAACCTATAGCGGCCGCGTCACCGTGCCGGTTTTATGGGATCGGAAGGAAGAGACCATCGTTTCCAACGAATCTTCCGAGATCATCCGCATGCTGAATTCGGCCTTTGACGAATGGGGGGACGCGACAGTCGATTTTTATCCCCAGGCGCTGCGCGCCGAGATCGATGCCGTTAACGCGGACATCTATCGGGCCGTCAACAACGGCGTCTATCGTGCCGGCTTCGCCACCACGCAGGCCGCATACGAAGAAGCGTTCGGTGAACTGTTCGCCACGCTCGACCAGCTGGAGAACAGGCTTTCGCATCAGCGCTATCTGGTCGGAGATCGTATTACCGAGGCGGATTGGCGGCTGTTCACGACACTGGTTCGCTTCGACCCCGTCTATGTCGGCCATTTCAAATGCAATCTGCGCCGCATCGCCGACTATCCAAACCTGTCGAACTATCTGCGCGAGCTCTATCAGGTGCCGGGCGTGGCCCCGACGGTCAACATGCAGCACATCAAGGCGCATTATTACGCCAGCCATCTCACCATCAATCCAACCGGCATCGTGCCGGTAGGGCCGCAGCTTGATTATCTGGCCCCACACGATCGGAGCCGCTTCCGGAAGGCTCGCTGACTTACCAGTAAGGCGAAACCGGCGCGTCGTCGAAGACTTCGGCGATGCGCTTCAGCGTCGCCGGCGTCGTGCCCTCGGGCAAACGGTCGAGCGGGAAGAAGCCGGCCTCGGCGATCTCGAAGTCGGGCCGTTTTGGTGCCGTCTGCTGGAAGGCTTCGACCAGGTAGAAGCCGACATGGTCGCGTGGGCTCGAAACGGCGTTGAGGTGGATGGATTTCAGCACCGGTGGCCCGGCAAGGGCGATGTTGCCTTCTTCGGCGAGCTCGCGTGTCAGCGCCTGTTCCATGGTTTCGCCCTTCTCCACGCCGCCGCCCGGCAACTGCCAGCCAGGCACGTAGGTATGGCGGATCAGGAAGACTGAATTGCTGGCGCGATCGTGGATCAGCCCGCGCGCGCCAAGCGTCATCGGCCGCTTCAGCAGGAAGAGCATATGGAAGAGCCTTGCCCTCACGCCCGGCCAGCCGGTCTGGCGAAACGGCATTTCCGGGTCCGTGCCGCTCATGGCATGAGAAACCACGGGTGGATTGCCGGCGGCTGCTCGCTTAAGAAGACATGATGTACAGGCTTGCGCATATTTCCGACGCTCATCTCGGACCGTTGCCCGGTGTAACCTATCGCGACCTCGCGTCCAAGCGTGTGCTGGGTTATGTCAATTGGCAGCGCAACCGCCGCCGCACCATGCACGACGCCATCATCGACACGCTGGTTACGGACATCAAGGCAAGCGATGTCGACCACATTGCCGTGACCGGCGATCTGGTCAATCTGGCGCTGGACGGCGAGATCGAGATGGCCCGGTTGTGGCTGGAAACGCTTGGCGCCCCGCATGACGTCTCCGTGGTTCCCGGCAATCACGACGCTTATGTGCCGGGCGCTTTCGACAAGGCCTGTCGGGCCTGGGCGCCATGGATGTGCGGAGACGGTGCCAATCATGCCGTCGATCGCCATAGTTTTCCCTATCTCAGGGTGCGTGGCGAGATCGCGCTGATCGGCGTGTCGACGGCGCGTGCGACGGCGCCGTTCATGGCCAACGGCTTTTTCGAAGAGCAGCAGGGTGCGCGGCTGGCGCGGCTTC
Organism: Mesorhizobium terrae; assembly: GCF_008727715.1. Classification (GTDB taxonomy): domain Bacteria; phylum Pseudomonadota; class Alphaproteobacteria; order Rhizobiales; family Rhizobiaceae; genus Mesorhizobium; species Mesorhizobium terrae. The sequence continues at coordinate 3,174,181 of NZ_CP044218.1, forward strand.
TGGAGGAAACGGGCCGGCGCGATCTGTGTCGAGTGATCCTTATCCACCACCCGCCCGTGCGCGGTGCTCTCGCCCAGCACAAGCGCCTGTTCGGTATCAAGCGGTTCCAGGCCATCGTCAGGGAACACGGTGCCGATCTCGTGCTGCATGGTCATTCGCACGATCCGACGCTCTACTGGATTGGACGCGTCCACAAAGTACCGGTCGTGGGTGTGGCCGCAGCGGGGCAGGGGCTTGGTGGCCGGCACCCGGCGGCGCAATACAATCTGCTCGACATCGGCAGGGTGGACAGCGGCTGGCGGATAAAACTGTCGCGGCGTGGCTTGACCGGGCCTGCGCTGACGCCAGCGGAACTGCTGACAATGGAGTTGGGCGCGGAGCCGGAAAAATCTACGGCTTGACGCTGTCGATCAATGCTACGACGCGTTCCCAGAACAGGGCGGCGGAGATGGCGAGACCAACAACAGCTCCGGTAAGGACAAGGCCGAGCCCGCCAAGGAACGAGCGACCGCGCGAGGGGTGAACGACGGCTCGCAACGGTGGTTCGGCTTCCGCCGCTGACGGTCGGATCAACCCGCTTGCCGGCTCGACTCCACCTTCCAGCAGGCGCTGGCGCTCGACCATGCGCTCGGCGACGTAACGTGTCACCTGGTCGGCGACTGCCTTCATATCGGTGGATTCAGCCAGCACAACACGACCGACACGGGTGTCCTTCAGGAAGCGGTAGCAGCGGCGGTCCCGGCCCATCGCGACATGGCTGACGGCATCGATCCACAGCCTTGGCTGCAGACCGGAAGAGAGCGCGAAATCGAAATAATCGACGTCGGCAGGCACCTCGGCGAAGATGGGCGCCAGTTCCGCAGCCAGCAGTTCGAGCCGCATGCGGTGCGCCTCGCGCATGTCGACGACGACATCGTCACGATCGGCCAGTGCGTTCTTCACGTCGCGGACAGCGTCGGAGAGCCTGCGCGCCTGGTTCAACGGGGTCACGGTTTCGCCTGTTTCCGGCATTGCCTTGCCTCACGGTTTGGTTAATCACCGGTTAACACAAACCTTGTCGCTTTGCACTCACGGCAATCGTGTCGGCAGGATCAGACGCTGTTCCTGATTATCCCCCGCAGCAATTCGACGATGAGGCCGGGAGCCTCGTCGGGCAGCATGTGGCCGGCGACCGGCACCAGGTGCAGGTCGAAACGGTCGGGCAGGGTATCGGCCTGGCTGACGGGAAGAACGCTGTCCAGAACGCCCCAGGCGACCGCGACGGGCATGGTCAATTTCGCCAGCAGGTCGGCCGGAATGACACCTTGCCGACCGCCCTTGGCGATTGTCGCGACGATCTCTCTGAGCTTCTTCAACTGGCCGGGGCGTGCGCGCATTGCCATGGCGTCGGCAACGATCCTGTCGGAGACAATATGGCCCGGGCCTGACATAGCGGCCAGGCAGGCGCGAATTTCATCCGGGTCTTCGGCGGCCGCAAATCGGCGCAACAGGTCGGCGTCGATCTCTTCCCCGTAGCCGCCGGGCGCAAGCAGGGTCAGCGACGCGAAGCGGTCCGGGTCGGCCAGCGCGATCAGCGTGGCGATTGCACCGCCCATCGAGTGGCCGACGAGATGGGCGCGGCCGATGCCGCGTTCAACCAGATCGGCCAGGATCGCTTCCGCCATGCGTTTTGGCGAGCGCGCGCTTTCGGCCTCGAGCGAGGCGCCATGGCCGGGAAGGTCATAGGCGATCAATCCCGCCTCGGTTGCAAGCTGGGGCACGATATCGGCCCAAACGGCATGCGAACCGCCAACCCCGTGCAGCAGCACGATGGTTTCCGGTCCGGTTCCCTGGATGTTTGCGAAGAGGCTCATGGGCTCCTCAAGTAGCGCCGCTTAGTCCCGCCGTTCGAAGCCCCTGGATGAATTTTTCCACCATTCCAGGGGGATAGTTCCGCTTGGTGAATGTCGCTCGCGGGTTGGCGACAAAAGCGGGGAAGTTCGCATTCAACTGGCCGATGATGTCGTTCACCATTTGCTGGTTGCCCACCTCACTGGCTATCACCAATCGGCTGGTGAGGAAAAGCGGGTTGGGGGCCGCGGTCGCGATCGGACTGATCGCTTTCGCCGCCAGTTCCTTGTCTCCTTGCATATAGGCTCCGGCGAAAAGTCCGTAGTCCCACCAGGCTGCGTGGGCTCCATCCGCAGCGTCGATCGCCTGGATCATGGTCGAGGTGCCCTTGACGTAGTCGCCGCTGAAAATCAGCGCATAGGCATAAGATGCGATTGCCTGCGGGTCGTAGGGGTTCATCTGATAGGCCTTCGACGTCCACTGCACCGTATCGGTCCAGATGCCCAGCCGGTTGGAGATGTAAGCTTTCGCATTGTAGGCGCGTGGGCTCGACGGGTTGGCCTGGATGGCGCGTTGCGCGAACTCGCCCGCCTTGTCGAGCGAGGAATTCAGCGGGTAGGCGTAGCGCCAGATCAGGCCGGTCGTCGTCAACGTCGAGAGGCTCGAATACACCATGGACGATTTGGCGTGATTGGCGGCCAAGGCCTCGAAACAACGATATGCCTTTTCGTGAACCTTGGCATTGGCTTCCAGCTCGAAGGCGTTCTCCAGGATGAGGCAGGCGGTGAGGCCTTTGGCAAAACCGTTGCGCTCCAGAAATGTATAGATGAGGCCGGAAACTGGAGTTGTGTCCCCTAGGATCTTACCGATCTGGGGTTCGATCTGTGCGCTTGTCGTGTCCGAAACCGCGATTGTGCGGGACAATGCCACGGTGCCTGTCTGCAGGTTCTGCAGTTCCACGGTTACCCAGCCCGTGCCTGGCCCGGGCGTGATGTTGAAGACAAAACTCGTCGCGTCGGCGGCCTTGTTGCGATCGTCAGCCGGATCGCGGCCGATGAAATTGACGGTCTCGAAACGGGAAAGTCCCGCCCGCAGGGCAGCGGCAACCTGCTCGGTGGCCGGATCGGCCTTTTTTGAAACGACATAGGCGATCGGCAGGTCTTCAGGTCCGACGCCGATATTGGCATCGGAGTGCGCCGGCGGGTTCGCCGATGCAGTGGCCCGGCCGAGACCGGCATTTTCCAGCGCGCTGACGAGCTTGTCGGTCATTTCCTCCGGCACGAATTTCCATTCTTCCAGCATGCTGCGGGGATTGGCCGCAAAGTCGGGAAACTTCGTCCGTATTTGATCCAACAACGCACTGGCCTTGCGGCGGTCGTCGGATTGGGAAGCGACGATCAGCCGTGCCGCCAGGAAGCGGGCGTCCGCGCCAGCCGCGGTCAGGGAAAGCGCTGCACGCGTGGCGATCTGCTGGTCCCCCAGCATGAACGCGCCACAGAACAGCTTGTAGTCCCACCATGCCGGGTGAACTGCGCCGGAGCCATCGATTGCCCGGGTCAGCAGAGCCATGCCGTTCTTGTAGTCGCGCTTGAAAAACAGGGCCGAGCCATAGTTAGCCGCGGTTGCCAGATCGTATGGATTGAGATCGTAGGCCATCTTGGCCCATTTGACCGTGCCTTCCCGATCACCCAGCCTGCTCGCGACGAACGCCTTTGCCCCATAGGCCTGGGAACTGTCGGGGTCGATTTCCACGGCATGTTGGGCAAGCGTTGCCGCCTTTTCCACCGTTGCGTCTTCCGGGTAGCGAAAATCCCAAATCAGCGAATTCAGTATCAGATTGCTCAATTCGGCATAGACGAGGGTGGATTTGGCCCCGTTGCGCTCGATCATTTCCAAACACTGATAGGCGTTTTTGAACGATTCCAGCTGGGGGTGGACCCTGGCGGAGTTGCTAAGCAGCAGGCATCGCGTCAGCCCCCGCTGGAGCCCGACCTGCTGGAGATAGCTGTAGATCGTACCGGGCACCGACGCCGTTTCGGCCAGTATGTTGCCGACGCTGTTGTCGATCTGCGACGCCGTTGCGTCGAACGCTTCCAGTTTCCGTACCGACAGGACACGCCCGGTTGCCAGGTTCTGCAATTCGACCGTCACACTGCCCGTTGTCGGACCGGGCTGCACGTGGAAGGAAAAACTGGTTGGCGTCGGTTTCGACGGGACCTCTTTCCTGACAAATTCCAGGGTGTCGAAGCGGGACAAGCCATCACGCAGGGCTGCAATCACACGTTCCGAGGCGGTGCTGCTCTCCGTGTTCACCAGATAGACGGTCGGCAAATCCTCCAGGCCTGGCACGGGCACGGCAACGGAGGGCGTCGGCGGTACGGTGGGCGAGGCCACCATGCTGGCATATTCCAGGGAGGCCGTCTTGAAAGCCTGCACCAGCTTCTCGCTCAGATCGTCCGGATAGTGGTTCTTGACGAATGTCGCGCGTGGATCTTCCGCGAATGTGGGAAACTTGTCTTTGATCTCGGTCAGCAGGCGCGCCACTTCCGCCTTGTTGCCATTGTGCCTGGCAACGATCAGTTGCGCCAAGAGATATTCGGGCAGCGGCTCCACGGCCGCCAGCGCCAGGGCGGCCCGTCTCTGCAGCTCCGGATTGCCCGTCATGAAGGCGCCCTGGAACAGCGCGTAGTCGAGCCATTTGCCATGCGGATCGGCAAGGTCGAGGCCGCGCGCCAGAAGTGCCGTTCCTTCGCTATACGAGCCCGCCATCACAAGGGCCCAGCCATAGTGGTACATGGTCCTCAGATCGTAAGGGGCGGCGTCGTAAGCCTTCTTTGCCCAGCGAACCCGTTCCTGTGAATTCCCAAGAACCCCCTCCGCATAGGCGGCCATGCGAAACGCGCGGGAACTCGTGGGGTCGATCTGGATGGCCTTGTTCACGAAGACCATCGCCTGCTGCACGCTTGAGGTTGCTGGATATGGATAGGCCCAGACGGTTGCATCCAGCTCCAGGCCGGCAAGGAGCGCATAGATAAAGGCCGACTTTTCGCCGCGTGCGATCAGGTTCTCCAGGCAGCGGTAAGCTGCCTCATGGCTCTTGGCGCCTTGATTGGAGGCATAGGCTCTGCCGAGGAGCACGCATGCGGTGAGGTCGTTCTGCAAGCCGTTCTGCTCGATATAGCCGTAGATCGAGCCAAACTGGCCAGTCACGTCACCCAGTATCTTGGCGACGCGATCGGTCACCTGCGAGGCGGTGGTCTGGAACGAGGTCAGGGTTTCGGAAGTCAGGATGCGGCCCGTCTTCAGGTTCTGGACCTCGATCGTGACATTTCCGACCGTCGTGCCGGGTTTGACATTGAAGACAAATGACGTCGGGTTGACCTGCTGCGGCGGGTCCTGACGAGGGTCCCGATCAATGAATTGGATGGTCTCCAGATGGGCAAGGCCGGAACGCAATATCGCTTCGACGCGCTGGACCGGCGGAGTGTTTCCCTCGACGACCAGGGAAATCGCCGGGAGTTTTCCCAACGTCTCAACGATGGTGGAATCCGGGGCAGGCGTGGCGGAAGCACCCGCCGCGACCGGCGTCCGCCCGGGTTCATCGGCCTGTCGCAGCAGGAGTATGACCAGAACGACCATGACGACGAGAAAAATCGCGGCGAAGACCCAAAACGCCCGCAAATGGCGAGGCGGGATCATCAAAGTGCCGGACGATCCCGGTGTTTGACGCCTATCCGCTTCGGCCGCCGGCGCCTTGGCTGGCGCGGCAGGCGAAGGGTGTTCGCTGGCCGGAGAAATCTGTGGCTGCAGCGAGGGCGTAATCTGGTGGAACGGTACGCCTGTTTCAGTCACCTCATATTGGGGCACATAGCCGCCGCGGGGGATGGTGATGCGAATGGGGTCGTTGACCCCCTCGGTCGCCGAATATTGCTGGAGCAGCTCGCGGAGCCGGCCTGCCTGCACGCGCACCACCGCGTCGGTGGATGGGTCGAAGCCGGCATCCTTGCCGAAGACGTCTACGGCGATCGCAAAGCCCTTCAGCCGGCTGGCTTCGCCGGCCTGTTCTCGCTCTACAAGGTAACGGAGTAACTCACGCGCACGCTCTGAGCGTCCAAATGTTTGGCTCGCCAGCAATTTCTCAAGCGTTTCGCGCACTGCGGGGGCGGCAGGCGTCGTATGCTGCAAGTGTCAACCTTTCAAGTCGGCACAAGTCATTTTTTTATCACGCATTTGCGCTCTGACACAAACGCTTCCCCAAGACCCCGGTTGAATCATTACAACCCCGGCTGGAAAAATCCAGCCGGGGCAACCCGTGAAATCAAGGGAATCAGCGGTTTTTTAGCCGATGATGCGGTTTACCGCCGATACAACCGCTTCGAGCGAAGCGGCGACGATGTTGGTGTTGATGCCGGCGCCGAAAGTCTTGCCGCCCGGATGCTCCATTTCGACATAGGAAACCGCCGAGGCATTCGAGCCACGCTGCAGGGAATGTTCGGAATAGTCGAGCACCGACATCTCGACGCCGACATGGCGCGAGAGCGCATCGACGAAGCCGTCGATCGGGCCGGTTCCCGTCCCCCTGATCGTCATTTCCTTGCCCCTGTCGAGGATAACGGCCTCGACGACGCGGCGGCCCTTCACTTCCGTATCGGGGAAGGTCTGATGGTCGATGAATTTCAGCCTGGCGCCGGGTTGTTCGACATAACGGTCGATGAAGCGGTCGTAGATGCGCTTGGCCGACACTTCCTTGCCTTCGGCATCCGTGATGGACTGGATGTCCTGGCTGAACTCGACCTGCAGGCTGCGCGGGAGATTGAGACCGTGGTCGGCCTGCAGAACATAGGCGATGCCGCCCTTTCCGGACTGCGAATTGATGCGGATGATCGCTTCATAGCTGCGGCCGACATCCTGGGGGTCGATCGGCAGATAGGGCACTTCCCACAGGGGTGTGTTGGCGACCTTGATCGCCTTCATGCCCTTGTTGATGGCATCCTGATGCGAACCGGAGAAAGCCGTGTAGACGAGTTCGCCGACATAGGGGTGGCGTTCCGGGATCTTCAGCTGATTGGAATATTCGTAGACATCCTTCATCCGGTTGATGTCGGAACAATCCAGGTCGGGATCGACGCCCTGCGTGAACATGTTCAGCGCCAGCGTGACGATGTCGACATTGCCGGTGCGCTCACCGTTGCCGAACAAGGTGCCTTCGACGCGGTCCGCGCCGGCCATCAGGCCGAGTTCGGTCGTCGCAATGCCGGTGCCGCGGTCATTGTGCGGGTGCAACGAGATGATCAGGTTTTCCCGGTTGTCGAGATGCCGGATCATCCACTCGATGCGATCGGCATAGACATTGGGCGTCGACATTTCCACGGTCGACGGCAGGTTGACGATGAGCTTGTTCTCAGGCGTCGGCTTCATGATCTCCGCAACCGCGTTGCAGATTTCCAGAGCGACTTCCAATTCCGTGCCGGTAAAGCTTTCGGGCGAGTACTGGAAGCGATAGCCGCCTCCGGCTTTCGCGGCCATGTCGGAGATCATCTTGGCTGCGTCGGTCGCAATCTGCTTGATGCCCGCGACGTCCTTCTGGAAGACGACGCGGCGCTGCAATTCGCTGGTCGAATTGTAGAAGTGCACGATCGGCGTCTTGGCGCCTTCGAGCGCCTCGAAGGTGCGGGTGATCAATTCCGGCCGGCACTGCACGAGCACCTGCAGGTCGACATTGTCGGGCACATTGCCTTCCTCGATGCACCAGCGAGCGAAGTCGAAATCGGTCTGCGAGGCCGACGGGAACCCGACCTCGATTTCCCTGAAGCCCATGTCGAGCAGCAACTGGAACATACGCGCCTTGCGCTCATGCCCCATCGGGTCGATCAGGGCCTGGTTGCCGTCGCGCAAATCGACCGAGCACCAGATAGGCGCCTTGTCGATCACCTTGTTGGGCCATGTGCGGTCAGTGAGACCTACCAACGGATAGGGCTGATATTTGCGTATCGCCTGCGGCATGCCCTTGGTGGACGCGTCTCGGATTTCTTCTCGTGCGTTCATCGTCTTTTCTCCCGGCGGCTTGCGGGGCCTCATTCCATGACGGCCATCGGTGCAAGCGGCACCACTACCTGATGTTCATTCGCTGAATGTGACTTGCGAGGAGCATGCACGCCATGCGGCGGTATCGACCGCCGGGTGCTCCTTCAGCGAGCCCGGCGATCGCCGATAAGGCCGAGAAGAAGCAGGGTCGCGGAAAGCGCGCGCACGGTCTCTCCAGCCAGGCTGGCCGAACGGGAGACAGAGGATGCGGGGCGCGTCGTCATGGCCGTTCTCTTACAGGAGCCTCCCCACGGAGGCAAGGGTAACGCTGCCGCACGGGTGAAAAGGCAGGGCACGGTTTTGCTTTGCGGTTTCATCTAAATGCGTCACATTTCTCCAGGTCTCGCCGTTGGGCACGGCGACCGGGAGGGCTGTTCATGAATTTCGTGTTCTTCTCGCCGCATTTCCCGTCGAACGGTGCCGATTTCTGCGATCGGCTCAAAAAAGCCGGCGCCACCGTGCTCGGCATCGGGGACGCGCCCTATGAGGCGCTGGCGCCAAGGCTGAAGAATGCGCTCAGCGAATACTACCTCATCGCGGATATGGAGAATTACGACCTGATCTATCGGGCGATGGGCCATTTCATTCACAAATGGGGCCGCATCGATCGTTTCGAGTCGCTCAACGAGCATTGGCTGGATCTCGAGGCCGGCATCCGCACCGACTTCAACATCGATGGTATCAAGCTCGACTATGTGAAGAACATCAAACGCAAGAGCCGCATGCGGGCGTCGTTCCGCAAGGCCGGCGTCAACGTCATCGCCCAACGCAAGACCTCGGAACGCTCTGGCGCCTTGGAATTCATCCGCCGTGTCGGCTACCCGGTGGTGGTGAAGCCGGATTCCGGCGCAGGTGCTGCCCACACCTACAAGATCTCGAATGTCGGCGAACTCGACGAATTCTTCCGCATCAAGCCGGAAGGGATGAGCTTCGTCATGGAGGAATTCATCGACGGGCTGGTGGTCACCTATGACGGACTGGTCAACCGGGACGGCGAGATCGTGTTTGCCGCCAGCACCAAATACGACGACTCCATCATGGATGTCGTCAACAAGAACAAGCATATGAGCTACACCTGCCGGCCCGATATCCCGCCGGAAGTGGAGGAAGCGGGCCGCAAGATCGTCAAGGCATTCGCCCTCAAGGAGCGGTTTTTCCATATCGAGCTGTTCGAGACCCGCCAGGGCAAGATCATCGCGCTGGAAGTGAACATCCGCCCGCCGGGCGCGTGGATGCCGGACGCTATCAACTACAGCTTCGACATCGACATCTATGCCGAATGGGCCAACATGGTGGTCCAGAACACGGTTGGCGGGCCGTTCAAGGGCAAGTATTTCACCGTCTATGCCAGCCGCAAGGACCATCTCCGCTATCGCCACAGCCATGACGATGTGTTAGCCGCGCACGGCGACAAGGTCGTGCACCACCAGGCCATCGAACAGGTTTTCAGCCGCGCCATGGGCAACTACGCCTACCAGCTGCGGTCGCGAGACCGTCAGGCACTGCGCGAAGCGGTCGACTACATCCATGCCGAGGAGGCTTGAGCGATGGACATTTCCTATCACAAGCGCTGGAGCGGCAAGCTGGGCCGCGACATGGAATACAAACGCTACGGCTATGCCGGGCGCCCGGTCGTCGTTTTCCCGACGTCGCAGGGGCGCTTCTACCAGTTCGAGGATGCGGGCGGCGTCAATTCGCTAGCCGACTTCATCGACACTGGCCGCATCCAGATTTTCACTGTCGACGGCATCGACAGCGAGAGCTTCTTCGACAAGCACGGCGATCCGGCTCACCGCATCGGCCGGCACGAGGCCTATTTCCGCTATGTCCGCGACGAGGCATTGCCGGAATTTGCAGCCACGGCCGCGGAGGCCAATGGCGGCCGCGTGCTGAAGCCATTGTTTTCGGGCTGCTCGATGGGCGGCTATCACTCTTCGAACTTCGTCTTCCGCAATCCCGATCTTGCCGCCGGCGTCATCTCGCTTTCCGGCGTCTATTCGACCCGCGGTTTCCTGGGCAGCACGCTGGCGGGCGACATCTTCTACAACTCGCCGCTCGACTATCTACCAGGCATCACCGACGAGGCGCTGCTTGCGCGGCTGCGTTCGCTGCGGCTCATCTTCTGTAGCGGCCAGGGTGCCTGGGAAGAGCAGATGCTGGTCGAAACGCATGCGCTGGAACGCATCCTGCGCGAAAAGGCGATCCCCGCCTGGGTCGATTATTGGGGTGGTGACGTCGCCCACGACTGGCCGTGGTGGCACAAGCAGCTGCCTTATTTCTTCGGCCGCTGGCTGGATGAAGACCTGAAGCACAGGCTGGACTGAAAGCCGGCAAACAACGCGGTCTCACGCGGGCTATCCTCAGCGTGAAGGTGCCCGACTGGCTTGCGTGCGTATGCATGAAGCCGTCGCCGTGTCGTTGTTGTCTGCTCTTCCCGATTATCGTAACCAACTCGTGCGCCCAAGGCGCATAGGGTGGGGGAGAGGAGGAATAGGATGAACTTTTCAAAATTGTCACGACGCGCCGCTTTGGCGCTCGGCTTGTCGGCGCTGTCTTTGGCGGCTGTCGCTTCGCCGTCTTCGGCGCAGCAGTTCCCGAACCGGACGGTGACGCTGGTGGTGCCGTTCGCCGCCGGTGGCTCGACCGATCTGGTGGCGCGTATCGTCGCGCAGAAAATGTCGGATGATCTCGGCCAGCAGGTCATCGTGGAAAACGTCGCCGGCGCCGGCGGCAATATCGGTGCCGATCGCGTCGCGCGTTCCGACCCGGACGGCTACACCATCTTGATGGGCACCGTCGCCACCCATGCGCTCAACCCGCTGATCCTGAAGACCAGGCCCTACGATCCCGAAAAGGATTTTTCGCCGGTCTCGCTGTTGGTCGTCGTGCCGAACGTGCTGGTGGTCAATCCGGAGTTGCCGGTCAAGAACGTCCAGGAACTCGTCGCGCTTCTGAAGGCCGAACCCGAGAAGTACTCCTATGCCTCGTCCGGCATCGGCACGCCCCTGCATCTTTCCGGCGAGCTGTTCAAGATCATGGCTGGCGTGGATATGCAGCACATACCCTACAAGGGCGCCGGGCCGGCGTTGAACGACGTCGTCGCCAACCAGGTGCCGATCATGTTCGACAATTTGCCGTCCTCGTCCTCCCACATCAAGGGTGGCACGCTGAAGGCGCTGGGTGTGACGACGGCCAAGCGCGTCCCGTCCTTCCCCGATCTTCCGACCATCGCGGAATCCGGGGTGCCTGGCTACGAAACCTACACCTGGAATGCGCTGTTTGCGCCTCCCGGCACGCCGAAGGAGGTCATCGATCGCCTCAACGCCTCGGCGACCAAGGCGATGAAGGACCCGGCGGTGATTGCAAGGATGGGCGATTTCAGCGCCACCATCGTCGGCTCGACGCCGCAAGAACTCGGTGCCCACGTCAAGGCGGAACTCGCCAAATGGGAGCCGATCGTCAAGGAAGCCAAGATCCAGGTCGATTGACGATGGTCTGCCGGCGGGGGCTCCTTTGCTCCCGCCGCTTTTGGCCGAGATCAGGGCTGGTCGAGCCCATAACCTCCGGCCGGTTCGGTCTCGAACTGGAAGTCGAAACCGGCAATCATCGGACGGGCCTTGGCAATTGCAGCCTGAACGTCCGGCCGGTTGAGCGAAGCCTTGTGGCTCGCGGCATCGACCCAGACCTCGGTCACCCAGATCGCTGTGGTGTCGGCAGGGTCGCGGGCGACGATGTAGTTGAGACAGCCCGGCATGGAGTCGGTGGCTTCCAGCAGGAGCTGCAGCAGGTCTTCGCGCTTGCCGGGAGTTGCACGCATCTTTCCGATCAGGCCATACATCAGGGGCTCCCTTCAACCTCTGTCATTGGCGGCGATCATCGAACGAAGTCGGGGTCGATATCAAGGTCTTAGATAGACATAGCCGGCACCTTGCAGTTCGGCGAGCTTGACGACCCCGCCTTTGTCGGCGCTGACGAAGCCCGTGAACAGGTCCGGCAGTCCTATGTTCATGCCATGCATGGTATTGGCGCAGGCATGCGGCACCAGCCCCTGTTTGACCAATCCGGCAAAGCGGCCGGAGATCGCCGCCGAGGCGCTCGCGCTTCTGAAAGCCTCCAGCGCCGGGCCATGAACCACCAGGGCGATTTCGACGTTTCCGTCTGTACCCTCATAGTGGTTCTTGATGTTGCCCAGCACGAAGGCGACCTTGTCGACGTCGCTGAGATGATAGGCGACCTTTTGCCGGTTAGGCATTGCTGTGGCAGCGCCGGCCGGGCCTGACGCGAACGTGACGCCAATACCGGCGAGCAGTCCGCGAAACATATCCCTGCGAAGCATGAAGCCCTCCTGTCCGCGCCGCGTGATGCGCGTGGCCTTGTGTCGATTCCTAGCATAAAATCGATTGCGACAGGTCCTGGTGGGGGATGCGATGAAAGCGTCGAAGATTATCACGACCGCCAGTCTCGGCATTGCGTGTGCACTCGTCCTGACCGCGGCTGTAACCGCTGACGAACTGGCGCCGTTGAAGCAATTCAGCCCGGATGGCGGCAGCGCCTGTTTTGGCCGCGTCTACGATGCCGACCATCTGAAGACGCATCCGCGCCAGAAGGTGGCGCGCATTTTCTTCTATTACGGTCCCGATCCGGTCAGCCGGCCGAGCGAGGATCCGTCCGACGGCTTGGCCTCCGCCGGCTACAACGGCTTCATGACGACGACAGCGCGCGGTGCAAGGAAACCCGAATGGGTCGGCGGCTGGTGCCGCGCTTCAGAAGAAGAGGGCGGTGCAGGCAAGATCCGCTGCGGCATGGAATGCGATCGTACCATGGCCGAGCTGTCCCTCGACGCGGAGGGAAGACTGGTGGTCGGCGGTGTCGCGCGCGACATCTATCTGGGTGGCGGGTCCGAGGACGAACTCGGCAAGGCCGAATATGACCGGCAGGCGCTCGGCGTGGACGATGACGGTTTCCGGCTGGAGCGCAGGCCGGCGGCGGACTGCAAGGCGGAATTTGCCCGTATCGATCCCGTCGATCCGGCGCTCGGCGATCCGCTGCGCGTCAGGCTGAAGCCGGACCAGCCCTTTTGCTACGGCCGCGACTATTCGGCCGAGCATCTTGCCTCGCATCCGAACCAGCTAACGCAAACGATCCGGGTCTTTCGCAGCGGTGCCGAAATCGCTGCCTTCGCGGCCAAGGGCAAAGCCGCGAGCTGGCCGAACGGCGCCGATCTCGTGGTTGCCGTCACCACCCGCCAGAATGCGACAAGGAGCGTGCAGACCTATTCCTGCGAGGGCGAGGCGGATCAATGGCGTTGCGTGGCGACCGCGCCGACGGACAGCGGTCCGTCATGCGATCTGTCGCAGAAGGAAATCTATCTGCGCCGCGGCGCCAACGGCACGATGATGCTGGCCAATCCCAAGGCCAGCCTACCATTCGCCCCGCTATGCCAGGTGGATGCAGCAACCGAGACGAAATCCGACGACAGGGTTTTCCGCCTGCAGGCGATGCCGCAAGCCGCCTGCGCGCAATAGGCTCAGGCGAAGGGCACGGCGACCGTGCCCTTGGGCAGCTTCGCCTCGTCGTCGGGCTCCACGTGGATGGTGATGCGCACCGAGGGGATCTCGGCCTTCAGCGCGTCTTCTATGCGGTCGCAAATGGCGTGGCTTTCGGCGACCGTCATGTCAGCTTCCACGACCATATGGAACTCGATGAAGGTGGCGCGGCCGGCGATGCGGGTCTTGAGGTCGTGGACCTCCAGCGCACCCTTTGAGTTGGACGAGATGATGTCACGGATGCGCAGGTGTTCCTCATTGTCGACGGCGCGATCCATGAGGCCGCTCAGGGATTCCCCCATCACCCTCCAGCCCTGGTAGAGGATGTTCAGCGCAACGATCAGCGCAAGCAGCGGGTCGAGCACATGCCAGCCGGTGAAGATGGCGCCGATCAGGCCGATCAGGACGCCGGCGGAAGTCACCACGTCGGTCATCACGTGCCGGCCATCGGCGATCAGCGCCGGCGACTTCTCGGCGCGCCCGACGCGGATCAGGATGAAGGCCCAGACCGCGTTGACGATCGCAGCGCTGGTGTTGATGCCGAGACCCATCCAGGGCTGTTCCAGCGGTGTGGGATTGCGCAGCGAATCCCACACTTTGGCGATGATGAGCAGCGCCGCCACCACGATCAGCACGCCTTCAAGCACCGCTGAAAAATACTCGGCCTTGTGGTGGCCAAACGGATGGTCGCTGTCGGCCGGCATGTGGCTGATCTTGATCGCCCATAAAGCGGCGATCGCGGTCACCACATTGGCGATCGATTCCAGCGCGTCGGAATAGAGCGCCACCGAGCCAGTCATGCGCCAGGCGACGATCTTCAGTCCCGTCACTGCGAAGGCGACGATGATCGACCAGAAGGCGAGCGTGACCACTCTCTGCTTGGAGGCACTCTTGGCTGCGGCGGCTGTCATTTCAGGCTAGGCTGCCTTTTCCTTGGCTTTGCGCGGCATATGCGCCACGACATTTTCGATCATGCGCATGCCGGCATTGTGACCGAGGGTCATGATCGATTCGGGATGGAACTGCACGGCCGCGATCGGTTCCTTCTTGTGTTCGAAGGCCATGATGACGCCATCCTCGGTCTCGGCGGTAACGATAAAATCGTCGGGCAGGCGAACCGGATCGGCGAAGATCGAATGGTAGCGGCCAACCGTCACTTCCTTCGGCAGACCAGAGAAAATGACCCCCGGCTTTGAGACCCGGATGCGCGACGGCTTGCCGTGCATGGGAATGGCGAGCTGCCTCAGTTCGCCGCCATAGGCTTCGGCCAGCGCCTGCAGGCCGAGGCAGACGCCGAAGATCGGCAACTCGCGCTGCCTCGCTTTCTTGATGGTGGCGGCGCAGTCGAAATCCTTCGGCGTGCCGGGCCCGGGCGAAAGCACGACAAGGTCCGGCTTCAGGCGGTCGAAGATTTCGTCGGGAACCGGCGTGCGCACGGTCGAGACATTGGCGCCGGTCTGGCGGAAATAGTTCGCCAAAGTGTGGACGAAGCTGTCTTCGTGGTCGACCAAAAGAATGTTCACGCCCTCGCCGACGCGGGCCGTGGTGCGTTCGACGCCGGTCGAGTTTCCGGTCTTGGCGTCGCGAATGGCGGAAAGCATGGCGGAGGCCTTCAGTTCGGTTTCGGCTTCTTCTTCCTCGGGAATGCTGTCGAACAGCAGCGTCGCGCCGGCGCGCACTTCGGCGATGCCGTCCTTGATGCGAATGGTGCGCAGCGTCAGGCCTGTGTTCATGTCGCCGTTGAAATGCACCATGCCGATGGCGCCGCCATACCAGGCGCGCGGGCTTTTTTCGTTCTGTTCGATGAAGCGCATCGCCCACAGCTTCGGCGCTCCGGTCACCGTCACCGCCCAGGCGTGGGAGAGGAAAGCGTCGAAGGCGTCCATGCCTTCGCGCAGGCGGCCCTCGATGTGGTCGACCGTGTGGATGAGGCGCGAATACATCTCGATCTGGCGTCGGCCGATGACACGCACCGAACCCGGCTCGCAGACTCTGGACTTGTCGTTGCGGTCGACGTCCGAGCACATGGTGAGCTCGGACTCGTCCTTCTTGGAATTGAGCAGTTTAAGGATCTGCTCGCTATCGGAGATGGCATCGTCGCCGCGCTTGATGGTGCCGGAGATCGGGCAGGTCTCGACGCGGCGGCCGTTGACGCGCACGAACATCTCCGGCGAAGCGCCGATCAGATATTCGCCTTCGCCGAGATTGATGAAGAAGGAATAGGGCGAGGGGTTGATGGTCTTCAGCCGCCGCGCGATTTCGGAGGGCGCGGTCTCGCAGCGTTCGAAGAACATCTGGCCGGGTACCACTTCGAACAGGTCGCCGCGCTTGAAGCTGTCCATGGCGTTGCGCACCAGCTTGGCGTATTCGCCCGGCTCGTGATCGCCGCGCGGCGGAATGCGGTCCGCCGGCTTGAACGGCTCGACGACGCGGTCGCGCGGCAGGCCCTCGGTGGAGAAGCCGTCGGCGGCGAATTCATAGCGGTCGACCCAGGCCTTGGCCGAATAGTGATCGACGACCAGGATCTCGTCGGGCAGGAACAGGACAAGATCGCGCTGGCTTTCCTTGCGCTCCAGCTTGAGCTCGACCGGGTCGAACTGAAAGGCGAGGTCGTAGCCGAAGGCGCCGTAGAGGCCGAGATTGGCGTCTTCGGCGGTCTTGAACAGTGCGGTGAAGGCGCGCAGCACCGTGAAGACCGACGGAACCCGCGAGCGTTCCTCTTCGGTGAAGACGCGGCCGGGCTCGGCGATCTTCAGCGCCAGCCGCCGCTTCGTCGTCTGGGTGACGGCAACATCCTCAAGGTCGGAGAGATGGCGTGCGACGACCATCAGCATCATCTCGCCGCGTGCATTCAGCGCCTCGATGCGCATCGCGCGGCCGCGCGCCGAGATCATCAGCGGCGGGTCGATGATGGCGGTATCCCAGCGGGTATAGCGGCCGGGATATTCGTAATTGGAGGAAAACACCGCGCCCGGGCGCGAATTCAGCCCATCGATATAGGTTTCGATCGCGCCCGCATAAGGCACGTCATGGCGTTCCCGCGTAATCGCCACGCCACCCGCCGTAACGAACCGCTCCGCGCCGTTCTCCAGAATTTCCACCGTCATTGCCATCTCCCTGTTCCGCCGCGGCGAGGTCTGGAGGCATCTCTGGAAAACAAAAGGCCGCCGGACTTCTCCTGCGGCCATCTCGATTGTTCACGCGCACGCGCTTCGACAGGCCGCTGTTAGCTGGCCCACCACCAAATGCTCTTGATCGACTTCGTGCACATGGCAAATTCCATAGCCGCGAACGGTTTCCCGCGCAACCGGATTTCCACGCTTGACCCTCACGCCGCGTCAGAGCCTATCTCGGTCAGGTCACGAGGTGTGGTCGATGAATACCTACACGGTCAGCGAACTGGCGGAACTCGCCGGCATATCGGTGCGGACGTTGCATCATTACGACGAGATCGGGCTGTTGAGACCCGCGCGCGTCGGCGACAACCGTTACCGGTACTATGGCGAGGAGGAATTGCTGCGGCTGCAGCAGATCCTGATCCAGCGCGAGCTCGGCCTGTCGCTCGGCGAAATTGGCGCCGTGCTCGACGATCCGGGGTTCGACCGGCTTCAGTCGCTGGTCAAACAGCGCGAGAGGCTGGAAGCCGAGGCCAAACGCTACCGACGCATGCTGAAAACCATCGACCGCACCATCGCCAAACTGAAAGGAGAAAAGGCGATGAAGGATCAAGACCTCTATAGCGGCGTGGTGTCGCCGCAAAAACAGGCCGAATACGAAGCCTGGCTGATCGAGCGCCATGGCGAGAACGTTCGCGCCGAGATCGACGCGAACAAGATCAAGACGCAGTCGATGCCCTCGGATGAACTCGTTGGCCTGATGCAGGAACTGAAGCAGATCGAGGATGCCTTGGCCGAGGCCATGCGGGAAGGCGCGCCGCCACAAGCGCGCTCGCTCGATCCGCTGATCGTCCGGCACCGCGATTGGGTCGCCGCGACATGGAGCAAGCCCTGCGCTCCGGGCGCCTATGCGAACCTCGCCGATCTCTACGAATCGCATCCCGATTTCGTTGCGCGCTACGAGACCATCGCCAAGGGTTTCGGTGCCTGGCTGCCGGCCGCGATGCGGGCATGGGCAAGGCGGCAGGGGGAGGGCTGCTGACGATCCTGCGCCGACCTATGACGATCTTTCCGCCAGGTCGCGGCGGAGGAATTCGTCCAGGCGCTCGACGGCGGGCGTCGCCGACAAGGGATTGCGCATGATGCCGATTTCTAGATCGGGAAGCGGCGGCAATCCTTCGTTTTCGCCAATGATGCGCAGCGACGGCGGCACGCTGAGCTGCGCCAGTCCGGCAACCGCCAGCCCCGCCTGCACGACCGCGACGAGGCCGAGCAGGCTGGCGCTGGAATAGGTGCAGTGGAAGGCGCGGTCGGTCTTGGCCAGCACGTCCAGCATGTTCAGCCGCGCCGCGCAGCCCGGTTCGAACAACGCCACCGGCAACGGGTCCTTCTCCCAGGCGACATGATGGGGCGAGGCCACCCATACGCAACGCTCCAGCCGCAGCACCTCCAGCGGCTGGTCGGGCAGGCGGGTGATGATCGCAAGATCGAGCCGGCCTTCCGCCATCGTCTTCACCAGCGCGGTCGATTGCTCGCAGACGAGTTCGACCGTCACCAGCGGGTGTGCGGCCGAGAACCGCGACAGCACCGGCGGCAGCAGATAGGCCGCATAATCGTCCGGCACGCCGAGACGGACGCTGCCTGCCTCTTCCGGTCGCGTCACGCTCGCCCAGGCCTCGTCCGAGAGCTTGAGCAAACGGCGGGCATAGACCAGGAACTCCTCGCCGGCGGCGTTGGCCGTCACCGCCTTCGGCGTGCGTATCAACAGCTGCTTTCCGAGCGTCTGTTCGAGCCGCTGCATCTGCATGCTGACGGCAGACTGGCTACGCCCAACGCGCGGGGCGGCGCTGGAGAAGCTGCCGCTCTCGATGATGGCGACGAATGTCTTCAAAAGATCGAGGTCGAGAAGCGGTGTCATAGCGCTATCAGCATATCGAATAGCTAATACCAAATCTATTCGTTTGCGTGAAAGAGCGGAGACTGGCTTGCTGCTCGTCGGCATCCTCTGGAAGACGCTGCATGACCCAGGCATCGAGCCCTCGCTTTCCCGCGCTGAACCTGTCCGTTGCCATGATGATCGCTGGCACGGTCGGCGCCTTTGTCACCGAAGCCGGGCTCGACCCCATCACCACCGTGTTCTGGCGCTGCGCTTTCGGAACGGTCTTCCTCGGCGCCTGGTGCCTGTTGCGCGGCTACCTGCCCGATCCGGGTCTCTCGCCGGCGCGGCTCGCGCGGGCGGCGCTGTGCGGTGTCTGCATGGTGCTGAGCTGGACGGCATTCTTCGCCGGTTTCGCCAAGACCTCGATCGCCGTCATGACGATCATCTATCACATCCAGCCGTTCTTCGTGGTTCTGATCGGCGTGGTCTTTCTTAAGGAACGGGTGAGTGCCGACCAGGTCATCTGGATGGTCTCGGCATTTGTCGGCGTCGTGCTGGCCAGCGGCCTCGTCGCTTCCAACACGGTTGTGACCGCGACATGGGCGTTCGGCATCCTGATGGCGCTCGGCGGCGCGCTGCTCTATGCGATCGTCACTGTGCTGGCCAAAGGGCTCGGCCAACAACGTCCGGAAATCACCGTGCTCTGCCAGACCGTCGTCGGAACGATCATGCTGGCGCCGCTCGCCAATTTTTCCGAGCATATCCCGGCAGCGTCCTGGGGCTGGCTGGTCGGCATCGGCGTGCTCCACACCGGCATCGCCTATGTCATGATGTTCTCGGCCTATCCATGGTTGTCGACGCCGGTGATCGGCGTGCTCACCTTCATCTATCCCGTCATTGCCATCATCATCGACTGGGCGATCTACAATCACCCCATCGGCCTGCCGCAGGCAATCGGCATGGCGATGATCGCGGCCGCGACGCTGGGCGTTCGGCTGGGCTGGCGTTTCCCGGGCCGGCGCGCGTCGGCGCGGCTGGCCCCGCCAGCCGAGTAACGACGAATCCTGTCACACAGCCTTCAAGCCGCGAAACTACAGACGGGCTCCGACACCGGTCTTGCAGGAGCCACAGTGCCTTACCAACGAAACGATGCCTTTGCCGAAAACTTCACGGAGATCGGCAAGAGCGAGCCTCCCTATTATCTCAATCGGCGGTTCGACGCGGCCGGCAATTTCCTGCCACAGCCCGGCAACACCATCGTCAGCCACGTGCTCGATGGGTCGAAAACGCAGCAGGCGCTGGTGCGTGTGCGCGAAGCGATGATGGCGTTGCCGCATGGCGATCGCTTTGCCTATACGCCGGTTTCAAGCCTGCACATGACCGTTTTCCAGGGCACCATCGAAGGACGCCGGCAGCCTGTCTACTGGCCGCGAGACGTGGCTTGCGACGTGCCGATCGATGAGACCACGACGCTGTTTGTCGACCGGCTGGAAGGCTTTCCCTCGGCGCCAGAGCTGCGCATGCGGCCGGTCGAGATCACGCCGCTCGGCCTGGTCGCGACCGGCGCCACGCTGGCGGACGAAATGACCATCCGCGCCCTGCGCGACCGGCTGGTCGAACCTTTCGGTTACCGCCATCCCGACCATGACCGCTATACCTTCCACGTCACGCTCGCTTATCTGAAAGCGTGGCTGCCGGTCGGTGCCGAAACGGTCTATCTGCCGGCCCTTGCCGAGCTTGAGCGGAGCTTCCTGGCCGAGATCGACGTGCTCGAACTCGGCCCACCGGCCTTCTGTACTTTCAACGACATGACGGAGTTCAAGCCGGTGCACGACCTCGCTTGAGAACCCGATATCGTGCTCGCGAACGATGCGCCGGAGCGCCTCTCAGGCCTCCAGCGTGCCGGAACGGGCGTCTTCGCTGCGCTTGGCGCCGATCAGCTTGACCAGGTCGTCGCCCTTGCGGGTGATGCGATGCGAGCGGCGGGTGAGGATGTAGCCATCCTGCGGGGCGAATATCTCGACGCGGCCGCCTTGTTCGCCAGGCGCATGCACGATCGTGGCCAGCCTGTCGCCCTTCTTCACGCGGTCGCCGGGTTTCACATCGTAGAGCACGGGGCCAGCCTTCGGCGCCGGCATCATGTCGATGTTCTCGAGCGGAGAGACGACCCCCTCGAAACGCCCGGGCTTCGGCATCGAGGGATCGGCGATGACGCCGCGCGCGACGAGCACGCGGTAGAGGCCGGCCGCGTCCGCCTCGGCCATGGCCGGATCGACATCGGCGATGCCCCGATATTCGACGGTGGTGGCCACGAAACGTTCGAGCCGTTCCTTGCCGGCGGAAAGGTGCGGATGTAGCGAGGCCTCCTCGAAGGCAGCTCCGCTCTCGCCTTCCCACAAAAGCACGGCTTCGACGCCCATCGCGGCGGCGCAGTCCTGCATGGCCGGCCACAGCACGGCCGGCACGTAGAGGTAGGCGACGCTTTCGTCGTCGCAATGCAGGTCGAGCACGATGTCATGGCCGACCGACAGCTTGAGCAGTCGGGCCTTCAGCCGTTGGTCGACGGTCGGCAGTCTGTCTTCCGCCGGCAGCAGCGCGGTGTCCGGCTTGTCGATCAGCGGGAAGTCGCGATTGAAATTGACGCGGTTGGGCAGATGGAAGCGGCCTTCCAGCTCGCCGAACATATATTGGGCGCGACCGACCGGATTGGCCCAGGGCACCACGGTGATCGAGCCTTTGACGCGGCCTTCGGCTTCCGCTTTCGCCAGCATCGGCATCAGCGCGTCGATGGCCACCGTGCCCGGCAGCTCGCCCGCATGCAGCGCCGCCTGCAGATAGGCGGTCGGTGCTGCGGCATCGCTCCCCTTGAAGCGGAAGACCGGGAATTCATAGGCAACGCCCTCGCTGTCGCCAGCCAGCCGCTCGATCGATTTTTCCATGGTCTTCTCCGTCGGGTGCCTGTCGTTCATGCCGTGCCGGCAGGGCCATGTCGAGTGGTCCAGTGCCGCTGATGATGAGCGCAGCGAGGTCCCGCAGCGTCCGGGATGTGCGCCGGCTCAGACCAGTGGCGTCAGTTCCTGTGCGATCGTCGGCAGGATTTCGGCGACATTGGGGTGGATATGCGTGGCGCGCTGAAGCGTCCTTACCGGAGCCTTGGCGTACATCAGGTCGAGCACGCAGTGCACAGCCTCGTCGCCGCCAGGCCCGAGCACCGAGCAGCCGAGGATTTCGCCGCTGTCGGCATCGACCAGGATCTTCATGAACCCTTGCGTCTCGCCTTTCTCGATCGCCCGGCCAATCCGTGTCATCGGGCGCTGCCCCACCAGCGCGCGGCGGCCGGATCGGCGCACGGCGGTCTCGGTCATGCCGGCGCGGCCAAGCGGCGGGTCGGTGTAGAGCGCATAGGCCTCAATTCGGTCGCCCACCCTGCGCGTATCGTTGTCGAGCAGGTTGGCCGCGACGATCTCGAAGTCGTTGTAGGAGGTGTGGGTGAAGGCGCCTTTGCCGTTGCAGTCGCCCATCGCCCAGATGTGCGGCACGCTGGTGCGCAACTGGTCGTCGACCTCGATGTAACCGCGTTTGTCCAGCGCGACCCCGGCCCTGTCGAGGCCGAGGTCGTCGGTGTTGGGAATACGGCCGAGCGCCAGCAGCACATGCGAGCCGACCACCGGCGGCTGGCCGCGCGAAAAGGTGACCGCCACGTCCTTGCTCTGCCTGGCGAAAGCGATGTCGTCGGCGCCGAGATGCACGGCGATGTCCTCGTTCTCAAATATCGACAGGATGGCGGCGGAGACATCCTCGTCCTCGCGGCCGATCAGCCGCGGGCCTTTCTCGATGACCGTCACCCTGGAGCCGAAGCGGCGGAACATCTGCGCGAACTCCAGCGAGATGTAGCTGCCGCCGACCACCACCAGGTGATCCGGCAGCACGTCGAGGTCCATGATCGAGGAGTTGGTCAGGAAAGCGACATCGCCGATGCCCGGCAAGTCCGGCACCGAGGCGCGGCCGCCGACATTCAGGAATATCTTGCCGGCGCGCAAAAGCTCGTTGCCGACGCGCACGGTGTTCGCATCCTCGAACCGGGCGTGACCGCGAAACAGCGTGCAGCCGGGCATGCCGGCGATCCATTCCTCCAGCCTGTGGCGGGCATCGTCGGAAACCTTGTCCTTGCGCGCCTTGACCGTCTTCATGTCGATGCCGACCGGGCCGGAAAGCGTCACGCCGTAATCGGCGGCGCGGCGGGCGAGATGCGCTGCATAGGCGCTGGCGACCATCGTCTTGGTGGGCATGCAGCCGGTGTTGACGCAGGTGCCGCCCACCAGCTTGCGCTCGACGAGCGCCACCGTCATGCCGGCGCCGCTCAGCCGTCCGGCCAGGAACGGGCCAGCCTGGCCACAGCCGACGACGATGGCGTCGAAGGCCTTTGCCTCGCCCGTCATGCGACGGCGGCCACGATCAGCAGGGCGGCGACGATTGCGACAACATCTTCGATCAGCGCGGCGGGCAAGTCACGGCCGAGAGCGGCGGCGAGACGCGCCCGCGCTTCGGCGCCGCCATACGTGCCGATCGCCGCGCCAATCGCGCCAGCGATCAATCCGCCGATCGTGGCACCGCCGGTCGCGCCGATGACCGCGCCGGACAGCGCGCCGGTGACCAGCCGGGCGCCGAATTGCTGCGGCACCTTGCGGCTGGGCGTCGAGGGCAGCTGGTCGGTGACCAGTTCGACGAGGGCGAGGATCGAGAAGAGGGCGACGGCGATCCAGTGGCCCATGAAGCTTGCCCATGTGCCGGCAACCGGCAGCCAGCCGAGATGGGCGCCCCAGGCGACGGCGGCGGGCGCCATCATCGCCCTCAAGCCCGCGACAACCCCGATCAGCAGTGCAAGCAGATAAAGCATGACAGGTCCCCCAGCTTGGAACGGCCTTTGATAAGCAGCCTAGCATATGCCCTGCA
The DNA here is from genome assembly GCF_008727715.1 of Mesorhizobium terrae. Lineage (GTDB taxonomy): Bacteria > Pseudomonadota > Alphaproteobacteria > Rhizobiales > Rhizobiaceae > Mesorhizobium > Mesorhizobium terrae. Next base: position 3,197,589 of record NZ_CP044218.1, read on the forward strand.
TTTGACCATCGTTCGGATCTGGGCGACGAAATCCGCGAGGGAGGCGACGAGATTCGTGGGCCTTCCAAGCAAGGACGCTGCAGATGACCGAACGCGACAAGATGAAGGCTGGCGAATGGTACAATTGCGTCGATCCCGAGCTTGACGCCTTGCGGCTCGTTGCCAGCCAGGCCGTGTTCGAACATCGTTCGCTGCCGCCGCTTGAGCGGGGCGACATCGCGCCGTTGTTGCGCGCGCTGCTCGGGCAGGCGGGCGAGGGCGCCCGCATCGAAGCGCCGTTCCATTGCGCCTATGGCTTCAACATCTTCCTCGGCGCGGGCGTCTTCCTCAATACCGGCTGCGTCATTCTCGACACCGCTCCGGTCCGCATCGGCAAGGGCACCATGCTCGGGCCAACCGTGCAGATCTATTGCCCTGAACATCACAAGGACCCGGAAAAACGCCTGGCAGGGCTGGAGATCGCCCGGCCGGTGACGATCGGCGAGAATGTCTGGATCGGTGGTGGCGCCATCATCCTCGGTGGCATCACCATCGGCGACAATGCCATCATCGGCGCGGGTTCGGTGGTCACCCGAAATGTGGCCGCTGGCTCGACCGTTGTCGGCAATCCGGCTCGGCCAGTTGGCTGAAATGATTGTTCCTGCGGGTTGACAGGGCGACGGGCCGTCTCCTTAACTCGCGGCGTTAATGTTCTCAGGGCGGGGTGAAAGTCCCCACCGGCGGTAAGGGTGTTCGCACCCGAGCCCGCGAGCGCCTTCCGGCAACGGAAGGGTCAGCAGATCCGGTGTAATTCCGGAGCCGACGGTCACAGTCCGGATGGAAGAGAACGAACGGAATAGCGGTGGCGCAAGCTGCCGGGATTCCGCGTCGTGCGTCCTGATTCTGGTTCGAAACGGAAGGAAGGACCCATGAATCAGCAATCCCCAAAACAGTTCGAAATCCGCCGCGTCGCCGTTATCCGTGCCCGCTGGCACGCCGACATCGTCGACCAGTGTGTCGAGGTCTTCGCCAAGGAGATCGAGACACTGAGCGGGGGCAGCCTGGCCGTCGATATCTTCGACGTGCCTGGTGCCTACGAAATCCCGCTGCATGCCAAGACGCTGGCGGACAATGGTCGCCATGCAGCCATCCTCGGCGTGGCGTTCGTCGTCAATGGCGGCATCTACCGCCATGAATTCGTGGCCCAGGCGGTGCTCGACGGCATGATGAGCGTTCAGCTCGCAACCGGCGTGCCGGTGCTGTCAGCGGTGCTGACGCCGCACAATTTCCACGACAGTGCCGAGCATCATCGTTTCTTCTTCGATCATTTCAGGGTCAAGGGCAGGGAGGCGGCCGGCGCCTGCGTGGAGATCCTGAAAGCGCGCGACCTGATCGCCGCCTGATCTTGCCGCACGAGAACGTCGGGTAGGCCCGGCGTTCTCTCCTCCTTTAGCCTACAGGTTGTATTTTTGGCGATAATACATCTTTAAGTTGATTTGCCGAGGCGATGCCCCTATAAATCGGCCAATTGTCCCGCAAGGGCGAAGCGTGGCTTGGGGGCACGCATGGCGTTGTCGAAAAGATCGAAGGCAATTCTTGCATTGGCCGCTGCCGGCCTTGCGTTTCTGGCACATTCGGCCTTCGCGCAGGTGCCCCCGCACCAGCCGGGCACGATCTGCTTCACAGCCACTTTCTGGTGCTGGGCCAATCCCCCCGGACCGCCGGGCAATCCGTGCGGCTGCCCGTCACCCTATGGATATGTGTCGGGTTATCTGAACTAGAGGTGCCGGCGTGCCGGCCTCTTGATGGGGGAGGTTTGGGTGGCGGAGGAAACATTCGTCGATCGTCTGATCAGCGATGCCTATCGTATCGCCGAATATGCGCGCACAAACCGTACCATCGACGACGCGGAACTGTGGGCCGCGATCAAGGCGGTCGAACAACTGCCCGAGGCCGAGCGCAAGATCCAGGACGATAAGGTGAAGGCGCTTCAGGAGGCCTTCCGCAAATGCACCGCCAATATCGAACCGCAGGCGCTGGTCGCCATCAGGAACGGCTGGAATCCATTCAAAAATTCATGGCGCAACAGGGCAAGGATCGCGTTCCTGGTCCTGATATCGCTGGCCTCCATGGCCATGGTCGGGCAGCTCACCCAGATCTACAATTCGGGCAGGCTGCTTTCCACCGATCTCATAGCACTGCAAAAAAGCAATTCGCTGGAACGTTTCGGCCTGCTGGAACGTGAACTCAACGAAGCGCAAAGGCGCCTGTCCGATAAGAAAGATGGAGAGGGTCAAGGCGATCCCGCCGGACAGGGCGCGATCCCGGCGGTTGCCGGCGGCACGGCCGGAGATGCATCCGGCGAGGCTGGATTGCAGTCGGGAGATACGCGCGAACGCTATCTGCTGGCCCGCGAGGCGGCCTATTCGAAACAGGATGAGCTGATCAAACTCGACCAGCAGATACGTGCGCTGGAAATCCGGGCCGAGACTTTCCAGAAATTGGCGAAGAACCCCATCGCGGGCATGGAAACCGCCCGTAAGGTCGGCGACAAGATATCAAACTGGTTCGCCTGTCTTCTACTGAATGATCTCAGCGCCGGGGAGGCGCTCAAGAAGGCTGCGGAATCTCCCCGGTCAATGAGCAGCGGCAATGTCGGTGTTCCCGAAAGTGCCGGCGCGCAGCCTGCCATCGCGATATGCCCACCAGGCTTCCGCGGCGCCACCCCTGGCATGACATCGGACGGCGGGGGGCCGGGTGGTGGCGGTCTCTCGGCGGCGAGCGACGCTGCTACCGACCCCAGCCCGCCTCCCCCATCTGGTGGCTATGGCCACGAGCCGCGCAGTGTGGTGATGCGGGGAGCTTTCTGCTCGCATCTGGACTATCTCGCCCCGGAAGGCCAGACATCCGCGGCGACTGCGGACCCCGCAAGGCAGTATATCGCCGCCATCGCCTATACGATCGACAATCAGTTCGGCGTCAGGGTTGCCGACATCATCAGCCAGAACTGCAAGATCGGCCTTTATTATTATTCCGGCTCGATCCCGGATATGGCTTCGCTCGAGGCTCAGGTCCGTGACACCAACACCTTTTATTCCTTCATCATTCTGCCGGCGGCTTATGGCGCGCTCGGCGCGCTGATGTTCTACATGCGCCGGATTCTCGATCCGCTTCTGCCGGACCCGACCTTCCTCAGGACCGTTCACCGTGTCGCGCTGGGCGCGCTTGCCGGAGTACTACTGGCCTGGCTGTGGGTCGGTATCTTCGACAGCAGCGAGGATTTCAAGGCGGTTGGGCTCGGACTGTTCGCGCTCGCCTTCGTGTTCGGCTTCAGCATCGAGGTCTTCTTCGACTTCCTCGACAGCCTGGTGAACGCGGCAAAGCGCCAAGTTAGCAAGTTTGACGACCCGGCTAGCCCAGCCACCACTGCCAACCCGGCGACGCCTACCCCCGCCAAGCAAGGCTCTTAAAAACTCCGGGGACTAGGGCGACAGCGCGATCAGGGCCGTAAGGCCTCATGTGATGAGGGCAGTAGGCAGTCGGGTGAACTCCTGTTCCGACTGCCGACTGCCGATTGCCCTTTGTGCCTAGAACAGCCCCTCGATCTGGCCCTGGTCGTTGAGGAAGATCTTCTCCGACGAGGGTTTTGAGGGGAGGCCCGGCATGGTCATGACCTCGCCGCAGATGATGACGACGAAGCCGGCGCCGGCGGCAAGCCGCACCTCGCGCACCGGCACGGTGTGGCCGGTCGGCGCGCCGCGCAGGTTCGGATCGGTCGAGAAGGAATATTGCGTCTTGGCCATGCACACCGGCAGGTGGCCGTAGCCGGCCTGTTCCCACTGGTGCAGCTGGTCGCGGATCGACTTGTCGGCGATCGCCTCGTCGCCGCGATAGATGCGCTTGACGATGGTGTTGACCTTCTCGAACAGCGGCATGTCGTCGGGATAGAGCGGCGAGAACTGCGAGGCACCGCTTTCGGCGAGGCTGACCACCTTGTTGGCCAGCTCCTCGATGCCGGCCGAGCCCTTGGCCCAATGCTGGCACAGGATCGCCTCCTCGCCCATCTTGGCGACATAGTCCTTCATCGCCTGGATCTCGGCATCGGTGTCGGAATGGAAGTGGTTGATGGCCACTACCGCCGGCACGCCGAACTGGCGCACGTTCTCGATGTGGCGGCCGAGATTGGCGCAGCCCTTCTTCACCGCCTCGACATTCTCGGCGCCGAGGTCTTCCTTCTTCACCCCGCCATTCATCTTCATGGCGCGCACGGTGGCGACGATGACGGCGGCAGCCGGCTTCAGGCCCGCCTTGCGGCACTTGATGTCGAAGAACTTTTCGGCACCGAGATCGGCACCGAAGCCGGCCTCGGTGACGACATAGTCGGCGAGCTTCAAGGCCGTGGTGGTGGCGACCACCGAGTTGCAGCCATGGGCGATGTTGGCGAACGGGCCGCCATGGACGAAGGCGGGGTTGTTTTCCAGCGTCTGCACCAGGTTCGGCTGGATGGCATCCTTCAGAAGCACCGCCATGGCGCCGTCGGCCTTCAGGTCGCGGGCATAGACCGGGGTCTTGTCGCGGCGATAGGCGACGATGATGTCGCCGAGGCGCTTTTCCAGATCCTTCAGATCGGTGGAAAGGCACAGGATCGCCATGACTTCGGAGGCAACGGTGATGTCGAAGCCGGCCTCGCGCGGGAAACCGTTGGCGACACCGCCCAGCGAGACGATGATCTGGCGCAAGGCGCGGTCGTTCATGTCCATGACACGACGCCAGGCGACGCGGCGGATGTCGATGCCGAGCTCGTTGCCCCAATAGATGTGGTTGTCGATCAGCGCCGACAGAAGGTTGTGGGCGGTGGTGATGGCGTGGAAGTCGCCGGTGAAGTGCAGGTTCATGTCCTCCATCGGCACGACCTGGGCATAACCGCCGCCGGCGGCGCCGCCCTTGACGCCGAAGTTCGGACCGAGCGAGGCCTCGCGGATACACACCACCGCCTTCTTGCCGATGCGGTTCAGGCCATCGCCGAGCCCCACCGTCGTCGTCGTCTTGCCTTCGCCGGCCGGTGTCGGGTTGATGGCGGTGACCAGGATCAGCTTGCCGTCCTTGTTGCCTTTCACCGACTTGATGAACTCGGCCGACACCTTCGCCTTGTCGTGGCCATAGGGCAGCAAATGCTCGCTCGGTATGCCGATCTTGGCACCGATCGCCTGGATCGCCTGCTTCTTCGCGCCGCGCGCTATCTCAATGTCGCTCTTATAGTCGGCCATAAGGTGGTCTCCCAAATCGTCAGGTGGCAGGCGCGGCATTGGCCGCCGGTGTCGGGCTGCATAGAAGCCGAGCGGGAGGCCATCCCGCCGTCTCAAAACAGCCGCACAATACGCGAAATGCGACAGGGTCGTTTAGAGCGAATAGCGAATAGGGAGTAGCGAGTAGGCAAGGCCGGAGCGTACATTAAATCCTGCTTGCGACATGGCCGCAGCCGGCTAATTTGTTCGCTATTCGCTATTCGCTATTCGCTATTCGCTATTCGCTATTCGCTATTCGCTATTCGCTATTCGCTATTCGCTATTCGCTACTGCGAAAGCACGCTGCTGATTTCGACCATGTTCGAGCGGACGCGCAGGATATAAAAACCCATCGTCGTCAGATGGGTCGCGAAGATGCCGGTTTCGTCGCTGTTGGCGATGATCCAGGGCTGGATGCGCAGCGCCGAGACGAACTGGGCGTCCATGGTGTCCCACAGGCTCTTCAGGTTCTTCTGCTTGATCACGTCCTCGAAGTCAGCCTGCGCGGCCTTCATCAGCCCGTAATAGGCGTAGAGCTGGCCATAGGCGAACCAGAAGCGGTCATCGGCGCGGAAGTCGAAGAAGCCGTAATCGTAGTTCTCGGCGCGGTCCTTGAGGATGGCCGAGGTCGAGCCGATGTCTGAGGCGATACGGTCGATATATTGCTTGAGATTGTCGGCGCGGGCGTCGAACACGGCCTGGCAGGTGGAAAGCCTGCCGTTGAAGGCGCGCAGCTTCTTGATGGCGTCGCGATAGTAGCTGGGCGTCGGCGTCTTGGGGCCGAACGGGCTGAAGCCGAAATACCAGGTGGCTTCGTCGAATTGCAGGTTGCCGCGGGCTTCCTGCAGGTCGCCGTCGATCTGCGAGGTGGTGCGCACGCGGCCCATATTGTCGGCAAGCTCGGTCGATGTGCGACGCACCGCCTGGTTGATGCCGCGCTGGAACGAGGCCTTGTTGTCCATGAACGGCGTCTTGTCCCAGTCGTAGCCGAACAGCCCGACCTTGTAGAGGATCATCGACGAGATCCAGGCATTCTGGTTCACGTTGAAATCGGTCAAGTCGGCCGTCATGTCGGCGATCGCCGAGCGCGCGCAGGATTTGGTCGTGTCGGTGCCGCCGCCGGCCGTCACCTGTTCGCCGGCCGAGACGTCTCTCTTGGCGAAGTCATATTTGTTGACGTAGTTCGGATCGAAATTGTTCCACCATTGGGTGGCATAGAAGAAATTGGCGTAGAGCCCGATCAGCACGAGCAGGGCGGCACCCAGAATGGATTTGAGCATCCAGCCCCGCTGAAAATACCAGCGGCCGACCCACATGAACGGCCACAGCGCTATGCCGATCAGAAAGCCGATACCGCGGCCGATCCATTGAAACATCCGGGTGAAAAAGTTCACGATCGGATCAAGCATGCGGTGACACCCCTCGTCGGTTCAGTCGGCCAGGCCATAGAGACGGGTCCTGAACGTCGCCTTGTCCCTGAGATATGTGGTTTTCAGGACATCGACAACATGCGATCGCCATACCTCGCTGTAGCCTTCGTAGTCGCGATAGAAACCCTGCTTGTTGAAAATGTAGCGGGACACGAAGTCCGACGGCACGAAATCGGAGATCAGGCGGTTGGTCAGCCAGGCGTCGGGATGGCTTGGTTTGGCGCGCACCACCAGGAAACGCTGCTGCGGCTTTACCTCCTCGATCTTCAACCGGCCAAGCTGGCCGATCTCGCGCTTGGCGGCGTTGAGGAAGGGGAAATTGCCGTCGCGGTTGATCGCGTCGGCGTGGTTGTGGATCCAGGTCTGCAGCCACACCTTGTCGACGCTGGAGAGGTTGCGGTCCGGATCGGACTGCCAGATCAGGTCGCGCACCACCATCTCGGCGCGGTGCTCGAGATAGCCGGAACTCTCGACCCATGACGCGCGCGGCAGTTCGATGCGCCCGGAGGTGGCGAGGAACTTGAAAACAGTGTCGGCGTCCTTGATCGACAGGTAGCTCACCTGCCACGGCCGCGAGCGGCGGAAACCGGGCGCGGCGGGGTCGCCGACCACCGTTGTCACGTCCTTGTCGACGAAGACATAGAGCCCGCCGAAATGGCTTGTCCAGTATGCGTTGTGGCGGAAGATGACCTGGTCCGGCACCAGCGCGTTCTCGCGGATATCGCCGGTGACCTTGGCCAGTTCCACCATGCGGTCGAGCATCTCGTTGTCGCGCCAGGCGTCGGGTTCCTGTTTCAGGCGATCGACCAGGGTGCCGAGTTCCGCCGCCTTGCCGAGAACGTCTTCGGCCGAAAGAACGCGGAACTCTACCTGGTTGATGGACAGGAGATCCTCGATGTCCTCGACCTTCGAGACGGAATCCTCGATCTCGCCATAGAGCACGTCCTTGATGGTCAGCGCGTCGATGGCGCGGCTGTTCCTGGACATGAATTCGAACATCAGCTGCGAGGTGTTCGAGAAGGCGGTGTGCACCACCGGCAGATCGATCTGCGATGGGGTGAGGATGATGAAGCGGCGGTTGACCCCGTTCGGATCGAGATAGGCCTGGTCTCCGCATTCCTCGGCGATCTCCGGCGAGAAGCCGGTGCGGTCGATATGGAAGCTCTCCAGCCCCGTCGGCTTCAGGCCGAACGCGGCGAGTGCCTTGTTGTAGCGCCCGATCAGATGCGGCTCGTCCACCGTGAGCAACCGGCCATAGATCAGCTCGTTGTCGCGCAGGAGGTCCATCAGGCGTTCCACAGCCCCTTCTTCTGCAACTCCGCCATTTCGCGCGCGGCGCGTTCGCGCAGCCTGGCGTCGCGTAGAAGTTTGTCCACCGCTGCGTCGTCGGACTTGTCGGCGTAGCGGAACTCCGAGTCGGCGTAGCGGTTGATCTCCTGCATGACCATGTCCATGTCGAATGGCCCGCGCAGTTCCTCGATCATCGCTTTCTTCTCGTCATAGGCCTTGTGCATGAAGGCCTCGGGCTTTTCGAACCATTCGTCGGGAAGTTCGATGTCCATCGCCCGCATCTTGATGGCGTCGGTGACGTTCTTGATGGCGCGGCCGGTGAAGCGCGGTTCTGCTTCCTTGATCATGTGCAGATAAGTGCCGACGTCCTCCATGGTCTTGGGCGTGCCATTCTCCTTGGTGAAACGCTCGAAAACTCTTACGAGCCCGTCTTCCCGAGGTTTGGCGTGTTCGCCATAGGCTTCGGTCACGGCACGCTGGATTTCCTGCGCGGCGTAAAGCTCGTGGTCGCCGAGCGGGATCTTGTGGTTTTTGCCGGCCAAAAGCACGAAGATGTCGATGTAGTCGTCGCGGGTCTGCGGACCGTCGACCAGCCAGCGGGCGCCGGCGCGCTGGCGCAACGCGTCGTCGACGTTTTCCGGATAGTTGGAAAACATGCCGAAAGAGCAATTGCCGCGCACCACCGTGCCGGCACCGGCAAAGGCGTCCATCAAGACGCCGGTGATTTCCTGCTGGCCGGCGGAAGCCCGGTCGTCGGAGCGTTTGGCCGCCACCTGGTCGATGTCGTCGATGGTGCCGAAGCCGATGGCGCGCGGGTTCAGCACATTGTTGATGAACTGCCGGCAATTCTGGCCGGACTTGCCCTGGTAGGACGAGATCTGGTCGACACCGAAATTCTCATAGGCGAAGGGATAGCCGGCGACCTTGCAGTAATCGTTGACCAGGCCGGCGATCATCTGGATCAGCGTGGTCTTGCCGGTGCCGGGTGCGCCGTCGCCGATGAAGGTGAACAGGAAGCCGCCAAGTTCGACGAACGGGTTGAGCTCGCGGTCGAAGTCGTAGGCCATCAGCATCTTGGCCAGCTTGATCGACTGGTATTTGGCGATGTGGTTGCCGACGACTTCTTCCGGCTTCTTGAAAGTCATCACCAGCGGCTTGGCACGCTTGCCGGGAGCGACGTCGAAACCGTCGAGGATGAAATCGTCGGCGTCGATGCGGATATGCGCGTTCTCGAAGGTGCCCAGCCCGTCGAAGCGACCCTTGCGGGCGAGAAGCCCGTCGATGGTAATGCGGGCGAAGCTTTTCGCCCGCGCCAGCAGGTCGGCATCGTCCTTGGCGCCCGACAATGCCCGGTCAAGGCCGGCCACCAGCGACTTGACCGCATCCTGCGGCGTGTCGAACAGGAGATCGGGCTCGGCGATGTCGTTCGGCGCCTCGCCGTCGCTGTCGATCGACTGCGTTAGGTAGGACGCCAGCGCAAAAGCCGAAACATAGGCGGAGGCCGACAAAAGTTTCTTGAAATGGCTGGCCTCGTCGCCTTCAAGCGGCGCGCGAGCGTTCCTGGCCTGCAGGCTTTCGAGGTCGGAGCCTTCGGCGAAAATGTCGGCGACCGCCAGCGCGATCGCGATGCCGCGGCGGGCGCGGTAAAGCAGCGTGTGCTGCGGGATCGACAGCAGCTGATCGTCCGGCCGCACGGAGGCAACCGTTCTTACCAGTTCCACCTCGCGTGTCTTGCGCACCGAGCCGGTCGAAACCGTCGAGACGAAGCGGCGACCGGTGCCGGCGAGCGCCGTGCCCTGTTCGCGGGCGGGGTCTTCCAGCACGACGATGCGGGTGATGAAGCTCTGCGCGGTGGCGCGATGCTTTTCGATCGCCGCTTCGGAGATGGTGGTCAGGCCGGTATCCATTCGTCCCCCGTCAAGCCGTCTGGTTCGGATGGTCGCTACACATCCGAAATCACCCGTCCGCCGGACAGGATATGGACCTTGTAGCCGCCGAAGATCTTCTGCGCCTCGCCGGCGGCGTAGAGCGCCTGATAGGCCTCGTGCGGCACAAGCGCGTGGTTCTCGTAGCTGGAAACGCCCTGGCGGGTCGCTTCGAGATCGTCGGTGTTGATGAAGAACTCCTGCGTGGTCTTCTCGCTGGAGAACAGGCCGCGCCGGCCGGGCTTCTCGCCCTTCGAATAGACCTCCTGGATCGTCCAGGTCAGCAGCCAGGCATTTTCGGGCTTGCGCACCTTGGCCAGCACCTCGGTGACGGTCGAATTGTTGTCGGTGATGCCGGCCGAATAGAAGGGCCCGAGCACCACGCGCCGCAGCTGTTTTGGATGCAGTGGCTCGAAATCCTTGTCGAGATTGACGGCGATGGTCAGCGGCGCCAGCGAGTAGGACGAGTTCTTTTCGGTGAAGTCGTCGAAGCGGCGGGCAAGGTCGGGGTTGAGCAGGCCGTCGACGGGCAGCGGTATCTCGACCTTCTCGTTCAGGCGTCCGTCCTTGTCGACCAGCTGGCGCACGATGCCGTCGGAGGAATCCTCGACGGTCGCCATATAGATCAGCGGCAAATTGGCGGTGCCGTCGAAGCTTGCCCAATGCACGAGATAATAGGGCAGGCCGGATTTCGGATTGACCGAGACCTTGGCGGTCTGCGCCAGGGAGAAGGGCGCGAAGGTCTCGCCGCTCTTGATGTCTTCCAGGTAAAGCCGCTCGGCCATCGACTTCTGGAGCGCTGCCGGAAACTCCTTGTGGCGCAGGATGAAGTCGGCCATCTCGGCGCGCAGTTCGCGGGCCGAGGGGATCGTCGCCAGCCGGCTATCGGCCTGCCGGCGGTCGTTTTCCAGTTCGAGCAGGTTCTGGAACACCGGATAGCCGCTTTCGGCGCGCGAGATCTTGAACGTCTCCATGAAGCCCAGCCGGTTGCGCCAGCAGGTGAAGGATTTGTCGAGCCGGGCGATGTATTCGGCGACGATCTTGGCGACGATGCCGTGCCGGTAGAGCGGCGAGCGGTCGTCGCGCATGAAGATTTCCAGCCCCGACAGGGCGGCCGTGATGGCCGAGAAATAGCGCTCGGCCGCTTCGGTCTCGACGGTCATGGCTTTACTCCCTTCCAGGCGAAGGGATGGCGGCTATGGGGGCGATCGGAAGAAGGCATTGAATGCGGACAGTCCTGTCGTGTCGTGGTCAGGACTGCACGTAGTTCGCGGCGTTGTGCTTCTTCATCACATCCTCGAAGCGGCGCGAAAAGGCATCGTCGGCCAGCTTCTTGCGGCGCTGGATGTCGGCGGTCGCCACCATGTTCTTCTCATGCATCTCGAGCAGGTCGCCAATGTGTTTTTGCGCGGCGGCGCCGATGCCGGCCATGGTCTCCTCAGCCGTGGTGTCGACCTGCGAGCCCAGTGTGTTGATCTTGTGGGCGACATCCTGCTGGGCGGCTGTCTTCAGCGAATCCTCCAGCGCCTTGTAGAGCACGATACGCTGCTCGGTATCGATGGTCAGCTTGTTGATCAGCGTCGACTGCGCGGCGATCTGGTTGTTGAGCGAATCCACGAAGGTCTGGAACATGGACGTGTAGCGCTCCAGCGTCTGGCTGGCCGCCAGCAATTCCTGCTCCTTGGCCTGGCGCTCGTTGTATTCGGTGGCCAGTTTGGAGCGCTCGCTCTCCAGCGCGGTGCGATCCTTCTGGCTGGTCGAGGCGGCAATCCTGTTCTCGACGTCGAGCAGCATCGGGTTCAGTTCCATGATGCGCTTCTGCACGGCTTCCAGCTCGGTCATGGTCGCCTTGCGGCGCTCGATCACCTGCGAAAGGCTGGCCTCGGAGGTCTTGTAGCGTTGGTCGAGCACCTGCTTCTGCGCCTTCAGGATGCCGACGATGGTGTCGGACTTGGCCAGCAGTTCCTGCAGGTTGCCGGCCAGCGACATGTTGCGCACGCGGTCGGTGCGCAGGCGTTGCTTCTTCTGGGCCGAGAAGATGCCGACGAAGTTTTCCCAGCCGGTGTAGTTTTTCATGCTCTCGAATTCGGCGCCGAACACGTTGGTGGCGTCCTCGAGGCCGATGATGAGGTCGGCGATGTTGGCTTCCATCGTCTTTTGCTGTTTCAGCACGTCGTCGATGCGGGCGTTCTCGATGTCGAAATTGGCATCGCCGATCTTCTTGTCGGCCTTGGCGAGCGTGTCGAGCACGCTACCGGACTGCTCGATCTTGGAGCGCATCTCCTCGACGACCTGCTTGGTCTTGGCAATCTCGGTGTCGAAATTCTGCAATGTCGCCATCGGGTCCCCCTAGCGGTGTCAACACGGACCTGCACGCGACAGGTTGCGGCGAATATATGGGGGGCGATTGGCGATTGAAAGACAGGCCAGGCGCTTTCGCCGCAATGCGGCCGATGTCGGTGGTCTTTCGTTCGCCGCTTACGGCTTGGGGTCGGCCTTGAGATAGGCGATCACATTGGCGATGTCGGCATCGTCCTTGAGCCCGGCGAAGCCCATCTTGTTGCCCGGCACCTTCGCCTTCGGCGCGCGCAGATAGTCGGTCAGGGTTGCTTCGCTCCAGACAAGACCGCCACCGCCGGCGTCTTTCATGGCCTGCGAATACCGTGACAGATAGCTCGGCGCGCTGCCGGCGGCGCGGCCGATGACGCCCAAGAGATGCGGGCCGACCCTGTCCTGCTCGGAGGTGGCGTCGTGGCAGGCCATGCAGCGGGTGAAGACCTTCTTGCCGGCCGCTGCGTCGCCTCCGGCGAAGGAAGGCATGGAGATCAGCACGGAAATCAATGCGATGGCTGGGCCGAGCGCCTGGCGGGTCATGGGTCTTCCTCGGATCGGTTGGCCAACCGTATCAGCGTCGTGTTGCGGCGGCCAGAGTCCCGTTCGCCGCGGTCAGGGCCGCGTGAAGCCGATGAAGTCGTCCGGCTGGGCACGCCCCATCTCGTCCTCCCAGTGGCGACGGCAGAGCGACACGTAGATGTCCTTGCCGATGGCGACCTGTTCGCCCTGCTTGGCGACCTTGCCGTCGGGGCCGAGCCGCACGACCATCGTCGCCTTGCGCCCGCAGCGGCAGATGGTGCGCACCTCGCGCAGATCGTCGGCGAGCGCGAGGAGGGCGCGCGAACCGGTGAAAAGATTGCCCTGGAAATCGGTGCGCAGGCCATAACACATCACGGGGATGCCCAGCCGGTCGGCAACGCGGGCCAATTGCCAGACCTGCGCTTCCTCGAGGAACTGCGCCTCGTCGACGAAGACGCAATGGACGGTGGTGTGCTCGTGGTGTTCGGCGATGCGGGCATAAAGGTCGTCGCCGTCGCGGAACATTTCTGCCTCGGCTTCGAGCCCGATGCGCGACGAGATCTGCCCGGTGTCGCCCTTGCGGTAATGGCCGGCGACGAACAGCATCGTCGTCATGCCGCTTTCGCGATAGTTGTAGGATGCCTGCAAGAGCATGGTCGTCTTGCCGGCATTCATGGTGGCGTAGTTGAAATAGAGCTTTGCCATGGCCCTTTATGCAGAAGTTGTACGCGGCTGCGAGGGGCGCTTTTCGGCCGTCCACCAAAAAAGCTTAGCCGTGTCGCTGATCGGCCAATGCGCGCCGTCAATCGTATCTCGTGGTGCTTGAAACGGCACAAGAATGGTGTTTGGCTGACATAACAAGGCCAGGCGTCGGATTCCGCTTCGCCGAACAGACACAATGGGAGAAAGTTCATGTCGCGTATGAAGTCTTTCGTCGCAGGAATGAGCCTTGCGGCCTTCCTGGCTACCGGTACGGCTTTCGCCGGGGATGCGGAGAGCTGCAAGAAGGTCCGTCTGTCGGATGTGGGCTGGACCGACATCCAGGCAACCACGGGCGTGGCCTCCGTGCTGTTGACCGCGCTCGGTTATCAGCCCGAGGTCATCCAGCTTTCGGTGCCGGTCACCTATGCATCGCTGAAGAACAAGGATCTCGACGTCTTCCTCGGCAACTGGATGCCGTCGATGACCAACGACATCAAGGACTACACCGCCGAAGGCTCCGTCGAAACGATCAGCCAGAACCTCACCGGCGCCGGCTACGGCATCGTCGTGCCGTCCTATGTCGCCGACGCCGGCGTCAAGACGCTGACCGATCTCGGCAAGTTCAAGGACAAGTTCGAGGGCAAGATCTACGGCATCGAGGCCGGCAATGACGGCAACCGTATCATCCTCGACATGATCAAGAACCCCGCCGACAATCTGCAGGGCTTCGAGCTGGTCGAGTCCTCTGAAGCCGGCATGCTGACCCAGGCCGAGCAGTCGATGAAGGACAACAAGTGGATCGCCTTCCTCGGCTGGACGCCGCATCCGGTGATGGGCGCCATGAAGATCACCTATCTCGACGGCATGGGCAATTCCGGCTTTGGCGCCGCCACCGTCTCCACCAACGTGCGCAAGGGTTACCTTCAGGAGTGCCCGAATGCCGGCGCCTTCATCAAGAACCTGAAGTTCAATCTGGATATGGAAGGCCAGATGATGGACTCGATCCTGAAGGGCAGCGATGCCAACAAGACCGCGACCGAATGGCTGAAGAAGAACCCCGACGCGGTCAAGCCTTGGCTCACTGGCGTGACCGCCTTCGACGGTAGCGACGCGGCTGCGGCCGTGAAGACTGCGATCGGCGGCTGACCGATCTCGCCCCTGGCGGGCGACGCAAAGGGGGCAGCCGCCCGGCCGGGGGCTGCCCTTTTCCATATCCTGTGACAAGATGATCGTTCGTGCGGGGCGGACGGCGGCGCGAGATGGGAGGGCAGATGGATCCGGTTTCAAACTTCCTGGTGACCTGGAAGATACCGATCGGCGCGTGGGGCAAGGCGTTCTTCACCTTCCTCACGGATAACTTCAACAGCATTTTCCGCGGCTTTTCGAACGGGCTGAACACGCTGCTCGACAGCATCGTGAGCCTGCTGCTGGTCATGCCGCCGGTCCTCGTCGTGCTGTTGATCGCGCTGCTCGCCTGGTGGCTGCAGCGCTCGAAGGTGCTGGCCATCGGCGTGTTCCTCGGCCTGCTCTTCATCATCAACCAGGGCCTATGGAAGCAAACCGTGCAGACGCTAGTTCTGGTGGTTGCCGCGGCTGCCGCCTCGATGGCGATCGGCGTGCCGCTCGGCATCTGGGCCGCGCACAAGCCGAAGGTCTACAAGGTGATGCTGCCGGTGCTCGACCTGATGCAGACATTGCCGACCTTCGTCTACCTGATCCCGGTGCTCACCCTGTTCGGCCTCGGCAACGCGCCTGGCCTGATCGTCACCATCATCTTCGTCATCCCGACTGCGGTGCGCCTGACCCATCTCGGCGTCACCTCGGTGCCGACCTCGATCATCGAGGCCGGCCAGGCCTTCGGCGCCACTAAGCGGCAATTGTTATGGAAGGTCGAGCTGCCGGCGGCGCTGCCGACCATCATGGCGGGCCTGACCCAGTGCATCATGCTGTCGCTGTCGATGGTGGTGTTCGCCGCGCTGATCGGCGCCGGCGGTCTCGGTACTGAAATCAACCGGGCGCTCGGCTCGCGCAGGATCGACCTCGGTCTTGAGGCCGGCCTTGCCATCGTGGTGCTGGCCATCGTGCTCGACCGCATGACGCGCATTGGCGTGGGAGGCAAGAAATGAGCGTCGCCGTCGATTTCAGGAATGTCGATATCGTGTTCGGTCCGGACACGGCCGACGCGCTGGCAATGGTCGACAAGGGAGCGACCCGCGCCGAAATCCTCGAGCAAACCGGCAACGTGCTGGGCTGCGCGGGCGCCAACCTCACCGTCAACGAGGGCGAGATTTCGGTGCTGATGGGCCTGTCCGGTTCGGGCAAGTCGACCTTGTTGCGCGCCGTCAACCGGCTCAACATCGTCAGCCGCGGCCAGGTCATGGTCAAGAACGGCGACGGCATGGTCGACGTCGTCTCCTGCGACGAGGCGACGCTTCGGCAGCTGCGCCAGCATCAGGTCGCCATGGTGTTCCAGCAATTCGGCCTGCTGCCCTGGCGCACGGTCGAGGAAAATGTCGGCCTCGGCCTCGAACTCGCCGGCGTGCCGGACGCCGAGCGCAAGACCCGGGTCGACAAGCAGCTGAAGCTCGTCAACCTCGACCCGTGGTCGAAGAAATACGCGCATGAACTGTCGGGCGGCATGCAGCAGCGCGTCGGCCTGGCGCGTGCCTTCGCCACCGAAGCGCCGATCCTGCTGATGGACGAGCCGTTTTCGGCGCTCGATCCGCTGATCCGCACCAAGCTGCAGGATGAGCTTCTGCAGCTGCAGAAGACGCTGAAGAAGACCATCATCTTCGTCAGCCACGACCTCGAAGAGGCGCTGAAGATCGGCAACACGATCACCATCATGGAGGGCGGGCGCATCGTGCAGTCCGGCGCGCCGGAGGACATCGTACTGCGGCCCGCCAACGACTATGTCCGCGACTTCATTGCCAATGTGAACCCGCTCTCGGTGCTCACCGCCTGGAACGTCATGCGCGACCGTCGCGATCTCGAACAGGCCGAGGAAGGCTGGATCTGGCTTGACCGGCGCAAGACCACGCGTTTCAAGATCGACGAGCATGGCCTGGTCGCCGCCGCCGAGCGCGACGGCAAGCCGGCGGTATGGGTTTCCTGCACCGAGGTCGAGCGCCAGCCCGACGAGGCGGCGCAGGTGTTCTGGGCAACGCCCGGCACGCCGCTCAAGACCGTGATGCTGGCCATGCACCGCTCGCAAACGGCTCCGGTGGCGCTGTTCGACGACCAGTCGCGCTTCGTCGGCGCCATCGGCATTCGCGATGTTCTCTCGGCGGTTCTGCGCCGATAGGTTCGTGTCTTTCCGGACCGGTGTGCCGAACGAACGCAAGGGATTGGCATGATCTCGTTTCTCGATGACGGCCCGGCGGACGCCGGCACCACCCTGTTGCTTGCCCACGGCGCCGGAGCGCCGATGGATTCGGACTGGATGAATGCCGTGTCTGCGCAATTGGCGGGCAAAGGCGTCCGCACCCTGCGTTTCGAGTTCGGCTACATGGCGGCGCGACGGTCCGGCCAGCGCAAGCCGCCGCCTCGCGCCGAGGTGCTTCTGGACGAATATCGACAGGCCGTCGCTGCTGCCGCAACCGGCGGCAGGTTGCTGATCGGCGGCAAGTCGCTGGGCGGGCGGGTTGCCAGCATGGTCGCCGACGAACTGTTCAGGACGGGGAAAATCGCTGGGCTCGTCTGCCTCGGTTACCCGTTCCACCCGCCAGGCCAGCCAGACAAGCTCAGAACCGCTCACCTCGCCGCAATGGAATGCCCGACTTTGATCTGCCAGGGCGAACGCGACCCCTTCGGCATTCGCGAGGAAGTGGCTAGCTACAAGCTCGCTGGGACAATCGCCGTCCAGTGGCTGCCCGACGGCGACCATGACCTTAAGCCTCGTAAGGCTTCCGGTCGTACGCTGGCCGACAATCTGGATGAGGCGACCGGCCGGGTCGCTGCCTGGCGCTAAACCGCGAGCGGCAGGCGCAGCTCAGTCTGCAGGCCACCCTCGGGATGGTTCGACAGATAGATTTCGCCGCCGGCGGCCCGCGCGATGTTGCGGGCGATCGTCAGGCCGAGGCCCAGCCCGCCCGTTTCGCGGTTGCGCGATTTCTCCAGCCGGACGAACGGGCTGAATACGGCATCCAGCTTGGCCTGCGGTATGCCGGGGCCTTCGTCGCGGATCAGCAGCGCCATCTGGCTGTTGGAATGATGCAGGCTGAGATGCGCCTTCTGGCCATAAGTCACCGCGTTCTGGATGAGGTTGGTGACGCAGCGGCGCAGCGCCACCGGCCGCGCCAGGCAGATCAGTTCGCGCGACGGCGTGCCGTTGTCGTCGAGCGTCACCTGGGGGAAGCCGTCGGCGACGGATTCGACCAGTGACAGGAAATCGATGCGCTCGCTTTTCTCCTCCGCCACTTCGAACGTGGCGAAATCGATGACGGAGCGGGCGATGTCCTCGATGTCGCTCAAATCGCGGGCGAGGTCGTCGTGCAGCTTCGACTTGCGCAGCAGCGCCAGCCTCAGCCGCATGCGTGTGAGGGGCGTGCGCAGGTCGTGCGCCAGCGCCGCCGCGAGCTGCTCGCGATCCTCGACATATTCGCGCAGCCGCGACTGCATGGAATTGATCGCCCGGGCCGCTGCGCGGATTTCGCGGCTGCCGGCCTCCGATATGGGCGGGCTCTTCAGGTCGTTGCTGATGCGCCGTACTGCCGTTTCCATCACCCGGTAGGGCGCGGTCAGGCGGCGCAGCGACCAGACCGACATCGCCACGACGAGACCGGCGACGATGGCATAAAGCGGCAGGCTCTCGGGGTTCAGCACCGGGCCTGGCGGAATGATCGGTTCGGTGAAGTTCAGCCATTGGCCGTCGGAGAACTCGATCGAAGCGGTCAGCTTGTCGCTTTCGGCGAAGCCGGCCGCGAGCCTCAGGAGATCCTTCTCCACCTCGCCGGCATCGGAGCCGGGTTTGCGGACGGGTTTTTCGGGCTGGGTCGCCTCGTCGCGCCGCACCCTTGCCTCGGTGACGCCGAAGCGGGCCAGGCGGCTGACGAGGATGTCCTCCAGTTCCGCCAGCTGGTCGTTCTGAGCGATCGAAGAGGTGACGACGGGGCTGTCGGAAACGGTCATCGCATAGCTGGTGCTAGCAACACCGGAAGCCATGCGTTTGCGGTCCGCCGGGGTGGCCGCATAAAGCAACTGGACGACCGAATAGGCGCGATCGTTCAGCCGGTAGTAGTCGACGATGTCGGCGACGGCGGCACGGTCCCTGGCCACGATGTAGAGCGTGGCGACCTGGCTCATCAAAAGCGCGGCGATCACGATCAGCAGAACCCAGGCGGGCAGGGTCTGTGGCAGGAACCGCTTCATTCGGAGGTGGTCTCGGGAATGAACTGGTAGCCGCCGCTGCGCACCGTGTGGATCAGCTTGGGCGTGCGCGGGTCGTCTTCCATCTTGCGCCTGAGCCGGCTGACCAGGATGTCGACGCTGCGGTCATAGTTGATGCCGACGTCGCCGCCGGACAATTCGACGAGCTGGTCGCGGGTGAGCACGCGCTGCGCGCTCTTGACGAATGTGTGCAGCAGGTTGAATTCGGCCGCGGTCAGTTCCACCCGCACGTCGCCCGGCGCGATCAGCCGGCGGCGCGAGCAATCCATCGTCCAGCCGGCGAAGCGGTAGACTTGGCGCGGCTGCTGCCTTGGGGCCTCAGTCGCGTTGTTGCGCCTCAGCACGGCGCGGATGCGGGCCAGCAGTTCGCGCGGGTCGAACGGTTTCGGCACATAATCGTCCGCACCCATCTCCAGGCCGACCACCCGGTCCGTCGTTTCATTGACGGCGGTCAGCATGATGATGGGCAGCGCCTGGTTCGTGTTGCGCAGCTCGCGACACAGTTCCAGCCCGCTCTTGCCCGGCAGCATCACGTCGAGGATGACCAGGTCGAATTGGTTGCGCCGCATCGTGGCTTCCATTTCGTTGCCATCGCGGGCCACCGAGGTGCGCAGGCCGCGCTTCTCGAAAAACTCCTGAAGCAGGTCGCGTATGCCCTTGTCGTCGTCGACGATCAGAATGTGTGCATCGGATTTCACGAGATACCCATCGCAATGCTTTGCCGGGGAGGCAGTTGGTTTCGCCCTTAGGATAGGGTTGCCCGATCGTCTTGGCCAGCGGCTGCGGCGTTTCGAAGGCGCGTCCTCCTCAGAAACAATCCAGAAACAAAATTCAACATCCGGGAAAAACTGACGCAAAAAACCGATGCGATAAGGGTCCTCGCAGCGGCCAGAACACCGGTCGCGGCGCCTCGCAAACGGGGAACGCAGGGACTGACGATGCAAAGATGTTCGAATGGATGGATGGCTGCGATGCTCGGTGTTTCGCTTGTCATGTCCGCCGTCGGACACTCGCAAGCAGACACCCCCATCACCCGCAGCGAACGTTGCAACCGGCTAAGTCAACAACTCGACGAGGCCATCGAAACCCACGCCGAGGCGGCTCAGGTCGCCCAGGCAAAGGTGCTTCAAAAGAAGGCGACCCGGTATTGCGCGGACCGCAAGCAGGCCCAGGGCATCCGGACCTACGCCACCGCTTTGAAGCTTCTTGGAGTGACACCTGACGATCCCAGTCAGTGAAGCTCGACCCAAACTGAAAAAGGAAGCCTATTATGAAGAAGACCATCCTCTCCGCTCTCGGCCTCTCTGTTGCTCTCGCTTTCTCGATGCCGGTTCTCGGCACGACCGCCGCGAACGCTGCTTCGACCACGGCGACCACGACCACGACGACCGCTCCGGCTGCTGCCACCACCACCACCGCAGCTCCGGCCGCGACCGCTAAGAAGCCGGTCGAGAAGGTCACCAAGAAGAAAGTTGTGAAGAAGCACAAGAAGGCTGCCAAGAAGGCCGAAGCCAAGAAGACGATGTAAATCGTCCTTGGCTAACCTCGAGACCGCCTTCGGCGTCCCCCCTCTCGAAGGCGGTCTTGCGGTCTCCCGACCCGCCGCGGCCATGCGGGCCTCAGCGGAAACGACGCTTCGACGTGCAGCCCGGGCGACTATTCGTCAGGCGCCCCCTCTGTCCGGCCCATGCGCCAGGGTAATCCCTGCCGGCGGCGACCGATTCCCAACGGACACGCGACCGGTACTGGCCCGCTCAACCAGGAACATAGGAACACGTCCATGAGAAAGTCCCTTCTGTCGGCCCTCGGCCTCGCCGTGGCGCTTGCCTTCTCGATGCCGATCGTCGGCGCCAGCTCGGCCAATGCCGCCGAGACTGCCAAGCACGTGATGCACAAGAAGCATCATCACCGCGCTCATCATCGCAAGCACCACAGGAAGCATCACGCCCGCAAGCATCATCGTCACCACTACGCGGCTGCCAAGAAGGCCGCCTAAACATACGGCTTCCGCCACGGGCGGGATCGACAAGAAGGCCGCCTCCGGGGTTTCGGAGCGCGGCCTTCTTGTCGTTTGGCGGGCGTGTCGCAAGCTGATCTAAAGTCGTTACGGCGCGCTATCTCCGTCGTCTCGGATAGCTTGGCTGGAGCAACCGAAGCGGCGGCTCCCTGTCATACTTGCCGGATCGCTTTAGCGGCCTTCGCGGTACCACATGCTGCCCAGCGCCAGGAGCAGCAGACCGAGCCCGAGGAAGCCGCCGAACAGCGGCACGCGCGACACCGCCTTCAGCACGCTGTCGTCGGTGGTGCGCAAGCCGATCCAGTCGCGTCCGGCAGCCTCGGCCTGACCGCGCACCGGCACGATCGAAGGCAGCGCGATGTCGCTGCCGGTGCCGGCGACGAGGCGCCGCACGCTGCCGCCGGTGGCCTCAGTGGCCGGCTTCAGCTTGCTCTCCGTGGAAACGACATCGCCGAATTCCGGCGCATTGATGGGGCCGACATGGGCAAGCGCGGTCAGGTCGCCATTGGCAACCTGATAGAGACCGATTTCGCCGACCTCCATGCTGCCGCTGAAGATTCCCGGCTCCGATTTCTGCAAGGTCAGGGTGAGCGGCTTGCCGGAAGGGGTGATGATGCGGGCGGCGCCGGGATCGTCGCTCATCGTCTGGCGGCGCACCTCCAGCGTCATGCCACGACCGTCGGCGGTCAGCCGTTCTTCTTCCAGCTCCGGTTCCTTCATCAGCCAGTGCGCGACGCGGCGATAGAGCTGCACATGCGGGCCGCCGCCTTCGAAGCCACGCGCCCACAGCCATCCCTGGTCGGAAAGCAGCATGCCGACGCGGCCCTGGCCCTTGCGGTCGAGCACCAGAAGCGGGCGGTCCTCGGCTCCCTTCATCACCACTTCGCCCTCGGGCCGATCGATGCCGATGGTGCGGAACCAGCGGCCCCAGCGCGGCGGACTGGCTTCGGACCCCTCAAGCCCACGGGTGACCGGGTGACGCTGGCCGAGTTCGGTCAGGCGTGGATAAAAGGCCTTGTCGATAACCTCGCCGGTCGGCATGCCGGGCAGGGCCGACATCAGCGGCGTGCGGGCAATCGTGCTCGGTCCGGCATATTCGGGGCCGGCCGCGATCAGCAGCGCGCCGCCCTTTTCGACATATTCGGCGATGTAGTCGTAATAGAGGATCGGCAGCACGTCGCGATGCTGGTAGCGGTCGAAGATGATCAGGTCGAACTGGTTGATCTTGTCGACGAAGAGTTCGCGTGTCGGGAAGGCGATCAGCGACAGCTCGTTGATCGGCGTGCCGTCCTGCTTCTCGGGCGGCCGCAGAATGGTGAAATGCACCAGATCCACCGACGCATCGGATTTGAGCAGGTTGCGCCAGGTCCGTTCGCCCGCATGCGGTTCGCCCGAGACCAGCAAGACGCGAAGGTTTTCGCGAATGCCGTCCACCAGCGCGATCGCGCGGTTGTTGATGTCGGTCAACTCGCCATCCTCCTTCGGGATGGTGAGTTCGACGATGTTGCGACCGGCGCTGGGGATCGTCACCTGCAGCGGCATTTCCTGGCCGATGAAGGCGCGTTCGACCGCGACCTGCTGGCCGTTGACGGAGACGCGCACGTCGACGGGCCCGGTCTGCCCGTCGGTGGCGATGACGCGATAGGTCATGTCGAGCGGCTTGCCGACAAGGCCGAAGCGCGGCGCCTTGTCGAAGCGCACGCGGCGGTCCTTTTCGTTCTCGTGGCCGGTGATCAGCGCGTGGAGCGGTGCGTTGAACTCCGGCCGGCCGGCCGGCACATCGTGCACCTCGCCGTCGGTGATCATCACCGCGCCGGCGACACGCGACGGCGGCACGTCGCGCAGCGCGCCGTCGAGCGCCGAGAACAGGCGGGTCTCGGTGCGTTCCTCGGCGGCGCCGCTCTTGCCGGCCTCGACGACGCGCACGTCGAACTGCTTGAAGCGGGCGAGCCGTTCCTTCAGGCCGGCAACGGCGGCGTCGGTCTGGGCGGTGCGGTCGCCGATGTCCTGGCTCTGGCTGCGGTCGACGATGACGGCGACGACGCTTTTCAGCGCTTCGCGATCTTCGTCCAGGAACACCGGGTTGAACAGGGCAAGCGCCAGCGCGGCAAGGGCTACAAGGCGCAGCACTGCGCCGCGCTGACGGAACCACAGGCCGACAGCGGCAAGCAGCGCCAGCGGCACCAGCATCGCCGCCAGCAGGGGCCAGGACAGGAGCGGTTCGAAGGCGAGCGACCAGTTCATCTCATTGACCAAGCCGTTCGAGCAGGTCCGGCACGTGCACCTGGTCGGATTTGTAGTTGCCGGTCAGCATGTACATGATGATGTTGACGCCGGCGCGGAAGGCATAGATGCGCTGCATCGGGTCGGACGGCACGGTCGGAAAGAGCGGATTGCCGTTTTCGTCCTCGGCCCAGGCGCCGGCGAAATCGTTCGAAGTGATCATGATCGGCGTCACGCCGTCGCCGGTGCGCACCGGGCGGTTGCCGGGGTTGCTGGCCTCGAGCGAGGCCTCGACCCAGAGCGGGCTTCCCGCATAGCGTCCCGGAAACTCGTTCAGGATGTAGAACGACTTGGTCAGCACATGGTCGGACGGCACCGGCTCCAGCGGCGGCACGTTGAGCGTGCCCAGAATATCGCGCAGGCGCTGCGTCGCCGGACTGGCGGAAGCGTCGAGCGTGGCGGCGAACTGGTCGCGCGTGTCGAACAGAACCGTGCCGCCATTTTTCATATATTCGTCGATGCGGGCGATCGCGGATTGCGACGGCACCGGGACATTGGCGTCCACCGGCCAGTAGATGAGCGGGTAGAAGGCGAGGTCGTCGCTTTCGATGTTGACCCCGGTCGGGTCGCCGGGTTCCAGCGCGGTCTTTTCGCGCAGGAAACGGGTAAGCCCCCCCATTCCGGCGCGGCTAACGGCATCGATGCTGGAATTGCCGGTCAGCACATAGGCGATCCGCGTCACGGTGGCAGCGTCGATCGCCTGCTGATCGCCGGGCTTGGCGTCGCTGGCGAAGGCGGGCGGTACGGGCAGGAACAGCGCGGGAAGGATGATCAGCGCGACGGCTGCCGCCGTCATCCGGCCGGCCGCCCGGCGCCAGAGACCGGTCAGCCACAACACGACCAATCCGTCGACGATCAACAGTGCAAGCGCGGCGAACAGCAGCGGTCCCTTGATGTCCTGCTGTTCGTCGACGGCGTAGCTTTCGGTGACGACGGGGATCGATACCGTCGGGCGGCTGATCGGCGCCAATGTCGCATCCGCCGGCAAAAGATTATGCGCGAATACGCCGTTTTCGGTACCGTAGAGACCGGGTGGGTTCTCTATGGTCACGGGCAGCGGAGCCTTGCCGGTTTGCAAGGGCTTTGCTTCACCGCTTGGCGGCCCGATCTGGCCGTCGGCGCCAATCATCCGGTAGGGCGGCAAAGTGGCGGCGGGCGCGTTTTCCGTTGATGCTCCAACAGCGCCCTGGTTGCGCGAGAGCTGGACGATGGCTCTCAGCATTTCCACGAAGCTTCCTGAAATCGGCAGGTTCGACCACGTCGCCGAAGGGGTGATGTGGAAAAGCACCACGATACCCTTGCCGCGGCTGTCGGCCGTCACCAGCGGGGTGCCGTCGGCCAGCGTCGCCCATGTGTGTTCGGCCAAGGTCGGGGTCGGTTCGGCCAGGATCTGGCGCGAGACGGTCACGTCCTGCGGCGGCGCGAGTTTCGCGAACGGGCCGTTCGATGGGAACTCGGTCACTTTCTGCGGTTCGGTCCAGGAAAGCGCGCCGCCCAGCAGGCGTTCGCCGAGCCTGAGCTTCACCGGCAGCAACTCGTCGTCATTGCCGGCGGTAAGCAGCCGCGTCGAGGCAAAACGGATCAAGGTGCCGCCATTCTGCATCCATTTGATCAGCGGCTCGCGCACCGCGTCCGGCACGGTGCCGACATCGCCCAGGACGATGACCGCCGGCTTCTGCTCCAGAAGCTGCGGAATGGCCTCCTGGAGGTCCGGGCTTTTCGGTTCGATGATGTCGGCCGATGGCTCAAGAGCGCGGCGGATGTAATAGAGCGGGGAGAGAAGCTGCCTGGTATCGTCCGTCGGTGCCTGAGACAGCAAGGCAACGCGCCGGCGCTTTGCCGTCCCGTCGAGCAGTCGGACGCCGGCGGCGTGATTTTCTCCGTCCAGCGAGATCGCGGCGAAATCGTTGCGCAGTTCGAAGGGAACGACGATTTCGCCCGATGCTACCGCTTCGCCGGGTCGGAAGGTGAGGGCAGCGTCGCCGATACGCCGGCCCTTTTCGTCGAATGCGCCGGCGGTCATGGCGCGTGGCACGCCTGCGGGCGCGCGTATGGCGGTGACGCTGAAGCGATCGAGGCCGTTGTCGGCCGCGGTCAAGCCGACCATATCGAGACGATCCGGCGCGGCCCAGACGATGTTGGCGGGCTTGGCCGCAAGCAATGTCGCGAAAGCCTTGTCATCATCCTTGGCGGCGAGGCCATCGGTGAGCAAGGCGATGGTCGCGCCGGTCCTCTGGCCGATCGTGTTGGCGACGGCCAGGAAAACACCTTCGCGGTCGACCGGCACGGGGCGCGGCTGCACCGCGTTCAGGCGGCTGCGGGCATCGCCCGCACTGTAGGGACCGATCTGCTGGTTCGCCTTCTCCGCCGTGAAGGCAAGGATGATCGGCATCTCCTTCTTCTCGGCATCGTTGATGAGCCGCTCGGCGGTAGCGACACGCTTGTTCCAGTCGGGCGCGCTCGCCCAGCCATTGTCCACGACGAGGGCAAGCAGGCTGCCGCCGACAGGGATACGCTCGCGCGGGTTCCACACCGGGTCGGCCAGCGCGAAGATGACCAGGCCGGCCATCAGCAGGCGCAGCAGGGTCAGCCACCACGGGCTGCGGTTCGGCGTGTCCTCCGAGCGTAGCACCCTGGCCAGGATCTTCAGCGGCGGGAACACTTCCTTCTGCGGCTGCGGCGGCGTGAAGCGCAGCAGCCACCAGATGACGGGCAGGGCGACGAGGCCCCACAGCACCATGGGCGCACCGAAGGAGAGCGGCAGCCAGCTCATGCGCCGACCCTTCCGAGGTGGCTGTCATCGACGCTGAGCGCCATATGCAGCCGCACCAGCGCTTCGGAAGCCAGGTGGTCGGTGTGGTTGACGGTGTAGCTCCAGCCCAGGCGCTTGGCCCAGGCCGCCAGTGTCTCACGGCGGGCGACATAGAGCCTGCGATAGTCCTCGGAAAGCACTTCGGCGCGACCGGCGATCAGCTTTTCGCCTGTTTCGGGGTCGGTGAATTCCGTGCGGCCCGCATAAGGGAATGTCTCCTCGGCGGGATCGGCCACCTCGACCAGATGGGCGCGCGCGCCACGCCGGGCCAACCCGTCCAGCCATTCGAACGTCTCCTCGACAGGGTCAAGGAAATCGCTGATCAGCACGACGTCGGCGAAGCGGCGTATGCCGGAAAGGTCGGGCCTGGCCGGCAAAACCGCGGCATGGGCAAGGCGCGCGGCGATGCGCTCGGCGCCGTTGCGGTTGGTGAACGGGTCGGTGACGCCCGGCCAGGCGATGCGTTCGCCGCTGCGCGACAACAGTTCGGCCATGGCGAGTGTCAGGACCAGCGCGCGCGACTGCTTGGACACTTTCGCGCCGGCCGATTTGTAGAGCATGGACGGAGACGGGTCGGCCCACAGCCAGACGGTGTGGGCGGCTTCCCACTCGCGGTCGCGCACATAGGTGTGGTCGTCGCGGGCGGAGCGGCGCCAGTCGATGCGCGCCACCGCCTCGCCCTCGACATAGGGTCGGAACTGCCAGAAATCCTCGCCGATGCCGCGTTTGCGGCGGCCGTGCCAGCCGGCGATCACCGTGTTGACGATGCGGCGCGCCTCGACCAGCAGATCGGGCACCAGCGATGCGCGCAGGCGGCCCCTTGCCAGCGCGTCATGCGCGGCAACCGGTGCCTGTGCCTCGCCGATCCTGGCCATCACAGCCCTTTGGTCAGTTTCGCCACCACGTCGCGCACGCTCATGCCTTCGGCCCGGGCGGCGAAGGTCAGCGCCATGCGATGTTGCAGCACCGGCTCGGCCAGTGCCTTGACGTCGTCGACCGACGGGGCGAGGCGGCCGTCATAGAGCGCGCGGGCGCGGGCGCAGAGCGTCAGCGCCTGGCTGGCGCGCGGGCCGGGACCCCAGGCGACATGCTTGTCGGTTTCGGCATTGCCCTGGCCGGGCCGCGCCGAACGCACCAGCTTGAGGATCGCTTCGACGACGCTCTCGGGCACCGGCATGCGGCGGATCAGCGTCTGGATATCGCGCAACCGGGCGGGATCGAGCATGTTCTGCGGCTTGGCCTCGTCGATGCCGGTGGTCTCCAGCAGAATGCGCCGTTCGGCCTCGATCTCGGGATAGAGGATGTCGATCTGCATCAGGAAACGATCGAGCTGCGCCTCGGGCAGCGGGTAGGTGCCTTCCTGCTCCAGCGGATTTTGCGTGGCGAGCACATGGAAGGGGGCGGGCAGGTCGTGGCGGGCGCCGGCGATGGTGACATGGTATTCCTGCATCGACTGCAACAGCGCCGACTGCGTGCGCGGGCTGGCGCGGTTGATCTCGTCCGCCATCAGGAGCTGAGCGAAGATCGGTCCGCGGATGAAGCGGAACGAGCGCTTGCCGCTTTCGTCCTGCTCCATCACCTCCGAGCCCAGGATATCGGACGGCATCAGGTCGGGCGTGAACTGGATGCGGCGGGCATCGAGGCCGAGCACCACGCCCAGCGTCTCCACCAGCTTGGTCTTGGCCAGGCCCGGCACGCCGACCAGCAGCGCGTGGCCGCCGGCCAGAAGCGCCACCAGGGCGCGTTCGATCACGCTTTCCTGGCCGAAGATGACGCGGCCGACGCCGTCGCGCACCCGCGAGATGTCGGCCAGCGCCTTTTCGGCGGCGGCGATCATCTCTTTCTCGTCGATCGGGCTTTCCTTGACCATCACGCTCATCAGGCATCGATCCTTGTCGTTGAGGACGCCGGCCCGCATCATATGCGCGTTCATCGTACGGCGATTCGGCCTTCGCCGGGCTCTGACCCCGAGCTTATTTGACCGTGTATAGCTGACAAGCGCAACAACAGTGACTATTTCGTGACGATGACCGCAACCTCCGGACAAGCACCCGACAGCATGACCGCCGCCGCCGACGCGCGCGGGCTGGAGGCGCTGGTGGCGCGTGCCGCCCGTGCCGGCAAGGGCCTGCCGCCGGTCGAACGCTGGAACCCGCCCTTCTGCGGCGACATCGACATGGAAATCCGCCAGGACGGCACCTGGTTCTATCTCGGCACGCCCATCGGCCGCATGCCGCTGGTGCAACTTTTTTCGACCGTGCTGCGGCAGGACGAAGACGGCAGGACCTATCTGGTCACGCCGGTGGAGCGGGTCGGCATCCGTGTGGTCGACGCGCCCTTCGTCGCCGTCGAGGTGGATGTCTCGGCCGGGGACGGGGAGCAGGTCATCACTTTCCGCACCAATGTCGGCGACGTGGTCGAGGTCGGGCCGGCCAACCCGCTGCGCTTCGTCGACGAGGCCGAGACCGGCGGGTTGAAACCCTATGTGCTGGTGCGCGGCCGGCTCGAGGCGCTGGTGGCGCGGCCGGTGATGTACGAACTGGTCGGCCATGGCGAGGAGATCGACGTCGGCGGCGTGGCGATGTTCGCCTTGCGGTCGAATGGCGAGGTCTACCCGGTCATGCCGGCGATCCGGCTTGCGGAACTGAGCGCCTGATGGACCAATCGTTGCCTCCTTTGTTCTCGGCTGCCGATTTCCGCATGCGCGCTGCGCGGGAAGAGAATTTCCTGGTGCATCCCGACGAGGATGGCGACCATCGTTTCAACCCCGGCCATCCGCGCCTGAAACGCAGCGAGCCGCTGCGCGACGCCGCCGTGCTGATCCCGGTCATCGACCGGGGCACTGAAGCCACCGTTCTGTTGACCAAGCGCGCTGAAACGCTACGCAGCCACACCGGCCAGGTCGCCTTTCCGGGCGGGCGGATCGACGACGACGACCATTCCCCTGAATTCGCCGCCTTGCGCGAAACCCACGAGGAGATCGGGCTCGACCGCCGCTTCATCGACATTGTCGGACGCATGCCGGACTATGTCTCCGGCAGCGGCTACCGCATCGCGCCGGTGCTTTCTGTGGTGCGGCCGGGTTTTTCGCTGACCTTGAACCATGACGAGGTCGACGCCGCCTTCGAGGTGCCGCTCAGCTTTCTGATGGACCCGACCAACCACCGCCGCGACAGCCGCTTCTGGAACGACCTCGAATGGTTCTTCTACGAGATGCCGTATGACGGCCAACGCATCTGGGGCGTGACGGCCGGCATTATCCGCACGCTCTATGAAAGGCTCTACGCGTGACGGATAGCGTCTCCATCGCCGACAAGGCCGACTGGCTCGCCGACAAGAACCTCAAGCGCCTTTTGGCCGCTCTGTCGGAAGCGGGCGAAGAGGCGCGCATCGCCGGCGGCGCGGTGCGCAACGCGCTGATCGGCGAACCGGTGGCCGATATCGACATCGCCACCACAAATCGCCCCGAGGAGACGATGCGGCGTGCGCGGGCCGCCGGGTTCAAGGCGGTGCCGACCGGCATCGAACACGGCACCATCACCGTGGTGATTGCCGGCAAGGGTTACGAGGTGACGACGCTGAGGGCCGATGTCGAGACCGACGGCCGCCATGCGAAAGTGTCGTTCGGCCGCGACTGGAAGGCGGATGCGGAGCGACGCGACTTCTCCATCAACGCGCTTTACGCGAAGGCAGACGGCACCGTGGTCGATCTGGTCGGCGGCATCGCCGACATCGCCGCAAGACGCCTGCGCTTCATCGGCGATGCCGAAAAGCGTATCCGCGAGGACTATCTGCGCATCCTGCGCTTTTTCCGGTTTTTCGCCTGGTATGGGGCAGGGCGTCCCGACGCGGACGGCCTGAAAGCCTGCGCGCGGCTGAAAGAGGGCCTCGACCGGCTCTCGGCGGAGCGTGTCTGGGCGGAACTGAAGAAGCTGCTGTCGGCGCCCGACCCGTCACGGGCCTTGCTGTGGATGCGACAGGCCGGCGTGTTGTCGCGCGTGCTGCCGGAAAGCGAGAAATGGGGCATCGACGCCGTCCATGGGCTGATCGCGGCGGAACGCGATCTCGGCTGGCCGGCGCAGCCGCTCTTGCGGTTGGCGGCCATGGTGCCGCCGGACGCGGCCAGGATGAAGGCGATGGCGGAACGGCTGCGGTTTTCGTCCGACGAGGCGAACCGCCTGCAGCGCTGGGCGCTGACGCCGGCCATCGAGGCGAAGACGACCGAAGGCATGCTCGCCAAGACCCTTTATCTCGGTGACCGCCAGGCGGTCGTCGACCGGCTGAAATTGTCGCTGTCGGCGGCGCGTGCCCGTGTCGCCACCGACGATGCGGCACTGACCGAGGCCGGCGGCTATGCGCGTCTGCTTGCCTTCGCGGAGAAATGGGAAAAGCCGGCTTTTCCGGTCAAGAGCGCCGATATGTCGGCGCTTGGCCTGTCGCCGGGCCCGAAATTCGGAGCGTTGCTGAAAACGCTGGAGACGGAATGGGTGGAGAAGGGCTTCCAGCCAGACCGCGGCGCGCTGCTCGAACGCGCCGCCGAAATACTCAACAAGTCCTGATCAAGCCGCGTCGCGGACCTTTTCGATGCGCGAGCGGATGGCCTCGACCATGGTCTCGCGGATGATCGTCTCGCCATGGGTTTCGCGCATATGCTCGACCGCGCGGCGCATGACTTCCGCTTCCTCCTCGGCGCGGGTGTGCCAGTCGCAGCCGGGGACGAGCGAGCCGCAGTGAAATTCCTTCATCGGAGTCCTCCTTTCCTCGTCGTCGGAACGGTTAGCATAACACGCCGCCGCCGCTTTGGTTGCCTCGAAAATGGCCGTCGCGGCCGTCACTTGCCCCCGCGAAGCCTGGGCGAATTAGCCGGAGCGGCGGCAAGTTCCTGTCAAATCAGGGCCATTTCGCCTGCGGCGGCAGGCTGGACAGGATCGAATTGACGTTGCCGCCGGTCTTCAGGCCGAACAGCGTGCCGCGATCGTAGAGCAGGTTGAACTCGGCATAGCGTCCGCGCCGGATCAACTGCTCCTCGCGGTCGCCGTCGGTCCAGTTGTCGTTGAAGTTGCCGCGCAACAGATGCTGATAAACGACCAGGAAGGCCCGGCCGACGTCCTGCGCGAAATTGAAGTCCGCCTCCCAGCCGCCTTTCTCCTGCGGCGACTGCTGCCAGTCGAAGAAGATGCCGCCGATGCCGCGCGCCTCGTTGCGGTGCGGCAGG
Source organism: Mesorhizobium terrae (assembly GCF_008727715.1). Classification (GTDB taxonomy): domain Bacteria; phylum Pseudomonadota; class Alphaproteobacteria; order Rhizobiales; family Rhizobiaceae; genus Mesorhizobium; species Mesorhizobium terrae. The sequence goes on from NZ_CP044218.1 coordinate 3,228,768, forward strand.
AAGAAATAGTCGTCGCACCAGGTCTTGAAGCGGGGGTAATCGGCCACCGCCGCGTTCTTCTCGCAGGCGAACTGCATGGCGCGGTGGAAGCAGGCCGTGTCGGGATCGTCCTGGGTGCGGCGGCGGTCGAGCACGGGTGTCAGGTCGGCGCCGCCGCCGAACCAGTGCCTGGAGGTGACCACCATGCGCGTGTTCATATGCACGGCCGGCACGTTCGGGTTCCAGGGGTGGGCGATCAGCGAGATGCCGCTTGCCCAGAAACTCGGGTCTTCCTCGGCTCCGGGTATCTGCTTGCGGAACTCGGGCGAGAACTCGCCATGGACGGTGGATGTGTGCACACCCACCTTCTCGAAGACGCGGCCATGCATCATCGACATGGTGCCGCCGCCGCCCTTGCCGTCCTCGCGCAGCCACGGCGTCCGCTCGAAGCGGCCGGGCGCCCAGGAAGCCTGCGGGCCGGTCAATTCGTCCTCGATCGCCTCGAAGGCGGTGCAGATGCGGTCGCGCAGTTCCTCGAACCAGGCGCGGGCGCGCTGCTTCTTGTCTTCGATGTCGGCGGGCAGACCAGCCGGTATTTCGGGTCGTTCCAAGTGCCGTCTCCGGGCGCGGGCATCTTTGCCCGACAAATGACTCGTCTTTTTCGGGCGCGATCCCTAATCTTCTCAGAAGTTGGGTCAAGGAGTTCTTTTTGTGCGTACTCCCGCAAGACCACCGCTGGATGGCCTCAAGAAGAGGCTGGACCGTGCCCGCGCCGAGGCCACGCCACGTGACGGCTTCCTGCGCGAAACCTTTGTGTTGCCGCGTTCCGACGCCCGATTGAAGGCAAAGGAGTGGTTCGAGCGGTGGCCCAAACAGGCCTATTGGACGACCATCGAAAGCTGGTTCGAACGGCCGGGCGACGTCATCGAATTCACCATTCGCAGGCTGCCGGTCGCCGATTGACCCGGCGCGGCGGCCCAAAGCGCCTCCGTCCCTCGCACCCCTTGACTTCAAGTTAGCTTGAACTTGTAGAGAGATTGTCTTCGACGGATGAGCGAAGGCGAAAAACGATGTGCGTATCAGGCTTGGCGGTTTCGGCGAGCCATCTTGGAAAAGACGGACGGCGTGCTGTCTTCAGTGCTCCGACGGAGACGGAGGGCGTCGGAATAGAGGCGCTAAGCCAGCTGCCGCAAGGCCTCGCCAGCCACCATGGCCACCGAAAGCGCCACGTTGAGGCTGCGGGCGCCGGCCTGCATGGGGATGAGCAGACGCGCGTCGGCGGCATCGTGGACAGTGTCCGGCACGCCGGCGGATTCGCGCCCGAACAGGATGACGTCGCCCTCGGCGAAGGCGAAATCCGTATAGGGCACAGCCGCTTTGGTCGACAAAAGCAGCAGCCGGCGGCCCTCGCTGCGACGCCACTCCTCGAAGCGAGGCCAATCGACATGGCGGGTGAGCACCGCCATTTCGAGATAATCCATGCCGGCGCGCCTGAGGTTGCGGTCGGAGAGGTCGAAGCCGGCCGGCTCGATGACGTCGACGGCAAGACCCGTGCAGGCGGCGAAGCGCAGAATTGTCCCGGTATTGCCGGCAATATCCGGCTGGTAGAGGGCGATGCGCAGACCGTGCTTCATTTCGGCGTCTTCTGGATGCGTGGCAGATCGGCCACAGATGGTTCCTGGTTTCGGCGATTGCTCGACTGGCATCTGGTCATTTTTTGCGAATGCGTGTATCAGGCCGGCATTGTCAACTCGAACCGACGGAGGCGTTCATGGAAACCATCCTGACCATGTGTATCACACGCCTTCTGGCGTGGGGCGTATGCCCGACGGCTGGCTCGGTTCGACGTTTCTCCTAGCACTCTAGGCTCCATCGCACCGATCCCAGCCGGACCTCTCTTCCGGCCATCAAGGGAATCCTGCGATGTTTTTACCCAAGACCCGGGGGCTGTACGCCCCGTCTGACCGCGTTCAGTTCCAACCGTTTTTCACCACCGGCATGCCTTTTGCCGATGGGTCCAATCCATCTTTCAACCTGTTCTTTTCACTGGAGGACGGACCGATGTTCGATCCCTGTAAGACACCGGGCTCACGCAGCCTGCACGAACGCAAACTGGCAAGCTGGGCGCTGCTGGTCGGCGAAACCCACTCGTCGGCGTCGCATGCCGAGATGCGGCGTCGGCCGCATCGCGGCATGCTGCCGGATGTCGACTTCTCCATGGCCGTTCCGGCTCCCCGCCGACCGTCGCTGGTGCGCCGCTTCATCGGCCTGTTCAAGCCGCGCTTGGTGAAGACGGATGTTCCGGCCTCGGCCTCTCAGGAGGGAGAGCGCGGGCCTGTAGGCGAGGGCCTTGCCGCTTCCCGTCCAGGCAGCAAGCATGCGAGCCAGCCGGCTGCCCGGCAGGCCGAAGAGAAGAGTGATGCAACCGCATGGGCGCGCGCGGCTTAAAGCTGCGCGCGCCTCCCAATTTTTCATTTAGAGTACGAAACGATGTTCCGCTGGTTTGAGAATAGATTGAATCCGTTTCCGGCCGAGGAGCCGGTCGAGCCGCCGAAGACGCTGCTGGCCTTCTGCATCCATTATACGCGCGGCGTATGGCCCTACATCGCTATCGATGCCGTTCTGATCGCGGCGATCGCTGTTGCCGAAGTGTGGATGTTCGGCTTCCTCGGCCATATCGTCGACTGGCTGTCGGCGCAGAACCGCGAGACCTTCCTGCAGACCGAGAAGTGGAAGCTGGCGGGCATGGCCTTCGTCGTGCTTTTCGTGCTGCCCGGGACCGTGTGGTTCCATTCGCTGCTCAACCAGCAGACGGTGATGGGCAACTATCCCATGCGCATTCGCTGGCAGGTGCATCGCTATCTGCTCAAGCAGTCGATGACCTTCTACCAGGACGAGTTCGCCGGCCGCATCGCCACCAAGCTGATGCAGACCGCGCTTGCCGTGCGCGAATGCGTCATCAAGCTCATCGACGTGCTCAACTACGTCATCGTCTACTTCCTGGGCATGCTGGTGATCGTCGGCTCCGCCGACTGGCGCCTGGCGGTGCCGCTCGCCGTCTGGCTGATCGGCTATCTGGTGCTGCTGAAATACTTCATCCCGCGCCTCGGCAAGGTCGGCGAGGAACAGGCCGACGCCCGCTCGACGATGACCGGACGCGTCGTCGACAGCTACACCAACATCCAGACGGTCAAGCTGTTCTCGCATGCCAAGCGCGAGGCCTCCTTCGCCAAGGAAGGCATGGCGAGCTTCCTCGACACGGTCTACCGGTCGATGCGGCTGGTCACCAAGCTCTATGGCGTGCTCTACGTTTTGAACTCGCTGCTCCTGTTCTCGGTCGCGGCGCTTTCGATCTGGCTGTGGCTCGGCGAAATGGTGACGATCGGCGCGGTCGCCGTGGTCATCGGTCTGGTGCTGAGGCTCTGGGGCATGTCGCAGTGGATCATGTGGGAGATGTCGGCGCTGTTCGAGAATATCGGCACGGTGCATGACGGCATCGGCTCGATCTCGCTGCCGCGTCTGGTCGAGGACAAGCCGAACGCGAAGGAGCTCGAAGTCCACAAGGGCGAGATCCGCTTCGACGACATCCGCTTCCACTATGGCAAGCAGAAGGGTGTCATCGAAGGCCTGTCGCTGACGGTGAAGCCCGGCGAGAAGGTCGGCATCGTCGGCCGCTCGGGCGCCGGCAAGTCGACGCTGGTCAACCTGTTGCTGCGCTTCTACGACCTGGAAGGCGGGCGCATCCTGATCGACGGCGACAACATCGCCGAGGTCACGCAGGATTCGCTGCGCGCCCATATCGGCATGGTCACGCAGGATACCTCGCTGCTGCATCGTTCGGTCAGCGACAACATCCTCTATGGCCGCCCCGATGCCGGCGAGGAAGCGATGGTCGAGGCCGCGCGCCGCGCCGAGGCGCTCGGCTTTGTCGGAGCTCTGGCCGACGCCAAGGGTCGCAAGGGCTTCGATGCCCATGTCGGCGAGCGCGGCGTCAAGCTGTCCGGCGGTCAGCGCCAGCGTATCGCCATCGCCCGCGTCATGCTGAAGGACGCGCCGATCCTCATCCTCGACGAGGCAACGTCGGCGCTCGATTCGGAAGTGGAGGCTGCGATCCAGGAGAACCTCTACAAGCTGATGCAGGGCAAGACCGTCATCGCCATCGCGCATCGCCTGTCGACCATCGCGGCGATGGACCGGCTGGTGGTGATGGATCAGGGCCGCGTCATCGAAGAGGGCACGCATGACGAGCTGGTCGCCAAGGGTGGGCTCTATGCCCAGCTCTGGCAGCGCCAGTCGGGCGGCTTCCTGCTGCATGACGATCCCGGACACGAACCGGCGGCCAGGATGGGCGTCGACGTGACCGAGGAAGCAGCAGAATAGGTTTTTGCCCTGCACCATCCGCGCCGGTCGGCGCGGATGGTGCCCTTTGGACTGTCGAAAACGAATCCACGGCGTCCGGCGTCGATAGAATCCGGGCGCCGGACCTCAGTCCTCAGGGACCCGCATCCGCGTGAGTGAAGAAGATGTTCGCCAAAGTCTTCGACTGGTTTGAGACCCGCTATTCCCCCGTTGCGCTGGCAAAAGACCGCCAGCCGCCAATGGGGCTTTGGAATTTTTTCCGTTATTTCATCATGCAGTTCCGCGCGGGTTTCGCGATGCGCATGCTGTTCGTTGCGGCGGGCGCTGTCGTGGACGCGATGTTGCCGATCTTCGTCGGCATCATCGTCGGCATGCTGGCGAGCTCCGATCCGCACAGCTTCTTCACAGAGCATGGAACGATGCTGGTCTTCATGGCCTGCGTCGTCTTCCTGCGGCCGTTCACCATCGTCCTCGACGCGCTTGTCCGCAACCACGCGATCGCGCCGAACTTCATCGATCTCATCCGCTGGCAGAGCCATTGGCACGTCACGCGGCAGGACTGGACGTTCTTCCAGAACGATTTCGCCGGCCGCATCGGCACCAAGGTCATGCAGAGCGGCGATTCCATCGAGATCGCCGTCAACCTGACCATCGATACTGTCTGGTATGCGGTGGTGTTCGTCGCGGTGGCCGTCACCGTGCTGGCGCAGTTCGACCTCACGCTGGTCGCGGCGATCGTCGTCTGGCTGGTGTTCTACGGTCTGCTGCTCAGATACTGCATGCCGCTGATCGCGCAGCGTTCGACGGACCTTTCGGAACAATGGTCGGTGATGAGTGGCCGCATCGTCGACAGCTACACCAACATCCTGACGCTGAAGACGTTTTCGACCGGAGAGCATGAGGACAGGTATGTGTCGCAGGCGGTGGTCGAACACGCCAAGACTTTTTACCGGCTGATGCGCGTGTTCACCGGCATGTGGTCGGCATTGTTCGTCATGAACGCCAGCCTGCTGGTTGCCATCAGCTGGCTGGCGCTGGCGCGCTGGAGCACGGGCGGAATGAGTGCCGCGGCGGTGGCCACGGCCATCCCCTTTGCACTGCAGATCGCGGGCATCTCCTACCGGATCCTGGATGCCGGCGGGAACATCTTCCGGCAGATCGGCACGGCCGGCAACTCGATGACCACCATCGCCAAGCCGATCAGGATGCTCGACAGGCCCGACGCCAGGGCGCTGCGGGTGACCAAGGGCGCGATTGAACTCGACCGGGTCAATTTCAACTACGGGCGCAAGGACGGAAAAGGCGGCCTCATCGAGAACCTGTCGCTGAAAATCGCGCCGGGTGAGAGGGTGGGTGTCGTCGGCCGTTCGGGCGCCGGCAAATCGACGCTGGTGAACCTGTTGCTGCGCCTCTACGACGTCCAGGACGGCCGCGTCCTGATCGACGGGCAGGATGTGCGCGACGTGACGCAGGAGAGCGTGCGCGCCGCGATCGGCTTCGTCAGCCAGGACACGTCGCTGCTGCATCGCTCGGTGCGCGAGAATCTGAAATACGGGCGCCAGGACGCCACCGATGCCGACATGTCACGCGTTGTGGATGCGGCCCATGTCGCCGATGTCGTCGCCGGTCTGGTGGACCGCGAAGAGCGGACCGGCTTCGATGCCCATGTCGGCGAACGCGGCGTCAAGCTGTCGGGCGGACAGCGCCAGCGCATCGCCATCGCTCGTGTCATGCTGAAGGACGCGCCGATCCTGATCCTCGACGAGGCAACCTCGGCGCTGGATTCGGAAGTCGAAGCGGCGATCCAGGAGAACCTCAATCGCTTGATGGAAGGCAAGACCGTGATCGCCATCGCCCACCGGCTCTCGACCATCGCGGCGATGGACCGGTTGGTGGTGATGGATCAGGGCCGCATCATCGAGGAAGGTTCGCACGACGAGCTGGTGGGCAGGGGCGGGCTCTATGCCCAGCTCTGGCAACGCCAGTCGGGCGGCTTCCTGCCGAACGACGGTCCCGCGCAGGAACCTGTCGTCAGCGCGAAGGCGGAGCTGACCGAAGAGGCGGTGGAGCGATGACATGGGGCGGCCCATACCGATCTTCGGCGGTGTTTGCGGCCGGTCCGGTTACTATCGCGAAGACGTGAATCGGAACAAAAGGATGAGCGTGGCATTTGATGCCTTGAATCAGTTCGTTCAAGCCATGAGTGAGGACACTGGCTGGTGAGCACCGGAGGATTCCGAGACCGCATCTGGCGTACCGTCGAGGGCACCATCGACCCGTTCAGCGACACGGATCGGGAAGTGCTGCCGGCGGATGCCTGGCGGTTCATTCTTTATTTCGCCAACCAGGCCAAGGGCGCGTTCCTTTTGCTTCTGGTCACCGGCGGCCTCGCGGGCGCCGTCGATGCGGCCATGTACTGGTCGGTCGGCTGGCTGATCGACCTGCTCGATAAATCGTCGCCGGCCGCATTGCTACGCGATCATTGGCTGGCGCTGGTCGGGCTCTTGTTCCTCATCCTTGTGGTGCGCGCCGTCATCATGATCGCCTCGGCGATCGTCGAGCAGCAGGTGGTGGTGCCGGGTTTCTATTCCATGGTGCGCTGGCAGGCGTTCCGCCGAGTGATCCAGCAGCCCTACGGCTTCTACCAGAACGACTTTGCCGGCCGCATCGCCACCAAGATCATGCAGGGCGGCGAGGCCGTCGGCGATTTCATCATCAACGTCCTGCAGACCATGTGGTCGTTCCTGACCTTCCTGATCCTGGCGATCACCATCCTGGTCTCGCTCGATCCGCTGATGGGCGTTGTCGTGGCTTTGTGGTTCGCCGGTTACGCCGGCATCGTCTGGTTCCTCCTGCCTGAAATGCGGCGCGCCGGGCGCGAGACCGCCGACCAGCGCTCGGTCTTCAACGGCCGGCTGGTCGACGCCTTCACCAACATCGTCGCGGTGAAGCTGTTCGACAGCGGCAAGCGCGAGCATGCCTATATCCGCGACGGGCTGGAGGGGTTCCTGACGGCGGTGGTGCGGTTGACCCGTGCCATCACCACCGTCCGCTCCTCGGTCGCCATCCTCAACGGCATCATGATGAGCCTGATCGCCGTCATCGCGGTGTTGAACTGGACGACCGGCCATATCTCGACGGGCGCGATAGCGGCCGCGCTCGGCCTCGTCTTCCGGCTTAACCAGATGTCGGGCTGGATGATGTTCAACATCAACGGGCTGGTGCGCAACTACGCCACCATCCAGGACGCCACGCGAACCATCTCGGTGACGCCGGCCATCCGCGATTCGGAAAATGCCGTCGCCATGCCGCGCTCCAGCGGCGACATCCGCTTCGAGAACGTCTCCTTCCACTATGGCAAGGAAGGCGGCGTCATCGACAATCTGAACCTCCACATCCGCCCGGGCGAGCGCGTCGCGCTGGTCGGGCCGTCGGGCGCCGGCAAGACGACTGTCGTAAACCTGATGCTCAGGCTGTTCGATGTCGAAAAGGGCCGCATCCTCATCGATGGCCGCGACATCCGCGACCTGACGCAGGCGTCGCTGCGCGCCCAGTTCGGCGTGGTCAGCCAGGAAGCGATGCTGATGCACCGCTCGATCCGCGACAATATCGGCTATGGCCGCGAAGGCGCCTCCGACGCCGAGATCGTCGAGGCGGCCAGGCGGGCCGCCGCGCACGACTTCATCGTCGACGTCGAGGATCCACGCGGTCGCAAGGGTTATGAGGCGCAGGTCGGCGAGCGCGGCGTCAAATTGTCCGGCGGCCAGCGGCAGCGGGTGGCGATTGCCCGCATGATGCTGAAGGACGCGCCGATCCTCATTCTCGACGAGGCGACCTCGGCGCTCGATTCGGAGGTCGAGGCGGCGATCCAGGACAATCTCTATCAACTGATGGAGGGCAAGACCGTCCTCGCCATCGCGCATCGGCTCTCCACCATCGCGGCACTCGACCGGCTGGTGGTGATGGACAAGGGCCGAATCGTCGAGGAAGGCACCCATGACGAGTTGGTGGCGCTCGACGGTCTTTATGCCCGGCTGTGGAAACGCCAGTCCGGCGGCTTCCTCTTCAACGAGCAAGACCCGCTGGACGAGACCAGGGCGGCGGAGTGAGGCGATGGCCGTCTCGTTCGCCTATCTGTTGCAGCCTCTCCAGCCGACGGCGCCGCCGTTCCAGCCATTGCTGGAGGAAAGCCGGCGGAACGGTTTTGATATGCTGGCGCGGCTCGGGAGCAATTGGACCGAAGGCGGCAATCGTTTTGACGCGATGGGCGAGATGCTTTTGGGCGCATGGCGCGACGGCGAGCTGGCAGGCGTGTGCGGCCTCAACATCGATCCTTATGTCGCCGGGCGCCGACAGGGCAGGGTGCGGCACCTCTATGTTGGCGAAGCCCATCGCCGGCGCGGCGTGGGCGCCATGCTGGTCGGCGCGGTGATCGACGCCGCCGGCCGGCACTTTTCCGTGCTGAACACCCGTGCACCGGTCGAGGCGCATCGTTTCTACGAATCGCTGGGTTTCCAACGCGTCCAGCAGGACTTCGTCACGCATCGCCTGATGTTGGACGGGCGTTTGCATCAGCCTGCTCTCGAGGAAAGGCACTGAATGTCGTTGCGCCCTCCCTCCCGTTTCTCCGGCAATTCCGCCTCCGAAATGCTGTTCGATGCGCTCGGCCACGAAATCCTGGCCGAGAAGGCGGCGGCGCTCGGCAGGGCTGGCGAACGGGCAGAAAAAGCCATCGCTCGCCTGCGCGCCCATGCCGGCGATGAGCCCGGCCGGGTCAAACTGCTCAAGGAGGCGGCGGACGCGGTCTATGCCTGGTTCATCCAGCGCGAATTGTGCGGCTTCCGTCGTCACGATGCGGTGATCCGCGACCTTGAAATCCCGCGCGAAGTGCTTGTCAGGCTGGGTGCGGGCTAGGATCGTTTCCCGGCGCGGCATTTGTCCCCGCGACAATCTGCCCTGTCGTGCTCACCCGACTGGACAAAAACGGGCCGCACGCATAAACCGAAATCCAAATGCCGGAGGAATTCGCTAGCCTGTTGCCATGCGCTGTCGGGCCGGTGCGAATTGAGCGGGGATGCTCAAGCGGGACAGGGGGCTCGCCCTTCGGCACGGAAGAGGCGAAAGGACCAGGCACCCGTGAGCGCAACCGACGATACCCACGACCCCAATCGCCGTGATTTTCTTTATATCGCCACCGGCATGGCCGGCGTTGTCGGCGCGGCTTCGGTCGCCTGGCCGTTCATCGACCAGATGCGGCCCGACGCCTCGACGCGCGCGCTGGCCTCGGTCGAGGTGGACGTGTCCTCGCTGACCCCCGGCATGTCGCTGACCGTCAAGTGGCGTGGCAAGCCGGTCTTCATCCGCAACCGTACCCCGGAAGAGGTGAAGGCCGCGCAGGAAGTCAAGCTGGACGAGCTGAAGGACCCGCTCGCCCGCAACGCCAACCTCGCCTCGGATGCCCCGGCGAACGACGTTGACCGCTCCGCCGGCAAGGGCAAGGAGAACTGGCTGGTGATGATCGGCGTGTGCACCCATCTCGGCTGCATCCCGCTCGGCCAGCAGGGCGATTTCGGCGGCTGGTTCTGCCCGTGCCATGGTTCGCAATACGACACGTCCGGCCGTATCCGCCGGGGCCCGGCGCCGGAAAACATGGCCGTGCCGGTCTTTTCATTCATCTCCGATACCAAGATCCGCGTCGGCTGAGGCAGGGGGACATATCCATGAGCGAGGGACACTCGACCTATACGCCCAAGACCGGCATCGGACGCTGGTTCGACGCGCGCATGCCGCTGCCGAGGCTCGTCTATGACAGCTTCGTCGCCTATCCGGTGCCGCGCAACCTGAACTACATGTGGACGTTCGGCGGCATCCTGTCGATCATGCTGGTGGCGCAGATCCTCACCGGCATCGTGCTGGCCATGCACTACACCTCCGACACGAACCTCGCCTTCGGTTCGGTCGAGAAGATCATGCGCGACGTCAACAATGGCTGGCTGCTGCGCTACATGCACTCCAACGGCGCGTCGTTCTTCTTCATCGCCGTCTACATGCACATCTTCCGCGGTCTCTATTACGGCTCCTACAAGGCGCCGCGCGAGCTGCTGTGGATCCTGGGCTGCATCATCTACCTCCTGATGATGGCGACCGGCTTCATGGGCTACGTGCTGCCGTGGGGCCAGATGAGCTTCTGGGGCGCCACCGTCATCACCGGCTTCTTCACCGCCATTCCGTTGGTCGGCACCTGGATCCAGGAGCTGCTGCTCGGTGGCTTCGCGGTCGACAATCCGACGCTGAACCGCTTCTTCGCGCTGCACTACCTGCTGCCGTTCATGATCGCCGGCGTCGTTATTCTGCACGTCTGGGCGCTGCACGTGGTGGGCCAGTCGAACCCGACCGGCATCGAGGTGAAGTCGAAGACCGACACCGTCGCCTTCACGCCCTACGCGACCATCAAGGATGCGTTCGCGATGATCGTGTTCCTGGCGCTGTTCGCCTACTTCATCTTCTACATCCCGAACTATCTCGGCCATCCCGACAACTACATCGTTGCCGATCCGCTGAAGACGCCGGCCCACATCGTTCCGGAATGGTACTTCCTGCCGTTCTACGCGATCCTGCGCGCCATCACCTTCAACATCGGGCCGATCGATTCCAAGCTCGGCGGCGTGCTCGCCATGTTCGGCGCCATCGCCATGCTGTTCCTAGTGCCGTGGCTCGACACCTCGAAGGTCCGTTCGGCTGTCTACCGGCCCTGGTACAAGCTGTTCTTCTGGCTGTTCGCGATCGACGCCATCCTGCTCGGCTGGCTGGGCTCGCGTCCGGCGGAAGGCTCCTATGTGCTGATGGCGCAGCTGGCGACGCTGTTCTACTTCGCCTTCTTCCTGATTATCATGCCGGTGCTCGGGCTGATCGAGACGCCGCGGCGTCTGCCCAACTCGATCACCGAGGCGGTTCTGGAAAAGAACAAGTCCGGCTCCGGGCATCCGTCGGGCGCCACCGCCGCTCCGGAAACCAAGGGCTGAGCGTCAAGAGAATCCAGGGGATATTGGTATGAAGAAGATTCTCATTTCGCTCGCGGCGGTCTCCGCGCTCTTCGTCGGCGCGGCCGCCTATGCCGAGGAAGCGGGCAAGGCAGGGGAGGCTTCGCATGAGGCCAACCCGACGCATTTCCCGATCCACAAGCCGAAGGAGATGAACTGGACCTTCGCGGGGCCGTTCGGCACCTACGACAAGGCACAGCTGCAGCGCGGCCTGAAAGTGTACAAGGAAGTGTGCTCGGCCTGCCACTCGATGAAGCTGGTGGCTTTCCGCACGCTCTCCGACCTCGGTTACTCGGAAGCGCAGGTCAAGGCCTTCGCCGCCGGCTACACCGTTCCGGATGGCCCGAACGACGCCGGCGAGATGTTCGAGCGCCCCGGCATTCCTTCCGACTATTTCCCGTCGCCCTATCCGAACGACAAGGCCGCTGCCGCGTCGAACGGCGGCGCGGTTCCGCCTGATATGTCGCTGCTTGCCAAGGCGCGCGGCATCGAGCGCGGCTTCCCGCAGTTCGTCATCGACATCTTCACGCAGTACGCCACCGGCGGTCCGGACTATATCCACGGCCTGATCACCGGCTACGACCAGCAGCCGCCGGCCGGCATGACCGTTCCCGAAGGCACGCACTACAACCCGTATTTCAACGCGGGTGTGTCGCTGAAGATGCCGAAGCCGATCTCCGACGGCCAGGTCACCTATGACGACGGCGCGCCGCAGACGGTCGAGCAATATTCGGAAGACGTTTCCGCCTTCCTGATGTGGGCCGCCGAGCCGCATCTGGAAGACCGCAAGAAGACCGGCTTCCGCGTCATGATCTTCCTCTTGCTGTTCGCGGTGCTGATGTATCTGACCAAGCGCAAGGTGTGGTCGAACGTCGCTCACTGACGCCTGGGACATCCTGTTTTCCGCAAGGGCCGGCCTGTTCGTTCAGGCCGGCCCTTTGCATTTGCGGGTGGCGTCACATGGCTGTCACCGAGCCGGAAGAAGCTCCGCCGTCTCCCTCGCAAAGGATGTCTCCCATGCGCAAAACCAGCCTGCTTGCCGGCCTCTTCCTCATCGTCCTGACCGCCACCGGCCAGGCCGAAGAGGCCAAGCCCTTCCTCACCAATACCGATGTCGATCTGACCGCGATCCTGCCGTCGCCGCCGGCCAATGATTCGGCCAAGACCAAGGCCGAAATCGCCGAGGTGCTGACGATGCAGCTCACCCGCACGCCCGAAATGGAAGCACGCGCCAAGGCCGACGCCGAAGAGAACGTCTGGCGCTTCGCCGACGTCATGGGTCCGAAGTTCACCAAGGAGACGCTGCCCAAGCTCGACGCCTTCTTCGAACGCGTCGCGGCCACCGAAGGCGCGGTCGTCGATCCCGCCAAGGACACCTGGAAGCGTCCCCGCCCGCATATGCTGAGCGACATGGTCAAGCCCATCGTCAAGCCGTCCACCTCGGGCTCCTGGCCGTCGGGTCACACCACGGTTGGCACCATGATGGGCATCATCCTGTCCAACATGGTTCCCGAAAAGCGGCCTGAGATCATGGCGCGCGCCTGGGAATACGGTAACAACCGCGTCGTTGCCGGCATCCATTATCCGTCCGACATCGAAATGGGCCGCATCTCCGGCGCGGTGATCGCCTCCAACCTGCAGCACAACGCCGAATTCGAGGCCGAATACAATGCGGCCAAGGCGGAACTGCGCGCCGATCTCGGCATGTAGGAAGCCTGCCTCCGGGCCAGTCTTCGATACCACAACCGTCAGGAAAGGGCGCCCAGGTGGCGCCCTTTTTGTTGTTTCAGCCTGGCGCATGCCAATGGACACCCTGACGCGCGCATGTTTACGTAGCCAACGGGGGAGGGCGTCGAATCGGAGAGAAAAGCCGTGGTCGGTTCATCTCACTCGACTTCCGTTGCCCCCAACATCCGCGAGCGTGTCATTCAAAAAGTCGCCTGGCGGCTTTTGCCCTTCCTGGGCCTGCTCTATTTCGTCAATTATCTCGACCGCACCAATATCGGTTTCGCGGCACCCCACGGCATGAACGATGCGCTGGGCTTCGACAAGGCGGCCTTCGGGCTCGCCTCGGGCATCTTCTTCATCGGCTATCTGCTGCTCGAAGTGCCCAGCAATCTGATGCTGCACAAGGTCGGCGCGCGCCGCTGGATCGCGCGTATCATGGTCAGCTGGGGCATCGTCGCCTCTGCGATGGCGTTCGTGCCCAACGGGCTCACCATGTATGCGCTGCGCTTCGTGCTCGGCATCGCCGAGGCGGGCTTCTTCCCAGGCATCATCCTCTACCTGACGCTGTGGTTCCCCAAGCGTGAACGCGCGCGGGCGGTGGCATTGTTCATGGTGGCGATACCGCTGTCGTCGGTATTCGGTTCGCCGCTGTCGGCCTGGCTGATCGCCACCGGCCATGGCGTGTTGTTCGGGCTCGACGGCTGGCGCTTCATGTTCCTGGTCGAGGGCCTGCCGGCGGTGCTGCTCGGCGTGATGTGCTGGTTCTACCTGACCGACCGGCCGCAGGACGCGGCCTGGCTCGACGCCGACGAGCGCACCTGGCTGCAAAACGAGATGGATACCGAACGTGTCCAGACCGCGCAGCGCTATCACTATCCGCTGGTCAAGGCGCTGACGCAGCCGCGCATGCTGGCGCTGGCCTTCGTCTATTTCGGCATCGTCTACGGGCTCTATGCGGTCGGCTTCTTCCTGCCCACGATCATCGCTGGCTTCCAGCAGACCTTCAACACGCACTACTCGTTGGTCGAGCAGGGCTTCATCGTCGCCGTCCCCTACCTGTTCGGCGCCGTCACCATGTATCTGTGGGCGCGCCACGGCGACAGCACCCGCGAACGTGTCTGGCATGTGGCGATCCCGGCCATTGTCGGCGGGCTCGCCATTCCCGTCGCGCTCTACATGCAGTCACCCTTCACCACGATGATCGCGGTGACGATCTGCGCCATGGGCATCTGCGCGGCGCTGCCCACCTTCTGGGCGCTGCCCACCATGTTCCTCACAGGTGCTGCGGCGGCGGGTGGCATCGCCCTCATCAACTCGCTCGGCAATCTCGCCGGCTTTGTCGGCCCTTATGTGACCGGCTGGCTGACCGACCTGACCGGAAACCCGAAGGCCGGACTGTGGCTGGTCGGCGCCTTCATGGTCGCTGCGGGCCTCGTCGCGGTGGCGCTGAAGGCGGCACCGGAGCCGGACGATCCGCGCGCCACCGAGCCCGACACCCTGGCCTGAGCGGGGCAGGCCACGGGTCGCGGCCGAAAATGCGAGGCCATGCCGGCTTCGCACTTTCCTTTGCCCGCGCCAGTCTCTATCGATGGGGCGGCACGACATGGATTCCCGATGACATCTTCTTCGACCGACACGCTGCTGGCCTCGATCCGCACCATTCCGGACTATCCGAAGCCCGGCATCCTGTTTCGTGACATCACCACGCTTCTCGGCAATGCCCAGGCCTTCCGGCGCGCCATCGACGAGCTGGTGCATCCCTATGCCGGCCGCAAGGTCGACAAGATCGCCGGCATCGAGGCGCGCGGCTTCATCCTCGGCGGCGCCGTCGCCCACCAGTTGTCGGCCGGCTTCGTGCCGATCCGCAAGAAGGGCAAGCTGCCGCACGAAACCGTGCGCGTCGCCTACAGCCTGGAATACGGGCTGGACGAGATGGAGATGCACAAGGACGGCGTGGCGCCGGGCGAAAAGGTCATCCTGATCGACGACCTGATCGCCACCGGCGGCACGGCGGAGGCGGCGGTCAAGCTGCTGCGCCAGATCGGCGCCGATATCATCGCCGCCTGTTTCGTCATCGATCTGCCGGACCTCGGCGGCCGCAAGAAGCTCGAGGCGCTCAATGTGCCGGTGCGTACCCTGATGGCCTTCGACGGCCACTGAAGGGTTCCTTTCCAATTCCGTTGGCCTCGGGCCGCGCGTCCAATCCACGTCCTGCACCGCACCGGCGCGTCAGCGTTCCGGCATGGATTCCTGACACGCACCGCTCCCTGCGGTCGCTCACGCGGCCGGGAATGACGAGTTGCATGGGCGGTCTCGCCAATTGTCCATGCCCAGCCTCGCATCAATGTCGTTGCGAACGGCAGCGATCCCTAAAACCGTCTGCGCGAACAACGGCGGTCCCCTAAACCCGTCGGTGCGAACGACAGTGGCCGTCAAAACCGTTGCGATCAGAACCGCGCGATTGGCGAAAGCGCTCGAGGACATCCGTCATTCCCGACCGCGTGAGCGAGGAACGAGCGAAGCGTGTCGGGAATCCATGCCGGAACACTGACGCGTCGGCACGGTGCGGGATGTGGATTGGATGCGTGGAGGAAGACGCAGGTCGAAAGAAAGAACCTTGTCCGTTCAATCCCTTGCCGAAAACCACGCGAAAAATCGTGCGCGGATTTGTTCACGCCGCTCGCCTTCAGTCGACAATCGGCGCATCGCCCTCACGGGAACCTGGTGCGCACCGGGTATCAGGGAGGGCGCCGGTGCCGGACTGGCAGCGCTAACGGTGGCGCTGTCTGGTGACGAGCCCTAAGTCCGGGCCCTGGAAAAACCCGGCCGCCGCGAATGGCGGCTTCGAGGCCCGAAGTCTGCCGTCGCGAAGGACGGCGAGGTCGGTCCGGGGCAAGAACACTGGCGGGGCGCCCGGAAGGCGCCACGTACTGTTTGCTAAGAGGCACCGACCCGGCGCCCCGCTTCCCACCTCCCTCAAGGGGAGTGTTTTTTGACAATGGCCAGACTGCGAAAAGCAGGGCGTGGCGATGAAGAAGTGTATCAACGCGTCATCGCGTCGACGCGACTGCGCCGCCGTCATTCCGGCCGAGCGCAGCGAGAGCCGGAACCCATTGGCCGCTTCATCGTCTGGCACGGCCCGGTCCTCGTCCTGAACCGTTCACGCAGCCGAACCGGCGCCGCATCTTTCACCGCCGCCCACGCGAACCCAGGTCCCGGCCGTGCTGCTCAATGGGTTCCGGGTCGGCGCTCGGCTTCGCCTCGCTGGCCCGGAATGACGAAGGCGTGGGATGCCGCTCCGTCATATCCCTCTCGTCACATCCCCCTGACAGCCCGAAACAGAGTGAAGGCGGCGACCGCCATCAGAAGCAGGCCGGCGCCGCGTCCCATCCAGATGGTGGCGGCGTGGTTGTCGGTCAGCGCATCGCGACCGCGCAGCGCCGCCAGTGCCAGGCCGCCATAGACGGCCATCTGCACGGTGACGGTCATCGTCCCCATGATCAGAGCCTGCAGCCAGATCGGGCCGTAGATCGGTTTCATGAATTGCGGGTAGACGGCGAGCACAAACAGCCAGGCCTTGGGGTTGAGCACGCAGGTGAGCATGCCCTGCGCCAGGATCGTGCCGAGCGGGCGTGCCGCCGCCGCCTCGACCGTGTCGACGGAAATCGCGCTGCGGGCAAGCGTGTAGCCGATCCACATCATGTAGAGCGAGCCGGCCACCATCATGACGGGGGCGACGACCGGCAGCAGGGTCGACAGACCGGTGACGAAGACAGTGCCGAAGATGGTGTGGCAGATGCCGCCGAGCATGATGCCGACCGTTGCCGCGATGCCTGCCTGACGCCCGCCGCTGAGCGCATTGGCCAGCACGAAAAGCATATCCATGCCGGGCACGACGATGATGCCGACGAGCAGAACGAAATAGAGCCACAAGGCGCTGGCATCCATCGGCGACATCCCCCGCGGGACGAGATGGATGCGCCCCAACGACGCTCCTTCGTCCTCTTCAATGGCCGATCAGATAGCGTAGTGCTCCTGACAACTTGGTGTCAGGAGGCGACGGCGGGCCGGGTTCAAAGTGCCTATTCGGCCTTCACCAGCACCGAGCTTTCGAACTCGATCACCTTGTCGCCGGTGGAATCGAAGGCCTCGCACAGGATTGTCAGCAGCCGCCAGCCCGGCCGCGAGGCGAGCGGGCGATGGGCGACGCCGGTGCGGGTGAAGGTGACGGTCTCGCCGGCGAAGACCGGTTTCAGCCATTTCAGATTGCGGAAGCCGGGGGAGGGACCGAATTCCGGCTCCGCGCCGGGGCCTTTCCAGACCGCGCCGGTTGGTCTCGGCGTTGTCAGGTTGTACTTCATCCAGGTGGCGGCGGTGTGCCAGCCTGACGCGCACAGACCACCGAGCAGGCTGTGCTTGGCGGCTTCCTCGTCGACATGGAAGATCTGCGGGTCGTATTTGCGGGCGAAGGCCTTGATCTCCTCGGGCTCGAAGCGGTGCGAGCCGAGGGTGACGGTGGTGCCGATGCCGAGATAGTCGTCGAGGCTCATGCGTCGGCTCCCGCGCGTGTCAGGAACATGCCGGTGTTCTCCAGTTCGAACACGGTCTCGCCGCGCTGGTTGAACAGTTCGGCGCGCATGGTGACGAAGCCGAGCCGGGGTTTGGATTTGGACAGCCGCTTGGCAAGGATGGTGATTTTGCCAGTCAGCGTGTCGCCGGCGAGCACCGGCTTCTTCCATTTGACATGGTCGACGCCGGGCGCGCCTTGCGAGGTGGAGTCGAGAATGAAGGCGTCGCAGATCATGCGCATGAACATCGCGCATGTGTGCCAGCCAGAGGCGGAGAGGCCGCCGAGCAGGCCGGCCTTGCCGGCTTCCTCGTCGAGATGCATCGGCTGGAAGTCGAACTCGGAGGCGAATTCGATGATTTCGGCCGCCGTCACATGTTTGGGTCCGAGATCGATCGCCGCGCCTTCGGCGAAATCCTCGTAGGCCCATTTCTTGCCGGTCATCGCGCAATCCCGTTCAAGCTTGTACTATTACTTTGAACGCTGCCGTCCCGTCCCGCAAGGCTTGGCCGGGCTTGGCGCAGCGGTTTGCCCGTTCAAAGCCAACCGCGCCGGCGGAAGTACCAGTAGGGCAGCACCGCCGACACGATCATCAGGCCGATGGCAAGCGGGTAGCCGACCTGCCATTTCAATTCCGGCATCGCCTCGAAATTCATGCCGTAGATCGATGCCACCAGCGTCGGCGGCAGGAAGATGACGGCGGCCACCGAGAAGATCTTGATGATGGCGTTCTGTTCGATCGAGATCATGCCGAGCGTGGCGTCGAGCAGGAAGCCGATCTTCTGCGACAGGAAGGCGGAATGGTCGGCCAGCGAAACGACGTCGCGCGAAAGCGTCTTGATGCGGGCGCGGCTGTCCTTGCCCATCTTGGTCTGCGTGGCGGCATGGGTCAGGAAACCGGCCAGCCGCTGTAGCGAGATCAGGCTGTCGCGTACGCTGGAGGCAAGGTCTTCCTTGCGGCCGATGCTCTTCAGGAGCTCCTGGAAGTCGCGGTTGCGGCGCGAGGCGCTGGTGGCGGTCGCCTCGAAGATGTCATGCGAGATCGTCTCGATGTCGCGGCCGATCTTTTCGAGGATATCGGCCAGCCGGTCGACGATCGCCTCGAGCAGGCCGACCAGGATGGTGTCGGCGCTGGTGCAACCGGTCGCCACCTTTTCGGCGCGCAGCGGGAAGGTCTTGAAGGCGCGCGGCTCATGATAGCGCACGGTGACGAGGCGCTTGTTGGCGAGGGCAAAGGTGACCGGCGACATTTCCGGTTTGTCGGCTTCGGTCTGCGAGGGAAGGTTGGCGGTCATGAAATATCCGCCGTCCTCGACATAGAGGCGCGAGGAAACCTCGATCTCCTCCATCTCCTCGCGGGTCGGCACGGCGATGCCGAACACCGTCTCGACGGCCGTCTCTTCTTCCTTGGTGGGATTGAAAAGGTCGACCCAGACGATGCTGTCGCGCTGTTCTTCGAGGTAGTCGGCAACGCGCAGCCGATCATTGTCCACGACGAAGGCCTTGATCATCGCGTGGTCTCCCATGCCGAGGGCTGTTTCGAGGGGACGCCGGGCCGGGAAAGCTGGTCGGCGCAAGGGCGCGATAGACCCGGCGGCTGGCCGCGTCAAGCCGCAACGGCCACCGGACGCCGCGGCTGCTGCAGTCACGGTCGTAAAGACGCGCCTGCGATCAGAAAAATTCGTCGAGCAGGCGGTAGTAGGCGAGCTTGCCGCTATCGATGTCCGGCGCACCGTAGTGGGCAAGGAAGGGGTCGACCCATTGCGGGCCGAGATTATGGTGGATGCTCCAGCAGGCGAGCGCAAGGTCCTGGCAGCGGTCGGCGACACCGAGGCGGCCGCAGTCGATGAAGCCCGAGAAACGGTCGCCGTCGACCATGAAATTCGGCAGGCAGGCGTCGCCATGGGTGACGACGAGGTCTTCGCTGGAGGGTCGCAAGGCGATGACATCGCCGAAAACATCGTCCGCCGTGCGCCCCATGCGCTCGTCGTCGAAATCCTCCTCGTCGACGAGACCGGCCTCCAGATGCGCCCTGGCGTCGGCGATGCGGTGTTCGAGCCGGTGGTCGAAGGGGCAGGAACGGATATCCAGCGCATGCAGGTTACGCAGCGCCCCGGCCATCACGGCGATGGCCTTTTCGGCGGACAGCGGGCCAGCCGAAACCAGATCCCGCCCAGGCATGGCACTCATCAGCAGCCAGTCGCGGCCGGCATGGGTTTCGAAAGCCAGCACCTCGGGACAGGCAACGCCCTGACCGGCAAGCCAGCGCAGGCGCTCCACCTCGGCGGGCAGTTCGGCATGGCCCCCACTTTCCTCGACTTTCAGGAACAATCGGGGCCGGTCAGTCGCCTCCAGCCTGAACACGCCGGCATCCGAATGGCCAAGCGTGTCTCGGTCCCAGGCATAGCCCGCGATCATCGCGCGGATAGCCGGTGGAAGGTCAAGTTCAGGGCTGGCGTGCGCCGTCATCGATCCGGATCAGGTGTTGAACTTGAACAGCATCACGTCGCCGTCCTGGACGACATATTCCTTGCCTTCGTCACGCGCCTTGCCGGCCTCCTTGGCCGCCACTTCGCCACCCAGGGTGATGAAGTCGTTGTAGGCGATGGTCTGGGCACGGATGAAGCCGCGCTCGAAGTCGGTGTGGATGACGCCGGCCGCGCCGGGCGCCTTGGTGCCGCGCTCGATCGTCCAGGCGCGGGTTTCCTTCGGGCCCGCGGTGAAATAGGTGATCAGGTGCAGGAGGTCGTAGCCGGCGCGGATCAGCTTATCGAGGCCAGGTTCCTCCAGCCCCATGGAAGCGAGGAATTCGAGCTCCTCGGCATCGGGAAGCTGCGCCACCTCGGCCTCGATGGCGGCGGAGATCACCACGGTGCCGGCGCCCTGCGCTTCGGCCATCTTCTCGACGGCGCGCGTGTGTTCGTTGCCGGTCGCGGCATCGCCCTCGGCGACGTTGCAGACATAGAGCACCGGATGCGAGGTGAGCAGGTTCAGCCCCTTCAGGATAGCGAGATCCTCGGGCGCGATGCCTTTCAGCAGCACGCGCGCCGGCTTGCCGTCCTGCAGCAGCTTCAGCGCCTCTTCCATCATCGGCAGGACGGTGCTTGCTTCCTTGTCCTTGCCGCCGGCGCGCTTGCGGATCTGCACGATCCGGCGCTCCAGGCTTTCAAGGTCGGCGAGCATCAGTTCGGTCTCGACCGTGTCGGCGTCGGCTACCGGGTCGATCTTGCCCTCGACATGGGTGATGTCGTCATCCTCGAAGCAGCGCAGCACATGCACGACGGCATCGACCTCGCGGATGTTGGCGAGGAACTGGTTGCCCAGTCCTTCGCCCTTCGAGGCGCCGCGCACCAGGCCGGCGATGTCGACGAAGGAGATGCGCGTCGGGATGATTTCCTTCGACTTGGCAACGTCGGCGATCTTCCGCAGGCGTTGATCCGGCACCGCCACTTCGCCGGTATTCGGCTCGATGGTGCAGAAGGGATAGTTCGCCGCCTGCGCGGCCGCGGTGCGCGTCAGCGCGTTGAACAGCGTGGACTTGCCGACGTTGGGCAGCCCAACGATGCCGCATTTGAAACCCATGATGATGTGGTCCTATCGGGAACTAAGAATTTGCTCAGGCTATGGGCGAAAGGGTCGATGATCGTCAAGCCTTTCGGCCTATGCGGCTCAGTCCTTGTTGCCAAACAGCTTCTTCAGCATCGCCGCCATCGGCCCGCTTTCGGGAAGCTTCGCGGCAGGCTGCTGCGGCCTGGCCTGGCGGATATGGCTCTGCGCCTTGGGCGAGGCCGGCTCTTTCGGCGGCTTTGGCGGCGGCGTGTCGTTCGGTCCGGTCGGCTGCAGCTTATCGCGCAGGGCCAGCGTCACGCGGTTCATGAAGGAGTTGTCGTCGCCCTTGGCGATCTGCTCGGCGCTGTCGGCCATGGCCTGGAGCAGCACGTCCAGCCATTCCTGGTCGGATTTGGAAAAGTCGCCCAGCACATGGCCGTGCACCATTTCCTTGGCACCGGGATGGCCGACACCGATGCGCACGCGCCGGTAATCCTTGCCGATATGCTGGTCGAGCGAGCGGATGCCGTTGTGGCCGGCGGAACCGCCGCCTGTCTTGACACGCACCTTGCCGGCCGGGAGTTCGATCTCGTCGTAGAAGACGGTGACGGCCGAAGGTTCGAGCTTGTAGAAGTGCAGCGCCTCGCCAACCGCCTGGCCGGACAGGTTCATGAAAGTCTGCGGCTTGATGAGAAGTATTTTCTCGCCGCCGATCCTGCCTTCGGCGATCTCGGCCTGGAATTTTCTCGACCAGGGCGAAAAGGAATGGCGGCGGGCGATAGCGTCCGCCGCCATGAAACCGACATTGTGCCGGTTGTTGGCATATTTCGCGCCCGGATTGCCGAGACCTGCAAACACAAGCATGGTTGCGGCGCTCCCGGGCGGCGAAACTTACTTCTCTTCGGCTGCGGCCTCAGCGACCGGGGCAGCGGCTTCCGCTTCCTCGGTCTCCGGCTTCATCGCGGCCGAACCGGCGATGGTGGCGATGGTGAAGTCGCGGTCGGAAATGACCGGCTTCACGCCCTTCGGCAGCTTGACCGACGAGATGTGGATGGAATCGCCGATGTCTGCACCGGAGAGATCCACGGTGATGAATTCCGGGATCGCATTGGCCGGGCAGTGGAACTCGACTTCGTGGCGCACGATGTTCAAGACACCGCCGCGCTTGATGCCGGGCGACTTTTCTTCGTTGATGAAGTGCACCGGAACGTCGACATTGACCTCGGTGTCCTTGCCGATGCGCAGGAAGTCGACATGCATCGGGAAGTCCTTGACCGGATCAAGCTGATAGTCCTTCGGCAGGACCTGGATCTTCTTGCCGTCGACATCGATCGTGGCGACCGTGGTCAGGAAACCACCGCCATGGATCTTGTAGAAGATGTCCTTGTAGGACAGGGCGATCGCCAGGGGAGGCTGCTTGTCGCCGTAAATAACTGCAGGCACTTTACCGTTGCGGCGAACTTCACGGGCGGACCCCTTACCGACCTGTTCGCGCGCCTCGGCCTTGAGCTCGTAAGTGTCGTGGCTCATGGCATTTCCTTTCGCGTTGCTGGAGCATCTCCGGTGCCCGGCGTGCCGGTCTCCGAAAATGTCGAAAGCCGCCATCCGTGCGCGACCACAAAAACCGGAAAGTGCTTTTTGGGGTCTTGCGAGCCTGGCGGCCCTCAGCCGCGTTGCCTCCAAGGGTGTCTACGCGGGTGGCGGCTCTATAGCGGAAGGCGGCCAAACGCGCAAGCGTGGCCGCCTTTGCCGGACTATGCCGCCTTGGCGGCCTTGCCCTTGGCTTCCTTCATGTTGGGCAGGAAGATGGTGAGCAGGCCGAGCAAGGGCAGGTACGAGCAGATCTGGTAGACGAAGTCGATGCCCTTGGCATCCGCGACCACGCCGAGGATAGCAGCGGCGATGCCGCCCATGCCGAAGGCGAAGCCGAAGAAGATGCCGGCGATCATGCCGACGCGGCCCGGCACCAATTCCTGCGCGAACACCACGATGTTGGAGAAGGCCGAGGACAGGATGAGACCGATCAGGATGGTGAGGATCACCGTCCATTCCAGATTGGCATAAGGCAGGATCAGCGTGAACGGCAAGACGCCGACGATGGAGAACCAGATCATCGCCTTCTGGCCGTAGCGGTCGCCGAATGGCCCGCCGAGCAGGATGCCGAGCGCGGAGGCGCCGAGGAAGGCGAACAGAAGCACCTGGGACATCTGCACCGAAACGCCGAACTTATGGATGGTGTAGAAGGTGTAGTAGCTCGACAGGCTGGCGATATAGGCGTTCTTCGACAGCACCAGCACGGTGAGGATGACCAGCGCCCAGGCGACGCGGTTGCGCGGGAAGGGCGACACATGGGTGGCTGCCGGGCGATTGCCGCTCGCCTTGCGGAACCGGATGTACCAGTTGCCGACCTGCCAAAGCACGATGATGCCGATCAGCGAGCCGATGGCGAACCAGGAGATGCTGGTCTGGCCGAAGGGCACGACGATGAAGGCCGCCAGCAGCGGGCCCATCGCCTGGCCGGCATTGCCGCCGACCTGGAACAGCGACTGGGCAAGGCCGTGCTTGCCGCCAGACGCCAGCCTGGCGATGCGCGACGATTCCGGGTGAAAGATCGACGAGCCGATGCCGATCAGCGAGGCGCCGATCAGAAGCAGCCAATAATGGCCGGCATAGGCGAGCACGATCAGCCCGACCAGCGACGAGGCCATGCCCCAGGGCAGGGAAAAGGGCATCGGCCGCTTGTCGGTGACCATGCCGACCACCGGCTGCAACAGCGAGGCGGTGACCTGGAAGGTGAAGGTCAAAAGGCCGATCTGCCAGAAATCGAGGCGATAATTGTCCTTAAGAAGCGGATAAATGGCCGAAAGCAGCGACTGCATGATGTCGTTGATGAAATGGCCAAAGCTCACTGCCAGGATGACGGTGAAGGCTGTGGTGGTCGCTGCGGTCGCGCGACCGGCCGTCGCTGCGGTATCGGTCAAGATCATGCTCCTTGGGTATGTCTGCGGCAGGCTGCCGCGCGGGAGCTTATAATCCCGTTGTCACCCTACTTCTTTCGTGGTTTGGTCCATTTATTACGCAAGTGGGCCAATGCCATGCCAATGAGCGTCTCCTACCGGGAAGCGCCGGTCGAGCAACTCTACAAGCTGCACAGGGAACGTCTGGAGTGGCTGGAGCGCGTGCGCGACCTCATCGTGGCGCTGCCGTCGGAATATCCCGACGGCTATACGGTGCCGGACCATCACCACAACCGCAGCCAGTTGCTGCATGCCCTGGCCGGCGTGGTTCTGGTGAAAACCCAATATGGGCGCTGGATGGTGCCGCCCGACCACGCCATGTGGATCCCGGCCGGCATCGAGCACGCGGTGGACATGTTGGGCAATGTCTCGATGCGGTCGATCTATGTCGCGCCCAATGCCGTCGAGGGCCTGCCGACACGGCTGCGCGTGGTGGGCGTCAGCGACCTGATGCGCAGTCTGATCATCGAGGCCGTCACCCTGCCGACTGAACAGCCTCCCAGCGAACGGGCGGCGCTTTTGATGGCGCTGCTCTTGCACGAGATCCCGACCATGCCGGAGCGGCCGCTCGGCCTGCCTTTTCCGGCCGACGCCCGCATCGCCACGCTTTGCCGTCGCTTCGTCGCCGAGCCATCGCCTCATGCGACGATCGACGACTGGGCGGAGACGGTGGGTATGAGCCGGCGTACCTTCACCCGCGTCTTCCACCGCCAGACCGGCCTGTCGCTGTCGACCTGGCGCCAGCAGGCGCTGCTGTTCGCGGCGCTGCCCAGGCTGGCCGATGGCGAGCCGATCACCCGCGTCGCGCTCGATCTCGGCTATGACAGCGTGCCGGCCTTCACCACCATGTTCAAGCGCATGCTGGGTACGTCGCCGAGAGGGTATCTGCGCGGGGCGAGGGAGGTGGGGTGAGGCGAAATCTAGGATTTCGAGGGCGTTCGGACACCGGCTATCAGAATGTCGACCAGCCGTCTGGCAGCCTGCAGGCCGTCGGATCCCGCGCCGAATTTAGCCGCACCCGCAAGCGCGAACATCAGGTCGCGGGGATCGAGATCTCGGCGAACGTCCCCACTTTCAACGGCTCGCTCAATCAGCCCTGAAATTGCTTGCTGCATCTGCGTCACGGATGCCGATTGGAGGTCGGACATTCCGCTGAGCACAGGTTGGAGCAGCTCGTGCATTCCGTGTTTGGTGGTGATGTAGTCGACGAACAGCAAAAGCCATGAGCGCAGTGCCTCGACAGGCGCGTGCTCCTTCACGAGACGGTCCGCTGCCGCAACAAGTTGCTCGGTCTCGTTGCGGTATATCGCTGCGACCAGCGCATCGCGGTTGGGGAAGTGACGGTAGAGGGTCCCGGCGCCGACACCGGCGCGGCGCGCTATCTCGTCGAGGCTGGCATTCGAGCCTTTTTCCGCGAAGACCACCTTGGCGACAGAAAGCAGCCGGATGCGGTTGCGCTCGGCATCTGCTCTCGGCTTCCGGGGGGCGGAGGGTTCGCTCTGACGAACCATTGAAAAAATCCTTGCTATGCGGAGGATATCTCCGTATATAACCGGAGAACATCTCCTCTTACGATAAGCCGCGACGGCCAGCAAGAGTTTGCTGAATTGGCAACACGCCTGGGAAACCAGCGTGGGGTCGACGCCTAAATGCTCCGTGGCGCAGCTGGAAAGCATCCCGCCTCCAGAGAGGCGCACGTTCGACTGACAACATCCGAGGTCAGACCATGTCCCTGGAAATTCCGCTACACACCGATGTCATTGGGCGATCCCTTCAACGACCGATCGAAAATGCCGATTGGCTTTGGGATGACCTGGATGCCCTGCGTCCGGGAGACCCTCTGGCGCAGCTTGGGACTTGGATCGACCAGGTGGCTGAGGATGTTCGAAGCGATGGCTGCGAATTCGCCGGCAGCGTCATTGGACCGGGCAAGCACGACCGTTCCATCAACAGGATGGTCGGGAAAGACCCAAAAACCTATCGCGACGGGTTGGCTGAACTTTGCGCGCGTGCGGGGCTTTTGCGACCCGATACTGCCGCGGAGTTGCTGATCCTGATGGGCGAGGGCGCGAAGGCAAGCCGCCAAAGCGGGGAACCCGAGGGGCTGAGCGTCCGATTCAAGCAAGCGGCCGAGGCAATAGTTGTCGCTTTCGGCCCGGGCTCTGTCCGGTAGAGCAGGAACCAGCTAGAAACAGCGGGAATTCAGTCTTTCGATAACAAAATGCTCCACTCCCTTTTGGCCGGCACCTCAACCCAGGCCATCCTCGCTATCGTTCTCATCGCCCTGATCGCCGGTCTGGCGCGCGGCTTTTCGGGCTTTGGCGCGGCGCTGATCTTTGTCCCGATGGCCAGCGCGGTGATCGGCCCCAAGGTGGCGGCGCCGCTGCTTCTGGTGGTGGATGGGGTGATGACGGTGGGGTTCGTTCCCGGCGCGTGGCGGCTGGCGGACAAAACCAATGTCTTCGTCATGGCGCTGGGCGCGCTCGTCGGCGTGCCGCTCGGCACCTATGCACTGGCGCATCTCGACCCGCTCGTCATCCGCTGGTCGATCATCGCCATCGTTGTGTTGCTTCTTCTCCTTTTGATGTCGGGCTGGCGTTACCATGGTCGTCCGAGAGCTCCGCTCACCGTGGCGGTCGGGGCGATCTCCGGCGTCTTCTCGGGCGCGGCGCAGGTCGGCGGCCCGCCGGTCGTGGCCTACTGGCTGGGCGGCGCTTTTGCGGGCAATACGGTTCGGGCCAACATCATTCTCTATTTTGCGATTTCCTCGGCGATCACCGCGGTCAGCTATCTCTGGGGCGGCCTCATCACAGCGCCGATCGCCGCGCTCGCTGTCATTGCGGCGCCTGCCTACGGGCTGGGGCTGTGGCTCGGCGCGCATATGTTCGGCATAGCCAGCGAACAGACCTTCCGCCGGCTGTGCTTCGGGCTGATCGCACTTTCGGCGCTGATCAGCCTGCCGCTGCTGGACGGCCTGCTGCGTTAGGCGGGATTGGCTGCTGTCGTGCGGCCCCGACTGATCCGGATCAGGACAATCACACACTGCTTGCGGCATGCGCGCGATGGGTTCCCTTGCCTGCTGCCTTGGCGGCATAAAGAGCCATGTCGGCATTGCCGATCAAGGAGGCCGGGGTGTCGCCGTCGGCGGGCGCGGTGACGCTGCCGATGCTGGTGCCGATGCGCACGAGTTCGCCGACATCGATATCGAAGGGGCGGGCAACGGCGCCGATGATCCTATCCGCCAGGGAGGCTGCCTCCACAGCGCCTGCTCTCGGCAGGAGTATCACGAATTCATCGCCGCCGAGCCGGCAGACGCTGTCGCCTTCCCGAACCGTGCGAGCGAGGCGCTGCGTGACGGCCTTCAACAGGAAGTCGCCGGCGGCGTGGCCACGGATATCGTTGACCGCCTTGAAGCCGTCGAGGTCGATGTAAAGCAGACTGAACCCGCTCGCCTTTTCTCCTCGGCCGATCGCCGCGCACAGCCTGTCGAGCTCGTCGTCGAGAAACATTCGATTGGGCAGCCCCGTCAGCACATCCGTCATCGCGAGCTGGCGATTGAGGTATTCGGCGCGGATCATGCGTATGGTGATGTCGTAGTTCTGAGCCATCATCGCGATCATGGCGGCGGTGTAGAAGGGCATGAAGAAGCTGACGACGAACATCCCGGCGGTGGGCGAGGTCAGCGCGGCGACGACATAGGGCAGCGCCACCAGGCACATCAAAAGTACCGCCTGTCGCGGGGTCACCGCGTTTCGCGAGGCGACCGTGCCGATACCGCCCATCGCCAATATGCTGGCCAGCGCGATCAGGGTGGTGTTCCCACTCATGATGCAGAGATAGGCGCCGATACCGAAGGTGGCGGCCCATGCCATGGCAACCAGCATGAGCACATACATCGCCTTTTCGGGGTCGAGATCTGGCTTTCGTTCGACCGCAGTGACGATGCCGATGCGGGCGACAAAGATGGCAAACTCGGCCGCCATCCAGAAATAGGCCCAGGTCTGCCCTGTAAGCGCGATGACGGCGGTGCCCGCCGAAAGGACGCAGATCAGCGAGATCACGTAAGCGGCCTTGCGCATGAACGTGATCTGCACCAGGCGGCGTCTGACTTCAGGCGGGTCTGGCGTGCCCGTCGAGCTCAGCCAAAGCAGGGCCCGAGAGACAAGGCCCTCGAAACTCCCCGGGACGTTACTTGTATTGCCGGTAAGCAATGCGAAGCCCGAATCCAGAAGTATCCCCTTACTTAGGGAACATCTAATACAAGCTCGCGGGTCTTCGCAATTCGGGATTGCGCGGTTTGTGGCGCGTTACTTCACGTGTCAGTCGAAAAGGCTGGAGACCGATTCTTCCGTCGCGGTGCGCGAGATCGCCTCGCCCATCAGGTCGCCGATCGAGATGACGCGAATGTTGTGCGCATCGATGACGGCCTGGGTCGGCTGGATGGAATCGGTGATCACCAGTTCCTGCAATTGCGAGCCGGAGATGCGGGCTGCCGCACCGCCCGACAACACGCCATGGGTGATGTAGGCGGTGACGCTGGTGGCGCCATTGGCGAGCAGTGCGTCGGCCGCATTGCACAGCGTGCCGCCGGAATCGACAATGTCGTCGATGAGCAGGCAGTCCTTGCCGCGCACGTCGCCGATGACGTTCATGACTTCCGATTCACCCGGCCGTTCGCGCCGCTTGTCGACGATGGCGAGCTGGGCGTCGATGCGCTTGGCGAGCGCGCGGGCGCGAACCACGCCGCCGACGTCGGGCGACACCACCATGACGTTGCCGAGCTGCTTGTACTTGGCCTTGACGTCGCGGGCCATGACCGGGACCGCGAAGAGGTTGTCGGTTGGGATGTCGAAGAAGCCCTGGATCTGGCCGGCGTGCAGGTCGAGCGTCAAAACGCGGTCGGCGCCGGCGCGGGCGATCATGTTGGCGACCAGCTTGGCCGAGATCGGCGTGCGGCCCGAGGCGCGGCGATCCTGGCGCGCATAGCCGAAATAGGGAAGCACCGCCGTGATGCGCTTGGCCGACGAGCGCATGAAGGCGTCGATCATGATGAGAAGTTCCATCAGATGATCGTTGGTCGGATAGGACGTCGACTGCAGGATGAAGACATCCTCGCCGCGCACGTTTTCCTGGATCTCGACGAAAATCTCCTGGTCGGCGAAGCGCCTGACGCTGGCTTTTCCCAACGGAATGTTGAGATAGCGGGCGACGCCTTCGGCCAGCACCCTGTTGGAATTGCCCGCGAAGAGTTTCATGCACCGTACCTGGTGGTGGAGTTTATGGGGCTTTTAACGGCCCTCGCCGGTATTGCAAGCGTCGTATTGGCGAATCCGCAGCTGAATCCCAACAAAGGCTTAACCCTGGGGAAAGGCGCGTGGCACGAAGCCGGCTAGGATCCGCCGGGGCGGCCGGCGAGCCAATTGGTCAATTGCGCGATGGTCTGGTCGGCGATCGCCTGCATCGTGGCTGGCTGGACGGCGGCCCATCCCTCGGCGCCCTTGGCCGAAGGCGCCTTCTGCTGGCCGTTGATCCGGTGGAGCCGGTTGCCGGCCGGGTCGTAGACGTCCCAGACATAGATGACGGTGGTGTCCTTGCCCTCGGTGATGGTCGAGAAATAGCCCTTGAGCACGTGCGTCGCGGTCTGGTTGGCGCTGCCGGCCAGCGTGATGCCGCTTTCCTTGGCGCGGGCCGCCAGACGCTGGGTGAGCGGCGTGGCCGCCTCGACGGAGGCGCCGACGATCGGGGCGATCTGCAGGCGCATCTTGCCGAGCACCGCAGCGGTCTGCGCCGGCGATACTGTGGGCGTCGTGCCGGCGGTTGCAGGCACGCCGGGTTGCGGCGCGGTTATTCCCGTCGCCGATGTTGCGGGAGCCGGCGAGGTGGGTGTCGCCGCGGCCTGGCCTTGGGCGGGGGGCTGGGCGCCCGGCGCGGCCTTGCCGGGCTGCAGCGTGTCGTTGGCGCTGTTGCAGGCCGACAGGATCAACGCCGCGAGCAACGACGCGGTGGTCAGGCACGATCGCCTCATCGGCAGACGGACTCCTCGGTGACGTATGAACGGCCCTGTCGCCCTTCCCGGCATCGATTCACCGCACGATCAAGTCGAGATCATGGCGCGAAAGCGGCTTCGGCTGGGATTCGGTGGTGAGGTAGGTCCGGCCCAGCGTCATCGCGGTCTCGGTTTCCGAATCCATGATGATCATGTGCGCGAATAGCGTCATATTTGGCGCGATCGGTTCGGGATTGCCCTGGTAGAACAAGGGCATATCCATCCAGGACGGCGTGAAGCGAGCTCCGACCGAATAGCCGCAGGCGTTGAGCCTGTGCCGCGTCAGGCCGTGCGCTTCCAGCGTGCGGGCATGCGCGTCGAAGACGTCGCCGAAACTGTTGCCGGGTGTCATCGCCTTTTCGACGGCGAGGAGCGCGGCGCGCGACGCGTCGAACAATTCTTGATGGCGCTTGGAGACCTTGCCAGTCAGGATCGTGCGCATCATCGGCGCGTGATAATGATGGAACACGCCGGCCCATTCGAGCGTGAGCTGGTCGTTCTTCGTGAGCTTGCGGCGCCCGGCCTTGTAGCGGCACAGCAGCGCGTCCGGCCCGGAACCGATGATGAATTCGTTGGCGGGGTAGTCGCCGCCACCTGAAAACACTGCGCCCTGCATGGCGGCCAGGATCTGCGCCTCGTCGCCACCCTGCTTGATCAGCGGCAGCGCCGCATCCAGCGCGTCGTCGGCCAGGGCGGCCGCCTTTTCGGCTTTGGCGATCTCGGCCGGGCTCTTGAACAGGCGCAGCCGCCCGACAACGCCGGAAGCGTCGGCGATCTGGCCAAAGGTCTGCAACTGCTCGTCGAGGCGGCGGCCGTTGTAAGCGGTCAGGCCATGCGTGTCGTATTCGACGCCGATGCGGGCGCCGAGCAGGTCCAGATTGTTGAGAAGGTTGCGCAGGTCGATCGCCGGGTTGGCGTCGGCGCGATCGGTCCACACCACGATGTCCTCGATGGTGGAGGTGTGCCGCGCCTGCCTGAGGTCGGCGGAGCGGGTCAGAAGCACCATCGAGCCGTCCGCCTTCACTACTAGGCACTGGAAAAAGCAGAAGCCGAACGTGTCATAGCCGGTCAGCCAGTACATGCTCTCCTGCGCGAACAGGAGCACGGCGTCGAGCTTCTTCTCGGCCATCTCGATCATCAGCCGGTCGCGGCGCGCGTCGAATTCGGAGCGTTCGAAATGCAGCGCCATCAGCCGTGGTCCTCCAAGACGATCGCCGACAGCTGACGTCCGTAGTCCGGCTCATTGCGGTGGACGGTGCGGCGATAGGAAAAGAAAAGGTCTTCTTCCGCGTAGGTGCAGCGATCGAGGCCATGCGCGGTCACACCGGCCTGGACGAGCCGATCGATCGTGTATCGGTTGAGGTCGAACAGTGCATGGCCGGCCTTGCCGGACGGCGCGAAATAGCGCGCATTGTCGGCGGACGCCTCGACGAAGCGGGCAATGAATTCGGGACCGACTTCGTAATTTCTCGGGCTGATCGACGGGCCAAGCACCGCGACGATGTTTTCGCGCCTGGCGCCCAGGCCTTCCATGGCCGCGATGGTGTTTTCGAGCACGCCGGTGAAAGCACCCTTCCAGCCGGCATGGGCGGCACCAACCACGCGGGCAGCGCCATCAGCGAACAGGACAGGCCCACAGTCGGCCGTGGTGGCGGCAATGGCGATGCCCGGGCGGTCGGTGACAATGGCGTCGACCTTCGGCCGTTCGCCTGCGAACGGCTCGCGCGCGACAACCACATCGGGCGAATGGACCTGGTAGGCGCTGAGCAGATGGCTCGGGGCCACGCCCATCCAATCGGCGACACGGCGGCGGTTCTCGCGCACCAATTCCGGATCATCCTGGGAGCCGGCGCCGATGTTGAGGCCGCGATAGATGCCACCCGATACGCCACCGACCCGCGTGAAATAGCCGTGGCGGATGCCTTGCGCCGCCGCCTTTTCGAGCATCGGTGACCGGAGCGGGTCCGGGATCATTTTGTCCAGCATGCGTGCTTTGTCTTCGCCAGGGCAGGATTCGTCAAGACGCCGCGGTCGACGGTTCGAAGCGCGGACAGTGGGGCAGGGCGGGGGACGAAGTCAATCGCGATCGGTGGCGCGATTGCCGCAAGGCTCAACGTAGCGTGGTCACCCAATATGCGAAATGATCCATCATGAAAGGGATTCGTGGTGGATCGTCCACGGCTGCCGCCAACTCCCACAAGCGGTGCGCTCCGGTGAGCACCTCGATGCGTTCGCGCCGAAGCACGCGCCCTGACAAGGCTTCGTAGTTGGTGACGATGCGCTCGGTCAGGTCGGTGGAAATGAAGTTCGAATAGACAAAATCGCGGTGCAGCGAGCCGAAGCCGGAATCGGCGAAGTCATAGACGCCGCTGAGGCGGCTGGTTTCCTGATCGAAAGCCAAATTCCAGCCATGGCCATCAAAGAAGCCGTAGGTGATCCCGCAGGGATCCGGCGGAAGGTCGGCCCACGACGCAATGATCCGCTCGGCATGGGCTTTCAATTCGCCCGACAGAAGCGGCGGCGCCCTTTCGCGGACTTCGTCGGGCTCCATCCAGGCTTCGACGGGTGTTGCACCGGCGGCCTTCATTTTCTCCATGTCGAGGCCATGCAGGTCGACGTAAAAACGCGCGAGCTGTTTTGCCAGATCATCACGCGCGGGCTCAGACAGGCGCGCATAATACGGCGTTTCCAGATAGTCACCTTTCAGCTTGGCATGATGCGAGAAGATCGGTGGTCCGTCGACCAGGCGGATATCCGGAACCGGCATGGCGATGGCAGGACGGATGACGGACAGGAGGCTGACCTCCCGCACCAGCGATTGCCTGGCGGTCTCGTGGCGTGGGAACTTGAAGATCAGCCGATCATCGACATCCACCGCGACCGAATCGAACCCGTTGGTCAGCAGGCTGAATCGAGCCTCGGCCAGATCGGGGAAGTGGGCGAGGATGGTCGCCTTCAGCGTATCGAGTTCGGTTTCCTGCATCGTTGGCGGTCTTATTCCGGTTGATCGACCTGGCTGTGGAACACCGGCAGGACGATGTCTTCATGCGCGATTGCCAGCACCTTGAACAGCTCGCCCATCGCCTGTGGGCCGGCGAGGCGTTCGACCTCGCCCGACAGGCGCTCGCGCGTGGTGTTGTCGGCATTGGCGCCGAGGCTGCCGGCGCGCTCCAGCAGACCCATGCTGAGCAGGAAGGCGCCTTGCGTGGTGAAATCGGAATGTAGGCCGGCCGCGCGTGTCGAG
Organism: Mesorhizobium terrae; assembly: GCF_008727715.1. Lineage (GTDB taxonomy): Bacteria > Pseudomonadota > Alphaproteobacteria > Rhizobiales > Rhizobiaceae > Mesorhizobium > Mesorhizobium terrae. Next base: position 3,262,297 of record NZ_CP044218.1, read on the forward strand.
ACGGCAAGGGCTGCGAAATCGACATGCGAGGTTAGATCGGCTTCGCCTGGGCTCTCCAGCACATCCTCGTGATCGTGGCGGCGCAGTGCTTGCAGCGTGTCGCCGACCCCTGGCTGCAGATGACCGTAGTCGAAGAACAGGCCGGCGCCGCCATGTTCGGCGATGCGCTCGGCAATCGTCTGCATCAGTGCCGAGCGGGCCGGGGCGATCTCGACAATGGCGCCGGCTGGCGCGGTGTCCGCGTCGGGCGGCAGCAGCGAAGGATCGAGCGAGGCAGCACCCGCGTAAAAGCCGAGTTCGCCATTCGCGTCGAGGCCCACCATGCGCTCGCGCCAGCCGTCGGCGGTCCGCACGAATTGCCGGATCGGAATGGCATCGAAGAGTTCGTTGCCGACGATCAACAGCGGCGTTTCGGGCAGAGACGCGACCGTCTCGTGCCATTCCACGGCATCAGATACGCCGGCCAGCGTCGCCTTCTGCACGTCGCGCAGCCGCGGGCTGGTCTCGATCAGCGCGACGGACGCTGAGCGGGCAAAATCCGCATCGAGGCGCGTCAGCGTGCGCAGCATGTCTTTCATCAAGGTGCCGCGTCCCGGCCCGATTTCGGCCAGCGTCACCGGCATCGGCGCGCCGGCGGCCTGCCAGGTCTGGTAGAGCCAGACGGCGACCAGTTCGCCGAACATCTGGCTGACCTCGGGCGCGGTGATGAAGTCGCCGCCGGCGCCGAAGGGCTCGCGCGTGGTGTAATAACCCGCTTCGGGGTCGAACAGGCAAAGCGCCATGTATTCGCTGACCGGAATAGGGCCGACCGTTCCGATCAGTTCGACAATGCGGCGCTTCAGCCGGGTCATGCCGGCTGTGTGTGCGTGACCGGCCTGGCCGTGGCCATGCACCAGATGCCGATCAGCACCATCGGCACGGACAGGACCATGCCCATGGTCAGCCAGCCGCCGAACAGATAGCCAAGCTGACGGTCCGGCTCGCGGAAGAATTCAACGAAGATGCGCGACAGGCCATAGCCGGTAACGAATGCGCCGGAGACGAAGCGGGGCGTCATCAGCTTCAATCGGGAATGGGTGAGGAAGCGCAACAGCAGAAAGAGCACGAGGCCTTCGAGCAATGCCTCGTAGATTTGGCTGGGGTGGCGCGGGAACGGCCCGCCGGTCGGGAATTCAACCGCCCACGGCACGTCGGAGAGCCGGCCCCAGAGCTCGGAATTGATGAAGTTGGCAAGCCGGCCGAGGCCGAGGCCGACAGGAACGCCGGCAGCCACCACGTCGAACAGCGACCAGACATGGATGCCGCGCGACCGCGCGAAAAAGAGCATCGCCAGGATGGTTCCGGTGATGCCGCCATGGAAGGACATGCCGCCATCCTGGAGGTAGAAAATCTCGATCGGATTGGCGAGATAACGCGGCAAATTGTAGAAAAGCACGTAGCCCAGACGCCCGCCGACGACGATGCCGACGGCGGCCCAGACAACGAAATCGTCGATGTCGATGGGCTTCATGGGCAGTCTGCCTTCAGGCCAAAGGCGGGTGTTGGTGATAAGGCGCTTCGCATACCACCAGGCAAACAGTATGCCCACGACATAGGCGACACCGTACCAGTGCACCTTCAGCGGGCCGTAGCCGAAAAACGGCCCGATCTGGAAGATGACCGGATCTATGTTCGGAAAGGACAGGGCGGCAAGCGGCAGCAGGTCGCTCAAGAAAATCTCCCATGCGGGTCGCGTTCGGGCGCGGACCATGGGGCAGGCTTTTGGCAGGGTCAAGGCGGAGCAACCTTGCATTCTGGCAAGGGGCTCATTAGGTCAAAGCAGACAACAGGGGTTTTGCCATGTCGACCGGACCGAACCGCATCCTCGATGAATTCGCCAAGCTGGTCACCGACGCGGCCGGCGCCGCGCAGGGCGTGCGCCGCGAGGTGGAAACCGCCTTCCGCGCGCAGGCGGAACGGCTCCTGAATTCCATGGAGATCGTGCAGCGCGAAGAGTTCGACGCTGTCCGCGACATGGCCGCCAAGGCGCGCGAAGAGAACGCCAAACTGGCGGCGCGGATCGAGGCACTCGAGGCCCAACTGGCGGGTTCCGCTGGCGACAAGGCCGAAAAGCCGGCTTCGACGACAAGCGCCAAGCCGCGCGCAAAAAAATAATCGTTAAATCTTTCCACAACCCGCCGCCTGAAAAAGCGCTTTGTCGTGAATCGCTTACAGGGCGCGTGTGACTCTTTGTGACTCTCGCTGTCCACATGCGAATGGCCCGTCCCAAAAAATTGGGCTGGTCACGCGACTCCCGATCAATAGACTGAATTTGCTGCATGATTCGGAACGGGTCATGCGCCGGGCGGTGGGGTCCGGTCATGGAGTGTTGCGTCGAGCAGTCCAGGCCGTCCGAGTTCTAGAAATTTGTTCGTTGTGCGTGCCTCCCCCGCGGAGCGTGCGGTGGCGCTCCCAGAACGACAGGAAGCATTCCATGGAACTCCTTGAGCTCGAATTTTCCCGCGAGATCCATCCGGTCGACGTGATCGAACAGGTGGCGCACAACAACGACTGGTCTTTCGAACGCGCCGGCGACGATGAGATTTCGATCTCCGTGACCGGAACCTGGACCGACTATCATGTCTCCTTCTCCTGGATGGAGGACTTCGAGGCGCTGCACCTGGCCTGTGCCTTCGACATCAAGGTGCCTGAAAACCGCACGCTGGAAGTGATGCGACTGTTGTCGCTGATCAACGAGCAGATGCTGTTCGGCCATTTCGACCTGTGGGAACAGGAGGGCGCGATCATGTTCCGCCAGTCGCTGTTGCTCGCCGGTGGTGTCGAGCCGTCCAGCCAGCAGGTCGAGGTGTTGTTGTCCTCTGCGCTTGAAGCCTGCGAATGCTATTTCCAGGCGTTCCAGTTTGTCGTCTGGTCCGGCACCTCGGCCAAGGACGCGCTGTCGAGCGTGCTTTTCGAAACGCACGGAAACGCCTGACCCGCCATGACTGCCAGAAGCGAGCGCAAGCCGGACATCACCTTCGCCGATTTCGACCGTGTCGACATCCGTGCCGGCACCGTTATCGAGGCGGAGCCCTTTCCGGAGGCGCGCAAGCCGGCGATCAAGCTGAAGATCGATTTCGGGCCGGAGATCGGCGTGAAGAAATCGTCGGCGCAGATCACCAAATATTATACGCCGGAGACCGTGATCGGCCGTCAGGTGTTCGCGGTGGTGAATTTCCCGCCGCGCCAGATCGGCAAATTCATGTCGGAGGTGCTGACCCTGGGCTTCCCGGACGCCGATGGCGATGTCGTGCTTGGCGCGATCGAGCGCAAGGTGCCCGACGGCGGCCGGCTCTACTAGTCATAGAAGCCGGCTCAGGCGGCGAGCTTCTCGCGCCGTCCCAAAGCATCGTTCACCGTGTCCATGAACATGTCCGCGCAGGCCTTCCAGCTGTAGCGCAAGGCGCGCTCGCGGGCTTCCGTGCGGCTGACTTCGAGGGCGCCGAGCGCGGCCTCGCGCAAATCTTCCGATACCTTGCCGCCGATGCCGTCGCCGATGATGTCGATCGGCCCCGTCACCGGATAGGCGGCAACAGGCGTGCCGCTGGCCAGCGCCTCGATGATGACGTTGCCGAACGTGTCGGTGCGGCTTGGAAACACGAAGACGTCGGCGGAGGCGTAGAGTTCGGCCAGCTCGCCGCTGGGGCGATGGCCGAGGAAATGCACGCCGGGATAGCGTGCCGAGAGCTTGGCGCGCTCTGGCCCATCACCGACGACCACCTTGCTTCCAGGCAAATCGAGATCGAGGAAGGCCGGCAGGTTCTTTTCGATGGCGACCCGGCCGACCGAGAGAAAAATAGGCCGCGGAAAGGCAAGCTCGCCGCGCTTGGTCGGCCGGAAATGCTCGATGTCGACGCCACGGGTCCAGGGCTTCAGCTTGTTGAAGCCGCGCGCGGCGAGGTCATCGGCCAGCGACTGGGTGGCGACGAGTGTGCCTTGGCCGGAATTGTGGAAGTCGCGTAGCCAGCCATAGGCCCAGCTTTCGGGCACGGGCAGGCGGGCGCTGAGATATTCCGGGAAGCGCGTGTGATAGCTGGTGGTGAAAGGCCGGCCATTTGCTCGGCAATAGCGCCGCGCCATCATGCCCAGCGGCCCCTCGGTGACGATGTGGATATGGTCGGCCTTGGTCTCGGCGATCAGTCGCGCGACATGGCGCGGTGTGGTCAGGGCCAGTCTGATGTCCGGGTAGGTCGGCAGTGGCAGGGTGCGGAAGATGTTGGGTGTCAGGAATTCGGTTTCGACGCCTTGTCCCTTCAGGGTCTCGGACAGCCGCTCCAATGTGTGGACGACACCGTTGACTTGAGGGCGCCAGGCATCGGTCACCATCAGGATGCGCATGAGGCCTCGCCGCGCTGTCGCCGGATCTTGTCCGCGCGTGATCGGCGAGGGCGGCCCAACAACGGCCATTCCTCGCGCCAGCCCGGTCGGGCGGGCAGGACGCCGGGGTCCAACCGCCAGATCGAATCATGGAAAATCGCGCGTTTCATGCGCGCTCTTGACCATGTTTTCATGACGCCGCGATGAAATGTCCTAGGACGGCACCCGGATGACAGCCCGCAAGCCGCCCTGTGGACTGTCGTCCAGGGTGATGTCGCCACCATGGCTGCGAACGATGTCGCGGGCGATGGAAAGGCCGAGGCCGGTGCCGCTGGCGTCGAGGTTGCGCGCTTCGTCCAGCCGCACGAAAGGCTTGAACACTTCCTCGCGCTTGTCGGCGGGGATGCCGGGGCCGTCGTCGTCGATCGTCACCACCAGCGAGCCACGGCTGTTGACGGCCTTGATGTCGACGATCTGGCCATAACGGAAGGCGTTGCCGGCGACATTCGACAGCAGGCGTTCGAAGGCGTTCGGGCGGACATGGACAAGGCGTGGACCGCTGATGGCCGTCGTCAACTTGCGTTTGCGCAGCGTCGCCTCGTCGCGCAACTTCTGGAAATAGGTCTCCAGATCGAAATCGCCCTGGTCTTCGGAGGCCTCGCCGCGCGCGAAGGCCAGGTAGCCTTCCAGCATCGACTGCATGTCCTGGATGTCCTGGTTGAGCGCCTCGGTGTCGGCTCGCCTGCCGCCGATAAGCGCCAATTGCAACTTGAAGCGGGTCAGCACGGTGCGCAGGTCGTGGCTGACGCCGGTCAGCATCGCCGTGCGCTGCTCCATCTGGCGTTCGATGCGTTCACGCATCTGGATGAAGGCGAAACCGGCGCGCCGTACTTCCTCGGCGCCGCGCGGGCGGAAGTCGCGTGGCATCGGTCGGCCCTTGCCGAAGCTCTCGGCGGCCTCGGTCAACGCCAGGATCGGCCGGATCTGGTTGCGCAGGAAAGGAATGGCAATCAACAGCAACACCAGCGAGGTACCGACCATCCAGATCAGGAAGACGATGGTGTTGGACGCGTAAGCCTGGCTGCGGCGGACAAAGACACGCAGCACCTTGTTTTCCAGCTGGATGCGCACTTCGATGACGTTGGAATTGCCGACCGTGTCGATCCAGAATGGCCGGTTGATCTGGCGGGTGATCTCGGCCGGCAGCACGTCGTCGAGAATGGAGAAAAAGGGTTTCGGTCCCGGCGGCGGCAGCGGGTCGGGCGGCAGGAGGTCGACCTTCAGCTGCATGCGATCCTGCGCCATGCGGATGATGTTGGCGTAGTCGGCCTCGCGCGGATAGGTCTCCATCAGGTCGATCACGGCGGCGATATCGCGCACCACCGCCTGCGACAGCAACTGCGTCATCTGCTGCCAATGCCGCTCGAGGAAGACATAGGCGATGACCGACTGCAAAAGGATCATCGGCGCGATGACGATGATGAGCGAGCGGGCATAGAGCCGCTTCGGCATATAGAAGGAGACGAGGCGCCAGAACCGGCGCCAGCCGCGCGGCAAGGCGCCTAGCACGCGACCGATAGGTCCGCCTTCCGGTTTGGGTCCCTGCAATTCCGAAGTCGCCATCCACCTACCGGTTCGCGCGAAGCTGTCGCCGGTGAACCGGTCGCCAGCATCTCATTCTATTCCACGCTCAACCGATACCCAATACCCCGCACCGTCTGCAGCCAGACGGGATTGGCGGGATCGCGCTCGATCTTGCGGCGCAGGCGGTTGATCTGGACGTCGATCGTACGCTCCCCAACCTCTGAATCGTCGCCGACCAGTTCGTGCCGGGGGATGGTCTCTCCGGCGCGGGCGGCGAAGATCGCGAGGATCTCCTGTTCGCGATCGGTCAGTTTCAGCGCCTCGCCGCCACGCTTCAACTCGCGCTTGGCGATCTGGAACGTGTAAGGGCCGAACACCAGCTGCTCGACCTTCGGCGTGGTGGCCGGGCCGCCGCGGCGCAGGATGTTGTTGATGCGCAGGATCAGCTCACGCGGATCGAATGGCTTCGGCAAATAGTCGTCGGCGCCAGCCTCCAGCCCGCTGATGCGGTTGTCGGTCTCCGACAGCGCGGTCAACATCAGGATCGGCACGTTCTTGTCGGTCCGCAGCGATCGGGTCAGGTCGACGCCGCTTTCGCCGGGCATCATGATGTCGAGGACCAGGAGGTCGAAATCGAGGCCGACAAGCTTGCGACGCGCCTCGTCGGCGTTGCCGGCGACGGTGACGCGGAAGCCATTCTCGGTGAGGTACTGCTTCAGGAGGTTGCGGATGCGCGTATCGTCATCGACCACCAGCAGATGCGGTGCATCGTCATTCGGGGCCAGCGGCCTGTCAGTCCTTTCAATGTTCTCCATGATCGTCCCCTGACAGTTTCTGGATCGGGTTTCTGGGCAGAATATCAATCTGCGCCCGCAGTTCCGGATTGACCATTGCCTTCAGGAACAATTCGACCGAGGCGCGGTTTTCGACACCGGAATCTCCCAATGCCGTACTGATGCGGCGCGACTGTGGCCGTGCCAAGGCCAGCGCCAGGGCGCGGCCCTTGGTGGTTGGATAGAGCTCCCGCTGGCGGCGGTCGCGCGGGCCGGGTAACTGCACGATGTGGTCGGTGTCGATCAGCTGTTTCAGCACGCGGGCCAGGGATTGCTTGGTGATCTTGAGCACGTCCAGCAATTCGGCGACGGTGAGGCCGGGTCTGCGGTTGACGAAGTGCAGCACGCGATGGTGCGCCCGGCCGAAGCCATAATCGGTGAGGATCTCGTCGGGATCCGAGGTGAAATCCCGATAGGCGAAGAAGAAGAGCTCGATGATGCCGAAGTCGATGCCGTCCTCGTCGCTTACCGGCGTTGTGATCGGCGTTGGTCGAGCGGTCTTGCGGTCTGCCATGATGATCCCGTACCTAGCCGAAAATTATGTCAGCATTATTGACGTATTTTCCGGACGATGGTAATTTTTGATAAGCTTTAGGGCCGATTGCGAACGAAAAGGCAAGGCGAGACCGCCTTTCCCGAACTTTTCGACAGTTTGCAAGCGAAGCCTGCCGAGGCATCGACCGGCCGCCCTCAAGCCGAAACGACAGCAAACGCAACGTGACAGCGATGCGCGGACCGTCCGCGCGCGGGAGGATTTATGGCGCCTGTTCCCTTCGACCAATTGGAAGGCTTCATCTGGATGAACGGCGAGTTCATCAAATGGGCCGATGCGAAAGTCCACGTCTTGACCCACAGCCTCCACTACGGTGGCGCCGTCTTCGAAGGCGAGCGGGCCTATGGCGGTGAAATCTTCAAGCTGACCGAGCACAGCCAGCGCCTGCACGAGTCGGCGAAAATCCTCGGCTACACCATTCCCTATTCGGTGGCCGAGATCGACGAGGCCTGCAGCACCCTTTTGAAGATGCAGGGTTTTGAGGACGCCTATGTGCGGCCGATCGCCTGGCGCGGCAGCGAGCAGACCTCCGTCGCAGCTCAAAACAACCGCATCCATTGCGCGGTCGCCATCTGGCAGTGGCCGAGCTATTTCGATGCCGAACAGAAGATGAAGGGACTGAGGCTCGACTGGGCCGACTACAGGCGACCGGATCCCAAAACGGCGCCTTCGAAGTCGAAGGCATCCGGCCTCTATATGATCTGCACCATGTCCAGGCATCTGGCCGAGGCGAGGGGCTATGCCGACGCGCTGATGCTCGATTGGCGCGGGCAGGTGGCGGAAGCGACCGGCGCCAACGTCTTCTTCGTCAAGGACGGCAAGCTGCACACGCCGACGGCCGACTGTTTCCTCGACGGCATCACCCGGCGCACGGTGATGGAACTGGCGCGCGAGCGCGGCATAGAAGTGGTCGAGCGCGCGATCTGGCCGGAGGAACTGGCGGGCTTCGAAGAATGTTTCCTGACCGGTTCGGCGGCTGAGGTGACGCCGATCAGCGAGGTCGGCGAATATCGATTCGCGGTCGGTGCGATCAGCAAAACACTTGTGCAGGCTTATGCCGATGCTGTTCGACCCAAGCGCGCGGCGGCCGCTGCATAAGAAAAAATCGTGGAATTGTGGTCAGAAAGCAGTTTTGCGCTGGTTTTTTAAGCCTGCATTTTTCTGCATTTGACTTTCAACCGATTCGCGGTCTCATGATGGCGTCTGCCGGCGGCGGCTGGCATCCAAGGAGGGACTTCAGAATGGAAACACTTCTTCCGATCATCGTCCAGGTGGTTACCGGTATCGTCGGCGGTCAGGCGGTGGGCGCGGCGCTGCAGCAAGCAGCGATGTCCCAGCTTCCGAAGCTGCTCGGTGGTGCAATCGGCGGCGTTGGCGGTGCTGCAATTCTCGGCAGCCTGCTTCACGGCGGCGCGGTTGACCCGGCTGCAGCTACGGCTGCCGCCAGCGGTCTGGGCAGCGCACTCAACCTGAACAACATCGTCGGCGGCGCCGGCGGTGGTGCGATCCTGACCGGCGTCATCGGCATGGTCATGAACGCGATGAAGAAGTAAGTCGGGACACTTATATCTTTCGGCATGGGCGGCTTCGGCCGCCCATTTCGTTTTGGGAAGCCCCCTCGGAGCCTTCCCATGTTCGGCGAGACTGGACGCGGCCGGTCGGGGTCTCTAGGTGGAAGGACAAGACGAAGGAGCCATCATGGGTCAGCTCAACGCCGGCATCGTTCCGGTCACGCCATTCCAGCAGAACTGCACGATCCTGTTCGACGGCGACAGCAAGGCGGGCGTGGTGGTCGATCCCGGCGGCGATGTCGACCGCATTCTGGCGGCAGTGCGCGACAACGGCATTTCCGTCGAGGCGATCTGGATCACACACGGCCATATCGATCATGCCGGCGGCGCGATGGATTTGAAGGATGCGCTTGGCGTCGATATCATCGGACCGCATGAAGCGGACCAGCCGCTGCTCGACAATTTGGAAAACCAGGCGCGCCGTTTCGGCGTCACCGATACGATCCGCAACTGCGTGCCGGACCGGTTCCTGGCTGAAGGCGAGACCGTATCGTTCGGCGAGCATGTCTTCGAGGTGCTGCATTGCCCGGGGCACGCGCCCGGGCATGTCGTCTTTTTCAACCGCGCGGCGAAGTTCGCCCATGTCGGCGACGTGTTGTTCCACGGTTCCGTCGGCCGCACCGATCTTCCCGGCGGAAGTCATGAAACGTTGATCCGCATGATCAAGGAAAAGCTACTGCCGCTTGGCGACGACATCGGCTTCTTGTGTGGGCACGGCCCGGGCAGCCGGTTCGGCGACGAACGCCGCTCCAACCCTTTCCTGGTCTGATCCCTTCGACTTCCCGTCAGAGCGGTATCACAAGAAAAAAAGCGCCGCCCGAAGGCGGCGCTTTTCGTTGGGCAGGGAACTTTGGTTTGGTGGCCGGTTAGTTGGCGGTGCAGAAATGCTGCTGGCCGTCATAGCCGGTAAAGGTACCGGAACGCGCGTTGAACGAGCGGTAGCGGTCCGAGCAATAGCTGTACCATTCCGGAGTCCAGGGCTCGACGCCGCCGGCGTAGGAATAATACTGCCGCACGACCGGCCGCGGTCGCACCACGTAACGGGGCTGAGGCTCGTAGTAAGGATCGTAGTCGTCGTAATAGGTCGGCTCGCGATAGCGCGGTTGCGACAGCGCGCCAGCGATGATGGCTCCGGCCGCAAGGCCCACGACACCGGCGGCGAGGGCATCACCCGAACGGTTGTGGTGACGGCGCCAGCGCCAGTCATCAGCACTTGCGGGCGAGAAGGTCGCCAGCGTCGTCGCGCCGACGGCAACGGACAGGATGGCGGCTTTGAAAAATCTGTTCATGACGGTCTCCTTCATCCCGGTTCGCCTGGTTCTTCTGGAGGCGTGGCCCGGTCTTGCAGCCAGTAATAGTGGGTCGTGGCTGAACGGAGGCTGAACAAAAGTGGCGCTTGCGCGACCCGGCCAATACGTCCCACCGCGTCGATCAGGCGGTGGGCGAACTCTATCGGTCCATGTAATTCCTGATCGCCGGCTTAGCCGACCGTCAGGTTGACCGCCTTGGGACCCTTGCCGCGCTTATCCGGCTCGGTGTCGAAAGTCACTTTCTGTCCATCTTCAAGACCAGGAAGTCCCGATGCTTGTACAGCCGAGATATGAACGAAGACATCCTTCGCCCCGTCGTCCGGCGTGATGAAGCCGAAACCCTTGGCATGATTGAAGAATTTGACAGTGCCGGTCTGCGGCATGGGAAACTCCTTTGAACCCCATCAGTCCAGTCTCCGGGCCCGCAAAGAACCCAGACGGCAAATTTGTCGTTTATTTTGGCGATATCGGCAAGAAAAACTTTTGCTGTACGGAAACCGCAGCCGCGCCGATGCTTTGACAATGAAAAAAGGCGCGACGGAAACCGTCGCGCCTCTCGAATTTGCTCGAATTCGAAAAAACTTATGCCGCGCGCAGGTTGACGGCCTTCGGACCCTTGCCCATGCGGTCGGGTTCCACGTCGAAGGTGACCTTCTGGCCATCGACGAGCGTGCGCAGACCGGAGGCCTCGACCGCCGAGATGTGAACGAACACGTCCTTGGCGCCGCCGTCCGGCGTGATGAAGCCAAAGCCTTTGGTGCTGTTGAAGAACTTTACGGTACCGGTCTGGGCCATTGGGGAAACTCCTTCACCCGTTCAATGGTGGGTTCTGCCTCGTCTCGCGCCGGTTGGCAGTTCCCGGTTCTTGCTTCGGCGTTCATGCATTCGCGCACGACAAAAACCCCCGCCGAAAAACGGGGCCGTCAGAGATTCACACTATCGGGGAAAGGGTCGTGCAAAACGTTCCAGTCTCCGGGTCGCAAATGCCCGAACACAAAATTTATCGCACGGAAATGTGATTGTTGCAAGCTGAAGCCTGAGGGAACAACACCCAGCTTTCACGCTCCCTAATACTAAGACAATACATGGTCATCTACCACAGGCGCGCAAGGATAGGCCCAGATCGAGAGGAACGGGTTTCGTCCCTCGTCGGCGACGAGCGGCCGCGTGTCGTTTCATGCCCCGTAGGGCCGCCTATTCACCACGGTTGAAGCCGGCGCTTGCGTTCCGCCAAGCCGTGTCTATTCAATCGCGCTGAATATGGCTGTCGCGTTAATCGCTGCGCACGGCCATATCGCCCGGCGTCTTGCGTCGGGAGGGGGTGATGGAGGGACGACCATGCAGTTTCTGAAGTTCTTCTTGCGGCCGCAGGGAGCGGCGCTTGCCATTGTCGCCCTGGTGCTTGCGGCCTGTACGGTGGTGGTCGACGAAGGGCCAGGACCACGCCCGCCTTTCCCGGGGCCTGGGCCACAATTCTGCACGCGCGAATATGCGCCCGTCTGCGCGCGGCGCGGCGGAGACAGGCAGACCTTTGCCAATGCCTGCATGGCACGTCGGTCCGGCTATCGCATCATTGGCGACGGCCAATGCCGAGGCGGTGGCTGGGACGATGGCGGCGATCGTCCGCAGTTCTGCACCCGCGAATATGCGCCGGTCTGTGCCCGCCGGCATGGCCAGTTGCAGACATTTCCGAACGGCTGCGAGGCGCGCGCCGCCGGCTGGCGCGTCGTCGACGATGGCCCCTGCTAGACCGTGAACACGGGTGCCGTTGTCTTTCCGGCAACGGCACCCACCTCGGTTGATGCTTGAAACCGGCTCTCGGATAGCCTAGGTCGCAACAGGCTCAGACGAACATGGCAGGTGTCCCATCAACCGGGCATTGAGAAGGCGCGAAGGCGCAAAGGGTGGGGCCGGTGGCCCGACGCAACCACCGCGCGGTGGCGATCTGGATCGCGCCGTCGGGCAGGCGTTGCAACTGCACCAGATGGGGCGGCTGCAGGAAGCCGAAAACCTCTACCGGCAGGTGCTTGGCGCCAAGGCAAACCATGCCGCGGCCGCGCATTTTCTCGGCCTGCTTCTGCATCAGACCGGTCGCAGTACCGAGGGACTTGCGCTGATTGAACAGTCGCTGCGGGCCGAGCCGAAGAATCCGGACTTCCTGAACAATTATGGCACGGTGCTGCGCGATGCCGGTCGCGGGGTTGCGGCGGCCGAGCAGTTCCGCAAGGCGGTGGCGGCAAAGCCGGACCATGGCGCGGCCCGCGACAATCTCGGCTCGACGCTTCGCCAGATCGGCCATTTCGACGCCGCGGAAGAGGTGTTCCGCGCCACGATCGGCCGTAACCCGTTCCATATGCGGGCCAGGGCCGGCCTTGCCGAGACGCAGCAGGAAGCCGGGCGACTGGACGATGCGTTGGCCACTTTCCGCGAGGCGCTGGCCATCCGGCCCAAGGATGCCGAACTCAACCACGGCTATGGCGTGGGGCTGATGGAGAAGGGGCGGCTTTCCGAAGCGGCCGAGCATTTCCGCACGGCGCTGGTGGCCGATCCGACGCAGGCGAAATCATGGCTGATGCTTTCCCAGGTCAAGCCGCAGCGTGAAAGCGACGGCGAACTGGCCGCGATGGAAGCGCAGCATGCCAAGGTACCGGCCGACAGCCTGGCGCGCATGCAGCTTTCCTTCGGCCTCGGCAAGGCGCATGACGATCTCAAGGTCTACGACAAGGCGTTCGACTATTTCGCCGAGGGCAACGCCATCCGCCGCAAGGGCATCGCCTACGACGGCGCCAGGACGCGCGCCGAATTCGAGGCGATGAAGGCGACCTTCACCAAAGCATTTTTCGAGAAGCACAAGTCGAGTGCGATCGAGGACGATGCGCCGATCTTCGTCGTCGGCATGCCGCGTTCGGGCACCACGCTGGTCGAGCAGATCATCGCCAGCCATCCGCAGGTGTTCGGCGCCGGCGAGCTCACCATCCTCAAGACCGCTGTCGGCAAGGGGTTCCCGCTCGACATGAAGGGCGGCTTCCCGGCTGGCATCGCCGATATGCCTGACAAGGCGTTTGCCGATGCCGGGCACGATTATCTCGACATGCTGCATACCCGCTATCCGGGCTTCAAACATGTCACCGACAAAATGCCAGGCAACTTCCTGCTCGTCGGCTTCCTGCACCTGATGCTGCCCAAGGCCAAGATCGTGCATTGCAGCCGCAACGCGGTGGCCACCTGCCTGTCGATCTTCAAGTCGCATTTCCGCGGCGACGGCCATCTCTATGGCTACGACCTCGCCGAGCTGGCCGATTTCCACAATCTCTACCTGGACATGATGGCGCATTGGCACGCCGTCCTGCCGGGTGTCGTGCACGACGTGCGCTATGAGGATTTCGTCGCCGACCAGGAAGGCCAGAGCCGCGCGCTGATCGACTATCTCGGCCTGCCATGGAGCGATGCCGTATTGTCGTTCCATCAGAACGAGCGACAGGTGCGCACGGCGTCGGCCGCGCAAGTGCGCCAGCCCATGTACAAGGGTTCGGTCGACCTGTGGAAACGTTATGGCGATCGGCTGAACCCGCTGATCGAGCGGCTGAAGTAGCGCCGCTCGAAGGTTGAACGGCTTAGAACAGCTTCATGATGCGCACGGTGCCAATTTGGCGGTGCGCGCAAGGCAGGCCAGCTCTCTGCCGTCTCTGCAATCGCTTTTAGCAGATTGGGCGGGCTGCGCCGGATCTCAAAAAACGAACCGCCGGATCGTCTGGGGATACGATCCGGCGGTTGGAAACCGGCCTCCGTTTTGGAAAGGCCGGCCTCTGGCTACTTGATGGGAGCGTTCATTGCCCAGTTGACACCGAAGGGGTCGCGCAGGCTGCCCCAGCGGTCGCCCCAGAACATTTCCGCAAGCGGGTTTTCGATTTCACAGCCGGCATCCACCGCGCGTTTCCACCAGCTTTCGATGTTGTCAGCCCCAAGCACGAGCTGCATCGTATAGCCTTGGGCCGCTTTGTGCGGATGGCCATGCTCCGGAAACGCATCGCTCAGCATCAGCGACGAACCGTTGATGTAGAGATGGATGTGCATGGTGCGGCCCTGTTCGTCCGGCGGATAGGAGAACACCTCCTCGGCGCCGAAGGCACGCTTGTAGAAATCGGCGGCTTTCACGGCACCGTCAACCTGGAGATAGGCGATCAGTCCGCCGAGTACTTTCGGGCGGGGATATTCGGTCTGTGCGGTCGTGTCGTTCATCTGACTTTCCTCTCGTTACAATGTGACTAGCGAACTGTTGCCTGGATTCTGAAAGGCCGGCTCGGCTGTTCATCGACAGCCTCGGGCCAGCCGATGTCCTTGCGCAATTCGATCGGCAGCGAACGAAGCACGCGCTGGGTTCGAGCGTGGGTGCGTGCCGCCGAATATCGGGTCGCGATGCGACCAATGGATGACAGGATCGACATGGTGCATTCTCCCTCTGATTGGCGGCGACATCATCGTGCCGACAACCAAGGAACGAATGGTGCGATCGCATTCCGACAGCGGCGCAAAATTTATTTCAGCCGACGGAGGGAGCCCTCGCGATCAGTGTCCCGGCCGGCCGCTTTTCTTGGGTCGCCGTGTCTGCCGGCGCTGGTCGCCCGGATCTTCGTAGGAGCCGATGCCGGCACGTTCGCGCACGACCGGCTTCACGTCCTCCGGCTTGACCGGACGCGCACCCTCGACCGGCTTTTCCGTTCGCCGCACCGTCATCTCGTCGAGCGTGTTCTTGCGGAACAGCGACTTGCCGTCGTCCGGTGTGCCATAGTCCGAGCCGTGCGCCTCGGCCGCCGATTGTTTCTTGAACAGCGAACGCGAAACCGCGCCAGCCGGCGTCGGCATGTCGGTGCCCGGTCCCATGTCGTCGATGGACGGCTTGGCAAACAGCGATTTCTTCACGGGGACGGCACCATCGGCGCCCATCTCGTCGAGATGCGGCTTGCGGAAGAGGTTCGGCCGGGCAGCCTTGGCCGCTTCCTCGGCGGCGCGGGCTTCGTCGAGCTTGCGGAAACGCTCCTGCTCCTCGGCGGTACGGTGCTTGGCCACACCCTTGTTGTGCTTGCCCTTCTCCCGGCCAGAGGAGGGGCTTTGGCCCTCGACCTCGCGCGCTAGCGGGTCGTCGGAGATGGCGAGCTCCATCTCGCGCAGCCGTTTGATCTCGTCGCGGACGCGGGCCGCCTTCTCGAAGTCCAGATTGGCGGCCGCGTCGCGCATCTGCTTGTCGAGCGCTTCCAGATGGGCCTTGAGGTTGTTGCCCATCATCGCGCCGGCACTATCGGTGAACTGCGAGATGTCGGCGCGGACGTGGTCCTTCTCGTAGACCGAATCCAGGATGTCGGCGATGCGCGACTTCACGCTTTCCGGCGTGATGCCGTTGGCCTCATTGTATTCCAGCTGCTTCTCGCGGCGGCGGTTGGTCTCCGCCATCGCCCGCTCCATCGAGCCGGTGACCTGGTCGGCATAGAGGATGACCTTGCCGTCGACATTGCGCGCGGCGCGGCCGATCGTCTGGATCAGCGACGTCTCGGAACGCAGGAAGCCTTCCTTGTCGGCGTCAAGGATGGCGACGAAACCGCATTCGGGAATGTCGAGGCCTTCGCGCAACAGGTTGATGCCGACTAGCACGTCGAAGGCGCCGAGGCGCAAGTCGCGCAGGATCTCGATCCGCTCCAGCGTGTCGATGTCGGAGTGCATGTAGCGCACGCGGATGCCGTTCTCGTGCAGATATTCGGTCAGGTCCTCGGCCATGCGCTTGGTCAACACTGTGACCAGCGTGCGGTAACCGGCCTTGGTCGTCTCGCGGATTTCGCCAACGACATCGTCGACCTGGCTCTTCGCTGGCCGAATCTCGACCGGCGGGTCGATCAGGCCAGTCGGACGGATGACCTGTTCGGCGAAGACGCCGCCGGCCTGTTCCATCTCCCAGGCGCCGGGGGTGGCGGAAACACCGACGGTGAGCGGACGCATCGCATCCCACTCCTCGAAACGCAGCGGCCGGTTATCCATGCACGACGGCAGGCGGAAGCCGTATTCGGCCAGCGTCGCCTTGCGGCGGAAGTCGCCCCGGTACATGCCGCCGATCTGCGGCACGGTGACGTGGCTTTCATCGATGAAGACGAGCGCGTTGTCGGGGATGTATTCGAACAACGTCGGCGGCGGATCGCCGGGCCGGCGGCCGGTGAGATAGCGCGAATAGTTCTCGATGCCGGCGCAGGAGCCGGTGGCTTCCAGCATCTCCAGGTCGAAGCGGGTGCGCTGTTCCAGACGTTGCGCCTCGAGCAGACGGCCAGCTTTTTCAAGCTCTTGCAGGCGATGCTGCAATTCTTCCTTGATCGACTTGATGGCTTGATTCAGCGTCGGCCGCGGCGTCACATAGTGCGAGTTGGCATAGATCTTCACGCTTTTCAGGTCGCCGGTCTTGTTGCCGGTCAGCGGATCGAACTCAGTGATCGTCTCGATCTCGTCGCCGAACATCGAGATGCGCCAGGCGCGGTCTTCCAGGTGGGCCGGAAAGATTTCGATGGTGTCGCCGCGCACGCGGAAGGAGCCGCGCACGAAGTTGGCGTCCTGGCGCTTGTATTGCTGGGCGACGAGGTCGGCGAGCAGTTGGCGCTGGTCGAGGCGGTCGCCGATCGACATCTGGAAGGTCATCGCGGTGTAGGTTTCGACCGAACCGATACCGTAGATGCACGAGACCGAAGCGACGATGATGACGTCGTCGCGTTCGAGCAGCGAGCGCGTCGCCGAGTGGCGCATGCGGTCGATCTGCTCGTTGATGGAGCTTTCCTTCTCGATATAGGTGTCCGTCCGGGGCACATAGGCTTCCGGTTGGTAGTAGTCGTAGTAGGAGACGAAATACTCGACCGCGTTCTCCGGGAAGAACTTCTTGAACTCGGCATAGAGCTGCGCTGCCAGCGTCTTGTTCGGCGCCAGGATCAGGGCGGGGCGCTGGGTCTCTTCGATCACCTTGGCCATGGTGAAGGTCTTGCCCGAGCCGGTGACGCCGAGCAGAACCTGGGTGCGGTCCTCATTGGCGACACCTTCGACAAGGTCCTTGATCGCCGTGGGCTGGTCGCCGGACGGCTTGAATTCCGTTTCCATCTTGATGGCGATGCCGCCTTCCGACTTCTCCGGGCGTTCGGGGCGGTGCGGTGTCCACAGCACGCCGTTCTTGTGCAGCGGGTTGCCGCTTTCAATCAGCGCCGACAGCGCGGCAACGGTGGCGGTGACGCCGGAATTGGACAGCGTTTCGGCATCTTCGAGCGAGATATCGAGGCCGGCGACCGGGTTGAGGCCGGCCGCTGTGCGCTCCTTGGCCGTGGCGGCGCCGCCCATGGAGGTGCCACGTGCCGTGCGCGTCGGTGCGGCGCTCTTTTCGGGAACCTTTTTCGGCTTCGGTGTCGCCTTCTCCGCTTCCCTGGAAATCTGTTCGGCCCAGTCCGAGATCGAGCCGCTCAATGGCGCACCGGCGAATTCTGCTTGCGGCGCTTCGTTGAAGCCACCGCGATGCAGCGGCTCGGATGCGTCGAGGAAGTCGGTAACCCCGTTGCCGCGCTTGCGCGGCTGCGCACGGTCGTCAGGCGCCGATGCGGACGTTTTCTTGTCGGAGGATTTGGCCATGCGTCGAATATGGGAGGAGTCCGCCAAAATGGGAAGAGCCGAAAGGTCTTGAGCGACCCTTCGGCTTCGATCTCAACGGCGCTGCTGACATCAGGCTGTCAGGAGCCGGTCAGCGCGGGCAGGGGAAACCGGGGGCGATCTTGCAATGAGCGCCGGGATGCGGCCTGGGCGGACGCGGTTTCCAGCCCGGACGGTGCGGTGGCTTGTGCCAATGGGGCGGCCGCTGCCAGTGCGGCGGGCGATGTGGCGGCCGCACGACGATCGTCGGTGCGATGACCACCGCAGGCGGGCGGCCGGCATAATTGGTCAGATAGTTGGCCGAGACCCAGCCATGGAGGCCGGCGCCCCGCACATTGCACCAATTGTCTTCGCAGCCACGCAGGTTCACGCGAGTGCCCGCCGTCAGCGTGCCGAGCTTGGCATAACCCGCCCCCGGGCCGGAGCGCACGTTGACGTTGCCGGTGGTGTGGGCCGTGGCCGCCAGCGCCGGCGCGGCGGTTGCGATCCCGCCAAGCAAGGCAAGGGCGGTCAGCAATTTACGAAACATCATCGTCCTCCTCCATGACTTCGGTTCGAAGGATTGCATATTAGCCCGCGCTTTCGCAGCGTCACCAGCCTTGTCTGTAGATATAGTTAGGGAGACTGGAAGAAAGTCAGGTTCCATCGGGTTCGTGAGGAAAGTTTTGTCGAATTCGCTCTCGATCTCGCCGTATCAATTCTTCGATAAGATCGATTTTCCTCGAATGCTCTTCTTGTTCTTTAGACGATGCATTGAAGTGAGTTTGATATGCCGATCCCTGAAGGTGATCCTGAAGGATATTGATGAACTCCCGATCGCCAAGTTTTCGGACTTGCCGTTGCGGAGGAGACTTCCATCCTGGCTCGGCTAAGCCTTTCTCATATATCACGTAGGGACTGATTGCCCCCAGCGGCGGATCGAGCGTCTCGAGACGGGACAGCGAGAGGACGTAGTGTCCGTTCCGCTCGGAGGCCTCGACGATATTCTCCGCAAAGGCAATCGCATTGTAGTTTCCAGAAGCCGATATTCCGGAGCGCCTCGGCATATACAAGAGAACCCAATCGCCCAGAGCGCTCTGAACCAGTCTAAGATATTTTTTGGAAAAGAAGAATTTATCGCCAATATCTGGTGCTCTATCCCGCCTGCTGGGATGTTTTAGAACTATATGCGCCAAATGTGATCCCCCGGTATTTTTTACTCGGGCGATCTTTTTTGGGAAACTGACCTATGGTTGCTCCTGTGAGAGGTACAAGTTTAAGTTTAGTGAACCTCGCATTTAGACATTTCGCGTTGTGCGGATATCGTTTGCTGATGGAAGCGCGGATACTTTGACCGCAATATCCAGATAGCCCAGCCGGGCTTCGGTTTCGCGGACGCTATCCATGCAGCAACTGGCCCGGCACAGTTGTCTTATCTGCTCTATTTGGCAGACGCTACGCGCCTATCTTCATTGGTATCAGGGACGGATGAGGGACCGGGCCACCGTCTTTGGCGAGGAGGAGTCATCATGACGAGTTTGCAGGCCGTCTACATCGAATCCGACGCGCTGGGTCTGGCTGGGCTGGTGCAGCGGGGCGAGGTTTCGCCGCTGGAAGTGGTCGAGACCGCCATCGCGATGATCGAGCGCCTCAATCCCAGGCTCAATGCGGTCATTCACCGTCTCTATGACATGGGGCGGGAAACGGCGGCCAGGGTTGACCGCAAGGCGCCGTTCGCGGGCGTTCCGTTCCTGGCCAAGGAACTTGGCAGTTCGTGGAAGGGCGCGCCGCGCACCAATTCGTCGGCCTATCTGAAGCATATCGTGGCCAGCGACGATTCCGAAGGGGTGCGCCGTGCTAAGGCGGCGGGCCTGGTTCTGGTCGGCAAGTCGAACGCACCGGAGAATGGCTGGTCGATCTCGACCGAGCCCAAACTGCATGGCGCTACCATCAACCCCTGGAAGGAAGGCATCACCGCTGGCGGTTCGAGCGGCGGCACCGCGGCGGCAGTGGCCTCGCGCATGGTGCAGATCAGCGAGGCGAGCGACGGGGCCGGCTCCATCCGCATCCCGGCCTCCTGTTGCGGCATCGTCGGGCTGAAACCCTCGCGTGGCCGCGTCACGCTCGCACCCGACGGCGACTTCTGGTACGGCGGCGCCTATTTCCTGTGCCATTCACGCACGGTGCGCGACACCGCTGCCTATCTCGACGCGGTCGCCGGTGCGCTGCCTGGCGATACCTACGTGCCGCCACGGCCAGCCGAAAGCTGGCTGGAATTGTCGCGACGCGCGCCGAAGCGGCTGCGCATCGGCTACACCGTCACGTCCACCAACGGCACGCCGGTCGACCCCGAAGTGAAGTCGGCGGTGCTGGCGACTGCCAAGACCCTTGAGGGGCTCGGACACGATGTCGAGGAGCACAATATGGCGCTCGACGGCAACGACGCCTGGAACACCTATACCCATATGGGGCCTGTGGAGGTGGCGGCGATGTTCGAGGAACTGGCCGCTGTCGTCGGGCGTCCGGTGACGCGGGACGATGTCGAGCCGATCACCTGGGCGGTGATCGAGCGCGGCCGTTCGATCAGCGGCATCAAGCATGCGCAAGACGTTCATAAGCTGCGCCTGCTCAGCCGCGCCATCGCGACCGATCTTTCCCCCTATGACATCTTCGTCACACCGACGCTGACGCAATTGCCGCGCCCGATGGGCTATTACGACATGTCTGAGACCGATCTCGACCGCTACAATGCGAAATGGGCGGATGCCGGTTTCGCGTTTCCGTTCAACCTCTCGGGTTTGCCGGCGATCTCATTGCCGCTCGGCTGGTCTTGCGAGGACATTCCGATCGGGGTTCAGCTCGTCGGGCGCTATGGCGACGAGGCCGCCGTGCTGGCCGTCTCGACCCAGCTCGAACAGGCTATGCCCTGGAAGGACAGGCGGCCATCGATCAGCGCGTGAAGGTTCGCGCTTTTGAATACGGCTTTGTCGTTTCGCACCCTTGTCGGTACGAACTCGACCTGACGCTGCTTCACCCGTTCGGCTCGAATGTGTAAACGGGAGCAAACGAACCGGGCCGCGCGTGTCGAACTATCCGCTCTCCTACAAGCTCTCCTGGCTGCCGCGCTTCCTGAGTCCGTCGCTCGACGGCGATGCCCGGGATTTCGCGCCGCCCGCCGCCGCGCTGATCGCGCCCAGGCCGGCAAGAACGGTGCGGCTGGCGTTCATCGGCGACATTTCGGCGGTTGCGTCGCGACAGGCGCCGGTGTGCGATCCAGCTTTGAAGGAACTGCTCGGTTCGGCCGATCTCGTCATCGGCAATTGCGAGAGCCCGGTGGTGGGACGTGCGCGCGCCCGTTTCGGCACATGGATCGGTACGCATCATGCGATGAACGAGACCTTCCTGTCGGAGGCAATCGCGGCCGTCGGTATCGTGCCCCAACGCCTGGTGCTGTCGGTGGCCAACAACCACATGCTGGACCAGGGCCCTGACGGGTTCGACGAGACGCTGGCGGCCTTGCGGCGCCTCGGCATCGGTGTGATCGGCGCGGCTGCCGACGGTCCGGTAAAGCGTATCAAAGTCCAGGACCTGTCGGTCGGCTTCGCCGCCTTCACGCTGTGGCGCAACGCCGACGAGGCGCTGTTTGCCGGCCGTGTCTCAACGGAAGGCGATCCGGCACGTTGGCTGGATGGTAGTCTGGCAGACGCCGACCTCATGTGCGCGGTGCCGCATTGGGGCTGGGAGTTCAGGCATTTTCCGCAACGCGAAACGATGGAGCTGGCCGGGCGCCTGGTGGAGCACGGTTTCGGGCTGATTGCCGGGCACCACGCTCATGTCGTGCAGCCGGTCGGGCAGGTTGGCATGGTACCTGTCGCCTATGGGCTCGGCGATTTCCTCGGCACCGCGTTGGCCCGCCAGCCATGGCCGGGCCGCATCGGTGCGATCTTTACCGTCGATGTCAGCGCGGAAGAGGGCAGCCGGGGGCAGGTCGCCAGCTACCGGATGCATCCCTTCATGCGGTTGCGCGATGGCGGACGCGAGCGGCTGATGCCTGTGGATGCGTTGCCCGGACGGCTGCGCGCGCGGGTCGAGGCGCGGTTGGCGCGTGTGCTGGGGGCAGCCGAGGCCTGATTGGTCAGCAATCGAAACCGTAATTGGTGCGGTAAAATTCGACGTCTTCCTTCGGCATCTGCTTGAACATGGCGCAAACCGTGAAGCTGCCGATCTGGCGGCCGTTCTTGGCGTAGCCCCAGTCGGAGATGTCGTCGCGGGTGAACTGGATGGTCTGGCCGGCAACCACGTTGCGGACCGCTTGCGGCTCGTTTGCAAGGGTGCCCTCAAAACCCTCCTTGGTACGGCTGAACGGGATGACCCAGAAATGTTCCGTGGCGTCGCCGTCGCGGACCATCACCTTCAGCTTGTAGCCTTGGGTGTCGTTCGGTGGCGCTTCGGCCAGTTTCAGGAAATCGTCCAGCGTCGCCCGGGCGTGTTTGATCGCGGCGTTCATGTCGGGGTCGTCCCGAGCGATGTCGACGACCTTGTCATCGCTTTGCGCGCCGGCGGTAAGCGGGACCAGGAACAGGGCTATGAGCAGCAACAGTCGAGGCAAGCGGTTCACGGGCAGCTCCTGCTGTTGCCGGTCAATCCGAGTTTGGCTTTAATCTTTCAGCCGTAACGCAGCTTCATGGCGACGATAGCCGCGACCAGCACGAAGGTGAAGCCGTTGGCCAAGATGACCGGCCAGGAGCCGATCAGCACCCCGTAGAGTGCCCACAGCAGGATGCCAAAGGCCAGGAAGCCGGTGGTGGCCAGCGAGATGTCGCCAGCCCGGCGCTCGCGCGCGATCTTGGCGACCTGCGGAATCCAGCCGACGGTCGTAATGAAAGCGGCGACCGCGCCGATGAGTTCGATTGACGGGAGCAAGACAGTTTCTTTCGCAAATATCGGTGGGAGGCCGATTGAACCGGTTCAATAATGGCAGAAAGCGTGATTCCTGGGAAGACGGACATGGGCTGGACCAAAAAAGAAGATGTCAGGCCCGTGGAACCCTCCATGCGAGCGATCCGTGAGGCGCGAACCGGGCGTCACAAGCCTCTAAGCGATGTCATAAAACGTGTCTGGCAGGATTTTTTCGGCGCCGTTTCGTGAATGGCGGGATCGCGAAATGCGGCGTTCGGGTGGCATCGGGGCTCGGTGGCGAGCGAGTTCCTTTTGTTGCGCAAAACCGCTGCAGCGAATGGCACGAGACGGTCCGAAGCAGTGGCTATGCGCAAATGTGTCTGAAATAAGCCCATGATTTCATTTAACAAAGTCACCCTTCGTGATTTGTTTGCGCTGGCCGTCAACGGTTAGCTTTTGCCTGTCCTGCCGCTCCTGCCGCGTTCGATCCTGTTTTGGCGGAGAGGCTGAAGGGCACTTTCGATTTCCGAAAACGGAGCATCAAGCCATGAAGAAGACCCTCGCGACCGCAGCCGCTCTCCTTGCCCTCGTCGGCTCAGCCTATGCCGCGACGGTGGCCGGCAAGATCGAGGCAATCGACCCTGCCACCAAGTCGATCACGCTTGACGACGGCAAAATCTATCAGCTGCCCCCGGAAGCCTCGCTGACGCATCTCAAGGTCGGCGCCAAAGTGAACGTCACCGTCGACGACAAGACGGGCACCGTGACGTCGATCGCCAAGGGATCGTAGCCGCGCGTTTCGGGCGACAACCTTCCATGGATGGCCGGCCCCGACGGGCCGGCCGCTATGTGCAGGCAAACGCGGACGCAACGCCGTTTGTTACGGCGAGGGCAACTGTGCCGAGAGCCAGCCGGCCGAACGCCCCATTGCCGAAGCCGTGCTGGACACAGTCTGGCTGAGGCCGGTCTTGACCAGGGCGTAGCCATTTTCGGTGCGGTAGAGGACGGCGCGGCCTCCGTCGACCATCGTATCGTAGAAAGTCGGCTTGAAATCGGGATTGGCGACCGCCGTCGCACTCGGACCGATTGGCATTTCGGGCCGGCGCAGCCCGAGCGCCGCGATTTCGTCGGTGATGACAGGCGGCGGGCCGTTATCGGGCGTGGCAGGCGCCGCGGCGAGCTTGCTGGCCGGCTTCTGCACGGTGCGGCAAACGCCGGACACCAACGGATAGTCGAAACTCTTGTGGCGCAGCACTTGGCTTTTCATGGCTGCCTCGCAGTCGGCAAGGTTCGACCATTTGGCCGGCGTCTCGCCGATATATTCGCAAAGCTTGGCGTCACAGTCGCAGCCGACGATGGTCATGGCGACGAGGGCGGTCTTGATCACGTGTTCGGTCCCTTCGGAAGTCGCGACGACGATGACCTTCGAACAAGGCGGGATTTCGCTGTGATTGTGAAATGAGCGTGGCGTTTTGCGCAGCGCTGCCGGCCGCGACAAGATCAGCAGCCGTGGCCGTGTTCGGCCCGGCAGGTTCCAAAAGACAGTTGGCGCCGGGATCTCTCCCAGCGCCTCCCTGTCAGACCAGGACCAGTCAGCGGTCGCAACATCCAAAGGTTGTTGCAGCGTGCCAGCCTTGATTTTGACGACCCTTCAGGTCGCGCACCCCGAAAGGCAGCGCCCTTTCCGGATCACGCCGTTCTCGGTCCTTTCGAACTCCGGTCGACGTGCCATCGAAGGTCTTTCCCGGCCTTCATGGCTTGCATCGGTCCGCCGTTGGCGTTCGCACGCTTTCCGCGGCCCCGTACTTCGTGGCTCCCGCTCCAGCATCAGGCCGAAACCTGCGCCGGTCGGCGCCGTACGGGCCTCAGGAGTTTCCGCGTGGTTGCCGTTGTCTTTCGACCGTTCAATCCGTGGCCGCCTGAGATAATCTAACCATACGCCCGTTTGACGGCGCCCGGAACCGCTGACGGCCTGTGGATACCGGGATTATCGGGTATATCGGCTGGCGGTCGCAGTTTTTTCGGGTAAACAGGCCGGTTTGCCGCGAGCGGCCTGAACAGGCGAATTCGGTCAGGCGCTTGCTCTCCATTCCCCTGCGCGCTTCAATGCCGGCAAAGAACCGCCACGATCGGGGGAGGCGCGGTTGAAAGTCGGTGTCATCCTCAATCCGGTCGCCGGCGGCGGGCGATTGAAGCAGGACTGGACCATGGTCGCCGCGGCGATCGAACGGCATCTCGGTGCCTTCGACATGCGGGAGACGCAGGCCGAGCGTGATGCCGAGCGGCTGGCGCTGGAATTCGCCGTCGAAGGTTACGAGCTGGTGCTGGCCGCCGGCGGCGACGGTACGGCCAGCGAAGTGGCCGACGGCCTGCTGCAGGCCGTGGGCGAAGGCCATGCCGGCACGGCGCTCGCCTTGCTGCCTTGCGGCACCGGAAGCGATTTCGCGCGCGGGCTCGATCTTCCGCGCGACATCGATGCGCTGCTCGCGCGGATCGCCGCCAGCGAAGCCCGCATGATCGATGTCGGCCGCATCTGTTATGTCGACGACCACGGAGCGCTCGCCAGCCGGCATTTCATCAACATCGCCAGCGCCGGCCTTTCCGGGGCGGCGGACCGGGCGGTGAATGCCGACAAGCGCAAGGGAAGGGTGTCGGCGAAACTGCTCTTCCTATGGCGCACGGCGACGGAGTTCCTGCGCTACCGCTTTCAGACGGTGTCGATCACCGTCGACGACGGCGAGCCGTTCGAAGCGCGCGTCGCGCTGGTCGCCGCCGCCAATGGCCGTTTCTTCGGCGGTGGCATGATGATCGCGCCCGATGCCGTGCTCGACGATGGGCAGTTCGACTTCGTCATCCTGCGGGCGGCGAGCAAGCTCCGGCTGATCTGGGATATCCGGCTGCTCTATGGCGGCCGGCATCGCAATCATCCGGCCATCACCATCGTACGGGGCAAAAGGCTACTGGTGGAGCCGGTCGGCGATGCGAACGGCAACAGCGCGCTCGTCGACATTGACGGAGAGTCGCCGGGCCAGATTCCGGCGCAGTTCGAGATCCTGCCGCGGGCCCTGTCGGTCAGGTGGTAAGCAGGCCTGGTTCCAGCGACATACGCCGAATGTCCTCAGGTGTTGATTCAACCACCTGCCGATCCGATTCCGCTATGGGCGGCAAGCCGTTGATCTTGAATCGTTTTCCTCAGGCCTCAAGCTTGGCCGGAAAGCCTGGAGCTCGAAGGTCAGTGCCGACTGCGTCTTCCAGGAGTTTGACGATCATCGTCGACCAGGCGTCGCCGCCGTATTTTTGTTTGCCCAACTCGAAGATGGCATTGACCCGCGATGCGAGGTCGAGCGGCACGCCGAACTCCTCGCCCATGCGCGCGGCAAAGCCGAGATCCTTCAGCGCGAGATCCATGGTGAAGCCGATGTCGTAGGAGCCGCTGAGCACTAACTGGCTCTCGGTCTCGTGGACAAAGCTGGTGCCCGACGAGGCGGCGATGGCGTGAAACGCCTGGGCGAGATCGAGCCCGCCCTGCTTCGCCAGCATCAGCGCCTCGCCGGCGGCGACGAGGTGGATGAAGGCCAGCATGTTGGTGATGACCTTGATCACCGCCGCCGAGCCGACCGGGCCCATCAGGAACGAGCGCGAACACATCGCTTCGATTGCTTCGCGGTGGCGCTCGTAGAGGGCGGGGTCGCCGCCGACCAGTGCCGTGATTTTTCCCGTGGCCGCGAGGTGGACGCCACCGGTGACGGGGCACTCCAGCGTCTCGACGCCCCTCGCGGCGGCAAGCGCCGCGAGACGGATAATTTCGTCGCGGCCGTTGGTCGACATCTCGATCCAGGTTCCGCCCCTCGTCAGGCCTTCCAGCAGCCCAGCCGGGCCGGCGAGTACGGCCTCGCTGATCTTGGGCGAGGGCAGGCAGGTGATGGCGTTTTTTGCGCGGGCCGCCGCGTCCGCTGGAGAGGCGGCGGCGGTGGCGCCGAGCGCTACGAGGCGCGCGACCGCCGCCGGATCATGGTCGTGGACGGTGACGTCGAAGCCGTTGCGGACGAGCGAGGCGGCGAGATGACCCCCGAGATGGCCGAGGCCGATGAAGGCGTATGCCTCGCTCACGGCATCAACGGCGTCTGCATCATCTGCAGGTGAAGTTCCTTGCCGCTGTAGGGATGCGCTTCGCACACCGCCTCGTTCAGCTCGACGCCGAGGCCCGGCTCCTTCGATGGGATGACCCAGCCGTCCTGCCATTCGATTTTTTTCTTCAGCAGGGTGGCGTGGAAGCCATCCCATTGCTTGAGCGATTCCAGGATCAGGAAGTTCGGCAGAGTCGCGGCGAGCTGGATGTTGGCGGCGCCGACGATCGGTCCGCAATAGCAATGCGGAGCGATCTGGATGTGATAGGCCTCAGCCATCGCCGCGATCTTCTTGGTTTCCAGAATGCCGCCCGAGCGGCCGAGATCCGGCTGCAGGATGGTGGCGGCACGATTTTCGATGACACGTGCGAACTCGAATTTCGTCGTCAGCCGCTCGCCGGTGGCGATCGGGATCGACGTGCCACGAGCGACCTGCGCCATCACCTCGGGCATGTCCGGCGGCACCGGCTCCTCGAACCAGAGCGGATCGTAGGGCTCGATGGCGCGAGCCATGCGCAAGGCGCCGGACGCGGTGAACTGGCCGTGCGTGCCGAACAGGATGTCGGCGCGGGTGCCGACCGCCTCGCGGATCGCCTTGATCATCCGGGCGGACAGGTCGATGTCGATCAGGCGGGGCTGATGGCCGTCAAAGGCCGTATAGGGACCGGCCGGATCGAGCTTCACCGCGTTGAAGCCCTGGCCGACGTAGAGTGCGGCGCATTCTGCGGCAAGGTCGGGGTCGTTGTAGACGTTCTTGCCGCTCGCGTCCTCCGAATGGACGCTGCCGGAATGCGGATAGAGATAGGTGTAGGAACGCAGCTTCTCGTGCACCTGGCCGCCCAGCAGCTTGTATACCGGTTTGCCGGCCTCCTTGCCGATGATGTCCCAGCAAGCCATTTCGAGCGCCGAGAAACAGCCCATGCCGGACACGTCCGGACGCTGGGTGAAGCCGGACGAATAGCAGCGGCGGAAGAAGTTCTCGACATCATGCGGGTCGCGACCGACCAGATAGCGTTCCGCCATATCCTCGATCATGCGCGCGGTGACATGCGCAGAGAAAGTGGCGTTGTAAGCCTCGCCATAGCCGACGACGTTGGAATCGGTCGTCAGCTTCACGAAGATGAAATACTTGCCGCCGATGCCCGGCGGAGGGTTGCCGACAACCCAGGTCTTGACGTCGGTGATTTTCATCGGTGGTCCTCCAAAACCATTTCGGCGCCTTTCCAACCCGTCATGATCGAGGCGGCATTGGTGTTGCCGGCGATATTGTCAGGGAAAATCGAAGCGTCGATGACGCGCAGGCCCGCAAGGCCATGGACCTTGAGGCGCGGATCGACCACGGCGCGCGATGGGTCCGGCCCCATGCGGCAGGTCGAGACGGGATGATAAACGGTGCCCGAGCGCTTCCTGAAATCCTGAATCAGGTCCGCATCGGAAGTGATTGACGGGCCTGGCAAAACCTCTTCCGCGATGACCTCGGCCATCGCCGGCATGGCTGCGATGCGGCGCAGGAATTTCACCGCGTCGAGCATTTCCGACACGTCTTCATTGGTCGAAAAGGCATTGGGCGTGATCTTCGGGTAGGCGAATGGGTCCGCCGAGCGGATCATGATTTCGCCACGGCTCGACGGTCTGCAGTTGGAAAGGCCGATGGAGAAGCCCGGCCAGGGGTCCGGTGTCAGGATAGGGCGCTCTCCGGCTCGAGGCAGCACGGTCGAGAACACCTGGAAATAGAGCTGCATGTTCGGGCGCGGCTGGTCGGCATCCGTGCGGAAGAAGCCGCCACCCTGGTTCATCGACATCGACAGCGGTCCGGAGCGCAGCACCAGATAGTGCAGGCCGACCAGCAGCTTGCCCCACCACGGTCGCAGGATCTGGTTAAGCGTCGGCTGCGTAGCCTTCCAGGTGTAGTTGACGCCCTGGTGGTCCTGGAGGTTGCGGCCGACATTGTCCGCCGCGTGGACGACCGGGATGTCGAGGTCGGTGAGCAGGGGGCCGGGTCCAACGCCCGACAATTGCAAAAGCTGCGGCGAATTGATGGAGCCGCCCGACAGGATGACTTCCCTGCCGGCACGCGCGGTCCTGGTTTCGCCATTCTGGACATATTCGACGCCGACGGCGCGTTTGCCCTCGAACAGGATTTTTGTTGCCAGCGCATGCATTTCGACGCGGACATTGGCGCGCTTCATGGCGGGGCGCAGGAAGGCACGCGCCGCCGAGACACGACGGCCGTTCCTGGTGGTGATCTGGTAGACGCCGGCGCCCTCCTGCGCGGCACCGTTGAAGTCGCTGTTCGGCGGCAGGCCAGCCTGCTCGGCTGCTTTGAGATAGCGGACCGTCAGTGGATGCACGCGCGCGCGATTGTCGGTGATGTGGACTGGCCCGCCGCGCCCGCGCCACTGGTTGGCACCAGCCTCGTTGTCCTCGAGCGCCTTGAAGATCGGCAGGACGTCGTCATAGCTCCAGCCGGGGTTGCCGGCTTCGGCCCAGGCGTCGAAATCCTCCCGCGCACCACGGATCCATACCATCGCGTTGATGGAACTCGATCCACCCAGGATCTTGCCGCGCGGCCAATGATCGGCGCTGTTGGCAAGCCCCGGGTCCGGTTCCGCCTTGTAGTTCCAGTTCACCACAGGGTCAAAAAAGGTCTTGCCGTAGCCCAGGGGCATCTGCACGAAGAAGCGACGGTCGGTGCCGCCTGCCTCCAGCACCAGGACCGAGAAGCGACCGGAGGCCGAGAGGCGTTCTGCCACGACCGAGCCTGCCGAGCCCGATCCAACGACGATGAAATCATAAGTCTGCATGTTGGGGTGTGATGTCCGGAATGCTTGTCGGCATCAGACTAGCTGTCGCATTCCCTGCAATCACCGGCACTTCCGGCATGCTGTGTGAGAAATGCGACCACGTGGTTTCTTCATTCGCGCAACACTGTCTCGCGTGGTGGCGGCGTTGACGCCTTGGCGTCACGTCGCTACGCCATCATGACGACGCTTTGGCATGAGGGACTTTCGCATGGTGCATTACGCGGATGGAAAACCGCTCGGCGATCTGACGCTGCGGACGCTGGCCATGCCTTCGGACGCCAATGCCGCGGGCGACATTTTCGGCGGCTGGGTGATGGCGCAGATGGACCTTGCCTGCGGCATCCGCGCGGCGGAGCGCGCCAAGGGAAGGGTGGTGACGGCGGCGGTGAAGGAAATGTCCTTCGCAAAGCCGATGAAAATCGGCGATACGCTGTGCATCTACACGCATGTCGAGCGTGTCGGCCGGACCTCGATGACACTGAAGGTCGAGGCCTGGGCGCAACGATACCTTTCCGACCTGATGGAAATGGTAACCCACGCCGATTTCGTCATGGTGGCGCTCGATGGCGAAGGCAGGCCGAAAGTCGTGCCGGCCGAATGACGCTGATGGCCGTCAGGCCACAGCCTTGATGCCGTCAAAACGGGCACGCGCTTCGTTGATGCGGCCTGTATTGGCGATGGCCCATTCAGCCAATCCCTTGACCGGGATCGACAGCTCTCGGCCAAGATCGGTCAATTCGTAATCCACCCTTGGCGGAATGGTCGGAAAGACCGTGCGCGTGACAAACCCGTCGCGTTCCAGGCTGCGCAGCGTCGTCGTCAGCATCTTTTGCGAGATGTTGCCGATGCCGTGCTTGATCTCGTTGAAGCGCTGCGGGCCCTCTCCGAGATTCTGCACCACGAGCAAAGACCATTTGTCGCCGATGCGTTGCAGGATATCGCTCACCGCCTGGCAATCCTTGGTGATGTGGGGGTGCCTCGGTTTCAAAAAAGTGCCTCCTTGCCAACCGAGTTGACAGTATCAGATATAGTCTCGGTATCCAA
The DNA here is from genome assembly GCF_008727715.1 of Mesorhizobium terrae. GTDB lineage: Bacteria > Pseudomonadota > Alphaproteobacteria > Rhizobiales > Rhizobiaceae > Mesorhizobium > Mesorhizobium terrae. The sequence continues at coordinate 3,293,016 of NZ_CP044218.1, forward strand.
ATGATACTGTATTTGATGAGGAGCTTGTAGATGTCAAAGCCCAAGATCGCCGTCGTTATCGGCTCGACGCGTGCCGCCCGCTTCGCCGACGCGCCGACCGAATGGATTGCAAAACTGGCCCGGGAACGCGGCGACTTAACCGTCGAGGTGGTGGACCTTCGTGATTTTCCGATGCCGTTCTTCGATGAGGTGGCGTCGTCGCTGTGGGTGCCCTCCAGCAACGAGATTGCGCAGAAGTGGCAGAAGAAGGTCGAGGAATATGACGGCTACATCTTCGTCACCGGCGAATACAATCGCGGGCCCAGCGCGGTCCTGAAGAACGCGCTCGACTATGCCTACACCGAGTGGAACAGGAAACCTGCGGCTTTCGTGGGGTATGGCGGTGTCGGCGGTGCCCGCGCGATCGAACAGCTGCGTCTCAATGCCGTCGAATTGCAGATGGCGCCGGTGCGTACGGCCGTGCACATCGTTCTTGCCGACTACCTCGCCATCAAAGCCGGCAGGAAGATCGTGGAGTTCGAGCACCTCAACCAGGCCGCGCACGACATGCTGAACCAGTTGTCCTGGTTTGCACATGCCTTGAAGGCCGCGCGCGACGCGGATGCCGAGACGGCGGATGTGGCAGCAGCTTGAAGTCGCCTGGATGTTGATCTGAACGCGCAAAAGGCAGCCGACAGGCTGCCCTTGCCGCGCCCTCAGGCCCGGAGCTTAGCGCACCACGCCACGATGCGCCGCTGCCAGACGCGAGGCGATGACCTTGTCGATACGGCGACCGTCGAGATCGACTACCTCGAAGCGCCAGCCTTGCGCGTCCACTGTTTCCCCGGTCGTCGGCAGATGCGCGAAGTGGGACAGGAGATAGCCGGCGACGGTTTCGTAGTCGCGATCTTCCGGCAGGTCGAAGCCGAGCAGATCGGCCATTTCGTCGGCGGGCATGTAGCCGGCCAGCAACCACGAGCCATCCTCGCGCTGGACGGCACTTTCTTCCTCGTCGCCGGCGTCCAGGTCGGAACGGAACACGCCGGTGATCGCCTCGAGGATGTCGGCGGGCGTGACGACGCCTTCGAAGTGGCCGTATTCGTCATGGACCAGCGCCATCGGCACGTCGGATTCGCGCAGCTTGGCCAACACGTCCAGCGCATCGGCCTGGTCGTGGACGATCGGGGCCGCCTTCACATGCTTTCGCGGGTCGAGCGCGCGGCCGCCAAGCATTGCAGCCAGCACGTCGCGTGTCTGCACCACACCCAACATGGCATCCACGCTCTCGCCGGCGGGGAGACGCGAGTGCTGCGTTTCCATCAAGAGCTTGCGCGTGGTGGCGTCGTCGGCCTGCAGGTTGATCCAGTCGATGTCGGTGCGCGGTGTCATCACGGCGCGGACGGCGCGGTCGCCCAGCCGCATGACGCCGGCAATCATGCGGCGTTCGTCGGATTCGATGGTGCCGTGATGTTCGGCCTCGGCAACCAGCATCTTGATCTCTTCGTCGGTGACCTTCTCTTCGCTTTCGCCGCGCTGGCCGAGCAGCCACAATACGGCGCGGCCGGAAATGTCTAGGACGAACACCACGGGTGCGGCGATCTTGGCGAGCACCGCCATGAAAGGCGCCGCGCGGGCCGCCACGCGCTCGGGATCGCGCAGCGCGATCTGCTTGGGCACCAGTTCGCCGATGATGAGCGACGCATAGGTAATGATGGCGACAACGATGCCCACGCCGACGGGGTTGGCAAATCGCGGACCAACGCCGGAAGCGGCCAGGAAGTCGGCAAGTCGTTCGCCCAGCGTGGCGCCCGAAAACGCGCCCGACAAGATGCCGACCAGCGTAATGCCGATCTGGACCGAAGACAGGAATTTGCCGGGGTTGGCGCCCAGTTCCAGCGCGCGCGCCGCGCCATGGACATCGCGGTCGATCATCGCCTTCAGCCTTGCGGGGCGGGCCGAGACGATCGCGAGCTCGGACATTGCCAAAAGGCCGTTCACACAGATGAGAGCGACCACGATACCGATTTCAGCATAAAGCATGCGCGCTCATAGCATTTCGAAGGGGGCTTCGAAAAGCGGCGAGCTCTGTTTTGTCCAATGTATGTTGAACTTGATCGGACGCGCCGCCTCAGCGGCAGGCGCGATAGCCGTTCTTGCGGTTCTTGACGTCGAAATGGAAATGGTTGCGGTGGTCGTAATTGTAGCCGGGGCCGAGCACCGTGGTGAAGTAGTCGCAGCCGTCGGAGCGCACGGAATCAAGGAAGCCGCTGGTGCGGAAGGCGAACCAGCCGGGCTTGCGCACGTCGATATCCTCACCATTGTTCAATTCGATGCTCATCACATCGAGCGCGTTGCCCTTGCCGTGCTCGGAAAGAACGCCTTCACCGGCGATCCTGCGGCAGGAATAGCTCGATCCCTGATGGATGGTCTTGACGCCGGAGAAGTAGCGCCAGCGTGCAGTCGGAACGAGCTCCTTCTCTGTCCAGGCAGCGAAGGTGGCCGCCATGTTGCAGCTCAATGTCGCTGCCGGCTTCATCTGCACGCTGCCGATCGCAGTCACTTTCACCGGATGCTCGATGCCGCATTGCCCTTCGCGGATCGGTGCGAGGTCGGTATAGGCCACGTCAAGCCGCTTCAATTCCTGTCGGCAATCGACCTCTTCCGCCGACAACTGCTCGACCGGCGACATCGGCTCATCCATGCGCGGATAGGCAGCGGTCATGTAGGGGTTGGAAGGGACGAGGCTTTGCAGGCCGGACGTTTTCGGCAGGGCGGCGGTCGTGGAGCCGACATCCACGGCAGGCTTCAATTCGAAGACGTCGCCGGTGGTGCAGGCTGAAGCCACAGCCACGACGCACAATGCCACAAGGCGGCCGGGTGTCGTCCACGGGGCGCGCTTCGGCCGCGCGGCGCTCCGCATGGCATGCAGTTTTCCAGCCATCGTCGTTCCCGTCCGTTGGGCAATCCCCTCCCAGCCAGCGTGTTTTACGCTGCAAGGGTAAAGGAAAGCTCAGCGGCGCGGTTTACGGCTGTGGTGGAAATGCGGCGGCGGCTCCGTCGCGGCCTGCGCTCATTGGCAGAAAGTGCCGCCGTTGCGGCGAGGCGCCAGGTCCAGATGCAGGTGTTTGGCGTGGTCGGCATCGCTGCCGGGGCCGAGCACGGTCTTGAAAGGCCCGCAGGCCGCCTGGCGCACGCGATCAAGCAATCTTGCCTGCTTTTCGGGTCGTGCGCCGTCGACTTCAACCACCGTGTTGTCGGCAAGTGTGAGGCTGGCGATGTCCAGGGCGTTGCCGAAGCCGTGTTCGGAGAGTTTCGTGCTGCCGTTGCGTGGCCGGCAGACATAGCCGGAAGCCTGTGCGACCGATATCGGCGCCGCGCCGAGTTCGGCCTGCGCTGCCGGCGAGACGACATCGATGAGGAAGCGGGACAGCGTTTCCGCCATCGCGCAATTGAGTTCGGCCGCCGGTGTGATTTCGATCGACCCTCCTGCCTTGCGAAGGGTGAGCGGGTAGGGCACCGAGCAGCCTAGCGCGGTGTCGCGCTCCGGCGGCCGGTCTGAGAATTCGGCGCCCAGCGCCTTCAACCGCTCGCGGCAGGCCAATTCGTCCGCGGGCATCTTGTCCTCGGCTATGTTCGCGGAACGCGGGTCCGGGGTGGCCGGAGGATTGGGCTGTTTCGTCCATCCCGGCGGCGGGCTTGGGCCCTGGAACGGTTTTGGGGGCAGGGTGGGCGATGTGTCGGCTTCCCTCGGCTTGGGCTGCGGCAGCGGTATGTCGGGCGCCGCGGGAGGTGTTGGTTCCGAGGCGTCGCGATTGATCTCCGGCACCGGAGCCCGGGACGGCAGCTGTGTGGGCTTGGCCCAAAGCAGATCGCCTTGCGATGCCGCAGCTGCGGCAAGCAACGCTATTGCGATTGGCGACAATGTCCGTTTCGACAGCATGGCCGGTTGCAAACGAATGCCATCCGCATCGGTTGCGGAGCGAAGGGAAGTTGGCGATCACAATGGGTTACCGCTCTGTCGCGGAAGATTGGCCGTCAGTGTCTTCGAGAGATGTTGACTGCCAACGCCAACAGCTTGAAATGCGGTTCCCTCCTTTTTGCCGGTTTTCCCAAAATGTCCCAGATTCTGTCGCCTCGCTTCCTGCCGATCCTGATGCTTGTCGCCTCGAACGTCTTCATGACCTTCGCCTGGTACGGCCATCTCAAGTTCAAGACCTCGCCGATCTGGATCGCGGTGATCGCGAGTTGGATGATCGCCTTCTTCGAATATTGGTTTGCGGTGCCGGCCAACCGCATCGGCAGCCAGATCTATTCAGCGGCTGAACTGAAGACGATACAGGAGGTCGTCACGCTTACGGTCTTCGCGGTGTTCTCGGTGTTTTATCTGAAGGAATCGCTGACCTGGAACCATGCGATCGGCTTTGCGCTGATCGCCGGCGGTGCCGCCTTCATCTTCAAGGGATGACAATCTGGATGCCCAACGAACGGATGGGATGAATTCGAGCTGCCCCGGCGTTATCGTTCTGATCGAAACGCCAGGAGGAATTCCCATGCAAAAGCGACTTCTGATCCATGCGGCGGCTGCACTGGTCTCGCTGCCGTTCCTTGTCGCCCAAGTCTACGCCGCTGGCGAGAGTGGCGGGAGCGGAGGCGGCACCAGCGGTGGCGCGAGCAGCGGCGGAGGCGGTAGCGCCGAGACAACCGCCAAATGCAAGAAGAAGGGCGAGGTCTACGACACCAAGTCCAAGAAATGCGTGCTGCCCAAGCAGGGCATGCTGGATGACAATAACATCTACCAGGCGGGGCACGATCTCGCCATGGCAGGTCGCTATGACGAGGCGATCGCCGTGCTGACGCTCGCCGAGAACAAGAAAGACCCGCGCATCCTCAATTATCTCGGCTATTCGCACCGCAAGTCCGGCCGCGTCGTTGTCGGCCTCGGTTATTACGAGGAAGCATTGCGCCAGAACCCCGACTACACGCTGGTGCGCGAATATCTCGGCGAGGCACGGCTGCAGATGGGCGATATCATCGGAGCGCGCGCGCAGCTTGGCGAGATCGAAAAGCGCACAGGCAAGACGTCTCGCGAATACGGCATGCTTTCGGAGCAGATCGAGCACTACGAACGCAGCTGAAGCCCACCGGTTTTGAATGCCGGCTGTCAGCGAGCGGCCGGCATTTACCTATCTCTGAAACAGGCGAGTTCTTGGCTGCGGTGCCATGGGCGCCGCGGTATCCCCAAATCGTCGGCGTTGTTTTTTTGACGTGAAAATCGCCGCAAGCTTGCTATATTCCGGGAATCTGAGGTGACACGGTTCCGTCAGTCCGAGGCTGCCGGACCGTTTTCTTTTTGCACCCAGCGACACGGTCTGCCCCGTTGAGGGGCTGGCGGCATGAAAGGTGAAACGATGAACAAAGTGCCGATGACAGGCGGAGGTTTTGCGACGCTCAGGGAAGAGTTGCGCTGGCGCCAACAAGAAGAGCGGCCGCGCATCATCGAGGCGATTTCAGAGGCGCGCTCGCATGGCGATCTTTCGGAAAACGCCGAATACCACGCCGCAAAAGAGCAGCAGAGCCTCAATGAGGGTCGCGTCAGCGAACTCGAGGATCTGGTTGCCCGCGCCGAAATCATCGACGTTTCCAAGCTGACCGGCGACAAGGTCAAATTCGGCGCCACCGTCGTGCTTGTCGACGAGGATACCGAGGAAGAGAAGACCTACCAGATTGTCGGCGACCAGGAAGCCGACGTGAAGTCGGGCCGCATTTCGATCTCCTCACCGATTGCCCGCGCGCTGATCGGCAAGGCCGTTGGCGATGCCATCGAGGTCAACGCGCCAGGCGGCGCCCGCGGCTACGAGATCGTAGAGGTCCGTTTCGTCTGAGTTTTTCGGATTTCCCCCGGTGTAGCGATCCCGCTCGCCGGGGCGCCTGAACGGTCAGGCTCGCCCGTCTTTCAAAGCCAGCAGCCTGGCCGCTTCCTCGAAAGCGGCCCGAGGCGTGACGCGTCCGTTTTCGCCTGCGATCAATGTCGAGGCAAAGGGGCCACGCGGTCCGGTCAGCCCCGGCTCCGTGGTCAGGAAGATGGCAACCGTCGGCAATCCAAAGGCTGCGGCAAGATGCGTCAAACCCGTGTCCGCGCCGACAACCAGCGTCGCGCCGCCGATCAGGCGCGCGACATCCGACAGAGGCGATTTCGGCACCACCAGCGTTTCCGGCACGGCATTGCCGATCGCCTCCGCCACGGTTCTTTCCTTGTCATTTGACCAAGTGGTAACCGGAGAGAACCTGCTGGCGACCATAAGTTGGGCCGTTTCGATCCAGTCTTGCATCGGCCATTTCTTGTCCTCGCGGCTGGTTCCGTGCAGCAGGATCGCGGTTCGCTCTGCCTGCGCCAAGGGCGCGCCGGGCGGCACCACGATGCCGGAATCGAGCGTCGACAGGTCCGGCTCGTAACCAAGTGCCAGGCCGAACAGGCGCCTGGTGCGCTCGATGGCATGCATGTCGCGGGGCACGCCATAGCGCTGGTCGTAAAAGACGGTTGCCGAGGGTTCGCGCGCGCTCGCCTTGTCGAAGCCGGCGATCGGTGCTCCGGCGAGCTTCGCCACGAAGGCAGATTTCAGCAAGCCTTGAGCATCGAGAACGAGATCGTAGTGGCCGGCGCGCAATGCGTGGCGCAGCGCGGCGCCCTCGCGCCAGGTGTTGGAGGAGACGACCTGCTTCCGCCAGCGCCGCAGGGCAACCTTGTGAATGGTACCGATCGCGGGGTGGAGTGCAACGATGTTGGCGAAGGCTTCTTCCACGCACCAATCGAAGGACATGTCGGGTCGTGCGTTCAACGCGTCCTGAACGGCGGGAAAGGTGTGGATCACATCGCCCATCGAGGACGTCTTGACGATCAGCACTTTCATGCGGCGGCCGGCGCATCGATCAGATGGTCGGCGGCCTGCAACACACGTTCGACATCGAGGGTGTTCAGGCAATTCATATGGCCGAGCGGGCAGACTTTCTTGTGACACGGCGAGCAGGAAAGCTGCAGCCATACCAGCTCGCGCCGCTCGGCCAGCGGAGGCGTGTTTTCGGGCGAAGTCGAGCCATAGACTGCAACGACCGGCGTCCCGACGGCGGCCGCGACGTGCATGAGCCCACTGTCGTTGGATACAGCGAGCCTTGCCGCCGCGATCAGGTCGATGGCGTCCACCAGCTGCGTCTTGCCGGCCAGATCGACACATCCGGGAGCCAACTCGGCGATTTCTGCCGTTACGGCGCTATCGTTCCTGGAGCCGAACAGCGCCACCCGCAACCCTTTCGCCATCATGGCGCGGGCAAGGCCGGCATAGGAAGCGCTCGGCCAACGCTTCGCCGGCCCGAACTCGGCGCCCGGCATCATTGCCACGAACGCCCCCTCAACAAGCCCGTAGCGAGCGAGGAGTTCCGCCTGGTTCGCGCCATCCACGGTCAGCTTCGGAGCCTGGAAGGAACCACCACGCGCCAGCGAAAAGAACCCATGCGCCGTGCGGCGTTTCTGCTTCTCGGGCAGCGGCACGATGTCGGTGAGCAGGCCGTAGCGCATCTCGCGCAGATGGCCGACGCGCTTGGGGATGCCTGCAAAGAACGGGATAAGCGCCGACTTCAGGCTGCCGGGCAGAACATAGGCCATGTCGTAGCGGCCCTTGAGCATGCGGCCGAAGCGGCGGCGCACGCCAAGCTCCAGCTTGCCGGACGGTACCGGCATTTCGATCTGCTGGCGAACTTCCGGCATGCGCCCTACCAGCGGAGCGGCCCAGGCAGGCGCCATCACGTCGATGCCGGCGTTTGGATAAAGCTGCTTCAGTGCCGAGAACAGGCACTGCGCCATGACCATGTCGCCCACCCAGCGGGGGCCGATCACGAGGATCGTCGGGCTTTCAGCCATTCGACATAGTCTTTCACGCCGGTTTCGACATCGCGGAACTGGCCATTGTAGCCGGCTGCGCGCAGGCGGGACATATCAGCTTGCGTGAAGCTCTGGTAGCTGCCCTTCAGATGATCGGGGAAGTCGATATATTCGATGCTCCCCTTGCCGAGCGAGGTGATGACCGTCTCAGCTATGGCGCGGAAAGGCTGGGCGCGGCCGGTACCGCAGTTGAAGATGCCGCTGACGCCGCGTTTCCAGAGCCAGAGATTGACGTCGGCGACATCGCCGACGTGGATGAAATCACGGCTCTGCTCGCCGGGACCAAACCCGTCATAGGCGCCGAACAGCTTCGGGTTTTCGCCACGCCCGACCTGGTTGAACAGGTGGAAGGCGACCGAAGCCATCGTGCCCTTGTGCCGCTCGCGCGGGCCGTAAACGTTGAAATAGCGCAGGCCCGCAACCTGCGAATGGCTGGGACCGACGTTGCGGCGCACATAGTCGTCGAAAAGTTTCTTCGACCATGCATAAACGTTGAGCGGGCGCTCGAACTCGGCTTCCTCGCGGAACTCAGAGCCGCCGCCGTAGACGGATGCGGAGGAGGCGTAGAGGAACGGCACGCGTGAGCCCAGACAGGCGTGCAGCAGTCGTTTCGAGTAGGTGAAGTTCACGTCCATCATGAACTTGCCGTTCCACTCGGTGGTCGTCGAGCAGGCACCCTGATGGAAGACGGCTTCGACGAAGCCGAGTTTCCCGGCCTCAATGAGCGGCAGGAATTCGTCCTTGTCGAGGTAATCGGCGATCCTGAGGTCGGCCAGATTGACGATCTTGTGGCCGTCGGTCAGGTCGTCGACGACGAGGATGTCGTCATGGCCTTCCGCGTTGAGCGCGGCGACGATGTTGGAGCCGATCATGCCGGCTCCACCGGTTACGATGATCATCAGGGCCTCGAATTGGTGAGCGGATCGAGGCTCTTATAAGAGAGGCCGGCGAAGCTGTCGACACGGCTTGCCTTGCCGGTCGTGCTGGCGGCGCCGCAGTTGCGCAGACAGGGTTTGCGGTATATCCGCTTCGCCATGAGCGAGTTGCACCTGTCTTCTCCCGAAATCCTCCACCGCGCGATTGCACGGTTCGCCGATGTCACCGTCCTGGTCGTCGGCGACCTCATTCTCGACCGCTTCGTCAATGGCGTCATCGAGCGCATCTCACCGGAAGCGCCGATCCCGGTTCTGCACGGGCGCGGCGAGATGCTGGCCGTTGGCGGCGCCGGCAATGTCGTCTCCAACATCGTTTCGCTGGGTGGCCGGGCGGTTCCTGTCTCGGTGCTCGGCGATGACGCGGCGGGCCGCAACGTCATGCGCATGTTCGAGGAACTCGGCGTCGATGCCACAGGGATCGGGCAGACGCGCGAACGCATGACCTCCTCGAAAAGCCGGTTCAGCGCGCTTAACCAGCAGGTTCTGCGCTTCGACGAGGAAGAGGTCCGCGCACCCAATGCGGCGGAGCGCAAGGAGCTCGTCGCGCATTTTCGCGCAGCGCTCGAGCGCGCGGACATCGTCATCCTCTCCGACTACGGCAAGGGTGTTCTGCTCGACGGCGTGGCCGCGGAATTGATCGCGATTTGCCGCGAGGCCGGCAAGCCGGTGCTCGTCGATCCGAAGGGGCGGGACTATTCACCCTATCGCGGTGCGACCGCTGTCACGCCGAACCGCAAGGAACTGGGCGAGGCGGCGGGACGCGCCGTGTTCGCCGACGATGAGATCGTGGCTGCGGCGCGCGAGTTGATCGCCGCGAACGGCTTTGACTTTGTCGTCGCCACGCGCAGCGAAAAGGGCATGAGCGTGGTCGATGCCGGATCGGCTCGCCATATCGCCACGCAGGCACGGGAAGTGTTCGACGTCTCCGGCGCCGGCGACACCGTGATCGCCTCCTTCGCGCTGGCGCTGGCCGCCGGGGCCGACCGCGCCGCAGCGGCGGCCATTGCCAATGCCGCCGGCGGTGTCGTCGTCGGCAAACGCGGCACGGCGCGGCTGACCGCCGACGAATTGACCGGCGCGCTGTTCCGCTCGCACGGCGCCATTCACAAGGACGCCATCCTCGACGCCGCCGCCGCGCAGCGGCTGGTGGCGACCTGGAAGGAAGAGGGGCTGACGGTGGGTTTCACCAACGGCTGCTTCGACATTTTGCACGCCGGGCACGTCAGCCTGCTGCATGCCGCGCGCAGCCAGTGCGATCGGCTGGTGCTCGGCCTGAACAGCGACGCCTCGGTGCGGCGCCTGAAAGGACCGAACCGGCCCGTCAACGATCAGCACGACCGCGCTTGCGTGTTGGCGGCGCTCGCTTCCGTCGATGCCGTCGTGGTCTTCGACGAGGATACGCCGCTGAAGCTTATCGAAACGCTGCTACCCGACATCCTGGTCAAGGGCGCGGACTATACGATCGACCAGGTGGTCGGTGCAGAGGTGGTGCAGAAAGCGGGCGGGCGCGTTGTCCTGGTCGATCTCGTCGCGGGAAAGAGTACCACCGGCACAATCGGCAAACTGCGCGCCGGCACAGGAAACTGAGAGCTTCATGTCCAATCTGAATGACTACCTCGACCGTTCGGCCGCCGCGATCACCGCCATGGTCGAACGCGATCTTTCGGCCGAAATGCAACGGGCGACCGATGCGGTCGTAACCGCTTTGTCATCGGGCAAGGCGTTTCTGATCTGTGGCAATGGCGGTTCGGCCAGCGATGCGATCCACATCGCCGGCGAACTGGTCGGGCGGTTCCTGAAAGAGCGCAAGGCCTATAACGTCATTGCGCTGCCTGCCAATGCCGCGGTGTTGACCGCCTGGGGCAACGACTACGGTTTCGACACTGTCTTTTCGCGCCAGGTCGAAGCGCATGGTGCGCAAGGTGCGGTGCTGCTGGCGATTTCGACCAGTGGCAATTCGCCATCCATCCTGGCAGCGGCCGAACAGGCGCGAACGATGGGCATGACCGTGATTGGCATGACCGGCGATACCGGCGGCAAGCTGAAGCCGCTCTGCGATGTGCTGCTCAACGTGCCTTCGACCTCGACGCCGATCATCCAGCAAGGCCACATCTGCCTCTACCATTATCTGTGCGAGGAGGTGGAAATCCGCCTCAGCGCCAGCCCGGACAACCGATGACGGAAGACGCTGTCCGGTTCCCGCTCGCCGAGCCGGGGCTGTGGGTGGAGCGTGTCGGCGACACCGTCTTTCCGTCGGGCGAGCCGGCCCTCTTTCTCGATCGCGACGGCACCATCAATGTCGATACCGGCTATCCGAGCAATGCCGGACAGGTCGTTCTGCGCGAAGAAATCGTGCCGGTCATCCAGACCGCCAACAGCGTCGGGCTTCCGGTCGTCGTGGTAACCAATCAGTCCGGCATCGCGCGCGGCTATTTCGGCTGGGCTGAATTCGCGGCGGTCAATGGTCGCGTGCTGGAGCTTTTGCACGCAAGGCATTGCTCGGTCGACCTGGTGTTGGCGTGCGCCTATCACGAAGCAGGCAACGGACTGCTCGGCGTGGCCGATCACCCGATGCGCAAGCCCAATCCGGGCATGTTGCTGCGGGCGGCCGAGATTTTGAAGGTCGATCTGGCACATTCGCTTGTGGTCGGCGACAAGCAAGCCGATGCTGAAGCCGGGCGTCGGGCGGGGCTGTCGAAAATATTCCTGGTGGGCGGCGCGGTCAGCGCGGAACAGGCCGCGATCGCCGAAATGGAAACTATTCGCCGGCTTTGACCGAGCTGCCATTGGAGCTGGAGTCGCGCGCTTCGAACAGCTTCGCCTCGGTCACATAAGAATAGAGAAACACCATCGCAGAATGGACGTAGCCGTGGCGGCCGCAGAGAAAATAGCGCTTGCCGACGTAAAATTTGAGGAAATTGACCCAGGGTGAGAACACGAGGCGCGACATGCTCGGCTCGTCTCCCTGCTCCATCTGGGCTTCGACCTTGAGCGACGAATAGGCGTTCGTGCGGCTCAACTCGTTCGCAACCGACGTCGGGCGGCGGTGGAGCAATGTGCCTTTCTGAATCAGGGCTGTCTCGCCAGGGACCTTGTAGGTTTCATGCACGCGGCGGGAGAGGTCGACCGATGCCTTGTCGCGCCGGAAGAGCCGAAAGATGCGGTTATGGGCAACCCACCGATGGGCATAGCCGTAACCGTTGATCCAATCGCGGCGGCGGACGTACCAGCCGTTGACGGCGTCATCGCCCTTCTGTGTCGCTTCCATGATCGACTGCTTCAACTCGGTATCGACGCGCTCATCGGCATCGATGCTCAGGCACCAGGGCTGGGTAGCGTGCGTGAGTGCGAAGAGCCGCTGCTGCGGAAAACCAGGCCACTCATTGCGGATCAGACGGATCGGAAAGCCTTTCGCCGCAAAGCTTTCGATGCATTCGAGCGTGCCGTCGGTCGATCCCGAATCCACGACGACGATCTCCGCGCAGAAGTCGACGCTTTCCAGGCAGTCGGCGATCATGCCGACTTCGTTCTTGCAAATGATGAGCGCGGAAACGGGAGCTTGAAATCGGGACATCTGAAACAATCTGAGAGAAGGTCGGATAATGCCTTGCGGCCGGCACTTTCCCTATGTTTGGTGCGCCGCGCCGATTTCAACCAGTCCTTCGTCCTTGACCTGGCGGATGGTCAATGCGGTCCGCACCGTGTCAACATTCGGCGTGGAGGTTAGTTCCTCGATCACGAAACTTTGGAAGGTGGCGAGGTCGCTGGTAACGCAATGTAGCAGAAAGTCGGATTCCCCCGATACCATCCAGGCGTCGCGAACGATGGGCCAGCTGCGGGTACGTTCGGCGAAGGCCTTGAGTTCCGCATCGGCCTGATGATGCAGACCGATGAGGCAGAATGCCACGACATCCATGCCGAGCACGGGCGCATTCAGCAAGGCGCGATAGCCGCGGATGATGCCGCTTTCCTCCAGTCGCTTGACGCGTCGAAGACAGGGAGGGGCGGAAATGCCGACCCTGCGCGAAAGCTCGACATTGGTCATACGGCCGTCTTTTTGCAGCTCGCGCAATATCTTCCAGTCGATGGCGTCGAGATCGGCCTTGATCGGCATGGTCGCTGTCCGCTGCGCAAGAATGTTTCGCGACATCGTCATTAAACGAGTTTGCGGGTCGCGCCATCCCTGCGAAAAGGAAATTTCGATATTCACCGGGGGTTAACCACAAGCATCCGGTTCCGCATCGTGTATTCAGCATTATGGGGACACTTGTCGCACGTCCTTGCTGGGGAAGGGGCCAGCACTTACATTGCGGCAACAATTGCCGCTCGTTTCGGCCGCGCCATGCGGCCGTCCTTCGCAAAAGGCCGTTTCATGACCGTCAAGCACGCGCCCGTTCTCATCATCGGCTCCGGCCCGGCCGGCTACACTGCTGCCATCTACGCGGCGCGGGCGATGCTGAAGCCGATGCTGGTCGCGGGCCTGCAGCAGGGCGGCCAGCTCATGATCACCACGGATGTCGAGAACTATCCGGGTTTTGCCGAGCCGGTGCAGGGGCCGTGGCTGATGAGCGAGATGCTGAAGCAGGCCGAACACGTCGGTACCGACATCGTCAATGACATTATCACCGAGGTGAACCTGGATGTTCGCCCCTTCGTGGCCAAGGGCGATTCCGGCACGACCTACACGGCGGATACGCTGATCATCGCCACCGGTGCGCAGGCCAAGTGGCTGGGCATCCCTTCCGAGCAGACTTTCATGGGCTTTGGCGTGTCGGCTTGCGCCACCTGCGACGGCTTTTTCTATCGCGGCAAGGACGTCGCCGTGGTCGGCGGCGGTAATTCCGCTGTTGAAGAGGCGCTCTATCTGGCCAATCTGGCCAAGTCGGTTACGGTCATTCACCGTCGCAGCGAGTTCAGGGCGGAACGCATTCTGCGCGAACGCCTGATGAAGAAGGATAATGTCCGCGTCATCTGGGACACGGTGGTGGACGAGATCACCGGCCGCCCCGGGAAGACACCGCTGCCGCCTTCGGTCGAAGGACTGAAGCTGCGCAACGCCGTCACCGGTCAGGAAAGCCTACTCAAGGTCGATGGCGTGTTCGTGGCGATCGGTCACGCGCCGGCGGTCGAACTGTTCGCCGGCAAGCTCAAGCAGAAGTCGAATGGTTATCTGTGGACCGCGCCGGATTCGACGCGCACCGATATTCCGGGCGTCTTCGCGGCCGGCGATGTCACCGACGATATCTATCGGCAGGCGGTGACCGCGGCGGGTATGGGATGCATGGCGGCGCTCGAAGCCGAGAAATATCTCGCGGGCATAGAGGTACATCGGGAAGCGGCGGAGTAAGCCGCAAAATCTCCGAAATCTTTCTTCAGACGCCAAAACGAAAACGAGGGGAATCATGGCGCTGGATTGGGACAAACTTCGCGTGTTTCACGCCGCAGCGGAGGCTGGCTCCTTCACGCATGCGGCCGAGACACTGCATCTTTCACAATCGGCCATTTCGCGGCAGGTCAGCGCGCTGGAACACGATGTCGGCGTGCCCCTGTTCCATCGCCATGCCCGCGGGCTGGTGCTGACCGAACAGGGCGAGATGCTGTTTCGCACGGCGCACGACGTGCTGATGAAGTTGGAATCGATCAAGACAAGGCTGGCGGAGTCCAAGGATCGGCCATCCGGCATTCTGCGCGTGACGACCACGGTCGGTCTTGGGGCCGGCTGGTTGACCGATCGGGTGCAGGAATTCATCGACCTCTACCCGGAAATCCACCTCCAGCTCATCCTCGCCAATGAAGAGCTGGACCTGACCATGCGGCAGGCGGACTGCGCCATCCGGCTCAGGCAGCCCCAGCAGCCGGATCTGATCCAGCGGCGCCTGTTCACGGTCCACTTCCACCTCTACGCCTCGCCGGCCTATGTGAACAAATATGGCAAGCCGGCCTCCGTGGCCGAGTTGAAAAACCACCGCATCGTCACGTTCGGCGTGCCGGTGCCGACACATCTTTCGGAGCTCAACTGGCTGGAGACGGTCGGCGATTTCGAAAGCGGCCAGCGCGTTCCGACGCTGCAGATCAACGACATCCTGTCGATCAAGCGCGCCGTCCAGGGCGGCGCAGGCATCGCCATGCTGCCCGACTATGTCATCGGCAAGGATGCCGGTCTGGTGCAGCTTCTTCCGGAAACCGAAGTACCGTCCTTCGACACCTACTTCGCGTATCCCGATGCGATGAAGAATCAGGCCAAGCTGCATGTGTTCCGCGACTTCATCATCGCGAAGGCTCGCAACTGGTCATATTGAAGGCAAGCTGGTTCAGCTCCCGTTTCGGCAGATTGGGTGCCGGCGGCGCTCAGCCGCCTTGCCATGGCGTCAGCCGTGGCAGCCAGCCGGGAACGGCGCGCCGATAGGCTTCGTACTGGGCGCCGTAACGCCTTGCCAGGGTCGGTTCTTCGTAAAGGCGAACAAAAGACCCTACCGCCACCGCCACGACGATCGCGTAGAGAAGGACGGCCCAACTGGCGAAGAGCATCGCTTGGCCGACAATGATCGACAGCACCGCGACATACATCGGGTTGCGGACGAAGCGGTAGACACCGCCAACGACCAGCTTTTCGGTCGGCGCGATCGGGGCAGGGGTGCCGGAGCCTTCGAGGGCAAAACGGGCAAAGCAATGAACCAGCACGGCAATCGCCGTGATGATCAGCAGCGCGCCGAGCAGGGTTTGAGGCAGGAAGCCTGAGAAGGGCATCCTGTAACGGTCGAGGACCAGCCAAGGCAACACACCAGCTACGATGCACGGTGCCAGCAGGAAGAAGACGGCACTGCCCGCCACCGCCGAAGCTCTGGTCTTCATGACAATCCCCGTGCATTGGGCCGCGAAAGGGCTAGCCCATATGATGCCTGTTTCGATGGCAGCGGTCCGCGCTGTTGGCATGCCTGATCGACGTTGTTTGCAGCGCAGCACGACAATCATTGTGCAATATGCTTGCTTTTCTGGCCCTATGGCCAAGAAATGCGCGTTGGACCACAGCCTGTGCCTTTTTGCATGTGTGCGTTGCAAAATGAGTGCTTGTTTCTTGGGCAGGATACGCCCATATATCAGTCATCTCCTGGGCGCGTTCTCCTCCCATTAGCGCCCTCGAGTGTTCCCCTCTGGAGGTTTAGCCCTAACGGGCACTTCCATTCAACTTAGCCGGGTCTTCGCGATCCGGCTTTTTTGTTTTCTGAAGCAGGATACGCCCTCGCGGCGATCTTTCAGCATCGAGCCCCATTCCCGACCAATAGTGCCGCACCATCCACCGTCGCCAGCTGGTCCAGCGCGCGGCGGTTTCGGAAATCGGCTGCCCAAGCGCTATTCATCCGCCGTGTAACGGTGACATGTAACATCAGGTAACATGCAGTCGACGCGAATTAGCGACTATGCACATACCCAGGACGCGGTGTGGATTGTTCGGGGATGGGGGCATCTTCCGAACAGTCGGGCTCTGGCAACGGCCGCGTCCAGTCCTATTTTTCCCGGTGTGGCGGCCGCCGGGGCCAGGCGGCGGACTTGAGGTTTCCTCCCGGAGACGAAGCGGTCCCAGAAAAACGGCGCCCCGCAATCGGAGCGCCGTTTTTTGTTCAACGCTGCAAGCCTTGTGGCCCAGCCAAACGGCTTTTCCCGAAGGCAGCCGGTATTCCTCAGGCTGCCTTGCCGTTAGAGTTCATGACCTCGTCGGCCAGGCGCCCGGTCAATTCGGCCATATGATCGAAGGTTGCCGTATAGCTGGCCACGCCGGCGGTCGCCGAGCGCAGCTCGATGATGAGGTCACCGATCTCAGCCTGCGGCATTGTCGCCTCCACCACATCCCATCCCGGCCAGTCGGAGCGGGCGTCGTATCCCAGGATTTGGCCACGACGTTGCGGAATGAGGGCAATGATCTTGGCCGTCGCATCCGATGGCGTGACGATCTCGACCTTCATGACCGGCTCCAACAGTACGGGCGAGCAGGCCGCCATGCCCTCCTTCATGGCGAGTTTGGCCGCCATCTGGAAGGCCATGTCGGACGAGTCGACCGCGTGGTAGGAACCATCCGACAGGTTCACGGTGACGTCGACCACGGGGAAGCCGAGCGGCCCGCCCTTGAGATAGTCGCGTACGCCCGTCTCCACCGACTGGATGTAGGTCTTCGGCACCACACCGCCTGTGATCGTGTCGGTGAACTGGAAACCCGTGCCGCGTGGCAACGGCTTGATCTCCAGCACCACGTCGCCGAACTGGCCGTGGCCGCCCGACTGTTTCTTGTGGCGGCCACGCTGCTGTACGGATTTGCGGATTGTCTCCCGATACGGCACTGCGGGGGCGTGGCCCTCGATCTGGATCTGGTTCTTGCCTTCCAGACGTTCGCGCACCACCCGCAGATGCATCTCGCCATGTCCCGACAGCACTGTCTCGGCCGAATCCTGGTTGTGGCTGACGCTGAGCGAGGGATCCTCCTCGGCAAGCCGCTGGATGGCGGCCGACATTTTGACATCGTCCTTGCGTTCCTTGGGCCGCAGGGCAAAGGCAAAGACCGGCCGTGGCGCGGCGAGCGCCGCGAGCGGTTTGGCGCCACCCTTGGCGGAGGTCAGGGTCTCGCCGGTGCGGACTTCGTCGAGCTTGCCCAGCGCGACCGTGTCGCCGGTCCTGGCCGACGGCTGTTTCGATTGGTCCTTGCCCAACATGCGGTAGATGCCGGAAATCTTCGCCGTGTTTCCATTGGGCAGGAAGAGCTCGGCGCTGTCGGCCACTTGCCCCGACAGGATGCGGGAGACTGACAGCTTGCCGCCATGGGCGGTGTGGATGGTCTTCATCACCTGCACGATCGCTGCCGGTCCATCGAGCACACCGAGGCGCTTGCGGGTCGCGTCGATGTCGGGAGCGTCATGGCGGATGGTCTTGAGGAGGCGCAGAACGCCATTGCCCTTTTCGGCGGTGCCGATCAGCACCGGCGTCACCGCGCCGGTTCGCAAATCCGCGGCCAGGTCGTCGAAGACAGCGTCGCGGGGCGGTTCGATCTCCTCAAGCAGTTGCTCCATCAGCTGATCGTCGTGGTCGGCCAGCGTTTCCAGCATCGAGAAGCGGGCCTCGATCTCGCGCGCCTTGTCGTCGCTGGGGATTTCAGCGACCTCGCTTTCGGCATATTCGCGATAAATGTAGGCGCGCTCCAAAGCGAGGTCGATCGAGCCGATGACGACCCCGTCCTTGCGCAACGGAATCTGGCGCAACAATAGCGGCACGGAGCTGGTCGGCTGCAGCATCTTCAGCGTTTCGCGCACGCCGGCTATCGCCTTGTCGACCTTGTTGAGGAACAGGATGCGCGGCACGCCGAGTTCGTCGAGCTTGCGCATGATGAGCTGGAGAGCCGGAATCTTCTTCTCGTCTGCCTCGGCCACGACCACCGCGATGTCGCATGCAGCGAGCACGGGTTCGGCCTCGAACGCAAATTCGATGGAGCCGGGGCAATCGACGAAGGTGAGCTGGTCGCCCATGAATTCGGTGGATGCGAAAGTGGCTTCGACGCTCATGGCGTGCGAGCGGGCTTCCGGCGAATGATCCGACACGGTGTTGCCGGACGAGACCGGGTTCTGCCTGGGAATGGCGCCCGTGCGGGCGAGAATGGCTTCGAGAAGTGTCGTCTTACCGCTGGCGAAGGGACCGACTATGGCGATGCATTTCGGTCCCGAGCGTCGTCCTCCGGCGCGATTACCCATGCTGACCTCCACTCAGGCATTTCGCTGAGAGCGGCGGCCGGCCTGTCGGCCGTCGCAGGCAGGTCGGTTAGCCACCTGCCGGAGATCATCGAAACATGGGTTAGGAGGCAGGGCAAGGAAAATAGGTGACGATCGGGCGCGGATGACCGACAAAGGCGCTCGGGCTGGTTTCAGAAGGAGAACGCCGGTGAAAATCATCGCTTGCGGCAGCGTGCCGACAATCATCGCCTCCAATGCCTATTTCACCGGGCGGGTGACGCAAAATCCGATCATCGAGACCGAGGCGCCGGCGCGGCTGCGCGCAACCTCGGTCAGTTTCGAGCCGGGTGCTCGCACGCATTGGCACACGCATCCGCTCGGCCAGACGCTTTACGTCGTCTCCGGAGCGGGACTTGTTCAGAGTTCGGGCGGGCCGATCCGCGAGATCAGGGCCGGCGACACTGTCTGGTTCGAGCCTGGCGAGAAACACTGGCACGGCGCCGGTCCGAAGACGGCGATGACCCATATCGCCATGCAGGAAGCGCTCAACGGCTCGCCGGTCGATTGGCTGGAACCGGTGAGCGACGAGCAGTATGGCGGCTAAGGCCGACGGCCCGACCGCTGCCCAAACAAAAAGCCCGGTCCAGGACCGGGCTTTTTCAATCATTGCATCATGGTAGCCGTTTTCAGGTCAGGCTTGCGGTGAAGCGCTGGATGCGCGTGCAGGCCTCTTCCAGAAGCGTTTCGGAGGTTGCGTAGGAGATGCGGAAGTTCGGGCCGAGGCCGAAAGCCGAGCCGAACACCACCGCCACACCTTCCGCCTCGAGCAGCTCGGAGCAGAACGTCTCATCGGTATCGATCACCTTGCCGGCGGCGGTCTTCTTGCCGATCAGCTGCGCGCAGGACGGATAGACATAGAAGGCGCCTTCCGGCGACGGGCAGGTGATGCCGCGTGCCTGGTTCAGCATCGACACGACCAGATCGCGACGTGCCTGGAAGATCGCCTTGTTTTTCTTCACGAAATCCTGCGGGCCGTTCAGCGCTTCCACCGACGCCCACTGCGCGATGGTGCAGGCGCCGGATGTCTGCTGGCCCTGGATCATGTCCATCGCCTTGATGAGCGGCAGCGGGCCGGCGGCATAGCCGATACGCCAGCCGGTCATGGCATAGGCTTTCGAGACGCCGTTCATGGTCAGCGTGCGCTCGTAGAGACGCGGCTCCACCTCGGCGATGGTCTTGAAGACGAAATCGCCATAGGTCAGATGCTCATACATGTCGTCGGTCAAAATCCAGACCTGCGGGTGCTTCAGCAGCACCTCGGCCAGGGCCTTGAGTTCGGCCTCGCTATAGGCGGCGCCGGACGGATTGGACGGCGAGTTCATCACCAGCCATTTCGTTTTCGGCGTGATCGCCTTTTCGAGCGCAGCGGCGGTCAGCTTGAAGCCGTTGTCGATGCTGGTCTCGGCAAAGGCCGGGGTGCCGCCGCAGATCGCCACCATTTCGGGATAGCTGACCCAGTAAGGGCGGGGGATGACGACCTCGTCGCCCGGGTTGAGCGTGGCCATGAAGGCGTTGAACAATATTTGCTTGCCGCCAGTGCCGACGATCGTCTGCTCCGGCTTGTAGTCGAGATTGTTTTCGCGCTTGAACTTCTTGGCGATGGCGTCGCGCAGAGGCGCGATGCCCGAAACCGGCGGGTATTTGGTCTCGCCGCGGCGGATCGCTTCGATGGCCGCGTTCTTGACGTTGTCGGGCGTATCGAAGTCCGGCTCGCCCGCGCCCAGGCCGATGATGTCGCGGCCAGCATTTTTCAGCTCGCGCGCTTTCTGCGTGACCGCGATGGTCGCGGAAGGCTTAACGCGGGAAAGGGCATCGGCGAGGAAGGCCATGACATATCTCCATTGGGCAGCAGCCAAGACGGCAGCGGCGCTTGTATTGTCGTATCGGCAAAACAAGCGCAAGCTTCGTTTGATAAGCCAGAGACCCGTAAGCGCATTCGAATATATTAACGCGCGGTAAAACCTTGGTGAGTAGATTTGCCGGGTTCTTGCAGGTCGTGAAGCGAGGGACTGTGTCGCGCAGCATCGGGTTAGCCCATGTCATCCGTCACGATGATGGTACCTCGACCGGTGTCTGGGGCCCGTATACTTTAAAAAGCGCCTTCCAGCCCATCTTCGCGTTCCAGGAAGGCAAGCTTGTCGTCGTCGCCTTCGAGGGGTTGATCCGGCCTTTCCGCGACGGCGAATTGCAGTCGCCCAGCGCGTTCTTCGCCAATTGCCCGCCGGCGGATCGGCTGCATATCGAAGCGCTCACCCGCACCTTGCATTTGCTCAATGTCGGCGTCAGCCTGCCGGAGGAAAGCTCCATCTTCATCAATTTCGACCCTTCGGTTTTCATCGACAGGGCCGTGTCCGAAAGCGCGTTGCGCGAAATGCGGCTTGTGCTGCACGAAGCCGGCATCGACCCACAGCGTGTCGTCTGCGAGGTGACCGAGCAACGCTCGGCCTCGAAGGAGGCGCTCTCCAATTTCGTCGAAGCGCTGAGGACGAACGGCTTTCGTATCGCAGTGGACGACTACGGCGCCGACGATTCCGACATCAACCGTATCAAGGAACTGCGGCCCGACATCGTCAAGTTCGACGCTCATTGGATCACCCAGTTGATGGAATCCGGCGCGGGTTTTGCCCTGCTGATGACGATGGTCGAAGCGTTCGAAGGGCGAGGCATCCGAACGGTTTTCGAAGGCATCGAGGAAAGCTGGCAGCTCGATCTCGCCGAGAAATCGGGCGCCTCCATGGTGCAAGGCTACGTGCTGGCCAAACCGGAGATCGCGCCGACCAGTTTCCGTGCACTGACCAGGACCATGCAGGCCCTGGAAGCGCACCACCAGCCGTCTCCGGAACCTGACGGCAACGGGCCGTCCCCGCCGGCGCGCCCAGGCAAAACCTTCGGCAAGCGCATCATCCAATAATCGACGACATGTGCCGCAAGCGCCTGTTGGCCGACCCTCACGCGCTCTTTGCACGAATTGCGCGGGAATCGAGAGCGGCGCCGTTAAGCGAATGCATCACTGTCGCTGATCGAAATACAGCAAAAGAAATCGCTGGATGATGTACCCTGGCTGCGGCAAAGGGGTGCTTTCCGGGGAAGCGCGATGACAATATTCTACGGCATGATCGACAGCGGCAACTGCTACAAGCCGCGCCTTCTGATGGCCAAGCTTGGTCTGCCCTTCACCAATGTCGAAGTCTCCTCGCACAACGGTGCGACGAGAAAACCGGACTTTGTCGCCAAGAACCCGAATGCGATGGTGCCTCTGCTCGAACTGGACGATGGCAGGCGCATCGCCGAATCCAATGCGATCCTGCTTTATCTTGCCGAAGGCACGCGGTTCCTGCCCGCCGATCGCTACGAGCGGGCGCTTGCCTATCAATGGCTGTTCTTCGAGCAATACAGCCATGAACCCTATATCGCCGTGCGCAAGGCGTTGCTGACTTTTCCCGAGCGGGCCAAGGATGCAACGCCGGAACGGCTCGCAACGACGCTGGAGCGCGGCAACAAGGCGCTTGGCGTGATGGAGCAGCGACTGCGGCAGAGCCCGTTCTTTGCAGGAAACAGCTACAGCGTCGCCGATATCGCGCTTTATGCCTACACGCATACGGCCGAGTTCGGCGGCTTCGATCTCAAGGTCTATCCGGCCGTCGGCGCATGGCTCAAGCGCGTTGAGGCCGATCCCGGCCACGTCCCGATCGAATGGCTGCCGTGAGACAATTCAACATGGGCCGCGCCATTGATTGCGGGAAGGCGACTTCATGATCCTGATCGGGCAATATGATTCACCGTTCGTGCGGCGGGTCGGCATCGCGCTGACGCTCTACGGCATTCCCTTCGAGCACAGACCCTGGGCGACCTTTGGCGACGCCGACAAGATCCGGCCCTACAATCCGCTGACCCGCGTGCCGACGCTGGTGCTGGACGATGGCGAAGTGCTGATCGAAAGCCATCTCATCCTCGATTACCTCGACAGCCTGGTGCCGGCCGAGGAGGCGATGTTTCCGCGCGCGCAGCCGTTGCGGCGCAAGGCGCTCAAGGTGGCGGCACTTGCGACCGGCATGGCCGACAAGGCGGTGAGCCTGTTCTACGAAAAGCGCCTGCATGCCGATGTTTCCGGCCTGTGGGCGGAGCGGTGCCGGACGCAGATCGCTGGCGTACTCGCCGCGCTGGAAAGCGATCTGGCGGATCGCGGACATGAATTCTGGTTCGGCGACCGCATTGGCCATGCCGATATCGCGGTGGGAGCGGCGCTGCGTTTCGTTAACGACGCGCATCCGGGGCTGGTGTCGATGTCCGGATTTCCGAAGCTGGCGGCGCATGCGGCAAAGCTCGAGGCGATGCCGGTCTTCAAGGCGATCGCCCAGGAGTTCGTGGCGCCGGCCTGAGCGGCGATCGCTTCGAAGGTCGATGGGAAAAAACAAAAAGGCGGGATAAATCCCGCCTTTCCAATGTCTGCTAGCCTGACCCGGAGCATTCTGGGTGACGCTGGCGGCAATCTGCCGCTTCAGCCTGTCTTGCCTTTCATGCTCCGGCGCGCTTCTCGCGCGACTGCCAGTACATCCGTGACTTGCCGCGCGCCCCGGGCTATTGCCCGGCGCGCGCCTTGCGCCAAATCAGGCTGCCGACAGAGATCCAGCCGAGGACTTGCCGGTGCGGCGGTCCTGCTCGATCTCGTAGCTGATCTTCTGGCCATCAGCCAGGGTGGTCAGACCAGCACGCTGCACAGCGGAGATGTGGACGAAAACGTCCGCGCCGCCGGCATCAGGCTGAATGAAACCGAAGCCCTTGGTGGCGTTGAACCACTTGACCGTTCCAGTTGCCATATCGATGTTCCTTCACATTCACTTGCGTTTTCTTCAGACCGGACCCTATCCGGCCGTTGGTATCGAGATTTTGGAGAAAGACGGGAGCAAACGCGGGTATCGCGAGGCATGGGGTCAATCGGCCCAAATATCAACGCCACGCATATAAGCGACTTTTTCTCCAAAAACAAGGTGGTGTTGTTCAATCGTCAATGCAGTGCACCGCCAGACTGGCGAGATGCAGGACGGCGGCGTAATCTGGCGGCTTGCGCGCTTCACGCCGGAGGAGGCCATGAAAAAGACGATCCTGCTTGCCGCCTGTCTGTCCCTGGTGGCCGCCGAAGCCGGGGCGATCTCGCGCTACGATCCGACCCGCATGAGCTGCGACCGGGTGCAGGCGCTGGTTACCCGCGAGGGCGCCGTCATCCTGCGTTATCGTTCCAAGCACAATCCCAACCTGCCGCTCTATGACCGCTACGTAGCCAGCGCTCGCTTCTGCGACATGGGCGAGGTGCGCAGCCGCGCCTATGTGCCGAGCGCGGACACCAGTTCCTGTCCGGTGTTCAAATGCAAGCGGCCCGACAACGACCGCCGCTTCCGCCGCATGATCACGCCGTTCGACTAACGGTTCGCCCGGCGCGCTTTTTCGAGCGTCAGTGGCCATATGCCTGCTCAGAACCCGAACGAAGCCTGCTTTGATGGCGGCGGCCCGACGTGGACGCCTTCCATCGCCAGCATCTTTTCCTTGGTGTTGGAGCCGCCCGGAGCCGAGAAGCCACCGATCTTGCCGCCGGCCGCGGTGATGCGATGGCAGGGGATAACCAGCGGCACCGGATTGGCGCCGAGCGCCGCCCCCGTCTCGCGCGCCAGGCCGGTATGGCCGGCGCGTTTCGCCAGTTCGCCATAGGTGGTGGTTTCGCCGAAGGCCAGCTTGCGGGCGGCGTCGTAGATGGCAAGACGAAAATCGTCGACGCCGTCGAGATCGACCGGCACTTTCGAGAAATCGACCGTTTCGCCGGCCGCGTAGGCCTTGATCGAGGCGATCAGTTCGGCCACCCAGCCCGGCGCTGTGTTCTCATCGAAATGCTTGCCCGGCACGGCTTCCAGCCTGAGCAGCCGGCGTTCCAGGCTTTCGCGACTGGACTGCGGCAGGCACAGGCGGATCAATCCGCGTTCGTTCCAGGCGATGCCCATGAAACCCATCGCCGTCTCGAAGATGGCATGGCCGGGTATTGTAGCAACGGTCTTTTCAATGGCGGTCTGCATGATGCGGTTCCTTCCATTTCCAGCGTGGCTTCCAGGGAAGAAACCGACGCAAAACAGTACAAATCATGAACAATCTGGCATGTTTCGCGGCTTTTCGCCACCCGAAAACCATTTCCCCTCGAGGTTGCCCGACCAAAATCGGTGGTGTAATGAGCATTTAACGATTTGCATGAACAGAGCGCGGCTTGCGAACAACAGCCCACACCCTGTCGATCGGTATTCTGCTGGCAGCGGCCGGCGTTTCCGGTTGCACATCCACCACCGCGGTGAAGCCGGCCCTGGCTCCAGCCACGACGTCGACCGCCGAGAGCGATGCCGGCTTTGCGCTGGCACTGCCCGAGCAGGTGTCGGTGCTGCCCGAATCCTCGGGGCTCGCTCCGGTGCAGTTCGCGGCGCTTCCGGCTGAAGCTGCGGGTGCTGCCTTTGCCGGCCCGACGCCGCAGGAAGCCGCCAAGGCCACAGCAACGCTGGCGACCACGCCCGGCACCAGCGCCCGTCTCGCCAATTCCACGGCCGTAGCAGCGGCAGCCGTCCCGGCTGCTGCGACCGCAGCCGCTACACCGGCCTCCGCGACCGCCATTCACGCCAATCCGGCAAGCGCTGCCCAGCCGACGGCGGCCCAGGCCGCAGCCCAGCCCGCGACTTCCACCGCAACGTCCGGCCGCGTCAGCACGCTTTCGGCCCGCATGGGCGGCAATCTGCCGGCACCCAAGCCGGTGCTGAAGCCGGCGCCGGTTATCGTTGCCTCCGCCGCCACCAGCCTGGTCTTCCCGGCCGCACCCGCCACGCCGAAAGCCGCCAAGGCGCTGCCCGGTGTGCAGCCGATCGCCTATTCCGGCCCGGTGCCGATCTACCTCACGCTGCCGGAACCCGAGGCCGAAACGCCGGCGCCGGCCGGTGCGGGCCGTGGCGAGGTCGATCGGCTGATCGCCAAATACGCTGCGCTCTACGAGGTGCCGATCGAACTGGTACGCTCGGTGGTGAAGCGCGAATCGACCTTCAACCCGCGCGCCTACAACAATGGCCATTGGGGGCTGATGCAGATCAAGCATGCCACCGCGCGCGGCATGGGTTACGGCGGCGCGCCCAAGGGCCTGTTCGACGCAGAGACCAATCTGAAATACGCGGTGAAATATCTGCGCGGTGCCTTCCTGGTTGCCAATGGCGACTACAAGCGCGCCGACCGGCTTTACCAGACCGGCTATTATTACGACGCCAAGCGCAAGGGCCTGCTCGAAGAGACCGGCCTTGGCCGCGACCGCAAGCGCAAGCCCGAACCGGACGCCTGAGCCGGACACGGCCAGCGGCAGGGATGAGCGGCCGATGACCCAGCACCATATCGACAAGACCGACGACGTCGGCATCCGCCTGCGGCGTTCGCTGGCGGAGGAGGTCGCGGCGCCGGCCTGGCCCGACGGTTTTACGCTGCGCCCCTTCCAGGCAGCCGACGCGCGCGCCGTGCATGCGCTGCTCACCCAGACGCTGGCGAAGGAAGAAGAGAATTTCGACCTCTGGTGGGCGCTGCATTCCAGCGACGCCGAATACGACCCGGCGCTGTGGTTCGTGGTGGACGGCCCCGACGGGCGGCTGGCGGCGGTGGCGCTGTGCTGGACCAGCGACTATCTCAAATATCTGGCCGTGCACCCCGACGCGCGGCGCAACGGACTGGCCGAAGCGCTGCTGCTGCACGTCTTCGCCACCTTCAAGGCGCGGGGCGCCGCCCGCGTCGACCTGAAGACGATGGTGGTCGAAAACGCCAACGCCATCCGCCTCTACCGCCGCCACGGCATGGTCGAGGTGGACTGGGCGGGGTGAGAAGCGGTCCGCTTCAGCGGACGAAAAGCCAACTGCTTGGCTTTTCGAGCTTCGAACGCCCCGAGTTTACGAGGGGCCGGGAAGCGGTTCGCCGCAGGCGAATTGGAAGGTCCGGTGGACCTTCCAAAGGGCTCGAACGCCCGAGGCAGTAGCCGAGGGCTGGGGGCGGTCCGCTAACGCCCCGAGTTTACGAGGGGCAGGGGGCGGTCCGGTGGACCTTCCCAAGGGCTCGAACGCCTAAGGCCATAGCCGAGGGCCGGGGGCGGCATCACTCCGGCCCTTCGCTGTCGCTTCGGGCGTTCGAAACTCGAAAGCCAAGCAATTGGCTTTTCGTCCGCTAACGCGGACCATTTCTCACTCCCGCCTGCCATAGTCGATCTCCGGCGGGTTGGAGCCGATGTCGATCAGGTAGAGCAGGATCGCCTTGAATTCGTCCGCCGCGCGCTGGCTGATGCCGACGCTGCTGGTGCAGTTGGTGGCCTTGTGGCGCAAAATGATGTGGCATTGGCCGCTCTTGCGGCAGGTTTTGTTGGGGCAGGATTTCGGCGCGCCGTCGCGCGTGAAGGTCATGCGCGCCGCGCGGGTGAACAGCGCCAGCACGAAGGGGTTATTGTTGGACAGAAACTCGTGCATGTAGCCCGGCGTCTCCAGGTTCTTCCACAGATCGTCGTAATAATCGTCTCTCGGCATTGTCGAACTCCCGGGTAAGCGCGCGGCCCGTCGCCGCCACGCCCGCTTTCGCGTCTGGCCGTTGAAAAAGGGGTGGGAAGCGGGGCGCCGGGTCGGTGCCTCTTAGCAAACAGTACGTGGCGCCTTCCGGGCGCCCCGCCAGTGTTCTTGCCCCGGACCGACCTCGCCGTCATTCGCGACGGCAGACTTCGGACCTCAAAGCCGCCATTCGCGGCAGCCGGGTTTTTCCAGGGCCCGGACTTAGGGCTCGTCACCAGACAGCGCCACCGTTAGCGCTGCCAGTCCGGCACCGGCGCCCTCCCTGATACCCGGTGCGCACCAGGTTCCCGTGAGGGCGATGGGCCGATTGTGGCGTGTGCCCCGAACGTGTGGACAAATCCGGGCGTGGTTTTCGTGCGGTTTTCGGCAAGGGACTGAACGGACAACGTTCTTTCTTTGAGCTTGCGTCTTCCTCCACGCATCCAATCCACATCCTGCACCGCGCCGACGCATCAGCGCTCCGGCATGGATTCCCGACACGCTCCGCTCGTTCCTCGCTCACGCGGTCGGGAATGACGGAGTTTTGCGGGGTGCGCCACGTGGCGCCACGCTTGTGCGGGGGGGAGTCGCGTCCGCCGCGTCGGTCCGCGGCGACTGCCTGCGCGGGCCGTCGCCCACGTCGGCAAAGCCCGCGACGCGCCGCCGCGCTTGTCTGCCGCTGCCGCCCGTCTATCCTGCCGCGAAACAGGGGAGACGATGATGGACTGGAAACTGCCGAGACAAGGCGCCTGCCGCTGCGGGCGCGTCAAGATTACGGTGAGTGCGGCACCCTTGGTGACCATGGCCTGCCACTGCACCGGCTGCCAGAAGATGAGCTCTTCGGCCTATTCGCTGTCGGCCGCCATTCCGGCCGAGGGTTTTGCCGTCACCGAGGGCGAGCCGGTGATCGGCGGCCTGCACGGCGCCGACGCGCACCATTATTTCTGCAGCCACTGCATGAGCTGGATGTTCACGAAAGCCGAGGGCATGGACTGGTTCGTCAATGTGCGCCCGACGCTGCTCGAAGGCGCGGGCGACTTCGCGCCCTATATCGAGACCTGGGTGGGTGAAAAACTGCCCTTCGCCGAGACGGGCGCGGTGAAAAGCTACGAGGCGCTACCGCCGATGGAGGATTATGAGGGGTTGATGAAGGAGTTTAGGGAGTGGGGGTGAGTAGATAGAAAGCGTACTAAATCCCTACATAGAAATCAATCAATCTCGGTATAATCCAGGTAAATAAACTATACTACATCTCTGCGCACCCAATTGATTGTAGCTTATATAGTATTATTGGTGAAAATTAACCGACGAGATAGCTGTATTAATTTTCAAGTACCTACAAAAAAAGCTCATGCATTGAGAACTATTTCGGCTACTAAATGATTCATGCTGGATGAATTGCCAAAATACTTAAGTCTATGATTTCGAGAGATTTTCTTCAGCCCTCTCGATCCCACTGCAGATGACCATGCCAACCAATCAGATTGCCCGCTGACGAGATAATCATTTCGTAACTCCGGCAATCCAAATCGTGTATCCGGTATCTCTAGAATCTTTGCCTTGGATATAGAAGTTGCGGAGGTGTGATTGAACAATTTGTCTATTAATTCTGCCGTGTTTTTCGTTTGCATTAAGAAATCTTCAAGTATTGAAGATATCCAAAATAGTTGAAATTCCATTAGTCTCCTTTTTGGCTTTAATACGGAAAGTATTGTTTCAGAAAGAAGCTCTTTATCTTTGACCGATGCGCAAAAATTATAAACGCTCTTTGTGAGGTGTGGAAATCTTTCCAATATATACGGAAGTCTTTTCTCGACTTTACCGGAATTTTCTCTCATAATTGTTAGTATTAATTCTGCATCTTCTTCTTCTATGGTTTGATTTTCGAGTATTGTATTTATGTAGTCCATTTCCTTTTCGCTTAAGGGGGATTTGAAAAGATGTTCCTTCAGTATCTCGTTGCCGGACTCGTCGTATCCTTGCGTTATAAGTATCCTTCGTCTCTCTAGGAGTTTCTGTTTTACCTCATCGATTTCGTTCTCCATTTTTAGGAGAGTGGCGTTGCCCTTGTGGGTCTTAAGCGGGTTTACTGATAAGTTCTTATCGCCGAGGAGGCGTTGAATGGCTTGGAAATCGTCGTCAAGGTCTTCAGCTCTATCGGAAAACAGATAGAAGTCATCCATAAAGCGAACAATTTTCTTGGATCTAAGCCCGTGATAATTATCAACAAATCGAATGAAGTCGTTTCCAATCATTTTGGTTGGGTATAAGCCCTGCGGGAGGCAGTCGACAGATATCCCAGATTTTATCTGTCTGAGCATCTGGCCTAGGCCTTCGGCGTCCGCATCGGATGCGCCAAGTTCGGAAAACCAACTTACGAGGTCGTGATGGTAGATGTTGTTAAAATATGACGCAACATCGAAGCTCATAGAGTATTCGTATTCACTCGTATACTCAGATATAGCGCCCTTGAAGGCTTTGTAAGCGGACGTCGGCGATATCGGCGCCCCTTCCTGAAAACGGTATCCGTAGTGAGACCTGCTTATTATGTGAGGTTTGCGAAATAAATTCTTATTCCGAAATATTATGTCATATATATAATATTCAGATATAGCATCCAATTTTACAGTTCTTCTCAGGTGATTTTCCGGTTTCGCACCGTAAACTCTTATTTGTGATATAAAAGAGTAATGATTATTGTCCTTATCTAGGCATTTGTTGATATAATCTTTAACTAAGCTCTCTCCATTGTTGATAAGAAACTTGTTCGTGTTCAATGGAAACAGTGTTCTGCCGAAATCTTCGTTGTAGAACTCCAGCGTGCTTCCCATCGGTATAGTAGGCGATTTCGACGAGAGGGTTTTCGCTGGTTTAGCGGGTTTCGATTTTGCTGCTGTATTTGACTTGGCAATCATACGGAACTCCACGAACATTAAGCCCAATGTATCCGACCTATTTTTTCCTATCAAGTTTTATAAATACTGATGTTTTACTTGGTGATGATGGGTGCCCCCCCCCTCTTTGCGTTCCAGGTACCTGTCACGGGCTTGATCGTTCGCGGCACGAGTATCCGTTGGATGAATGAGCACCCTACGTACATTCTATACGAACGCTACTTTCCAGCCTTGTAGATTCGGGACGTTCATCGCTCGAAAAGCCAAGCAACTGGCTTTTCGTTCGCTGCGCAGACCGCTCTTCACCTCGTGAAATGAGGCGCTCACGGCGCTCTTCCTCCTCCCCTTGTGGGAGAAGGTGGCTCGACGCGTTAGCGTCGAGACGGATGAGGGGTGTTGGACGGAGCGCTTGCTCGAAAGATCGAGGCGATGTGAGGTGCCGTTGCGAAACGTCCCGTTTCTTCCAGCACCCCTCATCCGACTTCGCCAGCGGCGGCTTTGCCGCCGGGCTCGGTCACCTTCTCCCGCAAGGGGAGAAGGGAAAGGGCTCAAAAATATTCCTGCAGCGGCCGCACTTCCAGCGAGCCGGCGCGCAGCGCGGCGATGGCTTCGGCGACGGCGCCCATGCCGGCGAGCGTCGTGTAATAAGGCACTTTCTGCATCAGCGTGGCGCGGCGCAGCGATTTTGAGTCCGACACCGCCTTCTGGCCGTCGGTGGTGTTGAAGACGATCTGCACCTGGCGGTTGCGGATGGCGTCCTCGATATGCGGGCGGCCTTCCAGCACCTTGTTGATCTTCTCGGCCTCGACGCCGTTTTCCTTCAGGTAGCGCGCGGTGCCCGAGGTGGCGAGCACCCGGAACCCCTGGCCGGCCAGGCGCTTGACCGCCGGCAGCATGCCTGCCTTGTCCTCGTCGCGCACCGACACGAACAGCGTGCCCGAACGCGGCAGGTCGACGCCGGCGCCGAGCTGGCTCTTGGCGAAGGCCATGGCGAAATCGCGGTCGAGGCCCATCACCTCGCCGGTCGACTTCATCTCCGGCCCGAGCAGGATGTCGACGCCGGGGAAGCGGGCGAAGGGGAACACGGCTTCCTTGACCGCGACATGGCCGGGCCGCCTGGGGTCGGGCTTTTCGCCGTAATGGGCGAAGGCGGCGTCCAGGGTCTCGCCCGACATGATGCGCGCGGCGATCTTGGCGATCGGCTTGCCGACGGTTTTGGCCACGAACGGCACGGTGCGCGAGGCGCGGGGATTGACCTCCAGCACGTAGATCACGCCATCCTTGATGGCATATTGCACGTTCATCAGGCCGCCGACATTGAGGGCGCGGGCGAGCGCCGACGTCTGCCGCTCCAGTTCGTCGACCAGTTCGGTCGACAGCGAATAGACCGGCAGCGAGCAGGCGCTATCGCCCGAATGGATGCCGGCCTCCTCGATATGCTCCATGATGCCGGAGACGAAGGTGGCGTTGCGGTCGCACAGGCAGTCGACGTCGACCTCGATGGCGCCCGACAGATAAGTGTCGAACAGAAGCGGGTTTTTGCCGAGCAGTGTGTTGATCTGGCCGGTCTTGTCGTTGGGGTATTTCTGCTTGATGTCCTCGGGCACCAGGCCGGGCACGGTGTCGAGCAGATAGGTCTGCAGCATGCCCTCGTCGTGGATGATCTGCATGGCGCGGCCGCCGAGCACATAGGAGGGGCGCACGACCAACGGGAAGCCGAGCTCGCCGGCCACGGTGCGGGCCTGCTCGACCGAATAGGCGATGCCGTTCTTCGGCTGCTTCAAATCGAGCTTGTGCAGCAGCTTCTGGAAGCGGTCGCGGTCTTCGGCGAGATCGATCATGTCGGGCGAGGTGCCGAGGATCGGGATGCCGGCCTTTTCCAGCGCATCGGCCAGCTTCAGCGGGGTCTGGCCGCCGAACTGCACGATGACGCCGTGCAGCGTGCCGGCGGCCTTTTCGGCGCGCAGGATCTCCAGCACGTCTTCCGCCGTCAGCGGCTCGAAATAGAGGCGGTCGGAGGTGTCGTAGTCGGTCGACACGGTCTCCGGGTTGCAGTTGACCATGATCGATTCGTAACCCGCCTCGCGCAGCGCGTAGGCGGCGTGCACGCAGCAATAGTCGAACTCGATGCCCTGGCCGATGCGGTTCGGCCCGCCGCCGAGGATGACGACCTTTTTCCGGTCCGAGACCTTGGCCTCGTCGGCCAGCGCGCCGGCGAAAGGCGTCTCGTAGGTCGAATACATGTAAGCCGTCGGCGAGGCGAATTCGGCCGCGCAGGTGTCGATGCGCTTATAGACCGGGTGCACGCCTAAGGCGGTACGGCGCTTGGCGACCGCGTCGGCGTCGGTGCGGGTCAGCGAGGCGAGGCGGGCGTCGGCGAAACCCATGGCCTTCAGCATGCGCAGATTGGCGGCGTCTTCCGGCAGGCCGTGTTCGCGGATGCGCGCTTCCATGGCAATGATGCCGGCGATCTGCTCGAGGAACCACGGGTCGATTTTCGAGATGTCGTGCACCTCTTCCAGCGAGGTGCCCATGCGGATCGCCTGCGCCACCATGCGCAGCCGGTCCGGCGTCGGCGTGCCGAGGGCTGCGCGAATAGCGTTGCGGTCGTCGGCGCCGCCATTGCCGCCGAGGCCGGGGATCTCGATCTCGTCGAGGCCGGTGAGGCCGGTTTCCAGTCCGCGCAGGGCCTTCTGCAGCGATTCCTGGAAGGTGCGGCCAATCGCCATCACTTCGCCGACCGACTTCATGGCGGTGGTCAGCACCGGCGAGGCGCCGGGGAATTTTTCAAACGCAAAGCGCGGGATTTTCGTGACGACGTAGTCGATGGAGGGCTCGAACGAGGCGGGCGTAGCACCTCCGGTGATGTCGTTCTCCAGCTCGTCCAGCGTGTAGCCGACCGCGAGCTTGGCGGCGATCTTGGCGATCGGGAAGCCGGTCGCCTTGGAGGCCAGCGCCGAAGAGCGCGACACGCGCGGGTTCATTTCAATGACGACAAGGCGGCCATCCGCCGGGTTGACGGCGAACTGCACGTTGGAGCCGCCGGTTTCGACGCCGATCTCGCGCAGCACCGCGATCGAGGCGTTGCGCATGATCTGGTATTCTTTATCCGTCAGCGTCAGCGCTGGCGCGACCGTGATGGAATCCCCCGTGTGCACGCCCATCGGGTCGATGTTTTCGATCGAGCAGACGATGATGCAGTTGTCGGCGCGGTCGCGCACGACTTCCATCTCGTATTCCTTCCAGCCGAGCACCGATTCCTCGATCAGCACTTCGGTGGTGGGCGAGGCGTCGAGGCCGGAGCCGACGATCTCGAAGAATTCGGTGCGGTTGTAGGCGATGCCGCCGCCGGTGCCGCCCATGGTGAAGGAGGGGCGGATGATGGCCGGCAGGCCGACATGGTCGAGCGCCTGGGCGGCGATCGCCATGGCGTGGTTGATGTAGCGCTGCTTGCGGTCGCCTTCGCCGAGGTTCCACTGGGTTTCCAGCGCATCGAGCGCCGCATCGAGATTGGCGGCGCCCGAAGCCTTCAGCGCGGCGCGCTCGGCCTCGTGCTTCTTGCGGTCCTCGTCCTTGACGGCGGACGCATTGGCCAGCATCGAGCGCGGCGTCTCCAGGCCGATCTTGGCCATCGCCTCGCGAAACAGCGAGCGGTCCTCGGCCTTGTCGATGGCGTGCGCATCGGCGCCGATCATCTCGACATTGTAGCGGTCGAGCACACCCATGCGGCGCAGCGACAGCGCCGTGTTGAGCGCGGTCTGGCCGCCCATTGTGGGCAGAAGCGCGTCGGGGCGCTCCTTGGCGATGATCTTGGCGACGACCTCGGGCGTGATCGGCTCGATATAGGTGGCGTCGGCCAGCTCCGGGTCGGTCATGATGGTGGCCGGATTGGAGTTGACCAGGATGACGCGGTAACCCTCCTGCCGCAGCGCCTTGCAGGCCTGGGTGCCGGAGTAGTCGAACTCGCAAGCCTGGCCGATGACAATGGGACCGGCGCCGATGATCAGGATGGACTTGATGTCGGTGCGTTTTGGCATTGTCTCGGTCCGTTCTAACTCTTTGTTTTGTCACATGATCTTGTCCGAAAAGTCTACAACTTTTCGGGATCATGCTCCAGCCTGCGCCAAGAACCGGGACGGGGGCTTCTCCATTTCGCGCGCTGGCGCGCGCAGAGACCCGGCCGGGTTGCGCAGGAAAGGATTCTTGTATCAGGCTAGGCGGGCCTTATAGGCGAGAGTTTCGGCCGATGTAACCCCGAAAATGACAAGGGCGCGATGGTGTTGTTGACGCATGCCGGCGTGCGGCGCATCGGCGGCGGGCAGGTGCCTTTCAACGGTGGCATCGCGGCAGGCTGGCTGCCGGGTATCTTGTGCCATGGGCAGTTCACATCGTTCGCTGCGGTGGCCGGCCGCCGGTCGTCATCGAGCCAGACGTGATGGCGTCCGTGCAATGGCGCTTCCGATCGGGATCGTTGAGATGTGGATCGGCGATCTCTTGTTCGAGGCGACTGCCAAGTGAGTGAGGTCAGAAGCGGCGAGTTGATCCCGCTCAATCTAGCAACGTTGAAGGAGCAGCACCACTCAGCTAACACTTCACCATAAATGCAGTGGGAGGCAATGTTGTCGAACGGTGTCCGTGACAGTTTTCGCGGAGTGTTAGTTTGGCTCTACGAACGCAAGGCCCTGCTGCTTGCCGCAGCTTTCGTGGCCCTCTGTAATTTCTACTATTTTGATATCAGGTATTTTTCCGCGCTTCATCCCGGTCTTTGTCAGCCTCCTGAGCCCGTTTGGTCCCGGTTTAACAATAGCCCAGATGCGGTAGCTCTACCTCGCGCCTTTCTGTTCCTGCTTTTGGCTGTCGCAATGTTTGCAGTCTATCGGGGCGGCAGAAGCTATCCTTCGTTCTGGAGGTTTGTGTTTCCCAGATTGTATGAGTGGTTCATGACGCTCCCTCGCGTGCGGCCAATTGCCCTAAGTACATCGTTGACATTGTTTGCTCTGGGATTGTCGTCCATGGCCGCCATGGTCGCCGCTTGTTCGTAGACAGGTCACAGTCATCTATGCGGACCAGCTCAGCTTCGGCTGGATAGATGTTTTTCGTTTGTGGATCGGGTTTCTGGTCCGACGTGTGCCAACGACGGTCATGGATTGGAGTACGGGCCGGTCGGCTGGGTCCAGTCTTTAGCCGGCCACCCCGGCAGCGGCTGATCTGATGGTTCGGCTGCGTGATTTTCACGACAAGCCTCTCCGACATTGGGGCTGAGCCCAATTAGTTGCGATCCGTCTTTTTTGTTCGCGCAGGGGAGCGATCGAGATTTGACATCGCTTGGCAAGATCGCCGCTTCAGTTGCGTCATTCGATAGCTTGGGCTTGTCCGCAGGAGGCATTATCGTCCTGCAATTTGCCGGCAATGGATTGTTGCTGCAGACTTGCTTCCCGGTCAGCAGATCAAGTGAATCCAGACTGGTAACCAGCTTCATCTTCAGCATGTTCTGCGGCACCAACTGATGAATGGCGCTGGCCGGGGTGTTTTTCATCGTAACGAGCACATCCTGTTCGACGCCCATCTCTTTTAGGTAGGCACCAAGCTTTTTCTCCAGCGACTTGCTCATCTTGTAGGTTTTGTAGCTGCCGGCATTGTCTTGGGTGCTCGTTTCCGTGGTGATTTTGTACCTTTTGCCCCGCACGGTACGATAGGTGGTTCGGTAATGTCTTATGATGCGGGTGTGGGTCGTCGTAACTTGGTGGACGCCGAGAAAGGCTTGGTTGCCGACCAGACGCCTGTTGCCGCCGGCAAACATCAGCGGACAGGCGGAATTGCATATGGCACCGTGGTCAAAAAGGTTGCCAACATACTGAGTAATCACACCTTCGCCGGTTGCGATGCAGCTTGAGCTGTAGGACGAGCTACCGTCGCAATGGGTTTTGCCAACGGCGATATCGAGCTTGTTCTTGCGGATCAGTCGGCCTAGCGCCATCGCGGCATTAACATCGCCGCCGGGAGAATCGATGATGATCGGCAGCTTTCTTCCATCGAGTATCTTGAGAACGCGCTTGAACAGAGCCGGTGTGCTTGCCTGAATTGCGCCTTCGGCCGATATCCATTCAGGACAGGTCGGCTCACAACCCGGCGCATTGCTCCGGACAATGCCGAATTGCATTGTTGAGCCTATAAAGTCAGGCAAATCTTCCGCGGATGCAGCATTTCCCGTTACCAGCGGCGCCAGAAGCCAGACATGCCGCAGTGACCACAATAGCCAACGATGCAAAAAAGCCCCCCCCCCTCAGTACCCCGACTAACGCCCCATAATGCAACCAGAATAATCTACGGTTAGGCGCTTGCAATCTGCGTCTCGACTTCGCGGCAATCTGGCGGTGTAAAAATGAATCGTTGTGCAGCTAAGGCAGGGAAGAGTGGTTGGAGAGCCGTTCGAATGGCCGCCTGATCGCGGAGGAGGAGCCCCGACCTTTCGACCGGGGTTCCCAAGCTTGCGGCTACCAGCGTGGACCCCAGCCCCGTTCGCGCCAGCACCGAACGTGCGTTCGGCCGTGGCGCCAGTATCGGCGGCATACACGCCGCCAGCCTGGGCGCCTCGGCCGGTGATGCCCGTGCCGTCGACCCCAATGGCGGCGATCCCAGTGTCGTCGGTGGCCTCGGCCATGATCGACCAACTCGACTTCGGCGCTGTCTTCGCCATCGAATACGGCGGGTTCTGCTTTATCGAGTTCATCCAGGATGCCGCCACGAGCGGAAGGCACGCCGGCAAGGGCCTCGCCTGGGCGAAGTGTCACCGCAACCGCAGCGGCGCCGGCAAGGCCGAGTATTCCGGTCAGAAATAGCCGTCGATCCATTTTCTCCTCCGTCAACTGCACCCCCAACATACCACTCAACCCGGGGCCTGCTGAATGGTTCCTGAACGTATCGGGACGATAGGGCACACGAACCTGTGACGGGCGCATTCCGGACGGAGCCAAGAAGGACTGAATAGCGGGCCAGCGGGAAACCAAGTTGCCGGTCCATGACGCATCCGATATTCGGGATGTCGGGCGCTCTGGCCCGCCAACGGGAATGGGAGAGGCCCACCATGACACGCACGACGGTTCTCAAGTTCGGCAAGGTGGAAAACGCCGATACCAGCGACCTGCCGGGCTGGGTTGTGGTCGAGGGAAAGCCCACGATGAAGACCGCCGTCCAGCACACCACCAAGGACGGCAAGGTTCTGTCGGGAACCTGGCAGGCGACCCCGGGGACCTATCACGCGACCTACACGGACTATGAATTCGTCCACATGATCGCCGGCCGTATCGTCATCACTCCCGATGGCGGCGAACCGGTTGAGGTCGGGCCCGGCGACGCCTTTGTCGTGGAAGCGGATTTCAAAGGCACATGGAAGATCGTCGAGCCGGTGACGAAACATTTCGTCGTCACGGTTGGATCGTAAAAGCGCTCCGCTTTCTGGTGGCGCCGTTGGCGCTACACCTTAAACCGCTTCCCTTTCAGCCCCCTGGGCTTCATGCCGTCCGCGGTTTCCACGAATTGAGCCACGGTGTCGATCCACGCCGCCGTCTTTGGCGGGATCTCCGCTTCTTCCGTCAGCCACGCCTTGCCTGCGACAC
The DNA here is from genome assembly GCF_008727715.1 of Mesorhizobium terrae. Taxonomy (GTDB): domain Bacteria; phylum Pseudomonadota; class Alphaproteobacteria; order Rhizobiales; family Rhizobiaceae; genus Mesorhizobium; species Mesorhizobium terrae. Next base: position 3,330,728 of record NZ_CP044218.1, read on the forward strand.
AAGCTGAACGACCAGGCGCTCCTGCGTTCTGGTGCTTCCGACCCAGGAGCGCCGGCAGTCATCTTCGGCTGTAGATGCCGCTGGCCTCGCCTCCGGGGTCGACCAGCGACAATTGCCCGTCTTCCAATTGCCAGTCGAACGAGACAGGCTTCAGGTCGCCGGTGCCGAATTTCCAGCTGCCGGTGAGGTCCGGCCGGCAGCCATTGACGGATTTGTAGCTTCCCGCCTTGGGCATGAAGAGCAGGGTCGAGCCGTTCACCGTCACCGTGCCGGTCTTCAGCGTCAGTGTCTGGACCTGGCCGCAACCGTCGATCAGCGACGATTGAAACAGCGAATATTCGGCGCGGCCGTCCTGGCGGAAGGTGAAGGAGATGCTGCCGCCGCTGCCGGGCGCGCAGGCGCCGAGAGGGTCGCAATATTCGCCGGAGGTGGCGGCAAAACCCCATTTGCCGACAAGTGCCACGGGCACCGCCCCATGGCGGGCGCGTATCGCCGGTCCCTTGCCCAGGCCGGCGGCCTCGGTCGCGCCGAAGGTCAGCCACCCGGCCAGGACGATGAGCGCCGCGCCGTATGCATGGTGCGACAGGCCCCTCAGCATCCCTTGCTCCCGATCAGCTGTTTCAGATAGGCAAGCCGGGTGCCGATGACCTGATTGACGATCGCCATCTTGCCGGCCGGCGCCATGCCGCCATATTTCTTCGGCGCCGGGCCAGCACCTTGGGCCATCTCGTAGTTTGACGTCAGTTGCCGCAAATCCGCACAGGACATGTTGGCATATTTCGCCTGCTCCTGCGGGCTGATGACGGCCGACTGCGCCATGCCGATCGAGTTGGCGGCGGCCATGCCGGCCATGCCGACGACGGCCGAGACAGGATTGACGCCGACGCAACCGGCAAGGCTGAAACAGACAATTGGAGCCGCCAGGACTGTACCTCTCAGGCTCATGGCTGACGCTCCCCGACGCGCGGCGGCAGCTTGAGGTCGCGATGGTCGGCGACGGTTTTGCCCAACGCGATGGGAAGCAGGTAGACACGCGCATTGAAGCCCGCCGAGGCGAGGGCTGACAGCGTCTTGACTATTTGCAGATAAAACATCGGACTCCCTTGTGATCGTTGCCAATGCGCTCCGGGTTTGGAAACGCGCCGCAAACTAGGTTGAGTGGGAGGAGGCGGCTTGGACGGAACGGCCCTAAAAGCGGCCAGAACGGCCCTGTATTGACGTTTTGAGGGGCTGGGCGCATATCAGCGCGCTTCTTGGCAGGGGATGCGACAGTGGGCCCATCCGCCTCGTTTCGGCTGGTGACGGACGCAATTCCGGCGCGGGATCGTGTCGAGATCATGCGCGAGGTCTACGGCCGCACGGTCTTGAAAGTTGACCTCGATCCGCTTGCGCCGACACAGGTCGACATGCGGGTGCGCGCTCTACCAGGCCTCGGCATCGCCACCGGCAGCTGTTCGGAATTCAGGGTGCATCGTTCGACGCCGTTGATCGACAATGACGACTTCGTCCTGCTGGCGGCGCTCGACGGGGTGAGCGTCATGAAGCATCGCGGCCGCGAGGAGCCGGTCGGCAACGGCCAGGCGCTGATGATGAGTGGGGACGAGGTTGGCCTCAATGTGATCCAGCCCGGCGGTCTTCGCTTCGTCAATATGAGCTTTTCGCTGAAGCAGCTTTCACCGTTGATCGGCGATCCCGCAGCGGTGCTGATGCAGCCGCTGGCGACCGGCGGCTGGGCGATGCGGCTTCTGCTCGACTATGTCCAGGCGGTCCAGGATGCGGGCGACGGGCTGACGCGCGAAGCGTCGCATCTGGCGACGACGCATATTTTCGATCTTGCCGCACTTGCGATCGGCGGGACCAGGGATGCGGTGGAGATCGCGCGCGGCCGTGGCGTGCGCGTGGCGCGGCTGCGCGCCATCAAGGCCGACATTGTCGCGCATGGCGGCGATCTGTCGGTCGACGATGTCGCCAAACGTCACCGGCTTTCGGCACGCTACATACGCAAATTGTTCGAGAGCGATGGCATGTCACTGTCGGATTTCATGCTTGGCCAGCGACTGCTGCGCGCGCATCGCATGCTCTGCGATCCGCGCTGCTGTGGCCGCAACATCACGGCCATCGCCTTCGAGGCCGGCTTCAACGATCTGTCCCATTTCAACCGGGCGTTCCGACGGCGCTTCGGGACCACGCCGTCCGACGTGCGCGACACAGCCTCGCGGGCATAGGGCGTACCCTTTCCCGGCAAGCCCGGAACAGGGTTCCATCTACTGTTTGAGCAAAACGTTTCCGGGAACCGGATTCCATTTTTCGGGCCGGTTTGGATGAGCCGCCTGGGTGTTCTCCTGACCGGTGCGCCTGCGCCCCTACAGCCAGCCGCCGGTGAAACCGGCGCGGCGCAGGCCGGTGACGATATAGGGCGATTGGCGCATCAGGTTCCAGATGAGGCCGGTCCAGTGGTTTTCGATCATCACGGGGATGGGGCCCTGGTTGATGCCGACATGGTCGGGCGAAACCCAGCCGGTGTGGTGGCGCCCGGTCAGCGTCGGATTGTAGCTGGCGACGAAGCCGTAAGGATTGTCGTCCTTCAGGTCGATCTCGTGATAATAGCGCAGCACCGGCAGCACGATTTCGGGCGCGAAGGGCAGCGAGGCGATCGCCGCCCAGGGCGAGACGGTGCCGTCGTCCGGTCCATAGGGGGCGCCGCGCGCCCGGTAGTCATAGAAACGCCGCTTGACGCCCTTGATGACGCGTTTGCTGTAGCCGGGACCGTCGGACGCGGTGATGCCCCAGCAATGGGCCTTGTAGCCGGCGAAGCCGTGCGGGTTGCGGATGGCGTATTCGCGCTGGACATAGGTGGCGCGGCGGCTGTTCTCGAAATAATCGAGGCCCTTTTCGCGCATGAAAGCGTCGCGCAGATCGCGGAAGTCGATCCAGACATGCGACATCTGATGGATGAAGAGCGGGCCGGCATAGACGAAGTGCTGGCCGTAGATCGTCTTCCAGCGATAGGTGGCCAGCCAGGCCGCGTAGCTTTCGGCCGGCAGCGGGAAGGTGGGCGAACCGAGGCCGAGGATGTAAAGCAGCAGGGCCTCGCTGTAGCCCAGCCAGCGATAGGAGATGAAGCCGGTTTCCGGCTTCCAGCCGAGCGAGACGGCGGCGCCGCCATTCAGCGCCCACGCCCAGTCGACGCGCCGGTAGAGGGCTTCGGCCAAAGTGCGGATCTCGGCTTCCTGTGGCTCATCTTCCCGGAAATAGGCGCCGGCGGCGATGACGCCGCCGAACAGCAAGGCGGTGTCGATGGTGGAGAGTTCGCAGTTCCAGACCCTGCGGCCGGTCTTCATGTCGAGGAAGTGGTAGTAGAACCCCTTGTAGCCGGTGGCGTCGGGCTCGGGCCCTTGCCGGCTGTTCCAGAAGAAGCGCAGCGTCGCCAGCGTGCGCTCGCGCGCCTCCTGCCTGGTCATGAAACCGCGCTCGACACCGACGGGATAGGCGGTGAGCGCCATGCCGACGGCTGCGATCGAGGCGGGCGAACCTTGCCTCGTGCGGTCGGCGACCAGGCCGTTTTCGGGATTGGCCTCGATCAGGAAATAATCGAAGGCGGCACGCTGGAAGAAGGCCAGCAGCTCGTCGTCGGAAGACGGCGCGGCGGTGCCGTCGACGGCGGTCCTCGATGGGTGCTTGGCGGCCGCCATGGTCAGCCGGCGGGCCCGGCTTGATCGTGGCGATGCACGATGCAAGCGGGTTGCTTCGGCGTGGTGTCGGCCATGCGGCAAGGGATATCAGGCGCTGTCGCGGCCGGCCAGTCAAAAGGAGGGGAGGCTGACTGGCCGGCTGCGATGGCGTCAGCGGTCGGCCAGCCTGACCAGCATCTTGCCGGTGTTGTCGCCGGAGAACAGGCCGAGGAAGGCTTTCGGCGCGTTGTCGAGGCCTTCATGGACGGTGTCGCGCGACGTCACCTTGCCGTCCTTCAGCCAGCCGATCATGGCGGCCGAGAACTGCGGGTAGAGGTCGTAGTGGTCGAGCACGATGAAGCCGCGCAGCGACAGCCGCTTGACGATGATCGAGGCGAGGTTGTGCATGACTTCCGCCGGCTGCTCTTCATTGTAGCCGGCGATCATGCCGCTGATGACGACGCGCGCCGAATTCTTGGCGACGGCCAGCGCCGCATCGAGATGATTGCCGCCGACATTGTCGAAATAGACGTCGATGCCTTCGGGGGCTGCCTCGCGCAGTGCCGCCGTCAGGTCGGTGGCGGTCTTGTAGTTGACGACGGCGTCGGCGCCGAGTTCACGCAGCCAGGCGGCCTTTTCCGCGCTGCCGACCGAGGCGATGACGCGCGCGCCCTTGGCCTTGGCGATCTGCACGGCCATCGAGCCGACCGCGCCGGCCGCCGCCGAGACGAAGACGGTCTCGCCTGCCTTGAGGCCGCCGATGCGTTCGAGGCCGATATAGGCGGTGAAGCCCGGCACGCCGAGCGGCCCGAGCCAGGCTTCGGCCGGCGCGGCGTCAAGATCGACCTTGGTGACGCCGGCGGCGTCGATCACGGCATGGTCGCGCCAGCCGGCGAAGTGGCTGACGACATCGCCCTTGGCGAAGCCTTCGGCGCGGCTCTCCTCGACGACGCCGACGGCCGAACCTTCAAGCGGCTCGCCGACCTGGAAGGGGGCGATATAGCTCGGCTGGTCGCGCATGCGGCCACGCATATAAGGATCGACCGACATCCACAGCGTCCTGACCAGAAGCTGCCCTTCACCGGGCGCCGGCAGCCTGCGTTCGGCCTTGCGGAATGTGTCGAGAGTGGGGGTGCCGGCGGGGCGGCTGTTCAAGAGGATTTCACGGGCTACAACAGACATGGGTTCTCTCCTATATTACTGATCGTAAATTACCCTTGGTAAGTTACTGATGGTAACATAAGTGGCCACCAACGCCGATCAAGCGGCTGGCCAAAATAATTCGCGACGGTGACGGGCATGAACGAAGGCGTGACGAAAAGACTGGCGAAAGCGGACCGTCGCCTGCAATTGCTGGAGACGGCGCGCGCCATCATCGCCGACGAGGGCACCGACGGGCTGACGCTCGGCCATGTGGCCGAACGCGCCGGCGTGTCCAAGCCGATCGCCTACGAACATTTCGGCACGCGCGCCGGCCTTTTGGTTGCATTGTGCGACCAATACAACGACCGCCAGCTGGCGGCGCAGGCGAGGGTTCTGGAAGCCGGCGGCGACACGGTGGAAGCTGTTTCGCAGATCTTTGCCTCGTCCTATGTCGGGTGCGTGCTGGACATGGGCCCCGAAATGGGCGCCACATTTGCCGCCCTTGCCGCGACGGAGGAGACGGCGGCATTCCGCCAGGTGCTGCGCGACGGCTATGTCGAGCGCTACCGCAAGGCCTTTGTCGGGCTGATCGACATGGCGCCGGCCGATGCCGACGTCCTTTACAAGGGGCTGCTGGGCGCCGCCGAGGCGCTGGCGCAGGATGCCGTTGCCGGCCGCGTTTCGCGCGAGGAGGCGGTGAGGGCGCTGACCCGCATCTTCGCGATGACGCTGAAACCCTATGAGCGCAGGTGAGGCGGGTAGGGTTTCAGGCGCAAGGCAGGCCGTTGGTCGCGACGGCTAAGCCATTGGTGTTCCTGTTCGATCGCTTGATTGGTAACGTCTCAGTAAGAACGGCCGCATAGTCTCTTCTCCAGGCGTGTACTGGGGCAGCCGCATGACGATCGAGACGGTTGAGCGAGGACGGCTCACGGGCGTTACGGCTGTTCATCAGCTCGTCCTGTTCGTCGCGGTTTGGTGCCTGGTCAGCTTTACCGTATCGCCGAGGGCCTATCTCGACCTGACCGCCTGGCACCTGGCGATGATGACGCTGGCGTCGCCGGTCATCGTGGTCATCGCCCTTGGGGTACCGTCCCTCATTGCCGGTTGGGACAGCCCGGTTCGTTATGTCCACGACAAGGTGAACTCTCGCTGGGCGAACGCGCTTTTCGTGGCCGTCGGTTTCGCGTTGTGCCTGGCGGCGTTTTCGACGCTGAAGACGACGTTCCCCGAGGTGGTGCCGTTCTGGGCCGACAAGTGGCTGGCGAACGCCGACAAGTCGCTCTACGGGCACTCGCCATGGCGCTTTGCCCATGCCGCGGTAGGCCGGTTCTGGGCGGGATGGCTGTTTAACGCCTATGAATATCTGTGGACGCTGGAGTGGCTCTGCGTGCCGATCGCGCTCGCCTTCTGCGCCAGCGTCCGGACCCAGCTTCGTTATTACTGGGCGCTGGCGCTGACCTTCGTGATCGGCGGCCTGATCGTCGCGGCGATTTTCTCGTCCGGCGGGCCGATCTTCTACGATCGCATCCTGGGCTCGACGCGTTTCGCCGAACTCGACGCCAAGCTGATCGGCCTGGCGAATATCGGCGGCGCGGCCTCGTTCTCGGACTATCTCTACAGCCTCTATCTGTCCGGCCACGCCGATCTCGGCAGCGGCATTTCGGCCATGCCCAGCATGCATGTCGCCGTCGCCTGCCTGAACGCCTGCCTGCTTGCCTCCATCAACAGATGGGCGGGGCTCGCCGGCTGGCTGTTTGCCGCGGTGATCATGTTTGGATCCGTCTATACCGGCTGGCATTATTCGCTGGACGGCTATGCGTCGATCCTGATCGTTTCGGCGATCTGGTATGCGACCGGCCGCTGGCTGCAGCCAACGCCCCCGGCCTGAGTGCTGCGCTGCGACGGCGCCCGGTCACCGCGTGGTGACCGGGCTGTCCTTCGTTATTCGGTGATGGTGTAGTCGCTCATCTGGCAAAGATCCTGGGTGTCCTCGAGATCGTCGAGATCATCGCCCTGGAACTCGAAGCGCATATCGTATTTGCAGGCGCGGCGACCGTCCTTGATGGTGATGGTGACGCTGCCGCCGGGCGCCAGCGCGTTTTGCCCGAACACGTCCTCCTCCCAGTTATCCTCGCCGACCGGCGAGGTGTAGAAGGCATTGAGGACGGAGTTGGTGCCGTTCTTCAGTGTAAACACCAGATCGTCGGCCTTAGCCGATCCCATGACGGCAAGCGTCAGCGCCGCCGCTGAGGCGGCGATTGTCCAGTTCTTCATTTCAAGTATTCCCCAGCCCGAAATTGAGCCATTGTTGTTATAGGCAGGCGCCGCGCGCGCCGCCAGCCCGTCTCGAATGGGCCAAGGCGAACAATTTTGATCCCCCGGCGGCGCTGCGCGGCGGCCGGCTGGCGGGTTTGCCTGCCACGTGGGTGCAAACCTCGCGCGGGGCTTCTTCGGGCTAGTTGGGGCAGGTGGCGGGCTGGCCGTTGAGGCCTTGCGCTTGCCTGGCGAAGGTGGCGGCGGTGTCGCCGCCCTTGCGGCTGAGCTTGACCACATAGATGCCGTCGAAATCGTCGCCCTGCCATTTGGGCACGCTGTCGGGATCGCCGTCGTGATCCTTCATCAATTTGCGCGCCAGCTTGACGAGCTGCTTGTGCTCCCAGGCGACGAGAACAAGCGCATTGGCGTAGGCCTTGTCCTCGAGCCTCGCCTGCAGCTTCGAAATGTCCTCGACGCCGATGCCGGCATTGACCGGCAGGCCGAAGGCGATCGCCGTCGGTTCGACGGTGGCAAGCGGCCTGACATAGTCATAGGCCTCGCCCTGGTCGGTCTTCTGATCGGCCGGATTTGGCGCGAAGATGGCGGCCGGCACCCCGAACCGCGCCTTGACGACCGCCGGCAGGCGCAGCGACCGGTTCAGGCCCTGGCAATTGAGCTGTCCCAACCCCTGCGGCGGTTTTTCGCCGTGGCGGATCAGCACGATGGTCTCGGTGCCGTCGGCGGCGCTGGCGGGGGTCGTCGATGGTAGAAGCGCGAAGGCGAAAGCCACGCCGGCGCTGATGGCGAATACGGTCCGGCGAACGGCTTTGATGGGCATGGTTTCGCTACCTTCCTGTTCGAACTGGCGCTTATCCCGCCTGCCGCCTGCGTCGGAAGCTAACTCTTGGCATAGATGCCGGTGCCGAGCGAGGCGTTGTCCGCTTCCCACGGCATTGCCCAGCTCATCACATAGTCGGTGCCATTGATGGAGCCGAGGCCAAGAAACGTCCCGGCCTGGCGTTGGGCAAGCCAGTAATCCTTGTTGAATTCCGAATAACCGGCGCCGCCGATCTTGTTTCCGCCGCTGTAGAGATCGACCTGAACGGTACGGTAGCCCAGTTCCGGGATTTCCGAAGCTCGCTGGATTTTCAGCGTGCCATTGGCGAGCGCCTCGGAGAAACCGGCCAGCCTGGCGGTGCCGTTTTGAGCGGCATTGGCCATAACCTGCTCGCGCAATTCGGCATCGCCGAGTTGAGGCTGGTCCTTCACGACCCAGCTGTCGGCCCCGAGCGACTGCAGCCATTTCGCTTTTTCCGCCGAGACGATCGCTTTGGCGAGATTGCCGCTCTCTTGCGCGCTGCCTGAAACAAGCTGCTGAATTTTCAACAACGCGTCGGACACAGTGGGAGACAGCGAGCGCGTGGAAACCGGGTTGAGACCAGAAGCAATCCGCCCAACAGGGGCTGGGCTGCCTGCCGTCGTGACACTCATCAGCTTTAGCGCCGCAGTGGCCGTGGTGGAAACCGTATTCACCAAAACCATGATTACCCCCTCCGTACTTTCCCATTCCAGAGTATAGCGGGAACGTTAACTGTCCATTCTCTCAGGCGCTGGGGCTGTGATGCAGGCCCCGAAGCGCTGTTGCTTGTCGGTCAGCGCCATGTGTGATTTTCTTGGCCTCGTCTCATCTGGGAGGGGGAACCATGAGAACGCGCTTCTTCGCTTTGGCCGCGAAACTGCTGGCCGCAACGTTTTCATTGCTTGTCGGCGCCACCAATTTCAGTTTCGCCGACGCAACCGTCCCGACGGCAGACATTGACGGCGCTTCCGACAATGCCCTCGTCAAGCGCTATGAAGGGTCCTTCATCGTCTCGTATGAGAAGCTGGCCTATACCGACTTCAGCCTGCCGCTGTCGCCGCTCAAGGTGAGCCAGGATCCCGACGCGCGCGACAAGAACAACAACCGCGTTTTTGCTCCCGACAAGAAGATCGACGCGGAAGGCGCCCTTACCCGCATCGCCTATGTGCTGCCGGCCCAGCGTTCGCCGCTGGAGGTGCTTCGCAACTATGAGGACGTGATCGCGCAAGGCGGCGGCGAAGTGCTGTTCCAATGCAAGAAGGAGGAATGCGGCGGCGCCTCGGATCGCTCGTCCGATGGCGGCGGTGGCGATATGAGCCTGACCATGTATTCCTTTTCGGCATCGGACCTTAAGGACGCCGATTTTAGCAACGGCAAATGCGCGTTGGCGTCCTCGATTGCCGACCAGCGCTATTTCACAGCCAGGATGCCCCAGGACGGCGGTGACGCCTATGTGGCCGTCCAGACCTACACGCTGATGGACACGCTCTATTGCAAGGAACTCAACGGTCGAACCATTGCCATCGTCCATGTGCTGGAACCCAAGGCGCGCGACAAGAAGATGGTTGTCGTCGAGGCCGCGAAAATGCAGGAGAGCCTGACCGCCAACGGCTCGATCTCGCTCTATGGCATCTATTTCGATACCGACAAGGCCGACATCAAACCGCAGTCCGATCCGACGCTCAAGGAGATCGCGACGCTGCTCTCGAACGAGCCGAAGATGGCGGTTCTGGTGGTTGGCCATACCGACAACCAGGGCAGCTTCGATCACAATGTCGATCTGTCGTCGCGCCGGGCGAATGCGGTCAAGTCCGCGCTGGCAACCCAATATGGCATCGACACCAACAGGCTGACCGCGGCCGGGGCCGGCATGATGGCGCCCGTTGCTTCAAACGACACCGATGACGGCCGCGCCAAGAACCGGCGCGTGGTGCTGGTCAAAGCCAATTAGGGGACGCAGGCGGCCGACTGCTCCAAACCCATCCCGATCACGATTGTCGCCGGCATCCGATTGCCTTTGGCGGCCTTCCGGGCCATGCGGTTCCATGGCAGGCAATAAGAGCGATTGCCGCATCAGGCGCAGCCGGGGAGGGCGGAAATGTCCGAAAGCATCCAGCCGAAAATGGCCAGGCACGAGGTTGCCAGGGATTATGTGGACTTCCTCAGGACAGCGCTGACGGTCTTCACCTGGACGGCGCTGTGCACGGCGGTGACCGTCTTCGCCTGGAGCCCGGCGCTGATGGAGTACGGTCTCCTTGCCAAGGGGCTGGCGGTGGTGGTTTCTTTCGTCGCGCTGACAACCACGATCGGCGGTGCCTACAGCCTGGTGCTGGCCGCCTATGCCCTGCGCAAGAAGATCGTGCGCCACGCGCCCTGGGCCATCCTGCTGCCGGTGGCCTTTTTCGGCCCCATCGCGCTGTGGGCATTCGGGCTGGTGGCGGTGGCGATATTCCTGGTGCCGATGATCAAGAACATCGCCCAGTTCTAGCCCGTGGGGATGGCTGTCGCGTGTCTTCTGTCCGCATTCGGAGAGGGCTTCGAAGAGCGGGGGAGGGCGGGACGTGAAGCTAATCGTGTATCGTGGGGACGAATAATGCGCTGAGCGAGGGGGCTGGTGAGCGCTGTTCAATCGCACATGCAGCCGCTGACGACCGAGGACATACCGCGCGGCGAACGGCTGGCTTTCGTGCATGATTTCATCGGCCGTCTTGATTTGAACCCGCGCGGGTCGCAAGCGCCATCATAGACATCGCCTACGAAGCCGGCTTCTCCGACATCTCGTCGTTCAACCAGGCCTTCCGCCGCCGCTTCGACGCGTTGCCTTCGGCGGCCCGGATACCTCGGCCTGCCTCGCAGAGGCATGGGAAGTTCGGGCGCCTCGCCGGCGTTGCCACTTTGGCGAGCTTTTGCTTGTCGGCCCGGATCGCATGTGGTTTCTTGAATTTGACAAGTTTCCCGGGCGTGGGGCCTCCGCTGGAATGGAACAAGAGGAGGGCGCTATTCCGTCAAATATCTCGATCGATTCCGACAACTTTCAATCATCCCGGCATGTTCATGCCAGGAGCTCGACAAACGTTTGGGAGGCTAAGATGAAGAAACTTGTTTGCGCGTCTTTTGCTCTGTTTGCGATCGGATCGGCGGCATCTGCCGAAGAGTTGCACGAAAGAAATATCTCTTTGGCAACGGCAACCGAACTGGCTCAAGAAGGCGTCGCGGCGTGCAGTGCCAAGGGCTACAATGTCTCGGTCGCGGTGGTCGACCGCGCCGGCTTGCTCCGGGCGCTTTTGCGGGCCGATGCCGCTGGTCCTCACACCGTCGGTGCCGCGCAGGCAAAGGCGTTCACCTCGGCTTCTTCTCGTTCGCCGACGAGCGCGATAGCAAAAACGGTGCAGGAAAATCCCGGGGCCGCCGGCGTGGCCGACATTCCCGGATATCTGGTCCTCGCCGGTGGCGTTCCCATCAAGATCGGCGATGAAACCATCGGTGCGATTGGCATCGGCGGCGCCCCTGGCGGGAACCTGGATGAAGAATGCGCCGTGGCTGCCTTGGACAAGGTCAAGGACAAGTTGAAGTAGATTCTGCCTGGGCTGTTTGCATTTTCATCCGCCGCCCGCCTTCGCGCCGGCGGCGGAGTTCGTTTTTCGCTTCTTCGCCCAGGAGAACACCGCCTGCGGCCCGCTCGGCTCACCCGCCGTCTTGCCCTTTGCCGGCGCTTGGACAAAGATTTCACAAGAGGCATTGGGGGAGTGGACGTGGCGGGCCTTCAACGTGAGCATGGCAGAAATGCCCGGGATGTTTCGCTACTCGTGCATAGTTTGCTGTGGGCGGCGCTGTCGGTTGCGGCGTTTTACACTGCTGGGCCGTATTCGTTCGCGAGCTGCTGGGTGGTAATCCCGATATACATACGACCACTCGTCTGGATGTATTTTGCGTTCGCCGCTTATTGTGCCGGGACACTTCTGTTGTCGGCGGCAATCCCCACGCTGCGGCAGACCAGCTACTTCCAAATCGCCGGACACGGCATAATTGCAGTCCTCGGAATAGTTGTTTGCGGGCTGGCTGCGACTGCTGCTGCCGGGCAGGTAAGCTGTCTCTAGGCACCCCAAGTGCCGCTCTTTCATGTCTGAATCCTCCGAAGTCTTTGCGTGATAGTTTGTAGTGCTCGACAGCAATAGGACCGCGTGATTTGCTCTCCCAAAGAATCGGGGGAAAAAGCATGGGGAAAACGTTTTCGCTCAACCTGTCGATACTGGCGTTACTCTCGGCTCTAGCAATTGCCGGGTGTCAGTCATCTAGTGAGGTTTCTCATGGACCCGCGAAAAGCGCGGGCGGTTGGCTCCAATATGACGCCGCCATGCGTCAGGCCGACAAAATGCGCGCCCGCAACAAGTTGCCAGTTTCCATCCAGTGCAGGGTCGTCGGTGGAACATCTTCCGATCCTGTTCGCGCTGTCAAAGTCAAATGGTCTTCGACCGACAAGGCCATCCGGTGGACGTGGGCTGTGGGCAATGATCGTGATTTTGCGAACGCAAATGCCGCCGCCGCCGCTAACGGCCTTAGAATAGCGTCCAAATCTCGTACGATCGATGAGCGAACCAACCTACCCTCGGTCTGCGCGATCTGGCACAGCAGACCAGGAAAATGAGAGATACCAAGCCGCGTGCTTCTGGCGCCGAGCTTAGCCTGTCATCTTTCAGCGACCAGTCTCTCACGAGGCCTTTGCGCACACTTAACCGAGACGGCAATCTTCGGCGGCCGTTGCCTACCAGCGCGCGTAGAGGACTATGTGCCTTTGCGGGAGACTAGTCGCGGCGTGTCAAACTCCGAAGGTTCGTTAACACGCTGCGAAGTGAAATCCGATGCGTTCAAAAGCCGCCCAAGACGCGCCTCTATGCAGCCTATGCAAAGGAACTCTTCGTCGGTCAGGCCGTGCTCGTTGGGAACCATAGGCGGCATGCCCGCTTGGGCCCATATCTCAGGTAGCACCATGTACCACTCCCAAGTTCCCTTGGTTACCGGGCGCGGCGTCGTATCTAGCCCGCAATCCTGGCAAATGGCCCCCATCCGCAACGCCTCTCTGAGAATCCAGCCAGGGCGGATGCCACGGCTTTGGCCAAGATATCAGATGGCTCCTAAAATCTCGCGCCGGGCTACCCTCCCGACTGGCTGCTGGCCATGGCCCGAAGCCATGATCTCCAAGTGTCGAGGCGCAGCAGCTTACCCTGCTAGCTCTAAGCCGCCTGCTTCTGGCGCTTCAATCTGCTTTCGATCTAACGCCGCGTAAGGGTTTAGTTGCGATCCGAAGGCCGAATCTATCGATACAGCGTTGGATCTCTGGCCTTTTCAGTTCTGCAATCCCCCGCTCGCTGGACGGCGATCGCAAAAGCCCTCTCGTAGACGTGGATGGCTTTCTGGAACTTAGACCGATCTGGCGTCAGATGCTTATCCATCCCGTCGTACAAAATGACGGGGAGAGCAAGCATGGCTCTACCACCTTCAGTCGGCTCAAACCGGCATCTCTGCGTCACGGCGACCATATCGCCGGCCATTGTCGCAGCCTTGCTCAAATAGGCGTCACTCTTCCCAGCCAAGAAATTGATGTTGTTTCGCTCCCCTTGTCCGGCTGAAGCAGACGACGCAGCGAAGCAAATTCCTGCACAGAATGCAGCGACAGCGAGCCCAAATTTCATTAGTCCCCCAAAATTATCTCCGGAACTTACGTTCCCGCATAGGTGAATAGCTGTCAAAGTTTTCCGCTGCGGGGCTCTCGGCAAAAAACTAGTTTTATTTAACGCAATAAATATGGGCTAAGTGACGATTTCCCCGAAAAGGTTGCCGTCTTGCCCTTTGCCAGCACCTGGGCAAAGCTTTCATGACGGGCATTGAGGAGAATGGGCATGACCAAACCAATGGATCTGGGCAACCCGGAAGACGCATGGCAGTTGCGGGCTACGAGCGTTACGCAGAGTTTCGGTGTCGCATTGCGTGAGCTGCACGACAGCAACCCCTGGCCTGACCAACCCTTCCTGCCTTTGGCCATCAATCACCTGATGACCGAATTGTGGGATCAGCGGTTCAGCCAAACAGATATACGGGAAGCTTTCGAGACGGCGATTGCGGACCTGCCGAGATATGCGGGCGGACAGGAGCGCAGGCGTTAGCCACGATCTCGCAAAGTCTCCGCGCCACGCCCAACCCACCACCGCCGCCCGCGATCTTGAGGGCGACGACAACTATTAATAATTTCGCATCGTTTCGATTGCCGAGCAACGGAAGACGGAATACTGCTTCCCGATGAAGAAATTTTGGCCCTTGTTCTTTGCTGCCAGTCTGGGATGCCTGATCCTGGCCGGGTACAGCCTGTACACGGGTGGTAGCGTTGCGTCTCCCAGGGAAGCGCAATGCTCTCGTATCCTTCAAAGATACGCCAATGAGGGACAGCCGCCCGAGCGGGGTACTGTCGACTATTTCGAATATGCGGATTGCTATCGCATTATCTGCGATCCCGAACCGAGTTCCTGACCTTTCGCGGGGTAGCGCTATCAGCCGCCCGATTGCGGCGTCTGTCTGCCCTGCCGCCCCTCAACCCGCTTCGAACGCTTCCTCGATGCGGGGGATGGCTTCCAGGCCGGCGCCGGCGATGATGCTGTCGAGCAGGCCGGGGAAGCGGCTGTCGAGATCGGCGCGGCGCAGCGTGATGAGGCGGCTGGTGCCGACCACTTCGGTGCGGGTGATGCCGGCTTCGCGCAGCTTGGCCAGGTGGTAGCTGAGATTGGTCTTCGAGCCGAGCGCCAGGAAGCGGCTGCAGTTCATCGGCACGCCCTCGCGGCGGGCGAGGTGGGCGACGATGGCGAGCCTGGTCGGATCGCCGAGCACGGAGAGCACCAGCGGCAGGCTGATCTGGTCGGTGGTGGGGTGCGGCAGGGTCATCGACATGCGCCCAAGGTAAGGCCTGTTTCGGCCCGGTTCAATGCGCCGGCAAACCGCCGGTTGCGCGGTCCACTGACATGAGGCTGACAGGAGCCTTGTGGCATGGAATTGACAAATCGCCAAGTCAGGTTCAATTGTTCAATGATTTTTGAACAAAGGATCATGCCATGGACAAGCGCATCTTCTGGCTCGCGCTCGGTTCCTTCACCATCTCGACCGAGGGGTTCGTCGTCTCCAGCCTGTTGCCGGAGATCGCCACCGACGCCGGCATCTCGGTGCCGCTGGCCGGCACCCTCATCACCGCCTTCGCGCTGGCCTATGCGGTCGGCGCGCCGGTGCTGGCGACGCTGACCGGCGACTGGGACCGCCGCCGCGTCATCCTGTGGACGCTGGCCTTCTTCGTGCTCGGCAATGTCGTGGCCGGGCTGTCCTCCTCCTTCGCCGTGCTTCTGGCCGCCCGCATCGTGATGGCGCTGGCGTCCGGCCTGTTCGCCGCGACCGCGCAAGCGACAGCGGTGGCGATGGTCGACAGCCATCACCGCGCTCGCGCCATCGCCGTCGTCGTTGGCGGCACAACGGTGGCGGTGGCGATCGGCGCACCGCTGGGCGCATTGCTGGCGACCTTCGCCGGCTGGCGCGGCACCTTCTTCGCCATTGCCGCCTTCGGCGCGCTGGCCGGGCTGGTGCTGGCATGGCGGCTTCCACGCGGCATGACCGGCACGCGGCTGTCGCTGCAGGCGCGGCTGGGCGCCGCGCTGCGCCCCGGCGTGCTGCCGGTGCTGGCGACGACGCTCTTGGCGCTGACCGGCGCCTTCACCGTGTTCTCCTACATCGCGCCTTTGGCCATGCAGGGCGCCGGCCTCGGCGAGATCGCGCTGCCGGCGCTGCTGCTCGCCTTCGGCGTCGGTGCGGTCGCCGGCAACATCGCCGGCGGCCAGCTGGCCGACCGCATCGGCGCAACGCGCACGGTCGGCGGGTCGCTGGCGCTTTTGACCGGCATCATGGCGCTGTTGTCGGCGGTGCCGGCGTTGCCGCCCGCGCTGGCGGTGCCGCTCTTGTTCGCGCTGATGGTGCTGTGGGGCCTGATCGGCTGGGCGCTACCGCCGGCGCAGGCCAGCCGCATCGTCAAGCTGGCGCCGGACGCTGCACCCATCGTGCTCTCGCTCAACGCCTCGGCACTGTATTTCGGCGTGGCGCTGGGCGCCGTGGTGGGCGGCGCGGTGCTGCGCTTCGGCGGGCCGGTCGACCTCGGTGTCGTCGCCGCGCTGTTCCCGCTGGCGGCGCTCGGCGTGCTGCTGGCCAGCCGCCGTGGCGCCGAGCCGGCGGCGGTGCCGGCGGAGTAGGTCGCGTTTAGTTCGGCCTGCCGTTTGCCGTAAGGCTCCGCGACGAGAACCAGACATCGCCGAAGATGGCGGTGGCGGTCTTGTCCGGGGCCTTTTTCGCGGTCAGCACCAGCGAGCGGCTGTGCTCGGCTTCTGCGCGAGTGGGAGCCTTGGTGGCGGCATCGCTGTGCGAGGCGCCGACGCAGGGGATGAACCAGGAGCGCATGAACGGATCGCAGGCAAAGCCCTTGTCGAGGCGCGTGACCATGACGGCGAGCCCGATCGCCTCGGACGGCCGCCAGGGGAAGACCAGCCGGCCACCGGGCTTGAGCGCCTGCAGCCATGATGCCGGCGGTGCCACGACACCGGCGCAGACATAGACGATGTCGGCGGCGGGCAGCTCCGCTTGCACGGCGTCGGCGTGGATCACGGTGACGTTGTCAAAGCCGGCGAGGTTTTCGCGCGCCCGCTTGGCGAGATCGGCTTCGAGCTCATAGGCCGAAACGCTGCCGCCGGGCGCGACCAGCTTCGACAGGATGGCGCTGTAGTAGCCGGTGCCGGCGCCGACATGGACGACATGTTCGCCGGGCCTGGGCGCCGCCCTGGCCATCCACATGGCGTGCAGCAGCGGCTCGCCATTGTTGATGCCCTTGGCATGGTCCAGCGCAACGAGGTTGTTCTGGTAGATGTAGACGGGATCGGCGCTCGGCGTTTCGACGGGATGCTTGAAACCGGCGACGATGGTCCACGGGCCGGGGCCAAGGAAGGCTTCGCGCGGTACGGTGGCGAAGGCCTTTTCCAGGCGCGGGTCCTGGGCGCCTGCCTGCAAGGCGAGCAGGCGGGCATAGAAGCGGCGGACTTCGGCGATCTTGGTCATGGCGCTCGGTCAAAAATTTGCGGCGGCGCGGAATTGCTTCCGCGCCGCCGTTCATCCTAGCGCATTTTCGCGAATTGCAACCGGGCTTAGCCGAGCCCGATGATGGTGTCGTAGAGCAGCTTGAAGTTGAGGCCGAGGATGAGTGCTGCCACCACCCAGGCCAGCACCGCGACGCCGCGCGAGATGGCGAAGGAACCCATCTTCTCGCGGTCCGAGACGAAATGGACCAGCGGGATGACCGCGAAGGGAAGCTGCATGGACAGGACGACCTGGCTGAACACCAGAAGCTCGGCCGTGCCCTTTTCGCCATAGAGCGCGGTGACGACGACCACCGGGATGATGGCGAGGCCGCGGGTGAGCAGCCGGCGCGCCCATTGCGGGATGCGCAGATGGAGAAAGCCCTCCATGACGATCTGGCCGGCGAGCGTCGCAGTCACCGTCGAATTGAGGCCCGAGGCGAGCAGGGCGACGGCGAACAAGGTCGAGGCGATGCTCAAGCCCAGCAGCGGCGACAGGAGCTGGAAGGCCTGGCCGATCTCGGCGACGTCCTGGTTGCCGCTGCCGTGGAAGGCGACGGCCGAGACGATGAGGATGGCGGCGTTGACGAACAGCGCCAGCATCAGCGCGATGGTGGAATCGAGCGTCGCCCATTTGATGGCGTCGCGCTTGCCGGGTTCGGTGCGCGGATAGGCGCGGGTCTGCACGATGGAGGAGTGCAGGTAGAGATTGTGCGGCATGACCGTGGCGCCGATGATGCCGATGGCGACATAAAGCATGGCCGGGTTGGTGACGATCTCGGACGAAGGCACGAACAGGCCATGCAGGATCGAGCCGGCCGGCGGCGCTGCGGCGAAGATCTGCACGGCGAAACAGCCGAAGATGACGATGAGCAGGGCGATGACGAAGGCTTCGAGATAGCGGAAGCCCTTGTTCATCAGCAGCAGCACCAGGAAGGCGTCGAGCGCGGTGATCAGCGCGCCGCCGATCAGCGGGATGCCGAACAGAAGGTTGAGCGCGATGGCGGTGCCGATGACCTCGGCGAGGTCGCAGGCGATGATGGCGAGTTCGCAGGCCACCCACAAGGCGTAGGCGACGGGCTTGGGATAATAGGCGCGGCAGGCCTGGGCGAGGTCGCGGCCGGTGGCGATGCCGAGGCGGGCGGCCAGCGCCTGCAGGAGGATCGCCATCAGGTTGGACAGCATGATGACGAAAAGCAGCGTGTAGCCGAACTGGGCGCCGCCAGCGAGGTCGGTGGCCCAGTTGCCGGGATCCATATAGCCGACGGAGACCATGTAGCCAGGGCCCATGAAGGCGAACAGCCGGCGGAACCAGACGCCGGTGGTTGGCACGGCGATGGTGGAATTGACCTCCGGCAGGCTCGGCCTGGCATCGCCCATCGGCCGGAAGAATTGCCTGCCGGCGGATAGCGTGTCGGCGGTCTCGGCGTCTTGCATGCTTATGATCCTGCGGGGAATGTATGAACTGGCAGGGTGAACTTATGCCCATGCTCAACATTATGCAATATGCTATATTTCATTGTCTTGGCTTTTTGATTGTGCCAGCTTTTTCGCTTAAGGGGCGACTAGAGCGCTGTTCCGCTTCGGGTGGTGCAGCACGAAAAAGGGCGGGTTTCCGGTACGTTCGGCGTGGCGGCATAAATGTCCCTGAAAAATCAAAGCCCATGCTATAAAAGCGGAAGGCCGGATCAGTCCTGGGAGAAACGATTGGCGTCGAGACCGAAATCCGTTCCGCGCGACGAGCCGCTGCCGGATGCCGAAGTGCATTCGGAAGGTTTTCGCCAGACCCGCGAAGCGCGCCGCAGCGCGCTGGTGGAGGATTATGTCGAGCTGATCGCCGACCTGATCGAGGACGGCAACGAGGCGCGCCAGGTTGATATCGCGGCGCGGCTGGGCGTGGCGCAGCCGACGGTGGCCAAGATGCTGACCCGGCTGTGCGCCGACGGGCTGGTGTCGCGCAAGCCCTATCGCGGCGTGTTCCTGACCGACGCCGGCCGCAAGGTGGCCGAGGAAAGCCGCGACCGCCACCAGACGGTGGAGGCTTTCCTGCGCGCGCTGGGCGTGAGCGCGGAGACGGCGCGCATCGACGCCGAAGGCATAGAGCACCATGTCAGCGCCGAGACGCTGGGAGCCTTTCGCAAGGCGATGGCGAAGGGGTTGTAAGGGCCGCGGGCTACAGGCCCCGGGAGCCCCGCTTAGTTTTTAAAGTAGCCCGGCCCGTCGACATCGGCGATCAGCCCCGGCTGGTTCGGGTGCCAACCAAGCCATTCCCGGGTCTGTGCGCTCGACGTCGGATTGTCCATCGCCGCGAAATGCGCAAGCCAGCCGAAATGGGCGTTCGCTTCCTCGTGCGACAGGCTGACGATAGGGAGCTGCAAGCGGCGACCGACGACCTCGGCAATCTCGCGGAACGGAATGCCTTCCTCGGCAACCGCGTGGTAGCGGGCGCCGGCCGAACCCTTCTCAACCGCCAGCCGGAAAAGTCGTGCGGCATCGATGCGGTGTACGCCCGGCCAGCGGTTCTGTCCGTCACCCACATAGGCCGACGCGCCTTTGCGGCGTGCAAGATCGATCAGCATCGGCACGAAGCCGTGATCCCCCTCGCCATGCACCGAGGGCGCGAGGCGCAGAACCGAAACATTGATGCCCCGGCTTGCAAGCGCTGCAGCGGCTTCTTCCGACGCGACACGCGGATTCGGGCCGGAAATGGCCGCATCGTTTTCGGTGGCGAGCGGGCGTCCCTCAAGCAGGCCGGTCGCCGAGGTGACGACCAAGGGGCGACCGGAACCGGAAAGCGCCGAGCCGAGCGCGTCGATGACACGCCGGTCGGTCTCGCAGCTCTCCTTGAATTTCGAGAAGTCGTGGATGAAGCCGGTGTGGATCACGCCGTCGGCGGCCGCCGCGCCACGGCGCAGGCTGTCGAGGTCATCGAGCGAGCCGCGATGCGCGGTGGCTCCAGCCGCCGTGAGGGATGCAGCCGCACCCTCGGAGCGGGCGAGGCCGATGACCTCGTGTCCGGCCGCGAGGAGGTCCTGAACCACGGCGGAACCGACAAAGCCGGTGGCACCAGTAACGAATATACGCATGAAGATGGTCTCCTGACTGGAATGGAGACCGATGTGGATCAGTGTGATATCCTGGTAAAGTAGTGATGTTATACAGGTATAATAACTAACAGGACGAACATGCCGGTCGTTGGCGAAAATCAGACGAGCGTGGTCTGCATGGCGGAGAATGCGCTCGGCAACTATCTGAAGGGGCTGCGGGCGAAGCTCGATCCGGCAGCCTTCGGTCTTTCAGGCGCGCGGCGGCGCACGCCGGGCCTGCGGCGCGAGGAGGTGGCGCAGCGCGCCAACATCAGCGCCACCTGGTACACCTGGCTGGAGCAGGG
The DNA here is from genome assembly GCF_008727715.1 of Mesorhizobium terrae. GTDB lineage: Bacteria > Pseudomonadota > Alphaproteobacteria > Rhizobiales > Rhizobiaceae > Mesorhizobium > Mesorhizobium terrae. The sequence continues at coordinate 3,351,194 of NZ_CP044218.1, forward strand.
GCGGGGCGGTGCGCCTTCGGCCGACGTGCTCAACCGCATTTCGCGCGCGCTGATGCTGACCGATGTCGAGCGCGAACACCTGTTCCTGCTCGGGCTCGGCCGGCCGCCGGAGGTCCGCTACCGGCCATCGGAAGGCGTTTCGCCGCGCCTGCAGCGCGTGCTGGACGCGTTCGAGATCAGCCCGGCCTACATCAAGACCGCGACCTGGGACGTGGTGGCGTGGAACGCGGCCGCGGCCGCGGTGCTGACCGACTACGGCATGCTCGCGCCCGAACAGCGCAATATTCTGCGCCTCGTCTTCCTCAATCCACGCGTCCGCGCAAAACAGACGGACTGGGAAGGCGTCGCCCGGTTCGTCGTGGCGGGTTTCAGAGTCGATGCCGCGCGTGCAGGCGCCGGCGAAAACGTCCGGGCGCTGGTGCAGGAACTCAGCCTGCTGAGCCCGGAATTCGCCGAGATGTGGCGCGAGACCGACATCCGCGCTCATTTTGAAGGCGCCAAATATCTGCAGCATCCCTCCGGCGGCATGATCGCCCTGGAGTTTTCGGCCTTCGCCGTCGACGGCAGGCCGGACCTCGGCATGGTGGTCTACAATCCGGCGACGCCGCAGGACGAGGAAAAGGTGCGGGCCCTGATCAAGGCAAGCGAAGCGGCAAGGAAGGCTCCGGCCGAACCCGCCTGAGCGCACCCGTTACAGCGTCGAAGCCAAAAGTGAAGATTGGCGTCCCGGCGCGGCCGTCTGTGCCAGAGTTGGGATGGGATTTTTCGGGCTTTCGCGCATGCCCGCCAAACCAAAAATCCTGTGACTTGCCACAACCGTTGCGATAACACTGATCGCATTCGGCCAAGCGGCCGAAGCGCTATTCAATACGAGGACTTGCCATGCTCTGGAGAGGTCGCCGTCAGAGTGACAATATCGAGGACGATCGCAGCGACAGCGGCGGTGGCACGCCCGGCGGCCTGGGTGGCGGCCCCGGCCAGTTTCGCATCCCGATCGGCGGCCGCGCCGGCGGCGGCGGTCTCTCGGGCATCATCATCCTGGTGGTGCTCTATTTCGGGCTGAAGTTCCTCGGCATCGATCCGATGCAGGTGCTGGGCGGCGGTGGCGGGCTGCTGGACAGCGGCAGCGGCAACGGCCAGTACACGCAGTCCGGCCAGCCCGGGCAGGGCGCGCCGGCCAATGACGAGATGAAGCAGTTCGTGGGAACGGTGCTGGCCGAGACGGAGGACGTCTGGAACGGCATCTTCAAGGCCAATGGGCTGACCTACGAGGAGCCGAAGCTGGTGCTGTTCAGCGGCCAGATCCGTTCGGCCTGCGGCTTCGCCTCGGCCGCTTCCGGGCCGTTCTATTGCCCGAGCGACCACAAGGTCTATCTCGACATGGCCTTTTTCGATCAGCTCGCCAACCAGTTCGGCGCATCAGGCGATTTCGCCAATGCCTATGTCGTGGCGCACGAGGTCGGCCACCATGTGCAGAACCTCACCGGCATCCTGCCCAAGTTCAACCAGATGCGGCAGCGCATGAGCGAGGTGGACGCCAACCACATGTCGATGCAGGTCGAACTGCAGGCCGACTGCTTCGCCGGCGTCTGGGGCCACTACACCGCGCAGAAGGGCCTTCTGGAGAAGGGCGACCTGGAGAGCGCGCTGAACGCGGCCAAGCAGATCGGCGACGATACGCTGCAGAAGAAGATGCAGGGTTACGTCGTGCCCGAAAGCTTCAACCACGGCACCTCCGCGCAGCGGCAGAAGTGGTTCAAGGCGGGTTTCGATTCCGGCAAGCTTTCGAGCTGCGACACCTTCAACAACCCGATCTGACGGCAGGCATAAATGGCGATTGAACGACGCATCGCGCTTGGCGCGGAGCTTTCCCTGTCGCGTCTGGTGTTCGGTGCCTGGCGGCTGCTGGATGGGCCGGAGCGGCCGGACGCCGAGGCGGTGGCGCGGCTGATCGGAACTGCCGTCGATCTCGGCCTGACCAGTTTCGACCATGCCGACATCTATGGCGATTACGAAGTGGAAGCTGCCTTCGGCGCCGGGCTGGCGCGCTGGAAGGGCAGGCGCGAGGCGATCCAGCTCGTCACCAAATGCGACATCATGCTGATCTCGGCCAACCGGCCGGACAACTGGATCGAGCACTACAACACCGATGCGGCGCATATCGCGGCCTCGGTGGAGCGTTCGCTCGTCAATCTTCGCACCGACTATCTCGACCTTCTGCTTTTGCATCGGCCCGACCCGCTGACGCAGGCCGACGAGACGGCGCGGACGCTTGAGGATGTGGTGCGTTCCGGCAAAGTGCGCGCCATCGGTGTTTCCAACTTCACGCCGTCGCAGTTCGACCTGCTTGCCTCGCGGCTGCCGTTCCCGATCGTCACCAACCAGATCGAACATTCGGTGCTGGAGACCTCGGCGCTCTATGACGGCCGGCTCGACCACGCGCAGCGGCTGCGCTACGCGCCGATGATCTGGTCGCCGCTCGGCGGCGGTTCGCTGTTCACCGGCAAGGGCGAACGCGAGGAGCGGGTGCGCAAGGCGCTGGCGCGGGCGGCGGAGGCGCATGGCGTCAACGACATCTCGGCGATGGCGATCGCCTGGCTGCTGCGGCATCCGGCCAGGCTGGTTCCGGTGCTGGGCACGATGAAGCCGGAACGGCTCGGCCAGCTGGTCAAGGCGCTCGACATCGATCTCGACCGCCAGCACTGGTTCGCCATTCTGGAAGCCAGCGAAGGCCACCCGGTGCCGTAAGGCTGACCGCCTGGCGGATTGCATCGCGAAAACGGCCTCGTCCTGGCGGCTGCTGTCAGGAGAAATGGCATGAGAACGTTCTTCCATTGTTCCTGTGACAAGCTTCGCCTATAAGGACCGTCCCGCCGCGGCCCGGCGGATGAGGGATGCGCGATCATGCTTGAAGCCAAGACCGCAAGGCGGGGTTTGATCCTCGTCTTCACCACGCTTTTGCTCGATATCATCGGCTTCGGCATCATCATGCCGGTGCTGCCTGCCTATCTGCAGGAACTGACCGGCGTCGGTGTCAGCGAGGCGGCGATCGAGGGCGGCTGGCTGTTCTTCGCCTATGCCGCCATGCAATTCGTGTTCGCGCCGGTGATCGGCGGCCTCAGCGACCGTTTCGGGCGCCGGCCGGTGCTGCTCGCCTCGGTACTGACCTTTTCCATCGACAATCTGATCTGCGCCATCGCCTGGTCCTATCCGATGCTGTTCATCGGCCGTGTGCTGGCCGGCATTTCCGGCGCCAGCTATTCGACCACCTCGGCCTATATCGCCGACATTTCGAACGACGAGAACCGGGCCAAGAATTTCGGCCTGCTCGGCATCGCCTTCGGCGTCGGCTTCGTCATCGGCCCGGTGCTGGGCGGCCTGCTTGGCACGTTCGGGCCGCGCGTGCCGTTCTATTTCGCGGCGGGCCTGGCCTTCCTCAACTTCCTCATCGCGCTGTTTTTGCTGCCGGAAACGCTGGATGAGAAACACCGCCGCCGCTTCGAGTGGAAACGGGCGAACCCGGTCGGCACTCTGCTGCAGATGCGCAATTATCCGGGCATCGGCTGGATCGGGCTGGTGTTCTTCCTGATGACGCTCGGCCACATGGTCTATCCGGCGGTGTGGTCGTTCGTTTCCAGCTACCGCTATGGCTGGAGCGAAACGCAGATCGGCCTGTCGCTCGGCGCCTTCGGCCTGTGCGGTGCCATCATCATGGCAACGGTGCTGCCGCGCGTCATTCCGGCGCTCGGCGAGTGGCGCACAGCGGCGATCGGCCTGAGCTTCACCGCCGCCAGCGCCATCGGCTACGCCTTCGCCATGCAGGGCTGGATGATCTACGCCGTCATCGTGGCGGGCTGCCTGGAGGCGCTGGCCGACCCGCCGCTGAGGAGCCTGGCCGCCGGCAAGGTGCCGCCTTCGGCGCAGGGCGAATTGCAGGGGGCGATGACCTCGATCTTCTCGATCACCTCGATCATCACGCCCTTGCTCTATACGGGGATCTTCTCATGGTTCACCGGGCCTGACGCGCCAGTGACGTTTGGCGGCGCGCCCTATGTGCTGGCGGCGTTCTTCCTGGCGCTGGCGGTGATCGTTTTCGTCACCAAGGTGGCGAGACCGACGCCGAAGGAAGTGGAACAGATGCATCCGCAGGAAAGTGCTGCCGGCGGGCATTGACCCCACGGCGAACGGGCATGGAAGGAAAGGCGGCTTCGGCCGCCTTTTTTGTTTTTCTGGCGGCATTTGCGGGCGGTTCGGGATGCGGCGAATTTTTATTCAACCAATTGGTTGACAATAAAATGCCGCTCCATATATTCAACTAATAGGTTAACAACTGAAAGGTTGAATGAATGGCAACGGACCCTCTCTCGCTCACCTTCGCCGCCCTGGCCGATCCGACGCGGCGCGCCATCCTGGCGCGTCTCGCCCAGGGGCAGACAAGCGTCGGCGAGCTCGCGGCGCCGCACCAGATGAGCCTGGCGGCGGTTTCCAAGCATATCAAGGTGTTGGAGACGGCCGGACTGATCAGCCGCGAGAAGGACGCCCAATACCGCTACTGCAAGCTCCAGGCCGGACCGCTCAAGGATCTGGACGGCTGGGTGGCAGCCTACCGGGACCTGTGGCGGGACAATCTCGACCAGCTCGACGCCTATCTCGCCGAGATGCAGCGCGGCGACGACACCAACAAGCAGTGACATTCCAGAAAAGCATAGGGAAACCGAAATGAACAAGATGCACGTCGAGGCCCCCGAGGGTGAGCCAATCGTCCGCATGACCCGCACCTTCGACGCGCCGCGCGCGCTGGTGTGGCGGGCCTGGACCCAGCCCGAACATGTCGCCCGCTGGTGGGGTTCACGCGCCATGGGCACCACCAAGGTGATCAAGCTCGATCCCCGTACCGGTGGCGAATGGCGCTTCGAGCACACCATGCATGACGGCTCGATCTTCATCTTCTTCGGCAAATATCTGGAAGTCGACGAGCCGGGCAAGCTGGTCAACACCTTCGCGCTGGAAGGCATGTTCGAGGACAGGCCGGTGATTGAAACCCATCGCCTCGAGGAGGTCGACGGCAAGACCCACTACACCGGCATTTCGCGCTTCGAGAGCATCGAGGACCGCGACGGCATGGTCGCCTCGGGCATGGAAGCCGGCGCGCAGGCCACCATGGACCAGCTCGAAGAACTGCTCGGCGAACTGGTAGCCGCCTGATTACTGGCCGCCTGATTTCAGGCTGCCGGACCTCTGGTCGGCCTTCGGGCCGGCACTTTCCGAACCTCTAGCGTACCCAACCGGCCGCATACGGTCCGGTTGGGGACCGCTGATCCCCCAAAAACACAGGAACATCCCATGAAACCGCTATCCATCGCGGGCGCGGCCTTGCTCGCGCTTTTTTCCACCCTCGCACCTGCCTCCGCGCAGGAGGCACCGGCACCGCAGCCGATCGAACTGCATCACCAGATCCGGGGCGAGGGGCCGCCGCTGGTGCTGCTGCATGGCGCCTTCATGACCATCGAGACCAACTGGGCGGGCAGCCTTGCCGAGCTTGCCAAAACCAACAAGGTGATCGCGGTGGAGTTGCAGGGCCATGGGCGCACCGCCGATCGCGACGGTGCGCTCAGCCACGAGGCGATGGCCGACGACGTCACCCGCCTGCTCGACAAGCTTGGTGTCGAGAAGGCCTCGGTGCTGGGCTATTCGATGGGCGGCAATGTCGCTCTGCAGATGGCGCTGCGTCATCCCGATCGTGTCGAACGGCTGGTGGTGGTGTCTGCCGCCGCCAGCGACAAGGGCCTCGCCGCCGGCCACAAGGAGATGGTGCAGCATCTTTCGGCCGATATGTTTGCCGGTACGCCGATCGTCGGCGAATACCAGAAGCTGTCGCCGAAGCCGGACTTCCCCGGACTGGTCGCCAAGATCAAGCAGCTCGAGCTGAAGCCGTTCGATCTGACGGCCGAACTCAAGGCGGTGAAGGCGCCGACATTGCTGATCGCCGGCGATGCCGATATCGTCACGCTCGGTCATCTGGCCGAGATGCACGCGGCGCTTGGCGGCCATGCCAATGGCGACGTCAACGGACCGTCCAGGGCGCAGATGCTGGTGCTGCCCGGCACCACCCATATGGGCGTGTTCGCTTATCCGGCGAAGGCGCAGCAGGTGGCCGCTGCCGCCAACGCCTTCCTCAGCGCGCCGGCGCCGAAGTGACCGCGACGCGACATTGAGAACCGGTGCACCCGGCAAACAAAAGGCCCCGCGATACGGGGCCTTTTTTCATTGCGTCATCAGTTAGCGCGGGCTGTTCAGCGCTCGGCCAGTGCCGGCTCGCCCTTGTTGGCGCGAATGAGGTTGGCGAAGCGGCGGAACAGGTAGTGCGAATCCTGCGGGCCGGGCGAGGCTTCCGGATGGTGCTGCACGGAGAACACCGGGCGGCCCTTCAGCGTGATGCCGCAGTTCGAGCCGTCGAACAGCGAAATGTGAGTCTCTTCAACGCCTTCCGGCAGCGACTTGGAGTCGACCGCGAAGCCGTGGTTCATCGACACGATCTCGACCTTGCCGGTGGTGTGGTCCTTGACCGGGTGGTTGGCGCCGTGGTGGCCCTGATGCATCTTCTCGGTCTTGCCGCCGAGCGCCAGCGCCAGCATCTGATGGCCGAGGCAGATGCCGAACACCGGGATGTCGGTCTTGAGCAGGTCCTTGATGACCGGCACGGCGTATTCGCCGGTGGCGGCAGGATCGCCGGGACCGTTGGAGAGGAAGATGCCGTCCGGCTTCATCGCCAGGATCTCGTCGGCACCGGTCTTGGCCGGCACCACGGTGACCTTGGCGCCGAGGCCGGCGAGCAGGCGCAGGATGTTGCGCTTCACGCCATAGTCGACGGCGACCACATGCATGGTGGGCTCGGCCTGTTCGCCATAGCCCGCGCCCCAGGCCCACGGTGTTTCCTTCCACACCGACGACTGGCCGGAGGTGACTTCCTTGGCGAGGTCGAGGCCGAGCAGGCCGGTCCATTCGGCGGCGCGACGCTTCAGGTCGGCGACGTCGAACTCACCGTCCGGCGCATGGGCGATGACGGCATTGGGCATGCCCTTCTCGCGGATCAGCGCAGTGAGTGCGCGGGTGTCGATGCCCGACAGCGCGACGATGCCGCGCCGCTTCAGCCACTGGTCGAGATGACCGGCGGCGCGGTAGCTGGAAGGGTCGGTGACATCGGCCTTGAAGATGGCGCCGACGGCGCCTGCGCGCGCGGCCGGGTTGAGGTCCTCGATGTCCTCGTCATTGGTGCCGATATTGCCGATATGCGGGAAGGTGAAGGTGACGATCTGGCCGGCATAGGACGGGTCGGTGAGGATTTCCTCGTAGCCGGTGAGCGCGGTGTTGAAGCAGACTTCGGCGACGGCCGAGCCGGTGGCGCCGAGGCCGCGCCCTTCGATGACCGTGCCATCTGCCAGCACCAGAAGGGCGGTCGGCTTTTCGGTGGTCCAGGGGGCAGTCGTGGCCATGGCGGCTCTCCATCAAGAGGCGGACAAGATGTAACCAAGCCGGCAATAGATTGCGCGCCAAAAAGCGCCGGGCAATCCTGCCCGCGCCAATCCATGTAACCAGTTTGGTTGCAAGGCCCTCCCATAAGTGAAGGGGCGGGCAGGGTCAATCGTTGCGGGCCGGGCGAAGGCGGGATTTGTGCCGCAAGCTTGTGATTTCGGCCGAAATGCCATTTATCAGGTCAAAACCAAGGAGCAGGACGATGCGCGAGAAGGTCACCGAAGAGGTCAAGGCAGCCATGAAGGCCGGCGACAAGTCGCGGCTGACCACGCTGAGGCTGATCCAGGCCGCGATCAAGGACCGCGACATCGCCAATCGCGGCACTGGCAAGGACGCGGCCAGCGACGACGAAATCCTGCAGCTGCTGGCCAAGATGGTGAAGCAGCGCGAGGAATCGGCCAAGGCCTTCGAGGATGGCAACCGACCGGAACTCGCAGCCAATGAGCGCGCCGAGATCGTCATCATCCGCGATTTCATGCCGACGCAGATGGATGCGGCGGCGACCGAGGCGGCGATCCGCGCCGTGATCGCCGAGACCGGTGCCGCCGGGGTCAAGGACATGGGCAAGGTGATGGCCGGCTTGCGCGAAAAATTCGCCGGGCAGATGGATTTCGGCAAGGCCAGCGGGTTGGTGAAGGGGCTGTTGGGCTAGGCTTCTTCGACTGCGCGGGCCGGCCGGAATTTTTTCCGAGAAAATTTTTCGGGCGATGTCGAATCCAGGCGACGGGGTTCGACAATGGGCGTCAACAACGCACCTGAAGGAGATGACCCGTGCGCTATATCTGCCTGATCTATTACGATGCCAGGAAGCTGTTCGACGGTAGCGCCGAATCCAATGCGGCCCTTGGCGAATGCGCCAACCATGACGAGAAGCTCAAGGAAAGCGGCCATTTCGTCACCGGCGAGGCGCTGGAACTGCCGTCGAGCGCGATGACCGTGCAGGTGCGCGACGGCAAGATGTCGTCCACCGACGGGCCGTTCATGGAAACCCGCGAGATGCTGGGCGGCATCATCGTCATCGACGCCCGCGACCTCGACGAGGCGGCCAGGGTGGCCAGCACCCATCCGCTGGCGCGCATCGGCGCCATCGAAGTGCGGCCGACGGTCGATTTCTCGTCGCCAATTCCCACGCTAGCCGACCTTTGAGCCTGCGGTGACCGACGCCAACGCACGCGCCGCCGTGGAGGCGGCCTATCGCGGCGAGAAGCGGCGCGTGCTGGCGACGCTGATCCGCCTGCTTGGCGGGTTCGAAGCGGCGGAGGAGGCCTTGCACGAGGCCTTCGCCACTGCTGCGCAACGCTGGCCGGTCGAGGGCGTGCCGGCCAATCCCTATTCCTGGCTGGTTTCGACCGGGCGCTTCAGGACCATCGACCGCTGGCGCCGGCAGGCAAGGCTCGCCGCTGCCATGCCGGACCTGACCGCGCTGGCCGACGCCACGGTCGAGACCGTGTTGCCGGAGGAAATCCACGACGACGAGTTGCGGCTGATCTTCACCTGCTGCCACCAGGCGCTGGCGCCGGACGCGCGCATCGCGCTGACGCTGCGCGAGGTGGGCGGGCTGACGACGGAAGAGATCGCGCGCGCCTATCTGGCGCCGGCACCGACGATCGCGCAACGCATCGTGCGGGCGAAGGCGAAGATCCGCGACGAGGCGATCCCCTATGAAGTGCCCGGCCGCGCCGAACTGCCGGCGCGCACCGAAAGCGTGCTCAAGGTGGTCTACCTCGTCTTCAACGAAGGGTATGCCGCGACCGAGGGGCCGGAGCTGACCAGGACCGATCTTTCGGCCGAGGCGATCCGGCTCGGCCGGCTGGTGGTGGGCCTGCTCGACGAGCCGGAGCCGCTCGGGCTGCTGGCGCTGATGCTGCTGCACGAATCCCGGCGCGCCGCGCGTGTCGACGCCACCGGCGACCTGGTGCTGCTGGAAAATCAGGATCGTTTGTTGTGGGACAAAAGCCTGATCGCCGAAGCCTTCGGCCTGATCGAGCGCGCCTTCGCCATGCGCAGGGCAGGGCCTTATCTGCTGCAGGCGGCGATCGCGTCGGTCCACGCCGGCGCGCCGAGCGTCGATGAGACCGACTGGGCGCTGATCGTCGGGCTCTATGACACGCTGCTGCGCGTCGACCCTTCGCCGGTGGCCGCGCTAAACCGAGCCACCGCTATCGGCAAACGCGACGGGCCGGCGGCAGGCCTGGCGGCGGTGGAGGCAGCGCTTCGCCAGGGCGGTCTCGACAGCTATCATCTGGCGCATGCGGCGCGGGCCGACATGCAACGCCGGCTCGGACAAACGGAGGCAGCGCGCGCCTCCTATCGGCGCGCGCTGGAACTGGCGCGGCAACCGGCCGAGCGACGGTTCCTCGAGGCACGGCTGGCGGAACTCGGCGGAAGCTGAGGCCCACCTATCCGCCCTGTTTGACGATCCACTCCGGCGGTTCCTTCTCGGTGCTGCCGTCGATCTTGATGGTGTTGTCCCTGGCCCAGCGGTAACCCCACATCGGGCCGAATTTGGTCGCGGCTGTCAGCGGCTTTTGGTAGGCGGGGTCGGCCTGCGCCGCCTCCAGCGTGGTGAAGCCGTATCCGGCCTCTTCGAAGAGGGTGAGGATGCGGTCGAGGGTGACGGCATTCAGGCGATTGACATGCAGGAGCATGATCGCCGGCGGCTCGTAGCCCAGCACCTGGCGGTTGAGGTTAGCATAATAGACGATCTGTTCCCGAGTGTGGTCGAGATAGGCGGCGACGATACGTTCGGTCGTCGCCTTGTCCTTGGCGGCGAGCGCCTTTTCATAGGCGCGGTCGAACAGATAGTCCGACGTGTCGATGGTCGAGGCGGCAAGGGTGTAGCCGTGTTTGGCAGCGAGTGCGGCAATCGCCTCCTGCTTCTCGGGCGTGTTGCCGAGGTGGTTGTAGGGGAAGCGCAGGAAACGCGGCTTCCGAGCGGCCGACCGGAACAGGAAGGGGCCGATGCTGCGTTCGCCATCGACGATTTCCTTCTCGATCGCGGCCAGGTCGAGCGCGTTGCTGTCGGCATGGGAAAAAGTGTGGTTGCCAAGGTCGAGATTGGCGTCGACCCATTCCTTCAGGATTTCCTGGCCAAGCGGGCCGATCTCCTCGACGCGTTTTTCAACGACGAAGCCGGTGGCCGGGGTATTGTGCGCCTTCAGCGCGCCGAGAATGTCGCGGTTTGCCTGCCGGACGGCGTCGAGCGTCGGCGGCACCGGTGCCTCGGGATCGGCTGCATTGGCATGCGGCAGGTCATCGAAGGTGATGGCGACGGTGCGGGCGGCGGGCTGTTCGGCAGCCTCGGAGCCGCCGGGGCCGCACAGGGATACCAGGGCGAAGCCGAAGAGGATCGCGGCGGCGGCGCCAAGCCTGCCCTGGGTAATTGTCTTTTCCGTCTCGGTCATCGCTCTTCTCAGTGTCCCGTTCGTCGGTTGTCGGCCGCGTATTGGGACAGCTTCATTGCGCCTGCATTGCAATGCGAAGGGGCATGTTCGATGGCGGAGCGGTCGGGATACCGCGCCCGTTCAGGCGCGGTATCCCTTGTCATGAGCGGTCAGTCGGTCTCGGCCGCGCGCTGTCTCTCGACGATGGCCTTGAAGGCGGCATCGCCGGTCAGACCCTGCAGCGCCCAATAGTCCTCCAGCCATTCGGCCTCGCCATCCCAGCCGCCGTCGACAAGCCGTTCAAGGCTGGCAAGGGCGCGCGTCCGGTCGCCGAGGAGAGCCCAGGCGCCGGCGGCATGGAAGTTGTACCAGCCGATCGTTTCGGCGGCCGCTTCCACATGACGGGCCCAGTCGAGGCAGGTGTCACGATCGAGGTCGCCGACATTCTCGGCCGGCAAGCTGCCGCTATAGGCAACGTGACGGTCGAGCTCGACCAGTCCGATCTGGCGCGCGACGGCAAGCGAGCCCCGGTTGGAGGCGTGCGAATGCCATTCGATGTCAGCGATGCCGCGGCGTAGGCATTCCGCGACCGCGGCTGCCGCCGCCGCCCGGCCGAGGCCGAGACGGCGGTAATCGGGCTCAGTGCCGACGCCGAGTTCGCAGCGGCTGGCGGCGACGCTGTCGGACAGGCAATGGCTGACCACCTTGCCGTCATGCAGCACGCAGAAGCCGACACCCTCGTCCAGGAAGCGCTTTTTGGAGCGCCACTGGCCGATGCCGTCCAGCGCATCTGCGGCGCCGGGCACGGTGTCGAGCAGCGAACGGCTGATCCGCCTGAGACTGAAGCCGTCGGGCAGCGGCGGCGTGGCGGGGAGCGGGGATGAGCCGGACGCAAGGCCCATGCGCACCCTGGGATGCGGCCGCGCGAAGGGGTTGGCCCAGACTTCGCCGAGGAGGTCCGTCCACGGCTCTTCCGCGAACAGATAGGCCCAGGCCGGAATGCGTCGCTTCAAGGCGCTGAAGCGGCGCCGGTCGGGCGTGCCGGCCAGGAAATAGCCGTCGCCGGCGCTCAGCAGCGCGATGGTCGGCGCTGTCCTGTCGTCCACCCACAATTCGGCGTCGGTAACGCCCTCCAGTGCCGCGACGACCGCGACATGGATGGCGGCAAGGTCTTTCAGAAGGGGTTGAGCGGCCGCAAAGGCCTTTCGCTCGAGTTTTTGCATGAATGTGCAATCCAATCAGGGCGCCTCGTGGCGAGGTCGCCCATATCAAACAGAGAAGAAACGGCAGCGCCGTTCCCGAAGAAGCCGGCATCAGCCCGCCGGCGCCTGGCGCGTGGTGCTGTCATGCTGCTACCTCTCTGTTCAGGTGGCCGGAACGGCCAAGGGATTGCAAAGGGCCGCTCCGCGATCGGCGAAGCAGCGGAACGCGGTGCGTCGGCCGCCGATTTGTTTTTCGAATATGGCGGATCGGAGGCGGCCCAGTCCTGTTTCGCAAAGCTCATGGAGAGGCGATTGGAGGCGTTGGCCATCGCCTCGCCGACTGTCGCGGTTGCCGCTGTTCGAATTGAATTAGGCGTTGCCGTTCCGACGCTTGGCGCTCATGGCGCGCAACATCTCGTCCATGGCGTCGCGCGCGGCGAGGTTGACCCTCGCCATATCCTTCAGCCGCGCCTTGATCTTGTCGGAAGGACTGGCCTCTGCGCCCTTCAGCAGCTGATTGGCCAGCGCTTCGAGGAGCCGGTTCTGCTGGCCGAGCATCTCCTCGTAGTTTTCAGAAACCTCGTAGAGGATGCGCTTGGTGCCGCGAATGCTGCGGCGGCGGGCGAGGGTGTATTGTTCCAGGAGGCGCGCGGCGACGCTGGCGCTGCTCTTGCTGATTTCGAGATCGGCCGAAATGCGGTCGAGATCGACGGCGTCCGGCATCAGGAGCAGATAGCCGTAGAGACGCGCAGCCGTCAGCGGCACGCCCCAGGGCACGAAAAGCCGGGCGATGTCGTCGATGAAGCGTTGCTGATCCGCGTCCATAATTGACATATTCGATATTTTCCGAATATACTTGATTTGCTGAAAATTTATACCGGTTCGGCCGGTTCACGGCAATCCGGCCCGCGGCGCAGCCTTTCCCCGCGACGGTACGGTATCCCTGGAGGCATCCCATGTCCGGCCCACCCGTAGCTGAAGCGCGTACGCGGGCGTTTGCCCGTGTCATCGGCCCTTTCGTATTGCCGCGCCACGCGGCGACGGCTCGAGGCAATGAGGTGGTGAGATGACGCTGGACGAAAAAAGCGGGCGGACCATGCTCGGCTATTATCTGCAGTTGACGCTCTGGACCCTGTTCCTCGCGGTGGTCACTTTCCTCGCCGCCGGAACGCTTGCCTATCCGGGCGGCTGGGCGATGATCGTGCTGTTCGGCGGCGGCGGTGTCGTCATGGTCGCGTGGCTGTCGCGCCGCAGCCCGCAATTGCTGCGCGAGCGCATGAGCCCGCCCATCCAGAAACATCAGGAAAGGTGGGACAGGATCTGGCTTTCGCTGTTCATCCTGGCGTTTCTCGTCTGGTTCGCCTTCATGCCGTGGGACGCCGCGCGCCGGGATTTTACCGCCGTGCCGCTTTGGCTGCAGGCGGTGGGCGGGCTGCTGATCGTGGCCAATTATGCCGGCACCTTCTGGACCTTCAATGCCAACACCTTTGCCGCGCCGGTGGTGAAGATCCAGGAAGGGCAGACGGTGATCGACACCGGCCCCTATGCGCTGGTGCGCCATCCCATGTATGCGAGCGCGTTGCTGCTGTTCCTCGGCATGCCGCTGCTGTTCGGCTCGTGGAGCGGCCTGTGGGGCACGGCGGTGCTCGGCATCGCGCTGGCCTGGCGCAGCGTGCGCGAGGAAACGGTGCTGCGGCGCCAATTCGCGAACTATGACGACTACAGCCGCCGCGTGCGCTACCGGCTGGTTCCGCTCGTCTGGTAATGCAGGCGGGGCCTGTCCGGCCTTATTCCGCGGCGCCTGCAGGCAAAGGCGGCCTGATGCCGCTGCGGCGCTCGGCGGTGTAGGAGATCAAGGCCACGGCAACGCCGACCACCATGGCGGCGGCGCCCAGCACCGGCAGCGCGCGGTAGCCGTAACCGGCACTCAGCATCACGGCACCGACGGAGGAGGCGAGGGCGATGCCGACATTGAAGCCCGAGGGGATCAAGGACGAGGCAAGGTTGGAGGCATCCGCCGTCCACGACAGGATGCGGGCCTGGATCGGTGCGCCGATGGCGAAGTTGAGCGCGCCCCACAGCGTGATCGCGACCACCATCGGCAGTGGGTTCGGGCTGACCGCGTAGATGACGGCAAGCATCACCGCCTGCAGGGCGAACAGGGTGATGATCGAGGGCATCAGCTTCCAGTCGGCCAGCCGTCCGCCGACGAAGACGCCTATCGTGGCGCCGACGCCGTTGAGCAGCAACACCCATGGCACTTGCGCCTTGCTGAGACCGGTGACCTCCTCAAGGAAGGGCGTGATGTAGGTGTAGAGCGTCATCTGGCCCATCATCAGCATCAGCATCAGGATGAGCGAGGTCCACACCTGCTGGCGTCCCAATGCGCGCACCTCGCGCGCCAGGCCGGCCGACTTGGTCGAGGCGCCGGTGGTGCGCGGCAAAAGGGCGGCTATCGCCAAAAGCGAGACGACGCCCAGAATGCTCATCACCCAGAAGGTGGCGCGCCAGCCCCACAGATTGCCGATTGCCGTGCCGACCGGCACGCCGATGATGTTGGAGACGGTGAGGCCGGACAGGACCAGCGCGATCGCCATGCCGCGCTGTTCGGGGCGCACGAGGCTGACCGCAACCACCATGGCGACGCCGAAATAGGCGCCGTGCGCCACGGCGACCGCGACGCGCAGCGCCAGCATGGACAGGAAATCGGGGGCGACGGCGCAGGCGACCTGGCCGACGGTGAAGGCGATGGCCAGCGCGATGAGCAGCGCCTTGCGCGATACTTTCGATGTCGCCAGCGTCAACAGCGGGCCGCCGATGGCGATGCCCAAAGCGTAGCCGGAAACCAGATAGCCGGCGCTCGGCACCGAGACGCCGAGCCCCTCGGCCACCTGCGGCAGCACGCCGGCAATGACGAATTCCGTCGTGCCGAAGGCAAAAGCGGCCAGGAAAAGGGCGATCAGGGGAAGAGGCATAAGGCGGACCGGAAGCGCTATGGGATTGGCCACAGATCACGGCACGTGCCGCCGGGCAATCGATAAATTATGGATCGGACTTTAGATTTTCTTGATGGCGGCGATCGCCCTTACGGCACCGCTTCGGGCGCCGTGCCAGGTTTGCGGCCATAAGGAATGCGTAGCCAGGCCCGCTCGTGCAGGTAATAAAGGATCGATTTCGTCACCACTTCGGTGAGCCCGATGGTTGCGGCGAGCTTGATGCTGCGGGTGATGATCAAGGACAGCACGATCGTGTCGATGGTGCCGGTAACGCGCCAAGAGATGGCCTTGGCGAAACTGCGTGAATGCGTGTCCAATCCCGTCTCCTCCCGAGGATCGAGCCAAGCTAGCGTGACGAAGGGCGGCGCCGCAACCTTGCGTTACATCGCCTTGAGGCGGGAATCGCTGAGCAGGCCGCGCTTCTCCAGCACCGGATAGGTCATGGAGGCGAGCAGCGAGTTGATCTGCTTCAGGTCGCGGATGGTGTCGAGATGGATGGAGCTGGTCTCGATGGAATTGGGCGAACCGTCGCGCAGGCGCTCGAAATGGGCGCGGCTGGTTTCTTTCTCGCGGTCGCGCAGCCGGTCCTTCTCTTCGACGATCTGACGGGCGGTCTCGGCGTCGCTGGAGATCAGCACGTTGAAGGCAAGCCGCGCATTGGCAAGCACCGAGGCGTGGAAGGCAGTCAATTCGCGCCAGCCTTCCGGCGTGAACTCCAGGCCGCGCTCCATCTTTTTGCGCACCAGCGGCAACATGTTGCGCACGATGATGTCGCCGACCTGCTCCAGCTTGACGCAGGCGCCGATCAATTCCTGGCAGCGCAGCGCCTCGTCCTCGGTCAGCGAATTCTTGGTGACCTTGGCGAGGTAGAGCTTGATGGCGGCGTGTTTCTGGTCGACGCGGTCGTCGAGCGCGGCGAGCGCCCGGATCTTGTCCTCGTCGGCCTGTTCATAGAGGTCGATGACACGCTTCAGCATGATCTCGACGGTCTCGCACACCCGTACCACTTCGCGCGTGGCGTTGGCCAGCGCCTGGGACGGCACGTTGAGCGCCGCCTCGTTCAGCGCCGAAAGCTCCGTCACCTGGAAGGCTTCGGCCGGCTGCGGCTTGGCGCCCAGTGCAACGATCTTTTCCGAGGCGCGGTAGACGAGGCCGGCCAGCGGCAGGCCGGCCAGCAGGATAATGATGTTGAACAGGATATGCGCGTTGACGATCTGGTCCGGCACGGTCGAGCCGAGGAAGGCGATCGGCGGCTTGAAGCCGAGGAACAGCGTCAGCATGACCAGCGAACCGAGGCCGCGCATCAAAAGATTGCCAACCGGCACGACACGCACGCCTGGCTCGGCATTGCGGGTGAGCAGCGGCGCGATGATGGAGGAGCCGAGATTGACGCCCAGCACCAGGACGATGCCGAGTTCCGGCGGGATGAAACCGCGTCCGGCCAGCGTCGTCATCAACAGCACGGCGGCGATCGAGGACTGGAACAGCCAGGTGGCGAGTGCCGCCAGAAGATAGGCGGTGACGGGGTCGCCCTTGAAATAGTCGATGATGACCGGCAGCAGCTGGCTTTCGCGCAGCGGTTCGGAGGCTTGGCCGATCATCCCCAGCGACAGAAGCAGCAGGCCGACGCCGATCAGGATGCGGCCGACCTGGCGCCAGTCGCGCCGCTCGGTGGCCATGAACATGACGGTGCCGGTGATCAGGCAGATCGGCACGATCAGCGACAGATCGAAGGTGAGCAGCTTGACGACCAGCGCCGAGCCGATCTCGGCGCCGCGCACGGCGAGTTGGCCGGCCATGCCCGAGACGATGCCGGCGCCGGCGAAGGAGCCGACCAGGAGCGTGACGGCGGTGGAGCTCTGCAAGGCGATGGCGAGCGCGGTTCCCGCAAGCACCGCCAGGATCGGGTTCTGCATGGTGCCGCGCAGTTTCAGCCGCAGCACGTCGCCATAGGCGCGCTCGACGCCGGTCTTGACCATGCGGGTGGCAAACAGCATCAGCGCCACCGCGCCGGCCAGATGCAGGAGCACGACCGAGCCGCTCAACGGTGGCTTCCCAGCATGGCGCGCGCGCCACGGAACGGCCCGCGGGCATTTGCAGGCGGCCATTTGATCGATGGGGCCGAAGCGGTGTCGGCTCGATGTGAAAAGGCGCGGATCATAAGGCTTACATATAGGCCCAACTGTCGGGTTTTACATTAGCCGGATAATAATTTCCTGTTGACTTCGGCGCGCTTCGACAAACGGCGGCTTGTGTCGGATTTGGACATGAAAGCGGGGCGGGTGCACGCCTGCCGTGAAATCCCGCGGGATTCCGTCCGATTTCGGACGCCTGGATCAATGCCTTGGTTTCATTACATAATTGTAATTTCGACATTCAGTTTGAGTTCATGTTGCGAACCCTAATTCTCTCGTGTGAACAAACGAGGAAACACAATCATGAAACGTCTTATTCTTTCCGCGATGGCGGTTTCGATGCTGGCGGTGTCGACATTGCAGGGTTTCGCCGCGCCGGTGGCGGTGCCAGCCGCGCCACGCTCCGACGTCACCCAGGTCCAGTGGCAGGAGCCGATTCGCAAGGATCGCCGTTATGACGATCGTTATGACCGGCGCTACGACCGGCGCACCGTCGAAAAGCGCGTGATCATCCGCAAGGAAGTGGTGCGCGAGCCGCGCTGGAAGGCCGGTCAGCGTTACGGCGACTGGCGCCGCTACCAGGGCATCAAGGAATATCACCGCTACGGCCTGCGCCGCCCCGGCCCCGGCCAGCAGTGGATCCGCGTCGGCAGCGACTATCTGCTGGTCGGCATTGCCACCGGCCTGATCGCAGGCGCCATCGCCGGGCGCTAAGGCGCCATCGTCTTAGAGAGCAAAAAGGCGGCCCGGGGGGGGCGCCTTTTCCTCGTCGAGACGGGAACGGCCTGTGAAAACCGGGTATGCCGCGCATTGGGGGTCGTCTGGCGCAGCGCCAGCGACTATATCAAAGACAAACGAGCTTCCGCCCATGCGCTTCCCGCCAACCTTTCTCGACGAGATACGAGACCGCGTTCCGATCTCCTCGCTGATCGGCATGCGCGTGTCGTGGGACAGGAAGAAGACCAACGCGCCGCGCGGCGATTTTTGGGCGTGCTGCCCGTTTCATGGTGAAAAATCGCCGTCGTTCCACTGCGAGGACAAGAAGGGCCGCTACCATTGCTTCGGCTGCGGCGTTTCGGGCGATCATTTCCGTTTCCTGACCGAACTCGACGGCCTGAGCTTTCCAGAGGCGGTCGAACGCGTCGCCGACATGGCCGGCGTGCCGATGCCGGCGCGCGACGAGCAGGCGGAGCGACGCGACAGGCAGCGCGCCAGCCTGACCGACGTCATGGAAATGGCGACTGCCTTTTTCCAGGAGCGGCTGCAAGGCTCGGAAGGGGCCAAGGCGCGCGCCTATTTGCGCGACCGCGGGCTGACGCCGGCGACGCAGCAGAGCTTCCGGCTGGGCTATGCGCCCGACAGCCGCAACGCGCTGAAGGAATTCCTGGCCTCCAAAGGGGTCGACAAGGCGCAGATCGAAGCCTGCGGCCTGGTGGTGTTCGGCGACGATATCCCGGTCTCCTATGACCGGTTCCGCGACCGCATCATGTTCCCGATCCCGGATTCGCGCGGCAAGATCATCGCTTTCGGCGGGCGCGCCATGTCGGCCGATGTCTCGGCCAAATATCTGAACTCGCCCGAGACCGAACTCTTCCACAAGGGCAATGTGCTCTACAATTTCGCCCGTGCCCGCAAGGCGGTGGCGCGCGGCGGCACGGTCATCGCCGTCGAAGGCTATATGGACGTCATCGCGCTGGCGCAGGCCGGCTTCGAGAACGCCGTGGCGCCGCTGGGCACCGCGCTGACCGAAAATCAGATGGAACTTCTGTGGCGCCTGTCGGGCGAACCGATGCTGTGCTTCGACGGCGACGCCGCCGGCCTGAAGGCGGCGTGGCGGGCGGCCGATCTCATCCTGCCTTCGATCCAGGCTGGCCGCACGGCGCGCTTTGCGCTGCTGCCCGAGGGCAAGGACCCCGACGATCTGGTCAAGGCCGACGGTCCGGACGCCTTCCGCGCGGTGCTGGCCGAAGCGCGGCCGCTGGCCGAGCTGATCTGGATGCGCGAGACAGCGGGCGGGGTGTTCGAGACGCCCGAGCGGCGGGCGGAACTGGAAAAGACGCTGCGCGAGATCACCAGCCGCATCCGCGACGAAAGCGTGCGCTATCACTACCAGCAAGACATGCGCGAGCGCGTCCTGACCTTCTTCGGCCAGCGCGCCAGGCCACAGCGCCAGGGCGAACGCGGAAAAGGTGGAGGCAGGCAGGGCGGCGACAA
Source organism: Mesorhizobium terrae (assembly GCF_008727715.1). Taxonomy (GTDB): domain Bacteria; phylum Pseudomonadota; class Alphaproteobacteria; order Rhizobiales; family Rhizobiaceae; genus Mesorhizobium; species Mesorhizobium terrae. The sequence continues at coordinate 3,370,657 of NZ_CP044218.1, forward strand.
GCAGGGTGGCCAATGGTCACGCGGCGGCCAGGCTCAAGGGCGCAGTCCGATCACCGAAAGCCTCGGCCGTTCGGCGATCGTCAAGCGCACTGGCGAGCTGATGTCGGTGCGCGAGGCAACGGTGGTGGTGGCGCTCGTCAACCATCCGGCGCTGATCGACGAGAATTTCGAGCATGTCGAATTCCTCGACCTCGCCAACAGCGATCTGCGCCGGCTGCACGCCGCGCTGCTCGATGCGCTGGCTCACGAACAGGCCAACGATCGCGTGGCCATCATCGCCATGATCGAGCGTACAGGCTGCGCGGATGTGTGGGAGCGCGCGGTGGCGCTGATTCGTCGCACGCGGCAGTGGCCGGCGCTGGAGAACGCCGCGATCGAGGATGCCCGCGACGCTTTCAACCAGGTGCTGCACTTGCACCGCAGCCAACGCACCTTACATAGGGAGCTGAAGCAGGCCGAGGCCGCACTTGCCAGCGATCCAACGGAAGAGAATTACCGGCACCTGGTCGAAATCCAGGCGCAGTTTCGCGACGTGCAGGCCACGGAAGCTTTGATCGAAGGGTTCGGCGTTTCCTCCGGCAGGGCCGGTCGAGCGTGAACCAAAGACGCAGAAGGGGCTATTTGATTCGCTTTTTTAAGGCGAATCATGCGAGAGGCGCTTGACCTTCTGGCAGAATGACGGAATCAGAACGATTCGAAACGTTAACCCATGCCCGGCATTGGCGGGAAATAACGACCTATGCACTGGACGGGAAGGGGATCCCGCCACAGATATCAGGGTTAATCTGGACTTAAGTGAGATGCAGGTACTGGCTTGGCAGGCGCGTGAGTTAAGCGAACGCAACTGATTTGCCCGGTTCAGCAGCGATGCGGTCCCTAGAGAGGCCGCCTGGAGAAGACTTAGAATGGCGACTAAGGAAAAGGAAGAGGTCGAAACCGAACGCGAGGGCACGACCGATGGCCCGCTGCTCGACCTCTCCGATGATGCTGTCAAGAAGATGATCAAGGCCGCCAAGAAGCGCGGCTACGTCACCATGGACGAACTGAATTCGGTGCTGCCTTCGGAGGAAGTGACCTCCGAGCAGATCGAAGACACGATGGCCATGCTTTCCGACATGGGCATCAACGTGGTCGAGGACGACGAGCAGGGCGAAGAAGCCGAGGCCGCCGAAGGCGATGCCGAGGAAGATGCCAACGAGCTTGCCGAACAGACCGGCACGGCCGTTGCCGCCACCCCGACCAAGAAAGAGCCGACCGACCGTACCGACGATCCGGTGCGCATGTATCTGCGCGAGATGGGTTCGGTGGAGCTATTGTCGCGCGAGGGCGAAATCGCCATCGCCAAGCGCATCGAGGCCGGCCGCGAGACGATGATCGCGGGCCTTTGCGAAAGCCCGCTGACCTTCCAGGCCATCATCATCTGGCGCGACGAACTCAACGAAGCCAAGATCCTGCTGCGCGAGATCATCGATCTCGAAGCCACCTATGCCGGCCCCGAGGGCAAGCAGGCACCGGTGGTGGAGCGCATCGAGGAAGACAACAAGCCGAAGGACGAGCCCAAGGCAGGGCGCCGCCGCGGCGACGACGAAGACGACATCACCAATGTCGGCGGCGATACCCGCGGCCTCGAAGAGGACGAGGAAGACGAGGACGAGGCGAGCCTGTCGCTGGCGGCGATGGAAGCCGAGCTGCGTCCGCAGGTGATGGAGACGCTCGACGTCATCGCCGACACCTACAAGAAGCTGCGCAAGCTGCAGGACCAGCAGGTCGAGAACCGTCTCGCCGCCGCCGGCACGCTTTCGCCGAGCCAGGACCGCCGGCTGAAGGAGCTGAAGGACCAGCTGATCACGGCGGTGAAGTCGCTGTCGCTCAACACCGCCCGCATCGAGGCGCTGGTCGAGCAGCTCTACGACATCAACAAGCGCCTGGTGCAGAATGAAGGCAAGCTGTTGCGCCTGGCCGAAAGCTATGGCGTGCGCCGCGAGGAGTTCCTGCGCGAATACCAGGGTTCGGAACTCGACCCGAACTGGACCCGTTCGATCGCCAATCTGACGACGCGCGGCTGGAAGGAATTCACCAAGAACGAGAAGGACGCCATCGGCGACCTGCGCGCCGAAATCCAGAACCTCGCCACCGAGACGGCGATCTCGATCCTGGAATTCCGCAAGATCGTCAACCAGGTGCAGAAGGGCGAGCGCGAAGCGGCGATCGCCAAGAAGGAAATGGTCGAGGCCAATCTGCGCCTCGTCATCTCCATCGCCAAGAAATACACCAATCGCGGCCTGCAGTTCCTGGATCTGATCCAGGAAGGCAATATCGGCCTGATGAAGGCGGTCGACAAATTCGAATACCGCCGTGGCTACAAGTTCTCCACCTACGCCACGTGGTGGATCAGGCAGGCGATCACCCGTTCGATCGCCGACCAGGCCCGCACGATCCGTATTCCGGTGCACATGATCGAGACGATCAACAAGATCGTGCGCACCTCGCGCCAGATGCTGCACGAGATCGGCCGCGAGCCGACGCCGGAAGAACTGGCCGAAAAGCTCGCCATGCCGCTGGAAAAGGTGCGCAAGGTGCTGAAGATCGCCAAGGAGCCGATCTCGCTCGAAACGCCGGTCGGCGACGAGGAGGATTCGCACCTCGGCGATTTCATCGAGGACAAGGGCGCGATCCTGCCGATCGACGCCGCGATCCAGGCGAACCTGCGCGAGACGACGACGCGCGTGCTGGCTTCGCTGACGCCACGCGAGGAGCGCGTGCTGCGGATGCGCTTCGGCATCGGCATGAACACCGACCACACGCTGGAAGAAGTCGGCCAGCAGTTCTCGGTGACACGCGAACGTATCCGCCAGATCGAGGCCAAGGCGCTGCGCAAGCTCAAGCACCCGAGCCGGTCGCGCAAGCTCAGAAGCTTCCTCGACAGCTAAGAAGATCAAGCCCGGGCATCGTCCCGGGCTTTTTTCTGCGCCGGTGCTATAGTGGCCGCCGATCGGAAAGAGAGGCGGACATGAACTACATTGCGAGGACGCTTGCCTGTCTGGCTGTTCTGGTGCCCGGCATGACGGGGCCGGTTGCAGCGGGCACAATGCCAAAGACGACCACCCTGGCCAATCCGGCTTCCGTCCACTGTGGCAAGCTTGGCGGGCGCTTGAAGATCAAGAAAGACGCCGCCGGCAACCAGACCGGCTATTGCTACCTGCCCAATGGCAGCGTGTGCGAGGAATGGGCACTGTTCCGCGACAAGAAGTGCGTGCCGCCGAAACGCTGACCGCAACGGAGAAAAGCGCGATCCCGACGCGCGAATTTAAAATGTTAGAGCGTCCTTTGCGTGTCCGAATGGAGGCGCGGCGCTCTAGCCGGCGCCGGGATCGTGCCTTGCGGCCCTCGCCGCAGGGATGGTGCGAGGGCCGATGGGTCAGAGGCAATTGGCCTTGAAGTTGCCGCCGTTGAGTTCGCGTCCGTTGAGCGTGAGCGCGGTTCCGGGTGGCTGGGTGAGCGAGCCGTTGACGTAGGAACCGAAGCTCGACACCAGGCAGTTGCGCGGCGTGCCCTTGACCGTCACGTCGCCGCCGATATCGACCGCCGGACCCATGAAATAGAGGCCGGCCTTGGCGGCGTTTTCGACGCGCAGCTTGTCGAAGGTGACGTTCTTGACCGGACCGCCGAGGAAATCCCAGTCGCTGCCATAGATGAAGGCGCCGTAGGTGCCGGCATTGGTGATCGTCACATCCCTGAAATGGATGTCGGAGACCGGGTTGAGGAAGATGCCGGCATTGCGGGTGTCGTCGACCGTCAGCCCGTTGACGCGGACATTGGTGGTCCTTGCCTCCTCCGGCAAGGTCGAGGCGGTGACCAGCATCAGGCCGTTGATGCCGCCCTTCAGCGTCATATCGGTGATGGCGACGTTGGAGGTGCCCTGCAAAACGACCAGATCCATGTCGAGCCCCTGCGCGGAATTGTCGACGGTGACCTTGTTCATGGCGACGTCGTTGGCGGCGACCAGCAACACGCCCTCGCGCCGCGACTTGGAGATGGCGACGTTGTCGAGCTTGATGCCGGTGGCGGCATGGGTGATGACGGGCGGCCAACCGCTGTCGTCGATGCGGCTGCCGGCGAAGATGCCGTAGGTGACGCTGTCGATGACGGTGTCGCGTATGGTGAGCCCGCTGGTGCCGAGCGCGCTGATGGCGGCATAGGGCGCGCGGTTGGGATCGCCGACGGCGAATTCGCAATCGGTGTTGCTGTTGCAGATGGTGAGATCGCGGATTTTGGTCTTTTCGATCAGCGCGCCGCTGACATTGTCGAGGCGGATGCCGTCGCCGGCCGTGCGGCTGATCTCGACGTCGCGAACGGTGATGCCGGTGGCGCCGTTGCTGGCGATGCCGGCAAGGCCGCCGCTGATCGCCAGATGCTCGATGGTGGCGCCGGAGGCCATGGCGACGACATTGGCGAGCGGGTTGCTGCCGGCCAGGCGCGTTGCCGCGCCGTCATTGCGGAAGGCGGCCTCGAAGCGGCTGGTCGTGCCGCGCACGCCGATGACGCCGCCACCGCCGAGCATATATTGCCCGGTGCCGAGCTGCATCGTCTGGCCGAGCGCGATGTCGCCGCTGGCCAGAACCAGCGCATTGCCGCCGGCGGCGGCGAGCGCTGCATTGATGGCCCTGGCATCGCCGGTGGCGGCGGAGACGGCGACCACCTTGCCGATCGTGCGGCCGTTGGCGACGAATTCGGCCGTCTCGACCGCTCCGGTGGCGCCGGCATAGGTGCGGAGGAAATCAGCGCGCTCGACCTGCTGGAACATCGGGTCGAAGGCCGCCTGGCCGGTGCGGCTCGAACCGCCGAGCGGCACGCGCAGGCGGGCGGTGAGGGCAAACTCCGTGCGGTCTTCCTTATCGTAGGAGACGGAGGCGCCGAGCGCCAGAGTGGAACCGGAAACGCCGGGCAGGCCGGCAAAGCTCAATTCCGCGCGCGCCCTGACGCCGAGCGTATCGTCGATGGCGCCCTTGCCGTCATACCAGTAGGTGCCGCCGAACACCTTTATCTGCGCCGCAATGTCTTGCGGAAACACCGGCAGGCGCAGGCCGGCCTCGGCATCGAAGCCGCCGCGGGCGATTTCGCCGCCGGCGCGGAATTTCAGCTCGTCGCCGGCGATGAAGGCGCGGCTGAGACTTGCGATAGCCTTTTCGTCGGTCAGCGGCAGATAGACATTGGCGCGCGCCTCATAGAGCGGGCCGAGCGCCTCGGCGCCAAAGGAGAGCTGGTTGAAGCTGTGGCCATGGTCGCTGTTGAAGGTGTCGAAATAACCATAGGCGCCATAGACCCAGTCGTTGGCCGCGCGATGGCGGAAGCCGAGACCGAACGAGCCCTGGCGGGCGGAGCCTTCGACGAAGGAGCCGCTGGCATCGAAGAAAGCGCCGTTGGCGCCGCCGTCGAACAGGAAGGGCACGAAAAGACCGATGCCGCCGCTGCCCCGGCCATAGGCGAGATTGCCGTCGAACTGGAGGATCGGCTGCTGCACCTGCGCGAGGGCATGACTGGAGAGGGCGGTGCCGGTGATCAGCGCCGCTGCGAAAAGCTTTGGAAATGTCATGATGAACGTTTGGGATTCCGATTGAACGATTGTTCGGATAGGATACTTGATTAAAAGAGTCTAGTTTATTCCGGAAATTCCCGCGGCCAGCTGTGGATGGAATTTAGTCCAGCGTTTCAAGAGCTTGATGCCTGGTCTCGACGTACGTGAGGCAATCCGTCCCGTTGGTTCAATCGGCCGGCCCGTCGTCGAGTGTCAGGTCGTGGCTTGCCCACTGGTCGCGCGGGATCTCCTTGCCGAGCAGGAATTCGAAGGCGACGACGGTCTTGAGATCCGGCGCGACGGTGCAATTGAATTTCAGTTCGTACCAATGGCGCTTGCTGCGCACCGCGCCGCCCTTGGCTTCCATCGCCCCGCCGGCAAGTTTCACCTCGGCCATGGCATAGGGGACGACGAGATCGGGTTGGAAATCGGCCCGCTGCTGGCGCACCTGCGCGAGTGCCTCGATGTCACAGAGCTGGATGATGCGTTCCTGTGGCGCCAGAAGCGGCAAGGCGCGGCGCGCGCCGCGGCTGCGGGGATCGGCAAGCACACGGGCGGAATAGAATTTTTCGACCCAGATCATCGGTTGCGGGGCGGGCGCCGGCGGCGGGGTGGGGATAGCCGGTTGCTGCGCTGGCGCGTTGGGTGCCGTCTCGGATTTTGCGGCCGGAACAGGCTCGCTCGCTGGCGCGGGTCCAGGCGGCGGCGGCACGAAATCGACTTTGATACTTTCGATCGGCAATGGCTTGAGCGCAGGCGGCGTCGGCAACAAGGCGAGTACCGTCAGCAACAGGAGATGCAGGAGGAAGGACGCGCCGACACCGAGCGGCAGGTCGGCGCGATCCGGTGGCACCGCAATTGCCGGCGCACGGCCGAAGCCGCGGCCAGCGCTCGCGGCAAGGGCTACCGGTTCGATGGCGATGGGCGGAGCGCGCAAGGAAGGGTTTCGTCAAAACGCGTGGACAGTGACAGCCCGGACCCAAGGACAACTGTGCGGCAGTTTGGCGATGATGGGAAGCGGTGTCGTGCACCGTATGGCGGGCCATCCGCGCCGGGTGGCAGCGCGGCAGCCGGCATCCCGGCTGACAAACTGATTCAACACGCTGCGCGTTTGATTCTGGAAACCCGGCCAACTCATTGGCCGGGTTTCGCTTTTCGCCTTGCCTATTTCGCGCTGGCCGGGAAGGCCGCCAGTTTGGCGATGTCGTCCGCGTCGTGCTGGACGACGAGGGTGGCGCCGAGGGTTTTGGCCATCGACTGCAGCCGCGCCATCGAGGCGAGGCTGTCGGCGCGGTCGGTGTTGAAGGGCGGCACGCCACCGGTTTCGAACTGCTTCTCGAAATGAGCGACGTCGCCGGTGAGCAGCACCGGCCCATTCTTGGCCAGCCGCACCAGCAATGCGTGGCTGCCGGGCGTGTGGCCGGGAGCGGACAGCATGACGATGGAGCCATCGCCGAAGACATCCTTGTCGCCTTCGACCGCGTCCACCGGGGCGCCGCCGCTCAGCCACGGCGCCGCAAGGTCCGGCATGGCGCCGAAGGGCGGCGGGTTGGTCTTCAGCGCTTCGAAGTCGGCCTTGCCGATCATCAGGCGTGCCTTCGGGAAATCGGCGGCCTGGCCAAGATGATCGAAATGATAGTGGCTGATGCCGACCCGGGCGATGGCCTCCGGCTGGACGCCGATTTGCCTCAGCTGGTCCGGCAGGGTGCGATCGAGCGTCGGCGCCAGCGCTTGGTCGGCCGCCATCGGCTTGCCGAGCAGGGCAGCCGGCAGGCCGGTGTCCCACAGCATGTAATCGCCGTCGTGGCGAATGAGATAGCAGCTGTCGGTCAGTGTCTTCTTCTGGCCGGCATAAGCGAAGGTGTCTGAGAAGATGCTGAGGTCGTTGACCGCGATGCGGCCGCAGTCCAGGCGCCACAGTTCGATTTGCGGGGCGGCATCGGCGATCGCTGCCGTGCCTGAAAATGCGGCGGCGAGCATGAAGGTTTTGAAAATCATTGTCTTCGGTCCTGCGTTGGTGACGATGGCAACGCCATCGCTGCGGGGTTTTACAGGCTTGGTCGCGCTGCTCGTGCCCAAGGCGCTCGGTTTCTGTGCCCGAAACGCTCAATTGCGTTGTGCCGCGGCGCGTGGTCGACTAGGCTCTCGCTATGAACGACACGCCGCGTCGAAACCTTGCCGAGCGCCTGCTGAAGGCATTGCGGCCGCTTGCGCTCGATCCGGCGCGGCCACGCAAGCAGCCCGGCATGCACCCGCATGGCCGGCAATTGTTCAGCTATTGCTGCTTCACGTCGGAGCGGCTGGCCCGCGTCATCAATGAAAAGCCGATCATCGGCATCGTGCTCAGCGGTTCCAAGGAAATCTGGCTGGGCGATGCCGGGCAGCGCTTCGAGGCCGGCGATGTATTCGTGTTTCCGCACGGACGCGCCTTCGACGTGGTCAATGTGCCGTCGGAAACGACCGGCATCTATGAATCGCTGATCGTCGAGATCGCGCGCATACCCGAATCCGTGCGCCGCCTCGGCCAGCCGCTGCGGGCGCCCGCCGCCGGGCTCGACCTACGCGTGCCGCTGACGGAGGAATTGGCCGACGCACTGCCCCATGCGGCGGTGGTCCTGGCCGCGTCCGGCCACGCTGGCGCCCTGGCCGAACACAGACTGGCCGAAGTGCTGCTTCTGCTGCGCGAGGTGCCGGCGGCGGCATGGCTGTTCGAGGTCTCGCTGGCCGAGCATGTCGCCTGGCTGATCGCCTCCGAACCGGCACGCCGCTGGACGGCGGAAGCGATCGGCCGCGCGCTTGGCATAGGTGCCTCGACGCTGCGGCGTCGGCTTGTCGAGGATGGCACGTCGCTGAGGGCGGTGCTGGCCGACACGCGCATGCAGCTTGCCCACGACATCCTGGCCAAAGGCGAGGGCAACGTCACCGCCGCCATCGGCGCTGCGGGCTATGCCTCGCGCTCGCATTTCGGCCGTCAGTTCCGCGGCCGCTATGGCGCTTCGCCGAGCGCGGTGCGCCAGCAAGGTTCAACCGAATAGCAGATGTGAGGAGATTTCAGTGTCGCCGGAATTCCTGATCACCACCTTGATCATCGTCGCGTCGCCGGGCACCGGCGTCGTCTATACGCTTGCCGCCGGGCTGTCGCGCGGCGGGCGCGCCAGCGTGCTGGCCGCCTTTGCCTGTACGCTGGGCATCGTGCCGCATCTGATCGCCGCGCTGACCGGCCTGGCGGCGCTGCTGCATGCCAGCGCGGTTGCTTTCGAGATCGTCAAATATGCGGGCGTCGCCTATCTGCTCTACATGGCCTGGCAGAGCCTGCGCGAACATGGCACGCTGAAGATCGAGGCCAAGCCCGATGCGCGCAGCGCGCGCCAGGTGTTGGTCGACGGCATCCTGATCAACCTGCTCAACCCAAAACTGTCGATCTTCTTCGTCGCCTTCCTGCCGCAGTTCATCGCGCCGACGGAACCGAATGTGCTGTTGCGCATGCTGGAACTGTCGGGTGTGTTCATGGCGGCCACCTTCATCATCTTCGCCATCTACGGCCTGTGCGCGGCTTCGGTGCGCGACCGGATCGTCGGCAGCCCGCGGGTGATGACCTGGCTGAGGCGCAGCTTCGCCGCCGCCTTCGTGGCGCTGGGCGCGAAACTGGCGCTGACCGAGCGCTGAGGGCGTCCATCGAAGCTTGGAGAAAAGGGCGGCGCGAGCCGCCCTTTTTGCATTGGGACGCCGGATATCCGGATCAAGTGCCACTTCACGACGTGTAAGATGCATCTTAAGATATATCTTGACTCTGATCGTGCATGCTCCTACTTAAGATATATCGTAAGACATAACTTAAGGAATTTCCAATGCACAGACATCATTCATTCAGCGAACGTGCCGAGCAGGCATTCTGGCATATGGCCGGTCGTTTCGGCGGCGGGCGTGGCGGCCATGGTCCATTCGGCCACGGCCGGCGCGGCCATGGCGGACCGGGCGACGTGCTGCGCGCCGGCCGCATGTTCGGCGACGGCGATCTCAAGTTGATCGTGCTTTCGCTGCTCGCCGACGCGCCGCGCCACGGCTACGACATCATCCGGGCGCTGGAAGAGCGTTCCAGCGGCATCTACAGCCCGAGCCCGGGCGTGATCTACCCGACGCTGACTTTCCTGGAAGAGGCCAGCTATGCCGTCTCGTCCGCCGACGGCGCCAAGAAGGTGTTTTCCATCACCGAGGCCGGCGCGGCGCATCTCGGCGAAAACCGCGACATGGTGGAGCGCGCGCTCGATCATCTCGAGCGGGTCGGCGCCAAGATGGCCAAGGCCCGCGAATGGTTCGGCTGGGACGACGACCGCGAGCGGCATGGCCGCGACGACCGCCGCAATCCCGAACTGCGCCTGCTGCGTCGCCGCCTGCGCGCGGCCCTGGCTGAAGTCATCGAGGCGCCGGCCGACAAGCAGGCCGAGGCCGCCAGTATCCTGAAGGATGCCGCCGAGGCACTGGAGGCGCTGGTGAAGCGCTAAACGATCCAGCGGCATTGTTGAAAACGGGCAGGCCGGCGAAAAGTGCCGTGCTTGCCCGTTGCCGTCTGGGCGGCTACTGAACGGTTGAGTTGGCAAGTCGAGGGCGAGTTCCAGCCCGCCATGCCCAGCAAAACCGGTGGAGGTCGCCCATGTCCTTTCTGAAACGTCTTTTCGGTGGCGGCGCCAGCGAGCCGGAGGCATCGGGCAAGGGCAAGGTGGCGAAGGAGATCGAGCACAAGGGCTTTGTCATTGCCGCGACGCCCTACAAGTCCGATGGCGGCCAGTACCAGACCTGCGGCGTCATCTCCAAGGAGATCGACGGCGTGGTCAAGGAACACCGCTTCATTCGCGCCGACCGTTTCGCCGGGCTCGACGACGCCGTCGACATCTCGCTGAAGAAAGGCATTCAGCTGGTCGACGAGCAGGGCGAGCGCATTTTCGGTTAGGGTGCGCTGATATTCAAGCGAGGCCGGCCTGCAAATGGCGGCCTTCTGCGCTTCCGGTGCTCACGTACTTCAATGTATGCTGCGCTCCGGTTCTCGAAATCCGCCATTTTCGGCTCGGCCTGCCTTGAATCTCAACGCACCCCAAGCCTCACTCAGATCTCCAAAAACGACAACAGCCGCCGTGTCGCCACGGCGGCTGTTGCGTTGGTCGACCTTGATCAGGCCGCGGCAGCCGAGAGAGCAATTTCGGTAGCCGAGGCAGCGATGGCGTCGACCTGTTTCCCGGCATTGGCAAGGGCAGCCTTCACGGCATCCTCGCCCATGCCAACGCCCTCGACGCGGATGACCTCGACGTCGGTCATGCCGTTGAAGGCGAGCACGCTCTTCAGATAGGGCACTGCGAAGTCCATCACCGCGGCCGGGCCTTCGGAATAGATGCCGCCGGAAGCCAGCACGACATAGACCTTCTTGCCGGTGACCAGGCCCTTCGGACCGTTGGCGGTGTAGGAAAAGGTCTTGCCCGAACGCGAGATGTGGTCGACCCACGACTTCAGCGTCGAGGAAATCGAGAAGTTGATGAAGCCGGTGGCAAGCACGATGTGGTCGGCGGCGAACAGTTCGTCGACGGCGACATCGGAGACGCTGACCAGGTCGGTCTGGCGCGGCGTGCGGGCTTCAGCCGGCGTGTAGATGCCGGTGGCGTAGTCAGGCTCGATATGCGGCAGCGGGTTGGCGACGAGGTCGCGGGTGGTGACGGTGGAGCCCGGCAGGGCGGCCTGCAGCTTGGTGGCAAGTTCGGTGGCGACGCGGGTGGAATGCGAGGCAGCGCCGCGCGGGCTCGAAGTGACGAGAAGGATGTTGGACATTTTTGCTCTCCGTTGGTGATGGCGGACAACCGCCTGATTTCGGAGACAGAGATAATCCTCGACACTCATCCAAAAAATTGGGAAAATATGTATCGAATGTATCCAGAAAATGGATAAGCCATGCAGGCGAACCCGACCCTTGACCAGTTGCAGGTGTTCCTGGCGGTAGCTGAGACCGGCAGCTTCTCCCGCGCTGCCCGCCACCTCAACCGCGCCCAATCAGTGATCAGCTATACGATCGCCAATCTGGAGGGACAGCTGGAACTCAAATTGTTCACGCGCGAAGGCACGCGTGAACCGACGCTGACGGCCGAGGGCAAGGCGATGCTGGCCGATGCACGGCGCATGATCGGCGTGCTGCAGGACATCCGCGCCCGCGCGGACGGGCTGAAGCGCGGCCTGGAAGCCGAACTGGCGATCGCCGTCGACGTGACGGTGCCTTCACCGGCGCTGGTCAGGACACTCGCCGCCTTTGAGGTGGAGTTTCCGTCGGTGTCGCTGAAACTCAATGTCGGAGCGCTCGGCGTGATCTGGGACCAGCTGGCGCAGCGGCTCAGCGATCTCAGTTTCGGCGGCCAACCGCAAACGCTCGGCGACGAATTGGTGTCGGTGCGCGTCGGCGATGCCTCGATGACGCCGGTCGCGGCACCCGGCCACCCGCTTGCCACCTACCAGGGCAGGGTGCCGCTGTCGGAAGTGCGCGAGCATATCCAGCTCGTCGTTTCCGATGTCAGCAAGATCACCGAGGGCAAGGAGTTCAGCGTCTTCGCCTACCGCACCTGGCGCATGACCGACATGTCGACCAAGCGCGACCTAATCCTGTCCGGTCTCGGCTGGGGCGGCCTGCCAACCTGGATGATCCTTGAGGATGTGTCGGCTGGCCGGCTCAAGATCCTCGACCTCGAACCCTATCCGGAGCGGCCTTATCCGCTGCACGCCTTCTACCGGGCCGACACGCCGCCGGGACCAGCGGGAAGCTGGCTGATCGAGCGGTTCAAAGAGGAATTGCCGAAGGTCTGTTCGACATTGCAGCATATGAGCGAACGCGAGGAGCGGCTGAGGGCGGCTCAAGAGCCTGACGGACTGCGCATCAGCCCGTCGATGACGGCGGCAAGCACCGCCCGGTAGTCGTCGGGGGAACCACCGGCGTCGACGGCAAGGGCGGCGCGGTCGAAGGCCGCGCCCAGCAGCGATGTCAGCGCATCCAGGGGCAATCTCGGCAGGTCGCCGGCGCGCATCGTCGCCGCCAGACCTTCGCGCAGGGTGCGGTTGCCATGACGGGCGTCGATGGCGTCCATCTCGGCACGGCCGAGTACGGCAGGGCCGTCGACCAGGAGCAGACGGGTGCGACCGGGCACGCCCATGGCGCCGATATAGGCTTCGCCGCCGGCAAGCAGCGCATCGCGCGCCGATAGCGTGGTGGGCGCGGTCCGCTCGATCTCGGCGGCGACCGCGGCCGCCTCGGCATCGACCACGGCGCGGAACAGCGCCTGCTTGTCGACGAAGTGGTGGTAGAGCGCGCCGCGCGTGAGGCCGGCGGCCGCCACGATCTCCGGCGTGCCGGTCTCGGCATAGGATTTTTCCGTGAAAAGCCGGCGCGCGGCGGCGATCAGGTCGCTGCGCGTGGCCTCGGTGCGGTCGCGGTTGGAACGGCGCGGATTGGCCACTTGCATACATGCAGCCTGTATGTTATTTCGATCTACATGCAGACTGTATGTTTATTTCAAGAGGAAGAAAAGCCATGAAAACCACCAGCTATTATCCCGTATTGATGACCGGCGACGTGGCCGGCACCACGGCGTTCTATGTCGAGCATTTCCGCTTCAGGCCGCTGTTCGAAAGCGACTGGTACGTGCATCTGCAATCGTCCGAGGACAAACGTGTCAATCTCGGCATCGTGCAGGGCGACCACGAGACGATCCCGGCGGAAGGGCGCGGCCGTGCCTCCGGTCTGCTGATCAATTTCGAGGTAAAGGATGTCGACGCCGTGCATGAGCGCCTTGTCGCGGCCGGCCTGCCGATCCTGCGCTCGCTGCGCGACGAGGCGTTCGGTCAGCGCCACTTCATCACCCGCGACCCCAATGGCGTGCTGATCGACGTGATCAGGCCGATCCCGCCGAGCGAGGAGTTTCTGCCGCAGTTCGCGCCGGAGGCAGTCGGCGTCTGAGCGGACCAGTTTGACAGCAGTTGTCGGCAGTCTACGGGTTGCCGATCCGGCCAAGATGACATCGTCCCGACGAACGACCTATGGTGGGCCCGGCGAACAACCGGGCCCTTTCCATGCGCGATCTCTGCCTTATCCGGGCACCGTTCAATCTTGGCCTCAGGCCACTGAGGCCCGGTCATGAACCGGGCACCTGGCGGGCGCCGCAGGCATTGACCGACGCCGGGCTGCTCGAGGCGCTGGCGCCGGCGCGGATTGTCGACCTCGATCGACCTGCCTACAGCACCGAGCCGCAGCCGGGCACCAGGCTGCGCAACGGCCCGGCGATCCGGACCTTCAGCCTGCAACTGGCCGATATCGTCGCCGAGACCGTCGGGCGAGGGCAATTTCCGCTGATCGTCGGCGGCGATTGCACCGTCCTGCTCGGCGGGTTGGCCGGCGCGCGACGGTCAGGGCTGCTGTCGCTGGTGCATGTCGACGGTCACAGCGACTTCCGCCATCCAGGCAATGATGACGACAATCTGCCGCTGGGCTCGGCCGCCGGGATGGACCTGGCGGCGGCGACCGGCCGTGGCGAGGCCTTGCTCACCGAATGGCCGGGCATAGAGGGGCCGTTGCTGCGCGACGATCAGGTGGCCCAGATCGGCGAGCGGGAAAGCCGCGATGCCGATTTTGCCTGGCACGACATCGCGGCGACCGAGATGACGCTGGTCGACGTGTTTGCCGCACGCGAACTCGGCGCGGCAGGCGTGCTCGCACGGGTCGAGCCGGTGCTGGCGCGCGGCGGCGGCCGTTTCTGGCTGCATTTCGACGTCGACGCGCTGGACCAGACTTTCATGCCGGCGGTGGATTCGCCGGGCAGCCCGGGTATCGATCCGGACGAACTCGTCGCTATCCTGGGAACGCTGGCGGCAAGGCCGGGCTGCATCGGCATGGATGTGACGATCTTCGATCCCGACCTCGATCCGACCGGCGAACTGGCGGCGTGGCTGGTGGCTCTTTTGCGGCGGGTGTTGACCGCCACCTAGCTCAGGAAGGTCTTGCAGTCGGTGTGACCGCGATGCGGCTGACGCCGCTGCGGCGTAACACCGTGCAGACCGTCTCGCGGCCGATGCGCTCGGCATCGAGCATCCTGACCAGATCGTCGACACCGGTGACGGGCCTTCCGTCGATGGCGGCGATGATGTCGCCTTCCTTCAGGCCCGATTTTGCTGCCGGCCCGGAGGGGTCGACTGTGCGCAGCCGCACCGCCGTGCTGCTGGTAACCTGCGAGAGCAAAGCGGCGCGGCGCGGCAGGTTGGTCGTATCGGCGGAGACGCCGATGAAGGCGCGGCGCACCCGGCCGAAGCGGATGATCTCGGAGATGACGAAATTGGCGGTGTTGGAGGCGACGGCGAAGGCGATGCCCTGTGCGCCCGGGATCATGGCGGTGTTGACGCCGATCACCTCGCCGGCGGACGAGACCAGCGGCCCGCCGGAATTGCCGGGATTGAGCGCCGCATCGGTCTGGATGACGTCGTCGATCAGCCGGCCGGTGGTGGCGCGCATCGAACGGCCGAGCGCCGAGACGACGCCGGCGGTGACGGTCCATTCGAAGCCGAGCGGATTGCCGATGGCGATGGCGATCTGGCCGCGCCTGAGCCGTTTGGAATCGCCGAGCGGCGCGACATTGGCAAACGAGCCGCCGGCGCGCACCAGTGCGATGTCGGTGTCGGGATCTGAGCCGAGCACGCGGCCCTCGTCGACGCTGCCATCAGGCATGGCGACACGCACGGCGCGGGCATCGCCGACCACGTGGAAATTGGTGACGATCAGCCCGTCCGGCGAAATGACGAAACCCGAGCCATGGCCGCCACGGCCGCCGATGCGTTCGATGCGGCACACGGCCGGGCCGATACGGTCGACGGCATCGGCGACCGTCATAGAATAGGCATCGAGCAGGGCGTCGTCGCGGGGGGAGGGGTCGAAAGCGGGCAGCGCCATGGCAGGCTCCGTGTGATTTTGCGGATCGATGCCTATATGTGCGGAGCGCGCCGCTTTGCCGCGACCTGACCAGATGGCCAGAAGCAAGCCGGACTAGCCGTCAGGCGAGTATCATTGCCCGCCAAGGACAGCGATATCTGGAGCAGACAAGAACTCTGGAGGTCACAATGAGCGACTTCAATCTCGGCGCCTTTTCGGATGCCGTCGCCGACATCGCGGCAAAGGCGGCACCCGCCGCCGCCAGCCTGCGCGTCCATCACGGGCGCACCGCCACAGCCTTCCATTGGGGCGACGGCTTTTTCGTCGCCGCCGAGGAAATCCTCGACGCGGACGAGGACATCGAACTGACGCTCGGCTCGGGCGAGACCGTGAAGGCGACGCTCGCCGGGCGCGACCCTTCGACCGGCATCGCCCTTTTGAAATCGGACCGGTCCGGCCTGCCGGCGCTGGCGAAAGCAGGGGCCGTGCGGCCCGGCCATGTCGCCATCGCCATCGGCAACGGCGAAGGTGCGGCACTCAGCGTGCTTGGAACGGTCGCCGAGGTCGGGCCTGCCTGGCGCTCGATGCGCAGCGGCACCATCGACCGGCGTATCAACCTGGCCGTCGGCACCGGCGGGCGCTTCGAAGGCGGCCCGGTGCTGGATGCTAAAGGCGACCTGATCGGTATGCTTTTGTTCGGTCCGCGCCGGCGCGCGCTGGTCATCCCGTTCGAGACCATCGAGCGCACTGTGGCGGTGCTGAAGGAAAAAGGCCATGTCGTGCGCGGTTATCTGGGCGCGGCGCTGCATCCGGCGCGCGACGGCGACGCGGTCGGCGCCATGGTGATGAGCCTTGACGACAGCGGTCCGGCGAAGGCCGCCGGCCTGCATGTCGGCGACATCATCGTGGCCTGGAACGGCGAGCCCGTCGAAGGACCGCGCGGGCTGATGCGCAGGCTGGGGCCGGACAGCGCAGGCACCCAGGTGAAACTCGACATCCTGCGTGGCGGCAGCCGTAGCGAGGTTGTCGTGACGATCGGCGAAAAGCCGCTGAACTGAGAGGATCGCCTGGAACTTGATCAGGCCGGGCTGCAAATTGCGAGGATCTGCGCTCCGATGCTCACGTACTTTAAGTACGCTCCGCTTCGGTGCTCGCTTCTCGCCATTTTCGCCACGGCCTGTTCAAGTTCCAGGCAATCCTAGGGAGTACCGATGGCAGAGAGCAGACGACTGACAGTGCTGATCGCGCTCGGCGATGCCGGGCGGGCCGAGCGGCTGTCGGCGTCGCTGGCTGCCGGCGAGGACTTCACGCCCGTAACTGTGGGCAGCGCGGCCGGCATCGATGTGGCAATTGTCGACAACGCAGCCTTTCCTTTGGACGTGCCGCTGGTGCTGTTGTCGGCCCGTCCGGTTCCGGCGGTCAATGGTGGCGCCGGTCGCGTCTTCGCTGTTTTGCCGCCCAATGCCGAGGACGGGCTGATCGCCGCTGCCGCCCGCCTGGCGACGGCCGGATACCATGCGGTGCGCGACGAGGATGCTTTCGAACCGACCGGCTTCGCGGCGGAGCCGGACGACCATGCAAACGGCTCGGCGGACCATGATGGGGCGGTGCGGCCGGCGCTGTCGCCGCGCGAAGCCGAGGTGCTGGCACTGCTCGCCGAAGGCGCGCCCAACAAGGTGATCGCCCGCCGGCTCGACATTTCCGTGCACACCGCCAAGTTCCACGTCGCGGCGATCCTGACCAAGCTTGGCGCAGCCAACCGCACTGACGCGATTGCCATCGCCATGCGGCAAGGGCTGGTGCTGGTCTAGGGCGCGTTGGGATTGCAGCGCGGCCGGCCCCGTCGAGATCTTTTGCATGTCCTGTCAGGCTGCTGCCTCGATGTCGGTCTGGCGGAAGTCGTCGCCCTTGAACAGCAGCGGCATCGCTTCCAGCTTGGCCGTGGCGTAGGAAATGCAATCGCCGAAATTCAGGCCAGCGGCGTGGCGCCCCTTGCCGTAACGCAGGAAGGCCTGACGGGCGACGGCGGCATGGTCTGGAGTGAAGGTTGTGGTTTCGATTTGTGCCGTCCGCAGCAGATCATCGAGAAGTTCGGGCCCTTGTTCGCCTTTCCTGCCGAGGATGACCATCGTGGCTTCCAGCAAGGTCGGAGCAGCGATGCGCTTCAACGGCGCCTGCTGCAGAACGCGCAGATAATTCTCGAAGCCTTCTTCAGCCAGCAGAATTGCGATCAGCACCGAAGTGTCGACGATCACTTCGAGGGGATCCCGAATTCGTCATAGCCGAGGATCTCGTCCTCGGTCAGATCGGTGTCCGTTGGGATTAGGGCGGAACGCTCAACGATCGCCATCAGCTTGTTGTACATGTCATTCGGCGCTTCGCGTGGCACCAGCCTTTCGCGCGCCACCTCGCGCTCAAGGCTTTGCCGGATCGCTTCGGTCACCGACACGCGTCGACGCCGCGCCAGTTCGCGCGCCAGTTTCTCGACCTGTGCATTCTTGATCGACAACGCCATTATATGTTCTACCTTTTTATATAGAATATATACTCGCCATCGCGACGCTGCAATCGCGCCCAGGAAAGGTGGGCCTCCGCAGCGTCACCACGGCGTTGGCCGGTTCGCCCTTGCGCGATGGTGGCAGCCGGGCAAGGATCGGCCATCGCTGCAGGGAGGCCGCATCATGTCGCTCAAGGGAAAAACGCTGTTCATTTCGGGCGGCTCGCGAGGCATCGGCCTGGCGATCGCGCTGCGCGCCGCACGCGATGGCGCCAACGTCACCATCGCCGCCAAGACCGACACCCCGCATCCGAAGCTGCCGGGCACGATCCACACGGCGGCGCAGGAGATCGAGCAGGCCGGCGGCGAGGCGCTGCCGGTGCTGTGCGACATCCGCGAGGAAGCGCAGGTGGCGGAGGCAGTGGCGAAGACAGTCGAGCGCTTCGGCGGCATCGACATCTGCATCAACAATGCCAGCGCCATCCAGCTGACCGGCACGCTGGAAACCGACATGAAGCGCTACGATCTGATGCACCAGATCAACACGCGCGGCACGTTCCTGGTCTCCAAAATGTGCGTTCCGCACCTGAAGTTGGCGCAAAATCCTCACATTTTGAATCTGGCGCCGCCGCTCGACATGAAAGCCAAGTGGTTCAAGGGCCATGTCGCCTACACGATGGCGAAATTCGGCATGTCGATGTGCACGCTGGGCATGAGCGCGGAGTTCGCTTCCGCCGGCATTGCGGTCAATTCCCTGTGGCCGCTGACGACGATCGATACGGCTGCGGTGCGCAATCTTCTGGGCGGCAACACGGTCGCCGCGATGAGCCGGTCGCCGGAGATCATGGCCGATGCGGCGCACGCCATCCTGACCCGGCCGTCTGGCGAGGCGACGGGCAATTTCTATATCGATGAAGAGGTACTGCGCGCCGAGGGCATCACCGATTTCTCGCACTACGCGCCGGGCGCCAAGGGCGCGCTGGCCGGCGACTTCTTCGTGCCGGACGAGGTTTTCGCGCGCAGCGACACCAAGCTGACCGGGCTGTTCTGAGCCCGGTTGCGAACCGGGCTGCGCCGGTCAGATATCTTCCGACACTTTCTTCCCGCCCTTTCCGTGGCCCATCAGCCGGTCGATATAGGCCAGCATCAGCGCCGACAGGACGAAGGTGAGGTGGATCAGGGTCAGCCACATCAACTGCTCGGTCGAATAGGACGAGGAGTTGAGGAACACCTGCAGGAGGTGGATCGAGGAAATGGCCACGATCGTCGAGGCGACCTTCACCTTCAGCGAGCCGACGTCGATGGTACCCAGCCAGTGCACCTTGCCTTCATGCTCGTCGAAGCGGCTGACGAAGTTTTCGTAGCCGGAGATGATGACCATTACCACCAGCGAGGCGACAAGGGCTGCGTCGATCAGGCCGAGGATCTTCAGGATCGTGTCGGTGTCGTCCAGGATCATGACCTTGGAGATGAATTCGTAGAGTTTCTTGGCGAAGGACATCGCGTAGATGGCGAGCGCCAGGCCGAGCCCGAGGTAGAAAACCACCAGCAGCCAGCGCGAGGCCAGGATGATGGATTCGACGGCAAGTTCGAGGCGTTTCATAAAAAGGCGTCCGTGCTTCTGGGCGTGTTGAGGGCGGAACGATGTCGGCCTGCAAGGCGGCAGTTCAACAGGCGCTAACCGCTGTCGTTTTTGGGCGAGAGGCACGATCTTGGCAAGATGCCGGCCATGCCTTTCCAAAAGAAGGCCCGGTCGGTGGAGTAAGCCGGCCGGGCCTCTTGATGTCCCGCTGGAGACGGGACAGGGCAGGGAACCCCATTAACATTTGGGGCTCCCATTGTGGCGAATCAATGCCCTAGCGCCTTCACCGCCTATTTAGCGTTAGCAACCGGGGCCACCAACGGCGTGATGCGGCGGATGGCGACACGACGGTTCTCGCGTTCCGGCTTCTGCGTGTTGATCTTGAGATAGCGCTCGCCATAACCCTGCGTGGTCAGGTTCTCCGGCGGGATGTCGAAGACATTGGTGAGCGCGTTGGCCACGGCCTCGGCGCGCCGGTCCGACAGCGCCAGATTGGCGAGATCGGAGCCGACCGCGTCGGTATGGCCTTCGATCAGGAAGGTTTCGGCCGGGTTCTTGGCGAGCAGCTTCTGCATGGCGTCCGCCACGCCTTGCAGTTTCTCGACTTCGCTCTCGGCAATGGTCGACGAGCCGAAATCGAAGTTCAGCGTGTCGAGATCGATGCGTCGGGCGATGTCGCGCACGCGGGCCGAGCGCTTGACCTCGTCGATCGAATAGAGGCGCCGGACCTTCTCCACCGGCGGCCGCTCGAGGAAGACATAATAGTCGTCGGGGCTGCGTACGCGCTCGGATTCCAGGATGTATTCGTCGCGCGGGATATCGACATAGATCGGTGGCAGGTCGTCGCCTGGGTCACGCCAGTCGTGCATTTCCTCATAATAGCGTTCGTCGACATAGCTCAGCACATATTCGCGACCGTCCGGGGTGATGCGCGAACGCCGCACGATATCGCCGTAGCGGTTGCGAACGGTGATGATCTGGTTGCCGTTGTCGCGCACCACGGTTTCGCGGGTGCGGCCGCCGGGCAGGTCTTCGTAATAGACATCCTGCGCGTCGCGGGTGAGGCGCGGGCGGTCGTTGCTCTCGACGATGATCTGGTTGTTGAACTGGATGATGGTGCGGTCGCCGAAATTCTTGACGATGTCGGCTCCTTCCGGGCGCTGCATCTTGCGCACGTCGAAGTCGGGCGCGCGTTCCAGCCGCGTGCCCTTCTCCTGGGTGACGGGCGCGATCTTCTCCGGCTGGATCGTCGCCTGGGCGGCCTTGTCGTCGACCGGCGGCGGCGCTGGCTTTTCCGCCGGTTTCTGCGCGGGTTGCTGGGCCGGCTGAACAGGTTGCTGCGCCGGCTGCTGGGTTGTCGCCTGGCCGGGCTGCGGCTTGGCCGGTTCGCCCTTCTGGCCCTCGGCCGGGCGCTCCGGCTGCTTCTGGCTGTCGAAGATCGGCGCGGCATTGGGATTGGCCGGCGCCTGGCCCTCGACCGGCTTTTCCGCGGGCTTGGGCTGTTCCGCCGCGGGCTTGGGTTGCTCCGCTGCCGGTTTCTGCTCACCTTCTGCTGGTTTCTCGCCAGGCTGCGGCTTGGCCTCGGGCTGCTCGCCTGGCTTCTTTTCGCCCTCGGCGGGAACAGGCTTATGCCCTTCCTTGGCCGGCTCTTCGCTGGTCTCGGGTTTCGGCTTGGCGCCTTCCGCAGGCTTTTCGGCCGGTGCGGGCGATGCCTCCGGCTGCTTGGCAGGCTTTTCCGCCGCCGGTTTTTCGGCGGCGGGCTTTTCACCCTCGGGCGCCGGTTTCGGTTTTTCGGCCGCCGGTTTCTGCTCGCCTTCGGCAGGCTTTTCGGCGGGTTTGGCGGCAGGCTCCTCGGCTGGCGCGGGCTTGGCTTTGGGCTGCTCGGCGGGTTTTTCCGCCGGCGCCGGCTTCACTTCGGGCGCGGGTTTCTCTTCGGCTGCCGGCTTCTTGACCGGTTCCTGCTGTTCCTCGGCCGGCTTTTCCTTCTTGGCGCGCGGCTTCTGCTCCGGTTCGGCGGCCGGAGCTTCGGCTTGCGGCTGCTTCTGAGGGGCGGGCTCAGCCTGTTCCTCGACCGGTTTTTTCTTGTGCGGTTTCTGCTCAGGCTCCACGGCCGGGGCCTCGGCCTGGGGTTGCTTCCGAGGCGCTGGCTCGGCTTGTTCCTCGACTGGCTGTTTCTTGCGCGGCTTTTGCTCCGGTTCGGCGGCCGGAGCTTCGGCTTGCGGCTGCTTCCGAGGGACGGGCTCAGCCTGTTCCTCGACCGGCTTCTTCTTGTGCGGTTTCTGTTCCGCCGGCTCTTCCGCTGGCGCCGGCGCTTCGGTCTGGGCTTCTATCTGCGGTGCCGGCGCAGCCTGTGCCACCGGTTCGGGCAAGGCGACGGGCTCGGGCACCGCAACAGGTTCGGGCGCCGGCTGCGGCTCCGGGGCGGCCTGTTCGGCCGGCGCCGGGCCGCCGTCGGTCGCCTCGCCGCCGCCTTCGGCCTGGGCAAGGATCAGCGGCAGGGCGGTCACCGAACGGAGAGCGGTGTCATTCTGCAATGGCAAGGCGGCAAGCGGCGATGAAGCCATCAGCAGGCCAAGGGCCGTACCGGCGAGGATGCGTGGTTGGCGCTTCATATCTGATCTCCTTGACGGGGTATGTGGCGCTGCCGAGGCCCATAAACGTGGCAATCGGGGCCGGCGTGGGGTGTGGCAACGAGGATAGGGATATCGAATGGGCGCTTTGATGACATTGGCGCTGCGCGCTTGACGCGGCGGTTCCGGCGCGCCACATCCCTGCGATGGCAACGCAACCGTTCTGGAAGACGAAGGCGCTGGAGGAGATGTCTCCGGCCGAGTGGGAATCGCTGTGCGACGGTTGCGGCAAATGCTGCCTGTCGAAACTCGAGGACGAGGACAGCGGCGAGATCTACTGGACCAGCGTCGCCTGCCGGCTGTTCGATGCCGGAACCTGCCGCTGCGCCGACTATGCCAACCGCCTGGCGCGGGTTCCCGACTGCGTCGGGCTGACGCCGCAGAATGTGCGCACCATCAGCTGGCTGCCGTCCACATGCGGCTATCGCCTCGTCGCCGAGGGCCATGACCTCTACTGGTGGCACCCGCTTGTCTCGGGCAGCGCCGAGACGGTGCACGAAGCCGGCGTCTCGATGCGCGGCCGCGTCAGCGCCAGCGAGAGCGAGCTCGCCGAGCCGGAAGACTATTTCGACTACGTGCTCGACGAGGAGCCCTGAGGGGCCCGTTTTGCCGGTCGAACAAGCATGCGCGCGGCGCAGGCGCGGTTCCTTTTCCATGCCCGACTATGGCCACCGGCCAAATGAACCTCGCATGAACATGCGGTTCCCGTTCGGTTCAGCCGGGCCTTTCTATGGTTGCGTCATCGCTTCGGCGAACAGGGTTTGAAGACCAAGCAACCAACGCTTCTGACAAGGAGAAGACCATGTTGACCAAGATCAAGGCTGCCGCGCTCTCGGCTCTCGTCGGTTTCAGCGCGCTTGCCGCGGTTCCTACCACCGCCCAGGCCGACGGCGTCTATCTGAATTTCGGCAGCGGCGAGCCGCGCTTCGGCGTCTATGCCGGCGAGCGCGACGACAATCGTGACTGGCGCCGCGACCGCTGGAGCGACGAGCGCGGTTGGGGTCGCGATCGCGACTGGCGCCGCGGCTGTTCGCCGGAATGGGCGCTGAACAAGGCCGAGCGCATGGGCATCTGGCGCGCCCGCATCGTCGATGTGAACCGCCGCGTCATCAAGGTTGCCGGCCGCCAGGACGGCGAACGCACCATGGTGGTGTTCGGCCGCGAGCGCGGCTGCCCGGTGCTTTACCGCTAAGGCACGGCGTCTGGCGCAACGCGAACGAAAAACCCCGGAGGAACGATCCTCCGGGTTTTTTCATTTGCAGTCCTGGAAAAGAGAGCGCGCGGCGCGACCATCCAGTCGCGCCGCGCCTCTTTTTACTTCAGCTCGAAGGTGACGTTGACCATCACCCGGTAGGCATTTTCTCCGGCCTGCACCGGAACCGAGGCGCCGGCGGCGTCATAAGCCTTGGCGTTCATCGGCATGGGCGGCGACATGAAGTTCTGGTCGGTGATCTCCAGCACCTTGCCGACGCTGACGCCGGCGGCCTCGGCCAAGGTCTTGGCCTTGGCGATGGCGTCGGCCACCGCCTTCTTGCGGGCCTCGCCGATGACGGCGGCCGGGTTCTCGTTGGTGAAGGAAATACCGCCACCCTGGTTGACGCCGAGCGACACCGCCTTGTCGAGGATCTCGCCGGTCTTGGAAATGTCGCGCACCCGCACGGACAGCGTGTTGGTGACCTGATAGGCGACCAATTCGGCGGTCTGGCCGCCATCGGGCTTGTTCGAATAATTGTAGCGCGGGTTGATCTGGATGCCCGCCGTCTGCAGGTCGCGCTCGGCGACGCCGGCCGACTTCATCGCCGCGATGACGGCGGCCATGGCGTCGTTGTTGGCGTCGAGCGCTTCGCGCGCGGTCTTGGCCTCGCGCATGACGCTGAGCGACAAAAGTGCAAGGTCCGGCGCCACGGTGGCCTCGCCTTCGCCGGAAACGATGATGCGCGGCGACGGCTGTTGCGGGGCTTCGGCTGCGCCGGCGATTGCAGGAAGGGCGACGGCGGCGGCAAAAGCGAGGGGCAAAAAGGCTCTGGTCATCGAAAAACTCCGTTGTTCGCCAAGGGCGAGAGCTCGAATAGGCAGCGAATATGGATTGATTTGGGCGATCTTGGCCAGACCGCCTCTAAAGCCTTGTGCGGGATCAAGAAAAACACTA
Source organism: Mesorhizobium terrae (assembly GCF_008727715.1). GTDB lineage: Bacteria > Pseudomonadota > Alphaproteobacteria > Rhizobiales > Rhizobiaceae > Mesorhizobium > Mesorhizobium terrae. Next base: position 3,395,030 of record NZ_CP044218.1, read on the forward strand.
ATCCAGCCCGCGTGGGGCCTGTAGCTCAATGGTTAGAGCCGGCGGCTCATAACCGCTTGGTTGGGGGTTCGAGTCCCTCCGGGCCCACCAGTCACCTTTTGGCATGCGTGCCAATGTGAAAAATAATCGAAAGAAATCAACGTATCAGCTGCATCGTGAGTGCCGCGCGGTGCCAATGCATGTCAGCTATTTGCTGGTCGGTTTGCTGGTCACTATTGGTTGTGTCCATCAGAGAGAAAACACGAACCACGCTGATGCCGTGGTTGCGCCATTTTCGGACATCCTTAGCAACTCACAGCAGCTAACGTTCGTTGTACAACCGGACCCGATACGTGCCTGCACTCGAGGCGTGAGATGCGGATGTCAGCTTTGTGGATACTGTATGAAATGGTTCTCTGGCGGGTGGATGGCACGGCTTGCCTATTGGCATCGTCGACGCGTTCGGCTGCTCGCATTCAATAGGCCTGGCACATCGATCCCATCAGGCAACCAGGTTTGCTATCCGTCTTGCGGAACCGAGGGCGAGGGTCCATCCAAGCATGCCGTGCCCGGCATTGATATAGAGACCGCGCATCCTGCGGGAGGGAGCGATGATCGGCCGGGAGGATGGCGTCATCGGGCGTTCGCCGGACCAGCGGACTTCTTCCGGCGGGCGGTCGAAGCAGGCAGGCAACACGGCGCTGGCGACCTCCCGCAGGATGCCGAACCGATCCGCGTCGAAGCCCGAGCCGGGCCGCTCGATGTCGGCAAGCCCTGCAACGCGCAGCCGTTGACCGATTGTTGCGAAGGCTAGTTTGCGCTTCACATCCGTCAAGCTGACACGCGGCGCTCCTTCCCGCCAAGGCACGGTCAGGGAATAGCCGCGCACGGGCTGGATTTCAGCGGCTTCGGGCAGGTCGGCGACCAGCGTATGGATCAACGGTCCCGCCGTGACGACCGCGGCATCGACGACAAGTGGATCGCGATCGGTAAGCCGTACCGCCGAGAGCTGTCCCTTGTGCTGATCGAATCCGGCCACCTTGCGTCCGAAGCATGCCGAAACCCGACCTTTGGACACCATGAAATCCGTCAGTTGACGGCAGAAGGCGACCGCGTCGCCAAGAGCGTCGCCGGGCGTGTAAACGGCGCCAGCGATTTCTCCCTGATAAGTCTTCAGGGCCGGCTCCACTTCTTCGGCTTCGCAGCGCGACAGGAGACGTTGATCGAAGCCAAGCCGCCGCTTGCGCTCGATGGTCAGCCGGGCCGCAGCAAGGCCCTTTGCGTCAGGATAAAGGTGCAGCTTGCCAGCGATGCGATAGTCGAAAGCAATTTCCGTCTCCGCCAGCAGCTTCGCCATTTCCCGGCGCGATTCATCGGCCAGTTGCAGGATCTCGCTTGTGTTGTTCCACCAGCGCCGGGCCGGCATGTTCGCCATGAAGCGCAGCCCCCAGACCAGGAAATCGGCATCAAGCCTCCAGCGAACCCGGAACGCCGGATCTCGGCCGGCGAGGATGGCCGGCAGATGCTTCAAAAGCGCGGGCGAGGCCATGGCATCGCCATAGGCCCAGGAAAGTTGGGCTGCATTGCCGGCGCTCGCCCCGCAACCCGGCTCTGCAGCCGCGTCGATCAGGATCACCTCATGATCGGCGCGAGCCAGCAGATAGGCCGACGCGACCCCGACCACGCCTGCGCCGACAACCGCAATTCGCATGGCCTCAGGCCTCTGCGCTGCTGAGGACGGCCGTCAGCTCGATTTCCACGGGCACGCCACGGGGCAGCGAGGCCACGCCAACGGCGATCCGCGCATGTGGCCAGCATTCGGGAAACGCCTCGCGCAGCATTTCGGAAGCGCCATCGACGACCGCGCCATGCTGGGTAAAGTCCGGGGCTGCGGCGACGTATCCGGCGAGCCGTACGAACCCTTTCACCCGGTCGAGCCGGCCGGCGATGCGCTCCAATTGCGCCAGGGCATTGAGCAATGCCCAGCGTGCGCATTCGCGCCCTGCTTCTAGGGAGACGTCCTTGCCCAGATGGCCTGCCCTGAGGACAGCCTTGTCCTTGATCGGAACCTGCCCGGACACGGTCACGATACCGCCGTTGCGGATCGCACCGACGAATGCGCCGGGGGGCGCGGCTGCTTCCGGCAGGCCAAGGCCGAGGGCATCGAGGCGTTTCCGAACGGCACAAGGGGCACCGGATGCGGTCTTGCGGCGGGGACGCCTTGTGCTGCGTTCCACGAAATCGCGCAGGATCGCCTTGTCGAAGTCGGTCAGCCGATATTCGGGATGCCATTGCACCCCCAGACAGAAGCCGCTCGTATTGCCCTCGAAGGCCTCGACGACGCCGTCCGGCGCCCGCGCCACGACACGAAACCGTTCGCCCTCCGTGAGGGCATGCCGATGCAGGCTGTTCACTTCGGCCGAGCCGCCGCCGAGAAGGCGAGCGAGATCGCTGGAGGCCTCGACTGTGACGCCATGGGCCAGGCGATCGGGAACTGCGCCTGGCATGTGTTCAACCGGTTCTCCGGCAGGCCGTGGCAGGCTGGTGACGAATGTGCCACCCAGCCATTCGCCGATCAGTTGCATGCCGTGACAGACGCCGAGCAGCGGCTTTCCTGCTTCCAGCGTCTGCCGCACAAGCTCGCGTTCGAATTCACGCCGCTCCGGACTGGCCTGCTGGCCCGGTGCGGTGCCCGTGATCATCACGCCGTCGGCAAGTTCCAGCGTGGCGGCAATGTCGAGCGCTTCGTAGGGCAGGATCAGCGCGGTGCCGCCGGCCTCGGCTATCGCTTCGGCGTAATTCGCCCGAACGACATATTCGCGTTCGGTCCAGCCTTCGGCGGATAGCCTGAAGTCAGGCGTCATCAGGATGACGGGACGGCGGTTGGGCTGCCGGCACGTCGCGCCGCGATCATGCGTTGAGGTCGTCATTGTCTTGTCTCGTGATTGGAATTTAGCCGGCAGGGCGTACGAGCCGCCGCGAAAGAAGCGAGAACGGCCAGGCTATGAGGAAATAGCACAGCCCCACGGCCAGATAGATTTGAAGCGGCAGGAAGTATTCCGTCGCCATGGCCCGGCCGGTCAGCACCAGCTCATCCACCGTGATGAGCGAGGCGAGCGAGGAATCCTTGAGCAGCGAGACGAAGGTGACGATGAGCGGTGCGATGACGATGCGCACCACTTGCGGCAATATGATCAGGGCAAAGCTCTGAAAGGGCGTGAAGCCGACGGCGAGCGCCGCCTCGCGCTGGCCCTTCGGGATCGCCACAAGGCCGGCGCGGAACAATTCCGCGACCTGCGCCGCGAAGGCAAGTGCCAGCCCCAGAACCGCGCCTGTGAAGGCATCGAAAGTGATGCCGATGCCGGGCAGGCCGAAATAGAGCAGGAACAGGATGGCGAGCAGCGGCACGCCGCGAACCACCGAGACATAGACCGTAGCGAAATGGCGCAGCGTCCGCGACCGCGCATTCCGGCACAGCGCCAACAACAGTCCGAACACCAGCGACAAGGTGAAGGCGCAACCTGAAAGCAGGGCGGTCGTGCCCATGGCCTTGACCAGAAGCGGAAGCCACTCCTTGCCGTATTCGAAATAAGGTTCGACGAAGCCGCTCATGCCTTCAGCCTCCCGTAGCGGCTTTCGAGGAAGCGGATCGCCTGCATCAGCGGCATGCCAAGGAGAAGATAGAGACCGGCCACCGTCACGTAGATCAGCGTGGTCTGGAAAGAGGACGTCACCATGGATCGCGCGTAGAACATGATTTCCGGCGCGGCGATGGCGGAGACGATCGATGTATCCTTGAGTAGCTGCACTGCATAGTTGCCGAGCGGCGGAAGCGCGATGCGCAGCGCCTGCGGTGTCAGGATGTCGAAAATCGTCTGGAAGGGTGTGAAGCCGACCGCAAGCGCTGCTTCACGCTGGCCTTTCGGCAACGCTGCGAAGCCGGAGCGGAACAGGTCGCAGGTGACCGCCCCGCCGATCAGTCCGAGGCCGAGGATCGCCGCGACAATCGCGGACAATCTGAAGCCGATGCTCGCCAATCCGAAATAGAGGATGAACAGGTGGGTGAGCGCCGGGATGTTGCGCATGATCTCGCAATAGGCGTCGATCAGGAAATGAACCGGCCGCAGGCCGCCGAAAACGCGCAGAAGGGCGAGGCCGAAACCGAGAGCGACACCGAGCGCGAGCGATGCCAGCGTGACCAGAACGGTGACGCCGACCCCGGCGAGCAACCCTTCCAGCACCATGATGAAGGTCGACAGTCCGGACATGGCGCGGGTCCTCAGTGCCGGATCTGTTTCAGGAAGGCCTGGGTTCTTGCCTCGCGAGGAGAGAGTATCAGCTCCCGCGCCGGCCCCTGCTCGACGATGGTGCCACCGTCGAGGAACATGACCCGGTCGGCGATGTCGCGGGCAAACGCGATCTCGTGGGTGACGATCAGCATGGTGCGCCCCTCGGCGGCCAGCTCCTCCATCACCTTCAGCACTTCATGCACCAGCTCCGGATCGAGCGCGGAGGTCGGTTCGTCGAACAGCATCAGCTTGGGTTTCTGCGCCAGTGCCCGGGCAATCGCCACACGCTGCTGCTGACCACCGGAGAGCTCCAGCGGCGACGCATCGGCGCGATGGGTCATATGGACCTTGGCGAGCATTTCCAGCGCCAGCTCATGCGCTTCCCTTGCCGAAAGTCCGCGCACCTTGCGGGCGGCGATCGCCACGTTCTCCGTCACCGAAAGGTGCGGCCAGAGATTGAAAAGCTGGAACACCATGCCCATTTCGGCCCGCTGCGGCGCGAGCTGACGATCGCTCATCGCCCGCCCGAGCTTGACGCCGATCCGCTCGCCATCCAGGTGGATTTCGCCGGCATTCGGCTTTTCGAGGAAGTTCAGGCAGAGCAGGCAGGTGGATTTTCCCGACCCCGAAGGGCCGATCAGCGCGATCTTCTCGCCGGCGGTCACCTCGAAATCCATTCCCTTCAGAACCTCGACCAGTCCGTAATTCTTGCGCAGGCCCGTGACGCTCAGCAGCGGGTTCATGCCGTTCCCCATTTTTGTCATTGAACAGGGCGCGTTGAGATTCAGGTGATGCCGGCCTGGCCTGAATCTCAACGCGCCCGGGCTTGAATCGGGGCAGAGGCGGCGGCCTCTGCCCCGGATCGAAGCGTCAGCCACCCGCCTTGCAGGAGGGCAGCTTGTAGTCGGCGGGGCGATCGACGCCGGCGCGGAAGTTCTCGCCGGCGGGCCTGTACCAGACATCGGCGGCCAGGCCGTAGCGGGCGCCTATCTCCTTCATCTCGCAGCCTTTCCACATGCCGCCGATGATGGCGTCCACCTTCTGGCGCAGATCGTCGTTCTTCTTGTTGAAGCCGTAGACGACCTGGCCGAGACCGGTGAGCAAGGGGAAATCCGCATTGCTGTCGGTGAAGGCGAGGAACTGCATGTTCCATTCGGGGTTTTTCTTGATCGCATACGACACGACGGGAGGATCGCCGATCACGGCGTCGATGCGGCCCGCGATCAGGTCGCGCACGGCGGCGTCGGAGGTGTCGTAGAGAGAAAGCTCGAGGCCTTTGATCTTCTTGAGCTCCGGCACGAAGGAAAAGCCGGTGATGGTTCCGACCTTCTTGCCTTCGAGGTCGGACAGCTTGTCCCAGTTCGTCTTCGACGACTGCATGATGCCGTTCTTGAAGTAATGGATCGGCTCGGAAAGCGTCATGATCTTGGTGCGCTTTTCCGTCCAGCCCATGGTGCCGAGCATGACGTCGACGCGGCCCGCTTCCACCGAAGCGATGGTGCCGGACCATTCCATCAGCGCCGGCTGGAGCTTGAGTCCCAGCTTGTCGGCGATCTTCTGCATGATCTCGCCGTCATAGCCGATCATCTTGCCGTCCTGCCAACCGGAACCCGGCATGTCGCCAGTGAAGGCGACGGTCAGCTTGCCCTGCTCGACCAGTTCGAAAGCCTGCGCCAAGGGCGAGAATGCCAAGAAGCTCCCGCCTGCCAGCAGCGCACACACCGCCAGCCTTCTCGAAAGAGAAAGTGCCATTTGTTCGATCCTTGAAATTATTGGTTCCCCTATCCGGCAGTCCTTGTTGCTCCGGATATCGCGTTTAACGAGGGGCAGTCTGGCATCGAAGACGAGGGCTGAATTGTAAAAAAAAGACTTTTTCTTTGAAAATCGGCGCGGTCATCCTATCGTGCGAGGAGGGGGGTAACCATGACCGTTGAGGACAGTGCTCCAAGCACGCAGAGCGAGGCGGACTATGTCCGCTGGCTCGATGCCCTCTGGGCGGAAAGGCTGCTTTCGGCGCGCGAGCACAAGCCTGATATTTCCATCGGCATTCTGCTTTGGCCGACCTTTCCCATGATGTCGCTGACCGGCGTCGTAGAGCCCTTGCGCCATGCTGCGGATTTCGCCGACAATTCCCGCCCGCTCCACTGCCGCTGGTCGATCATGGGCAAGCCGGGCGTTGCCACTGCTGCAAGCTGCGGTATTCGCGTGCAGGCAGACGCGCCCTACATCAACCCGACTGACTTCGATTATATCGTTGCTATCGGCGGCCTGCTGCCGCATTTGCGAACCGCGCCCGCCTCGCACCGCGACTATATTCGCGTCGCGGCGGCGGCGGGTGTTCCCGTCATCGGTGTCTGCACTGGCGCCTTCGTTCTGGCGCAGGAAGGATTGCTCGCCGGTCGCAAGGCCGCGATCCATCCCTTCCACGCCGAGGACTTCCGCCTTGCCTTTCCCCGCCAGGCCTTGTCGGTTCGCGACGATTTCCTGATCGAGAATGGCAGGATCACGGTGCCCGGCGGCATTTCCATTCTCTCGCTGATGACCGAACTGATCCGCAACCATTGCGGGCCGGATCGGGCTGCGAAAGCCGTTCACCAGCTTTCATTGACCGAGCAGAAAACGCTGAGCGTCTTCGATCACGAGCGCGCCCATTCGTACCGCTACGCCGTCGACACCCGCATCCAGCGAGCCATCGTGCTGATCGAAAGCCGCAAGGGCCGCGATATGTCGCCGGAACTGGCCGCAGATACCGTAGGCCTTTCGCCACGCCAGTTCGCACGCCTGTTCCAGAAGCACGTTGGAATGACCCCCAAACGCTTCATTCTGGAGACCCGGCTGCGGTACGCACGCTTTCTCGTGGAAAACAGCACGCTGCCCATCACGGCGATTGCCCTCGAAACCGGCTTCTCGGATTCAGCGCATCTGGCGACGGCTTTTCGGCAAAAGTACCAAGTTTCCCCAAGTGCGTTCCGATATCGGCACGGGTAGCGCATGCATGGTCGCGCGGTCGCAAGAGATTTCGGGACGGCAGGTCGCAGAACTGGCTTCTGTCATCGGTGAGAACCGTTTGGATGTCATAGGCACTGATGCGATCAGAGCCTTGATGAACGTGGCGGCTGTACGGACATTGGCACCTGTCCAAAGGTGTCAAAGGTGAACTCGGACAGCCGGTCGATAAGCGACGAAGAAATAGAGCTTTCGCGGTAGGCACTTCAGCGATGTCTATGTGGAGATATTCGATCGGATAGCGTTAACTTCTTCCTGCGCTTTGTTGTCCTCGGGCAGAAGGCTGGCCCCAATACTGGGTCCTGAACAAAGCGGCCGCTTACTGATCCGTTCGACTGTAAGCAGAAGGACCACTCTCGGCTCCTTTTCGGCCGCCGAACCTGTTGATGTTTTTGTCGCATTGCACAAAACTCCAGGCGGAGCAGGATGAGGCATGCGAGGCGCGGCCCTTACCGTATTGGTCATCGACGAGAATCGGCTCCGAGCCTCGATCATCGAGGCAGGGCTGCGCGAGGCTGGTCACACCGAGGTGGTGCTTGTCGACGATGTGACCGGCATCGCCGCCCGCATCGCGGCACTTGAGCCGGATGTGATCGTCATCGACATCGAGAATCCCAACCGGGACATGTTGGAGAACATGTTCCAGCTCTCGCGTGCGGTGAAGCGACCCATTGCCATGTTCGTCGATCGCTCCGACACCGCTTGGATCGAGGCGGCGGTGGATGCCGGCGTCTCGGCCTATGTCGTTGACGGCCTGAAGAAGGAGAGGGTGAAGCCGATCCTCGACATGGCGATCAGCCGCTTTAATGCGTTTTCGCGGATGGAACGCGAACTCGAGGAAGCGCGCACCGAACTGGAAAGCCGCAAGACGGTTGAGCGCGCCAAGGGCATCCTCATGAAATCGCGCGGGCTCTCCGAGCAGGAATCTTACGCCCTACTGCGCAAGACCGCCATGAACCAGAACCGCAAGATCAGTGACGTGGCGCAGGCCCTGGTTACAACCGCGGGCCTGCTGGGCGCTGGAGACGATCAATGAGCCCGGCCCATCAGATATCCGCTGGCTTCCTGCCGCTGCTCGACAGTGCCGTGCTGGTTGCTGCACGCGAACTGGGTTTCGCGGCCGACGAAGGCATCGACCTCGTTCTCACCAGGGAGAATTCCTGGGCAAGCATCCGCGATCGGCTCGCCGTCGGCCATTTCAACGTCGCGCATATGCTGGCACCGATGCCGATCGCCTGCAATCTGGGCCTGACACCGCTCGCCGCGCGCACCATAGCGCCGATGGCGCTTGGCCTGGGCGGCAATGCGGTGACCGTCTCGCGCGACCTTTGGGACGAGATGTTGGCGCAGGATGCGGCCTCGGATTTCGACCCCCGATCCACCGGGGCAGCGCTGGCGGCCGTCGTGGTGCACCGCAAGGCGGCGGGCGGGTCGCCGCTGCGCTTCGGCGTCGTGCATCCCCATTCGGGCCATAACTACGAATTGCGCTACTGGTTTGCTGCCTGCGGCGTCGACCCTGATCGCGATATCGAGATCATCATCGTGCCGCCATCCTTCATGGCCGATGCACTCGGCGCCCGGCGCATCGACGGCTATTGCGTCGGTGAACCCTGGAACACGGCGGCGGTGGCGAAGGGCGTCGGACGCATCGTCACCACCAAGGCCAGGATATGGCGTTCCAGTCCGGAAAAGGTGCTGGGTGTCGCTGCCGAGTGGGCGGAGGCAGAGCCCGAGGCGCTGTCGGCGCTTTTGCGAGCTCTTTACCGCGCCGCCGCCTGGAGCGGCGACAGCGGCAACCATGGCGAGCTGGCGGAACTGATGGCCGGGCCTGCTTATGTCGATTGTCCAGTCGAATGGCTGAAGCCGGCGCTCTCCGGACTGATCCAGACCGGCGACGGTGGCGAGGTTGTGACACCGGATTTCTTCGTGCCCCATGCCAAGGCCGCCACCTTTCCCTGGAAGAGCCACGCGCTCTGGTTCTACAGCCAGATGGCCCGCTGGGGACAGATCGAGGCCAACCCGGCCAACGAAGCGATCGCGCGCGAAACCTATCGTCCTGACCTCTACCGGCAGGCCTTGCGAGATGTTGGCGTGGCGTTGCCGGGAGCGAACGCCAAGGTCGAAGGTGCACTGGTCACCGAGACGCCGGTCGGTTCGGCCGGCGCCAGCCTCATTCTCGGACCGGACGGCTTCTTCGATGGGGCGGTGTTCGATCCCGACCGCGTCGGGGACTACATTCAAGGCCAGCTTCTCGCCGAGCCAAAAGCCTAGGCGTTCTTTTGCGCTGCATCATTTTTGTGCATTGCGATATGCCATTTGCCGGAAGTTTTGCCAGCGCCGGACGATGCCACGCGCGTCGATAATGCCAATGATTGTTGATTTCATTGCATAAAACTCTGCCGATCAAAACTGGCACGCATCCTGCTTTGTAACAAGCGAGGCCCAAGGCTGGGCCACGAATTCTGCGTCCAACGAAGGGCGCACCAGGCAAGGCTGCCGTTCAGGTCACCACGCGATCCCGGATGTACGGACGCGCGGCCTGTTCGGCAGCCTTTTTGTTTTCAATCGCAGAGCGGCGCTTTCGATGCCGAACACGGAGCGAGCAATGGGCGTATCTTTTCGACAAAGCCGGGATCCGGCAGCCACGCATGCGCTAACCCTATCCACGCTGTCGTTCACGGTGTGCTTTGCCGTGTGGACGATCTTTTCGATCATCGGCATACGCATCAAACAGGAGCTCGGGCTTTCCGAAACCGAATTCGGTCTGCTTGTCGGCACGCCGATCCTCTCCGGCTCGCTTGCCCGCATTATGCTTGGCGTGTGGACCGACCGTTTTGGCGGCCGTCTGGTCTATTCGGCAATCATGCTGGCGGCGGCGATCGCCACCTTTCTGCTGGCCTTCGCACATACTTACCCGCAGATGCTGATCGCAGCACTCGGCGTTGGTCTGGCGGGGGGTTCCTTCGCTGTCGGGGTTGCCTATGTTTCGCGCTTCTACCCGGCTGAGAAGCAGGGCACGGCGCTCGGCATATTCGGCGTCGGCAATGTCGGCGCGGCAATCACGAAATTCCTGGCGCCCTTTGTGATGCTGGCCGTTGGCTGGCAGGACGTGGCGATCATCTGGGCGTCCGTGCTCGGCTTCATGGCGTGCATCTTCTGGTTCAGCGCCGAAGACGATCCGGTGATCCGGCAGCGGCGCGTCACCGGCGCCAATCCCCCACGCAACTTTCGGGCCGAATTCGAGCCCTTGAAGGATGTCCGCGTCTGGCGTTTCGCGCTCTACTATTTTTTCGTCTTCGGCGGCTTCGTCGCCCTGGCACTCTGGCTGCCGCGCTACCTGATCGGCGTCTACGGCTTCGACATTGCCACCGCAGGCATGGTTGGTGCCGCCTATTCGGTCCCGGCCTCGATCTTCCGCGCCTATGGCGGTGTGTTGTCGGACAGGATCGGCGCACGCACGGTGCTTTACTGGACCTTCGCCGTGTCGGCGGTGTGTTGCGCCGTGCTGGCCTTGCCCGCGGCGGATTTCACGGTGCGCGGCATCAGTGGTCCGGTCTCCTTTCATTTCGAGATCGGCTGGATCGCTTTCGTCGCCATAGCCTTCGTGCTCGGCTTCTTCATGGCTGTCGGCAAGGCCGCGGTCTACAAGCACATCCCCGTCTACTATCCCGGCAATGTCGGTGCCGTCGGTGGCCTCGTCGGCATGATCGGCGGGCTCGGCGGCTTCGTCCTGCCGATCGCCTTCGGCGCGCTCAACGACCTGACCAACGTCTGGTCGAGCTGTTTCATGCTGCTTTTCGTCGTCGTGGCCGCATGCCTTGCCTGGATGCATCTCGCCATCCTTCGGATGGAGCAAGCACGCGCGCTGGCCGAACGGGCCACCGTCTCCCCAGCGGAATAGTCGAGTGGAGCCCCAGACTATGTCAGAGAAACTCGTCATCATCGGCAACGGCATGGCGCCAGGCCGCATGCTGGAGCATCTGCTCGAGGCTGCACCCGGCCGCTACCAGATCACCATCTTCAACGCCGAACCGCGCGTGAACTACGACCGCATCATGCTGTCGCCCGTTCTGTCGGGCGAGAAGGACTATGAGGAAATCGTCATTCACGGCGATGGCTGGTACATCAAGCATGGCATCGTGCTCTACAAGGGCCACAAGATCGTCGCCATCGATCGAAGCGCCAGGATCGTCACCTCCGACAAGGGCGTGACCGAGCCCTATGACAAGCTTGTCGTCGCCACCGGCTCGGTGCCCTTCATCATCCCGGTGCCCGGCAGGGATCTGCCCGGCGTGCTCTCCTATCGCGATCTGGACGACGTCGGCGCCATGCTTCTCGCCGCGCAGTCGCGCGACAGGGCGGTGGTGATCGGTGGCGGGCTGCTCGGACTTGAGGCGGCCGCCGGCCTGAAGGAGCGCGGTATGGACGTCACCGTGCTGCATGTCATGCCAACACTGATGGAACGTCAGCTCGATCCGGCCGCCGGCTATCTGCTCCAGAAGCAGCTGGAGGCGAGGGGCATCACGGTCAGGACGAAGGCGAACACCAGGCAGATCGTCGGCGCCGGCAAGGTGCAGGGTGTCGAGCTCGACACCGGCGAGATCATCCCGGCCACGCTGGTGGTGATGGCCGTCGGCATCCGACCGAATGTCGGCCTCGCCAGGGAAGCTGGGCTCGAGGTCAATCGCGGCATCGTCACCGACGATTGCATGCGGACATCCGACCCGGATATTTTCGCGCTCGGCGAATGCGTCGAGGTTGGCGGCCATGTCTACGGCCTTGTCGCGCCGCTCTACGAAATGGCAAAGGTGGTGGCCGCGAAACTGGCCGATGCCGACGACAGGCGCTTCACCCATTCCGATACGCCCACGAAGCTCAAGGTCACCGGCATCGATCTCTATTCGATCGGCGATTTCGCCGATGGCGAGGATCGCGAGGAGATCATCCTGCGCGATGCCTCGGCCGGCGTCTACAAACGCGTGATCCTGCAGGACAACAGGATCATCGGCACGGTGCTGTTCGGCGAGACGGCGGACGGCGCCTGGTTCAACGATCTCAAGAAGAAAGAAGTCGACATCTCCGAGATGCGCGACACCCTGATCTTCGGGCAGGCCTTCCAGGGGGGCGCTTCTACGGACCCTCTGGCGGCCGTTGCGGCTCTGGCGGATGATGCGGAAATCTGCGGCTGCAACGGCGTCTGCAAGGGAGAAATCGTTTCCGCCATTGGCGAAAAGGGACTGACGTCGCTGGACGAAGTCCGCGCGCACACCAAGGCGTCGGCCTCGTGCGGCTCATGCACCGGCCTGGTCGAGAAGGTGATGGCGCTGGTGCTGGGCGATACTTACAACCCGGCCGCCGTGCAGCCGATGTGCGGCTGCACTGAACTCGGCCATGACGAGGTACGCCGGCTGATCAAGGCGAAAGGCCTGAAGACCATCCCGGCTGTGATGCAAGAACTGGAGTGGAGCACCTCCTGTGGCTGCGCGAAATGCCGGCCGGCGCTCAACTACTATCTCGTCGCCGATTGGCCAAATGAATATGCCGACGATTACCAATCACGCTTCATCAACGAGCGCGTTCACGCCAACATCCAGAAGGACGGCACCTATTCGGTGGTGCCGCGCATGTGGGGCGGGATGACTTCGGCGGCCGAGCTGCGCGCCATCGCCGATGTGGTCGACAAGTTCGCCATTCCGGCGGTGAAGGTCACCGGCGGCCAGCGCATCGACATGCTGGGCATCCGAAAGGAAGACCTGCCTGCAGTCTGGGCCGATCTCGGCAAGGCCGGCTTCGTCTCGGGTCATGCCTATGCCAAGGGGCTGCGCACGGTGAAGACGTGTGTTGGTACCGACTGGTGCCGCTTCGGCACGCAGGATTCGACCGGCCTCGGCATCCGCATCGAAAAGTTCATGTGGGGTTCGTGGACGCCGGCCAAGGTGAAGATGGCGGTCTCCGGCTGTCCGCGCAATTGCGCGGAGGCAACCTGCAAGGATGTCGGCGTGGTGTGCGTGGACTCCGGCTACGAGATCCATTTCGCAGGTGCTGCCGGCCTCGATATCAAGGGCACGGAAGTGCTCGGTATGGTGCGCACCGAGGACGAAGCGCTGGAGGCGATCGTAGCGCTCGTGCAGATGTATCGCGAGCAGGCCCGTTACCTCGAGCGTATCTACAAATGGGCAAAACGCGTCGGCCTCGAGGAGATCCGCCGCCAGATCATGGCCGATCCCGACAGGCGCCAAGGCTATTTCGAACGCTTTGTCTTCAGCCAGAAATTCGCTCAGGTCGATCCGTGGTCGGAGCGTGTCTCGGGCAAGGACAAGCACGAGTTTCGACCGATGGCGGAGACCGATTTCCAACAGGCGGCGGAGTGACGGAGATGAGCTGGTTGGACATCGGCACGCTCGACAACATCCCGCCGCGTGGCGCGCGCTGCGTGAAGACCCCGAGAGGCAGTATCGGCGTCTTTCGCACGCATGACGATCGCGTCTTCGCCATCGAGGACCACTGCCCGCACAAGGGCGGACCGCTCAGCCAGGGCATCGTGCATGGCGCCGCCGTGACTTGCCCACTGCACAATTGGGTGATTTCGTTGGAAACAGGCAAGGCGCTCGGCGCGGACGAGGGATCGGTGAAGACGATCCCCGTGCGGGTCGAGGATGGGCGGATTTCGATCGCACTGGGTGAGATACTGCAGGCAGCGGAGTGACTGCCGCCATGAACTCCGCCGAAATCAGCACGACCTGTCCTTATTGCGGAGTTGGCTGCGGCGTGCTGGCGAAGGCTGCCGCCGGTGGCGAGGCTTCCGTCCGTGGCGATCCCGACCATCCGGCCAATCGCGGCAAGCTCTGCTCGAAGGGCTCGGCGCTCGGCGAAACGACCAGCCTCGACAGCCGGCTGCTCCATCCGGAAATCGGCGGGAAGCAGGCGGACTGGGATACGGCGCTCGATCTCGTCGCCCGGCGTTTCTCGGACGCCATCGCCGAGCATGGGCCGGATTCGGTTGCCTTCTACATCTCCGGGCAATTGCTGACCGAGGACTACTACGTCGCCAACAAGCTGATGAAGGGTTTCATCGGTTCGGCCAACATCGACACCAATTCAAGACTTTGCATGGCCTCGTCCGTCGCCGGTCATCGCCGCGCCTTCGGCGAGGATATCGTGCCGGGGATCTATGAGGATTTCAATGAAGCCGACCTGATCGTGCTGACCGGCTCGAACACCGCGTGGTGCCACCCGATCCTTTACCAGCGCATGCTGGCCGCACGGCAGGCGCGCGGCACGAAGATCGTCGTCATCGATCCGCGCCGCACCGCGACAGCCGACGAATGCGACCTGCATCTGGCGCTCGATCCCGGTACCGATGTGCTCCTGTTCAATGGCCTGCTGGCGCATCTGGCGCGCGTCGGCGCGGTGGACGATGACTACGTCGTGGCTCACACCACTGGCTTCGATGCTGCGGTGGCCCTGGCGCAGGCTGACGCGCCCTCCGAAGAGCAAGTGGCTGAGGGTTGCGGATTGAAGAGCGGCGACATACGGCTCTTCTACGAGCTCTTTGCGGCAACCGAGCGCACGGTCACGGTCTACAGCCAGGGCGTCAATCAGTCGGCACATGGCACCGACAAGGTCAACGCCATCATCAATTGCCATCTGGCCACGGCACGCATCGGCAAGCTGGGCGCGGGGCCTTTCTCAGTGACCGGCCAGCCCAACGCCATGGGTGGACGCGAGGTCGGTGGTCTCGCCAACCAGCTTGCCGCTCATATGAATTTCGACAACCCACGCGATATCGACCGTGTCGGGCGCTTCTGGCGTTCACCTGATATCGCGCGCAGAGCCGGCCTGAAGGCCGTCGACATGTTCCGCGCTGCTGGCGCTGGACGTATCAAGGCATTGTGGATCATGGGCACCAATCCGGCGGTCTCGATGCCGGATGCCACACGCGTGCGCGCCGCGCTGAAGGCCTGCGATTTCGTCGCCGTTTCCGACGTCACGCGCACCGACACCACCCGTTTCGCCGACGTGTTGCTGCCCGCCGCCGCTTGGGGCGAGAAGGACGGCACGGTGACCAACTCCGAGCGCAGGCTTTCCCGGCAAAGACCGTTTTTGGCCATGCCGGGAGAGGCGCGGCCCGATTGGCGTATCATCTGCGATGCCGCAGCCCGCATGGGCTTCGGCGCGGCCTTCGATTTCGGCAACCCCGCCGCGATCTTTCGCGAGCATGCCGCGCTTTCCGCTTTCGAAAACACAGGCGAGCGGCTGTTCGATCTGGGAGCGCTAACCGATATTTCGGACGCGGAATATGACACGTTCGAGCCGCGCCACTGGCCTGTCACCAAGAAGGCGTCCGGCCGGCTGCTGGGCGGCGGTAAATTTCCCACGGCCGACGGGCGCGCGCGTTTCATTGCGGTGCGGCAGGAAGGCGTGGCGCTCGCCGTCAGTGCAGAGTATCCGCTTGCGCTCAATACCGGTCGGCTGCGCGATCAATGGCACACCATGACAAGAACCGGGCCCGTGCCGCGCCTGATGGCGAATACGCCGGAACCGATGGTCGACCTCAACCCGCTCGACGCCGCCGCCAACCGGCTCGCCGATGGCGATCTCGCGCAACTGTCCACGCGTTATGGTTTTGCCCGCGCCAAGGTCCGCATCACCGAGGCGCAGCGCCCGGGCCAGGCTTTTGTGCCCATGCACTGGAGCGCTCATTTCGCGGCCAATGCCGGGGCGGGGGCTCTGGCGACGCCGATCGCCGATCCCCAATCCGGCCAGCCGGAACTGAAGAACGTGCCGTTGCGCATTTCGCGCGAAGAGATCGCCTGGGTGGGCATCCTGATGACCCGCCGCAACCTCAAACCAACCGGCTTCGTCCATTGGAGCCGGCAGGCCGTTGCGGGTGGCTGGGTCTACGAACTAAGCGGTACCGAAACGCCAGACCAGGGCATACTGCTCGCGCGCGGGCTGCTTGCCAGCGTCAATCCCGACCATGTGGTCGAGTATCGGGACCGCAAGGGCCTGACCTACCGGGCGGCGGCAATGGATGAAAGCTGTGCGATGGCCGAGGCGCTGCTGGTTGCCCCGCCGGGGCAGTTGCCAGCCCGCGATTGGCTGGTTTCGCTGCTCGGCAGCCGGGCGCAACTGACTTCGGTCGATCGTCACGCGCTGCTTTCCGGGCGTTCGCCTGCCGCCGTGCCGTCAATCGGCCGCATCGTCTGCTTCTGCTTCAACGTCGGCGTGAACCAACTGGCCGATGCAGTCGCCACCGGCTGTCGCAGCCTGGAGGCTATCGGAAGGGAACTTGGTGCCGGCACCAACTGCGGCTCGTGTCGCTCGGAGATCAGGACGATCATCGATGCAGGTCGTGTCCAAGCGGTCGAGTGATCCATTGCCCACGCGGATCCGGCCGCTCGGGAAAGGCCGAAACCAATCGTGCTGGCATCGGGGCCGGGCAGGGGCTCGTTTGTCTCGTCCGGCAAATGCTTGGGCTTAATTCTCGCTTATCGAACTCAGTGCGAATCCTTGGGCACGGCCCGGCCGCGGCAGCCGCGCAGGAAGTCGAAATCCGCGCCGGTGTCGGCACCGGTGACATGGTCGTGGTAGAGCATTTCGTAGCCACCGGCGGGGCGGGTGGAAGGGTTTTGCCAGGCTGCCAGCCGCGCCGTGATTTCCCGCTCGGGCACGTCGAGATGCAGGCGGCGGTTCGGCACATCGAGTTCGATGAAATCGCCGTCGAGCACGATCGCCAGCGGACCGCCGGCGGCGGCCTCCGGGCTGGCGTGCAACACGACGGTGCCGTAGGCCGTTCCTGACATGCGGGCGTCGGAAATGCGCACCATGTCGGTGATGCCCTTTTTCAGCACCTTCGGCGGCAGGCCCATATTGCCCACCTCGGCCATACCGGGATAACCGCGCGGGCCACAGTTCTTCAGGACCATGACGCAGGTCTCGTCGATATCGAGGTCGGGATCGTTGATCTTCTTCTTGTAATCGTCGATGTCCTCGAAGACGACTGCGCGGCCTCGATGGACCATCAACGCAGGCGATGCCGCGGATGGTTTCAGGACCGCTCCGCTAGGCGCCAGGTTTCCCTTGAGGACCGCGATACCGCCCGCCGCCGTCAACGCTTTCGCGGTCGGCAGGATAACGTCCTCGTTCCAATTGCGGACGTCCTTGACCTCCTCCCACAGGCTTTGTCCGGACACCGTCAACGCATCCTTGTGAAGCAAATCGGCTTCGCCCAGTCGCCTCAGCACGACCGGCAGCCCGCCGGCGTAGAAGAACTCTTCCATCAGGTATTTGCCCGACGGCATGAGGTTGACGATAGTTGGCACGTCGCGCCCCAGCCGGTCCCAGTCGTCCAGCGTCAGGTTGATCCCGGCCCGGCCCGCCAAGGCCAGCAGATGGACCACGGCATTGGTCGAGCCGCCTATGGCGCCGTTGGTGCGGATGGCGTTTTCGAAGGCTTCGCGGGTCAGGATGTCCGAGGGTTTCAGGTCGTCCTTAACCATCTGCACGATGCGTCGTCCGGTCAATTGCGCCATGACCCGGCGACGGCTGTCGACGGCTGGAATGGCGGCATTGCCGGACAATGCCATGCCAAGCGCCTCGGCCATCGACGCCATGGTCGAGGCCGTGCCCATCGTGTTGCAGGTTCCCGTCGAACGGCTCATCGCCTGTTCGGCTTCCAGGAACTCCGTCTGGCTCATCGTGCCGGCCTTGATCGCCTCCGACATTTGCCACAGCGCCGTGCCCGATCCTACGCGTTCGTTGCGGAACCAGCCGTTCAGCATCGGGCCGCCGGTCACGGTGATCGCCGGCAGGTCGACCGAGGCTGCCCCCATCAGCAGCGACGGCGTGGTCTTGTCGCAGCCGACCATCAGCACCACACCGTCGATGGGCTGGGCGCGGATGGTCTCCTCCACCGCCATGGCGGCCAGGTTGCGATACATCATCGCCGTCGGACGATAGGTGTTCTCCGAGGCCGAAAGCACCGGCACCTCAAGCGGAAAACCGCCGGCCTCCCACACGCCTGCCTTCACCTTTTCCGCCAGCTCGCGCAGATGGCCGTTGCAGGGGGTGAGGTCCGACCAGGTGTTCAGGATGCCGATCACCGGCCGGCCGTCGAACAGATCGTGCGGGTAGCCCTGGTTCTTCAACCAGCCGCGGTGATAGATGTTGTCGCGGGAGGTGCCGCCATACCATTCCTGCGAACGCAGCCTGCGCGGCCACGGCGCCGGCTGGAACCCGGCGCGGATGTTGGGCTGGATAGTCATGCTGCTTTCCTGTTTGCGGCGCCACGGTCGCCGACCAGCACCAAAAGGCGCTGCAGCGCTATGAAGGCGAACAGCAGGATGCCGACGACGATCTTCGTCCACCAGCTCGAAAGGGTGCCGTCGAAGACAATGTAGGTCTGGATCAGGCCCTGGATGACGACGCCGAAGAAGGTTCCGGCCACCAGGCCGACACCACCGGTCAGCAGGGTCCCGCCGATCACCACGGCGGCGATCGCGTCGAGCTCGACGCCTACCGTCGCAAGCGAATAGCCAGCCGAGGTGTAGAGCGAGAAGACGACGCCGGCGAGGCCCGAAAGGAAGCCGGACAGCGCATAGATGCCGATGGTGGTGCGGGCCACCGGTACGCCCATCAGTTCGGCCGACTGCCTGTTGCCCCCGATCGCGTAGACATAGGAGCCGAAGCGCGTGTAGTGCGCGATCAGGATGCCGGCGGCAAAGACCAGCAGCATCAGGCCGCCGACCAGTGTCAACCGCCCACCACCCGGCATCAGCACGTACATCTTCTGCACAGCCGAGTAGAATTTGTGGTTGATCGGGATCGAGTCCGTCGCGATCACGAAAGCCATGCCGCGCGCCAGGAACATGCCCGCCAGCGTAACGATGAAGGCCGGCACTTCGAGATAGTGGATCGCCGCCCCCATGGCGGCGCCGAAGGCGGTCGAGACGGCCAGCGCAATCGCGAAGGCCAGCAACGGATGTATGTCGTACCAGCTGACGAGCACCGAGATCAGTACGCCGGTGAACGCAATCACCGCGCCGACCGAAAGATCGATGCCGCCGGACAGGATGACGAAGGTCATGCCGACCGCCGCGATGCCGAGAAAGGCGTTGTCGGTCAAGAGATTGCCGGCCACGCGCGTCGACAGCATGTTCGGAAACTGGAACACGCAGACCGCATAGGCCAGCACGAAGATGACCAGCGTTGCGAAGAAGGGAAGCAGGCGCGACGACATCATGTCCGTTGTGCCTTGCTCTGGGGGAGGGCGCGGTCGCGCACGAAGAGCCGCCCGACGGATGCCGACTGCGCCAAAAGGATGACGATGATCACAATGGCCTTGACGATGAGGTTGTACTCAGGCGGGAAGCCCGAGATGAGGATGCCGGTGTTCATGGCCTGGATGATGACGGCGCCCAGCACCGACATCAGGATCGAGAAGCGGCCGCCGAGCAGGGACGTCCCGCCGATCACCACCGCGAGGATGGCGTCGAGTTCGAGCCACAGGCCTGCATTGTTGGCATCCGCGCCGCGGATGTCGGCCGTCACGATGATACCGGCGATCGCCGCGCAGAAGCCGCAGAAAGCGTAGACCAGCATGAGCAGCAGGCGGCTGTTGATGCCGGCATAGGTCGACGCACTGCGGTTGACGCCGAGGGATTCGATCAGCAGCCCAAGCGCCGTGCGCCGCACGACCAGGACGGTCAGCACCGTCAAGGCGGCAACGATGGCGACCGGCATCGGAAATGCGAGGAAGGAGCCGGCGCTAAAGGCGGCGAGGCCGGGATCGTTGAAGGTCACGATCACGCCCTCGGTCACCAGCTGCGCGATGCCGCGCCCGGCGACCATGAGGATGAGGGTCGCGACGATCGGCTGGAGCTCCAGAACCGCGACCAGGAAACCGTTGAGCAGCCCGCAGCCGAGGCCGACGCCGAGCGCGGCCAGCACGACGACCGGCAGCGGATGGCCCGCCATGATCATCGTCGCCGCCACGGCGCCGGCCATGGCCATGACGGCGCCGACGGAAAGGTCGACGCCCTTGGTGGCGATCACCATCGTCATGCCGATCGCCAGGATGGCCACCGGCGCGCCGCGGTTGAGCACGTCGATGAGACTGCCGAACAGCCGGCCGTCCTGCAGGCGTATGCTGAAGAAGCCGTCGAAGGCCATCCAGTTGAAGAAGAGGATAAGCGCCAGGCAGGTGAGCTTCGGGGCTGCACGCTTCAGGCCCGTCATGCGCTCGCCCCTTCGCTGACCGCGATCGTGCGCATGATGTTGCCGGCGCTGATCTCTTCGCCGGTGAGGTCGCAAATATGCTGGCGGTCGCGCAGCACCCGCACCCGTGTCGAGTATGCCATGATCTCCTCGATCTCGGACGAGATGACCACCAGCGCCAGTCCCTCCTCGCAGAGCCGGTTGATCAGCTGGATGATCTCGGCATGCGCGCCGACATCGATGCCGCGCGTCGGCTCATCGAGGATGAGCAGGCGCGGCTGCGTCGCCAACCAGCGCGCCAGGATCACCTTCTGCTGGTTGCCGCCCGACAAAAGCTTGACCGGCTTCTCGATATCGGTGGTGCGGATGTCCAGCGCCTTCACGAGCCGGTGGGCGAGCTCCGCCTGTTCGCTGCTCGACATGGGTTTCAGCCAGCCGCGCCGCGCCTGCAGCGCCAGGGCGATATTCTCGCGCACCGAGAGATCGCCGATGATGCCGTCGACCTTGCGGTCTTCCGGGCAGAGGCCGAAACCAAGCCGCACCGCCTCGCGCGGCGAGCTTATGCGCACGGCCTTGCCGTCGACGGTCGCCTTGCCGCTGTCGGCGTGATCGACGCCGAACATCAGCCGCGCCGTCTCGGTGCGGCCAGATCCCAAGAGGCCGGCGACACCTATCACTTCGCCCGGCGCGATCGCCAGGTCGAAGGGCGCGACCGAACGCGACAGGCCGAAGGCTGAAAACTCGATTGTGCGTCCAGTCCCGCCAGTAGGTGGCGCCCGATGCCCATGCTCCGTCGCGGCTTCCAGGGCACGACCCAGCATCATGGAGACAAGCTCCATCCGGGGCAGCGCCCCTGTGTCGTGCGTTCCCACCAGGCGGCCATTGCGCAGCACGGTGATGCGGTCGGCGACGGCGTAGACCTGGTCGAGGAAATGCGTGATGAAGACAATGCCGAGGCCGCGGTCGCGCAGCTTGCGCATGACGCCAAACAGCAGTTGCACCTCATGCCGGTCCAGGCTGGCTGTCGGTTCGTCCAGGATCAGTACCGAGCCTGACATGTCGACGGCCCGGGCAATGGCGACAAGCTGCTGCACGGCGACCGAGAAGCTCGACAATGGCGCCCGGACATTGATGTCGATGTCATATTGCGCCAGCAGTGCCCTTGCCATCCGGTTCATGGCGGCGGCATGGGTCAGGCCGAAGCGTTTCGGCTGCCGGCCGATATAGAGGTTTTCGGCGACGCTCAGATTGGGCAGGAGGTTGACCTCCTGGTAGACCGTGCCGACGCCGAGCCTTTGCGCATGCAGCGTGTCGCGCACATCGACCGGCTCGCCGTTGAGCGCGATTGTGCCGGCATCCGGCCTATGCACGCCGGTCAGCACCTTAATCAAGGTGGACTTGCCCGCGCCATTCTCGCCGAGCAGCGCATGGATCTCGCCCTTGCGTACGGTAAAGTCGACATTTTCGAGGGCTTTGAAGCCGAAGAAGCTTTTTGAGATATCGTGAGCGCTGAGAAGCGCTTCGGTTTCGCCCACACCGTCCTCCCGTCAGCGCCGCTGAAACTGGATCTGCTTGCCGAGCAAACATTCCGTATGGCGGTGGGCGGAGCGCTGGTCTGCCCCACCCACCTTGCCACCCCCAAACCGCGTCAGTAACCGAGACCCTTCTTCGCCTCATAGACCTTCATCGGATCGTCGGCCTGCGTGTAGAGCTTCGACTCGGTGATGATGGTCTTTGGCGGGACAGTGCCGTCCTTCTTCAGCTTCTCGAGCGCATCGAAGGCAGGACCGGCCATGTTGGGGGTCAGTTCCACCGTTGCGTTGGCCTCGCCGGCCGCAAGGGCCTTGAAGATGTCGGGCACGGCGTCGATCGACACGACCTTGATGTCGGTTCCCGGCTTCAGCCCTGCTTCCTTGATGGCCTGGATCGCGCCCACCGCCATGTCGTCATTGTGGGCATAGAGCGCGCAGATGTTCTTGCCGCCATTCTCCGCCTTCAGGAAGCCTTCCATGACTTCCTTGCCCTTGGCGCGGGTGAAGTCGCCCGTCTGGCTGCGGATGATCTTGATCGACGATGCGCCGGCGATCGCTTCCTCGAAGCCCTTCTTGCGATTGATCGCCGGCGACGAGCCGGTCGTGCCCTGAAGCTCGACGACGTTGCAGTTCTTGCCGGCCACGTCCTTCACCAGCCATTGGCCGGCGACCTTGCCTTCCAGCACCTGATCGGATGCCACCATGGTGGTGTAAAGGTCGTCTGGACCGTCGATACCGCGATCGAGCAGGAAGACCGGGATCTTGGCTTCCTTGGCTTCGGTCAGCACGGCCTCCCAGCCGGTTGCGACGACGGGCGCCACGAAGATGGCATCAACGCCCTGCGCGATAAAACCGCGGATCGCCTTGATCTGGTTTTCCTGCTTCTGCTGGGCGTCCGCGAATTTGAGGTCGACGCCGCGCTTTTCGGCTTGCTGCTTGGTGACGCTGGTTTCCGCCGCGCGCCAGCCCGATTCCGAGCCGATCTGCGAGAAGCCGATGGTCATGCCGGCCGCCTGGGCCGACGCGCCGATGAGAAGAGATGCCGCCGAGGCGAGCAAAATTGTCCTGATGGTCCTGGTCACTGGTTCCTCCCGAGTGAATGCGAAGGGTCGCGCTCCACCCGCGAGCCCTTTCGCTATCAAGGCGCGCCATGTCATAACCGTCAAATCATCATTGGGCATCTTCATATACCGGAATTGGCAAGATAGAAGAGGACATGAAGTTCCAATATCTGAAGCTGAATCAGCTGCGTTTCGTCGATGCCCTGCGCCGTCGGGGACGGCTCGGGCTCGCCGCCGAAGAACTGCACATGTCCCAGCCCGCGGCGTCACGCATGTTGGCGGAGATCGAGGGTCTCGTCGGCCAGCCGATCTGCTCGCGCAATGCGCATGGTGTCGTCTTCAACGAACTGGGCCAGGCGCTGGCGGCGCGCGCGCATCGGGTGATCCATGAAATCGACCAGCTGCGGCGCGACCTGACCGAATTGGTGGACGGCAGCCATGGCAAGGTGCGCATCGGCGCCGTGACGACCGCCGCTGTCGCCTATGCCTTGCCCGCGGCGATCACGCTGCGGCGGCTGGCACCGCGCATGGAATTACAGATTGACGTCGAGCCGAGCGTGACGCTGATGCAGCGCATGCGGGACGGCGACTATGATTTCGTACTCGGAAGGCTGACCGAGCCCCAGGACCGCACGCAATTCGACGTGCGCCAGATCGGGGCGGAGGCCGTGAAATTCGTGGTGCGCGAAGGACACCCGCTGGCAGGCCGCAGCAAATTGCGCCTGGCCGATCTGGCGCGTCAGGACTGGGTGGTCCAGCCGGTCGGCACGCCGATCTGGTCAGCCCTATCGCGCGCCTTCGTCGATGAGCAGACGCGCTTTCCCGAGAGCGTGACCTATACGGCATCGGTGCTGCTCACGCTGGCCACGATCTCGCGCACCGATGCCATCGCGCCGCTGGCCGACGATGTCGTCCAGTTGCTGGCTTCGCCCGCGCTGGCGACCCGCGTCGCCATCCTCGGCATGGCCAATCCGATATTCGTGCCGGATCTCAGTATCATCACCCTGCACGACAGCGTGCTGTCGCCCATTGCTTTGCGGTTCCTGAACTTGATCGAAAGCGAGATTGCGGCGAAAACTCTGGGGGCGTTTGCCGCTTCCTGACGGTGCGTCGGCTCCCCAGCTTATACCGGTCGGAGCTTAGATTTCGCTTTCCCCAGGCACGAGTGTCATTGGCCAGGGTATGCGGGCAGGGCGCTCGGTATACTGCCGACGCGAGCGGGCATCGGGGCTAGCAAAGTTTCGGCAAGCGCAATGCCCAGATCAAGTATTGATAGTTCATAAGACCAGCCTCGTTCGGCCCGCAAAAGAGCCCGATCGCCAGCACTTCATCGATGAGCAAGATCGCCGTCGGCCGCTCCACGAGAGCGGCAAGGTACCCTACCGTTGACGACACCGGAGTTCGCGGTGGTCTTCAACGGCCGAGGGAAGAATGAGATCAGCGAGATGATCGGCCCAACTTCGAACCCACGCAGCTTCGTTTGTCCAACATGCAGACCAAACTGCGGATCTAGGAGATTTACGCGCTGATCGGCGCGGAAGAAGCGATCGGGATTTGTATCTCTCAATTAAAACAGTGCGCACGCTCCTGTGGTCGTCTCGAGTCATATGCGGTCAAGAGCCTGCCTTGGTCGATAAGTAGCTCCAATCGGCCGTCAGGCCTGCGAAGTCGCGACCGCAATGGTTCGTGAACCTGAATGGCTGCTTTTACCAAGTGGATTCTCGAAACCAGCCGATCCGCTTGCGGCCCCAAAACGTATTCTGGCGAGCTGCAGGGAAACGTCGATCGAGCCCGAATGGCAATTGGGTCTGAAGTTCGACTTCCTTGAACAAGGCCCGGGCAGGATGGTTCATTTCCAATAAATTCACCCGGCCCTGAAGCAGGGCGAGTACGCCTAGGGACTGTTGCAAGAGGATGCACGGGAAGACGCATCGATGATCGTTAACGCGGCGAAGCTGCTATGAAAGGTCTTTCCGTGATTCTCCGTGCCGCCGATGACCGCCCTCGAAATTCTCAAAACCGTTTATGGCTATGATGCGTTCCGGGGGCCGCAGGCGCGCATCGTCGAGCATGTCATTGCCGGCAACAACGCTTTCGTTTTGATGCCGACGGGCGGCGGCAAGTCGCTTTGCTACCAGATCCCGGCCATTGTCCGTCCCGGCATGGGGCTCGTCGTTTCGCCGCTGCTGGCGCTGATGGCCGATCAGGTGACGGCACTGCGGCAGGCAGGTGTGCGGGCGGCGGCACTCAACTCCGACCTTGCGCTCGATGACCGCCGCGCGCTGTGGCGCGATATCCGTACCGGTCAGCTCGACCTGCTCTATGTTGCGCCCGAAACGCTGCTCAGGCCGGACGTATTGGAGCTGTTGGAAGGCGTAAAACTGTCGCTGATTGCCATCGACGAGGCGCACTGCCTGTCGCAATGGGGGCACGATTTCCGGCCGTCCTACCGTCAGCTTGACGCGGTGGTGGCGCGTTTTGCCGGCGTTCCGCGCATGGCGCTGACGGCGACCGCCGACGAGCCTACGCGCGCCGAAATCCTGTCGCATCTCGCCATTGACGAGGCCGACGCCTTCATCGCCGGTTTCGACCGGCCCAACATTCGCTACGCCATCGAGGAGAAAGATAATCCGCGGGCGCAGCTCAAGGAATTCCTCAAACGCTACGAGGGCGAGAGCGGTATCGTCTACTGCCTATCGAAGCGCCGTACCGAGGAAACCGCCGCCTGGCTTCGAGGCCTCGGCTACGATGCGCTCGCCTATCACGCCGGCATGGACAAGGCGGCGCGCGAGACCAACCAGAAACGCTTCCAGCATGGCGAAGCGGTCATCATGGTCGCCACCGTCGCCTTCGGCATGGGCATCGACAAGCCGGATGTGCGCTTCGTCGCCCATATCGACCTGCCGGGCAGCATCGAGGCCTATTACCAGGAGACCGGCCGCGCCGGGCGCGACGGCCTGCCGTCCGATACACTGCTGCTCTACGGCTCCGAGGACATCGCGCTGCGCAGTCGCTTCATCGAGGAGTCGGAGGCGCCCGACCAGCGCAAGCGCATGGAGCGGCAGAAACTCGACGCGCTGCTGGGCCTGGCCGAGACGGGGGGCTGCCGCCGGCAGGTGCTGCTGTCCTATTTCGGCGACCATGGCGAACCGTGCGGCAATTGCGACACCTGCGCGGAGCCGCCAAAACTGTTCGATGGCGCCATCGCGGCGCAAAAGGCGCTATCATGCATCTACCGCACTGGCGAGCGTTTCGGGCAAGCCTATGTCGTCGACGTGCTTCTGGGCGTGGACAACGAGCGCATTACTCAGTTCGGCCATGACCGCATCTCCACCTACGGCATCGGGCGAGAGCACGACAACCGCACGTGGCGAGCGATCCTGCGCCAGCTGATCGCGCTACGCCTTATCGATGTCGACCTCACCGGCCATGGTGGCTTGGCGATCGCGCCGGCTGGCCGCGACTTCCTGCGCGACAAGCCGCCGTTGATGCTGCGCATTCCGGCGCCGGCGCGTGCCAGGCGCGGCAAGGTGGCGCGGAGTGCGGCGCAGTCTGCCGTTGCCGGTGCGGACAATGACCTGTTCCAGGCGCTGCGGCAGAAGCGTACGGAAATAGCGCGCCTGCAGAACGTGCCGCCCTATGTGATTTTCCACGACAAGACCCTGATCGAGCTCGCAGCGGTGCGACCCGCCTCGCGCGCCGAAATGGCCGGCGTGCCCGGTGTCGGCGAAGCCAAGCTCGACCGCTATGGACCGGCCTTTCTTGCGGTGATCGCCGAGCACGCATGATGCGGTGGCGGCCGCCGACATCGGACGGTGAGCTTTCGTCAACATCCTGTCCGCAAGCGGGCCGGCAATTCCCGGTCGCATTGTGGTCGTTCGATGCGGTGTCGGTTTTACGGACGCTGCCATTTGGTCACGGCCATGAATGGCGTTCACCGAACGATGGTTATGCTCCCGCTGCTTGCGGTTGAGCTTCGAGACGGCTTTGGCTGCCGCGGCCGAGCCTACAAGGAGGTGTCCAGCCCGATGTCGAGGATCGGGGCGCTGTGGGTCAGCCAGCCAACCGAGATCAGGTCGACGCCGGTCGCGGCGATTTCCGGTGCGGTGGCCGGAGTGACGCGGCCCGAAGCCTCGGTGATTGCTCGTCCGCTGACCATGCGCACGGCCTGTGCAAGCAGGTCCGGTCCCATGTTGTCGAGTAGAACCGCATCCACGCCGAGGTCGAGTGCTTGCTGCAGTTGGTCGAGTGTGTCGACCTCGACCTCGATCTTGACCAAGTGCCCGACATTGGCCTTGGCCCGTTCGATGGCCGCGCGCACGCCGCCGGCGATGGCGATATGGTTGTCCTTGATCAGCACGGCGTCGTCCAGACCGAAGCGGTGGTTCGAGCCGCCACCGGCCCGAACGGCGTATTTTTCCAGTGCGCGCAGACCCGGCGTGGTTTTGCGGGTGCAGACGATCCTTGCCTTGTGGTCGCGCACCGCATCGACGATGCCGGCCGTGGCGGTGGCAATGCCGCTGAGGTGGGAGAGGAAGTTAAGTGCCACGCGCTCGGCCGTCAGAAGCCCGCGCGCTGGCCCTATGAGGGTCGCGAGGATGTCTCCGGCTTCGATGCGGCTTCCGTCCGGGCGTTCGATTTTCATGGCGATTGCGGGATCGATCAGGCCGAAGGCGAGCGCCGCCAGATCGAGGCCGGCAACGACACCGGGCTGACGCGCGGCCAGCACCAGTTTGGCAGAAACATCGGCAGGAACAATGGCCTCGGTTGTGATGTCGCCGGCACAGCCGAGGTCTTCCAGCAAGGCGGCGCGAACAAGCGGTTCGAGCATCAGCCGGGGCAGGGGAGAAAGCGTCATGGTTCAGGCGCTCCGGGCCAGTGGTGCGGGGTCGAGTTCGGCATCAGCGGCCAACGCGGCGTCGAGGGTCAGTCGTGCGCGGCGGGTTGGCGCAGTGTGGGTGGGGAAATCGCTGCGAAAATGTGCGCCGCGGCTTTCTTTGCGACGAAGCGCCGAGACGGCCATCATCAGCGCGACCGCAGCTGGATCTGCGCAGGCGGTTTTGCCGGTCGCCAGAGGCGCCAGGCGGGCCACGGCGCCGCGCAGTTCATCGCCGTTTCGCACGACCCCCAGGGTCGCCGAAACGATGTCGCGCACGGGGCCGGGGGCTGGTGGCGGCAACAGCTCTGCCGGACCTGCCTCGATGATACGGGTCCCCGATGCCGAAGCCACGCTGCGGGCCACCCATTCTGCGCAGACCACGGCCTCGGTGAGCGAATTGCTGGCAAGCCGGTTGGCGCCGTGCAGGCCGGTCGAGGCCACCTCACCACAGGCCCACAGCCCCGGCACGGAACTGCGGCCTTCATCATCCACCGCCACGCCACCCATGTGGTAATGGGCAGCAGGCCGTATCGGGATCGGTTCGAATGCCGGATCGATCCCGGCCTCATGGCAGAAGGCGGCGATAGCCGGAAAACGCTCCGCGAAGCGGGTAACGAGGCAATCGCGCGTGTCGAGAAAGACCCTGTGGCCCTTTGCAAGATGGCGGAAGACTGCGCGTGCGACGGTGTCGCGCGACGCGAGCTCGGCGCCGGGCAGATCAGCAAGGAAGCGCTGGCCGATTTCGTCGATCAGCACCGCGCCTTCGCCGCGCACGGCTTCGCTTACCAGCGGCATCGGTCGCGCCGGCGTGTCGAGTGCTGTCGGGTGGAATTGCACGAATTCGAGGTCAGCCAGTTCGGCGCCGGCGCGGGCGGCAAGCGCCAGACCCTGGCCGAAACAACCGAGCGGATTTGTAGTGTCGTGATAGAGGCTGCCGATGCCGCCAGTGGCAAGCACGACGCGATCGGTCGCAAATACCGCGCTGGCGGTTTGGCTCGTCGCGATGACGCCGGCGATGGAGCCGTCCTCGATGAGGAGCCTGCGCGCCCGGACATCTTCAAACACGGTGATGGACGGCGTGGCGCGTACGGCCGCGACCAAGGCACGGATGAGTTCGCGCCCGGTCGCGTCGCCGCCGGCATGAACGATGCGCCGGCGGCTGTGCGCCGCTTCCAGGCCGAGGGCCAGGCCGCCGCTGGGATTCCGATCGAAGACGACGCCAAGCCGTTCCAGCCTCTCAATGGCCTTGGGCGCCGCCTCGACGATACGCCGGGCGACCGGGACATCGCACAGGCCGTCGCCGGCGTTGCAGGTATCGGCGAGGTGTAGCGCGGTGGAATCGTCGCTGCCGAGTGCGGCCGCCATGCCGCCTTGCGCGAGAGGGCTCGATGCCTCGCCGCCGAGCGGGGCGGCGGACATCAGCACCACCGGCAATGGTGCAAGTTCCAGTGCCGTCATCAAGCCGGCGATGCCGGCGCCGATAATGACGGGCCGGCCGGCGAGGTCGTGGCGATCGGCACTCATATTTCGAGCATCCGCTCCACCGCGAGACGGGCGCGGGACGCGACGGCCGGGTCGATCGTCACGGGATGACGCATCTGCTCCAGTGCTGTGCGAATGTTGGCGAGCGTGATGCGCTTCATATGCGGGCAAAGATTGCAGGGGCGGATGAATTCGACCTCGGGATGGTCGATGGCGACATTGTCGCTCATCGAACACTCGGTCATCAAAACGACGCGCGCCGGCTTTTCCCTGCCGACATAGTCCGACATCGCCGCGGTCGAGCCGGCGAAATCGGCCTCCGCCACCACTTCCGGCGGGCATTCGGGATGGGCGAGCACGATGACGCCGGGGTGTGCGGCGCGCAGTTCGCGGATGTCGGCCGGTGCGAAGCGCTCATGCACCTCGCAATGGCCCTTCCAGGCGATGATCTCGACATTGGTCTGGGCGGCGATGTTCTGCGCCAGATATTCGTCGGGCAGCATCATGACGCGGGGCACGCCGAGCGATTCCACGACGGCCTTGGCATTGCCGGAGGTGCAGCAGATGTCGGAATCGGCCTTCACCGCGGCCGAAGTGTTGACATAGGTGACGACGGGAACGCCCGGATAGCGCTGCCGCATCAGCCTGATGTCTTGCGGCGTGATGGAATCGGCCAGCGAGCAGCCGGCGCCCATGTCCGGAATGAGCACGGTCTTTTGCGGATTGAGCAGCTTGGCCGTCTCGGCCATGAAATGTACGCCGGCCAGCACGATCACATCGGCCTCGACGTTTATCGCCTTGCGCGCCAGCGCCAGGCTGTCGCCGACGATGTCGGCCACGCAGTGGTAGATTTCCGGGGCCTGGTAGTTGTGCGCCAGGATGACGGCGTTGCGTTCGCGCTTGAGCGCCAAGATCGCGTCGATATCATCGGAAAAGGCCGGCCATTCGATCGCCGGGATGAATTTGGCGACGCGACTGTGGAGTTCGGCTGTGGTGGGAGCGATGCTAGACATGTTGATCCTTATTATGCTCTAGTGGAGTATAATATGGGTATATGCTTACCATGAGCATAAGTGCTGTCAAGGGAAGGATTTTGCTATTTAGTGCCGGCCAGCGGCCTTTCGTCGAGCACGGCATGGCGGAAGCGGAACAGCTTGGCCGGACGACCGCCGGTGTCGGAGGACATCTGGCCGGTCTCCTCGACGAGATCCTGTTGTTCGATCAGACGGCGGAAATTCTGCTTGTGCACGGTGACGCCCGCCAATGCCTCGACCGCCCGCTGCAATTGCAGCAGCGTGAACGCCGGTGGCATCAGTTCGAAGACGACGGGCCGGTATTTGATCTTGGTGCGCAGCCTGGCAATGCCGGTCGCGAGGATGCGGCGGTTGTCGCCTTGCATGACTCGTCCCGGCACAAGGTGGGCACGGCTGGGGCTGCTTCGACGCGCGGCTTCTTCGACAAGCCCCGCCTCGTAGAGCAACTCATAGCGTTGCAGGATCAATTCCTCGTTCCAGGGCTGGCCTTGGAGACCAAAAGCGATCGCCGCGCGCCGAAGGCGCTTTTCCTCAAATTCGCCGATGCCGGTCCATCGCTGGAGCGCCGGTTCGATGAGGTCGGCGATAAGCTGTGGCGCACCGTAGCGATGATCTTCCCAAGGAAAGAATTCGTACCAGCTACGCCAGCTGCCGGATGTGGTGGCGTGGGGCTGCTCCTCGTGGGTCAGGCCAAGATAGCTGATCGAGATCACCCGGTGACCGGGCTCGTCCGTGCCGCGGTCACGGTCGGCGAAGGTGTAGAGCTGTTCGATGTAGCCCAGCGGCCGGCCGGTCTGCTGTTCCACCCAGTCGCGCAATCCGGCTTGCAGCGAACGGTGGCTGGATTCGAGGGGACCGGAGGGGAGGGAGGCCGCATCGCCGATCGTCAGGACGAGCGGATTGCCACCGCCAGCAGCAACCAGGACGGCCGTGAGGTCAACCTGCACCGCATGGTTTCTGTCCACCTGGATTGACTTGTCGAAGCTGCTGTTCTGCATATGCCCATTGGTCTCGAAAGAGTTCCATCCGCCTTGCAAAACGTTGCCAGCAGTGCCTTACCCTCGCCAGTAAACACAAAGCGGCTGCGACATCCATCCCCGCGAATTTGCAAATGGCCGAAGCCGTTCGGTCAGACACTTTTCACTCGTCCTCTCAACATTTGTGTTGGAAGATTGCCCTGGCATTGACTTGCCAACACCATCGAGACCGAGTTTTGCCGTCCAACACCGCTCGAGCAACCCGGCATGTCTTTCAATCTTACCAAGATCATGACTTCGGGCGGATCAGGGTGCTGCTATCGAGAGCAAGCGGATGAAGCTGGCCATTTCATCAGGCGCTCGGCGCGGATGAAGACGACCTCCGTGCGGCCGAGGACGGGCGCATCTCGATCGCGCTCGGTGAGATGCCGAGCGGCAGGCGAAACCGCGAACCGGTCGGCTTTGAAGCGCGGGGTCATATTGAATTTAACGCGGCCCAATCGATCCGGACAGGCAATCACCGAAGCTTCACCGGGGCAGTCGTTGAGCCTGCCAGTAGAACGGGAAGCAAGGCTGTCGGCGTTGGAAGGGCTCGGATTCCGGCCGTATCCGTCTTCTGCTCCCACGGTTATTGCGCGCTAAACCGCTTCCCCTTCAGCCCCTTGGGCTTCATGCCGTCCGCGGTTTCCATAAATTGAGCCACAGTATCGATCCATGCCGCCGTCTTTGGCGGGATCTCTGCTTCTTCCGTCAGCCACGCCTCGACCAAAGACACGTCGCAGCCTAACGCTTCCGCCAAAGTTTCCGGTGACCAGCGCATGATGGTCAGGCATTCTTCGAGACGCTCAGGTGTCATGGATCATCTTGCTCGCTGCTGTGCGCTGTAGACGCGATTGAGATATTCCATCAGGTCGCGGAATGCCGTGTCGATGTCAATCTGCGTGGGATCTTTTCGCAGTCGCCGTATGGCGCGGCTGAAGAGGGGCGACTGCCTCTCGGCTGTTCTTCAGCCTGTTTCTTCGCGATGTTTGTTGGACGCAAAAAAGGGTTCGGCCGGCAAATCTCTCGCTGGTGCACGATCTATCTCGTGAACTTCCGGTGAACGGCGCCTTCAGCATCGGTTCCGAACGCTCTCGCTACAAAGGAGCCGTTCAACCGCGGTCCAGTCCGCACTGAAGGAGGTTCACAATGATCCGCACATCCATCGTAGGTGCCGTAGTTGCCGTTGTCGTTGGTGCCGGTGTTACCGCCCCAGCCTTCGCCAATGACGTGCGCATCGAACAATTTGGCTGGCACAACTCCGCCGGAGGCGTGCAGAATGGCCATAAGAACCGTGTCCGCTTCTATCAGGACGGTCAATACAACACCGCCATCGGCCAGCAATACGGACACCGCAACCTGTCCGCGATCGGACAGGAAGGAGACGGCAATTACGGTGCCACCTATCAATACGGCAATCGTAACCAGGCTGGCATCGGCCAGTTTGGCTCGGACCACACCGCGATATTGACGCAGGATGGCAACGGCAATGTCGCCGCTGGCGTCCAGGTCGGGCATGGCTGCAGCGCGGATGTCAACCAGGGTGGCAGCGGCAATGTCGCGGCTTTCGTTCAGGCCTGTCCTTGATCCACAAGACAGGGCGGATCAGGCTCCCGGCTTTTCTCCGTCAAACAGGAGATGATTCATGGCTAACACCGACAGACGAATTCCGACCGTTGCCGCAATCGCATTCGCAGGATTGGTCGCCGTGGGTGCAAGCGGCGCCTTTGCCGACAAGGACAATTCTGCCTCCGGCCCGCTACGCTGCGAGATCCGGGGCAGGGTTCAAGGCAACACGATCTTTATCGAACCCGTCGTGCGCTCCGATGAAGGCGTGAGCGGCAGCTACAGCATCACTGTATCCGGAGGAGGGGCTGGCGGCTCCTCCAACATCAGGCAGGGCGGTGAGTTCACCGCCCTGCCTGGACATCCCACCGCGCTCGGCCAGATCAGCCTTAGCGCCGCCGATGCCTCCTATGACGTGAAGCTCAAGGTGGCGGCTGCAGGGACAAGCGCCACCTGCACCAAGCAGGTGCCGAGCGAAATCTGAGCTTCATTTTCAAAAATAGTCGGATACGCGCCCCGGATCGTCCGGGGCGTTTCTTTTCCCTCGCCAGCCTGGTGCTGAACGATGGCTGAACACGTCCTTCCGGCCCGGTTCAGTATGGTCATGCGAGAGTTCGGCATTCCCTGGCGAATACCCAAAAAGGAGAGTTCATCGGCATTCCCTGGCGAATACCCAAAAAGGAGAGTTCAGATGAACGCCAAAGCTGCCAATGTCCTGCGCACTGTTGCCGCTGCCGTCATGTTGGGACCACTGGTGCTTTCCAGCCCCGCCGTGGCGGGTGGCTCGATTGCCTTCTACCTTTCACCCCAGAATGGCGATGATGCCCAGATGATGGACCTCGGTCTGAGAGCCTATGCGCTCTATAACGGCCTGCGCCACGGCGCGAACGTCCGTCAGCACGGCCACGGCAACAATGCCGGGATCGGCCAGAACGGAGGCGGCAATCTCGGCATCGTCGATCAGCAGGGCGACAGCCATTCCGCTACCCTGCAGCAGAACGGCAACGGCAATTCATACGGTGTCTTCCAGTTCGGTCGGAACACCGACGCGGAAGTCGTACAGAACGGTCAAGGCCAGAGTGGCGCGGCGCTGTTGTTTGGTTGGTGATAAAGCCGCGGTTTGCGAAAAAGCCCCTCCGCGTTGATGGTGAACTCTCTCAAGATGAAAATGACGCGCAAGCACCTGGGTGTCTCGCGAGCAGCCCTTCTTCAGAACCAGCAAGGACGCGATTCAAGACGACGAATTGGTGCCAAGCGCAACAACGCAGGCCCCATATCGCCCCTAAGCGCCAGTTTCATCTTGGTCCGACGCAGATATTCGCCGGCAACGCGTTGTTGTCCCCGTGTCGAACGTGGCTAGCGAACGGATTTTAGGAACGCGCCGAGGCGGGGGCTGCGCGGCTGGCGCAGCACTTCGGCTGGCGGGCCTTCTTCCTCGATGCGCCCGTCATGGAAGAACACCACCTTGTCGGAGACCTCGCGGGCAAAGCTCATTTCGTGCGTCACGACCAGCATGGTACGGCCTTCCTTCGCCAGCGCACGGATCACCGCGAGCACCTCGCCGACCAGTTCGGGGTCGAGCGCCGAGGTCGGTTCGTCGAACAGCAGCAGTTCTGGCTCCACGGCAAGGGCCCGCGCGATGGCGACGCGTTGCTGCTGGCCGCCCGACAGCGAAGCCGGATAGGCGTTGGCCTTCTCCTGCAAGCCGACCTTGGCAAGCAATTCCATGGCCCGCTGCACGGCCTGCTGGCGTGGAACGCCGTGCACATGGATCGGAACCTTGATGATGTTTTCAAGCACCGTCCAGTGCGACCACAGATTGAACTGCTGGAACACCATGCCGGTGCGGCGGCGCAGCCATTCGATGCCTGCTTGCGGAGGGACCTTTCCAGCGCCCATTTCCAGACTGCGGCCCTTGAAGTCTATTTGACCGGAGCTTGGCGCTTCGAGGAAATTCAGACAGCGCAGGAAAGTGCTTTTGCCTGAACCGCTTGCGCCGATGATCGAAACCACCTGATGCTCGTAGGCTTTGAAAGAAACGCCCTTGAGCACCTCGACGACGCCGAAGCTCTTGCGCAAATTCCGCGACTCGATTGTCGGCACCGCAGGCGTGGGTTTGGTGGCCGGCAGTTCAGTTGTATTCATCGTTTCCTCCGGTCGGTCTGGCCAGGCGGCAGAGCAAGTCTCGGCCGGCGCGCCATTGCTGGAACAGGCGATTTTATGTGCTGTGGTGTCCGGCTGATCGGTGTGGCCGATCGACGCCTCGGCGCGGCAGGACGAGACTTGCGCCTCAGCCCTCCATTGCGAAGCCCCCATTGCGCATCATCCGGGCCTCGAGCAGCCGCACCCCGAAACTGAGCGCCATATTAAGCCCGAGATACACCGCGCCCGCCGCCAGGAAGACCTCGATCGGAGCATAGGTCTCCGAAGCCAGGATCCGCGCCTGTCCGGTCAGCTCGATAATGGTGATGGTGCTGGCCAGTGACGTGCCTTTGAGGATGAGGATCAACTCGTTACCATAGGCGGGCAGCATGGCGCGCAGGGCCTGGGGGAACACCACCAGCCGGAACCTCTGCGTGGCGGTAAGGCCGAACGCCTTGGCTGCCTCGATCTGCCCGCGCGGCACCGAAAGCAGCCCACCGCGAATGATCTCGCTGCCATAAGCCGCCGTGTTCAAGGACAGGGCGATGAGCGCGCAGGCATAGGCTTCCCGGAAGATCGGCCACAGGATGGAATTGCGCATGGCGTCGAGCTGGCCGAGCCCGTAGTAGACGAAGAAAACCTGGGCCAGCAGCGGCGTTCCGCGGATGATGTAGACATAGGTGTAGGCGAGCGCCGAAAATGCGCGGATGCCTGAAAGCCTCGCCGCCGCCAGCAGCACCGCCAGCATGAAACCGAGCGCGATCGACGTGACGGCGAGTTCGAGCGTTAGCGGCAGTGCCGAGAGCAGCGCCGGAAACGAGCCGAAGAGCACATCCCATCTCATTTGCCATATCCCCCGACGACGGAGCGGCTGAAATGACGTTCGGCGCTATCGAAAGCCTTGTTCGAGATCGCTGTGAAGACGAGGAAGATGAGGATCGCGACCATGTAGAACAGAAATGGACTGCGGGTTGAACCGGCCGCCACGTCTATAGTGCGCATCAGTTCAACCAGCCCGGTAACAGAGACCAGCGCCGTATCTTTCAGCACCAGCTGCCAGACATTGGAGATCGACGGCAAGGCATAGCGCAGCATTTGCGGCAGCTTGATGTGGCAAAACAATGTGGATCGCCTCATTCCGAAGGCACTGGCGGCCTCGATCTGTCCTTTCGGGATGGCCTGGAAGGCACCGCGAAACACCTCGGCGCTGTAGGCCGCGCAGATCAGGATAACGGCCAGGACGCCGGCGCTGAAGGCGTCCGCAGCGACTGCACCGGAATAACCCAGCGCGTCGGCGACATAGCGGTAGAAGTGGCCGCCGCCGAAGAACAGCAGATAGATCACCAGGAGTTCGGGCACGCCGCGGACAACCGTGACATAGACACCGGAAATGGAGCGCAGCAGGAGACTTGAAGAGAGCCGCGCGGCCGCGATGGGCAAGCCCACGACGAGCCCGCCGGCAAAGCCCAATGCTGCGATGACCAGGGTCATCGCAGCACCGCGCGCCAGTTCGTCGCCCCACCCGGTCGGGCCGAAGGCGAGAAGGTCGAGGAAATTCATTTGGCGACGTTTTCAGGGATCGAACCGTCGACGCCGATCCATTTGACGCTCATCTTCGAGATGCTGCCGTCGGCGGTCGCCTCGCGGATCGCCTTGTTGAACTGCTCGCGCAGTTCCGTTTCCTCACCCTTGCGGAACGCCAGCGCGACACCCTTGCCGAGTGCGCCGCCTTTCAGGGCTGGGCCAAACGCGACAAATTTCTTGCCGGCCTTTTCCTGTTCGCCGATGAAATTGAGTGTGGAACCGGCGCCATCGACGGCGGCGTCGATGCGGCCGGCGACGAGGTCGAGCAGCATGTTCTCGCCCTTGTCATAGATTTTCACTTTGACGCCCGGAAAAATCCCCTCGAAGAACTTCGCATGCGTCGACGCGCGCTCGACGCCGACGGTCGCATCCTTGAGCGCGGTCGCGACATCGCCGATGACGGCCTTGTCCTTGTCGCTCATCGATCCAAGCAGGATGGTCGAGCCTGCGCCGCTCTTGAACTGGCCGAGCTTGCTTTCACCGGAAGCGATCAGACGCGTCGGGCCGGCATAATAGGCGATCGAGAAATCGACCGCCTTTGCGCGTTCGTCGGTGATGGAGAGCGAAGCGAGAATGGCGTCAAACCTCTTTTCGTTGAGGGCAGGGATCATGCCGTCGAAATTCTGGATGACCCACTCGCATTTGACGTTCATGCGCTTGCAGATGTCGTCGACCAGATCGGCTTCGAAGCCGATAAGCTTGCCCGCCGGATCGGTGTAGTTGAACGGCGCGTAGGTGCCGTCGGTGGCGAGTTTCACCACCCGCTGCTCTGCTGCCTGGATCGTGCTTGCCCCGGCGAGAAGCATCGCCGCGGAGACAAGCAGCATTCGTCTCTTCATGTTCATTTTCGCTCACCCTCTGTTCTTGTTTACGCCGCGCCGGGAGCGCCCAGAACGGGCGTCTTGCGCGGAGCCCCATCGAGAGTAGGCCGAAAGACAGCCACGTTCGGTCAAACCAACATTGGCGGGCGGCAAAAAATGTCTGGTTTGACGGCCCACCCGGCAGTTTATTTTGCCAACTCCAACTGGGTGCCCTGGCTCTTCAGCCATGCCACGAAGGCCTGCGGAACCCGTCCTGGTGTGTGGATGACGGCATAATAGGCCCCGAGCACGATATCGACCTGCGGGCACAGCCGGATGATGTTGCCAGATTGCAGCAAAGGGGCGACGAAAGCTGTGTTGGCCTGGGCGACACCGAGGCCCGAAAGACAGGCGTCGATCGATGATTCATCGGTGTCGAAGACGATGCTGCGGCCAAGCGGTTCGAAGGGGATGGCAGCCCCCTTGCACCATTGGCGCCAGGACCAGGCATCAGCCGTGTCCTGCAGGATCGGCAGAGCGAGGACTTGCGCCGGGTCGGTCACTGCAACTTGCCCGTCCAGCAGTGCCGGCCGGCAAATAGGCGCGGTGTTGTCCGCCAGGAACATCTCGCCCTCCGTGTCTGCGTCCTGCGGCAAACCACGCGCATACTTGATCTCGATGTCGATCCTGTCGCTGCCGGCCGCTCCGATGGTGCGAAAGTGCAGATCTACCCCCGGGTGTCCGAGATGATAGTGCTCTATCCTCGGGATCAGCCAACGCTGCGTCAGTGTTACCGGCGCCCATATGGTCAGCTTGGCGGCTTGGCTTGAAACTTCGCGCACGCCCTTGCGGACTTCGGCCAGCGCATTCTTGGCATGACCGAGGAAGGCTTTGCCCGTCTCCGTCAGTTCGATGGCGTTGTGGCTTCGCTGGAACAGCGTTACGTCAAGCGACTGTTCGAGCAGCTTGATCTGCCGGCTCACCGCGCCGGGCGTCAGGTTCAATTCCGAGGCGGCAAGCGTCAAACTGCCAAGACGCGACGCGGCCTCAAATGCGACGAGCGTGTTCAGCCAGGGTAGCCTGACGGTCACTGCATGTCTGGCGCTCATTCAGGCGTTACCTTTTTTCGATTGCAAGCCTTGGGCGTCCTCTCATTCTGGCCGAACCCAGCAGACCGACTGGTCGGTGGCGCGTGTGCAGCCGCAGTTGAGCCTCGTCAGGAGAAAAACACAATGAACATGGTGCCCTTGAAGTCGGAATTCGCAGGCCTGCCCGGCAAGGTCGACCGCATCGATCTGCGTATTCTCACGGAACTTCAGAAGAACGGCCGGATCACGAATTTCAAACTATCCTCACTCGTCGGCATCTCGGCCAGCCCGTGCCACAAGCGCGTGCGCCGGCTGGAAAAGATGGGGCTGATCAGTGGCTATCGCGCCCAGATCTACTGGTCGCGGCTCTATCCCAACGTCACGGTCTTCGCCGCGGTTTCGTTGAAGAACCACGGCTCGGTCGACTTCCAGACCTTCGAGCGCCGCATCAAGCACCATCCCGAGATCACCAACTGTTTCGGATTGTGCGGGCCTTACGACTACATGCTGCGCTTCGATTGCCGTGATATCGCGGCCTACGAAGCCACCTCGCGCGAACTTCTCGACGGCGACGTGTCGTTCTCCCGCTTCGACAGTTTCGTGGTGCTGCGCGAGATCAAGAACGAGCCTTCGTCTCCGGCAACTACCTCATTGCAGACACCACAGGACGAATTGCGGCGGGTTGCCTGACCTTGCTTGTAGTCAAGCCGTCTCGTTTCAGGCGGTTTGGACAAGCGGTGTCTTGCCGACGGCATCTGGACCCTTATCAAACCGGTAGGGGTCGAAGCCTTCGATCTGTGTCGATGTGCGGCCGTCAAGCACCAGTTCGGCGACCACTTCGCCGATGCCGGGGCCGAGCTGGAAACCATGCCCGGAAAAACCGAAGGCATGGATCAGTCCGCCGACGATGCGGCTTCTTCCGAGGAATGGCAGCGAATCCGGCGACTTGCCTTCGACGCCGGCCCAGGTGCGGATGAAATTGCGGCCGCGCAGGAACGGCAGCACGTCGACGGCGATGCGCGACGCATCAAAGAGGTTCTGGGGAACGTATTTCGCGCGGCCGGTGTCGAGATCGGCGCCGCCCGGGCCCCGGCCGAAGAGAAGATTTCCCCGGCCAATCTGGCGGGCGTAAAAGAAGCGCCCGTTGACCGGGTAGTCCACCGTCGACGTGATCATGCGGGGAAATGGCTCGCTGACCACCATTTGCGGGGCCATCACATCGAGCGGAAAGACCTCCGAAAATTGTGCCGCAAGGCGCGCGCCCCAAGCGCCGGCTGCATTGATCAGGGTCGGTGCCCGAACCCTGGTTCCAGATTCGCTCTCGATCTGAAAGCACGCGCCATCGTGATGCGCGGTCCGCACAGCGTCGTGCTCGCGGATATCGACGCCGAGCTTGCGCGTGGCGATGGCGAAGACCGGCGTGACAAGCCGTGGATTGGCCGCACCGTCGCTGGCGACGAAGCATCCGCCGAGCACCTTCGTGCCGATCCAGGGGAAACGCCGTGCAACTTCCGCGCCCGTCATCAATTGCGTGCCGACGCCATGACCATCAGCCATGGTGGCCCATTGTTCGACGGCAGCCATATGTTCGGCGCGGTCGCAGATCTCGATATGCCCAGTGATCTCCGTCTCGCAGCTTTCGCCGACGAGGGTTTCGATCTTCTGCCACTGGCTGCGGGCGCGCAGGCTGAGCGGCAGTTCGGGTTCGGCGCGGCCATTGGTGCGCAGGCCGCCGAAATTCACGCCGCTGGCCTGGGAGCCGACCGTACCGCGTTCGAACAGCATGACGCGCGCGCCGCGCCGGGCAAGATAGTAGGCCGAGCAGACGCCCGCGATACCGCCGCCGACGATGATGACGTCCGTTTCAGAAACTCTGGTCATCGGCTTCACTTTTTTCACCAGCACGCATCCAGGCGTCGACCTGCGGATCTGCCTGGCCGCCGGCATTTGCATACGAGATCGGTTTGACGGGTCCCTGTCCGCGCAGCTTGCCGACCTGTTCGAGCGGCCTTCCGGTCGCCGCCGAAAGCAACTCGGCCAGGACGGGGCCGCAGACGCGGCCCTGGCAGCGTCCCATGCCGGGCCGGGCGAGCGCCTTCAGCCTATTGACCTCCCGCGGTTCGAACTTGGCGATTGCGGCCCTGGCCTCGCCGAAGGTGACGTTCTCGCAGCGACACAGGATGGTTTCGTCGGGCGCTTCGCCAATCCAGTCGGCGGGAAAGGGAAAGCTTGTCTCGACACCCTTGCGAAAGGTGACAAGGCGACCAAGCTCGCGCTCGATCTGGCGCATCCGTGTCTTCGATGATGGCAGCCCGATGTCGGCAAGCAACGCCAGCGCCGCGCGCTCGCCGGCGAGTTCGGCGACATCGGCGCCGCCGATCGCGCTGCCGTCGCCCGCGACATAGATGCCGTCGCCGGCGCGGCCCTGGCCATCGTGCGCGACGACCCACTGCCGGTTGGCCGCATCGAAGCGGGTGCGGCATCCGGCAATTTCGGCAAGCTGCATTTCGGGAGTAAGCCCGAAACCGAGCCCGACGGCATCGCACGGGATAAAATCATCGCGACCGCCGGCGCTGAAGCGGATGCCCTTTACACTCTCCGTGCCCTCAACCGAGCGCAGCCGCACGCCTTCGCGCAGCATGACGCGTTTACGCGAGAGATAGCGGCGATAGGCGAGGCCGCGCAGCAGCATTTTGGGTGCGCGGGCCATCCACGGCGCGCCACGGACCTTGTCGAGATAGGAGGCGGAATCGAGCACCGCCACGACATTGGCGCCGGCCTTCGCATACTGGTAGGCGACCAGATAGAGCAGCGGCCCGGTGCCGGCGAAGACCACGGCGCGTCCTATGGAACAGGCCTGGTTCTTTAGCGCGATTTGCGATCCGCCGAGCGTGAACACACCGGGCAAGGTCCATCCCGGGATCGGGATAATCCGGTCCATCGCACCGGTGCTCAACAGCAGCCGGTCGAATTCCTGCCTGCCGGCGCCGGATTGGTCGCTTGTGTGCACGGCGCCGTCGAAGATGTTCCAGACCAGCGTGTTCGGCCGATAGTCGATCTTGCCGGCAAGAGCGTCGAACATGTCGTGCAGACGCACCGCCTTTGGCGCGTCGTCGCCATAAAGGCTGGCTGGCGGGCGCTGGAATCCGCCGGGCTGGCGCCGGTAGATCTGGCCGCCGCTCGCCGGTGCTTCGCTGATTACCGTGAGGTTTCGGCATCCGGCGCGATGAAGTGTTTCGACCGCCCGCGAACCTGCCGGGCCGGTGCC
This sequence comes from Mesorhizobium terrae, assembly GCF_008727715.1. Lineage (GTDB taxonomy): Bacteria > Pseudomonadota > Alphaproteobacteria > Rhizobiales > Rhizobiaceae > Mesorhizobium > Mesorhizobium terrae. The sequence goes on from NZ_CP044218.1 coordinate 3,436,974, forward strand.
CACCACGATGATCCGATCGTTGCCTGCCATGATCACCTTGCCTCGCGCGTCAGCACGTCCATGCCGTGCTGGACCTGGGTGGTGCAGGCGCGAACCCGCTCGCCCGAGGCAAGCGACAGCCAGCAATCCTGGCAGGCGCCCATGTTGCAGAAACCGGCGCGCGGCCCATCGCCGAATTCGGAATGCCGCAGATGCCTGCCATGAAGCAGCATCGCAGTCAGCAGCGTATCGCCGTTGAGGCAAGAGACGCTCTCGCCGTCGATGCGGATTTCGACCGGCGCCCGGCCGGTCTCGCCCAAGCGGATAAACTGTCCTGCACTGCTGCCTGTCATCGGATCACAACTCGAAAATAACGAGGACAACCTAGCGGCCGTCGGCTCGCAACCTTTTCCAAATGACGCGTCGGCACGAACAGATTCTTCCAAAGATCGGCTGCCTGCTGCGTCAATTTGATGAGGCACGATTTGATTGCCGCAACTGGACGAGTTGCTCGTCCAACCGCTCCCGCGCCGATGCAAGTTGCGCATGCAACGCGTCGAGCTTGGCTTGGTCGCTATCGATTTCGGCATGTGCAGTATCGATCATGCGACGGATTTCGTCCGGCGAAGCGGCGCCGGCCGAACGCCGGGCCGTGATCGAGCGACCGGGGTCGAGCGCCTGCATGATGGCCGCTTCGGATATGTCGAGCGGATGGCCGAGTTCCCGCTCGATGGCCGCAAGAGCGTCGCCATATTCGATTTCGTCCGGTTTCAAACCACGCTCCAGCGCATTGCGCACCAGATCCGCTACGATGTGATGTGCCTGGCGAAATGACAGACGCCCCTCGCGCACCAGGCAGTCGGCAAGATCGGTCGCCGTGGAGAAACCGGCGCCGGCGCGTTGCCGCATCGTTTCGACACAAGGCTCGATTTTTTCGGCGACGAGGCGGGTAATGGTCAGCGCGTTGCCGGCCAATCGCAGTGTAGGCCAAAGCGGCGCCAGCGAGGAACGGCCGGTGTCGCCGGCGTGGCTGAAATGACCGCCCTTGAGGATGGCGAATGTTGCCGTCAGCCCGCCGATCACCTCGCCGGAGCTCGCCTTCAGATATTCGACCGCCACGGGGTTCTTCTTCTGCGGCATGATGCTCGATGTGCCGGCGATGCTGTCGGGAAAACGAACGAGGCCGAATTCCTGCGTGCCCCAGATATACATGTCCTGGGCGAAGCGCCCCCAATTGGCCGCCAAGCCGAGGACGGCCACCGCCGCGTCCCACGCATAGTCGCGCGATGCCACCGCATCCTGGGCATGCAGATGGACCCTGTCGAAGCCAAGCAGCTCGGCAACCAATTGCCGGTCGATCGGGAAAGAGGTGCCGGCGAATGCACAGGCGCCGAGGGGAGAACTGTTGGCCGCGTGAAAAGCATGGAAGAGGCGCAGGGCGTCACGCGCCAGCGCCTGCGCAATTCCTGTCAGATAGAAGCCGAAGGTAGTCGGCTGCGCCGGTTGCATATGCGTGTAGCCAGGCATGATGGTGTCGGCAAATTCCTCGGCCCGGCGCAACAAGGCGCGCCGCAACGCAATGATTTTCTCGACAAGGTCAAGAACCAACCGCCGCATCGCCAGACGATCGAGCGTCGCGTTGATGTCGTTGCGGCTGCGCGCGAGGTGCAGCCGCCCGCCGGTCTCGGCACCCGCGCGCGCCATCAGCAGCGCCTCGAAGTTGAAGTAGCCATCTTCGCGGGCCGGATCGCGGGGAATGACGTCCTCGCCATCCCTGCGAATGCCGGACAACGCCTCGGCAAGGTCGCTCGCGACCGCCGGCTCGACCAATCCGGTCCTGGCCAGCATCACCAGATGCGCCTCGTTGACAGCGCACAGATCATCGATGCCGAGAGCCAGTTCCCGTTCTATGCGCGGCCGGAAGATGAGCTCGAGAATTTCGGGAGCGAGCGGCTCGGCGAGGCGTGGCGAAACCTTCGATTGCATGGGACGGACCTCAATAGGGGGTGCCGTCCTTGCGGACGAAGCGGCGGCCGCGTCCGTCCGGTATCTGCAACAAATCGTCGTCCGGATAGGTCGATACATTGGCCTGGTCAAAGCTTGCCACTTCGACGAACACCACCCTTGCTTCGCTACGATTGACGATCTGGTGGCCATTGGCTTCGCCGGCGGGAAAGCCAATGGCCTGGCCGGGGCGAACGAGCTGCTCGCCCTGGTCCGAGATCAGCGTCATCTCGCCCTCCAGAACGAGGATGAGTTCGTCCTCGTGGCTGTGCCAGACCCTGAGGGACGATGCGCAACCGCTCGGCAATTCGACATGGACTGCCGAAAGATTGTTCAGTCCGGCAAGGGAACCCAGGCGGCGCTTGCCGCGCCCCTTGACGGGTTCCTGTAGATGCTCCGGATATGTCGATCGTGTATCGGGCTCGATGCTTTCCGGATCGATCACGCGAGGCGGTTTGGACATTCGTGTTCCTCTTTGATGCATCCGCCCGTCGGGCGGGATTGCCTTGACGATAGGCCACGGCGCGCAGAACAAGTTCCCGTTTCCGCTGCCGGGGAGGGCGGCTTTTGTCACCTTGACCGGGCGAGCAGCAGAAGCTGTCGTGGGCGGACAGCCCCTGCCGTGATGTCAGTCGGCGATGTAGGCGGTCTTGGTCTGGGTGAAGAATTCGACAGCGCCGAGCCCCATTTCCTTCGGCCCATAGGCGGAAGCGCCGCGACCGCCGAAGGGCACGTGATAATCGGAACCGACGGTCGGCAAATTGACCATCACCATGCCGCTGTTGCTGGCACGCATGAAGGCGCGGGCCTTTGCGTGCGAGCCAGTGAAGATGCCGGCGCTGAGACCGAACTCGGTGGCGTTGGCAATGCGTATTGCATCATCGAGGTCGGTTGCCTTGAAAACCGAGACGATCGGCCCGAAAACCTCTTCGCGGTTGATGCTCTGGCGCATGTCGCCGTCGAGAAAGATCGCCGGTTCGAAATAGTGGCCATTGGCCGGCGCCTCGAGCACGCGGCCGCCGAAGGCGTGGTGGGCGCCGTCGTAGGGAGCGGCCTCGGCATAACGCGACACGCGCTGCAACTGCGCCGCACTGACCAGCGGACCGATGTCGGAGGTAGCGTCGAGCGCGTGCCCGACACGCAGTTTTGCGGTGCGCTCCACCAGCCGCTCGACAAAGGAATCGTGGACGACCGCATCGACGATGATGCGGCTGGATGCCGTGCAACGTTGCCCGGTCGAATAGAAGGCGCCGCGCACGGCGGCATCGACGGCCTTGTCCTGGTCTGCGTCATCGGCGATCACCAGCGGGTTCTTGCCACCCAATTCGAGCTGCAGCTTGGCGCCGCGCACCACCGCTTGCGCAGCTATTTTGCCGCCCACGGCTCCGGAGCCGGTGAAGCTGATGGCGTCGACGCCGGGATCGGCGACCAGCGCCGAGCCCACATCACCGCCACCCATGACCATCTGGAAGACGCCGCGCGGCACGCCGGCTTCATGCAGGATGCTGGCCAGTTCCCAGGCAATCGCATTGGTCAGTTCCGACGGCTTGAGGATGACGCAGTTGCCATAGGCCAGCGCTGGCGCGCTTTTCCAGGCCGGGATCGAGAATGGAAAATTCCAGGGTGTGATCAGTCCGACCACACCGACGGCTTCGCGCCGGACATCGACGTCGACGCCTTTGCGCACCGAACGCAAACTGGCACCTGCAAGCCGCACCGCCTCACCGGCGAAATATTTGAAGGTATGGGCGGCTTTCGTCACCTCGGCGACGGCTTCCGGCAAGGTCTTGCCTTCTTCCCGCGCCAGCAATGTCGCCAGTTCCTGCGTGCGCCGGGCGATCGCGTCGGCCGCCCTGTCGAGAATGTCGAAGCGTTGCTGGGGGGACGTTTCCTTCCAATCGCCCAGTGCCTTGCGGGCAGCCGCCACCGCGTCGTGAACGTCGGAAGCGGTGGCCATTGCGAAGCGACCGATAACCTCGGTGGTGTCGGAGGGGTTGCGGCCCTCGCTGAAGTGCTCGGCTGAACGCCAGGCCCCGTCGATATAGTTGTTCCTGACCTGTGGCATGCATGAACCTCGCTGTGAACAGCGGCACGCTCGAAATGCGAAAGCCGCGCGCCTCTGTATGGCGCGGGCGTGGAAGAATATGCTGTCATTGCCATGCGGGGCTCGGACATCTTCTGCCATGGCGCCGGAAGCTTCGGGCTAACCTTGCGCCGACTGGCATTAGCTTGGCTTCTCGACACGCCGCGTCGGTTTGCGGCGAAAATGCACTCGCGATGGGACCCGATATGCGCATTGACCTTTTCGAACTCGAACGCAGCCAGTCGATCTGGGAAAACACGGTCGAATACAATCTGACCGAGAGCGGGCTGCATCCCTTCACGATGCGGGAACTGCTCGACCCGCACGAGATCGAAGCGCTGGTCGATCTGCCGCTGGGCTATGGCCACACCGAAGGCGAGCCGGCGCTGCGTGAAGCGATCGCCGCGCGCTATCCCGGTGCCGGCGCCGACAATGTGCTCGTCACGACGGGGTCGTCGGAGGCCAACATGCTGGCGGTGATGAGCCTGCTCGACAACGGTGATGAAGCCATCATCATCACGCCCAACTTCATGCAATTGCCGGGACTGGCGAAGGCGCTCGGCGCAAAGGTGCATCAGGTGCCACTCAGGCTTTCCGGCAGCCGCTGGATGCTCGATCTCGACGAGGTGGCGCGGGCGATCACGCCCAACACCAGGTTGATCTCGGTCTGCAACCCCAACAACCCCACCGGCGGCGTGCTTTCGGCCGACGAACGGTCAGGACTGGCGTTGCTTGCGACACGTCACGGCATCGCTCTTCATGCCGATGAAATCTATCGCGGCGCGGAACTCGCTGGCCCGGAGACCGAAACGCTTTTCGCGGCCGCTCCAGCCGGCGTGATTACCGGCGGCACGGCGAAGGCGATGGCGCTGGCCGGGCTGCGCATCGGATGGATCGTGTCGTCAAAGGACATCATCGAGAAGGCGATGCAGCGGCAGGATTATACGACGATCGGCAGCAACGCGCTTGGGCAGCGCATCGCGCTGTTTGCCCTGCAGCCGGAAAAGCGTGCACGGATCGTGGCGCGCAACCGGCGCCTTCTCGCCCGCAATCTCGATCAGCTGTCGCGGTGGGTAGCGGTGCGCTCGGCGATCTTCAGCTGGGTGCCGCCGCAGGCAGGCGCGATGGCCTTCCTGCGCTACGACCTTCCGGTCTCGTCGGATGATTTCTGCCGTCGGTTGCGCGAAACGCAAAGCGTGTTTGCGGTCGCGGGCAGCTGGTTCGGAATGGAGGGGCATCTGCGCCTTGGCATCGGCGGCGAGCCGGACCATTTCCGGGACGCCTTGCAGCGCATCGACCGTTTTCTCCAGGATGAATTCGCGACCGCGTGACGGCAGTGCTGTGAGGCCGGAAATGGCTCAAGCGGTGGCGAGAACACCGAGCTTCCTGCACACGGCCTTGGCGAGGACGATATCCTGAACGGCGACGCCGGTAAGGTCGACGATGGAAATATCGGCGACCTGCCGGAAAAGGCGGTCCGGTCCCGAGATGACCGCGCCAAGTTCCAGCACGCGCTCCGGCGAAAGCAAACCGCGGGCGATGGCGTGATGGATCTCACCGCGTTCGAAACATTGCGAGTGGCTGTCGGCGATGACGCTTGCCGCCTTGCCCAGCAAGGCGGCATCGACTTCGGATTTTTCAGGCGTGTCCGCGCCCATCGCCACGATGTGCGTGCCCGGCCGGACGTCGCCGCTCATCAGGTACGGTGTCCTTGAAGCGGTCGTTGTGACGATAAGGCGTGCGTGTGCGGCAAGTTCTGCCGGCGATGCCGCGGTCCTCGCAACGAAGCCAAGCGCTGCGATGTCGGCCGCGCAATTCTTGGCGTTCTCGGCATTCCGAGCCCAGATCAGCACATTTCTACACAGTGTCACCTCGCGCAGGAACTGCGCCTGCAGCCGCGCCTGATTGCCCGAGCCGCAAATGCCGATGCATTCGAGTTCGGCCGGCATCAACCATTTGGCGGCCACCGCACCGGCTGCGGCAGTGCGTATGTCGGTGAGGTGGCCCTCGTCTTGCAATATGGCCAGGAGTCTGCCGTCGTTGGCGCTGAACACCAGGACCACGCCGCCGGAAGAGGGGAGGCCGATGGATGGGTTTTCATAAAAGCCTGTGGCGATCTTGACGACAAAGACGCCGTCGCCGCGCACCGCGCCGTATTTGATATGCATCTCGCCCGGCGGCTGGTCGAACAGCAATTCGCCGACTGGCGGCACTGTGGCCAGACCTTGCGAATAAAGGCCAAATGCGGTCTCCATTTCCGCAATGACGTCGATGCCCGATAGGGCCTGCTTGATCTCAGACAGATGTATGACAGCGGTCATTTCAGCCTCCCGAACCTGGTCGCCCGTCATAGCTTCTGTCGGCGCTATTTTCTGTCGAATATGTGGGAACAACAGAATTTCACGGTCATCGTCAGCGGTCCGCTGACAAAGCCGGCGTCGATGCAGTTCGGCTACCCCGAACCTTACCAATCCGTATAAACTGGACGAACTGGCCGTAATCTTGATGCGGCATTCTGAGCTTGTGTCCGTTCCATTCGAAAGGTCGCAGCGATGGAAAACAGGCTTCGCAGGATTGCTCGGATTGTCCCCATCCTTGCCGCTACAATCTGCCTGGGGGTGGCGGGCGTGTTGGTTGTTGCGGTCGAGGCTACTTCGGCGCTTGCCGTCGAAAAGCCAGTTCCAATGGAAAAGAACCCGCCCGGCGACATTCCTGATACGCAGGTGTTCATCGACTATGCGGCGCCACAGGGGTTCACGCTGAAGGTTCCCGAAGGCTGGGCGCGCTCGGACCGCGCCGATGGCGCGAGTTTCGTCGACAAGTTCGACGGCGTCGTCGTCTCTGTGGCGAAGGCCGATGCAGCGCCGACCGTCGCGGCCGCCAAGACGACCTATGTTCCGGAACTCGAAAAGGCCGAACGCGCGGTCACAGTGAGCTCGGTGAAGGCGGAGGCTCTTCCGGCCGGAGCAGCGATCCGTATCGTCTACTCAACAAACTCGGAGCTCAATCCGGTGACCAACAAGCAGGTTCGCCTGGAGAACGAACGCTATTTGTTCTTCAAGGACGGCAAGTTGGTCACGCTGGAGTTTTACGCGCCCAAGGGTGCTGACAATGTCGACCAGTGGCAACTGATGTCCCAATCCTTCCGGTGGAAGTGACATGCACGCGCTGGATGCGTACGAGCTCTATCGCTTCTTCCACATCGGTGACGACGAGACAGCGGCGCTGCGCGGCGTCAGCCTGCAGGTATGTGCCGGCGAGATTGTCGCGGTGACCGGTCCTTCGGGCAGCGGCAAATCCACTTTGCTGGCCTGTCTGACCGGACTGGATGAGCCGGACGGCGGCCATGTCGAGGTGGCTGGCGTAAGGCTTACCCGTCGTTCGCAGGCCAACCGGGCGCGCCTGCGCAGGGCGAATTTTGGCATTCTGCTGCAATCCGGAAATCTGTTTCCGCACCTCACCGTGGAGCAGAATGTCCGCCTCCAGATGCAATTGGCCGGCAAGCCGGACGAAAAGCGGATTGCGCCGCTGCTCGACAGCGTGGGGCTTGTGGCCCGGGCTCGGGCGCTTCCAACCGAGCTTTCCGGCGGGGAGACCGCGCGCGCCGGTCTTGCGGTCGCCCTGGCCTGCGACCCGCCCATCCTCGTGGCAGACGAGCCCACCGCCGAAGTCGATCGCGACACGGAGCTGCGGCTGATTGCCCAGTTCGAAGCAAGGCGCGCCGCAGGACTGGCAACGCTGCTCGCCACTCACAGCAAGGCGTTGGCGCAACGAGCCGACCGCATCGTCCGGCTGAAGGACGGGAGGGTCGAAAATGGATGAAACGCTTGTTGTTGCAAGCGGTATTGGCCGTGACTTCCCAGACGGAACCGCCGGACGTACGACGGTGCTCCGCGATGTGGACTGTGCAATCAACTCAGGCGCCCGCATCGCCCTGGTTGGACCTTCGGGCAGCGGCAAGACCACCCTGCTGCACATCCTTGGCGGCCTGGACCGGCCGACCAACGGGCAGATCGAATGGCCCGGCCTTGGCCCGTTCGAGGACTTAAGGCCACGCTGGATCGGCTTCGTCTTCCAGTCGCCCAGCCTGTTTCCCGCATTGACCGCTGCGCAAAATATAAGCTTGCCGATGATACTGGCCGGAGAGCTGAGTTCCGCCGACCGAACTGCGGCTCTTCTGCTGGACACCTTCGGCCTTGACGAATTGGCGGACAAGCTGCCGGAGGAATTATCCGGCGGGCAAGCGCAACGCATAGCGATGGCAAGAGCGCTCGCCATCGGACCGAAACTCATCCTTGCCGATGAACCGACCGGGCAACTCGACAGCGTCACCGCCCAGCTCTTCTTCGATACCGTGCTCAGCCACTTGGAAAATACGGGCATTGCGCTTGTGGTGGCCACGCATGACGAGGCTGTCGCCGCCAGGATGGCAACGCGCTGGACCATGGAGCACGGCCGGCTGACCTTGCAGTCCCTTCAAACCGGGGCAAGTTGATGCTGCTCCTGTGGATCAGGGGCGTTCTAGCCCATCGACAGCTGCGCGTCGCGGGCGCGGCGGCGGGCGTTGCCCTGGCGACGGCGCTGTTGGTGTCGATGGTGCTTTTCCTTCTCAACGCGAGCGCTTCCATGACCGCGCGCGCGATATCGACCGTGCCCGTCGACTGGCAGGTCCAGGTGATACCTGGCGCCGATGCTAATGCGATCGGCAAGGCACTGGCCGAGACCTCTCGGGTCAAGGCCGTTCACCGCGTGCAATTCGCCGATATCGACGGCTTCCAGGCGCAGACCGGGGGCACCACGCAGACTACGGGGCCGGGCCAGGTCATCGCCTTCGACGGCGATTATGCAAGCGACTTCCCCGCCGAGATCCGCCCCCTGTCCGGGAGCAGCAGGGGCGCCCTCATCGCGCAGCAGACAGCCGCCAATCTTCACGTCGGTCCCGGAGACACGGTGACGATCAAACGCATCGGACTTGCGCCGGTCGACGTCATCATCGCTGGCGTGGTCGACCTGCCCGATGCCGACTCGCTGTTCCAGGTCGTTGGCCTGCCGTCGCAGGCTGCCCCGCAAGCGCCGCCGGACAATGTGCTGATACTGCCACAAGGCCAGTGGGAAAGCCTGTTCGACGCGCAGCGCCAGGCGCGCCCGGACACCGCGCGCCTGCAACTGCATGTGCGGCTGGCGCGTGACGTCCTGCCGGCCGAACCGGTTTCGGCATTCACTGTCGTGACAGGCATGGAGAAGAATTTCGAGGCCAGGGTCGCAGGCCAGGCGCTGGTCGCCGACAACCTCAGCTCGCGCCTCGGCGCGGTACGCTCGGACGCGCTCTACGCCTCGGTACTGTTTCTGTTCCTCGGCCTGCCTGGCGTGGCGCTGGCGGTGGCGCTGACCTTTGCCATAACCGCCTCGGGCGCCGCACGCAGGCGCGCCGAACAGGCACTGCTGCGTGTCCGCGGCGCCACGACGCAACAAATCCTCTCGCTGACTGCCGCCGAGGCCGCTGTCGCGGCGGTTGGCGGCACGGCGTTGGGGACGGTGGCGGCGCTGCTGTTCGGCCTTGCCGTTCCAGGTATGGGTGCAAGGGCCGCCATCGCCGACCCGGCGCTTGCGCTCGCCGTTCTGACCGGCCTGCTCCTGGGTTTCGCGGCCTTCCTGCTGCCCGTGTGGTGGGAACTGCGCCGGAATGATCCCAATACGGCGCGCCGCTCGGTCGAGCGCTACAAGACGCCGCTGTGGCGGCGGCTATGGCTGGATGTGCTGCTGCTCGTTGCCGCCGGGCTCCTTTTCTGGCTGTCGGCGAGTACCGGATACCAGGTCGTCCTTGCGCCCGAAGGCGTCGCCGCGACATCCGTGGACTACAAGGCCTTCATCGCACCCGCGCTGTTCTGGCTGGGTGCTGCGCTGCTGACCATGCGGCTTTCGGCCAATGTCGTCGCGCGCAATGGCCCGGTGCTGCGCACGATCGTGAGGCCTGCCGCCGGCCCGCTGGCGGCGATCGTCTCGGCCGCACTGTCGAGGCAGTCGCGACGCCTGACCATTGGCATCGCCATGACCGCGCTGGCGATTTCCTTCGCCACGTCGACGGCGATCTTCAACACCACATACAACGCCCAGGCGCGCGTCGATGCCGAATTGACAAACGGATCGGATGTCACCGTGTTCGGCACGGCCGACAAGCCGGCCGGTTCGCACCTGGCGATACTGGCCTCGCTGTCGGCAACGGCGTTCGCGCAACCCATGCAACATCGCTTCGCCTATGTCGGTGCCGACCTTCAGGATCTCTATGGCATCGACCCCGCGCGTATCGGAAGCGCGACCAGCCTGTCCGATGCCTACTTCAGCGGCGGCAGTGCCGCCACTGTTCTGGCAAAACTTGACGCCACGCCCAACGGCGTTCTGGTGTCGGAAGAAACCGTGAAGGATTTCCAGCTCCAGGAGGACGACACGATCAACCTTAGGCTCCTCGATTCTCGCGACCATCAGTATCACCCGGTGCCCTTCAAGTTCATCGGTGTCGCGCGCGAATTCCCGACCGCGCCAAGGGACTCGTTCCTCGTCGCCAATGCCGCCTACATCGCCAGCGTGACCGGCACGGACGCCGCCGAATATGTGCTGATGAAGGCCAAGGGCGATCCCACCATGCTGGCGCAACAGGTGAGGGGGGCGCTCAAGGCCGATGCATCCCTGAAAGTCACGAACATCGGTCAGGCAGCCCACCTCATCGGTTCGAGCCTGACCGCTGTGGATCTTGGCGGGCTGACGACAATCGAGCTCGCCTTCGCCGTTGTTATGGCAGCCGCAGCCGCCGGGCTCATGCTGGCTTTGGGTTTCATTGAACGCCGCAGGAACTTCGCCATCCTCAACGCCGTCGGCGCAAAACCCGGACAATTGGCGGCCTTTCTATGGGGCGAGGCTATTGTCGTGATCGTCGGAGGGTTTGTCTTCGGCCTCCTGTCCGGTGTCGTCATAGCGTGGATGCTGGTGAAGCTTCTGACCGGCGTGTTCGATCCGCCGCCCGAGGCGCTGTCGATCCCCTGGCTTTATCTTGGCGTCGTTCTGTGTCTCGTGGCCGTTTCGGTCGGCGCTGCCGTGCTGTTCGCAAGACCGTCGGCCGGTCATGACGCCGAATATTTGCGGGACTTCTGAAGTCTCGAGCTGTCATCCTAGGGGAACGGAAAGGCGCCGATGGACCTCTTATTTTGTCCCGCACCGAGCGCATGCTCTTCAATTTTGTCGTGGGTTATCTGATCGCTGAATTCGCCAAAGCAAGGCCGCTTGCCTGGGTTTGTCGTCACTCCCGCTTAACGTCCTTCGCCACCTTGGCCTAATGTCCCGGTCAGGCCTTTTTTACTATCGTCAGTTTGAAGATATGCACGTGCAAGGGCGGGCTCGTATGCCGGACGCAACTGCACACGGCTACTGTAAGCGTCAGCCAGGGAATGAGGCGCACCGCTACGTCTATATCAGTCCAAAACCGACTTACTTTTGCTGCAACGTGAACGACAGCGTCGCCCCTCATCCCAGCTGTTAGCCCAGTTTCGCCATCAACCGAAGGCAGTCTTCGCCCGAACGATCATCGCGGTGGCAATCGCGACGAAGAGCGCTCATTACAACTTCGCGGATGCCGTGCTATGCGGCATCGACACAGAGACCATGATCATGACCGACGACGCATTGCCCATACACCCCGCGCTTGCTTCCGCCCTCGAGGCGAAAGGTTACAACCAGTTGACGCCGGTGCAGATGGAGATGGCGAATGGCGGGCATGGCGAGGCCGACCTCCTGGTTTCGGCGCAGACCGGCTCGGGCAAGACGGTTGCCTTTGGCATCGCGATCGCCTCGACCCTGCTTGGGCGCGCCGAACGCTTTCCGGCTGCCGGGCGGCCGCTCGGCCTCATCATCGCGCCGACACGCGAACTCGCCATCCAGGTGCAGCGGGAACTCGACTGGCTCTACGCGGCAGCCGAGGTCAGGATCGCGACCTGCGTCGGCGGCATGGACATGCGCAGGGAGCGCCGCGCGCTGGACAGCGGCGCCCATCTCGTCGTCGGCACGCCGGGACGCCTGCGCGACCATATCTCCAAGGGCGCGCTGGACCTTGGTGCGTTGCGCGCCGTGGTGCTGGACGAGGCCGACGAAATGCTGGACCTCGGTTTCCGCGACGACCTCGAATTCATCCTCGGCGCGGCGCCCGATGAGCGCCGGACACTGCTGTTTTCGGCAACCGTGCCGCGTGGCATCGCGGAACTTGCCAGGAATTTCCAGAAGGACGCGGTGCGCATCGCGGCGACCGCTTCCACCGAGCAGCATGCCGACATCGAGTACCAGGTGATGCTGGTGCGGCGCGACGAGCGCGAACATGCCGTCATCAACACGCTGCTGGATTCCGGCAGCGCCAGTGCGCTGGTGTTCTGCCATACGCGCGAGGCGGTGCGGCACCTGACCGCGCGGCTGGCCAATCGCGGCTTCTCGGTCGTCTCGCTGTCGGGCGAGATGGCGCAGTCGGAGCGCTCGAACGCGCTGCAGTCGATGCGCGACGGTCGCGCTCATGTCTGCGTGGCGACCGACGTGGCGGCGCGCGGCATCGACCTACCGAACCTCGACCTCGTGATCCACGCGGATGTGCCGAGCAATCCAGCGACCCTGCTCCACCGCTCCGGCCGCACCGGGCGTGCAGGCCGAAAAGGCGTCTGCGTGCTCATCGTTCCCGAGACCAGGCGCGGTGCCGCGCAGCGTGTGCTGGCGCTCGCCAAGCTGTCGGCCACAATGCGTGGCGCGCCTAGCATCGCCGAGATCGAGACCCGCTATCGCACCCAGATCCTCGACGCGGCGCTTGTCGCCGCCGAGCCGGACGAGGCGGAAGCGGCGTTCGTGGCGGAACTGCTGACGAAGGCAAGTCCGGAGCGCATTGCCACGGCCTTCCTGCGCCAGCAGCTTTCCGTCCGCCCGGTGCCGGAGGACCTCTTGCCGCTGCCGGTCCACGACATGCAGGCGAGGAAGCCCAAACGCGACAAGGAAAACCGCGAAAGGGGGATCGACGAAAGGCGCGACGCCGAACCGCGACGCCCGGACATGGAGGGCGGCGTCTGGTTCACGCTGTCGCTCGGGCGCAAGCAGCGCGCCGACCCGAAATGGCTTCTGCCGATGATCTGCAGGGCCGGCGGCGTCTCGAAACGCGATGTCGGCTCGATCCGGATCGACGACATGGAAACTCGCTTCGAGATTTCCGCCGACAAGGCGGCGGGGTTCAGAGAGCAGATCAGCCAGCCCGGCAGCCTCGAACGAGGCATCGTCATCGCGCCGGCCGGTGAGGCGCGCGAGACATCGTGGCGGGCGAAGCCGAAATTCGGCAAGCGCGCCAAGCCGGAGTTCAATAAGGGCGGAAAGCCGGGCAAGAAGCCCGCGCACCGCGGCCAGGCCGCGCCTGCGGATCGCGACCGCAAGCACAAGGGCAAGCCGAAGCGTCCAGGCTGAGGCGTGGGGTGCGGTCATCCGTGCCGGCTGGCGTTTCTTGGCCAGTTCGCTCGACGTATTTGGTATAGCCACCGCCATAGGTGTGTAGCTCATCCGGGTTGATTTCCAGCGCGCGGTTGGATGTTTCGGGGAGGAAATGCCGGTCGCGGCTGACGAAGAGCGGCGGGCTCTCGTAGCATGGTAGTACGCGGCAATTCTTCTCGATCTCGTTTTCCAGAGAAGCCGAGGCAGCCAGCTATCGCAGCGACGCGTGGCCAACTGGCGATAGTGAGTCTTCCAGGAACTGCAACACCGTGCTGTCACGCTCAAGCACTTCCATCAGGGGCCGGAAATAGCCCGTCCTAACGCCCGGGCCGCGCGAGACGGTACTCTCATCGAATTCGGACGCGCAGGCGACCAATTTCAACGTAGGTCAATGTTGCAGCCAGAGATTGGTAACCCGATAGACATTTGGACTTCAAACCGGATTTACCAAGGCAGCTAGCTGCTTAGAGCAGCCCATCATGTGCTTGTTCTTATCATCTGCCACCGACGTGGTCCGGAATGTACTTAAGCGGCTTGTAGGGACGGCAGTTTCTACCGCCACACAGGGTGCACACTTTCTTGGTGCGAGCTTGCCGTTCGTGTGCGCTGAAAGGGCAAAATTCGCCCCTAAGCTTTCGGGACAGCGCGTCTTGGGCGCTGGAGCTTCGGGCTACTGGCGCGATGCATAGGCGGTTTTACCAACTGTTTCGCTACCTAGTCGTCGGCATGACAAATTCACCTTCAGCGCATTTCGGTGGGCTGCTATATCCTGATCGTTGTCAGCTCGGCATAAAAGCGCAAAGTCGGGGGCCACATGGGATGGTCGCAGAAGAGCAATGCCTTGTAACCTCCGAACGAATGAAGCTATGCTGAGGTCGAGAGAGTGGGGCGGTAGGTACCAAAATCTGGCGCCAGCGGCCTTGATCGCCGCCTCAACAACAAGCTCACGAAGATCGTTCGAAAGGGCCTGCATTGTCAGATGATGGCCTCTGCCCAGCCAACACCTTGAATCACAAACCAGCCCAACCGGGAGTCCCCGCGACTCTCGTGAAATAGGAAACACTCTCTAGGCCTGCCGGTCGAGATCGAACTTACCGTCGAGGTTGCTGAACAGACGCTCATCTGGTCGGTGCGTGGGGCCGTCCAGAGTGCAGAGATTGCTGCAAAGGTTGGTGCCGATCTCAATGGGTGCGAGGTCCTCAGGCAGAGCGCACAATGATCTCAGGAGTGGCATCATGGCTTGTATCGCGCTGGCTCACTCGAACTGGATGTTCTCCTTGAGCAGGACCTCGATGCGGATCCGCTCTTGCGAGGCCAGAGGTTCGCGATGGTCGGAGCGGGCCCGCATGATGCGCAGCGCGCTGCGCACCGCGTGGCCTGGGTCCTGCGCGATCACGGCGTCGATGCGCTCGTCCATCAGTGCCTGTTCGCTGAATGGGGTACGCTCATGCACGATGACGGTGAGGGGGCGGCCTCCTTGCGTATTCCAGACCGCGGTGAGTGGCCCCCGCGCTTCCGAGCTCAGTACATAGACGGCGACCGTATCGGGATTGTGTTGGAGGGTGCGCCGGATGATCAGATCGGCGCGCCTTTCGTCGGCATAGGTTTCCAACGACGGCAGGCTCACCAGGTGTGGGAACTGGGCGTTGATGATGCTGTCGAAGCCGAGGCGGCGCTGGATGCTGTCCAGCGCCATCATGGTTTCGGCCACGACCATGATCTTGCCGGGCCTGTCTCCGATGAAGCGGCCTGCTATCTTGCCGGCGGTTGCGCCGGCTGCAAAATTGTCGACGCCGACATAGTCCGCGCTCTCCAGCCGCTCCTGGCCTGAGAGGAACTGCACCACCTTGACGCCCCTTTCCACGAGCCGCAGCAGCGCGTCGCGTACCTGCGGCGATTCCGGCGCCATGACGGCAACGCCGTCCACTGCATCATGGTCGATACCTGTGAGGTATTTGGCGACTTGGTGCGGGTCGCTCATCGCGATCTGTTCGGCCTCGACCTCGGTCGAATCGGTGCGCAACGCTTCCTTCGCCTCGCTGACCCGGGCGATGAGTTCAGCGAGATACTGGTCGCCCGAGGTTGGCAGGACAAAACGGAAGCGATAGGTCTTGTTGCGCGCCAGTGCCACGGCGGCAGGGTTGCGCACGAAGCCGATTCGTTCGATCGCCTCGGCCACTTTCCTCGCCGCTTTGGAGCTGACATTCGGCCGCTCATTGAGCACGCGGTCGATGGTGGCGAGGCTGACGCCTGCGGCTTCCGCCAGGTCTTTCGTGGTTGGCCGCACCGTTCAGATCTCATTTCCAGATTCGAACCAGATTTCTCCAACAAAAGCAGTCGAAAAGCAAGAATTGAGGTGCGTACCTCAAAAATGACTTGCATTGAGGTGCGCACCTCAATTATGACTCTCGCCGTGGTCGCCCAGGAGGATCGGCGCGAGCCACAGGCGGCGCGGAGGAGTATGGGCCCGCCGGGAGCGTCATTCCGCGTCAGGTGCCCATAACGGGCGTTTCACCCTTCCGATGGAGGTCGGAAGGAGGGGCAGGGAGGTCCCAGTCATGAATTTTCGCCATATCGGATCATTGGCCGCGTTCGGCGTGTTTTTGGCCGCCGGAGTTGCCGGCACTGAGCAAGCCAGGGCAAAGGACTTGACACTCTGCTGGGCCGCCTGGGACCCGGCAAATGCGCTCGTCGAACTCAGCAAGGACTTCGAGGCCAAGAGCGGCATCAAGATGAAGTTCGAATTCGTGCCATGGCCGAATTTTGCCGACCGCATGCTCAACGAGCTCAATTCCGGCGGCAAGCTCTGCGACCTCATGATCGGCGACAGCCAATGGATCGGCGGCGCCGCCGAGAACGGCCAGTACGTCAAGCTCAACGATTTCTTCGACAAGGAAGGAATCAAGATGGACGACTTCATTCCGGCGACCGTCGTGGGTTATGCCGAATGGCCGAAGAATACGCCGAACTACTGGGCGCTGCCGGCCTTCGGCGACGTCGTTGGTTGGAGTTATCGCAAGGACTGGTTCGCGCGTCCCGAGTTGCAGGCGGAGTTCAAGCAGAAATATGGCCGCGACCTCGCCGTGCCGAAAACCTTTGCCGAGCTGAAGGACATCGCCGAATTCTTCCAGAAGCGCCAGATCGACGGCAAGACGGTCTATGGCGCGGCGATCTATACGGAGCGCGGCTCCGAAGGCATCACCATGGGTGCCATGGATGTGCTCTACAGTTTCGGTTTCCAGTATGAGAATCCCGCCAAGCCCTATGAGCTGCAAGGCTACGTGAACTCCGCCAAGGCGGTGAAGGGCCTTGAGTTCTACAAGCAGCTCTATGACTGCTGCACGCCACCCGGCCATTCCGACGCCTACATGTCCGAGGACATCGATGCCTACAAGTCGGGCCAGGTTGCCTTGCATATGAACTTTGCCTTCACCTGGCCAGGTATCAATGCCGACGCCAATGTCGGCGGTGGCAAGTCGGGCTATTTCCCGAATCCGGCAGGCCCGGACGGCGTCGCCTTCGCCCAGCTTGGCGGCCAGGGCATTTCCGTGGTTTCCGCATCGGAGAAGAAGGACGATGCGCTCGCCTACATCAAGTGGTTCGCCCAGCCGGAAATCCAGCAGAAATGGTGGCAGATGGGCGGCTATTCGGCGCTGCGCAAGGTGGTGGAAGATCCGAGCTTTGCCACCAGCCAGCCCTATGCGCAGACCTTCCTCGACTCGATGGCGATCGTGAAGGATTTCTGGGCCGAGCCCGCCTATGCCTCGCTGCTGCAGGCTGCGCAGAAGCGGTTCCATGATTATGTCGTCGCCGGCCAGGGCTCTGCCCAGGATGCACTCGACGGCCTCGTCAAGGACTGGACGCAGGTCTTCGACGACGAAGGCAAGTACTGACCGCCATAATGGCGTGTCCCGCATCCTCCCAGCGGCCATGGTACGGTACGGAGCCGGGACCAGTCCGGCTCCGTCGCCGCACTGTTGATAATCAGGGGACTATCAATGTTGCATTCACCGGTGGATCGGGTCGCCGAGGCGACGCCGCGTGCAATTGCCAGGCGCATCAAGGGCCTGTCGGATCGCTCGCTTGCCTGGCTCTTCGTCGCACCGTCGATCGTGCTCCTACTCGCGGTCAATATCTTCCCGCTGATCTGGACGATCCGGCTGAGCTTCACCAATTTTCGGGTCAATCGCCCCAATGCCGAGGTCGAGTTCGTCGGCCTCAAGAATTACCTGAGCATCTTGTCCGACCGGGATATCTGGCTGTCCATGCAGGCGACGGCCCATTTCCTGATCTGGACGATCGTGCTTCAGGTCCTGATCGGCTTCACGCTCGCGTATCTGATCAACAAGAAGTTCCGCGGCAACGATCTCTGGACGACAATCATCGTGTTGCCGATGATGCTGAGCCCCGCCGTGGTCGGCAATTTTTGGACCTTTCTCTACCAGCCGCAGATCGGCCTCTTCAATTACGCGGTCGGCTTTCTCACCGGCGCCGATCCGTCCTCCTTCTCGATGATCGGCGACGTATCGCTGGCGCCATGGGCGATCATCATCGTCGATACCTGGATGTGGACGCCCTTCGTCATGCTGATCTGCCTCGCGGGCTTGCGTTCCATTCCAGCGAGCATCTACGAGGCGGCCGAATGCGACCGTGCCTCGAAGTGGCGGCAGTTCTGGACGATCACCATCCCGCTGGTCCTGCCATTCCTGATGCTCGCCGTGCTCTTCCGGGGCATCGAAAACTTCAAGATGTTCGACCTCGTCGTGCAGCTTACCGGAGGCGGGCCGGGCTCCATCACCGAGCTCACTTCGATCAACCTGAAGCGTGAAGCTTTCGAGAAGTGGCGCACGGGTTATGCCTCGGCCTATGCCGTCATCCTCTTCGTGACCGTTTTCGGCCTGGCCTCGATCTACGTGAAAGCTCTGAACAAGGTGAAACAGCGATGAGCAGCTATTCCGTCACCGAGCCGTCGCCGCGGCAGAAATGGTCCGCTGGAATCCTGGTGGTTCTCTATGCGCTGATCACGATACTGCCGCTGGTCTGGATCATCGGCACGAGTTTCAAGTCGCCGTCTGACGCCATCGCCTATCCGCCCAAGACCTTCTTCACGCCGACGGTCGAAGGCTACGTCAACGTCTTCACCACGCGCACGCGCCTTTCCGAGGATCAGCTTAAGGCGCTTGGCGAACCACAGACCTGGTACGACAAATTGGTGCGCAAGGACGGTCTTGTCATTTCTGGCCCATCGCGCTTTGCCGAACGCTTCACCAATTCGGTGATCATCGGTTTTGGCTCGACCGTGCTCTGCATCGTTTTGGGCACGGCCGCAGCCTATGCCTTCTCGCGTTTCAAGGTGCCTTTGAAGGATGATCTTTTGTTCTTCATCCTTTCGACGCGCATGATGCCGCCGATCGCGGTCGCTATTCCCATCTTCCTGATGTTCCGCTCGCTCGGCCTCAGCGACACCCATGCCGGCATGATCCTGCTCTATACGGCGGTCAACCTGTCGCTCTCGGTCTGGCTGCTCAAGGGGTTCATCGACGAGATCCCGGTCGAGTATGAAGAGGCGGCGCTGATCGACGGCTACACGCGCTTCCAGGCTTTCTACAAGGTGGTGCTGCCGCAGGCCGCGACCGGCATCGCCTCGACAGCCATCTTCTGCCTGATTTTTGCCTGGAACGAATATGCCTTTGCCGTGCTGCTGACCTCGGGCAACGCCCAGACGGCACCGCCCTTCATCCCGACGATCATCGGCGTTAGCGGCCAGGATTGGCCGGCCGTTGCCGCGGGCGCGACCCTCTTCCTCGTGCCGGTCATGGTGTTCACCATTCTCCTGCGCAAACACTTGCTGCGCGGCATCACCTTCGGAGCCGTTCGCAAATGACCAGGTTCTTCGACGGATTGTTGCAATTTCGGCGTGGCGCCTGGGAGATGCTGGCATCGGTGCTGATCGCGGCGGGCGTTGTCATGCTCATGCAGCCTTTCGCGCTCGCGCTCTATTCCTGGTCCTTCATCGTAACCTTGGCCGGCACGGTGATGTTCATCATCGTCAGCCATTTCCCGGAGTAGGCCGATGGCGCAGATCAGAATCCAGAACGTGTGCAAGGAATTCGGCCCCTTCACAGCCGTTCAGTCCTCGAGTTTCACCATCGAGGACGGCGAGTTCTTCATGCTGCTCGGCCCGTCCGGCTGCGGCAAGACGACGACGCTGCGGATGATGGCCGGTCTCGAACTGCCGACGTCGGGCGAGATCTTCATCGACGGCGAGGAAGTCGGCATGAAGCGGGCAAGCCAGCGCGACATCGCTTTCGTATTCCAGATGTTCGCGCTCTACCCACACATGAACGTGCGCAGGAACATTTCCTATCCGCTAGTCAGCCAGGGGATGAAGCGCGAGGAGGTCAGGACACGTGTCACGGAAGTCGCCCGCATCCTCAGGATTGAGCACATCCTCGACAAACCCGTCGGTGGGCTTTCCGGTGGCGACCGCCAACGCGTGGCGCTCGGCCGGGCCATCGTGCGGCGGCCGAAGGCATTCTTCATGGACGAGCCGCTCGGCGCACTCGATGCCGAGTTCCGCGAACATATGGCCGAGGAACTCAGGGCACTGCACGATCGCATGGGCGCGACCACCGTCTATGTGACGCATGACCAGCTGGAAGCCATGCAGATGGGCGACAAGATCGTCGTCATGAACCATGGCGTGGTCGAGCAGTTCGGCCGGCCGCAGCAGATCTATGACTGGCCGGCGACGAAATTCGTCGCTCAGTTCATCGGCTCCCCGTCGATGAACTTCCTCGATTTCGAGGGCATGATCGGCATCAACGGCAACAGCGTCGATCTCGGCGGCATCAAGGTCAAGGTGCCTGCCGCGCGCGAAGGCCGCGCCGGTCGCCTGACGCTCGGCGTGCGGCCGGAGCATGTCAGTTTCCGGGACGATGCCGTCTATCGCGGTCGTGTCAGCGCCGTCGAATATCTCGGTACGACCCAGATCGTGACGCTGGCGACCCAACACGGCGAACTGAAGGCGCGCATTTCCTCGGCGCGGACGGTGCGCGAGGATGATCTGATTGGGCTGGACTTCGATACACGCACGCTATCGCTCTTCGATGCGGAGACCGGCAAGGCGCTCATCTCCGAAGCCAATGAAGGAGTGCAGGGACATGGCTGAGGTCGTCCTTGAAAAGGTGACGAAGACCTTTGGCGGCACAGTCGCGCTCGACAATGTGTCGCTGACAATTCCCAACGGCGCCTTTGTCGTGCTGCTCGGTCCGACAGGAGCTGGCAAAACGACGATGCTGCGCATGGTCTCTGGTCTCGACAAGCCCGACAGCGGAGAAGTCTATCTCGGCGGTCGGTCGATGAAGGGATTGTCGCCGGCCGAGCGTAACGTCGCCATGGTCTTCCAGCAATATTCCCTTTACCCGCATCTGACGGTTCGCCAGAATTTGGAGTTCCCGCTGAAGTCACCGCTGCTGAAGACGCCGCGAGACGTCATCGAACGCAAGGTGAAGGAGGTCGCCGAGGTCCTGCAGATCGCCCACAAATTGGACAACAAGGCGACGGCGCTGTCGGGTGGCGAGATGCAGCGCGTCTCGATCGGCCGGGCGCTGGTGCGCAATCCTGAAATCTTCCTGATGGATGAACCGCTGAGTTCGCTCGATGCGAAGCTACGTGCGGATTTGCGCATCGAACTGAAGCGCATCCAGGCGAAATCGGGCGCCACCCTGCTTTATGTCACCCACGACCAGATCGAGGCGATGACGATGGCAACCCATGTCGGCGTGCTGAACGAAGGCAAGCTCGTGCAGTTCGGCTCGCCGCGCGAGGTCTATGAACAGCCGGTCAGCGTCTATGCCGCGACCCGGCTCGGCCAACCACACATCAATGTGCTGCCGGCCGATCTTTTCGCCGGAGCGCCGGCGAGCGCCAAGAGCATTGGTCTGCGGCCCGAGCACATCGCGCAAGGCGAGGGCGAGGAGGCACTCGTCAAGCGCGTCGAGCATCTCGGCGACCAGACGCGCCTGCATCTCGCCTTCAAAAAGCACGACCTCATCACCGTCACCGACACACATTCGCCACTTAGGGGCGGCGAGACCATCCGCATCCAACCGTCGCGGCCGCTCTATTTCGACGCGGTTGGCATGCGGCTGGCTTGATCCGCTCGCGCTTAGCTTCAGGAGAATTTCCATGTCCCAGTTCATCAACAAGCGCGAAGATGTCGTCACCGAGGCGATCGACGGTGTGCTGGCGCTGTCCGGCGGCGCGCTCACCCGTCTCGACGGCTATCCGCATATCCGCGTCGTGCTGCGCAGCGATTGGGACAAGACCAGGGTGGCGATCGTCTCGGGCGGCGGCTCCGGCCACGAACCAGCCCATGTCGGTTTTGTCGGCAAGGGTATGCTGACCGCAGCCGTGTGCGGCGACGTCTTCGCCTCGCCGAGCGTCGATGCGGTGTTGGCGGGCATCCTAGCGGTGACCGGTTCTGCCGGATGTCTGCTCATCGTCAAGAACTATACCGGCGACCGGCTGAATTTCGGCCTCGCCGCCGAGCGGGCGCGTGCCTTCGGTCTCAATGTCTCGATGGTGATCGTCGGCGACGACATCGCGCTGCCCGACCTGCCGCAGGCGCGCGGCGTCGCCGGCACGCTGTTCGTGCACAAGATCGCGGGCGCGCTTGCCGAACAGGGGGCGAACCTCGATACGGTGACGGCCGCCGCCAAGCGCGTCATCGCCGGCACGCGCTCCATCGGCATGTCGCTGGACACCTGCCGTGTTCCAGGCTCGCCGAAGGAGGACCGTATCCCGCAAGGCAAGGCCGAACTCGGCCTCGGTATCCACGGCGAGGCAGGGGTGGAGCAGATCGACTTCGCCGGCGCACGTGCTGCGGTTGCCACGATGGCAGAGCGGCTGGCGGCGGTGATGGATGAGGGACCGCATGTTGCGCTGATCAACAATCTCGGCGGCACCTCGGTCGTCGAAATGTCGGTGCTGGCGCATGATTTCCTCGGCTCGCCCGTCGGTGAAAAAATCACCCATGCCGTTGGGCCGGCACCACTGATGACCTCGCTCGACATGCAGGGTTTTTCCATCACCGTTTTCCCAGCTGACGCGGTTGAGCTGGACCTTCTGAAAACCCCCGTACCGCTTCCCGCCTGGCCAGGTGTCTCGGCGGTTCGGCCAATAACCGTCGCCGCCTTGCCCGACGGTTTGACGCCGATCATGCCAATGCCGTCGCAGCATGCGGCGACACGTGTTTTCCTGGTCAACTGCTGCAACGTGCTGATCGCCGCCGAGCAGGATCTCAACGCGCTCGACGCGAAATCCGGCGATGGCGATACGGGCTCGACGCTGGCTGGCGCGGCGCGTGCGCTGATCAACGCGCTCGACCGCCTGCCGCTTTCGGATCACACGCAGCTTTTGCGCGCCATCGGCCAGGAACTCAGCCAGACGATGGGTGGCTCGTCCGGTGTCCTGCTCGCCATCTTCTTCGCCGCCGCCGGCGACGGCGCATCGAGCGGCCTGCCGATGCGGGAAGCGTTGCGGGCGGGACTGGCGCGTATGCAGGAAATCGGCGGCGCCCGGGTCGGCGACCGTACGATGGTGGATGCGCTCGCCCCCGCCCTCGAAGCGCTCGGCAAAGGCATGGCCGATGCGGCCGGTGCTGCCCGGCAGGGTGCGGACTTCACCGCGACGCTTGTTCGTGCCAAAGCCGGCCGCGCCGCCTACATCAATGCCAAGCAGCTCGAGGGGCATGTCGACCCCGGCGCGGAAGCGGTGGCCAGGCTCTTCGAACATCTGGCGGCCTGACAGCGCGGTCTTAGCGGTTCGACTACCGCGTTGTGTGTCTTACGACAACTGGTAGCCGCATCCAGATGGTGCGGTCCTTCCTTGGGGCTGTGAAGCAGCAGCAACTCCTGTCGTCGCCGCAACAAGATCGAGCGGTTCTCAATTCGGCGAGCCCCGTCGGCCGCCGAAACCTGTATGCGGCTGATGATCGAACCTGGCGACTGAGCGCCATAGCAACGACGGCAGAACGGCCCGCAAAGAGCCCCGCGCTCTCCCGGATAGTTTTTCAACTACCGGACCGCTGAGCGTTGCCGCTAGGCGAGAAGGCGGCTGATATCATCATCCATCGTCGAGCGATCAGGATGCCTGGCTCGGTGACGAGCCCGGTGGTTTCCTAGGGTAGCGCCCGCAGGAGCGTGCGTACGGCATGAAATGCGTCCTGGTTCGTTGATATGAGCGGCTTCGGCACTGCGATCAGGCTCGCATCCGGCCGATAGTCGCGAGTTCTGATCGTCTATCATCCGATACGGCACAATTTAGCTTGACAAATTTCCGTTTCGGAAATGAAACTTCTGTCACAAAGCCGACATGGAACATGGTGATGAGCCAGCGCTACCCCGTCGATGATCTTGATCGCGAGATCATCCGGTATCTGACTGAAGACGGACGGTTGTCCGCCGCCGAGATCGCGGGGCGGATCGGCTCGGTGTCCGAGCGCACGGTCCGCAACCGCATCGCCGCGCTGCTGCAGGACAAGATGATCGTGATCGGCGCCATTCCCGATCCCGTGGCGCTGGGACGCGATGTCCAGGTCGAGCTGATCATCGAGGTCGAGCCAGGGCAGGTGGATGAGGTGGCCATCCTGCTCGCCGAGTATGACGAGATCGGTTACCTCGCCGCGACCAGCGGCGCGTCGAACCTCAGCGCCTCGCTTTTCGTCAAGGACCACACAGCGCTTCTGGAATTCATCGACCAGGAACTGGGCAAGCTGCCCGGTGTCAGGCGGGTCGAGAGCTCGGTCGTGCTGCGGCTCTACAAGGTTTTCGGCACAAGGACGACCCCGCTCAGCCGGGTGGCGGACGTTGCCGGCAAGAAGAAGGGATAGTCATGCTGCGCATTGGGGTGGATGTCGGCGGAACCAACACGGATGCGGCGCTGCTGCGCGGCACCGAGGTTCTGGCGACGGTGAAGTCCTCGACCACGGCGGACGTGACTTCGGGGGTGGCGACGGCCATCCGCACGGTGCTGGCGGAAGCCGGCGTGATCGCTGCCTCGGTCAATGCGGTCATGATCGGCACCACGCATTTCCTCAATGCCGTCGTCGAAGGACGCCATCTGGAAAAGGTCGGCGTGCTGAGACTGTGCGGCGCGGCGACGCGCTCGCTTCCGCCGATGATCGACTGGCCGCATACGTTGCGCCCGATCGTCGAAGGCGGTGCCGTGATGGTGGGCGGTGGCGTAAATTATGACGGTTCCGAAATCGCCCCGCTTGATGGGAAGGCGATCCGTGCCGCCTGTCGCGAATGGCGCGCCAAACGCGTGCCGGCCATCGCGATCTGCTCGGTCTTCGCGCTGGTCGATCCGCGCATGGAAAACGAGGCAGCCGAGATCGTGGCGGAGGAGTTGCCCGGCGCCGCTATCAGTCTTTCGCATCGCATCGGCCGCACCGGCCTGTTGTCGCGCGAAAACGCGACGATCCTCAATGCAGGCCTGAACAAACTCGGCCATGAGACGGTCGGCGCCTTTCGCTCGGCCTTCGCGGCCCTTGGCCTCCATTGCCCGCTCTATCTCACCCAGAACGACGGCACGTTGATGGCGGCGGAATTCGCCGAGCGCTATCCCGTCTTCACCATCGCGTCCGGCCCGACCAATTCGATGCGCGGCGCTGCCTTCCTGACCGGGCTTGGCGATGCCGCCGTGATCGATGTCGGCGGCACGACGACTGACATCGGAATGCTGGTGGCGGGATTTCCGCGCACCCGCAGCGAAGGCGCGATGATCGGTGGCGTGCCGACCAATTTCCGCGTGCCGGACGTCTATTCCTTCGGTCTCGGCGGCGGCAGCATCGTGCGTCCCGGCGCGTTGCCGACGGTTGGCCCGGATTCCGTCGGTTTCCGCCTGTCGCAGAAGGCACTCTGCTTCGGTGGCGACACGCTGACCGCCACCGACATCGCCGTGGCGGCAGGCCTGGTCGATCTCGGCGATCGCAGCCGTCTTGGCCACATCACGCCCGACTTCGCCCGCCAGATACTGGCGCAGATGAAGGCCAGCATCGAGACGGTGCTCGATCGCATGAAGCCGAGTGCCGACCCGATCCCCGCCATTCTGGTCGGCGGCGGTTCGGTGCTGGTCGACGGCCTGCTCGAGGGAACCTCGATCTCGCTGAAGCCGGATCACTTCGGTTCAGCCAATGCCATCGGCGCGGCCATCGCGCAGGTTTCGGGCGAAGTCGACAGCGTCGTCTCGCTCGAAGGCACCAGCCGAGAGATCGCGCTCGAAACCATAGTCGGCGAAGCGCGGTCGCGCGCTGTCGAGGCGGGAGCAGACGCCGATACGGTGACATTGGCCGAAATCGAGGAAACACCGCTGGCCTATCTGCCCGGCAACGCCATTCGCGTCGCGGCGAAAGTGATCGGGGAGTTGCGGGTATGAAATACTGGACGCTGACCGAAGCCGATATCGATCGCATTGCCATCGGCTGCGGTATCTTGGGCACCGGCGGCGGCGGCAGCACCTATCACGGCCTGCTACGCGCCAAGGCGTTGCTGCGCGACGGCAAACGCATCCGCATGGTGCGGCCGGCCGACATGGCGCCGGATGCGCAGATCCTCGGCCTTGGCGGCATCGGAGCGCCGACCGTTGGTATCGAGAAGATCGCCGAGGGCGGCGAAGGCGTGCGGCTGTTGCATGCACTGGAACGGCATCTCGGCCGCAAGGTCGACGCGCTGCTCGGCGACGAGGTGGGCGGCGGCAACGGCATCGCGCCGATGCTGACGGCGGCGATGGTCGACCTGCCGGTGGTCGATGCGGACGGCATGGGGCGCGCCTTTCCGGAAGTGCAGATGACGACCTTCTTCATCCACGGCCAGGCGGTGCAGCCCGCCGGGCTCGCTGATGCGGACGGCAACGTTATGATCGTGACCGAGGCGACCACGCCAAAAATGCTGGAAAAGCTGCTGCGCGCCGGCACTATCGCCATGGGCTGCACGGCGCTGATGACGACGGCGCCGATGTCGGGCGATTTCGTGCGCCGTTTCGGCGTGCCGCACACCACCAGCCAGGCCTGGAGCCTGGGCGATGCGGTGCTGGCCGCGCGGGCGGCGAAGGCCGATCCGGTCGAGGCGATCCTGAAACAGTCGGGCGGCGCGCGCCTGATGCGCGGCAAGGTCACCGATATCAGCCGCCGCGTGATGGCGGGCTTTACCCGCGGCCAGCTCACCGTGGCCGGGCTCGACGAGGATGCGGGGCGCAGCCTCGTCGTGGAAATCCAGAACGAATATCTGATCGCGCGCGAAGGCGAGAAGATCTTCACCATGGTGCCGGACCTGATCTGCATCGTGGATTCCGAAACCGGGCGTGCGATCGGCACCGAGGAACTGCGTTACGGTCTGCGCATCGACGTGCTGTCGATGCCGGCGCCGGTGCTGCTGCGCAGCGATATCGCACTGGAGTCCGTCGGCCCGCGCGCCTTCGGCTACGACTTCGACTTCGTGCCGATGGGGGTGTCCGCCGATGCCCCGGCGGTGCCGCATTACCAAGAAGACGCCTGATCCATACGGGCCATCGATCAATGGGAGATTGAAATGAACCGTCGTCACCTTCTGAAGACCGCAGCGCTTGCCGCGCTCGCGACCGCCGCCAGCTCGCGTTGGAATGTCAGCATGGCGCAAGGCAAGGGCAGCATCTTCACGCTTGCCTATCCGACCAGCTTCCCGGATCTCGATCCGGCTACCTCCTTCTCCAATGACGGCGCGGTGCTCGCCAATGCCTACGAGGGGCTGACGCGCTATATCCCGGCGGGGGAAGGGGGCCAGGCCAGGATCGAGCCGCTGCTCGCTACATCCTGGAATGTCAGCGAAGACGGCAAGACCTGGACCTTCCATCTGCGCGACGGCGTGAAGTTCCACGACGGCAGCGCGTTGACGTCGGAGGCGGTGAAGGGTTCGATCGAGCGCACCAAGAAGATCGGCGGTGGCGCGTCCTTCATCTGGGGATCGGTTTCCGCCATCCAGACCCCCGATCCGCTGACGGTGGTTTTCGTGCTTTCCGATACCCAGCCGCTGGACTTGATCGCTTCCGCCGGTTTCGCCGCTTGGATCTATGCGCCGGCCTCGCTGGACAAGGACAATGCGTGGTTCAACAAAGGTAACGATGCCGGCACGGGACCGTTCAAGATTTCCCGCTACGAGCCGGGCCAGCGCGCCGTGCTGGATAGGGTCGACGGTTATTGGGGCAAGGTTCCGGAAGGCGCCTTCAAGACGGTTTCCTTCGAGATCGTCGAGGACACGACGTTGGCCCAGAACATGATCGAAAGCGGCCAGGCCGACTGGACCGAGAACATCCCCTTCGAAAACTTGAAGGCGATGCAGGCCAACCCCGATCTCAGGGTGGCGGTCAATCCGTCCTTCGAAACGCTGTTCGGTCTCTACAATGTAAAACGCGCGCCGCTGGACCGGCCCAAGGTTCGCCAGGCGCTGTCGCTGGCCTTTCCGTATGACGATGTGATCGCCGCCGGCACCATGGGGCTCGGCACGCGCGCCAAGGGCGTGGTGCCCGCCGGGATCTGGGGCCACGACACCGAAGCGCCGATCCCGCACACCGATCTGAAGGCCGCCGCGGCGCTTTTGGCGGAAGAAGGCGTCGCACCGGGGCTGGAACTGGTGATGACCTATACCACCAGCCAGAGCCTGTCTGCCGTCGCCGGGGAGTTGTGGAAGGCTAATCTCGAAACGCTCGGCATCACGCTGACGCTGCAGCCGATGGCTTGGGAAGCGCAGTGGCAGCTTGGCAAGTCGAATCCGAAGGCAGCCCAGGACATTTTCGTGATGGTCTGGTGGCCGACTTTCGTCACGCCCTACGACTATCTCTTCAATCTCTTCCACAGCGAGGAGAAGCCGAACTTCAACCTCGGCTATTATTCCAACCCCGACGTTGACGCCAAGATCGACGAGGCGGCAAAGTTGTCCGGCACTGATCGTCCGCGTGCCGAAAAACTGTTCATCGAGGCACAGCGCAAGGTGATCGAGGACGCGGCGGCCGTGTTCATGCTCGACCGTCCCAATGTCCACATCATTCGCTCCAACATCAAAGGCTATGTCGACAATCCAGCCTACGGACATGTCACCTTCGTCAACGAAATGAGCCGTTAGGGCTGCCTGCGGTCCGATGGAACTCTTGCGCTACATCCTGCGTCGGACGGTTCTCTCCACCTTTGTCGTGGTCGGGGTGACGTTTCTGGTCTTCGTCGTGGCGCAGGTGGTTCCCTCGGATCCCGCGGCGCTTTATGCGGGGCCGCGTCCGACAGCCGAACAGATCGAAAAGGCGCGTCAAGAACTCAATCTCGACGCGCCGCTCATCCAGCGTTTCGCCGGGTTCGCCAGAGCCATGGCGTCCGGCGAATTCGGCGTTTCCTATAAATCGCGGCGCCTGATCGCCGAGGATTTGCGTGCCTATCTTCCGGCGACCCTTGAACTGGCCGTGTTCTCGACCGGATTGGCGCTTCTGATCGGCATCCCGCTCGGTGTCGTCGCCGCCGCACGACAAGGGAAGTGGGCCGACCGGCTGGGTAGCCTCGGCGCCATCGCTGCCGTGGCGATGCCGACCTTTTTCCTCGCCATGATCCTGCAGCTCGTCTTCGCGCAATGGCTGGGCATCCTGCCGCTGTCCGGACGGCTGTCGCGCGAGATTTCGATCAGCGCGCCCTTGCAGATGATCACCGGCTTCAACCTGATCGACGCGTTGCTCGCCGGACGGCTCGACGCCTTCGGCGATGCGCTGAAACACCTGATCCTGCCGGCGCTGACCCTGGCCTCCTATCCCGCCGGGGTGGCGATGCGGCTGACGCGCTCGGCTATGATCGAAATCCTTGAGCGCCGCCACGTCACCGCCGCGCGGGCGCTCGGGCTGTCGGAGCTGCGCATCCTGTTCGGCCACGCGCTGCCCAACGCCATGGGACCGGCGCTGACCGTGATTGGCCTGTCGTTTGCCTACGCGCTGACCGGCGCGGTTCTGGTCGAGATCATCTTCGCCTGGCCAGGCCTTGGCCGCTATGTCTCCGAAGCGGTCCTTGCCAAGGATTTTCCGGTCATCGCGGCGGTCACCATTGTGGTGACGATCTGCTATGTCGTGATGAACCTCGTCATCGACATTGCCCAGGCCCTTGTTGACCCGCGGGTGGCGCTGTCATGAGCCGGCTCTTCCACCGCCTTGGCTGGCCTGGCACCGTCGCTCTCGGGGTTGTTGTCCTGTTCGTGCTTGTCGCCGTGCTTGCGCCATGGATCGCTCCCTATCCGGGGCAGGGGGCAGGCGCGCCTAATATAGCCGCGAAGCTGATGCCGCCTTCGGCCGACTACTGGCTGGGGACGGACCATCTGGGGCGCGATGTGCTCAGCCGCGTCATCTACGGCACCCGCGTCTCGCTGACGAACGGGGTGTTGATTGTCCTGTTTTCGCTGCTCATCGGCCTACCTGTCGGTTTGGCGGCCGGCTATTTCGGTGGCTGGATCGACGAGGCGCTGATGCGCGGCACCGATGTGTTCCTGGCCTTTCCGGCGCTGCTGCTGGCGGTGCTGATGGCAGCGGCGCTTGGCCCCGGTTTCCTCAACTCCATCATCGCGGTCGCCGTTACCTGGTGGCCCTGGTATGCCAGGCTTGCCCGCGCCGAGGTGCTGGTGCTGCGCGGGCAGCCCTATGTCGAGGCGGCGCGGCTCGCCGGCGTTTCGCACACTCGCATCATCGCGCGCCACATCCTGCCCGCCACCGCGCGTCCGCTGACCGTGCAGGCGGCGCTGGACGTGGGGCCGGCTTTGCTGACGGCTGCGGCCTTGTCTTTCCTTGGCCTCGGCATATTGCCGCCGACGGCCGACTGGGGGCAGATGGTCGATGCCGGGCGCAAGTTCTTTCCCGCGCGCTGGTGGTATTCGGCCATGCCCGGCCTGACGATCTTCTTCATCGCGCTGGCCTTCAGCGTTCTTGGGGATGCGCTGCGGGATCGCAAAGAAGGGGCGCGTCATGGCGCTGCTTGAAATCCGCGGCCTCTCCGTCTCCATTCCCACCGCCGACGGCGACGTGCACGCCGTCCGTTCCATCGGTCTCGAAATCGAACGCGGCGAAATCCATGGCGTGATCGGCGAATCCGGCTGCGGCAAGACCATGACCGGCATGACCCTTTTGGGGCTGGTGCCGAAAGGGGCGCGGATCGTGGCGCAGCGGCTGCATTTCGACGGCGAGGATTTGCGCCAGAATGCCGGCCGCCTGCGCGGCCGCCGCATCGGCATGATCGCGCAAGACCCGGCTGCCGCGCTCAATCCCGTGCTCAGCATCGCGCGGCAGATGGACGACGTGCTGCGCGCGCATCGCGACATGTCGCGAAAGGCGCGGCTGGCCGAGGCGATCGATCTTCTGGCCGCCACCGGATTGCCTGATCCGCAAAGGGTGCTGAAAAGCTATCCGCATCAGCTGTCGGGCGGCATGCAGCAGCGCGTGGTGATCGCGCAGGCGCTGGCAACTGGCGCTGATTTCCTGATCGCCGACGAACCGACCACGGCGCTCGACGTCTCGGTCGGCGCGCAGGTTCTGGCGCTGTTGCGCAAGCTGGTGGCCGAGCGCGGGCTGACCGTTCTGATGATCACCCACGACATGGACGTGATTGCTGAAGCCTGCGACCGCGCGACGGTGCTCTATGCCGGACTGTCGGTCGAGACCGGCCCTGTCGCCGATGTGCTGCAGCGGCCGGGTCATCCTTATGCCCGCGCCTTGCTGGCCGCCTTGCCTGACGCCGCGCCGCACGGCGCGCGGCTTGCCGCCATCGAAGGCTCGATCCCGCCGCCGCGTGCGCCGATCAAGGGTTGCGCCTTTGCGCCGCGCTGCTCGCGGGCCATGCTGATCTGCGCCACGCAGGCGCCGGTCGAGCGGAACGCGGCGACGCATCGCTGGCTTTGCCATCTGCCGGGAGATGCGGCATGAGCCCGGCGCAGATCCTCGAGGTGCGCGATCTCGTCGTCCGCTACCGCGCCCGCGGCCTATTCGCGGCGGCGCCGAAGCCGGCGGTCAACGGCGCGAGTTTCGAGCTCGCCAGGGGCGAAACCCTCGGCATCGTCGGGGAGAGCGGGTCCGGCAAAACCAGTCTTCTGCGCGCGCTG
Organism: Mesorhizobium terrae; assembly: GCF_008727715.1. Taxonomy (GTDB): domain Bacteria; phylum Pseudomonadota; class Alphaproteobacteria; order Rhizobiales; family Rhizobiaceae; genus Mesorhizobium; species Mesorhizobium terrae. The sequence goes on from NZ_CP044218.1 coordinate 3,468,687, forward strand.
TTGCGATTGCTGCCGGTTGAAAGCGGCTCGGTGAGGCTTGAGGGGCAGGATTGGCTGGCCCTGAACGGCGATGTTTTGCGGCGCGTACGTCAGAAGATCGGGGTCGTGTCGCAAAACCCCTTTCTCTCGCTCAGCCCGCGCCTGACGATCGCCGAGATAATCGCCGAGCCGATGCTCGCGCGAGGAGACCGGTCAAACCTCGCCATGCGCGCCAGGATCAAGAGCCTCTTATCGGACTGCGGCCTACCGTCGGACTTCCTCGAGCGTCGTGCGCGCGAGCTTTCCGGCGGCCAGGCGCAGCGTGTCGCGATCGCGCGGGCGCTTGCGCTGGCGCCGAAGCTGATGATCCTCGACGAGCCGACTTCTGCACTCGATGTCTCGGTGCAGGCCCAGATTTTGAACCTGCTGGCCGAGCTGAAGGAAAGCCGCGGCCTGTCGATGCTTTTCGTCACCCACAATCTGAAGGTCGTTGCGCATATGGCGGATAGCCTCATGGTCATGCGGCGGGGTGACGTGGTCGAATCCGGCCGGACAGAAGAGGTGGTGCGGACGCCAGCGCAGGACTACACGCGCGAACTGCTGGCGTTCGGTCTCAATGTCCGCCCGGACCGGGCATGACTTACGGCGTTTCCACGCCGTCGATGTTGTGGCCTGATCCCTAAACCTCCGGGACGCAATCAGCCGACAACAGCGACCGCTTCGATCTCAACCTCGTAGTCGCCGATCAGATCGCCTGCGGCGACCATGGTGTTGGCTGGCTTGATCTCGCCGAAGACGCGGCCATGGGCGCGGGATGCCGGTTCCCATTGCGCTGCATCGCGAAGATAGATGCGGGTGCGCACCACGTCTTCCACCCGTCCGCCGAGCGCGGATATCGAAGCTACGATCTTGTCGAGGATATAGGTGGTCTGCGCGCCGACATCGCCGGGTGCCACACAACGGTCGGAGCCGTGGGTGGCAGTGGTGCCGGACACATGGATCGTGTCCTTGATGCGCACGGCACGGCTATAGCCGGCAATCGGCTCCCACACGCTGCCCGAGGATACGCGCGAACGCCCCGGTCGTCCGGGAATGGCCTCGGCCACGTAGATGGAGGGCAGTGCGTCGAGATGATGGCTGAGATCGCCCGAGGCGGTGAGATAAGGCGGGCGGCGATATTCGTCGCCACAATCGCCAGGAATGGGCAGGGTTTCGGCGAAGGCGGCCTCCAACCGTGCCTTGTCCTCGGCATCGAGCGCAAAGCCGAAGACCTTCAAATTGTCGTCGCGGTGCTCGTTCTCGCCAAGTCGGGCGCCGATGATGGCCGCCGCCACCGCCTGGTGTTCGAGAACCCAGCGCGTGGCAACATTGGAAATCGAGACCTTGTGCTTGCGGGCGATCTCGCCGCTTGCGACCAGAATGTCTTGAAACGCCTGCCAGCCGCCGGCAGCATCGATGAAACGCTTGTATTTCGAACGGCTCCAGTCGGCGATCGAGGCGGGCTCCGAGGCACCCAGCCATTTGTCGCTGAGGAAGCCGCCACAAAGCGTGCCATAGGCGAACAATTTTACGCCGGTGCGCTGGCAAAGCTCCGAAAGCGGACCGGCCGCGCGGCGGTCGACCAGCGAGAAGGAAACCTGGTTCGAGGCGAGGGGGACACCGTCGGCAAGTGCCAGGGCCAAGTGGGCGGCGTCGAAATTGGTGACGCCGATGGCGCTGATCAAACCCTCGTTCTTGAGCTTCGCCATTTCATGCAGGGCGTCGAGCCAGGCGGGATGCTCGAAGCTCCACCAATGGAACTGCAGGAGATCGACCTTGTCGACGCCGAGCCGGTCGAGCCTTTCCTGCACGCCCTTGCGGACCACATCCGCCGTCATCGGCCCGGGTTCAGGGCACCATTTGGTGAAGGCCAGCGAACGCTTTCCGGAAGGATAACGCGCCAGCAGGCGGCCGGTGATGATCTCGGCACTTCCGTAGTGGTCGGCCATGTCGAACGTGTCGAAACCGGCGTTGACATAAGCCTGCAGAGCGTCGGCGCCGTTTTCCGGATCGAGCGGCGTACCACCTTTCTCCAGATCGGCCACCTGCCACAGCCCACAAAGCAGGCGGCTGATGTCGAGCCCGGCAAGCGTCGTGCGCTCGGGAGTTGTTAGCATCATGTGCCTCGTTCAGGGATTTGGATTGGTGGGGTTCGTGGACGCCGCTTGCCTGGCCGAGAGACGGGCGAGATGGCGCGAAACAATGCGTTCTTCGCCAAGGATGCCTCGGGGTCGCAACAGCAGGATGGCGCAAAGACCGACGCCGATGATGACGATGCGCAATGCAGCGGCACGGGCTTGCTGGTCCGGCGGGAACAGGCCCGCGATGGCACCCGCCGAGGCCGCCCAAATCCCCCACACCAGGACGGCGCCGAGGATCGCGCCGCGATTGTTGCCGGAGCCACCGACGATCAGCATGGCCCAGACCTGGAAGGTGAGCAGCGGCACATAATTGTCGGGTGCAATGAAGCCGACGAAGTGTGCCTGGGTAGCCCCCGCCAATCCCATTATGGCGCCGCCGATGGCAAAGGCCTGCAGACGGAACCGGGTGGCGTTCTTGCCGAGCGCGAGGGCGGCGGTTTCGTCTTCCCGGATGGCGCGCAGCACGCGTCCCCATGGGCTGCGCAGCAGATGCTCGAGTGCGAGGTAGAGCAGAATTACCACGACCACCAGAACGCCAAGATTGAGCAGGCTGAATGCCAGCGGATCGCTTGCGAAAGCGGCGAAGGGGCGCGGGATGAAGCCGATGCCAAAGGGTCCACCCGTAACGCTTTGCAGGTTGAGCGCGATGAGCTGCACCGTCACCGCGACACCGAAGGTGGCGATGGCGAGGTAGTCGGCGCGCAGCCGGATCGTCAGCCAACCGACCAGGAAGGAGGCAAGTCCGGTGGCGATGGCCGCGCCCAACCAGCCGACAAGGATCGGCAGGCCGAAGCCGCCGAAGCGGTCAGGTGCATCAGGGGTTGTCAGCAGCGCCGAGACATAAGCACCGATGGCGACAAAACCCGCGACGCCGACATTGAACAGGCCGGTCTGACCCCATTGCACGTTGAGGCCGAGGCACATGACCGCATAGGTCAGAGCCATGGTCAGGAAGAAGGCGGCGTAGGCGATCAATTCGACGCTCATTCGGCTCTCCCGAACAGGCCTTGCGGGCGCAACAACAAGACGGCGACCAGGATGACAAAGGCGACCGCCGCGCGCCATTCGGCGCCGATCACCTGCACGCCCAGCGCTTCCGCTATGCCAACGATCAAACCGGCCAGCATGGCTCCGGGAACGCTGCCGATCCCGCCCAGGATCGCGGCGGCGAACAGCGGCAACAGCAGATCCAGGCCCATATAGGGGCGAATCTGCACCAGCAGGCCTGCCATCGCGCCGGCGATACAGGCAAGTGCCGCACCCAGCACCCAAACGGTGCGGATGACTTGGCGTACGTCGACGCCGACAACTCCGGCAAGCTGCTGATTTTCGCTGACGGCGCGCATCGAACGCCCGATTGCCGTGCGCGTGAGCATGATATGGACTGCGAGCACGAGCGTGGCTGCAGCGGCCAGCGACAAGAGTTGGTCGGGTGTTGCCCTGAGCCCACCGCCAAGCGGAAGCGCGATCTGCAGTGCCTTCGAGAAATAAGCGGGCTTCGAGGTGAAAATGAATTCCAGCGTGCTGCGGAGCGCGAGCGAGGCGCCGAAGCTTGCCATGACCATGATGATGATGGCGCTGCGCCTTTTCCGCAGTGGACCGAACAGCAAGGCGTCGACGAGCAAAGCGAGGCCCGCGGTCAAGGCCATGGCGGCAACGATGCCCAGCGGCAGCGACCAGCCGAAGGAAAACGGACCGATCGGAGCAAGCAGCGCGCCAGACAGGGAGCCGATCAGGCCGCTCGCCGCCAAGGCAAAATAAGCACCCCAGCTGATCATTTCGCCATGCGCGAAATTGGCGAAGCGCAGGATCGAATAGGTCAATGTGATGCCGATGGCGCCGAGCCCGATCATCGATCCGGCGATCAGTCCGTCCATGATGAGTTGCGGGTTCATGGCGTCGGTACCTCGCCGCTGCGCCGCGCGCCAAGATAGAGTTCGGCGACGATCGGGTCGTTGGCCAGGGTTGCGGCAGGACCTTCGTGGCGCAGTTGTCCCTCCACCAGTATGACTGCTCGGTCGGCAATGGCGAGAGCCGCTTTCACATTCTGTTCGACCAGGATGATGGTGACACCCGCTTCGTTGATCGCCTTGAGCTGCGCGAAGACCTCTTGCACGATCTTCGGCGAAAGACCGGCCGACGGTTCGTCGAGGATCAGCACGGCGGGTTCCACAATCAGCGCGCGCGCCACCGCCAGCATCTGGCGCTGGCCGCCCGAAAGCTGGCCGGCGCGCAAGGAGGGGCGTCCGGCGAGGTCAGGGAACATTGCATAGAGATCGGCGATACGGCGGCTGCGCTTTTCCTTCGGCAGCACGTTCGCGGCCAGAAGCAAGTTGTCGTGGATCGACATCGTTGCGAAGATGTTTTCGGTTTGCGGCACGAAAGCCAGGCCGTGGCGGATTTTCTCGTGCGTCGGAACGGCGGTGCTGTCGAAATCGCCAAGAAGGACGGTCCCGGAATGGATCGGCACCAGCCCGGCGATCGCCTTGACGAAGGTAGATTTGCCCGCGCCATTGGGGCCGAGCACGATGACAAGTTCGCCAGCGCGGATCGAAAAATCGACACCGCGCACGATGGGCAGGTCGCGCTCGTACCCGGCGACCAAGGAACGGGTCGATAGAGCAACTGGAGGCTGTTGGCCACTCATACTGTAACCTCGCCGAGATAGGCTTCGATCACGGTTCGGTCACGCGAAACTTTGGCGGGCGAGCCTTCGGTCAGGAACTTTCCCGCCGCCATGACAACAACGCGGCCACACAGCCGAGCCACCATGTCCATGTTGTGTTCGATGAGCAGGATCGACTTGCCCTGACCGTTCAGTTCGAGCACGCGATCGATGATCAGTTCGAGCAGCGTCGGGTTGACGCCGGCCGCCGGTTCGTCAAGCAGGATGGTCTCGGGATCGGCCATCAGCATACGCGCCAGTTCCAGAAGCTTGCGCTGGCCGCCGGACAACACCCGCGCCGGTTCGGCTTCGAGACTGGATAGATTGACGAAGTCGAGCAGCGAACGCGCCTTTTCGACAGCCTGGCGTTCTTGGACGGCGACACGACCGGACCGCAGGAAATTCGACCAGATATGCTCGCCAGCCTGGTTCTGACTGCCGACCAGTACATTTTCCAACACGGTCATTTCCGCAAACGGACGAGGGATCTGGAAGGTACGGCCGATGCCACGGGCGATGCGCCGTTCCGGGCGTTCCTGCGCAACCTCGACGCCGCCGATCCTGATCGAACCGGATGTCGGCGTGAGACTGCCGGCCAAAAGGTTGAAGAGGGTGGTCTTGCCAGCGCCGTTTGGGCCGATCAGCCCAACCATTTCGCCGCGATGCAGCGCGATCGACATATGATCAACCGCGCGCAGGCCGCCGAACTGTTTCACCAGGTCCTGAGCTTTGACGAGCTCCGCGCGCCTGTCGGCGTGCGGAAGAGCGGAAGGTGTGTCTGCGACAGGCTGCATTGTGGTCAATCGAAGAATTTTGATCGATGATGTTTGATCAAACTTTACATCGCAGCGAAATGCAACTAGAAAAATCGAACTGGCATCCGGTTTCGAATGGTGGACAAAATGCCTGATCGCAAGAACCGTCGCGCGCCGATTTCCGTCCGCTCCTTGGTCGCAGGTGCGGCGTGAGCAGGCGTGGTGCTCTTTCGCCCGTAGGCCGCGAAACCCTGCATGATCGCGTCTACGCCGAGATGCGCCGCTCGCTGATCCACGGTATGTTCGACGCGGGCCAAATGATGCGCATCGTGGATCTCGCCGAGACCCTGGAGACCAGCACGATGCCCGTGCGCGAGGCTCTGGGCCGTCTGGTCTCGGAACAGGCACTGGAAGCCTTGCCCAATCGATCCGTTAGGGTGCCGCTGATCACGCGCGAAAGGCTGGAAGATCTGGCCCGCGCGCGTTGCCTGATCGAAGGGCAGGTCACCGCGCTGGCTTCGTCCAATCTTGCCGCTTCCGATTTCGAAGAGCTGCGTCGGTTGACGGCGGCGTGCGAGGCCGCCTTCGCCAGCAGCGATCGCGACAAGGCGCATAAGACTTCCGAACTCAACCACGCCTTCCATTTCTACATTTATCGCGCCGCCGGTTCGGCGGTGCTGATCCCGATCGTGGAAAGCCTCTGGTTGCAATCCGGCCCCTATGTGCGCGCCGCCGCCCAGATCCATGACGGGAACCGTGACATCCCGGCCACCCATCACCACTGGGCGCTGATCGACGCCCTGGAGCGCCGCGACGTTGCGGGCTCGGTAAAGGCGCTGACCGACGACATCACGCGCTCCTTCAACTTGATCCGAGGGCGTCTCGATGCCGAGGATGCGGACAAGCAGAAGCTGCGGCATGGTTGAGCGGCACGACGATTCCTTCGAGCTTTACGACCTGCGCGTCGAGGTGACGGCGCCGGAAGGCGGGCCCATCTATTGTGGCGCCAAGGTTGGCGACTATTTCGAGATGCGCGGGGAGATGCTGCATCTTCCGCCTGGGCAAGGCTTCTCGATCTATTCGTTGGCGGCGTTGCTGCCGCTTCTGCCGGCCAAGCAGAGGCCAACCCACAAGAACGACTGGATGACGACGGACGCGGAAGTCGCCTGTCCGGATCCCAATTGCAGCTCGCGGTTTCGCATTACCCGAACCGGCCTGCGCCGCTTCAGCCACGCTGAAACCACCGCGGTGCCGCTGAAGGACCACTGAGACGAACAGCATGCAGAGAACAAGACTGGCGCCGGACTACGAGATTTCGCGGGTTATCCGCGGCGGCTGGCAGATGGCCAGCGGCCATGGAGCCGCGCGCAGCGACGATCCCGTGGCAGACATGATCGCATTCGTCGATGCCGGCATCACCACCTTCGACTGTGCTGACATCTACACTGGGGTGGAAGAGCTGATCGGTCGCTTCCGGTTGCGCTACCGGGATATGCGCGGGCAGACCGCGCTCGACCGCATCAAGGTTCACACCAAGTTCGTGCCCGACCTCGACGTGCTGCCGCGCATCACCAAAGCCTACGTTGAAGGCGTCATCGATCAGTCGCTGAAGCGCCTCAACCTCGATCGGCTCGACCTCGTGCAGTTCCACTGGTGGGATTATGAAGCGTCGCGCTGGCTGGAGACGGCGGGCTGGCTGGAAGAGCTGAGGCGCGCCGGCAAGATCGACAAGATCGGCGGCACCAATTTCGACACCGGCCATGTCGAGGAGATCGTAGCTTCAGGCGTGCCCTTGACCTCCATGCAGGTGCAATATTCCTTGCTCGACGCCAGACCGGCCAAACGAATGGCGGCGCTGGCCGCCGAAAAAGGCTTCTCGCTGCTCTGCTATGGCACCGTCGCCGGCGGTTTTCTGGGTGACCGTTGGCTCGGTGCGCCGGAGCCGGTCGAACCCTACGAGAACCGTTCACTCGTCAAATACAAGCTGATCATCGACGATTTCGGCGGCTGGGACTTGTTCCAGCGCCTGTTGCGGACCTTGCGAACCATAGCCGATCGCCATGACGTCGATATAGCCACGATTGCCAGCGCGGCGATGCTCCTGCGTCCGGCGGTGGCTGGCGTCATCGTCGGCGCTCGTAGCCGCGCGCATCTGGCTTCCAACCTCGCGATTGCCGACATCGTTCTGACCGCCGAGGATCAGCAACAGATAGCTGCCGTGCTTGCCGAGGCGCATGAACTTGAAGGCGATGTCTACGCGCTCGAGCGCGATCGTGAAGGCCGCCACGGATCGATCATGAAATACAACCTGAACAAGGGAGCGGCCTGACGCCAGCTTGCCAGCTAAATCCGTCTTTGCAGACCAAAACAAGGCCGTGTCGGCAGCAGGGCCACAACAAAGGGGAATGACATGAAGAACTATCTTTTCGCCACCACCGTGCTGACTGCACTTGCCGCTTCTTCCCTTCCAACGCTTGCCGCCGATTGCGACATCACCGTCGGCCTCGTCATGGAGCTCACGGGTCCTGCTGGCGAATACGGACAGGCCGGTGCGAAATCGGTCGAGATGGCTTTCCGCGATTTCAACGAAGCCGGTGGTGTTGGCGGCTGCAAATTGATCACCGATACGCGTGATAGCCAGAGCCAGGGTAATGTCGCGGTCGATCAGGCGACCCAGCTCGTCAACATCAAGAAAGTGCCGGTGATCATCGGCGGCATCATCTCGTCGGTGTCGATCCCGATCCTGACCTCGGTAACCGCGCCGGCCGGTGTCGTGCAGGTGTCGCCGGCCTCGTCCTCCCCAACGCTGACGACGCTTGGAAAGGACGGCAAGACCAATGGTGTGTTCTTCCGCACCATCACCTCCGATGCCCTGCAGGGCACCGCCGCAGCGAAATATGCGATCGACCAGGGCCTGAAGAAGCTCGCCATCATCCATGTCAACAACGACTTCGGCGTCAACATGGTCAAGGAATTCGCCGACGCCTACAAGAAGCTCGGCGGCACCATCACCTCGACGACACCCTACAACGAGAAGCAGGCGAGCTATTCCGCGGAAGCCAGCGCAGCCATGGCGGGCGAGCCGGAAGCGCTCTATCTGGTCAGCTACCCGGTCGATGGTGCGACAATCGCCCGCGCCTGGATTTCCGGCGGCGGAGCCCAGAAATTCCTGCTCAATGACGGCATGAATTCGGCCGAGTTCATCGACGCGGTCGGCGCGCAGTATCTGAAAGAGGCCTATGGGACGTCGTCCGGCACCAGCAAGACGGCGTCGACCGATTATTTCTACGGCGCTTATGAGGCCTTCTCAGGCGGTATCAAGCCGGACGCCCCTGCCGCCGACCGTTCCTACGATGCGGGCGCGATCGTGGCGCTGGCGATAGCCAAGGCCGGCAGGGGCGATGCCGCCGCGATCAAGGCGGCCATTCCGGAAGTTGTCGCGGCAGGTGGCGCACCGATCCATGCCGGCAAGGCGGAATTCACCAAGGCGCTGGCGCTGATCAAGGAGGGCAAGCCGGTGAAGTATGAGGGGGTCATCGGCCCGGTCTCCTTCGACCAGTATGGCGACATCACCGGCCCGTTCCGCCTGTGGAAGATAAAGGACGGCAAGGTCGAGACTGTTGGCGAGATGAGCGCCGACGCGGTCGCCAAGACCAAGGCGGAAATGCAAAAATAGCAGATCGCCGGCCACCCCTGCTGAAACAGGTTTTCGGCAGGGGTGGCTCAGTGACCTGCTGGTTTGCCTTGCGGTGCGAAGCCGCAGCGAGGCATTTGGTCCCTGGACATCCGGCATAGCCGGCGATGTCGCAATTCCCCCATCGCAACACAGCTGCCCTCTAACGGCTGCCGCGGATCGGCATGCGCCTTCCGCCTTCGGCGCTAGCCTGGCGTCGCACAACGTCGGGTGCGACCGACACGCGGTTACGACCGTCGGATTTGGCCTGGTACAGCGCCCTGTCTGCGCGTTCGACCAGGTGGCGCCAGTCGCGGGGGCTGCGCTGGCCGCAGGCGACGCCGAAGCTGGCGGTGATGGCGAGCTGAGCACCGCCGGGAATGGTGAAGCGATGTCCCTGCAGCGTCATGCGGATGCCCTCGGCGAGGTGGGCGGCATGGTCGATGTCGGGACAGGCAAACAAGAGCGCGAACTCCTCGCCACCGAAGCGGGCGACGACGCCGCCGGCTGGCGTCTCACGCTTCAGCAATGTCGCGGTGTCGACCAGCACCCGGTCGCCGGCGAGATGGCCATGGCTGTCGTTGATGTTCTTGAAATGGTCGATGTCGACCATCACCAGACACAGCGTTTCGTCAGCGGGCAGCCTGCCGCCGCCATTCTGGGCGATATGGTCCAGCGTGCGTCGGTTCAACACGCCGGTCAGGCCGTCGGTCTCGGCCTGCACCCTGAGCTCGCTGGTCAGCGAGGCGCGCTCGCGCATCCTATCCTGCAACACGTCGATGGCATTGAACAGGCGCACGATCTCGCCGGCACCGCCGAGATCGGCGCGCGCGGCTGGCGGGCGATCCTCGGCCAGGCCAATCACCTCCTCATGCGCCTGCAGCAGCGGGCGGAAGACGTCGCGGCGCACAGCCAAAAGCACGCCGATCAAGACCGCGAGAATGACCGCCGTTGCCAATGCCACGGCAAGGAAGAGGCGCAAAGCGCCGTCACGCTCCATCGAGAAGCGCGACACCATTTCGTCGAGGAAGGCCATGCGGTAGTCCTCGATCGGCTTCATGGTCGGCACGAAGCGCGTGGTCAGATCGGTCGCGGTGATCGAGTAGTTGGTGGAATCCTTGCCTTCCTTGATGACCTTGTCGATGAGGTCCATGCCGACGCCAAAGAACAGCGCGTCGATGGCGGCCTGGTTCTTGGCGAGGTCGGGCACGGCGTTGAGCGCGGTCTGGCTGTGCAGCATCTGCCAGATTTCGTAGATGCGACCCTGGCTCTGGCGCGCGTCGATGATGTTGGGCAGTGGGATACGCTGGTGCGAGGCAAGCGGCGCGATCACCTCGGAGGCCGCCCGGCCGCCATATTCGCGCAGATCCGCGAGCATCTGGCCGATGAGCGCCGGCGCCGCCAGTCCGCTGTCGTGGCTGATCAACTCGTTTGAGCGCCACGTCACTACGGAGCGAAAGCGGTCCGAAACGTCGAACATCGCCTCAATCGCCTGCTGCATCGCCCGAAGCTTGGCCTCGTCGCCCTTGGAGGCCTGGACTTGGTCGACCTTGTCCCTTGCCTCGGCCAGCGCCGCCGTGACAGCCGCGAGAAGCGCGGACGGCACCGGATGGTCATGGAGCAGGAAAGGCACCTCCGGCGCAGCGGCCAGACCAGCGAGAGCGGCGTCGCTGCGGGCGCGGAAATCCGCCAGGCGCTTCAGGGAGGCATCGCTGGGCGAGGGGCTCTCCGACATGACGTTGTTGGCTGGTCCGCGCTCGGCTGAAAGGAAATTCGCGGCATCGAGAATTTGGCGATAATACTGGATGTCGTAGAGGTTCTGCCTGGCCTCGGCGAAATCATTCCACGCCCGCGACAGGATCATGGTGGCCAGCACTGTTGCGCAGAGCACAGCCAGGCCAATGCTGAACGACAGTTTCGGATAGAGGCTCTGGTCGCGGTTCAACCGGCGCAGGCGCAGCCGTAGCGCGTCGAGCGACCACCGGGTTTCGGCGCGGCGCCGGCGCGAGCCGAAAGGCGTGGCCGCGGCGTTGGCGGACGCTGCCTCTGGGCTCTGGGAGTTGGTCTGCATCATTGAAGGATCGGCCTGAAACGGTACGCTGTCTTACTGCACGTTCTAACGACCCCCACCTTTCGTTTGGTGAAGACGGTTGGTTAAATCGGAGTTAGCGGGTCTCTGCGCCTTTTCAGTGACAGTATGATATTGCATCGGGCGCCGCTTGTCAGCGGCGGCGGTGTTTCGCTCCGGGCGCCAACGTTCGGCTGCGTCGCCACTCAATGGCGCTCACCAAACCGAAGGAACGGCCCGTCGCCGGGTCGACGGCGGGCCGAAACGATTATTGCGGTCTGGCTTCGTAGACCTTCTTGCCTCCATACATGGTCCAGACAACCTTGGTGTCGCCGATCTCCTTGGCGGAGACTGACAGCACGTCGCGATCGACCAGCGCGAAGTCCGCGGCCTTGCCGGGCTCGATCGACCCGATGCGGTCGGCGCGACGCAACGCCTTGGCCGCGTTGATCGTGTAGGCGTAGAGCATCGCCTCCGCGCTCACCGCCTCCTTGTCGAGCAACACCCCCTTAGGCCCCTCGCGGTTCATCGCCGTGCGGATGGCCAGGAAGGGATTGGGCGAGGACACCGGCCAGTCGCTAGCGCCGGCGATGGTGGCACCGGCCTTGAGCAGCGAATTGGCCGGATAGATCCACTGCATGAAGGCCGGGTCGAGATAAGGCTCCAGCATGTCGGTGGTGAACTCGTCCTTCAGCGCCCAGATCAACTGCATGGCGGCGATGACGCCCAGTTGCTTGAAGCGGGGGACGTCCTGCGGCTGTACGATTTCGAGATGGGTGATAGTGTGCGGAATGCCGCTGTCGCCATTCGTCTTGCGTGCCGCCTCGATGCCATCCAGTGCCTCGGTCACCGCGCGATCGCCGATCGCGTGAATGTGGACGAGGGCGCCGCGCTTGTCGGCTTCCGTCACCAGCGCCTTGAACTTGTCGGTGCCGATCACCTCCGGTCCTGGCGTGCCGAGGTTCTTGTAAGGCTTGGACAGCGACGCGGTCTGAGCCGGATATTCGATGACGCCGTCGGCGAAGATCTTGATGCCGCCTACCATCAAACGGTCGCTCTTGGGGTATTTGGTGGCCAGCGTGTCATAGACCTCCATGGCTTGCGGACCGCTGGCCGCGTTGAGCAGCGCCATGCCGGTGACATGCGCGGTCAACTCGCCATTGTCGGCCAAAGCCTTGTAGGCCGGCAGGATGCCTTCCTGTTCCTTCGTCGGCGAGGCGCTGAAGATGGCGCCCGTGGGCTCCACATTGACGATCGGGTCGAGCCAGGCGGTGATGCCGTCGCCGTTCATCTCCTTGACGGCGGCGCGTAGGGCTTCCTTCTGAGCCTCGAGCGGAACCGGTGGCAGCGCCGTCAGCACCTTGTCCCAGCCAGCATCGGCGACAAAACCGTTCGGCGCGCCATCCGCGCCTAGCGTGTAGAATTTGCGGTCGGCCTCGGCGAGACCGTCGACGAAGTCCTTGGTGACTCCGGCGCGGGTCAGCAGTGCCTTGTTGGCCCAGCCGGTATGCCCGTCTGAGCCGACCAGCACGACCGGCATCTTGTCGTAAGGGGCCGCGTTGAACAGCCCGTCGAGTTCCGCCGGTTGCCAGTAAGCGGCGGTGATGACGCCGAGGCGCAGGACATCGCCCACCAAACCGCGTTTGTTGTCGATCGATTCCGTTGCGAACTTGCCGAGCTCCGCGATGGCGCGGCTTTCCTCGGGCAGGATCGCCGAGACCGAATTGAACCCGGCGAACAACGCGTGGACGTGGGCGTCGATCAGGCCGGGCAGCAGCATGCCGCCGCCGAGGTCGATCTTTTCCGCGTCCGCCGAGGCCGCCTTTTCGACATCGGCGAGCTTGCCGACGGCAAGGATGTTGCCATCGCGGATTGCCACCGCTTCGGCGCTCGGCGCCGCGGTGTTGGCGGTGAATACCTTGCCGTTGGTCAGGATCATGTCGGCCGCGAGGGCCAGGCTGGGCATCGACAGACCAGCCAGAAGTGCGCCTATGAAGCCGGCGCCGGCTTTGCTTAGTGTCAAGACACGTTCACTCCCTTTCGTTTCGGTTGCCTTCCACGGACCGAACCAGGGCCGTGCGCCCTAGTGCAGTCCGCCCACTCCCAGCAGCCGCTCGACCGTCGAGTGGTCCGCTGCAAGTTCCTGCGGCGTGCCCCGCCAGGCGATGCGTCCCCGTTCGAGCACGATCACCTGGTCGGCGAAGTCGAGCGCGCTCTGGATACGCTGCTCGACAAGCACGATCGTCATGTCTCCCTGTTTGGCGAGGGTGGCGAAAGCCGCCATCAGTTCGTCGCAGATCACCGGAGCGAGGCCCTCGAGTGGCTCGTCCAGTAACAGCAGCGTCGGTTGTCCGAGGATAGAGCGTGCCGTCGACAGCATCTGCTGCTCGCCGCCCGACAGCTGCGAGCCGAGATTGCGCCGCCGTTCCGCCAAGCGCGGGAACATCCAATAGGCTTCCGCGATTGCCTCCCTGGGCCTTCCCTTGAGGCCGACGAACAGATTTTCCTCGACGGTAAGGGTTGGAAAGACCCAGCGTGCTTGCGGCACATAACCCACACCCTTGAGCGCACGCTGAGCCGTGGCGAGGCCGGTGATGTCGGCGCCGCCGATACTGATCGAGCCGCCGATATGGCGGGTCAGGCCTGCCAGTGTCGCCAGCAGGGTGGTCTTGCCCATGCCGTTGCGGCCAAGCACCGCCAGGCGCGCGCCGGCGGGCACGGAAAGCGAGACATCTTCCAGCACCCGTGTCGGGCCATAGCCGGCCGACAGGCCGGTGACCTCAAGCGGCGCGGCCGGCATCGGCATAGCTCCCAAGATAGGCTTCGCGCACGCGCTGGTCGTGTGTCACATCCGAAGGCGATCCGTCGAAGATGATGGTGCCGGCGGCGAGAACGACCACGCGCCTGGCAAAGCGGAAGACGAGATCCATGTCGTGCTCGATCATCAAGACGGCAAGATCGGCGGGCAGGCCGGCAAGAGCTGCCTCGATGCGGCCAGTGTCGCTCTGCGGCACGCCAGCGGCCGGTTCGTCGAGCAGCAGCACTTTCGGCTTCAGCGCCAGCGCCATGGCGATCTCCAAGAGCCGTTGCTGGCCATAGGCGATCTCGCGCACTTTGCGGTGCGCCTGGGTCTCCAGGCCGAGCGCGGCCAGCAGCGTATTGGTCTCCGCCATCACTTCCGGACGATCCAGATAGCTGCCGGTCATGTTGTTGGCGCGACCGTCGCGCTGGAGGATGGCCAGCGCGATATGTTCGGCCGGGCTCATGTCCTGGAACAGCCGCGTCACCTGGAAGGAGCGGACCAGCCCGCGCCTGACGCGCTCGGCGGGTCCGCTGCGGGTCAGGGTTTCGCCAGCCATCAGCACCTCGCCGGCGTCGGGCTTCAGATTGCCGGTCACCAGATTGACGAAGGTGGTCTTGCCGGCGCCATTGGGCCCGATCAGCGCGACACGGTCGCCGGGACGGAGCGACAGCGAGACATTGTCGGTGACGGCGAGGCCGCCGAAGGATTTCTTCAGGTTGCGGACTTCGAAGACCGGGGTCATGGCCGCTCCCCGCCTCGGCGCGAGAAGCGGTCGGCGAGCGTGCCATAGAGACCCTTCGGCGCGAACAGCACGACAGCGACAAGCAGCGCGCCGACGATGGTCAGCCAGTGGAACGGGTTGGCCGCCGCGACGAAATCCTCGAACAGCATGAAGATCACCGTGCCGGCCAGCGCGCCGAACAGCGAACCGGTGCCACCGAGAACGAGCATGACGAGGGCCTCGGCCGACTGCGTGAATGACAGGCTGTCCAGCGCGACCACCTGCGTCGAGATTGCGCTGAGCGCTCCGCCGACGCCGGCGACGCCACCGGAGAGGACGAACATCCTCAACAGGGTCGCATTGGGCGATGCGCCCATCGCTCGGATGCGCACCGGGTCTTCCTTGGCTCCGCGGCACAACATGCCAAAGGGGGAACGCACGACGATGCGCAGGACAATGAAGACGATCACCAGCAGCGCAACGCCATAGGCATAGGCCGTGCGGCTCCACAGGTCGAAGGCGAACAGGCCGAACAATGGAGCCGGCATGATGCCGGACAACCCGTCGCTGCCGCCGCTCCACGACGTCGTCTTGTTGGCGAATTCGTGGAACAGATGGACGAGCGCGATCGACAGGACCAGTTGCGGCAGGCCGTGGGCGCGCAGGATAACCAGCCCGCAAACGAGGCCGGCGACCATGCCGCCAGTGAGGCCGGCCAGCGTCATCGCAAACGGGTCAGTGATGCCGAAATGGACTGCGCCGATGCCGGCCGCATAGGCACCGGCGCCGAACAGCGCCGCCTGGCCGAGCGTGGCGATGCCGCCATAGCCGGTGACGAGGTCGAGCGAGAGCACCAGCAAGGCGATGGCGACGACGCGGGTCAGGAGGGCGAGGTTGTTGGGAAACACGAGATAGCCGATGGCGGCGATCAGGAGAATGGCGGCGACGCCGGCGAGGTCACCGGCGATGGCGCGTCTGCCTTTCGGCGCGGCCGCGGCGTCGGTGTTGGTTACCACCGACATCAGCCGCGCCTCCCAGCCAGGCCGCGCGGGAACAAGCATACGATGGCGATGACGGCCAGATAGAAAAAGAACTCGCCGAATTCCGGCATCCAGTAGCGACCGGCCGTATCGATGCCGCCGAGGAGCAGGCAGGCGGCGAGCGCGCCGGGGATAGAGCCGGTGCCGCCGACCGAGACCACGACCAGGAACGTCACCATGTAGCGCAGCGCGTAATAAGGCTCGACTGGCAGCAGTTCCGCGCCGAGGACGCCGCCGAGCGCGGCGAGGCCGACGGCGATGGCAAAGGAGACCGCGTAGACGATCTCGGTGCGCACGCCGAGCGCCGCAGCCATCGATGCATTGTCGACGGAGGCGCGCAGCTTGATGCCGAAACCGGTGCGCTCGATGGCCAACCAGAGTGCCGCTGCAATGGTTAAGCCGGCAACAATGGCGAAGACCTTGTGCGCGGCGATGGAGCGGAAACCGAGGTCGACCGAACCTTGCAGCGCATGGGGCAAGGGGATGGTCTTTAGCGTCGGGCCGAAGACGTAGTTGGCGATGCCGATGATCATGAAGGTGATGCCGATGGTCATCAGCACCTGGGTGAGTTCCGGCGCGCTATAGATGCGCCGGTAGAGCAGTCGCTCGATCGGCGCCGCGATGACGATGGTGCCGAAAACGGCGAGCAGGATGGCCACGGCGTAGCCGAGACCGAGCGACTGCGCCGCATAGGAGGCGATGTAGCCGCCGATCATGGCGAAGGCGCCATGGGCGAGGTTGACCACGCGCATCAGCCCCATCGTCACCGACAGGCCGATGGAAATGACGAACAGCACCATGCCGTAGGCAAGCGCGTCGACGGCGACGCTGAAGACAGTCTGCATTACGCACCTCCCTTCGCGCATCCTGCGCCAGGATCATGTCGGCGTCGATGGATGGTCAAGCCACAGGGATCGGCAGCCCGCCGCGCGTTAGGATGGCAGCGGCGGGACGGCCGGGCTCGAACAGGCCTATTTCTTGGCGGCGAGGCCAGGATCGCCCTGCTTTTCGAAAGTGCGGATTTCCTTGTTGTAGTAGGTTCCGTCCGCTGCCTTGGTGACTTCGCGCAGATAGATGTTCTCGACGATGTGCCGGCTTTCCGGGTCGATGGAGACCGGGCCGCGCGGGCTCGTCCAGGACAGGCCCTTGACGGCACCGACCGCCTTCTCGGCATCCTGCTTGCCGCCGGTTGCCTCAATCATCTTGTAGATGACGTGCATGCCGTCATAAGCGCCGACCGCCGGGAAGGAGAGTTCGGCCTGGTTGCCGATCGCCTTGCTCGCCGCCGTCACGAAGGCCTTGTTTTCGGGTGAGTCATGCGAGACGGCATAATGGAACGTCGTCTGCAGGCCGAGCGCGCTTTCGCCGAGCGCCGGCAGGTCGGATTCCTGGGTCAGGTCGCCTGGCGCGAAGAACTTGATGCCGGCCGCCTTCAGGCCGTTCTCGTTGTAGGCCTTGACGAAACCGAGCGTGGGCGGGCCGGAGGGCAGGAACACGAACAGCCCATCGGCACCGGAATCCTTGATACGCTGCATGATCGGGGAGAAGTCGGCGGTCGACATCGGCATGCGCAACTGTTCGACCACAGCGCCGCCGGCCTTCTCGAAGCCGGCCTTGAAGGCCGCTTCCGCGTCATGGCCGGGCGCATAGTCGGCGACGACGGTGACGACCTTCTTGGCACCGTCGTCGAAAGCCACCTGAGCCATCGGCGACACGGTCTGCCAGATGGTGAAGGAGGTGCGCACCACATAAGGGCTCTTGGTGACGATCGCCGAGGCGGCGGCGTTCATCACCACCATCGGCACATTGGCCTGCTGGAGCAGCGGAGTGGCCGCCATCGCGTCCGGCGTGAAATAGAAACCGCCCAGATACTGTACGCCTTCCTTGACGATCAACTCCTGCGCCAGCGCCTTCGATTGCGCCGGATCAGCCTGCGGTACGTCGCGATAAATGATCTCGACCTCGTGGTTGCCGACCTTGTGGCCATTGATGGCCACATAGGCGTCGATGCCTGCCTTGAAGTTCTTGCCCTGTAGGGCGAAGGGGCCGGAAAACGGGCCAACGATGCCGACCTTGATCGTGTCGGCATAAGCGGCACTGCTCATGGCCGCGGCCAAAAGCGCGGCCGAAAGCAAGCGTTTCATGATTCCTCCCTCATCGACGACCTTCGGGTCTTTCCAGAAACTTTGACAGACGATTCGGTAATGTAAAATGAAATGATCAGCCTTTCTCATATTCCCCAGGTTATTGTTCAGCGCCAAGCCGGGTGATGTTGGCGGCAAGCGCGGCGGCAAGCCGCGTTGCCGCCGCCGTGGCTGCGACCATCTGCGGGAAGATCATCCATTCCAGGGTCCAGGCTGCCCCGGACCGTTCCTGTTCGTGCACCAGCGCGCCGTGCATGCCAGCAAGCTGGGTGGCGTTGAAGCGGGCGAGCGTCACGAGAACCTCGGCCGCAACCGGGTTCTGCTTGTGCGGCATGGTGGAGGATGCGCCGCCGCCGGCCAGTTCGATCTCGTCGCCAGCCTGCGCCATCAGCGCGATATCCTGGCCGAACTTGCCGAGCCCGCCGGTGACCAGCGACAGGGTAGAGGCTAGCTCGGCGAGCCGGTCGCGCTGGCCGTGCCATTGCGGGGCGTCAATCAGTCCGAGTTCCGCGGCCAGCGCGGCGCGGACTTCCGCCGCTTTGTCGCCGAGCCGGTCCAGCGTGCCGGCGGCGCCGCCGAATTGCAGCGCCAGCCCTTCCTTCGACCAAATGCGCAGACGCTCCAGATTGCGCTTGGCGGGTTGTCGCCAGGCATCGAGCCGGTCGCGCGCATTTATGGGGATCGCCGCCTGCATCCGGGTCCGCGCCATCAGGGCACGATGCTCATCGCGCTTCTCGATGCCGGCGAGGGCATCGATGAAAGCTTGCAGCCGCGTTTCGATTGCCGCAAGCAGCGGTTTCAGCCGCAGCATCAGGCTGGTGTCGATGACATCCTGGCTGGTGGCGCCGAAATGAACGCGACGCGCCGCCTCGCTGCCGACGGCATCGCGCAACTGGCGCACGAGTTCAGGCACGACGACGCCGTCAACCGCGACGGCGGCGCGCAACCGATCGATATCGGGGCTGAATGACGCGATCGCGCGGGCGATCTCGGCGGCGGCTTGTTTGGTTATAACGCCCGCCTTCGCCTCGGCCTTGGCAAGGGCCGCTTCGAAGTCGAGCATCGTCTTGATACCGGTTGCCGCGGAGAAGGTGTTCGCAACTTCCGCGTCGCCGAGCAGGCCGCCGAGGATGGGATGGTCGAAAGGGCTGACGCTCATCTTCGCCGCGTCAGATGTCGAGGAACACGGTTTCCCGTTCGCCCTGCAGATGGATGTCGAAGACATAGTTGTTGCTGGCCTCTTCGCGGGCGATCAGCGTCGCCACGCGGGAGCGGTGCTCGATGCGCGCCAGTACCGGGTCTTCGGCGTTCGCCTCGGCCTCATCTGGAAAATACATGCGCGTGTGCAGGCCGAGATTGATGCCACGGGCGACAATCCAGAAGGTGATATGCGGCGCCATTAGCCTGCGGTCCCTATAGGGGACGCGGCCGGGCTTGATGGTGTCGAAAGCAAAGCGGCCGGTCTCGCCGTCGCAGGCGCAGCGCCCCCAGCCGGTAAAATTCGGATCGGCGGTGCCGCGCAGCTCGGCCGGGCTGTTGTGGAGCCCTGCCGCGTCGGCCTGCCAGATCTCGACGAGCCCGTCGCGCAACGGTGCACCGGCGCCGTCGATGACACGGCCACTAACGGAAATGCGCGTCCCGCGCGTCTTGTCGCTAACCATGCCGGCGCCGAGGTCGGCGGCATAAACGCCGCCGATGCCGGAAGCATTGGGCGTCAGCCCGATATGCACATAGGGGCCGGCGGTCTGCGATGCCGTTTCCTTCAGATAGCCGAGAGCCTGGGTCATCAAGGTCGTGAACTCTTCGCCATTTCAGGTGACTTTTCGATCATCTTCTCGGGGCCGCGACCTAGTTACCGTCCAGCCGGTTCTCGAACAGGGTCGAGCGCCTGCCGCGCAGCACGATATCAAACTTGTAGGCGCGCGCATCCATGGGGATGGTGTTTTCCATGTCGAGCGGGGCGACGAGCAGCTCGACGGCGCGCCGCTCGGGAATGGTGCGCACGATCGGGCAGCGCCAGATGAGTGGATCGCCCTCGAAATACATCTGAGTGATCAGCCGTTGCACGAAGCCGTGGCCGAACACCGAAAAATGGATATGCGCCGGCCGCCAGTCGTTGGGGCCGTTCGGCCAGGGGTAGGGGCCGGGCTTGATGGTGCGGAAACGGTAATTGCCATTCTCGTCGCTGATGCAGCGGCCGCAGCCGCCGAAATTGGGATCGAGCGGCGCGAGGTAAATTTCTCGTCTGTGCCGGTAGCGGCCGCCGGCATTGGCCTGCCAGAATTCGAGCAGGGCGCCCGGCACGCCGTGGCCGCGTTCGTCCAGAACCTGACCGTGAACGATGATGCGTTCGCCGATCGCGGATTCTCCCGGCCGCGCGAAATTGTGGATGAGGTCGTTGTCGAGTTCGCCGATGATCGAGTGGCCGAAGACCGGGCCGGTGATTTCCGAGATTGTGTTGTCGAGCGCCAGCAAGGCCTTTTGCGGCGAACGCAGCACGGACGTCTTGTAGTCAGGCGTGTAGGCCGGCGGATGCCAGGTGCGGTCGCGCGGGAAGAACGCTCCCGTCTCGGGCTTGCGATTGGGCAGGTCGCTCATGATCAGGCCACCTCCTTTGCGTCGAGCGCGTCGAACACCTGCTTGGCGGTGCGGATCGCCCGGTTGGCGGCCGGTACGCCGGCATAGATGGCGACATGCAGCAACGCCTCGGTGATGTCCTCGCGCGTCGCGCCGGTGTTGACGGTGGCGCGCACATGCATGGCGACTTCCTCGTCATGGCCGAGTGCTGCCAGCAGCGCGATCGTCACGATCGAGCGCTCGCGCTTGGTCCAATTGGGTCGCGACCAAACCGCGCCCCAGGCCGCTTCGGTGATCAGGTCCTGGAACGGACGGTCGAAATCGGTGGATGCCATCTCCGCCCGGTCGACATGGGCATCGCCCAGGACCTTGCGGCGGGTCTCGATCCCCAGCAGATGGCGTTCCGATACCGTTTCGTTCGCGGCCATGTCAGCCCCTCTTGGATGAAGACACAATGAAGGCACCAAGCAGCGCGGCAAAGGCATCCGGCTGTTCGACGCAAGGGATGTGGCCGGCATCGGCGACAATCTCGCAGCGTGCACCCGGCACGAGATCGGCCAGTGCGCGGACGAGGGCCGGCGGTGTCGAGCCGTCCTGGTCGCCGACGACACAGATTGTCGGGACGGAGACGCGCCTGGCCTGTTCGGTCATGTCGGCGCTGCGGAGTGCCTCGCAGGCCGCGACGTAACCATCGACGGGCTGGCGCACCAGCATGGTGCGGTAGGCGGTTAGTTCGTCCGGCCGAGCAGCGTGGAAGGCCGGCGTGAACCATTTTTCCATGATGCCATAGGCGAAACCGGCGATGCCAACGGTTTTGGCAATTTCGATACGCTCGTTCCAGGACTGCGGCGTTCCGATTTTGTGCGCGGTGTCCGAGAGAACCAGCGCGCCGACGAGGTCGGGGCGCGTTGCGTGCAGATCGAGTGCGATCAGGCCGCCGATCGACAGGCCGCAGATGACGGCCTGGCTGATGGCGAGGTGGTCGAGCAGGGCGGCGAGGTCGGCGGCGTGGGTGGCGATGCTCGCCGGCGCGTCGCCGAGGCCGGACAGGCCATGGCCGCGCTTGTCATAGACCAGCGTCGCGCAGTCACCGGCGAGGCGGCTGACGACATCGTCCCAGATGCGGAAGTCGGTGCCCAGCGAATTGATTAAGACGACGACCGGGCCGGAGCTTGGCGCCCCGGTCAAACGGTGGTGCAGGACTATGCCGTTGATCGTCGCCAGTTGCACGCAAGCTCTCCTTGCCTTCCTTGTTGTCCTTTCGTTTGGTTAAGTAAAATAATAAATTCCGCCAAACGATTAACTGACGGGTTATGGCCGCGATGATCGATCAGCGCATCAAGTTCCGCCATCTGCAGACATTCGTCGAGGTGTCGCGGCAGAAAAGCGTGATGAAGGCCGCCGAGACGCTGAATGTGAGCCAGCCTGCGGTGACCAAGACCATCCGCGAGCTGGAGGAGGCGCTGGGGGTGCGGGTGCTGGAACGCGACGGGCGCGGCATTCGCGTGACGCGGCTGGGGGAGGTTTTCCTGCGCCATGCGGGCGCCGCGATCTCGGCGCTGCGGCAAGGGGTGGATTCGATCGCCGCCGACAGCCTCGGCAACGCGCCGCCGGTGCGGGTGGGTGCGCTGCCCACGGTCTCGACCCGCATCATGCCGCACGCGATGCGGTTGTTCCTTGGCGAAAACACTAGCAGCCGTGTCAAGATCGTGACCGGCGAGAACGCGGTGCTGCTCAATCAATTGCGCGTCGGTGACCTCGACATCGTGGTAGGCCGGCTGGCGGCGCCGGAGCAGATGGCGGGATTTTCCTTCGAACATCTTTATTCGGAGGAGGTGCGTTTCGTGGTGCGTGCCGGTCATCCTTTGCTCACGGGCGGCGCCTTCGTCTTCTCCGACCTGGTCGACTATGTGGTGCTGATGCCGACGCGGACCTCGATCATCAGGCCGTTCGTGGAACGTCTTTTGATCGCCAACGGCATGCCGAACTGGCCGAACCAGATAGAAACGGTCTCCCACGCTTTCGGCCGTGCCTTCGTGCGCTCCACGGACGCCGTCTGGGTGATCTCGGAGGGTGTGGTGGCAGCTGATGTCGCCGAGGGGTTTCTCGTCACCCTGCCGATCGACACCAGCGAGACCAAGGGGCCGGTCGGGCTCACCATCCGCACGGATTCGGTGCCGACGCTCGCACTCGGGCTTTTGATGCAGACCCTTCGCGAGGCGGCCGGCGCGATACCCCAGTAGGGAGGTTCGGGCAATCTTCCGGCGCCAGCCTTTCCGGGGCTTGGTATCGGCGCCTTGCATATCCGCAACCCGTCACCTAGCTAATACGGACCTTTGATGGACCGGAGTTTCCCCAACATGGATTTGACCCTCGCTGCCTTCACCCGTCCGGTTTCGCTGCGAGAAGTCCTGTCCCATGCCTGCATTCATCACCCTGTCCAATCTGTGCTGGTCAACGCCTGACGGCACACCGCTTTTCACCGATCTCAATTTAAGTTTCGGCGCGGAGCGCGCCGGCGTCGTAGGGCGCAACGGCACCGGCAAGACGACGCTTCTGCGTCTGATCCAAGCCGAGTTGCAGCCGCAATCGGGCGCCATTCAGGTTTCCGGCACGCTCGGTCTGATGCGCCAGGATATCGGCGCGCGCGACGGTGAAACCATCGCCGACCTGTTCGACGCGCGGCGCGCGCTGGCTTTGCTCGATCGCGCCGAGGCCGGCCTGGCGAGCGCCGACGAGCTGGCCGACGCAGACTGGACGCTGCATGCGCGGCTCGACGCAGCGCTGTCGCGCTGCGGCCTCGATACTGATCCGCGGACGCCGCTGGCATCACTTTCCGGCGGTCAACGCACCCGTGCCGGCCTTGCAGCGCTCATCTTCGCCGGGGCGGATATGCTGCTTCTCGACGAGCCGACGAACAATCTGGACAGAGCCGGACGGGGGGCCGTTCTGGAAATTATCAGAGGGTGGCGCGGCGGAGCCCTGATCGTCAGCCATGACCGCGAACTCCTCGAGGAAATGGACGCCATAGTCGAGCTGAGCACGCTTGGCGCGACGCGATATGGCGGCAACTACAGCGCTTACCGGGCGCGCAAGGCCGAGGAGCTCGAGGCGGCCCGTCACGATCTCGCCCACGCCGAACGAACGCGGGTCGAAATCGATCGCCGGGCTCAGCAGGTGGCCGAGCGCAAGGCGCGCAAGGACAGCGCCGGCCAAAAGGCGCGCGCCAAGGGAGACCAGCCCAAGATCCTGATGGATGCCGCGAAGGGAAGGGCCGAATCCTCCGGCGGCGCCAATGCCCGCTTGCGCGAGGCGCGGCATGAGGTTGCGCTGGAGGCTCTTACCGCAGCGCGCGAAAAGCTCGAGGTCCAACAGCCGCTGCGCATGGACATACCCTCGACTGACCTGCCGCCGAACAAACTGGTTCTGCGGCTCGACGGTTTGACGGGAGGGTACGATCCGGTGCAACCCGCCATCCGCGATCTGTCCCTTGCGATCACCGGGCCGGAGCGCATTGCGATCGCCGGACCGAACGGCAGCGGCAAGACCACGCTTCTTGCGTTGATTGCCGGCCAGCTCGAACCGTGTAGCGGCAAGGTGGATCTGCATGTGAGGCACGCATTGCTGGACCAGCATGTGGGCATTCTCGATCCCGCCCTCTCATTGCGGGACAATTTCCGGCGGCTGAACCCCGGCTCAAGCGAGAACCAGTGCCGGTCGGCTCTGGCCCGTTTCCGGTTCCGCGCTGATGACGCGTTGCGAATGGCCGGCAGCCTGAGCGGCGGCGAAAGGCTGCGCGCAGGTTTGGCCTGCACGCTGGGTCGCGCCGAGCCGCCTCAGCTTCTCATGCTGGACGAGCCGACCAATCACCTCGATCTGGACGCAGTCGAAGCCTTGGAAGCAGCGCTCGCAGCCTATGATGGCGCGCTGCTAGTGGTGAGCCACGACGAGGCATTCATGGAGGGGCTTGTCCTCGATCGCAGGGTCGACCTTGCCGGGAGATCGGGAGGCTGAACGGCGGTAACCCATCGTCCTCGCAGGATCGGTCATAGATTTGCCGGATACGTCCTGGCGCCATGCCAGCCATGGAACCTACGGTTTTCATCGAACCCGTCGCGCCTGAAACGCGCGAGGAATTCGCCTCCGTTCTGCGGGATGCGAGCGCATGGCAGAGATCGATCGGTTCTGAAAGTTGGATCTCGCCCTTCGATGATGCATGGATGCTGCCACGGATCGCGAGGCGCGAACTGTTTCTCGCACGCGTCCAAGGCGAAACCGCCGGAGCATTTCGACTGCTTCGCGAAGACCGCGACTTCTGGGGCGACGGCGAAGTCGGCGACAGCCTTTACCTGCACACGTTCGCGGTGCTCCGGACATATGCCGGAGCGGGGGTAGGAAAGGCGATCATAGACTATGTTGTCGACCAGGGGCGGGCGCTCGGCCGGGAATACATCAAGCTCGATTGCTTCTCGTCGAGCCCGCGATTGGTGTACTATTACGAGAGGCATGGGTTCATATTGGCCGGAACCGTTACCGTGCGCGGCAAGTCCATGAAGCTGATGCAGCGCGCGCTTCGCGGCGTGCCCGGTACCCGCTAGCTGTCGTTCGTAGGTGTTCCGTTGGTGCCCGCCTCAGTAAGGCAGGCCGACATAGTTTTCGGCGAGCGCCGCCGCCGCCGCGCGCGAATGGGTGAGATAGTCGAGTTCGGCTTCCTGGATCCTGCGTTCGAAATCCGTGCTGTCGGGGAAGCGGTGGAGCATGGTGGTCATCCACCAGGAAAAGCGCACGGCCTTCCAGACCCGGGCCAGCGCGCGCCGCGAGTAGGCATCGACGCCGGCGGTGGAGTGCTCGGCGAAGAATTCGCGCAGGCCTTCGAACAAATAGTGCACGTCACTTGCCGCGAGGTTGAGACCCTTGGCGCCGGTCGGCGGCACGATGTGGGCGGCATCGCCGACGAGGAACAGGCGGCCGAAGCGCAGCGGCTCGGCAACGAAGGACCGCAGCGGTGCGATGGATTTCTCGAAGGATGGCCCGGTGACGACTGCTTGCGCGTGATGAAGCGGCAGGCGCCGACGCAACTCGTCCCAGAAGCGCTCGTCGCTCCAGGCTTCCACCTGCTCGTCCGCCGAGACCTGGACATAATAGCGGCTGCGGGTCGTCGAGCGCATCGAGCAAAGTGCGAAGCCGCGCTCGTGGTTGGCATAGACCAGTTCGTGGCTCACCGGCGGCACATCCGCTAGCAGGCCCAGCCAGCCGAACGGATAGACCCGTTCGAATGTGCGGATCGCTTCGACTGGAACGTTTTTGCGGCTGACGCCGTGAAAACCGTCGCAGCCAGCGATGATCTCGCAGTCGATCCGTCCGGCGATGCTGTCCTTCACATAGGTGACATGTGGCTTGTCGCCGGCAAAATCGTGCGGCGTGACATCGTGGGCATCGTAGAGCGTCAGCGCGCCGGTCGCTTCGCGTGCCTGGATCAGGTCGCGCGTCATCTCCGTCTGGCCGTAGATGGTGACGTGCTTGCCGTCGGTCAGGTTGGCGAGGTCAATGCGATGGTCGCGGCCGTCGAAAGCGATGGAGAACCCTTCGTGGATGAGGGCTTTCTCGCGCAGGCGCGCGGCGGCGCCGGCTTGCTCGACGAGGTCGACCGTGCCTTGTTCCAGAACGCCGGCCCGCACGCGGCCGAGGATGTATTCCTTGTCGACGCGGTCGAGAATGATGTTGTCGATGCCGGCCTTGGTGAGAAGCTGGCCAAGCAGCAGGCCCGACGGCCCCGAACCAATGATGACGACCTGCGTTCGCATTCAGTCTCCAGATTGGCGGAGGGCCAGATCAGCGGCCCGCCTGTGAGGCCGCACCATTGCCCAACCTGCCGGTTCGGTAAAATGATATCTAAGGCCGATCGTATATATGGATCGTTATGAAAGCCGGGGACGGTTGTGCGGTGGGGGGACGAAATCGCTCCCTTGCCGGGCGATCGAGGCGGCGCGATCAGGCAGGGTGATCGGACCCACCACGGCCCAGAGCAACGGTGTTGCCCGAGTCCGCCATGAGCCGCCTTTGCGATGGGCCCGATCACTCTCGGGGCTATTCGACTCGCTCTCTGGTGGCCAAACGTTTTGATCCGCCAGCCACAGTTGCCGGCCGGATTGGTAAACCAATGCTTAACGGAATGCGGTCGCGACGCACATGTGTCTTGCGCAGAGAAGGCCGGCGGCCTCGCATATTCGCATCCAGTACCTCATCCACGGCTGTGAGGTCAAAAAAGTATCGGTTATGCTGGCCGAACGTGGTGGCGCGGTTTTGACGATGGGATTAGCGTTTTCCCAGATGTCAGAGCTGAAGCGAATTCAGCCGATAGGGAAAAGGGCCGCGACGGGAGGACCATCTCGCGCCCCGGAGGAAACGAGCATGGGACCGGACCTGGAAGTCGTCCAGATTCGACAGGGTGAATCGTTCAAGGCCTGGTCGCACGGCTATCCGTTCCGCACGGTGCGCTGGCATTTCCATCCCGAATACGAACTCCACCTCGTGGTGGCGACGGCCGGCCGTTATTTCGTCGGCGATTTCATCGGTGAATTCGAACCGGGCAACCTCGTGCTTGCGGGGCCGAACCTTCCGCACAACTGGGTCAGCGATGTTCCCGAGGGTTCGACCATTCCGTTGCGCTGCCGCATCCTGCAATTCAGCGAGGGCTTCATCGGCGACATCATGAAGGTGCTGCCGGAGCTCGCAGCGCTCGGCCCGGTGCTGGAATGGTCGCGGCGCGGCGTATTGTTCTCGACCGAGACGAGCCGCCAGGCGGCACCGATGATGGAAGAATTGATGGAGGCGCAGGGTGTGCGCCGCATCGAACTCTTCATGGCCATCGCCGGCCTGCTCAGCCGGGCGCAGGGCGCGCGCATGCTGGCCAGCCCAAGCTATATCCCGGACCCTTCCGGCTATATGTCGGCCGGCATCAACAAGGCGCTCGCCTATCTGCGCGAAAACCTGACGCAGCCTTTCGGTGAGGCCGATCTGGCGAGGATCGCCGGACAGTCGACCAGTGCGTTCTCGCGTACCTTCCGCCGCCACACCGGCATGACGCTGGTTCAATATGTGAAGCGGCTGCGGATAAACCTCGCCTGCCAGATCCTGATGAGCGAGGAGCAGGCACCGATCACCGACATCTGCTTCGAGGTCGGCTTCAACAATCTGTCGAATTTCAACCGCCAATTCCTGGCCGAGAAGGGCATGACGCCGTCGCGTTTCCGGCGACTGGTCGTCGACCATATCAACGCGGCGAAGGCCGCCTAGGAGGGAGGGCCAGGGAGGAAACCCATAAGAAAATGCATGACGCGAGCGGCTCGATCGTGGCTCGCGAGGGGAGGCCTTTGTCCGAAATTGCCTCTCGGGGAAGTTCGCGGAGCGGTCAGGAGACGCCGTGGAAACACCTGGGTGAGAGCCGCCGGACCTTTGCCGAACAGCGCAGATCAACACACTGCAACGATGTCATCTAAGGGAGAAGATGGAATGACCAAACACTCATGGAAAACGACCGGCCTGGCCATGCTGGCCCTGTCGCTCGTCAGCGGAACGGCACTCGCGCAAAGCGCCGACGGCGCTACCGTGGCCTTCCTGATGCCGGACCAAGCGTCGACCCGCTATGAGGAGCACGACTATCCGGGCTTCAAGGCCGAGATGGAAAAGCTCTGCGCCACCTGCAAGGTACTTTACCAGAACGCCGACGCCGATGCGGCGCGCCAGCAGCAGCAGTTCAACTCGATGATCACCCAAGGCGCCAAGGTGATCGTCATCGATCCCGTCGATTCCACCGCCGCCACCTCGCTGGTCAAGCAGGCGCAGGCCCAGGGCGTGAAGGTCATCGCCTATGACCGTCCGATCCCGAAGGCCAAGGCCGATTTCTACGTGTCCTTCGACAACGAGGCCATCGGCAAGTCGATCGCCGAATCGCTGGTCAAGCACCTGAAGGACAAGGGCGTGAAGGCCGGCGAGGGCACCGGCGTGCTGCAGATCAACGGTTCGCCGACCGACGCGGCGGCCGGGCTGATCAAGAAGGGCATCCACGCCGGCCTCGACAAGAGCGGTTATCCGATCCTGGCCGAATACGACACGCCAGAATGGGCGCCGCCGAAGGCCCAGCAGTGGGCCAGCGGCCAGATCACCCGCTTCGACAGGAAAATCCTGGGTGTGGTGGCCGCCAATGACGGTACCGGCGGTGGCGCAATCGCCGCGTTCAAGGCGGCGGGCTTCAATCCGGTTCCGCCGATCACCGGCAACGACGCGACACTGGCCGCGCTGCAGCTGATCGTCGCCGGCGACCAGTACAACACCATCAACAAGCCGAGCGAGATCGTCGCGGCGGCCGCCGCCAACATCGCCGTTCAGCTCCTCAAGGGCGAGACGCCGAAGGCCGAGGCGACGCTGTTCGACACACCCTCGCAGCTGTTCGTGCCGGTGGTGGTCACCGCCGAGAACCTAAAGGCGGAGATCATCGACAAGAAGATCGCCACCGCCGAACAGATCTGCGTCGACCGCTATGCCGAGGGCTGCAAGAAGCTCGGCATCACCAAGTAGCCGCAGGCGCGGCAACCGCCCCGTCAGACCGGCGGGGCGGCATTTGCCTGCCGACGAGCAAAGGAACTCTTGGAAAGGCTTGCATCATGACCGACACATCACAGAGGCCGACCCCGGCACGTGAGCTTGTGCTCAGCCTGCGCGGCATCTCCAAGCAATTCGGCGCCGTCTCGGCGCTGACCGATATCGATCTCGACGTCCATGCCGGCGAAGTCGTTGCCCTTGTCGGCGACAACGGCGCCGGCAAGTCGACGCTGGTCAAGGTTCTGGCGGGTGTGCACCAGCCGACATCCGGAACGATCACCTTCAAGGGCGAGCCCGTTGCGCTTTCGGACCCGGCGACGGCGCTGGGGCTCGGCATCGCCACCGTCTTCCAGGATCTCGCGCTGTGCGAAAACCTGGACGTCGTCGCCAACATCTTTCTCGGCAAGGAACTCAGCCCGATGCGGCTGGACGAGGTGTCAATGGAGATCAAGGCGTGGAAACTGCTCAACGAATTGTCGGCGCGCATCCCCAGCGTGCGCGAACCCATCGCCTCGCTGTCAGGCGGCCAGCGCCAGACGGTGGCAATCGCGCGGTCGCTGCTGCTCGATCCCAAGCTGATCATGCTGGATGAGCCGACCGCCGCGCTGGGCGTCGCCCAGACCGCCGAAGTGCTCGATCTGATCGAACGCGTCCGCGACCGGGGGCTGGGCGTCATCATGATCAGCCACAACATGGAAGACGTCCGCGCCGTCGCCGACCGCATCGTGGTGCTGAGGCTGGGCAAGAACAATGGCATCTTCCATCCCGACGCATCCAACCAGGAACTGGTCAGCGCGATCACCGGCGCCGAGAACAACTCGGTTTCGCGCCGGGCAAGCCGCCGTCAGGCAGGGCTTGCGCAGACGCAGGAGAACCCGTCATGAGCGACAATTCGCAACAAAGCGCGCCGCAGGCGCAGCTTCTCGACCGCGCCGACGTGCGGGTCAAACACGCCGAAGGCATCGGGGGCTCGGTCGGTGCCTTTCTCGATCGGGTCCGTTCGGGCGATCTCGGGTCGCTGCCGGTCATCGTCGGGCTGGCCATCATCTGGACGGTTTTCCAGAGCCTGAACCCAGTGTTCCTGTCGGCCAACAACCTGGTCAACCTTCTGTTCGACTGCTCGACGGTGGGCGTCATCTCGCTCGGCATCGTGTGCGTGCTCATGCTCGGCGAGATCGACCTTTCCGTCGGCTCCGTCAGCGGCCTCGCCTCGGCGCTGGTCGGTGTCTTGTGGGTCAATGAGGGCTGGCCGGTCGGCTTCGCCATCGTCACGGCCATGGCGGCGGGCGCGGTCATCGGCTCGATCTACGCGCTGCTTTTCAACCGTTTCGGCATGCCGAGCTTCGTTTCGACGTTGGCCGGCCTGCTCGCGGTGCTCGGGCTGCAGCTTTATCTGCTGGGCTCGACCGGCTCGATCAACCTGCCTTACGAATCGCCGCTGGTGAATTTCGGCCAGTTGATGGTGATGCCCGACCCGGTCTCGTACGCGCTCGCAGCGATCGCCGGTATCGCCATTTTCGTCACCGGCTACCGCGAAGCCGCGCGGCGGCGCGAGGCGGGCCTTTCAGCGCAATCGACGGCAAGCCTCGTGGTGCGCGCCGTGGTGGTGACCGTCGCCGTGGAGGCGATCGTCTTCTATCTCAACGGCGCCCGCGGCATTCCGTGGATGTTCGGTCTGTTCGTCGGCCTGGTCGTGGCGATGAACTATGCGCTGAAACGCACCAAATGGGGCCGTTCGATGCATGCCGTCGGTGGCAACCGCGAGGCCGCGCGGCGCGCCGGCATCAATGTGCGCTATATCTACACCACCGCCTTCATGCTGTGCTCGATGCTTGCCGCCACCGGCGGCATCCTGGCGGCGGCCCGCCTTGCCTCGTCCAGCCAGCAGGCCGGCACCGGCGATGTCAACCTCAACGCCATCGCGGCGGCGGTGATCGGCGGCACCAGCCTGTTCGGCGGCCGCGGCAGCGCCTATTCGGCCCTGCTTGGCATCATCGTCATCCAGTCGATCGCCAGCGGGCTGACGCTGCTCGATCTGTCGTCATCGCTTCGATACATGATCACCGGCGCCGTGCTGGCGATCGCAGTCATCGTCGACTCGCTGGCGCGCAGATCGCGGGTTTCGCACGGCCGCGCCTGAACCAACTCCCAAGCAAGACCAGCAAGAAGAGGCAGACATGGCTCAGGACCTTATCGGAAAAGTCGCGGCGATCACCGGTGCCGCATCGGGCATCGGCCTCGAATGCGCCAGGCACCTTATCGCGGCGGGCGCGCGTGTCGCGCTGGTCGACCGCGCCGAGGCGGCACTGAAGGACGTCTGCGCGGAACTCGGGCCTCAGGCGATCCCGGTGGTGGTCGACCTGATGGACCCGAAAAGCGTTGCAGGCATGATGCCGCAAATCCTGGAGAAAGCCGGCCGGCTCGACATTTTCCACGCCAATGCCGGTGCTTATGTCGGCGGCGAGGTGCTGAACGGCGATCCCGATGCCTGGGATCGCATGCTGAACCTCAACATTAATGCCGTGTTCCGCTCGGTCCATGCCGTTTTGCCGCATATGGTCGAGCGCAAGAGCGGCGACATCATCGTTACCAGCTCGATCGCCGGGCTGGTGCCAGTGGTGTGGGAGCCGATCTACACCGCCTCGAAACACGCTATCCAGGCCTTCGTGCACACGCTGCGCCGGCAGGTGGCCAAGCATGGGCTGCGGGTCGGCGCGGTGGCGCCCGGCCCGGTGGTGACGGCGCTGATCAGCGATTGGCCGAAGGAAAAGCTCGACGAGGAACTGGCCGCCGGTGGGTTGATGCAGCCGGTGGAGGTGGCCGAGGCGGTGATGTTCATGTTGACCCGTCCGCGCAACATCACCATCCGCGATCTGGTGATCCTGCCGCAGAGCAACGATCTCTGACAGAATAGCCGCCGGCGCGGCAAACGGTGCCGGCGGCACTTTCCAATTCTTTCGTTTCAAGGGTGATCGAATGACCTTAGCGAAGCATTTTCTCGGCATCGATGTCGGTACCGGCAGCGCGCGCGCCGGGGTGTTCGACGCCAAGGGAACGATGCTCGCTTCGGCCAAGCGCGACATCGCCCTCTACCGCGAGGCGGGCGATATCGTCGAACAGTCCAGCAACGACATCTGGCGCGCCGTCGCCGCCAGCGTGCGCGAGGCGGTGGCAAAGGCCGGCGTGGAAGCGGCGTCGATCACGGGCATCGGTTATGACGCCACCTGTTCGCTGGTGGTGCTGGGCGAGGGGGGACTGCCACTTCCCGTCGGGCCGACCGACGAGGCCGAGCGCAACATCATCGTGTGGATGGACCACCGCGCGACCGAACAGGCCGCCCGCATCAACCGGACAGGCGAGGCGGTGCTGAACTATGTCGGCGGCGCCATCTCACCGGAGATGGAGACGCCGAAGCTCTTGTGGTTGGCCGAGCATAAGCCGGAGACCTTTGGCCGCGCCTGGCAGTTCCTGGACCTGACCGATTTCCTGACCTGGAAGTCGACCGGCAGCCTGGCCCGCTCGGTTTGTACCGTCACCTGCAAATGGACCTATCTGGCGCATGAACAGCGCTGGGACGAACACTATTTCCGCACGGTCGGGCTTGGCGCTTTGGCCGACGAAGCATTCCGGCGCATTGGGACCGAAGTGGTGTCGGCTGGTACACCGCTCGGCGCGGGACTGACTGCCGAGGCGGCGCGCGATCTTGGGCTCGTCGAAGGCACGCCGGTGGCTGCCGGCCTGATCGACGCCCACGCCGGCGGCATCGGCACGGTCGGCGCGCGCGGCGGTGCCGGCACCGTGTCGTCGCGCATGGCCTATGTGTTCGGCACCTCGGCCTGCACCATGTCGACCACCACCGAACCGGCTTTCGTCGACGGTGTGTGGGGCCCGTATTTTTCGGCCATGGTGCCGGGCCTGTGGTTGAACGAAGGCGGCCAGTCGGCTGCCGGCGCGGCCATCGATCATCTGGTGCGCATGCATCCCGCCTCGGCGGAGGCCGCGGCCAGGGCTGGTGAGGCCGGTGCCAGCCTCGGCCAGTGGCTGGCGGATGAGGCAGGCAAGCGCGGCGGTATGGAAGCGGTTCCCGGCCTTGTCGGCAAGCTGCACGTCGTACCGGAATTCCTTGGCAACCGCGCGCCCTTCGCCGATCCCGAGGCGCTTGGCCTGATCGCCGGCATCGGCATGGACGACGGCCTGGAAGGGCTGGTCGGCCTCTATCTTGCCGGGGTCTGCGGCCTCGGCTACGGCGCACGCCAGATCGTCGGCGTGCTTGCCGACAAGGGTGTGGCGACCGACACCATCGTGGTCAGCGGCGGCGCCGGCCAGAGCCCGCTGGTGCGGCAGCTTTTGGCCGACACGACCGGGTTGACGGTCGCTGCCTCGACCTCGCCGGAACCGGTGCTGTTGGGCTCGGCCATTCTCGGCGCAGTCGCCGCCGGCCAATTCGCGGATGTGGCTGGGGCGATGGCGGCGATGTCGGAACTTGGGGAAACCTACCCGCCGAATGCCGCCCACGCCGGCTGGCACGCCAAACGGTTCCAGGCGTTTGAACTTCTCCAGAAGGCTGGGCGAGCGATCCGCGACGACGCGTAGGGGGCTTCCGCTTCACAGGAAGAGGCAGGGACCGGACCGTTGATCATTTTTGGGGTGGTTGCCCTAGTGCCGGGCAACCGATGGACTTTTTCCCGACCTCTGGCGTATGACGCAACCGGACTGGAACGCGCGTGATGATCGTGTCGCGTCCTCGACAGACGTCGGCTAGGGGGAACGAGACATGACTGCAGGCAATGGCGGTACGGCAAAGAACGCAGCGACCGAGGGCGCCGGCGGGTTGCCGCTCTTCTATGCGCAGCCGGAGGCGATGAACCCAGGCCGCCACGGTTCCCTCGGCCTTGCCGCGCGAAACGATTTCTCTTTCACCCGTGCCGCGCATGCGCTGCCCGTCGTGACGGCCGAACTGCCGGCGGCGATGCGCTCCTATCCGATCGTCTTTGTTGGACCGGCTCACGCCCCCCTCGTCATCACCGGCCTGAGGCAAGGTGAGAACCTGTTTGTCGGCAAGGACGGCCAGTGGGCGAAACCGCACTACATTCCGGCCTATGTACGGCGCTATCCCTTCATCCTCGCCGACGATGGCGGCCAGGGTAGTGACCGCCTCGCACTTTGTGTCGACCGCGCCAGCGACCGGGTGGTCGAACAGGCCGAAGCGACGGCACGGGGCGACAAGGTCGCGCCGCTTTTTGCCGGCACCGAGGCGGCGGAAGCGACCAAGCAAGCGCTCGCCTTCTGCAATCAGTACCAGATCGACTTCAACGCCACCCGCACCATGGTCGACGGAATTGCCGCGCATGGGCTGTTCGTCGAGCGGCGCAGTACCGTGACACTGGAGACCGGCGAAATCCTCAACCTCACCGATTTCCAGGTGATCGACGAGGATGCCTTCAACAAGCTGAGCGACGAAGCATTCCTCGACCTCAGGCGATCCGGTGCGCTGACGCTGGTCTATTGCCACCTCGCGTCGACCAATAGCTGGAGCTCGCTGATCCACCAGGCCGGGCTGCACAAGGCAAACGGCCAGGGCTGACAGGCCGAACAAGACGCAAAATTTTGCATCGTCGGCGCCCGTCGAGACGGGACTGGATGACGATGCCGCATCGGCCGCTGACTTGTTCCAGCGGGGTGCGCCACCGGAAAATCATGGCTGCAGCGGCATGGCTATCCACAGCCACCGCGGGCAAAACGCGTGCGTAAAACTCGCTTCGCCAAGGTGAAGGAACCTGCCAGAGAGCAGCGTCAAGCCATTCTGGACGCTGGGATTTTGACGCCAAAAATCCACACCAGTGCGCGAATGGGCGCGCCCACAAAAACCCGCAACCCCTTGTGGGTCAAGGATTTTTGCGCCATTTATTGATTGTGACCAGTTGACGCAGCCATGGTTCGCTCATACCCTTAAATCAAATTGATTTATCTTATCCGCCAACAAGAGCGGAAGGGTCAATTCCAACCCAGGGGAACCGAACTATGCGTGCCATCAGAACGAATCCGTCTTCTTTGCGCCCCGCTGTATCGCGGCGGGGTCTGTTTGCCAGCGCGGCCTTCGCCGCACTCTCGATTGCCGCCGGATTGACCGTCGGACCTGCACCCGCCTCCGCGGAAGCCGTCCTCTCCATGCACATCGAGGAGCAGACGAGCTGGGTACAGAACTTCAATCCCTTCGATCTCGGCGGACGTCGCCAGAGCACGATGGATTTCATCTACGAGCCACTGGTCATCTTCAACGACTATGACAGCGGTAAGCCGATCTACCGGCTGGCTACAGGCTACAAATTCTCCGACGACCTGAAGTCGATTACCTACACGCTACGCGACGGCGTCAAATGGTCGGACGGCAAGCCGCTGACCTCGGCCGACATGAAATTCACCCTCGACATGATGTTGAAGAACCCGGCCGTCGACACGGTCGGCGTCGGTGAGACGGTCGCTTCTGTGGAGACGCCATCGCCGACGAAGGTCAAGATCAACCTCAAGGCCGTCGACACCCATTTCCCGGAATCGCTCGCCGATTTCCCGGTGGTGCCCGAGCACATCTGGAAGGACGTTAAGGACCTGCTCGCCTTCAAGAACGAGAAGCCGGTCGGTTCGGGCCCGATGACCGAAATCCGCCGCTTCACGCCGCAGGTCTACGAACAGTGCCGCAACCCCAATTACTGGGACGCCACGTCGCTCAAGGTTGACTGCCTGAAGCTACCGCAGATTTCCGGCAACGACCAGATGCTGGCGTTGCTGCCGGAAGGCTCGATGGACTGGATCGGTTCGTTCCTGCCCCAGATCGACAAGACTTATGTGGCGCTCGATCCGAAGAACAACGGCTATTGGCAGCCGCCGGCCGAGACCGTCGCCTTTCAGATGAATTTCAAGACGACCAATCCCGGCAACGCCGAGGCCTTCGCGGACATCAAGTTCCGCCATGCGTTCTCGCTGGCCATGGACCGCACCTCGATGGTCGACATCGCCGGCTTCGGCTATCCGGTGGTGAACCTGCATGCGTCGGGCCTGCCGCCGCGCTTCGAGTCCTGGCGCAACAAGGCCGCCGAGGGCGAGAAGGATGTGTGGATGGCCTATGACGTCGACAAGGCCAACAAGCTCCTTGACGACGCCGGCTACAAGAAGGGGGCCGACGGTTTCCGCACCACGCCGAGCGGCAAGCCGATCGCCTTCTCCATCGCCGTGCCAAACGGCTGGACCGACTGGATCGATGCCGTGCAGATCGCCACCGAGGGCCTGCGCAAGATCGGCGTGAACGCCTCCGTGGCGACGCCGGAATACGAGCAGTGGCAGAAGCAGATTATCGACGGCACCCTCGATGCGGTCATGAATTCGCGCGCCGACGGCCCGACACCGTTCCGCGGCTACTACCAGTCGCTGTCGACGGCTTTCGCCGGCCGCATCACCAGCGCGCCGTCGCGTTACTCCAACCCAGAACTGGACAAGGTGTTCGACGCCTATCGCAAGGCGACCTCCGACGAAGAGCGCAAGAAGCTGTTCAACGAGGTGCAGACGATCGTCGCCACCGACTTTCCGGTGGTGCCGGTGTTCAATGGCCCGACCTGGTACCAATACTCGACCAAGCGTTTCACCGGCTGGGTGACCAAGGACGAGCCGGCGATGAACCCCGAAGACCATGACAACAACCGGTTGCGGCTGATTCATCTGCTGCGCCTGAAGCCGGTGCAATAAGCGAAGGGAGCGAGACGAGGGGAGAGCGGCAATGCGGATACCTCTTCGACGGCTTGGGGTCTATCTGGCCGCTTTCCTGTTCGCCATCGTGGTCAATTTCACGCTTCCCCGGCTGATGCCGGGGAGCCCTGTCGACGGGATGATCGCGCAGCTTGGGCCGCGCGCCACTCCTGCCGCCATCGAAGCGATCAAGGCACGCTTCGGCGCGGTCGAGCAGCCGATGTGGTTGCAATTCGTCGATTACCTGAAAGGTCTGGCGACCTTCGATCTTGGCGTTTCGGTCAAATATTATCCGCAGACCGTCACCGAAGTACTCGGCCGCTCGGCCGGCTGGACCGCCTTCCTGGTGGTGACGGCGATCGCCTTTTCCCTCTGCGTCGGTGTCTCCCTCGGCGCGGGGGCAGCCTGGAGGCGAGGCGGACGCTTCGACGCGTTCGTCTCGCCCTTTTCCGTGGTGATGATCGCGGTGCCCCCGGTCATCATCGCGCTGGCCACACTGTTCATCTTCGGCGTGACGCTGCGCTGGTTCCCAGTCGGTTACGCCTACGACCCCAGTCTTGATCCTGGCATCAATTTCACTTTCT
Organism: Mesorhizobium terrae; assembly: GCF_008727715.1. Taxonomy (GTDB): domain Bacteria; phylum Pseudomonadota; class Alphaproteobacteria; order Rhizobiales; family Rhizobiaceae; genus Mesorhizobium; species Mesorhizobium terrae. Next base: position 3,506,214 of record NZ_CP044218.1, read on the forward strand.
TCGGTTCGGTGTTCTGGCACGCGATCATGCCCGTTCTGACGCTCTCGCCCTATCTCATCGGCGAATTCCAGACGACGATGCGCTCCTCAATGATCTCGGTGCTGGGCGAGGACTACGTCACCATGGGCCGCGCCAAGGGCTTGAGCGATACGGCGGTAATGTTCGGCTATGCGGCGCGCAACGCCATGCTGCCGGTGATGACCAATCTGGCGCTGATGCTGGGCGCGGTGTTCGGCGGCTCGATCGTCACGGAAATCGTCTTCAACTATCCGGGCCTCGGGCTCACCTTGTTCACCGCCAGTGTGGCACGTGACTACCCAGTTATCCAAGGGCAGCTGCTCCTGATGACCATGGCCACGCTCGGCGCCAATCTCCTGGTCGACATCCTGTACGGCGTGATCGATCCGCGACTGAGAGAGGGGCAGGTATGAGCTCGAACTTCAGGCTGTTCTGGCGCCAGAAGAAGGCGGTCGCCGGTCTTGTAATCGTCGCGACGCTCTGCCTGATGGCGCTGTTTGCGCCGCTCATCGCGCCCGGCGATCCGGCCGCGCGCGTCGGCCGCTCGCACCAGGCGCCGACGGTGGAGCATTATTTCGGCACCACCAAGATGGGCCGGGACGTCTATTCGCAGTTCGTCTGGGGCGCGCGTCCGTCACTGGCTGTCGGCTTCGTGACCGGTCTCGCGATCACCGCGCTCGGCACGGCGATAGGGCTTGTCGCCGGCTATTTCGGCGGCCGCACCGACGCGACGCTGGACCTGATCACCAACGCGGTGCTGGTCATTCCCAACATACCGCTGCTCATCCTGCTCGCTTCCTTCGCCGGAACCGTCGGGCCGTTGGCGATCATGGCGATCATCGCCCTGACCTCGTGGCCGTGGGGCGCGCGCATGACAAGGTCGCAGACACTGGCGCTCAAGAACCGCGAGTTCGTGGTCGCCGCGCACATGGTCGGCGAGCCGCCATGGCGCATCATCTTCGTGGAGATATTGCCCAATCTGGTGCCGCTGATCGGCATCAACATCGTTGGCTCGATCATCTACGCCATCGTTGCGCAGACGACACTTGAATATCTCGGCTTCGGCGACCCGCTCAACGTCACCTGGGGCACCATGCTCTACAACGCGCAGAATTCCTCGGCGATCATCATCGGCGCCTGGTGGGATATCGGCGCGCCGGCGGTCGGCATCGCGCTGGTCGGACTTGGCCTTGCGCTGCTCAATTTCACCTTCGACGAGATCGCCAACCCGCAGCTTCGCTCCGGCCCCGCGCTCAGCCGCTGGCTGCGGCTCACTCGGCTGCGGGCGCGCGAACTGGAGGCCGCCCGGTGAACGCGCCCCTTTTGCAGATACGCGACCTTTCGGTCGGCTATCTTACCGACGACGGCGCCTTTCGCGCGGTCAAGAACGTGTCCTTCGATATCGGTCGCGGCGAACTTTTCGGGCTTGCCGGCGAGTCCGGTTGCGGTAAGAGCACGATTGCCTATGCGATCACGCGCCTGTCGAAGCCGCCGGCCTGGGTGGCGGGCGGCGAGGTGCTGCTTGACGGAGAGGACCTTTTGAGGCTGCCCGAGGCGGCGCTGCAGAAAGTGCGCTGGCGGCGCATCGGCATGGTCTTTCAGAGCGCGATGAATTCGCTCAACCCGCTGATGCGGATCGAGGCGCAGTTCCACGACGTGCTTTCGCGCCACACCGGTGCCAGCAAGGCACAATCTCGGGCGCGCGCCGAGGAGATGTTCAAGCTGGTCGGCATTCCAGCGGCCCGGCTCGACAATTATCCCTATCAGTTCTCCGGCGGCATGCGGCAGCGCATCGTCATCGCGATCTGCCTGGCACTGCAGCCTGAACTCATCATCATGGACGAGCCGACGACGGCGCTCGACGTGGTGGTGCAGCGCGAGATCCTGGAGCAGGTGATCGACCTGCAGCGCAGCCACGGCTTTTCGGTGCTGTTCATCACCCACGATCTGCATCTGATGGCACAGCTCTGCCACCGTATCGGCGTCATGCTGAAGGGCGAGCTGGTCGAGGTCGGCGACGTGCGCCAGGTGAGCCGCGCACCCGTGCACGACTATACGCGCAGGCTGTGGGGCGCGATCCCGCAATTGCCCGGCCACGGAGCCGCCGCATGAACGCGCAACCGACAGTCGACGTCGAAGGCGCGGAGGCGCTGACCGAACCGGTGGTGCGCCTCGATGGCGTCACACGCCATTTCGGCGCGGTGCAGGCGCTGCGCGGCATCTCGCTGTCGCTGAAGGCCGGCAAGGCCTTGGCGCTGGTCGGCGAATCCGGCTGCGGCAAGACCACTTGTGCGCGCATCATCGCCCGCATGGATGAGCCGACCGCCGGCACCATGCATTTCCGCGGACGCGACGTCACCCATCCCGGCGACAAGGCTGGCGAGGCTGCCTATCGCCGCGCTGTGCAGATGGTGTTCCAGGACCCGTTCGCTTCGCTGAACCCGGTCTTTTCCATCCAGCACCATCTGGCCCGGCCGCTGAAACTGCACGGGCACGCGAAAGGCAAGGCGGATGAGGTGCTGCGCGTCGCCGAGCTGCTTGCCTCGGTCGGCCTCGACCCCATGCTGACGGCGCGCAAGTTTCCGCACGAGCTTTCCGGCGGCCAGCGTCAGCGCGTCAACATCGCCCGCGCGCTCGCAGTGCGGCCGGGCGTGTTGGTGGCCGACGAGCCGACCTCGATGCTCGACGTGTCGATCCGGCTGGGTATCCTGGAACTGTTATCCCGCATCAAACGCGAGCGGCGGCTTGCGCTGCTCTACATTACCCACGACATTGCCACCGCGGCGCATGTCGCGGAGGAGGTGATCGTCATGTTCGCCGGCCAGATGGTGGAATGGGGCGGCACGGAAACCGTCATCCGCGATGCGCGGCATCCCTACACAAAGCTTCTGCTCTCGGCGGTGCCCGATCCCGACCGGCCCTTCGTTCCCGGCGACAGCGCGCGTTTCCTTGGTCATGCCGAGGAGGTGCGTCGCATCAGCCGGCCGGCGTCGGATAAGATCGAGCAGATCGGTCCCAACCATTTCATCCGCGTCCCCGACGCTTCATGAACCGAAACGGCAACAAAGCATGGACTATCTCGTCAATCTGAGCACCCTCAAGCCGGAGCCTTCGCTCGACAAGCGCCTGGAGAAGGCCGGCGTGACGATCCGGCGCGCGCTGGCGCCGGAGCTCGAGCTGGTCACTGGGTGGGTGCGGCGGAAATTTCATCCGTGGTGGTCGAGCGAAACGGCGATCGCCATGTCGCGGCAGCCGCCGACCTGTTTCCTTGCCACCCGCGCCGAAAAGCTGGTCGGCTTTTCCTGCCACGAGGCGATTGCGCGTGGTTTCTTCGGGCCGACCGGTGTAGACGAGGAGGCCCGGGGCCTTGGCATCGGCCACGCGCTGCTGCTCGCCTCGCTGTTCGATCTTCGCACCATGGGCTACGGCTATGCCATCATCGGCGATGTCGGTCCGTCGGAATTTTACGAGCGCACGGTGGGTGCCACGATGATCCCCAACTCCGAGCCCGGCGTCTATGCGGGCCTGTTGAAGTCGCCGCCATCTGATGAATAATGCGCCAGCTCGTCAAAGCGACGGGCGGGACGCGAAGCCGGAAGCTTCCACCTTCCTCCATGGGAAGGGTCCGGCCGGCAAGGGAAGCACCAACGCCGAAACCTCCCACGCAACGCTTGCCGATTGAAAGTGCGCCATGACCATTCAGCCGAAATCCGCCTTGCGCCTCAAAACCAACTGGACGCCTGCAACAGACGGTGAAAGCCTCGCCTATTCGCTGACGCTGACCAATCTGTCTTCCAAGCCGATGCAAGGCTTCAAGCTGTGCGTCAGTGGCCCAGCGCGCATCGATCCCGCCGCGGTGGTCGAGGGCGGCAGCCTGACCGCGCGCCTGTCCAACCATTCCGAATTGTCGCCGCCGGCGAGTTTCGTGCTGGAGCCCAATGCATCGTGGACCGTGACGGCTCGCGGGCTTTCCTATCCGCTGCGCCATTGGACGGACGGCGCCAACACTGCCTATGTTGCGCTGGCTGACGGCACGACGCTGCCAGTGGCGGTGGCTCCGACTCAGGCCAAGGGCGACAACGCGCCGCTGAAGCGCGGCGCCGAGATTTATCCCGTGCCGACGGTGGCGCCGGTCCCAGTTGCCATCGTGCCATGGCCGAACAACGTTTCGATATCCGGCCGGGCGCCAGTCCCGATGGGCTTCGCGCTCAAGGCCAAAGGTGCCGAGGCCGAAGCCGCCGCGGCAACCTTCGGCGAACTGGTGGACGGCTTGTTCTCGGTCGAAGGCATCGTGCGCCCGGAGGCAGAGGGCGGCCTGCCGGTGTCGTTGTCGCTTGCCGACGATTTCGGCCCCGAGGCCTATTCCATCCGCTTTGCCGCTGACCGCGTGGTGGTGTCGGGGAGGGCGCGCAACGGCCTGCTCTATGGGTTGATCACCCTTGGCCAGATGCTGCGCGGCGCGCGCCACCATCCCGAAACCTTCTTGTTTCCGGCCGAAGGTGAGATCAGGGATGAGCCGGCGCTCGGCTGGCGCGGCACGCATCTCGACGTGGCCCGGCATTTCTACGGCACGGCCGAGATCAGCCGCTTCCTCAAGATCATGGCCTGGAACAAGCTCAACCGATTCCACTGGCACCTGTCCGACGACGAGGCCTGGCGTATCGAGATTGATGCATATCCGGATCTGACCCGCATCGGCGCCTGGCGAGGCCACGGCCTGCCACTGCCACCCTTGCTCGGCTCCGGTCCGGCGCGCACCGGCGGTTATTACAACAAGGCCTCGGTCCGCGCCGTCGTCGCGCAGGCCGGACGTCTCGGCATCGAGGTGATCCCGGAAATCGACGTCCCCGGCCATTGCTATGCGATGCTGCAGGCGATCCCCGAACTGCGCGATCCCGCCGAACATGGCTTCTACCAGTCCGTGCAAGGGTTCCCCAACAATTGCCTCAACCCGGCGCGTGAAGAAACCTACCAGGTGCTGGAAACCGTCCTGGACGAGGTGATCGAACTGTTTCCGTTCAAGCGCATCCATGTCGGCGCCGACGAGGTGCCGATTGGCGCCTGGTCGGGCTCGCCGGAGGCGCTGGCGAGGCTCACGGAACTGGCCGGCCCGGAGGCTGCTGCCGCCCATGCCAGACGTCTCAACGTCATCACCAATCATCACGGCGCCGACGATATCGACGGCTCGGGTGCGGCGGTGCTGCAAGCGCAGTTTCTCGCCCGTATCCAGAGATTCCTGGCTTCGCGAGGCTGCATAACCGGTGGCTGGGAAGAAGCTGCGCATGGCGATGTCATCGAGAAAGAGAAAAGTTTCCTGAACGGCTGGCGCTCGGTTGAGGTGTCGGCGGCGCTTGCCGGTCGAGGCTACGACATCGTCGTCTGCCCGGGCCAGGTCTATTATCTCGACATGGCCAACAGCCCGGCTTGGTCGGAACCGGGCGCGGCCTGGGCCGGCTGGTCGGAACCGCAGACGCTCTACGAGTTCGATCCAGTCAAGGGATGGACGGACGAGCAGAAGAAACACTTCCTCGGCGTGCAGTGCTGTATCTGGTCAGAACCGATGTCTGACCGCGGCGTGTTCGATCGTCTCGTGTTCCCACGCATCTCGGCATTGGCCGAAACCGGCTGGACCAAGCCGGAGCGCAAATCCTGGGAACGTTTCAAGGCGCTGGCTGGCTTGATGCCCATCCTTTATGGCATTGCCGCGGTAGGGTAGGGGCGCGGCGCCACTATCAGTTGAGGAAACGGGGCGCGATCCCAGCGCGGTGAACTTCCGGCCTTACTGGCGGCTGGGATTTACACTGCTCGAAACCCGAAAAGCCGGGTACCTGGCTTTTCGTCCGCCAAGTGGATCGCCGCTTACCCGAACGGCTTCTGCAGCACGTCGAATTGCGGGTTGGTCTCCGAAAAGATCGGCAGCGCGGCGGCGCCGAGTACCGGCGTGTCCTTGCCGGTGGCGCCCACCATCACGCGCGGCACGCTGCGCGCGAGCGAGGACGAGACCGACAGGTGCAATGGCTCGAGCCGGCTGGCCAGAAGCTCGATGACCGACAGCGGCATGAAGCCGCCAAGCACCACCGTCTCCGGATCGAAGGCCAGTTCGAGCACGTCGATCGCCTGTCGCAGCGGACCGGCCGCCTGGTCGACCCAGGCGAGAAGACGTTCGTCGCCAGCGGCCAGGAGTTGTTCCAGCTGGTCGGGTGATGCGTGGTCGGGGTCCGGCAGTTCCAGGCAATCATAGGCCGCACGCAACGACACATAGCGCTCCAGGCAGCCGCGCTTGCCGCAGAAGCAGCCAAGCCCGTCCGGCTGCACGATCATGTGGCCGATCTCACCGGCATTGTGGCGGCTGCCTTTGTAGAGATGGCCATCAAGGAACAGTCCGGCGCCGAGCCCGGTGCCGATAAACAGATAGACGAAGCTGTTGAGGTTCCTCGCTACGCCGTAGAGGCGTTCGCCGATCGCGGCGGCGGTGGCGTCGTTCTCGAAGGTCACCGGCATGCCGGTCAGCCGCTCCAGTTCGGCGGCCACCGGGAAACCCTGCCAGCCGGGCAGGGCGGTAGGCCCGACCGAGGTCATGCCCTCGACGTCGAAGGGACCGGGCATCGCCATGCCGATGCCGAGCAGGCGCGAGCGGAAGGCGTGGGCGAGTTCTTCGGTCATCGATGCCAGCAGCGGCATTGCTTCGGTCGGGATCGGCCGGTCGACGCCGCGTTCCAGCCTGGCGCGCACCGTGCCGGACAGGTCGGTGACGACGCCAACTGCAAGCTGATGGTCGAGCTGCAAGCCGATCGAATAGCCGCCATTGGGGTCGATGGAATAGGGCACAGCCGGTTGCCCGCGTGCACCTTTCTGCGTGGCTTCGGCGCGTAGCAGGCCGGCGCGTTCGAGCTCGTCGACGATATTGGAAATGGTCTGCGAACTCAAAGCGGTAAGCCGCGCGATCTGCGCGCGCGACAACGCGCCGTTGGTCCTGATCGCCTCGATCACGACGCGGCGATTGTGGGATTTGGCTTGCTCGAGATTGGTACCGGCGACGGGTCTTTTGAGGGTCATGAAAAGTCTCTACGCGACTTCCGCCGATTATGGTCAAAATTATAAGCCAATCAACTTGATTTAATTAATTCGACATGGTGTATTCCCGCCGGGCTGCCTGGGCGCAATGCGTGGGTCAGTCAGCAAATCGGGAGGAATACCATGAACAGGTTTTTCAAGGGCGCGGCCTGCGGGCTGGCGCTCATGGTGCACCAGTCGCTGCCGGCGTCCGCCGCCGATGTGACGCTGAATGCCATCTTCATGAAGCAGGCGGCCTACAGCGAAGACGACACCAAGGCGATGGCCAAGGCCTTCGAGGACGCCAATCCAGGCACGAAGGTCAATCTGGAATTCGTGCCTTACGAGGCGCTGCACGACAAGATCGTCGCCGCCCAGGGCGCCGGCGCTTCGGGCTACGATGTCGTTCTGTTCGACGTGATCTGGCCGGCCGAGTTCGCCACCAAGGGCTTCCTGATGGATGTCACCAGCCGCGTGCAGGCCGCCGACAAGGACAAGATCTTCGACGGCGCGTGGACCACGGTGAATTATGACGGCAAGACCTGGGGCATGCCCTGGATCCTCGACACCAAATATCTCTTCTACAATGAAGACATGCTGAAGCAGGCCGGTATCGCGGCCCCGCCGAAGACCTTCGAGGAGCTGGCTGAGCAGGCCAAGATCATCAAGGACAAGGGCATCGCCAAATATCCGGTCGTGTGGAGCTGGAGCCAGGCCGAAGCGCTGATCTGCGACTACACATCGATGGTTGGCGGCGCCAAGGGTTCCTTCATCAAAGACGGTAAGCTGAACTTCGACACCGGTGGTTCGGTCGAGGCGGTCAGCTACATGAAGAAGACGCTGGACGACGGCATCACCAATCCGAACTCGCGCGAATATCTGGAAGAGGACGTGCGCAAGGTGTTCTCGGCCGGCGAGGCGGCGTTCGCGCTCAACTGGACCTACATGTACAACATGGCCAATGACCCCAAGGAGAGCAAGGTTGCCGGCAAGGTCGGCATCGTCCCGGCTCCCGGCTTCAAGGGCAAGGCCGCGGCCTCGGCCGTCAACGGCTCGATGGGCCTTGGCATCTCGGCCGGTTCCAAGCACGCCGACGAAGCCTGGAAGTTCATCACCTTCATGACCTCGCAGGCGACGCAGAACAAATACGCCAAGCTCAGCTTGCCGATCTGGAAGTCGTCCTATGAGGATGCGGCCGTGACCAAGGGGCAGGAGAAGCTGATCGACGCCGCCAAGGTGTCGCTCGACGTCATGTTCGCCCGGCCGACGACGCCGTCCTATCCCGAGCTGTCGTCGATCCTGCAGAAGAATATCCAGCAGGTGCTGCTCGGCCAGGCTCCGACGGACGATGCCTTGAAGGCGGCGACCAAGGCTGCCGGACGGCTGCGTTAAGCACCGTCCCCAAGGAGCGCAGCCGTCATGGCCCAAGCACAACAGGACCGGACGGCTTGGCTTCTGCTCACGCCCATGATCGCGATCATGGTGCTGGTGACGGCCTTCCCGCTCCTCAATACATTGTGGCTGGCGTTCACCGACGCCAGCCTCACCGGCCAGGGCTATGTGTGGCAGTGGGTCGGGTTCGAGAACTTCGCCTATATCCTCGACGATGCCGATTTCCGCGCCGCCGTCGGCCACACCGCCTATTTCACCGTGTTCTCGGTCTCGGCCGAAGTTGTGCTCGGCGTGCTGGTCGCGCTGCTGCTCAACCAGGAATTCAGGGGGCGGGCCTATGTGCGGGCGCTGCTCATCCTGCCCTGGGCTCTGCCCACCATCGTCAACGCGGTGATGTGGCGGCTGATCTACAACCCCGAATATGGCAGCCTCAACGCGCTACTCACCCAGGTCGGCCTGCTCGATGCCTACAGGTCGTGGCTCGGCGACCCGTCGATGGCGATGAACATGGTCATCCTCGCCGACGTCTGGAAGAACTATCCGCTGATCGCGCTGATCGCGCTGGCCGGTTTGCAGACAGTGCCGAAGGATCTCTACGAGGCCGCCATTATGGATGGCGCCAATGCCTGGATCCGGTTCTGGAAGATCACCATTCCCGGCATCATGGGTTCGCTGACGGTGGCGATGGTGCTGCGCGCCATCGAGGCCTTCAAGGTGTTCGACATCTTCTATGTGATGACGCGCGGCGGGCCGGCCGATTCCACCAAGACGGTGTCGTTCTTCGTCTACCAGGAATCCTTCACCTATCTGCGCGCCGGCAGCGGCGCCGCCTACGCGCTGACCGTGACGACGATGAGCGCGATGATGATTGCAGTCTATGTCGTCATGCTGATCAGGCGGGAGAAACGCTCGTGAGACGCAGCCTCTTTGCCACGGTCATGATCTATGTCGCCGTCGCGGCCTTCGTGGTGTCTGTATTGGCCCCGGTCGCATGGCTGTTCATCATGAGCATCTCGAACGCCAACGACCTCACCACCATCCCGCTGCGCTGGATACCCGCCGAGCCGGACTTCTCGCGTTATGCGCGGCTGTTCTCGCTGGAAGAGGGCTCGGCCGGCCTGGCCTTCCTGTCGGCATTGCGCAATTCCATCGTCGTGGCGGTCAGCGCCACAGTGATCGCGCTCGCTGCCGGCATACCGGCCGCCTATTCCTTCTCGCGCTTTCCCGGCCGCATGCCGCTGCTTTATGCGGTGATCGTCACCTACATGATGCCGCCGGTTGCGCTGATCCTGCCGCTCTACAAGGTGTTTTCCACGCTCGGCCTGCTCAACAACGTCACCTCGCTGATCATCGTCTATTGCACGATCCTGCTGCCCTTCGTGACCTGGCTGATGAAGTCGGGCTTCGACGGCGTGCCGGTGGAGATCGAACAGGCTGCCTCGATCGATGGCGCCAGCCTGTTCCAGATCCTGCGCTACATCACCTTGCCGGTGGCGGCCGCCTCGACGGGCGCGGCGGCACTTTTCGCGCTGCTCCTGGCCTGGGACGAGTTCTTCTACGCGCTGCTCTATACCAGCGACACCCGCGCCAAGACCCTGCCGGTGGCGATCGCCGACTTCGCGGCCGGCCGCGCCACAGACTACGGGCTGATCTCGGCGGTCGGTCTTCTGGCGGCTCTGCCGCCGGTGCTGATCGGCTTCTTCCTGCAGAAATCGCTGCTTTCCGGCCTGTCCGCCGGCAGCGTGAAAGGCTGACCATGACGAGGGGGACAATGGGCGAGGGGATCGGCCTGGCGCGTTTGCAGGCCGAGATGGCAAGGCAGGGCGCGGACGCACTCGCCTCGCTGACGGGAAATGCGGTTGTCGCCGCCGAACTGGCGGCCAGCATTGCCCGTACCGGCAGTCTGGTGCTGGTCGGCATGGGGGCTTCGCACTACGTCAATCGCATCGTCGAGCCGGCATGGCGCAAGGCGGGTGTCGACTGCCGCGCTGAAACAGCCGGCGACATTCTACAGCAGGATTTGCCGGTGCGGCCGCGCACGCTGGTGCTGGTGTCGCAGTCGGGCGAATCCGGCGAAATCCTGCAGCTGCTCGACCGGCTGCCGCACAACAGTGACCTGTTCGGCATGACGCTTGCCCCGCAAAGCACGCTCGGCCGCACGCTGCCTTGCCTCATTGGCGCCGGCGGGCAGGAAGTGGCTTTCGCGGCGACGCGGAGCCTTACCGTCACGCTCGCCCTGCATGCCGCGGCGCTCGCTGTGCACGGGGTGGGCGAAGAAGACCTCGCCGCGATGCTTGCGACACCACCACTGCCCGATGTCGATGCCGCGCTCGCGGCCTTGGCGTCGAAGACGTCGATCATCATCGCCGGGCGCGGCGAACTGCGCGGCCTTGCCGAGGCGAGCGGCCTGATCCTGATGGAACTCGCGCGCATTCCGGCCTTCGGTTTCGAGTTCGGCCAGTTCCGCCACGGTCCGCTGGAAGCATTGGCTCCCGAACTCGGCGTGCTGTTGCTGCGCGGTCCGGGTTCGCTGAGCGCGGGGACGGTGACGCTGGCAAAGGCGGCAGCCGGCGCAGGCAGCCCGCCGGTCATCTTCGATTGCAGCGGCGAGGCTACGATCGACGGTGCGGTGACTGTTTCGTTTCCGCCCCGAGAAGGGCTCGGCGCGGTGGCCGCCATGCTGCCGGCCCTGCAAAAACTCATCATTGCCATAGCCGGCCGGAAGGTGACCGGCGTCGGCGAGCCGGTGCGCTCGACGAAAATTACCGGAATAGACCATGAAGCATGAACGCCCGCAGCCATCGCAACGACCGTCCATCCACGTCATTGGCGGCGTGATGGTCGATCTGATCATGGGGCCGGTGACGCCATGGCCGCGTCCCGGCACGGAAACCTTCGTTGACCATTCCGAGTTGCGCGCCGGCGGCCCGGCCGGCAATACCGGCCTGGCGCTCAAGGCGCTGGGCGTGCCGCACCATATCGTCTGCAATGTCGGCAGCGACATGTTCGGCGAATGGCTGGTCGAGACCTTCGGCGATGCCGCCAGCGCCTGGCCCAGGGTAGCGACGCCGACGGCCTTGTCGGTCGGCGTCGAACATCCCGGCGGCGAGCGGTCCTTCCTGACAACGGCCGGCAATCTCGCGGTTCAGACCCCGCAGAGCATGCTGGCGATGCTGCCGGAAAGAGCGCGTCCCGGTGACATCGCTCTGCTGACCGGTTCCTTCCTCTATCTCGACCTGATCGATGCCTTCGACACGATGCTGGCAGCCGTTTCGGCGCGCGGTTTCGAGGTGGCACTCGACACTGGCTGGCCTTCGGATGGCTGGACGGATACGATCAAGGCGCACACCATGGCCTGCCTCGCCCATTGCGACCATGTGCTGCTCAACGAGATCGAGAGCCTGTCGCTGTCGGGCGAGAAGACGGTGGAGGCCGCGGCCTGCTGGCTTGCCGACCATGCCAAGCCCGGTGCCATCGTCGTCATCAAGCGTGGCGGCGAGGGCGCATCGGCCTGGCGCGACGGTGCGCTCGTGCATGTGCCGGCACCGGCTGTTGCGGTGGTGGACACCACCGGCGCGGGCGACACGTTCAATGCCGGCTATCTTGGCGCCTTGCTGGACGGAGTGCCGCTGGAAGACGCGTTGCGCGCCGGCGTTGCTGTGGCCTCGGCGGCGATCGCATCCTCGCCGCGCCGATACGTCTCGCTGGAAGTCGCGCTGAGCTAGGCTGCGGTCCATGCTTCCCATGGCTGGCGCCTTGACATGGTGGCCAAGCCCGGACTTCTTGGTCGATGCGTGTGGTCATGGTTCGGGCCGGCGCCGACAAGGGGAAGCATGCGAGCGGCTAGGCGGAAAATAGAAGACACTGGTACTATAAATATCGAGCCCATCGACGGCGCCACCGCGCGCCGTGCCGGCTCGAGCGTGCACGCTTCCGTCGCGCACGAAATCGGCCTCAGGATCGTGCGCGGTGACTATCCGCCCGGCACCATCCTACCCAATGAGGCGAAGTGGGCCGAGACGTTCAATGTCAGTCGTTCGGCGGTTCGCGAAGCCATCAAGATGCTGATGGCCAAGAGCCTGCTTGCCTCGCGGCCGAAGGTCGGCAGCCGGGTCGAGCCGCGCGAGCGCTGGAACCTGCTCGACCGCGATGTGCTTGGCTGGTACGCCACTTCGCCCAACCGTGGCCCCTTCCTGCGTACGGTGCAGGAATTCCGCCACCTGATCGAACCGGAGGCGAGCGCCTTTGCCGCCATGCGCCGTACCGACGCGCAGATGGAGGAGATCAGCCGCGCATGCCGCGATATGAAGGATGCAATAACGCTGGAAGAGCGCACGCGCGCCGACACGCGCTTCCATCTCGCCATCCTGCGCGCTTCCGGCAACGATCTGCTGGTGCCGCTCGGAGTGCTGATCGAACAGGCCTTCGACCACCTGTTCGTGCATGTGACGCGAGAGGGGGACGACCTCGAGACCGCGCAGAAACTGCACGAACTGGTCGAGAAGAACATCCGTCTGCAGCGGCCGGATGCCGCGCGCGCCGCAGTGCGCAAGCTGCTCGCCAACACCGACAAGGTGGTGGGCCGCGAGCCCGAATGACCTTCCAACGGACAGACTCGACCTAGAATGACGACGAAGCCGCAGCGCCCGAACGTGCTCTTCATTTGCGCCGACCAGTGGCGTGGCGACTGCCTGTCGGCGCTAGGCCATCCTAATGTGCGCACGCCGAACCTCGATGCGCTCGCCGCCGACGGCGTATTGTTTCGCCAGCATTTCGGCCAGTGCACGCCGTGCGGGCCGTCGCGCACCAGCCTCCTGACCGGCCTTTATCTGATGAACCACCGCTCCGGCCGCAACGGCACGCCGCTCGATGCGCGGCACAGCAACATCGCGCTGGAGGCGCGCAAGGCGGGCTACGAGCCGGCCCTGTTCGGCTATACCGACACCAGCCTCGATCCGCGCGGGCGCCACCCCAACGATCCGGCGCTGACCGGCTACGACAAGGGCGTGATGCCGGGTTTCGTGACACCGCTGCATCTGCCCGACGACATGGCACCGTGGGTGGCTGATCTCGTGGCGCGCGGCTACCGGCTGCCGCACGGCCGCGGCGATGTTTTCCGGCCGCGACCGGACTTCGAGAAGCCGGCGGATCGCGGCTTTCGTTACATCCCCACCATCTTCCCGGCCGAACAGAGCGAGACGGCCTATCTTGCTGACCGTTTCCTGGAATGGCTGGCGGTGCGCGACGAAAAACCGTGGTTCGCGCATCTGGTCTTCTACCGGCCGCATCCACCGTTGATCGCGCCGGAACCCTACAATCGAATTGTCGATCCCGCCGACGTGACGCTGCCTGCGCGGGCGGCAAGCCTAACGCAGGAAAAGCGCCAGCATCCGCTGCTTGCCTATGAGCTCGACAGGCTGAGCGAACCCGGCCTTTATGACGAGCACAGCCCGCTTGATCCGGTCTCTGCGGAGGAATTGGAAATCCGCCAGATGCGAGCGACCTATTACGGGCTCATCGCCGAGGTCGACCACCATATCGGCCGCATCGTCGCGCATCTGAAACGGACCGGCGAATATGACCGCACGCTGATCATCGTCACCAGCGACCATGCGGAGATGCTGGGCGAGCACCATGCCTGGGGCAAGGAGATCTATTTCGACGGCGCCTTCCACCTGCCGCTGGTGATCCGCGACCCTCGTGCCGAGGCCGATGCGGGCCGTGGATCGACCGTAGATGCGCTGACCGAGGCCGTTGACATCATGCCGACCATCCTCGATTGGCTGGGGCTCGAAAAGCCGCGGGCCTGCGACGGCCGTTCGCTGATGCCGCTGTTGCATGGCGCCACGCCAACCGATTGGCGCGACGCCGTGTTCTTCGAGCACGACTTCCGCACCGTGGCGACGCAGAAGGTGGAAATGGCACTCGGCATCGCCTCCGACCAGTGCAGCTATGCGGTGGTGCGCGACCGGCACTACAAGTATGTGCATTTCGCGGCCCTACCGCCACTGCTGTTCGATCTGGCTCAAGACCCGCATGAGATGACGAACCTGGCCGACCGACCCGAAATGGCGCCGATCGTTCTGCGCTATGCACAGAAGATGCTCGACTGGCGGCTGACCCATGCCGAGCGCACGCTGACCAACATGGTGCTGACCGAGGGCGGTGTCGTTTCCCTTCCTTGAAGTGCGTTGCCCGATATCTGGTATCATTTCTTGGGCCAGATTGGTGCTGCCGGGCGAGTGCGGAAAGGCGCATGAGTTCCGAGCCTACCGCAAGGAGCCCGGGCCCAGACATGAACCAGCATCCCGTCCGGCCGGTGGACGCGGCCTCCGTCATCGATGGCCGCAAGGCTTGGATACGCCTCGCCATCTCGGTGGCGCTTGGCACGATCGGCGCGGTCGGCATGTGGGCGGTGGTGGTGGTGTTGCCAGCGGTGCAGGCCGAATTCGGCGTCGACCGTGCCGATGCTTCGTTGCCCTATACGGCGACAATGATCGGTTTTGCCGCCGGCAACGTGCTGGTCGGCCGGGCCGTCGACCGCATGGGTTACTGGCTGCCGGCGCTCTTGTCGGCGCTGACCCTTGGCGCCGGCATGGTGCTGGCATCCTTTGCCGGCTCGATCCTGCAATTCACGCTGGCGCAGGGCATCCTCGTCGGCTTCGGCACGGCGGCGATCTTCGGTCCGCTGGTTGCAGACATCTCGCATTGGTTCAACCGGCGCCGTGGCGTGGCCGTCGCCTTTGCCGCCTGCGGCAACTATCTGGCGGGCGCCCTGTGGCCGGTGGTGATACCGCCGCTGATGCATGCCGAAGGCTGGCGCACCACTTATCTCGGCATCGGCATATTCTGCGTCGTCACCATGGTGCCGCTGACGCTGATGCTGCGCGAAGGCGCCCCGCGCGAGGCGGCTGCCAACACCCCCGGCGGGCGGCGCGTGCAGCCGATCCCACTGTCGCCGGCGACGCTGCAAGGCCTGCTCATCGTTGCCGGTTTCGGCTGCTGCATGGCCATGGCGATGCCGCAGGTGCATATCGTCGCCTATTGCATGGACCTCGGCTATGGCGTGGCGCGCGGCGCCGAGATGCTGTCGATCATGCTCGCCGGCGGCGTGGTCAGCCGCATCGCCTCGGGTTTCGTCGCCGACCGCATCGGCGGCGTGAAGACGCTGCTGATCGGCTCGGCGCTGCAGTGCCTGGCGCTGCTGTTCTACATCCCCTTCGACGGGCTGGCCTCGCTCTACATCGTCTCACTGGTCTTCGGCCTGTCGCAGGGCGGCATCGTGCCGTGCTACGCCATCATCGTGCGCGAATATATGCCGGCGGCCGAAGCCGGCCAACGCGTCGGCCTGGTGATGATGGCAACGATCTTCGGCATGGCGGCGGGCGGCTGGATGTCGGGCTGGATCTATGACCTCTACGGCTCTTACAGCGCTGCCTTCCTGAACGGCATCGCCTGGAACCTGGTCAATCTCGCGGCGATGCTGCTGTTGCTGTGGTTGGTGGGACGGGTGAAGGCGGCGACCGTGTGACGCTCATCGCGGCGGGGAGCCGGTAACTCGTTCCACCGCAGGCCGTTTCGAACAGGGTGGAACGTGAGCTAGTTGGACTGCGTCGACAGTTCCGCCGGATAATCGTCATTGTCGGCGTCGCGCATGGCGGCCAGGCTGCGGTTGTCGAGCACGTCGGCGATGGCCTGACGCACTTCCAGCATCATATGGCGCACTTCGCAGGTCGCCTCGTTGCAGTCCTCGCAGCGCTGATACTGCGTGCGACTGGCGCAAGGGATCGGCGCCAGCGGCCCGTCGAGCACGCGCACAACATGACCGATCTTGATCTCGGCGGCGGGCCTGGCCAGCCGATAGCCGCCATCCTTGCCCTTGCGGCTCTGCACGAAGCCGGCATTGCGCAGTTCGCCGAGGATGGCGTCGAGGAATTTCTTCGGGATGTTGTTGGCAACGGCGATGTCGTTGACGAAGGCCAGTTGCCCGACCGGCATGCGCGACAGATGCACGAGAGCCTTGAGCCCGTATTTGCCTTTTTTGGTGAGCATGCCCGACACTGCTTGATCCGCGATCCGACCAGCCATTTGCCGGCTGTTTGTGCGCAAATCATGGCAGGATCGGCAGCCTGAACGCGCATTGGGAGAATAGAGTTCAGTGTTTTGATATACAATAAGAAGAGCGTTGATTTTTCGTGACTTTTCGAAATCTTCGAGTGAATTGGTCGACCCCGCGGCCATAAATGAAAAAGCCGGCTTGCGCCGGCTTTTTGCGTGGAGCGTCGTGCCGCCTCAGCGGTTGCCGTAGATCTGGTCGAGCAGCGCGCCTTCGCCGAAGTGGTCTTTCTGGACCTTCGCCCAGCCGCCGAATACGTCCTCGACGGTGACGAGGCGCACGGCGGGGAACTTGTCCTTGAACTCGGCCGCGACCTTTTCGTCACGCACGCGCACGCCGTTCTCGGCCTCGATCTTCTGGCCTTCGGGAGTGTAGAGGAAGTCGAGATAGGTCTTGGCCAGGTCGCGGGTGCCGTGCTCGTCGGCAACCTTGTCGACGATGGCAACCGGGAACTCGGCCAAAAGGCTGACCGACGGTGTCACCTGCTGGTATTTGTCGGCACCATATTCGCGGGCAATGCCCTGGGTTTCGGACTCGAAGGTGATCAGCACATCGCCGATGCCGCGTTCAGCGAAGGTGGTGGTGGCGGCGCGGCCACCGGTGTCGAACACCGGCACGTTGTTGAAGATCTTGGTGAGGAACTCCTTCACCTTGGCTTCGTCGCCATTAAACTTCTCTTTGGCGTAGGCCGCCGCCGCCAGATAGGTGTAGCGTGCATTGCCCGAGGTCTTGGGGTTCGGGAAGATCACCTGAACGCCTTCGCGGGCGAGATCATCCCAATCCTTGATGTTCTTCGGATTGCCGGCCCTGACCAGGAAAGAGGGCAGTGAATAGAAGGGCGAGGCGTTGTTGGCGAAATCTTTCTGCCAGTCGGCCGAGACAAAACCCTGCTTGACCAGGAAATCGACGTCCGGAACCTGGTTGAAGGTCACCACGTCGGCGCCGAGGCCTTCGACGATGGAGCGCGCCAGCTTCGAGGTGCCGGCGTGCGACTGGTCGATGGTGGTGCCCGGATGCTTTTCGACGAAGGCCTTGTTGATCTGCACGAACAGTTCGCGGCCAACGTCATAGGAAGCGTTGAGCAGCTTGTCGGCGGCCAAAGCGGGCGCGGCAGCGAGGATCAGACCGGCCAGGGCGGCACCGGCAAGCAAAAGGCGTCTCATGAAAAGGCTCCGTTCAAAAAAACATCAGGAGCCTCGCACCATAAAGCCCGCGCCGCGCAACACGAGGCATGCGGGCTTCAACAGCCGTCGTGGAATTGGAAAAACCGTCTCCCGGATCGACAATTCCGGGTCGTTCATTCCATGATTGGCCGGAAAACTCCGTCTCCGACTACTTCTGCCCGTCCTGTTGCGGAAACAGCTTCCAGCGGCGTGGGCGGAAAGCGACGCGGCTCTTCTGCGCGGCGGGATGGTCGACCGGCAGTTCGATCTCGACGCGCTGGCGCTCGCCGCCGATTTCCAGTTCGACGCGGCGGGTGCCGGCAACGCGGCGGCTGGCGATTACCGTGCCGGCGATGCAGCCGCTGCAACCGTCGAGCAGCTCGACATCGTGCGGGCGGAAATAGAGCAGGGCGTCGCCGGGCGAATGATTCGGCGCGGACAGGCCGATCGGACGGTCGGCAATCCAGAGCTGGCCGTCGTCGATCTTGACCGGCAGCGAACTCGACTCGCCGATGAAACCGAAGACGAAGGGCGAGTTGGGCGTGTCGTAAACCTCGTCGGCGGTGCCTATCTGCTCGATCTGCCCCTGGCTCATCACCACCACGCGGTCGGCCAGTTCCAGCGCTTCCTCTTGGTCGTGGGTGACGAAGACGGTGGTGTGGCCAGTGGTGTCGTGGATGTCGCGCAGCCAGCGCCGCAATTCGCGCCGCACCTGCGCGTCGAGCGCGCCGAAGGGTTCGTCGAGCAGCAGCACCTTGGGTTCGATCGCCATGGCGCGGGCGAGCGCGACGCGCTGGCGCTGGCCGCCTGACAGCTGCGCCGGATAGCGCTTCTCAAGTCCCGAAAGTTGAACGAGGTCGAGCAGTTCGGAGGCGCGGCGGCGAATTTCGTCTTTGGGCGGCCGGTTGGTGCCGTGCCGCACCTTCAGCCCGAAGCCGATATTGTCGGCCACGGTCATGTGGCGGAACAGGGCATAGTGCTGGAACACGAAGCCGACATTGCGCTCCTGGATGGTCTTGCTCGAAGCGTCCTCGTCGCCGAAGAAGATCTTGCCGGCGGTCGGCTGCTCCAGCCCGGCGATCAGCCTGAGCAATGTGGTCTTGCCGGAACCGGACGGACCGAGCAGCGCGATCAGCTCGCCCGAGCGAATGTCGAGCGAGACGTCACGGAGCGCCGGGAACCGGTCGAACTCCTTGCGTACATTGGCAACGCGAACTTCCATGCGGGTGTCCCTGTCAGTGTCCGCGTGTGGCGGCGAGCTCGGCGCCGTAGCGCATCTCGAGAGCGGTTTTCAAGACCAGCGTGACGAGCGCGAGCCCGGCCAGCAGCGAAGCCACGGCAAAGGCGCCGACGGCGTTGTATTCGTTGTAGAGGATCTCGATGTGCAGCGGCATGGTGTTGGTCATGCCGCGGATATGACCCGAGACCACCGACACCGCGCCGAACTCGCCCATGGCGCGGGCGTTGCACAGCAGCACGCCGTAGAGCAGACCCCATTTGATGTTGGGCAGGGTGACATACCAGAAAACCTGCCAGCCGTTGGCGCCGAGCGACAGGGCCGCTTCCTCGTCGCCATTGCCCTGTTCCTGCATCAGCGGGATCAACTCGCGGGCCACGAAGGGAAAGGTGACGAAGATGGTGGCAAGCACGATGCCCGGCACCGCGAACAGGATGACGATGCCATTGGCCTTCAGCCAGGCGCCAAGCAAGCCTTGTGCGCCGAACAAAAGCACATAGACCAGGCCGGAAATGACAGGTGAGACCGAGAAGGGCAGGTCGATCAGCGTGATGAGGAATGCCTTGCCCTTGAACTCGAACTTGGCGATCGCCCAGGATGCGGCGATGCCGAAGACGACGTTGAGCGGTACCGAGATCGCCGCCACCAGCAAGGTGAGGTGGATCGCGGCGAGCGTGTCGCGGTCGTTCAGCGAGGTGAAATAGGCGCCGATGCCTTTCGCGAAGGCCTGCTCGAACACGATGATCAGCGGCAGGACAAGGAACAGGCCGAGAAACACGAAGGCGATCGTCATGAAGACGCCGCGCGCGGCGCGGCTCTCGGTAATTGCCGACGAGGGATTGTTGTGCACCGGCTCGTAGGACTTGATTTCCGGATCAGCCATAGCGCTTGCGGCTCCATGACTGGAGGAGGTTGATGACGAGCAGCAGGGCGAAGGAGAGACCGAGCATGGTGGCGGCAATCGCGGTGGCGGCGGCGTAGTTGAATTCCTCCAACCGGATGACGATGAGCAGCGGCGCGATTTCGGTGACGTTGGGTAGGTTGCCGGCGATGAAGATGACCGAGCCGAACTCGCCGACGCCACGCGCGAAGGCGAGTGCGAAACCGGTGATGATGGCAGGTGCGAGGCCGGGAAAGAGCACCTTGGTGATGGTCTGGAAACGACTGGCGCCGAGCGTCGCGGCGGCTTCCTCGACCTCCTTGTCGATCTCTTCGATGATCGGCTCGACGGTGCGCACCACGAAGGGCAGGCTGACGAAAACAAGGGCGATGACGATGCCGAGCGGCGTGTAGGCGACCTTGATGCCGGCCTGCATCAGCGGCGCACCCAGCCAGCCATTCGGCGCGTAGAGCGTGGTCAGCGCGATACCAGCAACGGCGGTCGGCAAGGCGAAAGGCAAGTCGACCATCGCGTCGACGATGCGGCGGCCGGGGAATTTGTAGCGCACCAGCACCCAGGCGACGAGTGTGCCGAAGACGACGTTGATGGCGGCGGCGATCAGCGCGGTGCCGAAGCTGATCTGCAGTGCCTTCAGCGTGCGCGGCGCTGTCACGATATGCCAGAAATCGGTCCAGCCCAGGGCAGCCGAACGCCAGACCAGCCCGGTCAGCGGGATGAGGATGATGAGGGTGAGGTAGACAAGCGAGAAGCCGAGCGTCAGTCCGAAACCCGGAATGACACTCGGCTGCCTGAACCGCCACCCCGCCTGCGCGGGTGCCATGGTCATGTTTCTAGAAATCCGTCCCTTTTGTTCGCCCTGGCTTTCGCCCGCTCCGAAGGTGCCGAAGCGGATATGCCGTTCTTGTCACTGCGCCGGCTTGTAGACCTGGTCGAATATACCACCGTCGGCGAAATGATAAGGCTGCGCTTTCTTCCAGCCGCCGAATTGCGGATCGTCGATGGTGACCAGCTTGATCTGCGGCAGCTTGGCGAGATCTTCCGCCGGCACCAGGTCGGGCTTGGCCGGACGATAGTGGTTCTTGGCGATCAGCGTCTGGCCTTCCTTGGAATAAAGGTATTTCAGATAGGCTTCTGCGACCTTGCGGGTGCCCTTGGCGTCGACATTGGCGTCGACCACGGCGACCGGCGGTTCGGCGAGGATCGAGGTCGGCGGATAGACGACGTCGAATTTGTCGGCGCCGAATTCGTCGAGCGCCAGGTAAGCCTCGTTTTCCCAGGCCAGAAGCACGTCGCCCAGACCCTTCTGCGCGAAGGTGACGGTAGAGCCGCGCGCTCCGGTGTCGAGCACGGGAACATGCGAATAGAGGTTGGAGATGAATTCCTTGGTCTTGGCCTCGTTGTTGCCGTCCTTGGCATTGGCATAGGCCCAAGCGGCCAGATAGTTCCAGCGCGCGCCTCCGGATGTCTTCGGGTTCGGCGTGATGACCTGCACGCCTTCTTTGACCAGATCGTCCCAGTCCTTGATGCCCTTCGGGTTGCCCTTGCGCACCAGGAAGATGATGGTGGAGGTGTAAGGGGCCGAATTGTTCTCGAACTTGGTGCGCCAGTCTGGGTTGATCTTCTTCGATTTCGAGGAGATCGCGTTGATGTCGCCTTCCAGGGCAAGCGTGACGACATCGGCATCGAGACCGTCGATGACGGCGCGGGCCTGCGCGCCGGAGCCGCCATGCGATTGCTGTATGGTCACGGTCTCGCCGGTCTCCTTCTTCCAGTGGACGGCGAAGGCTTCGTCGAACTGTTTGTAGAGTTCGCGGGTCGGGTCATAGGATACATTCAGGATGGTCGTGTCGGCGAATGCGAAACCGAGCGCGCCGAATTGGACAGAACCGGCGATGAGCGCGCCGAGCAGCTTCTTGAAATGAGGGTTGGTCATTTCAGCCTCCGTTGAACACAATTCTACTCTATCGAAATTGTAGAAATTGGGTGCGGCGAAAGTTGCATTTTTCAGGCGTAGGGAGAAAAGTTGCAGCGTGTGAGCCGCAGGGCAAGAAAATTCTTCCTTGCCTGGTGACGGTTTCGGGTGCACGCAGCGGCGCCGACGCGTTTGAGGCCGCCTTGGCCGTACGCGATTCAAGCCGGGCCGGCCGGCGGCGAACCCAACGATTTCTTCGGTATGGCGGCGGCGCCTTGGGGAACCGCGCGACAGGCTATTCGACGAACACCTTGACGCTGGTGGCGCGACCGGCGGCGTCGATGACGGTCAGCGTCGAATAGCCAGCGCCGTCCGGCAGCCAGGTCGCGGTGCGCCGGCGATCGATCCCGACCAGCGGCTTGCCGTTGGCCAACCAGCGGAACGGTGCGCGGCCGCCCTGCAGCTTCAGTACTAGCGGCGTGGCGCCAGGCCCCGACGTGCCGAGATCGACACGGGCACCGTCGGGTGGAAAGACGATGCGCGGCGCGGGTTCGGTCGGCGCGGCGACAACCGAGACGTCGGAGGCGGTGCCGAAGCGGGCGAGCGTCACCGGCAAGTCCTCGCGCCGTGGCCGCAGCACGCCCGCGGGCTGGCTTGGCAAAGCGACGGCGGCGATGCCGGAGCGCGCGAAACCTTCGAACAGGATCGGTGCGGCGGAAATGTAACCCGACAGCCCGGGCACCGCGCTGGCGTCGGGCCGGCCGACCCAGACCCCCAGCACATGGCGGCCGTCGAAGCCGATCGCCCAGGCATCGCGATAGCCATAGGAGGTGCCGGTCTTGTAGGCGATGCCGCGTTGCTGCGCGCCCTCGGGTGGGCGCACGCCGGCGAGGATGTCGGTGATCTGCCAGTTGGCGCGCTCGTCGAGGATGGTTGTTGCGGCACCCGTCACGGGCACAGCCTCGGTGCCGTCGCGCAGCGGATGCGCTTTTCCGCCATTGGCGAGCCCTGTGTAAAGCTGGACGAGGTCGCGCAGGCTGACGCCGACGCCGCCGAGGCCGATGGCAAGGCCGGGGGCTTCGTTGACCGGCAGCAACGGCGAGACGCCAGCCTGGCGGAAGCGCGCCATCAGCCTCGCCGGCCCGACCGTGTCGAGGATGCGGATAGCCGGCACATTAAGCGACAATTGCAGCGCCTGCCGGATCGAGACATCGCCCTGGTAGCCCATGTCGAAATTCTTCGGCCGGTAGCCGGAGAAGTCGGCGGGGCTGTCCTCGATGATGGTTTCCTGGGCGACCACGCCTTGTTCGAAGGCGAGGCCGTAGATGAAGGGTTTCAGCGTCGAGCCGGGCGAGCGCAGGATGCGGGTCATATCGATCCAGCCGGAGCGGCTGGAATCGAAGAAGGAAGCCGAGCCGACCTCGCCCAGAATGTCGCCGGTGCGGGAATCGGCGAGCACCATAGCGACCGACAGTTTGGGCCCGAGCTTGGCGGCGGCCTCGCGGGCGACCGCTTCAAGGCCTTCCTGCACGCTCTTGCGGATCGTCAGCTTCAGCGGCGCGCCGGCCTCGGCCTTGCGCACCAGCGTGTTGGCAGCATGCGCGGCAAAAGCGGGCAGCGGGCGACGCAGGCCGGAGACATCGTCGAGCGCGGCACGGCGGGCCTCGCGGTCGCCGATCAGGCCAGCCGAGACCATGCGCGTGAGCACACGATCGCGCGCCGCCTGGGCTATGGCGAGGTTCCTGTCCGGACGGCGGCGCTCAGGCAATTGCGGCAGCGCCACCAGGAGTGCCGCTTCCGAGACGGTGAGGCGGCGCGGCTCCTTGCCGAAATAGGCCAGCGAGGCCGCCCGCACGCCCTCAAGGTTGCCGCCATAGGGTGCAAGCGTGAGATATTGCTCCAGGATCTGGCGCTTGGTTAGCCGCCGCTCGATCTGCACGGCGCGCAGCATCTGCTTGAGCTTGGAACCTAGGGAACGGCTTTCGCGCGGTTCGATCAGGCGGGCGAGCTGCATCGACAGCGTCGAGCCGCCGGAGACGATGCGGCGGTTGGTGGCGAACTGGGTTGCCGCGCGGCCGAGGGCAAGGAAATCGATGCCCTCGTGATCCCAGAAGCGCTTGTCCTCATAGGCGACCAGCATCTCGACGAAGCTCTTGTCGACCTGATCGATGGCAACAGGCAGGCGCCAATAGCCATCCGGCGTAGCGAAGGCGCGCAGCAAGGTCCCGTCGCGATCGACGACCTCGGCGGAAACGGCCAGTTTCTCCGGCAGAGGCGGCGGGAAGGCACGGTCGAGCGCCCAGAGGCCGCCGACCGCGATCGACGCCAAGGCGATGGCGGCGGTCGCGAGGATGGCGAGGCGCCGCAACCGGCTCCTGCCAGGCGAGGGAGGGGACGCTTCGATCGTCATGATCGCCTCATCGGCCGCCTTACGGCGCCTTCACCTCCATCATGCCGGTAGCGGTGCGGGCCGAATATTGCGGCCGGTACATGTCCTCGACCGAGGCCGCCGGATGCACATAGACACCTGGTGTCACGGCGCGCACGACATAGGCCATCGTCTTGGTGCGGTCGCCGTCGTCCTCCGACGGGTCGAAGGCCGCGACGAAACGGTCGTTGCGGAATTCGAGATGCGCGGCATTGGTCTGCGCCAGCCACGGAAAGCCAGTGAGCTGCGCGCTGGAGACGAGACCGGGATTGTCGATCTCGAAACCGGCGGGCAAGAGGTCGGTGACCAGCATGCGCTGCGGCCAGTCGTTCTGCGACGCGACTTTGAGCACGACCACATAACGCTCGTTCTGCTTGGCTTCGGTGACGTTCGCTTCCTTGCCGTCGAGCGTGTAGTAGGTGCGCTCGATGGTGTAGCCGTCGCCGCTTGCCGGCAGCGGTTGCGAGGGCGAGGCCACGCTGGTGACGACCGCCTGCAGCGGAGCCTTGCCGTCATTGGCGACGGTGAGCGGGGTGTCGAGCAGGGTCTCGCCGGTCATGTCGGCCGAATAGGCGCCGGTATGGGGCTGGCCGTTGACCTCAAGCTTTATGGTGTCGTTGCCTTCCTTCAGCGCGCGGGCCGCCAGCAGCATCCAGGCGTTGTCCTGCGTGCTCGTCCAGCGGGCTTTCGCGCGTTCCCTTTCCACCAGCTTGACGAGTTCCGGCAACACGGCCGGCGCTGGCTTGGATTCCGCGGCAAGCGCCAGCATGGCGGCACCGTCGCGCAGCGCCGAGCCGTAGTCGGTGCGGTACCAGTCATAGTCATTCATGGATTTGGCCAGCCGCAGCGCTGTGGAGAAGGTAGCGTCGGAGCGCTGCGCGTCGCCGTAGAGCGCGAGTGAGGCGGCCAGTTGCGCCACCGCCATCGGGCTCGAGAAGGCTTCGAGCTTGGTGTCGACATAATAACGCAGGTCGCCGACGGAGGCTTTCTTGTTGCGGGCCAGCACATAGAGCGCATAGGCGATATCGGTGCCGCGATCCTGAACGTCCTGATCGTAGCCGATCGAATTCTGCAGGTTGCTCAACGCCTGCGAGATTGCCTGCGCCGGTACGTCGTATTTCGCTTCGCGGGCGCGGGTCAGGAAATCGCTGACATAGGAATCCAGCCACAAATCGCCGGAGCCGGGGCCCCACAGGCCGAAGCTGCCGGCGGAAGCCTGGTAGCTCAACACCCGGTAGATCGCCTGCTGCACACGGTCGTGCAGGCCCGGATCGTCGGGGATGCCGTAACCCTTCGACATCTCGCTCATATAGAGCAGTGGCATGGCGCGGCTCGTCGTCTGCTCGGCGCAGCCATAAGGATAGCGGTCGAGCGACAACAGCAGTGACGGCACGTCGAGGGCCGCCGATTGCGAGACGCCGACGCTGACGGAGGCGCCTTGCAGGATGCTGGCGGCGAGCAGTTCCTTGTCGACGCGCAGCGCGCCGCCGCCGCTCTTGAGGTCGACGACCATGCGCGACGTCACCGGCAGCTGCGACGGCCGTATCGGCAGGAACAGCGTCTGCTCGACCTCAGGACCGCCTTCATGGGCGAGTTTGACGGTGAGAGTGGCATCGCTGGGCGAGACCGCGATCAGCGGCACGGTCAGCGACTGGCGCTTGCCCTGGGCGAGCGTCAGCTTGGCCGGCACCGCTTCCTCGCCGATCGTCAGGTCGCCGGTGGTCTGGATGCTCAGCGCGTAGTCTCCGGCCGGGCCGTCGGTGTTGGCGAAGTCGAGCCGCATGGTGGCCGAGTCGCCCGGCGCCATGAAGCGCGGCAAGCCGGCCGTGACCACGATCGGATCGCGCACGATGACGTCGGTGGAGGCGTGGCCGACGGCTTCCTTCGTCCAGGCCACGGCCATGACACGCGCCGTGCCGTTGAATTGCGGCAGGTCGAAATCGATCGTCGCTTTGCCTTCGGCGTCAAGCTTGACGATGCCGGAGAAGAAGGCGACCAGCTTTTCGGTGGGCGGGCTGCCCTGGCTTTGCATGGCATTGCCGTCGCCGCCGGTGCGCAGCTTGCCGGTGGTGCCGAGCGAGCCGTCGATCAAACGACCGTAGAGATCGCGCAGCTCCAGTCCCATCATGCGTTGGCCGAAGAACCAGTTCTCGGGGTCCGGCGCCTTGTAGTTGGTCAGGTTGAGGATGCCGACATCGACGGCCGCCACCATGACATAGGCCTGCGAGCCCGGCTGCATGCCGGTGACAGCGACTGGGATCGACAGCGACTGGCGCGGTTCGGTCTTGGCCGGTGGCGTCAGCGCGACGCCAAGTTTCTTGGCGCCGGGATCGATCTTCAACCATTTCACGCCGATGGCGCGGGCCGGCATGCGGCTTTCCTGCGCGTTGCCCGGCCGGAACAGCGTGGCGGTGACATAGGCGCCGGCGCCCCAATTGTCGGGAACCGGAATGTCGACGGTGCCGCCATCGGCGGGTATCGATACGTCGATGGTCTTCATCAGCCGGTCGGCGCCGATCGTCACCAGAAGTTCACCGGCGTAGTGCGGCGAGACCTTCAGCTTGGCGACATCGCCGGCGGCATAGCCGTCCTTGTCCAGCGCGATTTCGAGGCCGTCGGGCGTCTCGGTCGAGGTGGCGCTGACATACCAGCCGCCGTCGAACTCGTAGCTCGTTGCCGGGCCGTCCGCGCTTGATGTCTCCACCTCCAGCCTGTAGCGGCCCCAGTCGACCGGCAGCGACAGGCTGGCTTCGCCGTCGGTGGCGATGTCGACCGCGCCGTTGGCGACCGATTTGGTGAAGGTCACCGGCTCGTAGTTCCACGAGCTGCCATTGCGGTACCATTGGTAGTTGCGTTCGACTTTGACCAGCGACCATTGTGCGCCGGCCATCGCCTTGCGCTTGCCGTCGCGGTCGACGGCGATCAGGCTGAACTTGGCGGTGCCACCCTGCGGTACCTCGTCATTCTCGAAATCGGGACGGATGCCGATCATGTCACCCTGCGGGCGGATGGCGAGATTGAGCGAGCGCTCGACGGCGCGGCCGCCGGTCTCGCGCATGCGCACCGTCACCTTGGCGTTGACCAGCTTGGTGGTGGATGGCAGCTGGGCGATGGTGACCGGGAAGGTCGCCTTGCCGTTGTCGCCGACCACCGGCAGGTCGGCCAGCGGCGTCGAGGAAGGCTGGGCGGCCTGCTCGTCGGCAAGGCCGAAGACAAAGTCCTTGAAGCGATCCCAGTCGCGTGTCACCGCCAGCGTGGTTTCGCCTTCCAGCGCCAGGCCGGCCGCCGGCGCGCCGTAGAGGAAGCGGCCGTCGACGGTGACATTGGCCGTCTCGCCCTGCGCGATCTCGGTCTTGTCGGCGGTGAGGTCGAATTCGATGCGGTCCGGTACGAAGTCTTCGACCAGGAACATCTGGCTCGCCACCGCCGGCTGCTTGGGATCGGTGTGGATCGACACCGTCCAGCTGCCGCGCATGGCGTTCGGCTCCAGCGACAGGTCGACGGAATGGCCGCCTGCCGAGGTGCCGTCGCTGACGATACGGCGCGCCTCGACGCCGTCGGGGCGCGTGAAGATGAAGGTCAGCGGCAGGTTGTCGACCGCCTTGGAGGTGTCGTCGCGGGCCAGCGCCTGCACATGCACGTCCTCGCCGACGCGGTAGATGCCGCGCTCGGTCCAGGCGTAGACGTCGAGCGCGCCCGTCGCGGCGCGGCCAGCGACGCCGCGATCCGACAGGTCGAAGCCGGCCTTGGCCATGTCGAGGAAGACGAAGTCCTGGTCGCCCTGCTTGGCCATCAGCACGGCCGGCACCATGCCGCCCTCGCCACGGGTGAGGCCAGGATTGAAGACGGCGCGGCCTTCGGCGTCTGTCGTCGCGGTGCCGAGGATTTCGTTGTTGCGGGCAAGAAGGGTGAGTTCGGCGCCCTGGATCGGCTTCGCGGTGCCGAGCGAGCGGGCAAAGACGTTCAGGCCGTCCTGTCCGGTGTAGGTGGAAAGGCCGATGTCGGAGACCACGAACCATTGCGTGGCACGCGAATTGTAGGTGTCGCTGTGGTCATCCACCGGTTGGGCGGTCAGGATATAGACGCCGGGCTTGCGCTGCGGCAGCGCCTCGTCGACCGGGAAGGAGGTGGTGACCTCTTTGTTGAGGTCGCCGGCGATCTCCATC
This sequence comes from Mesorhizobium terrae, assembly GCF_008727715.1. Lineage (GTDB taxonomy): Bacteria > Pseudomonadota > Alphaproteobacteria > Rhizobiales > Rhizobiaceae > Mesorhizobium > Mesorhizobium terrae. Next base: position 3,534,600 of record NZ_CP044218.1, read on the forward strand.
CGGCCTTCCCAGATCGGCTGACCCATCTGGTCCCTGATGTTGGTCATGTCGTAGCCGTCGAGCTGGCGCAAGAACTGGTAGCCGGACAGAAGCTGGGCCAAGGACCGGTCGCCTATGCGGAAGAGCTTCATGTCGGCGGCGTTCATGTTGACGGTAACGACCGGAATGCCGCGGCGCACGCCGGCCGGCAGCACGAAGCTGTCGCCGGTGAAGCGGGCGGACGGCGCGCGGTCCTGTACGTAGATCGACAGTGCAACCGGGGCGGCTGTCACCTCGCCGATGGCCGAAGGCAGGCCGGCGCGGAAGGTGATGTTGTAATGCTGTCCGTGCTCCAGGCCCTCGACGCAGATCTGCTTGCCCTTGGCCTCGACGCCCTTGGGTGCGGCGCCGTCGATGGTGACGAATTGCGCATAGTCGACGCCGGTCTTGACCAGCTCTTCCGAGAACTGCGCGCAGATGCGCGGCGCGGTGGTGTCGGCATCGACGCTGTGCTCGACGACGCGGAAACCCTTGCGGGCCTTCAGGTCCTGGTATTCGGAAAGCACCGCCGGTGAATTGACCAGCGCAAGGCTGGCCTCATAGGCCTGCAACGCCGGGCGGTAGAGTTCGCGCTTGTCGAGACCGGCGGCAAGCAGGGCCAGCACCTCGGCGCGGTTGGTCGTGGTGCGCGACAGCTGGTAGGCATTGAAGGTGGCCGAGGTCGCATTAGCCTGCAATGTCGACTGGTCGTTGCTGGATGCCGTCGTCAGCGTCGCCAGGGTCTCGTGGGCGAGCTTGGTCCACAGTGTGCCGTCGTCCGGCATCATCGACAGTGCCGCTTCATATTTCTGCATTGCTGCGCGGTGGTCGCCGGTCAGGGCCGCCTGTTCAGCGGCCTGTTCCAGCGTCGTCAGCCCGTCGGTCGGCTTGGAATAGCCGGGGCCGACCAGGCGCTTGCGATACTGCAGCGCCTGGTCGGCCATCCAGGCCGGGAAATAGGTCAGTTCCTTGGGCGCGCCGATGTCGGGTTCGCTGGCGACGTTAACCACCTTGCCGCCGACCGCGCCGGCAAAGGGCTTCAGCGTGTTGTAGTCGGATTTGAGGAAACACCACTTGGCCTTGGTGTTGTAGGTGAAGGCGCGGCAGGCATTGTCGCCGAGGCAGTCGGTCTTGCACTGATCCAGCGTGACATTCTGCTCCGAGCGGAGGTCGAAGCCGAAATAATCGACATTGTCGGTGGTGACGATTCGCTTGGTCTCCGCCGCTTGCGCGAGGCCGTGGAAGACCGAGAGGAGCAGGAGAACAACCGGCAGTATCCTGACCGCACGCAAAACCATCGCATCCTCCTCTCACTTTCCAGCACAGCCGCGTTGCCAAGCGACAACGGTGCCCGATTTTTCCGGCTGTCGTGGCATGTTCCGCCTTAGCCGAGGCTTGTCAACACGCGCAAACGGCCATAACCGGCCCACGAAGGTCCATTGCAAACCGTGCCTTAGGGGCATTCAGTGTGCATTCATATGAAAAGCTTCACACAATTTTGCGACGGAACAAAAGGTGTGAACTCAAAGGTGCAAGCAATTCAGACATTTCATGGTTCGTGCCCTATAGGAATTTACGAGGACTTCAGAAGTTCACTCCAATTTTAGCAATCAGGGAGCATGGGAGGGACACGGTTCGGGTCTTGGAGGACAGGTGCGGCTGATGCCGACGAGGGAAAAGCGCGATTGGCAGGGCAGCGCGTGCAGGCGCAGCCTTTCGCGCGCCTTGCTCGCTGTCACGCTTGGCGCCGCCACGATGATAGCCGAAAGCCGTAGCGTTTCCGCCTTCGAACTCTTCGGCATCAAGCTGTGGGGGTCCGACGACAAGGCGGACACCGAGATTGCCGACCCGCTGCGTTATGCTGTGACCATTGACGTCAAGGATGACGACGCGGATCTGAAGAAAAGGATCGAGGCGGTCTCCGGCCTGAAAGCCGACGAGGACCATCCTGTTTCCGGTTCTCTCGGCCTGATGACCAAGGCGCGCAGCGATCGCGAGCAGCTGGTGGCGGCGCTTTACGAGGACGCCCGCTACGAAGGCGTGGTCGACATCTCAATTGCCGGCCAGTCGATCGACGAATTGCCGCCGGATGCCGAATTCAAGGGCCAGCAACCGATACCGGTGACGATCACCGTCACCCCAGGCCAGAAGTTCACGCTGGGCGACATCCGTCTCAAGGGCGATGCCGCGGGGCTCGCCAGCGCCGATTTCGGTCTGATCTCCGGCGGCGATGCCGGCTCGGGCGCGGTGCTGAAGGCTGAGGCGAGACTGGTCAAGGCGCTCAAGGACGAGGGCAGGCCGCTCGCCAAGGTCACCGATCGCGAGGTCGTCGCCGACCATGCCAACGGCCGGCTCGACGTGACGTTGACCGTCGAGGCCGGTCCGGTCGCGGGCTACGGCGAGACCACGGTGAAGGGCACCGAGACGGTGGATCGCGATTTCACCGAATACATGACCGGGCTGAAGCGCGGCGCGCGCTATTCGCCCAAGGAAATCGATACGGCGCGGGACCGGCTGCTCGGCCTCGAAGTCTTCAACAGCGTGACGCTGAAGGAAGCCGACAAGCTGGACGCCGACGGCAACATCCCCATCGGTGTTGAGGTGAGCGAGCGCAAGCCGCGCTATTTCGGCGTTGGCGGCACTTTGTCCAACACCGAAGGGCTGGGACTGGAAGGTTATTGGGGCCATCGCAACCTGTTCGGCAAGGCGGAGAAGCTGCGCATCGACGGCTCGATCAGCGGCATCGGCTCCAATGCTATTGGCCAGCTCAACTACAATGCCGGCATCATGTTCGAGAAACCGGGCGTGGTCGGTCCCGCTTCCAAGTTCTTTGCCAATCTGAAGACCGTCTACGAGCATCCGGACGCCTATGACCGCTTCTCGGTCAAGGGCGGCGCTGGGCTCTCCTACGAGATCGACAAGAGGCAGACCGTTTCGGCGGAACTGTCGCTCGACTATTCCAAGATCACCGACAGCTTCGGCAAGCACGACTACCTGATTGCCAGCGTGCCGCTGCAATATGTCTTTGACAACCGCGACAACAAGCTGAACCCGAAGAGCGGCTTCAGGGCACTGGCCTATGTCGAGCCGAGCTACGATCTCCTGAATGGCGCCACTTTCGTGAAGCTCAGGGGCGAGGGTTCGGCTTATCAGGCACTCGACACCGGCGGCCGGTTTGTGCTGGCCGGCCGCGTGGCGCTGGGCTCGATCGTCGGCGCATCTCTGGGAGACGTTCCCGCAGACCGCCGCTTCTATTCGGGCGGCGGCGGCTCGGTGCGCGGCTACGCCTATCAAGGCATCGGCCCGAAGGACATCAACAACAAGCCGACCGGCGGGCTTTCCTACTTCGAGACCTCGGCCGAAATGCGCATCGGCATCACCGACACGATCGGCATCGTTCCGTTCGTCGATGCCGGTACTGTGTCCACCAAGCAGTTCCCGGACTTCTCCGATGTGAAGGTCGGCGCCGGCGTCGGCCTGCGTTATGTGACGCCGTTCGGTCCGCTGCGCATCGACGGCGCCATTCCGCTCAACCGCGGTCCAGGCGATCCACGCTTCGGCATATATGCCGGCATCGGTCAGGCGTTCTGACGAGATGGCTGGCTTGCTCAGGCGCGCGGCGCGAATCTTCCTCTACCTGGTGGCGATCGTCGTCGCCGGTGCTATCGGCGCGCTCGTCGTTTTCACCACCACGGAACGCGGCCGCGACAATCTCGCCGGGCTGATCTCGTCGATGGCCTCCTCGCCGGATACCAAGGTGACGGTCGCCGGCATCGATGGCATCTGGTCGGGCGCCCTGACGGTCGATCATGTCGTGCTCGAAGACAAGCAAGGGCCATGGCTGGTGCTGCGCAAGGTTGCGGTCGACTGGTCGCCGCTGGCGTTGCTGTCGAAGACTTTTAGCGCCGAGCGCGTCGCGGTCGAGCGCATCGAGGTGGCCCGCCCGCCGGTTGGTGGCGAGCAGAAGCGCGACAATGCCGGTGGCGTGAATCTGCCTGTGTCCCTCGACATCAAGGCGATCGATCTGCCTGATATCGCGCTCGGCCAGGCCCTGGCCGGCGTCGGCATCGCTGAGCTTGCCGCCAAGGGCTCGGTCAAGGCCGATGCCTCGCCACTCGCGGTGGCGGCCAAGCTCAATGTCGCCCGCAACGACGGCAAGCAAGGCACCGTCGACGCCAATGTCGATTTCGCGCCGGCCGCCGACAGGCTGGACCTCGACGTCAAGGCGTCGGAACCGTCGGGCGGCATCCTGGCCAATCTGCTGCAGCTGCCCGGCGCGCCGCCAGTGGAAATATCGATTGCCGGCAAGGGTGCGCTAGCCGACTGGAACGGCACCGGCACATTCAGCGTCGACGGCCAGGTAATCACCCAGCTTGTCGGCCGTCATCAGCTCACCGACAAGGGCAACCGCTTCGAGGCCAAGGGCGACGGCGATTTCGCCCGCTTCCTGCCGGAGCGGTTCAAGCCGCTTCTGGCCGGAAGCACGACATTCGATCTCGCGGGCACCGCCACCAAGGTCGGCGGCGTCGAGGTCGAGCGTGCCAACATCGCCAGCGACGCGGTGCGCGGCGAGGCGAAGGGCACCATCAACCCCCAAGGCACCACCGATTTCGGCTTGCAATTCAACTCGGTCGGCCCGGTGCTGCCGCTCGCGCTCGGCAGCAAGGAAAGCCCGATCGATCTCGACCTGAAATCGGCTTCGGTGCACGCCTTCGGCGAGGGCAGCAAGCCGATGCTGGACATCGGCGCGTCGCTCGCCAAGGTGACGACCACAGTCACCAAGTTCGAGAATATCGACCTGACCATCCATTCCGACAGCTTCGATATCGCAAACCGCGTCGGGCCGATCACTGGCGCCGTCACCGTCGACAAGATCGGCCTCGACAACCCGACCATCGCGCCGCTGATCGCCGGCAAGATCAAGGCAGACGTCACCGGCAGTATCGAGAAAGAGACGATCAACGTCGACAAGGGGTCGATCCGCTCGGACACGCTCGCCGGCGATTTCAACGGCAAGATGGCGCTTGCCGACGGTTCGATCGAGTTGAACGTCAAGGCCGATGCCGCTTCGTCGGCACTGCCGGCTGCGGCACGCCCGGTGCTCGGCGAGCGCGCCGTACTGTCGGCTGCGATCAAGCGCAACGCCAAGGGCCTGGTCTCGGCCGATTCCATCAAGCTCGTCTCCGGCGCGGTTTCCGCTGACGGCAGCGCCAGCCTCCATGACGGCCAGATCGTTGCCGAGCTCAAGGGTGCGCTGGCCGACCTGTCCTTGCTGTCGAAGGAAGCCAAAGGCGCGATCGGCCTCTCGGTCACGGCCAAGGGTGTCATGGTCGCACCGGACGTTACGCTTTCGGTGAGCGGCGACAAGCTCGAGGTAGCCGGCCGCGAGATCCAGGGATTGAACCTCACGGCATCCGGCAGGGCCGACGCGGCCAATCCCGCCGCCGACATTTCGTTGTCCGGCACCGTTGCCGGTCAGCCGCTGCAGGGCAAGGCGGTGCTGAAGACCGCGAATGGCCAGCGCCGCATCGACGGCCTGTCGCTGGCGCTCGGCCAGAACGGGGTTTCCGGCGATCTCGTGCTGGACCAGGCCTTTCTGCCGGAAGGGTTGGTGAAGATCGATCTGCCGGATATCGGGCCGCTGGCGGCGCTGGCGCTGGAAAAGGCCGAAGGCAATGTGCGCGGCATGGTCCGCTTCAGCAAGCAGGACGGCGTGCCGCAACTGGCGCTGCAGGCCAAGGCAGGTCTCAAGCGCGGCGACCTGACGGCCAATAATGTCGCGATCGACGCGCAGGTGGCGAATTACGCGGCGGCGCCCGTCGTGGCTGGCACGGTTCGTGCGGATGCCGTGACTTCCGGAACCATGACCGTGACCGGCATCGCCATCGACCTGAAGCGCGACGGCGAATGGACTGGCTTTTCCGGCGGCGCCACGGTCAAGGACATTCCGGCGAAGGCGGCGGGACGGGTCAAGGTCGCCGGCGGTACGACGACGCTCGAACTCGCTTCCGGCCAGGCTACGATCCGCGGCCTCAGGGCAGCGATCGCCGAGCCGTCCACCATCGCTGTCGCCAACGGCACCACGACGATCCAGAAGCTGGTGGTGGGCGTCGAGGGCGGCCGCGCCACGGTCAGCGGCACTGCCGGCAACGCGCTGGACCTCAACGTCGCGCTGGCCAATTTGCCGATCGCCGCCGCCAATGCTTTCTCGCCGGGCCTCGGTGCCGCCGGTACCGTTTCGGGCACTGCGAAGGTGACTGGCCCCGCGTCGGCGCCGTCGGTGGCCTATGACATCAAGGCGAATGGCGTCGCGCTGGCGGCTATGCGGGATGCCGGCATCGACGCCCTCAACATCACATCGGGCGGCACCTTCGCAGCCAACAAGCTGAACTTCAACGCCGATATCGGTGGCGGGACGGGACTTGCGCTGAAGGCTGGCGGCTCTGTGACGACGGCAGGCGCACCCAACCTTTCGGTCGACGTCAATGGCAACGTGCCGTTCGAATTCCTGGCGCGCAAGCTGGCGGCGCAGGGCCTGTCGCTCACCGGCACCGCCAATGTCGCCGTGCAGGTGCGCGGACCGGCCAGCCAGCCGGTCATTTCCGGCACGGTGCGCTCGTCGGGCGCGCGCTTCCTCGACGCCGGTTCTGGCCTCGCGGTCAAGGACATTGCGCTCGATGTCGGCCTCGGCAACGGCGTCGCGACCATCAACCGACTGACTGGCACTTTGTCGACGCGCGGCACGCTGAGCGCCGGCGGTACGGTCGGCATCGACCCGGCCAAGGGGTTTCCGGCCGACCTGTCGATCAAGTTGGTTGACGGCCGCTACACCGACGGCCGTATCGTCACGGCCAATCTCGGCGGCGACCTGACCGTGAAGGGGCCGTTGGCGACGGCGCCGGCGATCGCCGGCACCATCAATCTGGGCAAGGTCGTCGTCACCGTGCCGGAGCGGCTGCCGACATCGCTGTCGACCCTCAACGTCAAGCGCAAGGACGCACCGGCGGCGGTGCGCGCGCAGGACAAGGCGCTGCGCCCGGCCGGCGCCACCAGCAGCGGTGGTGGGGGCGGCGGGTTGACGCTCGACATCACCGTCAACGCGCCGAACCAGATCTTCGTGCAGGGCAGGGGCGTGGATGCCGAGCTCGGCGGCAATTTGCGCTTGGCGGGGCCGGCGTCGGCACCGCAGGCGGTCGGTCAGTTCACGCTGCAGCGCGGGCGGCTCTCCATCCTTGGCAAGCGCCTGACTTTCACCGAAGGCACGCTGACCTTCTCGGGCTCGCTGGTGCCGTATCTGAACCTGGTCGCGGAATCGACAGCCACCGACGCGACGGTGACGATCACCGTGTCGGGCGAGGCGACCAATCCGAAATTCGCCTTCTCCTCGGTGCCGGCACTGCCGGAGGACGAGGTTCTTGCCCGCCTGATCTTCGGCCGCTCTATGTCCAACCTGTCGCCGCTGCAAATCGCCCAGCTCGCCGAGGCGGCAGCCCAGCTCAGCGGCGTTGGCGGCTCGACCTCGCTGCTGGAAAAACTGCGCAGCAAGCTCGGCGTCGACGATCTCGACGTGACCACCGACGATCAGGGCGGAACGGCGGTATCGGCCGGCAAGTATCTCAATGACCGCACCTATCTCAACATCCAGAAGGGCGAGAAGCCGGGCTCGGGCAAGGCGCGCATCGACTTCAATGTCGGCAAGGGCGTCAAGCTGCGTGGCGAAGCGTCGGACGCCGGCGAAGCCAAGGGCGGCATCTTCTACGAGCGCGAGTACTGAGGCAGCCAATCGCACGCCTGCCGGTAGAGTGTATTGGACCGACGGCGTCGCGCAACTGGTGCTTTCAGAAAAAGGTGTGTTGCCGCAAGTCTAGCTTGCGCGCGGTTTGGACAAAACCGCCGTGGTCATTTTGTTGCCATCGATAGCAAATTTCCGTCAAGATTGTCGCATTCACGCGAACTGCTCCCTTTTCAAAGTTGCACTCTCCTTTTTGAGTTCCAAAGTCGAACGATCTTTGACATCGTCGGTCGAGTGCGGAATGTTAAAAGGCAAAAAGCCAACAATGGGAGTTAGTCATGAAATTCTATCGGAGTAACAGCGACCGCGTTCCCGATCACATCCTGGCAATGGCCGAGCAGGTCAAGACCGGGGAAGTCGATCGCCGTGAGTTCCTGGCGATGGCAAGCATCTTTGGCGCATCTGCAGCCATGGCCTATGGCCTGCTGGGCGTTGCCATGCCGACGCCAGCCATGGCCGAAGAGCAGCCCAAGAAGGGCGGCGTCCTCAAAGTGGCCATGTCGGTCAAGGATCCGAAGGACCCGCGTACCGCCGACTGGTCGGAAATCTCCAATGCCGAGCGCCAGGCGCTCGAGCCGCTGGTGAAGTACACCAAGCAGTACACTTTCGAGCCCTACCTCCTCGAAAAATGGCAGGTCAACGACGACGCCACCGAATACACTTTGCATGTGCGTCCGGGCGTCGAATGGAACAATGGCGACAAGTTCACCGCCGATGACGTGATCCACAATTTCACGCGCTGGGCCGACAAGTCTGTGGAAGGCAACTCGATGCCCGGCCGTCTGGGCAGCCTCGTCGACGAGACCACCAAGAAGCTGCGCGAAGGCTCGATCGTCAAGGTCGATGACATGACGGTCAAGCTGAAGCTGACCAAGCCCGACATCGCCGTTATCGCTAACCTGGCCGACTATCCGGCGCTCGTCGTGCACAAGACCTTTGACGAGAAGGGCGCCAACTTCAAGAATTGCCCGATCGGCACCGGTCCGTTTGAGCTCGTTTCCTACGATGTCGGCCAGAAGGTGGTCTACAAGCGCCGCGAAACCGGCAAGTGGTGGAACGGCGAGGCCTATCTCGATGGAGTCGAATTCATCGACTACGGCACCGATCCGGCTGCCACGGTTGCGGCTTTCGAATCCGGCGAAGTGCAGACCAATCACGAGACCACCGCCGACTACGTCAAGATCATCGCGGGCGTCGGCGCCCCGGTCTCTGAAGTGGTGACGGCGGCTACCGTCGTCTCGCGCTTCAACGTCAAGGCCAAGCCCTATGACAACCAGAAGGTTCGTCAGGCCATGTGCCTTGCCGTGGACAACGCCACCGTGCTGCAGCTCGGTTACGGCAATGCCGGCACCGCCGCTGAAAACCACCACGTCGCGCCGATCCATCCGGAATATGTCGAGCTGCCCAAGATCAAGCGCGACCCGGCCAAGGCCAAGCAGATGCTGCAGGAGGCAGGCGCGCTCGATTTCGAGCACGAGCTGATCTCGAACGACGAGGACTACCATAAGAACACCACCGACGCGATCGCGGCGCAACTGCGTGAGGCCGGCATCAAGGTGAAGCGCACGGTGCTGCCGAGCTCCACCTTTTGGAACGACTGGACGAAGTATCCGTTCTCGGAAACCAACTGGAACATGCGCCCGCTCGGCATCCAAGTCATCGCTATCGCCTACCGCTCGGGCGAAGCCTGGAACGAAACGGCTTATGCCAATCCGGACTTTGACAAGAAGGTCAACGAAGCCCTCGGCATCGCGGATGCGGAGAAGCGCAAGGTTGTGATGAAGGATATCGAGCAGACGCTGCAGGATTCCGGCATCATCATCCAGCCCTACTGGCGCAAGCTCTACATCAACATCAAGCCCGAGGTGAAGAACCACTCGATGCACCCGACCTACGAGCACGATTTCGGCAAGGTCTGGATCGACAAGGCTTAACCGGTCCTTCGGCAGGGATGAGGGCGCACGCCCTCATCCCGTTCATGGCCTCGCGGCGTCGCACGCCGCGGCGGCATGATTCCGCACCAGGTTTTTGGACGCAGGGTTGACAGCATCTGACCCCAACCCGGCCGGCAGGGGGGCGCAATGTTCTCATTCATAGCCAGACGCATCGGCACGATCCTGCTGACCATGCTGTGTCTGACGCTTGTCGTCTTCTTCCTGGTCAATCTCGAACCCAATCTGAAGAAGCTGGCGATCAGCCAGACAGAAATGCACACGCCGCCCGAGCAGCTCGAAAGCTGGCTCGTCAATCACGGCTACAGGCAGAATTTCTTCGTCCGCTACGGACAGTGGCTCGGCGTGGTCAAGAAGGAGCCGATCGTCGATGCGGCGACCGGCAAGGCCTCGCAGCGCTTCACCTTCTGCAATGACCCGATGGAGCCCGCCTATAATGGTGTGCTGCAGGGCGATTTCGGCTGCTCCACCAAATTCAAGGCCACCGTTGCGGCCAAGCTGTTCCCAGCACTGCGTGCCACCGGCATCCTGATGTTCTGGGTGCTTGCAGTGATGGTGCCGGTGTCGCTGCTCATCGGCATCCTGGCCGGCATGCGGGAGGGCTCGCGAACGGATCGAACCCTGTCGGTTGCCTCGATCATCACCACGGCGACGCCGGAATATGTCTCGGGCGTTATTTTCACCGTCATATTCGCGTCGTGGCTCGGTTGGCTGAACGGCTCGGCTGCCTCGGCAAGCCAGGGCATCACCTTCTACAATTTCACGCTGCCGGTCATCACGCTGGCCATATACGGCATCGGATACATCGCGCGCATGACACGCGCCTCAATGGTCGAGGTGATGACGCAGCAATATATCCGCACGGCGCGGCTGAAAGGCCTGTCGTTCTCCAACGTCGTCATCAAGCACGCGCTGCGCAATGCGCTGATCGCGCCGTTCACCGTCATCATGCTGCAGTTCCCCTGGCTGCTCACCGGCGTCGTCATCGTCGAGACGATGTTCCGTTACCAGGGCTTTGGCTACACGCTGGTCGAGGCTGCCGGCAACAACGACATCGATCTTCTGCTTGGCTGCTCGATGGTCTCGGTGTTCATCGTCTTGATCACCCAGCTGATCTCGGATGTCGGCTACGCATATCTCAATCCGCGCATTCGCGTGCAGTAGGGGAGGCCGGCGATGCAGATCGAATATATCGGAGCCGTCGGTATCATCCTGGGCGTGCTGGCGCGGTTCTGGCCGGTTTGGCTGGCGCTCGCCGTCGTGCTCGGCACAAGCTTCACCTATAAGAAGAAACTCGGCCTCTACGGCCAGCTGTTCGACAGCGGCGTCGGCATCGCCGGCGTCATCATCTGCCTGTTCTGGCTGTTCACCGCGATCTTTGCCTCGCATGTGGCGCCGTTTGACCCGCTGGGGCAGTTGCCGGTGATGAAGGACGCGCTGCCCGGCGCGGTCGAGCCGGCCTCCAAGGGCGTCTACCTGTTCGGCGGCGACAAGCTGGCGCGCGATATCTTCTCGCGTATGGTGTTCGGCTCTCAGATCGTGCTGATCATCGCCCCGGCCGCTACCGGCTTCGCGCTGATGGTCGGCATCACGCTTGGCCTGCCCGCCGGCTACTATGGCGGCAAGATCGACACCGTGCTGTCGTTCCTCGCCAATCTGGTTCTCGCCTTCCCGGTGATCCTGCTGTTCTACCTGCTGGTTACGCCCGGCATCATGGACACGCCGATCCCCTATGCGATGGCGGGGCTGTTCTTCCTGTTCCCGATTATCTTCTTCTGCGTCCTGTTCTGGACCCGCTACAAGAAGCGGCCGGACCGGCTGTATGTGCTGATGGGGTTGACTTTGCTGATCGGCGGCTGGGTTTATCTCGGCCTTGTATTCGACGCCGATCCGCTGAAGATCGTGCATATCGATCCCAATCAGCTCAACATCTTCGTGGCGGTGGTCTTTGCCTCGTCACCTGGCGTGTTCCGCATCGTGCGCGGGCTGACCATGGACATCAAGACGCGCGACTATGTGGCGGCCGCCCAGACGCGTGGCGAAACGCCTTGGTACATCATGCTGTGGGAGATCCTGCCCAATGCGCGCGGCCCGCTGATCGTCGATGCCTGCCTGCGTATCGGCTACACTACCATCCTGCTCGGCACGCTGGGATATTTCGGCCTGGGTCTGGCGCCGGAAAGTCCGGACTGGGGTACCGCGATCAAGGACGCCAGCCGGTTGCTGCGCTCCTTCATCCATCCAGCATTGCCGCCGACGATCGCGCTGATGTCCTTCGTGCTGGGGCTCAACCTGCTCGCCGACGCACTGCGCGAACAATCGATGAAAGACTAGAGTGGAGGGCGACGCCATGAACGAAGCCGTTAAAGCCACGAACACAGCCAACGCCCAGCCGATCATCGAGATCGAGAACCTGTCGATCTCCTTCTTCACCCGCAAGGGCGAAATACCGGCGGTGATGGACTTTTCCTGCACAGTGATGCCCGGCGAAGCGATGGGCATCGTCGGCGAGAGCGGTTGCGGCAAGTCGACCGTGTCGCTCGGCATCATGCGCGACCTGTCCAACATCGGCAGGATCGTCGGTGGCCGCATCAAGTTCCAGGGCAAGGATATGGGCGACATGTCGGAGGAGGAGCTGCGCTCCATCCGCGGCAACAAGATCGCCATGATCTACCAGGAGCCGATGGCCAGCCTGAACCCGGCCATGAAGATCGGCCAGCAATTGATGGAAGTGCCGCTGCTGCACGATAAGGTCTCCAAGGAAGAGGCCTACAAACGTGCGCTCGACATGGTGCGCTCGGTCAAGCTGCCCGACCCCGAGCGCATGATGCGCTCCTATCCGCACCAGCTTTCCGGCGGCCAACAACAGCGCATCGTCATCGCCATGGCGCTGTTGTCCAATCCGGCGCTGCTTTTGCTCGACGAGCCGACCACAGCGCTCGACGTGACGGTGGAGGCCGGCATCGTCGAACTGGTGAAGGGGCTGGGCAAGCAGTTCGGCACTTCGATGATCTTCGTGTCGCACAATCTGGGCCTGATCCTGGAGACCTGCGACAGGATCACGGTGATGTATTCGGGCGAAGCGGTGGAAACCGGCAAGATCACCGACGTCTTCGACCGCATGCGGCACCCCTATACGCAAGGGCTGTTCCGCTCCATTCCGCTGCCCGGCGCCGACAAGAACGAGCGGCCGCTGGTGGCGATCCCTGGTCAATTGCCGTTGCCGCAGGAGCGGCCACGAGGCTGCAATTTCGGTCCTCGCTGCCACCACTTCGTTGAGGGCGTGTGCAACGCAGCCGAGATTCCGATGATCCCGGTGCAGGGGCATGACGGCCATTTCTCGCGCTGCGTGCGCTTCAACGAGATCGACTGGGCAGCGCTGCCGCCCGGCGCCAAGAAGGCCGGCGAACCGGTCAAGCCCGGCGCACCGGTACTCAAGGTCGACGACCTGAAAAAATACTACCATGTCGGCGCCGGCGGTGTGTTCGGCGGTAGCGAGGGGCGCACCGTCAAGGCCAACGAGACGATCAGCTTCGAGGCGCGCGAGAGCGAGACCGTCGCCATCGTCGGCGAAAGCGGTTGCGGAAAGTCGACACTGGCGAAAGTGCTGCTCGGCCTAGAAACGGCAAGCGCCGGCAAGGTCACGCTTGCCAACACCGAAATCCAGGCGACGGGCATCGAGAAGCGCAGCGTCGATACGGTCTCGGCCATCCAAATGGTGTTTCAGAACCCGTTCGATACGCTGAATCCCAGCCACACCGTCGGCTCGCAGATCATCCGCACGCTTGAGAAGTTCAACGTCGGCAAGACGGTGGCGGACCGTCGGCAGCGCATGCTGGAGCTTCTGGATCTTGTGAAGCTTCCACGCGCTTTCGCCGAACGCAAGCCGCGCCAGCTTTCCGGCGGGCAGAAGCAGCGCATCGGCGTGGCCCGCGCCTTTGCCGGCTCGGCCAAGGTGGTGGTGGCCGACGAGCCGGTCTCGGCGCTCGATGTCTCCGTCCAGGCGGCGGTGACCGAGCTCTTGATGGACATCCAGCGCCAGTCCGGGATGACGATGCTGTTCATTAGCCACGATCTGTCGGTGGTGCGCTACATCGCCGACCGCGTGGTGGTCATGTATCTCGGCTACATCGTCGAGCAGGGCACAACCGATCAGATCTTTTCGCCGCCCTATCACCCCTATACCGAGGCGCTGCTTTCAGCGATCCCGATCGCCGACACCAGCGTGGTCAAGAAACACATCGTGCTCGAAGGCGACATTCCCTCGGCGATGAACCCGCCGAGCGGCTGCCCGTTCCAGACCCGCTGCCGCTACAAACATCTGGTGCCGGACGGCCGTTGCGAGAAGGAGGTGCCGCCGCTGAAGGATCTCGGTGGCGGCCACCGCAGCCTGTGCTGGCTTTCCGACGAGGTGCTGGCCGGCATGGAGCCGGTGATCAGCTTCGACAAGGCGCATGCGGCGCTGGAGGGCGTGCCCGACGATGCAGTCGAGATTGCTGACGCGCCGGTTGCGGCTGCCAAGGCGAAGGTTGCCCGCAAGGCATCCACTGTCGCCAGGGGCTCCAAGGTGTCCGCGAAGGTGGCCATGGTCGCGCCGGAACCGGCGACACAGCCAGCGCCGGCAGCGAAAAATGTACCTGCCGCCAAAAAGTCTACGGCAGCCTCCAAGAAGACTGCGCCAGCCGTGAAATCGGAGCCTGCGGCGAAGACTGCTGCAGCCGGGAAGACGGCCGCCACTGCCGGCAAGGCGGTTGCTGCAACGCAAGCGAAGAAGGCAACGGTCACTAAGAGTCACAAGCCGAAGGCGGCAACCGGCTCCAGGACCAAGGCGGTGCCGGCTACTCCAGCCGTGAAGGCGGCCGTGCCGAGCCCTGCTCCTGAACCGGTCGATCCCGCGGATCGCGGCCGGCCGGCCGGCATAGCGAGACCCGCTGAGCCCGACGACCTTAAGCTGATCGTCGGCATCGGTCCGCAGATCGAGATCGCGCTCAATGAGCTCGGCATCTATCGTTTCGCGCAGGTCGCCGGCTGGACCGAGATCGAACGCGAATGGATGGACACGCGGCTGACGCTGCTTGGGCGCATCGAGCGCGACGATTGGGGCCGGCAGGCCAAGGCGTTGGCCGATGGCGGCGTGGAAGAATACATCCGGGTTTTCGGCCGCAAGCCGCACTAGGCCGGCTGAACGTATCCAGATTGGCGGCTTCCGGAAAATGGAGGCCGCGCCGGCCACAACGTCGCATCGATGCAGATGAGGCTATCGCCAAGTCTCGGGTCAGCGGCAGTTCTGCAACTGCCCGCGGTAGCGGTCTGCCATTGCGGCGGTGTCGCGCGCATAACGCTGCACGCCGGCATTGGAGCGCCATTCGCCGCGCTTGTAGCTGCCCCAGCCGAGATAATAGGCGAGGTAGAGATTGTAGGTGTCGTCGCGACCGACGCCGAAAGTGTCGATCGTCTTTGAGTGGTACCAACCGACGAAATCGACAGCGTCGCCGAAATTGGTGCGGCTGGCGGTGAAGTTGCCGGTCTCGCGCCGGTATTGGCTCCAGGTGCCGTCCAGCGCCTGCGAAAAGCCATAGGCGCTGGAAATGCGGCCCCAGGGAATGAAGCCGAGCAGCTTGCGGCGCGGCGGCCGGGCATAGCTGTTGAAACCGGATTCCTTGCGCACCGTTGCCATCAGCACATGCACCGGCACGCCATATTTGCGCTGCGTGCGCTCGGCCGACGACTGCCAGTCGTTGAACCAGCCGTCGCGTTGGTCGAAGACGGCACAGACGTCGTTGATGCGGTTGGGCGTGCTCGCGCAGGCGGCCAGCGCCAGCGGAACACCGATCACTAAAACTCGACTAAAACTATACGCACGCATGCGCCAGCATTAGCCGCAAATCATAAAGGGAGTCTTTCGTGGCTCCTTAACCTGTTTGGCGGTTACAAGGCGGAACGTTAGAAATAATGATAATTCGACGCGTAAATGTCGTATTATTTATATTATGTAGCAAATACGACGCTTCAGATAAAATCTCGTCCATATGTGTCGCATTCCTGATAGTTCAGGCGGCCAAACCGCGTTCTGATACGAAGCATGACCGCTCTTCGCACCAGACGCAGTGCCGAGCGCACCCATGCCAAAGGCGGGGCGCCCATTCCGCAGTTGCCGGCGCGCCGGGTCGAAAATCCCTACCCACCGATGGCGCTACTTTCGCCGGACCAGGTCGAGGCGATCCATCTGGCCTCGCTGCACATCCTGGAAAATCTCGGCATGGAGGTGATGAACAGGCGTGCGCTGGCGCTGTTCGAGCGCGCTGGTGCCGATGTCGACCACAGCGCCATGACGGTGCGGCTCGATCGCGGGCTGGTCGCCGAGGCGTTGAAGACGGCACCTGCGGCCTACACCCTGTCGTCGCGCAACCCAGCCCGGCAGATGGCGATTGGCGGCAACGTCATCAACTTCACGCTGGTGGCGGGACCGCCCAATGTGCATGACCGTGAACGCGGCCGCCGCGCTGGTAACATGCGCGACTATCGTGAGCTGGTCAGCCTGGCGCAACATTTCAACTGCATCCACATGCTGGGCAACCAGGTTTGCGCGCCGATCGAACTGGCGGCCAACACGCGTCATCTCGACACCTATCTTGCCAATCTGACGCTGACCGACAAGCCGTTCCACGTATCGGCCATCGGCAGGGGCAGGGCGCTGGATGGGATCAACATGATGGCGATCGCGCGCGGCCTCAGCCTGGAGGAGGTCGCTGCCGACCCGGGTGTCGGCACCATCATTTCCGTCAATTCGCCGCGCCGCTTCGACGAGATGATGCTGGAAGGGCTGATGGCCATGGCCGAGTACGGCCAGTCGGTCTGCATCACGCCGTTCACGCTGATGGGGGCGATGAGCCCGGTGACGCTTGCGGGTGCGCTGGCGCAGCAGAATGCAGAGGCGCTGTGTGGCATCGTGCTGACCCAGCTGGTGCGGCCTGGCTGCCCGGTTATGTATGGTGCCTTCACTTCCAACGTCGACATGCGCTCGGGCGCGCCGGCCTTCGGCACGCCGGAAAACACCAAGGCTAACATCGCTTCCGGGCAGATGGCGCGACGCTACAACCTGCCTTACCGCACCACGCCGGGGTCTGCCTCCAACGCGGCCGACGCGCAAGGAACCTACGAGACGCTGATGGCGCTGTGGGGTGCGGTGCTCGGCCACGGCAATCTGGTCTACCATGCCGCCGGTTGGCAGGAGGGTGGGCTGACGGCGTCGTTCGAGAAGTTCATCATCGATGTCGAGATGGTGCAGCACATAATGGAGTTCCTGCGTCCGATCGTTGTCGATGATGGCGAACTGGCGCTCGATGCTTTGGCGGGTGTGCCGACCGGCGGTCATTTCTTCGGCGAGCCGCACACGTTGGAACGCTACGCGACGGCCTTCTACCAGCCGCTGCTTTCCAACTGGCAGAACTACGAGGCGTGGACAGAGGCCGGCGCGATGGACGCGACACAGCGCGCCACCGGAGTGTGGAAGAAGGCGCTGGCCGACTATGTCCAGCCGCCGATGGACGAAGGCGTGCGCGAGGAGCTCGAAGCCTATGTGGCCAGGCGCAGGCAAGAAATCGGCGCGGACGAACCATGACGGCCACCGCAGCGCTACCTTTCCCGCGAGGGAAGGCGGAGCGCGGTGCAGCTGATATCTTGATTCAACACGTTCCAACCCAGATTCACGCAACTTTCCCAACTCTTTGAAGCAGAAGAGAAAATCATGAAATCGCATGCAAGGGTCGTTGTCATCGGCGGCGGTGTCGTCGGCTGTTCGGTGCTGTTCCATCTGGCGCGCGCCGGCTGGATGGACGTCGTTCTGCTGGAGCGCGACGAACTAACCTCCGGCTCGACCTGGCATGCCGCTGGCGGCATGCACACGATCAATGGCGACCCCAACGTCGCCAAGCTGCAGAAATACACGATCAGCCTCTACAAGGAGATCGAGGAACTTTCCGGGCAAGCGACCGGCGTGCATCTGACCGGCGGTGTGTTCCTTGCGGCCACCGAAGCGCGCATGGACTGGCTGCGCAACATGGTGGCCAAGGGCCGCTATCTCGGCATCGAACTCGAGGAGATTTCCCCGCGCGAAGCGGCGGAACTGATGCCGCTGATCGATCCCGGCCAGTTCGTCGGCGCCATCCACAACAAGGAGGACGGCCATCTCGACCCGTCCGGCGTGACCCACGCCTATGCCAAGGCCGCGCGAAAACTCGGCGCGCAGATCGAGCGATTCACCAAGGTCGAGGACATCGTGCGCCGGCCGGACGGTCTGTGGCGCGTCATCACCAACAAGGGCGAGGTGGTGGCCGAGCATGTCGTCAATGCCGGCGGCCTGTGGGCGCGCGAGGTCGGCCGCATGGTCGGGTTGGAACTGCCGGTGCTCGCCATGGAGCACATGTATCTGATCACCGAGGACATGCCCGAGGTCGCTGCCTGGAACAAGAAGACCGGCATGGAGATCATGCATGCCGTCGATTTCGACGGCGAACTTTATCTGCGCCAGGAGCGCGGCGGCATGCTGATGGGTACCTATGAGAAGGCCGGCAAACCTTGGTCGGAACAGTCGACGCCCTGGGATTTCGGCCACGAACTGCTGGAGCCCGATATCGACCGCATCGCGCCGTCGCTGGAAGTCGGCTTCCGCCATTTCCCGGCCTTCCAGAACACCGGCATCAAGCAGATCATCAATGGGCCCTTCACCTTCGCGCCGGACGGCAATCCGCTGGTCGGGCCGGTGCGCGGCCTGCCGGGTTTCTGGCTTGCCTGCGGCGTCATGGCCGGGTTCAGCCAGGGCGGCGGCGTCGGGCTGGCGCTCGCCAACTGGATGATGCATGGCGACCCCGGCGCCGATATCTGGGCGATGGACGTTGCGCGCTACGGCGGCTGGGCTTCCATGGCCTATACCAACGCCAAGGTGCGGGAGAACTATTCGCGCCGTTTCTCGATCCGTTTCCCCAACGAGGAATTGCTGGCCGGCAGGCCGCTGAGGACGACACCGGTCTACGATCTACTGGCGACGGAGGGTGCTCAATTCGGCGCGTCCTACGGGCTGGAAGTGCCGCTGTGGTATGCGCCGGAAGGCGTCCGCGACGCGTTCTCCTGGCGCCGCTCGACCGATTTCGAACATGTCGCCAATGAGGTGCGAGCCGTGCGCGAACGCGTTGGCCTGTCGGAGATTTCCTCCTTCGCTAAATATCGGGTGACCGGCGAGGGGGCCGGAACCTGGCTGGACAGATTGCTTGCCTGCAAATTGCCAGCGCCGGGGCGCATGACGCTTGCACCCATGTTGAAGGAAGACGGCAAGCTGATCGGCGATTTTTCGCTGGCCAATCTGGGGCCAGGCAACGCCGGCGACGAAGAGTGGTTCATCGCCGGTTCCGGACTTGCCGAGCAGTATCATATGCGCTGGTTCGAACGGCATTTGCCGGCCGAGGGGTCGGTGAAGGTCGAGGCGCTCGGGTTGAGCCGTGTCGGCCTGTCGATCGCCGGACCGCACGCCCGCGATCTGCTGGCAAAGGTCACCCGCGCCGACGTCTCGGCGGCGGCCTTCAAATTCATGGATATCAAGCGGACGGAGATTGGTCTTGCCCCATGCCTCGTCGGTCGCGTCAGCTATACGGGTGACCTCGGCTACGAAATCTGGATGGCGCCGGAATATCAGCGCCATGTGCTTGAAACCTTGATGGAAGCCGGCAAGGAATTCGGCGTCGGTTTGTTCGGTTCGCGGGCGCTCAACGCGCTTCGCCTTGAAAAGAACTACGGCTCCTGGGCGCGCGAATACCGGCCGATCTATGGGCCGCTGGAGGCCGGGCTCGACCGTTTCGTCGCCTATTCGAAGCCGGCCGATTTCTTCGGCAAGCAGGCGGCGGTCGTCGAACGTGCCTCCGGCGGCAAGCTGAGGCTGCGGAGCTTCGTCGTCGATGCCGTGGACGCCGACGTCATCGGCGACGAGCCGATCTGGCATGGCGGTTCGGTGCGGGGATGGGTAACGTCCGGCGGCTACGCTCATCACTCCGGCGTGTCGGTGGCGATGGGCTACGTGCCGAAGGAGATCGCCGACGAGAGCGACGGCTTCGAGATCGAATATCTGGGACGGCGCCATGCCGCCCGTATACAGCCCACGCCGCTGTTCGACGGCAATCAGGAGCGGATGAGGGGGTAGTGGTTTCTAGATAGCCGTTCCCATTGTGTTCTTGTTTTCTACAAGATACAATGATGATTGTACAAATCACTTGTGGTTGTGGACATAAATGGCTATACACGTGCAAGATGAGGAGACCGATTGGCTTGTGCGCGATTTCGCGCGGAAGCGTGGGGTGGGTATAACTGCAGCTATAAAACTCGCGATCGAAGAGGCGACCAGCCACGAGCGGCAGGGGGTCGAGGAGTTCGCCCGGCGGATCGAGCCGATTATCGAGCAAATCAGGGCGCTTAAAGCCAATGGGTTTGAGGATGAGAAAGCTTTTATGGATGATATGTGGGGGGAGAATGACTGATGTTTGTCGAGACCTCCACAATCGTGGGCATATTGCTTGAAGAGCCTGACAAAAAAGATTTGCTCGCTCGGCTGCATGCCGCGGTTGGGCCAGTGACGTCCGTGGTTAATGAGGTAGAAGCAGCGATATCCATAGGCCGACGAATCCGGGATTTTACTTTGGCCGGGAAGTTGGTTGGCGACTTCCTGGAAAAGGCCGGAATCCGCGTTTTGCCAGTAACTCCGGATATTTATGAAGACGTGGTTCGCGCTTATGCGCGTTATGGTAAGGGTACCGGCCACGCGGCGAAGTTGAATTTTGGCGACTGCTTCTCCTATGCAATTGCAAAGCAAGCCGGAATTCGGCTGCTGTGTAAAGGAAATGATTTTACGCAGACCGATATTTCACTGGCCTGAGTTGCCGTGATGTTCATCTGAGGCGGCAGGCGGGGCAGGCGAGATAGCGATCAACCTGCCCCGTGAAAATCGGGGCGTTCAGCGCCCTGGCGCGACCATGGCGAAGTAAGCGCCCTGCGGGTCCTGGCATTGCACGATCCATTGGCCGCTCGGCACTTCCATCGGCCCCATCACCACCTTGCCGCCACGGTCGGTGACCCGCTTGGCGGCGGCATCGATGGCCGGCACGTTGAAATAGAACAGCCAGGCCGGCACGGACATCTGCTCGGGCTTGTTCATCATGCCGCCGATCGGTTCGGCCCCGGCGGTGAAGAGCTGGTAGATGCCCATCGGTCCCATGTCGAAAGGATCGCCTTTCGCCCAGCCGAACTGGCCGGAATAGAAATCGAAGGCCTTTTGCCAATCGGTGGCGAACAGTTCATGCCAGCCGATATGGCCGGGCGTGCCCAAGGGCACTGGCGGCTGGTCGGGGCCGTTGGGCTGCAGGAACATGAAGCCGGCGCCCTGCGGGTCGGCGACGACGGCGAAGCGTCCGACACCGGGGATGTCGTCGGGCGCGCGGTGAACGGCGCCGCCGGCCTTGGTCAGCGAGGCCACCGAAGCTTCGATGTCCCTTGTGTAGATATAGCCGACCCAGGCGGGTGGCATGCCCATCTTGGCGGCGTCCTCGGGCAGCGTCATCAGGCCGCCGACGCCACGGTCGCCGGCATTGACGACGATGTAGCGCGGCATGCCTGGCGATTTCTCGAAGGGTTCGGGCCGCCAACCGACGACTTCGGTGTAGAAGGCCTCGGCGGCGTCGAGGTCGGTTGTCATCAATTCATACCAGAAGAAGCTTTTCGAGGCATTCGGCATGTCGGGCTCCCTTACGTTTCCTGCCGTCTTCCATAGGCGCATGGTTCGCCATGCTGCGGCAGGGCGATCATAGGACGCCGAGCCGGACGGAATTCCGACAGCAAGTCAAAATATTTCGCGTAGCGGCAAATATCCGCAATAAATCATGACTACAAAAGTCATGTTATTTTTGAGCTTTTTCAAGCACTTATCTTGAAAATTGACCAATTGATAAAAAAACAAAACGTGCTAGCCTTTCCTCAAAACCACAACAATGGGGAACCGGAATGACAACAGGTCATTTCAAGGAGGGCATAGCTGGCGGCCGGCTGTCGCCCGAGGCTTATGCCGACAATTTTTCCGATCTGCATCCACCGCTCGACCATCACGAAGCGCTGGTCGAATCCGACCGGTGCTACTTCTGCTACGACGCGCCTTGCATGCAGGCCTGCCCGACGTCGATCGATATCCCGATGTTCATCAGGCAGATCGCCACCGGCAATCCGCTAGGATCGGCCAAGACCATCTTCGACCAGAATATCCTCGGCGGTATGTGCGCCCGCGTCTGCCCGACCGAAACATTGTGCGAGGAAGCCTGCGTGCGCGAGACCGCCGAGGGCAAGCCGGTGCAGATCGGCCGCCTGCAGCGTTATGCCACCGACGTGGCGATGGACGAAGGCAAGCAATTCTACAAGCGCGCGAAATCGACCGGCAAGAAGGTTGCCGTGGTTGGCGCCGGTCCCGCCGGTCTTGCTGCCGCGCACCGGCTGGCCCGTCACGGTCACGAGGTGAAGATTCTGGAGGCTCGCCCCAAGGCCGGTGGCCTCAATGAATACGGCATCGCCGCCTATAAAAGCGTAGACGATTTCGCCCAGGCCGAGGTCGACTATGTGACCGCCATCGGCGGCATTGCGATCGAGAACGACAAGGCGCTAGGCCGCGACTTCCAGCTCTCCGAGCTGACCAAGCAATATGATGCCGTTTTCCTCGGCATGGGGCTTTCCGGTGTCAACGCGCTGCGCGCCGATGGCGAAGATGCCGATGGCGTCGCCAACGCGGTCGACTTCATTGCCGAGCTGCGTCAGACCAGCGATCTTGCCGGCCTGCCGGTCGGGCGCCGCGTCGTCGTCATCGGCGGCGGCATGACGGCGGTGGATGCTGCCGTGCAGTCCAAGCTGCTCGGCGCCGAAGAGGTGACGATCTGTTACCGCCGCGGCCAGGAGCACATGAACGCCTCCGGCTTCGAGCAGGATCTGGCCGCCGCCAACGGTGTCACCATCCGCCACTGGCTGCAGCCCAAAAAGGTCGTTTCCGATGGTGGCAAGGTCGTCGCCGTCGAGCTCGAATACACGGCCATCAAGGGCGACAAGCTCGGAGGCACCGGTGAGACGCTAAGGCTCGCCGCCGACCAGGTGTTCAAGGCCATCGGCCAGTCGTTCCAGCCCGCCGCGCTCAACGGCAGCGGGCAGGCGATGGCGCTGGAGAACGGCCGCATCCAGGTCGATGCGGAGGGTCGCACCTCGCTGGCCAAGGTGTGGGCAGGTGGCGACTGCGTGGTCGACAGCCGCGAGGACCTCACCGTCTCGGCGGTGGCGGCCGGGCGCGATGCCGCCGAAAGCATCCATCGGGCACTCACCTCGAATGGGGGGGCATGAGCATGGCGGATATTCGCAACAATTTCATCGGCATCAAGTCACCCAACCCGTTCTGGCTGGCTTCGGCGCCGCCGACCGACAAGGCCTACAATGTCGAGCGCGCCTTCAAGGCGGGCTGGGGCGGCGTGGTCTGGAAGACATTGGGCGAGGAAGGCCCACCGGTGGTCAACGTCAACGGGCCGCGCTACGGCGCGATCTGGGGTGCCGACCGTCGTCTGCTCGGCTTGAACAACATCGAGCTGATCACCGATCGCGACCTGCAGACCAACCTGCGCGAGATGAAGCAGGTGAAGAAGAATTGGCCCGACCGCGCACTGATCGCCTCGATCATGGTGCCTTGCGTGGAAGAGAGCTGGAAGGCGATCCTGCCACTGGTCGAGGAGACCGAGGCCGATGGCATCGAGCTCAATTTCGGCTGTCCGCACGGCATGAGCGAACGCGGCATGGGCGCGGCCGTCGGCCAAGTGCCGGAATATATCGAGATGGTGGTGCGCTGGTGCAAGCAGTACACGCGCATGCCTGTGATCACCAAGCTGACGCCCAACATCACCGACGTGCGCAAGCCGGCGCGCGCGGCCAAGGCCGGCGGCACCGACGCGGTGTCGCTGATCAACACGATCAATTCGATCACGTCGGTCGATCTCGACTCGTTCTCGCCGGAACCGTCGATCGACGGCAAGGGCAGCCACGGCGGCTATTGCGGCCCAGCGGTCAAGCCGATCGCGCTGAACATGGTGGCCGAGATCGCCCGTGATCCGGAAACCCGTGGCCTGCCGATTTCCGGCATCGGCGGCATCACCACCTGGCGCGACGCGGCCGAGTTCCTGGCGCTGGGTGCCGGCAACGTGCAGGTATGCACGGCGGCGATGACCTATGGCTTCAAGATCGTACAGGAAATGATCGCCGGTCTCGAGAACTGGATGGACGAGAAGGGTCATCGTTCGCTGGACGACGTCATCGGCCGCGCCACGCCCAACGTTACCGACTGGCAGTATCTGAACCTGAACTACATCGCCAAGGCGCATATCGACCAGGACGCCTGCATCAAATGCGGTCGCTGCCACATCGCCTGCGAGGACACCTCGCACCAGGCGATCACCTCCATGGTGGACGGTGCTCGCCATTTCGAAGTGATGGAAGACGAGTGCGTGGGCTGCAATCTCTGCGTCAACGTCTGCCCGGTGGAAGGCTGCATCACCATGGTGCCGCTGGGCGCCGGCGTGCTCGATCAGCGTACGGGCAAGCCGGTCGATCCTGCCTATGCCAACTGGACGACACACCCGAACAACCCGATGGCCAAAGTGGCCGCCGAATAGGGTCTGACGGAAAACGAAAAAAGCGGTGCAGTGATGCACCGCTTTTTTGCTCCCTCTATTGACGATAAAAAATATCCACGATATTAAATATCCATGATTAAGGAGAAGCAATCGTGAAGTTGAGCGAAGGCGTCGAAGCGGCGATCCACTCCACTGCCATGCTTGCCGCGATCGAGCACGGGGCAACCATGCCGGCCTCTGCCTTGGCGGAAGCGTTCGGCCTGTCGCCCAGCTACCTGCTGAAGCATCTGCAGGCGTTGACGGCTGCGCGCATTCTCGAATCCGTACCCGGTCCGACCGGTGGATACCGCCTGGCGCGTGTGCCGGAAAAGATCTCGCTGCTCGACATCGTACTGGCCGTCGACGGCGCGCGTCCGGCGTTTCGTTGCGGCGAGATTCGCCGCAACGGCCCGGCCAAGATCGACGCGTCTGCCTATGTTCAGCCATGCGGCATCAATGCCGCGATGCTGCGTGCCGAGCGCGCCTATCGCACGGCACTCGCCGCGGAGAAGCTTTCCGACATTATCGCCGAGTTCATGGCCGACGCCGACCCGCGCGTCGTCCAGACCGCCTGCGCGTTCGCAGTGAACCACGCCCGGCCGCAGAAAACCGCTCAGAACCGTAACCAGTAACTTGTGAAAGGACCGATCATGCAACCCAGGATGGATTTTTTCGCCGAGGCGCCGCAGCTGATGAAATATGTCATCAGCCTCAATCGGGCTGTGGACGAATGCGGCCTCGACAAGGGGTTGCTGCATCTCATCAAGCTGCGCGCTTCGCAGATCAACGGCTGTTCCTATTGTGTCGACATGCACAGCCGCGAGGCGCGTGACGACGGCGAGAGCGAACAGCGTGTCTACCTCGTCTCCGCTTGGAAGGAATCGCCGCTCTACAGCGAGCGTGAGCGTGCCGCTTTCGAATGGGTGGAAACCGTCACCAACATCGCCGAAGCCGGCGTGCCGGAGGCGCTTTACGACAAGGGCTCCAAGCTGTTCAGCAAGGAGGAACTGGTGAAGCTCACCGTTGCCGTCGCCATGATCAATGTCTGGAACCGGCTCTGCGTGACCTTCCACGCCGTCCATCCGGTGCCGGCCGCCAAAGCCGCATAAGAACCGAACATTTTTTGCAGAAAGGGCGCGGGTAGCCGCGCCCTGTTTTTTCAAGAGGGATCAATACGATGCATGCCAATTTTCATAACGAGATTCTGTTTGTCGGCCGTTTTCTGATGGGCGGCGCTTTTGTCTTCGCCGGGCTGCGCAACATCCAGAACATGGCATTTCTGGCGCAGATGATGGGCGCGCGCGGCGTGCCGCAGGCGGCGACCGTATTGTGGCTTGGCATCGTCGCGCAGATCGTGGCGGGCGTGCTGCTGATGGTAGGCTTCTGGACCGCACCGGCGGCGGCGCTGCTTCTTCTGTTTCTCTTGGCTGCCACGCCGATGTTCCACAATTTCTGGGACCATCAGGGCCCGGACCGCGCCGCCAAGATCAACGGTTTTGTCGGCAATATCGCGCTGGCAGGTGGCTTCCTTACCCTGCTCTCCGTCGCGCAATAAGGTTGACTAGGCGTCGGGCGAGCGCTTCAAGCACAGGAGCGCCGCTTAACGCCCCGGGGGAGACGATGATCGCGGAAACCTTGATGCTGGTCGGCCGCCTTGTTTTCGGTGGCTTCTTCCTGATTGCGGGCATCCGCAACTTTACCCATTTCAGCGAACGCAGAACGACCGCCACCACCAATTACGGCTGGTTGCTGCCGGCACCCGTGATGGCCGCCGGCTTCGCGGTCCAGTTTTTCGGCGGGCTGCTGCTCGTCCTCGGCATCTGGACGGTTCCGGCAGCGGCGGCGCTGATCGTCTTCCTGGTGCTGGCGACGGCGCTCTATCACAATCTGTTCCTGTTCCAAGGGGCCGAGCGCGACCCGCACCTCTATTTCACCCTGGTCAACATCACGCTGGCCGGCGGTCTTCTCATGGTGATCGCCGGTGCGCTGTGAGCGTTGGAGGTACCCAGCCGGTCAGGCGACCAGGCTCAGGCCGCCGTCGCAATAGAGCCGCTGACCGGTGACGAAGCTGTTGCCGATCAGGAAGGCGATGGTATCGGCGACGTCCTCGGAGGTGCCGATGCGACCGGCGGGCGCGAGCCCGGCGAAATGCGCGAAAGCTTGGCTGCGTTGTTCCGCCGGCAAGGTGTTCCACCACGGCGTGTCGATGACGCCCGGCGCCACCGCATTGACCCTCAGTGGCTTGAGTTCGGCGGCCAATGCAACGACGGGGCTGTTCATGGCGCCGTTGACGGTCGCCACTCCGGCCATGCCCGGCGAACTCATCGCTGCCGACGCGGCCGAGACAAAGGTGATCGAGCCGTCCTTGCGGATCGTCTTCAGCGCGATCTGGGCCGACAGCAATTGTGCCTGCACCTTCTCGATGAAGCCTTGCGAAAGGTCGGCCAGATCGAGTTCGGCGAAGGTGCCGAGGCCGCGCCCGCTGCTGACCGTGGTCACCAGATGGTCGAAGGGGCCGACCTTGTCGAACAAGGCGCGCAAGGCAGCCGCATCCGTGGAGTCCGCGATTATGGCTGAAGCCTTGCCGCCGAGGTGCCTGTTGGCAGCGTCAAGCTTTGCGGCATCGCGCCCGGCGATGGTGACGCGGTAGCCGCGTTCGATCAGCGTCGCTGCGGTGGCGAGGCCGATGCCGGAGGAGCCGCCAATGACGATGACATGCTGGTTCTTGCTCATTTCGATGCCTTTCTCTTGGGCCTTTTTGATGTTCGTGCCATCGCTGCCGGTCAGGCGGCGACGCCGATGGCTGCAAGATGGCGTTTGACAAAACGCCAGGCAGGACCAAAGTTATCCTGGTATCGATACTACTATTCTGAACTGGAACTGCGATGGGCGATGTCCTGGAGGCGCGCAGGCGCGAATTCGGCGCTTTCCTGCGATCGCGGCGCGAAAAGCTGACGCCGGCGGAGATCGGGCTGCCGTCAGGCGCGCGCCGGCGCACGCCAGGCCTGCGGCGTGAGGAAGTGGCGATCGCGACCGGCATCGGTACGACCTGGTATACGTGGCTGGAGCAGGGGCGCGACGTCAAACCCTCCGCCGAAGTGCTGGAGCGGCTGGCTGATACGCTGAAACTGTCGATCCCGGAAAAGCGTCACCTCTACATCATCGCCGGTCGTCCGCTGCCCACCTGCACCGTGCCGGTGCGGGAAGCGGTCAGTCCAAGACTGCTGCGGCTGATCGACGGGTTCCATCTGCAGCCAGCGCAAATCATCGGCCGCCGCTGGGATGTCCTGGCCTGGAACAGCGCGGCCACGGCCGTCTTCGGCGACTATGGCGCGCTGCCTGCGGCGGAACGCAACGTCGTCTACCAGACCTTCCTCAATCCCGAGCGCAGCCAGCGCATGGAGGACTGGGAGGACATCGCCAGATTGGTGCTCGGCCATTTCCGCATGGATAGCGCCAGATATTTCGACGACCCGGGATTTGCCGGACTGATCGAAACGTTGAACGTCGGCAGCCCGGCGTTTCGCGAATGGTGGCCGAAGCGGGATGTGGTGCGCCTGCTTTCGGGCACCAAGCATTTCCACCACCCGACGGCCGGGAGGCTGAGTTTCGAATACACGTCGCTGTCGCCGGACGACGGTTCCGACATGCGTATCTTGGTCTACCAGCCGCTGGACGAGGACGACACGGTCGGCAAGCTGGGTGACCTGCTGCAGGACATGGCAACGCGACGCGAACTTGCCGCTACAGATGCTTGAACCAGCGTCGCGGTTGAGGTCTACAACTTGCTTTCAGAAGGCAGGCTCTTGTCTTTCCTGCAGGTGACAAGCGGAAGGGTCTTACCGCCCGTTACGCTTTTCACTGTCTTGGTCGCAGGGTCGGTGGTCAGCTTCACGCACGCGCAGCCATAGCCGTAATTGCCGTTCGACTTCACATATTGCTTTGGATTGAAGTCCGGCAGTTTGTCCATGCCGGTGGCTTCGGCGCCGCCCTGCGCGGCGAGCACCCAGGTTGCGTCCTTGTCGGTCAGCCACCAGTTGCCGGGTGTCGGATTGGCCAGCCAGCCGCAACGGTTTTCGATCTGTCCGGCCGCGGCGTTTGCGTTTGAAGCTGCCGATGCGGATGCGCCAGAACAACGCTTGTAGAGCACCGGCTTGCCCATGCCGAACCCTTGCGGATTGTAGAGCATCAGGTCCTTGTCGTTGGCATATTCGAAGTTATCGACATTGCCTTCCTCCGTGTAATGGATGGCGCCGTAACCGCGCGGGCTTTCCTTCGCCGCAAAAAAGACGGCCTGGGATTTCTGCCCTTTGTATTGGAGCGTGTTGGCGGTGACGGTGACCGTTGTGCCGCTGCATTTGCCGGCCTCAGCCCACACGCCTTGCGCGGCAGTTGGAACTTTCGTGTCATCGGCGAAAGCCGGCACCGACCCGGAGCAGACTACAATCAGACTGGCGACGAACAATTTCAGGCGCATTATTTCCTCCCCCACGGCATATGCACGCCCGCTAATTCTGCACGTGTGCGGACTAGGTTCAAGGCGATTGGTATCGGTGGCTGCTTTTCTCAGGCGAGGCGCAAGCGGTCGATGACCTGCTCCGCCTCTTCGATCGGGCTCTCGCCGATGTCGATGACGGCGCCTGCTTCATCAGGTTGCAGTGGTTCCAGCGTCGCGATCTGCGAATCGAGCAGGCTCGCCGGCATGAAATGACCTTTGCGCGCGCCCATGCGCTGCATCAGCAGCTCTCGCGATCCGGCGAGGAGAGCAAAGGCCACCACGCCCTTTTGGCTCTCGCCGCGCAGGATGTCGCGATAGGACCGCTTTAGCGAGGAGCAGGTGACGAGCGCGGGCCGGCCGGTGCGGATGCGCTCGTCGATCCAGCGGGCGATGGCCCCCAGCCAGGGGCGGCGGTCGTCATCGGTAAGCGGTATGCCGTGGCTCATCTTCTCGATGTTGGCCTTGGGATGCAGCTCGTCGCCTTCGAGGAGATCCCATCGTAGCCGTTCCGCCACAAGGCCGGCAATCGTCGATTTGCCGGAACCCGAGACACCCATTACCACCACGACGACCGGCTTCACAGGAAGGCCCCGAGGATGAGGACGCCGACTAGCCCGCAGACGGAAATGATGCATTCCATCAGCGTCCAGGTCTTCAGCGTCTGGCCGATGTCCATGTTGAGATAACCCTTCACCAGCCAGAAGCCGGCGTCGTTCAGATGCGACAGGAACAGCGAGCCCGACCCGATGGCAAGCACCATCAAAGCGCCCTGGGCCGGCGGCAGACCGGCGGCGACCGGCGCCAGGATGCCGGCGGCGGTGACGGTTGCGACGGTGGCCGAACCGGTGGCGACGCGCACGAGGACGGCGACGAACCAGGCCAGGAACATGACCGGCAGGCCGCTGCCGCTGATCGCGGTGGCGATGACGGCGCCGATGCCGGTATCGACCAGGACCTGTTTGAAGCCGCCGCCGGCGCCGACGATGAGCAGGATGCCGGCGATGGGGCCAAGCGAGCTCTCCAGGCTGTGGGCCACCGCCTTCTTCGGCATCTGGAACATCAGTGCGCCGGCGATGACGGCTATTCCAAGCGCAATCAGCGGTTCGCCCAGCACATGCAGGGCGGCCGGAACAAAGGCCTTCGAACCGGGTGCGACGACTTCCGAGATGGCGCGGGCGAGCATCAGCACCACCGGCAGCAGGATGGCGGTGACGGCGGTCGCGAAGCTCGGCTGAGCGGTAGAGGGCGCCTGATCGCTTGCGGTAGGGGCGAACAGTTGCGGGGTCGGAACCTTGACCCAGCGATCGGCGATGGTCGCGAAAATCGGACCGCTGATGATCACGCTCGGTATGGCGACGAGTACGCCGAGACCGAGGGTGAGGCCGAGATTGGCGCCGAGCGTGCTGACGGCGACGAGCGGACCGGGATGCGGCGGCACCAGGCCATGCATGGCCGACAGGCCGGCCAGCGTCGGGATTGCGATCTTGACGATGGATTGACCGGATCGCTGGCTGACCAGCAGGATCACCGGCATCAGGAGCACCAGGCCGATCTCGAAGAACATCGGCAGGCCGATGATCGCGCCGACCAGTCCCATGGTCCAGGGCAGCATCTGCGGCTTCGATCGGCCGACCAGCGTGTCGACAATGCGGTCGGCGCCACCCGAATCGGCCAGCAGCTTGCCGAACATCGCACCCAGTCCCATCAGGATGCCGACGCCGGCCATTGTCGCGCCGAAGCCCTTGGTGAAGGAGGTTATCGACCCGGCCGCGCCGAGATTGGCGGCGAGGCCGACGCCGAGCGCCCCAATGGACAGGGACAGGAAGGGATGCAGCTTCAGCCAACTGATCAGGATGACGATCGCGGCAACGCCGGCAAGCGCGGCGATGATTAGCTGGGCATCGCCGGCGGTGGCAGCCTGTTCCATGCAGTGTCCTCCATGCCCCCACATGCATTAGTTCGCACGATTGCACGGGAGGTCAATGCCGGTTTCTGGAAACTTTCCGCTGTACGGCGATAGGGGCCGGAGGAATCAGCCCGCGCCGGTTTTCGGTTGCAGTCCCTCGAGGAAGAGCTGTTCCAGGAAGCGGGCTGCGTCCTCGAAGCGGCCTTCGCCACCACGATCTGGACCAAGCACGGCGCGCACCTGGACGTCGAAATCGGCATAATGCTGGGTCGTCGCCCAGATCGAGAAGATCAGGTGCCAGGGGTCGGTGCGGGCGATCTTGCCGGCCCGCATCCAGCCCTTGATGACGGCGGCCTTTTCCTCCACCAGGTTTTTCAGCTCGCCCTCCAGCATCGGCATGATGCGCGGCGCGCCCTGCAGGATCTCGTTGGCGAACAGCCGGCTCTCGCGGGGATAGTCGCGCGCCATCTCCAGCTTGCGGCGGATGTAAGACCGCAACTCCGTCAACGGGTCGCCAATGTCGTCGAGCTCGCGCAGCGGCGCCAGCCAGGTTTGCAGCAGGCGCTGGATCAGCGTTTCGTGGATCTCTTCCTTGCGCCGGAAATAATACAGCAGGTTCGGTTTCGACATGCCCGCCGCTTCCGCGATCTGGTCGATGGTCGAGCCGCGGAAACCGTGCATGGCGAAGACTTCGAGCGCGGCTTCGAGGATCAGCTCGCGCTTTTCTTGCTGGATGCGGGTGCGGGGTGGGGCGGGGGCGTTCATGGCGCGGACCACCCGTTGAATGGCAAGGCGTTCCGGGTAATCTGGACCAATTGTCTGGACCAGTTTTTGCTGGGCTGTGGAGCGCGCTTCAAATGCGGCATTTCCGCTAGTAATCCCTTGACCGTCTTCATGGCGGTGCTAACGTTTGTCCATCCGGTCAAAAATTTGCGTAGCACGAAAACGCGCCGAAGACCAAGCGTTGGCCGCACCGAAACGAAGCAGTGAAAGGAAAGGCTTGGTCATGTCCAATCGGCTCAAGGTAACGCCGAACGATCTCAGTGCATTCTGGATGCCGTTCACGGCAAACCGGCAATTCAAACAGGCGCCGCGCATGCTGGTCGGTGCCAAGGACATGCACTACACGTCCTCGGACGGTCGTAAGATCCTGGACGGCACTGCCGGCCTGTGGTGCGTCAACGCCGGTCACTGCCGGCCGAAGATCACCGAGGCCATCCAGCAGCAGGCGGCGGAACTCGACTACGCCCCGGCCTTCCAGATGGGCCACCCGATCGTGTTCGAACTGGCGAACCGGCTGGTCGACATCGCGCCGAAAGGTATGGACCACGTCTTCTTCACCAATTCCGGCTCGGAATCGGTCGACACCGCGCTCAAGATGGCGATCGCCTATCACCGCGCCAAGGGTAACGGCTCGCGCTTCCGCCTGATCGGCCGCGAGCGCGGCTATCATGGCGTCAATTTCGGCGGTATCTCGGTCGGCGGCATCGTCAACAATCGCAAGATGTTCGGCACGCTGCTCACTGGCGTCGACCACATGCCGCACACCCATCTGCCCGAGAAGAACGCCTTCACCAAGGGCGTGCCGGAGCATGGCGCCGAACTCGCCGACGAATTGGAACGCATCGTCACGCTGCATGACGCCTCGACCATCGCCGCCGTCATCGTCGAGCCGGTCGCCGGCTCCACCGGCGTCATCCTGCCGCCGAAGGGTTATCTGCAGCGCCTGCGCGAAATCTGCACCAAGCACGGCATCCTTTTGATTTTCGATGAGGTCATCACCGGGTTCGGCCGTCTCGGCACGCCGTTCGCCGCCGACTATTTCGGCGTGACGCCCGACATCATCACCACCGCCAAGGGTGTCTCCAACGGTGTCATCCCGATGGGTGCGGTGTTCGCGACCAAGGAAATCCACGACACGTTCATGACCGGCCCGGACCACATGATCGAGTTCTTCCACGGCTACACCTATTCGGGCAATCCGATCGCCTGTGCCGCGGCACTCGGCACGCTGGACACCTACAAGGAAGAGGGCTTGCTCACCCGCGGCGAGGAGCTCGCACCCTATTGGGAGGATGCGCTGCATTCGCTGAAGGGCGAGCCGCATGTTATCGACATCCGCAACATCGGCCTGATCGGCGCCATCGAGCTTGCGCCGATTGCCGGACAGCCGACCAAGCGCGCCTTCCAGGCTTTCGTGAAGGCATATGAGCGCGGCGCGCTGATCCGCACCACCGGCGACATCATTGCGCTGTCGCCGCCGCTCATCATCACCAAGGGCCAGATCAACGAGCTGATCGACCATGTCCGTGAAGTGCTGAGGGCGATCGACTAGCGCGTCGATCCGAAAATCGGAATCGATTTTCGGAAAGCACGATGCGTGGACTTAAAGTGTTGGAGCGCCGCGCGTCCGAATGGACGCGCGGCGCTCCAAAAGCCAAACGTTGCGGCTGGCGTCGGGAACCGCCGGCCGCAACGCTGACTGAACAATGAGAGGATGGTAATGGCCGCACCCGGCGAGAATCTGCGCATCAATCCCGATCGTCTTTGGGATTCCCTGATGGAGATGGCCAAGATCGGCCCGGGCGTCGCTGGCGGCAACAATCGCCAGACCTTGACCGACGCGGACGGCGAAGGGCGGCATCTGTTCAAGCGCTGGTGCGATGCGGCGGGGCTCGAAACCGGCATCGACAAGATGGGCACCATGTTTGCCCGCCGCGAAGGGACGGATCCCAACGCGTTGCCGGTCTATGTCGGCTCGCACCTCGACACCCAGCCGACCGGCGGCAAGTATGACGGCGTCCTTGGCGTCCTCGCCGGGCTGGAGGTCATCCGCACGCTGAACGACCTCGGCCTCAAGACCAAGCACCCCGTTGTCGTCACCAACTGGACGAATGAGGAAGGCGCGCGCTTCGCGCCGGCGATGCTGGCGTCCGGCGTCTTTGCCGGCGTCCATACGCTGGACTACGCCTATTCGCGCAAGGACCCGGACGGCAAGACGTTTGGCGACGAGTTGAAGCGCGTCGGCTGGCTCGGCGATGAAGAGGTGGGCGCGCGCAAGATGCACGCCTATTTCGAATACCATATCGAGCAGGGGCCGATCCTCGAGGCGCAGAACAAGCAGATCGGCGTGGTCACTCACGGCCAGGGCCTGTGGTGGCTCGAATTCACACTTGTCGGCAAGGAAGCGCATACCGGCTCGACCCCGATGAACATGCGCGTCAATGCCGGGCTCGCCATGGCCCGCATCTTCGAGATGGTACAGAAGGTGGCGATGGACAACCAGCCAGGCGCCGTCGGCGGCGTTGGCCAGGTCAAGTTCTCGCCCAATTCGCGCAACGTGCTGCCGGGCACCGTCATCTTCACCGTCGATATTCGTTCGCCCGAACAGGCCAAGCTCGACCGCATGCGCGCCGCGATCGAGACCGAAGCTGCCAGGATCGCCAAGGAACTGGGCGTCGGCTGTTCGGTCGAGGCGGTCGGCCATTTCGACCCCGTCACCTTCGACCCGACGCTGGTTGCCCGCGTGCGCGCCGCTGCGGAGAAGCTGGGCTATTCGCACATGAACATCATTTCGGGCGCCGGTCACGACGCCTGCTGGACAGCGCGCGTGGCGCCGTCGACGATGGTCATGTGCCCCTGCGTCGACGGGCTGTCGCACAACGAGGCCGAAGACATTTCCAAGGAATGGGCCGCCGCCGGTTGCGACGTGCTGTTCCACGCGGTGGCGGAGACTGCGGAGATCGTCGAATAAGGCGACTTTGGAGGACAAGCCATCGATCCCCGGCCAAAATCGATGCACTTATTGTCCAAAGTCGCCTGATCTGAATCACATACCGAACGCAGCTCACAAGAAGCGCGAACGAAACAAGGGAACAAGAACGATGACCAGAGTGATCAGGAACGGTACCGTCGTCACGGCCGACCGGACTTGGAAGGCCGACGTGCTGATCCAGCACGGCAAGATCGTCGCGATCGGCCAGAACCTGCATGGCGACCATGAGTTCGACGCCACCGGCTGCTATGTGATGCCTGGCGGCATCGACCCGCACACCCATCTCGAAATGCCGTTCATGGGCACCTATTCGGCCGACGATTTCGAAAGCGGCACCCGCGCCGCCCTTTCCGGCGGCACGACCATGGTGGTCGATTTCTGTCTGCCGGCGCCGCAGCAATCGCTGCTCGAAGCGCTGCAGATGTGGGACAACAAGACCTCCAGGGCGGCATGCGATTTTTCGTTCCACATGGCCATCACCTGGTGGGGCGAGCAGGTCTTCAACGAGATGAAGACCGTGGTCGACAAGGGCATCACCTCGTTCAAGCACTTCATGGCCTATAAGGGTGCGCTGATGGTGGACGATGACGAGATGTATGCGTCGTTCCAGCGTTGCGCCGAACTCGGCGCGCTGCCGCTTGTGCATGCCGAGAATGGCGACGTCGTCGCCGCCCTTTCGCAGAAGCTGCTTGCCGCCGGCAACAACGGGCCGGAGGCGCATGCCTATTCGCGCCCGCCGGAAGTGGAGGGCGAGGCGACCAACCGCGCCATCATGATCGCCGACATGGCGGGCGTGCCGCTTTATGTCGTGCACACCTCCTGCGAGCAGGCGCATGAGGCGATCCGGCGCGCTCGCCAGAAGGGCATGCGCGTCTATGGCGAGCCGCTGATCCAGCATCTGGTGCTCGACGAGAGCGAATATTTCAACAAGGACTGGGACCATGCCGCGCGGCGCGTGATGAGCCCGCCCTTCCGCAACAAGCTGCACCAGGATTCGCTGTGGGCAGGCCTGCAGGCGGGTTCCCTGCAAGTGGTGGCCACCGACCATTGCGCCTTCACCAGCAAACAAAAGCGTTTCGGCGTCGGCGACTTCACCAAGATCCCGAACGGCACCGGCGGCCTTGAAGACCGCATGCCGGTGCTGTGGACGGCCGGCGTCAACACCGGCCGGCTGACCATGAACGAGTTCGTGGCGGTGACCTCGACCAACATCGCCAAGATCCTGAACATGTATCCGAGGAAGGGCGCCATCGTCGAAGGCGCGGATGCCGACATCGTGGTTTGGGACCCCAAGCGCAAGAAGACGATCTCTGCCAAGGCCCAGCAGTCGGTGATCGACTACAATGTCTTCGAGGGCTACGAGGTGACCGGCCTGCCGCGCTTCGTGTTCTCGCGCGGCGAACTGACGATCCAGGAGGCCGAGGTGAAGACCAAGGCCGGCCATGGCGAGTTCGTGGCGCGCGAGCCGAATGGCGCGGTCAACCGGGCGCTGTCGGCCTGGAAGGAGATCACCGCGCCGCGCAAGGTCGAGCGCACCGGCATTCCCGCGACGGGGGTTTGAGCTTGCGTCCGCTCCTCTGGTTCGCAGCCGCTGCGGTTTTCGCGGCGGCGCCGGTCCATGCGGCCGGCATTGATGTCAGCAAGCCGTATGGCAACAAGTCCGGCTGCATCAACAAGGATGGCCAGCAGGTCTATGCCGAGGATATGCTGCTCGTCACCAAGACCGATTTTGTTACGGCGGCGAGCGCCTGCACCATCAAGGAAAGCAAGCAGAACGCCGACGGCTCTCTGCTTTTGAAAACTGAATGCGAGGCCGAGGGCGAGGAGGGCAAGGCGCCTGCCGAGTTCACGCTAAAGCCAAGTCCGAAGAACAAGAAGAAGCTCATCGTTGTCGATGACAGCGGCTTTGTCATGGGGGAAGTGTCGCAGTGCAAATGACCGCCGTAGAGCCAGCCGTCGTCGCGGCAAGCAAAATCGGTCTTACCTTCCAGACCAATGACGGGCCGGTGCAGGCGCTGAGCAATGTCGATCTCACCATCGGCAAGGGTGAATTCGTCTCCTTCATCGGGCCTTCGGGCTGCGGTAAGACGACGTTCCTGCGCGTCATCGCCGATCTGGAGAAGCCGACTTCCGGTTCCATCACCATCAACGGCATGACGCCTGAACAGGCACGCGAGAAGCGCGCCTATGGTTATGTGTTCCAGGCGGCCGCCTTGTTCCCCTGGCGCACCATCGAGCGCAATGTGGCGCTGCCGCTGGAGATCATCGGCCTGCCCAAGGCAGAGCAGGCCGAGCGCATCAAGCGCACGCTGGAACTGGTCAATCTTGCCGGCTTCGAGAAGAAATATCCCTGGCAGCTGTCGGGTGGCATGCAGCAGCGCGCCTCGATTGCCCGCGCGCTTGCCTTCGAGGCTGATCTTCTTTTGATGGACGAACCGTTCGGCGCGCTGGACGAGATCGTGCGCGATCACCTGAACGAGCAGCTGCTGCAACTATGGGCCGCGACCGACAAGACGATCTGTTTCGTCACCCACTCGATCCCGGAAGCGGTCTATCTGTCGACGCGCATCGTTGTCATGTCGCCGCGGCCCGGCCGCGTCACCGACGTGATCGAATCGACGCTGCCGAGGGAACGCCCGCTCAACATTCGTGAGACGCCGGAGTTTCTTGCCATCGCGGCCCGCGTGCGCGACGGGCTGCGCGCCGGCCATTCCTACGAGGATTGACGGAGCATGGATACCCTTCGCTCCAAGATCATCCCGGTCACCACGATCCTCGCGATCATCGTGATCATTTGGTATGTCGGCGCGGTGGCGATGAACGCGCCGTTCCAGCGCGACATGGACAGCCGCAACAACGTCACGCCCGGCACGGTCGAGTTCATCGGCAAGACATTGTCGCAGCCGAAGCCGACGTTGCCGGCGCCACATCAGGTGGCTCAGAACTTTTTCGAGAACACGTTCGAACGCAAGATCACCAGCAATCGCAGCCTCGTCTACCATGCCTGGGTGACGCTCTCCTCGACGCTGCTCGGCTTCGCCTTCGGCACGGCGCTGGGCATCGCGATTGCCGTCGGTATCGTCCATGTGACGACGCTCGATCGCAGCCTGATGCCGTGGATCATCGCCTCGCAGACCATCCCCATTCTGGCGATCGCGCCAATGGTGATCGTTGTGCTGGCCGCCATCGGCATCACCGGGTTGATCCCGAAGGCACTGATTTCGACCTATCTTTCCTTCTTCCCGGTCGCGGTCGGCATGGTGAAGGGACTGCGCTCGCCGGAACTCATGCATCTCGACCTCATGCACACCTACAACGCCAGTTCCACGCAGACCTTCTGGAAGCTGCGGGTGCCGGCCTCGGTGCCGTTCCTGTTCGCCTCGATGAAGGTGGCGGTGGCGGCAAGCCTGGTCGGCGCCATTGTCGGCGAGTTGCCGACCGGCGCTGTTGCCGGCATCGGCGCAAAATTGCTTGCCGGTGCCTATTACAGCCAGACCATCGACATCTGGTCGGCGCTGGTGGCGGGCTCGATCGTGGCGGCACTTCTGGTTGCGCTGGTCGGGCTGGCGGGTCGCCTGGTTGACCGCGCCATGGGCGGGAGGCCGGCATGAAAGGCTTGAAACCGTCCTGGCAGGCTGTACTCGCAATCGTGCTCTGCCTTGTCGCGGCGGCACTCGGCGCCATAAGCGCACCGGAGGCAGTTGCCTCGGCCCAGCCCACGGCCACGATCAACTACCCTTACATGGGCACAAAAGCCCTGATGTACGGGATCGTCATCGCGGCCGGGCTCCTGTCCATGTTGGCGCTCGCGCCGGCGCTCGAAGCCTTGGCGCTGTTCGTCGGTTCGAGCATGGCTGCGTTCTTGCTGGTGCGTGGCATCGCCGGCTTCGAGGGCACGGCGCTGGCGCCATATTTCCTTGTGCTGGCCGCCGCCTGGCTGCTCGGCTGGCGTTGCGTGGCGGCGCTGTCGTCGATGAAGCCGTCGCAACGATGGATGTCGACGGCACTGAAGCTCGCCATTCCGGCGCTGTTCGGCGCCTGGATCCTGGTGTTGTGGGAGGCGATTACCCGCGGCGCCGGCATTCCGTTCATCCTGTTGCCGCCGCCAAGCTCGGTCGGCGCGCGCATCGTCAATTCGCTTCCCGTGCTGTGGGCCGACGTCAACCAGACCATCTTCCGCTCGGTGCTGATCGGTTATGTGCTGGGCTGCGGGTCGGGCTTCGTTGCGGCCATTCTCGCCGATCGTTTCGTTTTCCTGCGACGCGGGCTGATCCCGATAGGCAACATGGTGTCGGCGCTGCCGATCATCGGCGTGGCACCGATCATGGTGATGTGGTTCGGCTTCGACTGGCACTCCAAGGCGGCCGTCGTCATCATTATGACCTTCTTCCCGATGCTGGTGAACACGGTGGCGGGGTTGGCGGCGTCCGGGCACATGGAGCGCGACCTGATGCGCACCTATGCCTCGAACTACTGGCAGACGCTGGCGAAGCTCAGGCTGCCGGCGGCGGCGCCCTTCATCTTCAACGCGTTGAAGATCAATTCCACCCTGGCGCTGATCGGCGCCATCGTCGCCGAATTCTTCGGCACGCCGGTGGTCGGCATGGGCTTCAGGATATCGACCGAGGTCGGCAGGATGAATGTCGACATGGTCTGGGCCGAAATCGCGGTTGCAGCACTTGCGGGTTCGGTCTTCTATGGCGTGGTCGCGCTCATCGAACGAGCAGCCACGTTCTGGCATCCGTCTG
The DNA here is from genome assembly GCF_008727715.1 of Mesorhizobium terrae. GTDB lineage: Bacteria > Pseudomonadota > Alphaproteobacteria > Rhizobiales > Rhizobiaceae > Mesorhizobium > Mesorhizobium terrae. The sequence continues at coordinate 3,574,012 of NZ_CP044218.1, forward strand.
TCCGGGGAGGCTAGGCGGAGAAGAATAAAGAGGGTTTGGGTTCAACTTCAGAGGGTAAGAACATGAAAAAACTGATGGTTTCGATGCTGGCGTCGGCAATGTCGCTGGCGGCTTTCCAGGCGATGGCCGCCGACAAGGTGACGCTGCAGCTTAAATGGGTCACGCAGGCACAGTTCGCCGGCTACTATGTCGCCAAGGACAAGGGCTTCTACAAGGAAGAAGGGCTGGACGTCGACATCAAGCCGGGCGGCCCGGACATCGCGCCCGAACAGGTGATTGCCGGCGGTGGCGCCGACGTCATCGTCGACTGGATGGGCGGCGCCCTGGCCGCGCGTGAAAAGGGCGTGGGGCTGGTGAACATCGCCCAGCCTTTCAAGAAGGCCGGCATGGAACTGGTCTGCCCGAAGAACGGGCCGATCAAGACCGAGGCCGACTTCAAGGGCCACACGCTGGGCGTCTGGTTCTTCGGCAACGAATATCCGTTCTATGCCTGGATGAACAAGCTGGGCCTCAAGACGGAAGGCGGACCGGATGGCGTCACCGTGCTCAAGCAGAGCTTCGACGTGCAGCCGCTGATCCAGAAGCAGGCTGACTGTATCTCGGTGATGACCTACAACGAATACGGACAGGTGCTCGATGCCGGTTACAAGCCGGAAGACCTGGTCGTTTTCAACTATTCGGCAATGGGCAACGATCTGCTCGAGGACGGGCTCTACACGATCGAGGACAAGCTGAAGGACGCGGCCTTCGAGGACAAGATGGTGCGTTTCGTGCGCGCCTCGATGAAGGGTTGGAAATACGCCACCGAAAACACCGACGAAGCTGCTGGAATCATCGTGGAAAATGGCGGTCAGGACGAAAACCACCAGAAGTTCATGATGAAGGAAGTGGCCAAGCTGGTCGACAACGCCGACGGCAAGCTGATCCCGGCCGCCTATGAGCGTACCGCCAAGGCATTGCTCGACCAGAAGATCATCACCAAGGCACCGACCGGCGCCTACACTACGGCGATCACCGACAAGGCGATCAAGTAAGCGCTATTGGCTTCATGCTGAATCGGAAAGGGGCGGGCAACCGCCCCTTTTTGTTTGAGCCCTAAGATGTCGTCCTCGCGGCAGAGACAGTGCGTGCTCGAACATCGACCCCGAACGGCTTGATCCGTTGGGCCGTGCCGCCTAGCTAAGTCGCGACAAACCCTCCAACGTGTTGGGCATTCCATGAAAAAGATCGGCTTTCTCTCCTTCGGCCATTGGTCGCCATCGCCGCAGTCCGGCACGCGTTCGGCGGCGGATGCCTTGCTTCAATCGATCGACCTCGCCGTGGCAGCGGAAGAGCTGGGTGCGGACGGGGCCTATTTCCGGGTGCATCATTTCGCTCGCCAGCTGGCGTCGCCGTTCCCGCTTCTGGCGGCGGTGGGAGCCCGGACCAAAAAAATCGAGATCGGCACGGCGGTCATCGACATGCGCTACGAGAACCCGCTCTACATGGCCGAGGACGCCGGGTCCGCCGACCTGATCGCCGGCGGACGCCTGCAGCTCGGCATCAGCCGGGGCTCGCCCGAGCAGGTCATCGACGGCTGGCGTTATTTTGGTTACGCGCCGCAGGACGGCAAGACCGACGCCGACATGGCCAGGCAGCACAGCGAGGTGTTCCTCGATCTGTTGCGCGGCCAGGGGTTCGCGCAGCCCAATCCGCAGCCGATGTTCCCCAACCCGCCGGGACTGCTCAGACTGGAGCCGCATGCGCCCGGTCTGCGCGACCGCATCTGGTGGGGTGCTGCCACCAACGCAACCGCTGAATGGGCGGCGAAGCTCGGCATGAACCTGCAAAGCTCGACGCTCAAGTTCGACGAGAGCGGCAAGCCTTTGCATGTCCAGCAGGCCGAGCAGATCCGCGCCTATCGGGAAGCCTGGAAGGCGGCCGGCCATGAGCGCACGCCGCGCGTTTCGGTCAGCCGTTCGATCTTCGCCTTGGTCAACGATCTCGACCGTGCGTATTTCGGCCGCAGCGGCGAAAGCACCGACCAGTTCGGCTATATCGAACCGGAGAAACGCGCCGTTTTCGGGCGCAGCTACGCGGCGGAGCCGGACGTACTGGTCGAACAGCTGCGCGGCGACGAGGCGATCGCCGAGGCTGACACCTTGCTGCTGACGGTGCCGAACCAGCTCGGCGTCGAATACAACGCCCATGTGATCGAGGCGATCGTCAAGCACGTGGCGCCAGCGCTAGGCTGGCGCTAGGTCCTGACCCAGAGGCCGGACCTGACTTACTATCGCTTCTCGCGGATATCGGTCAGCGTCTTGGCCGGGGTGATCGCCTCGGGGTCGAGACGCACCTCGATGATCGACGGCTTGCCGCTGGCTTTAGCCCGCTCGAAGGCCGAGGCGAATTCGTCGGTCTTCACCACCGTCTCGCCATGGCCGCCATAGGCGCGGGCCAGTGCAGCGAAGTCCGGGTTCTTCAGGTCGGTGCCTTCGACGCGGCCAGGATATTCGCGTTCCTGGTGCATGCGGATGGTGCCGTAGATGCCGTTGTTCACCACCACGGTGATGATCGGCAGGTCGTATTGCACGGCGGTGGCAAATTCCTGCCCATGCATCATGAAGCAGCCGTCGCCGGCGAAACAGATCACCGGGCGATCGGGGTGCAAAGCCTTTGCCGCGACCGCAGCGGGCAGGCCGTAACCCATCGAGCCGGAGGTCGGGGCTGCCTGCGTGGCGTAGCGGCGGAAGCGGTGGAAGCGGTGCACCCAGGTGGCATAGTTACCGGCGCCATTGGTGAAGATGGCATCCTGCGGCAGCACGCTTTCGAGATAGTCCATGATCGGGCCCATCTGCACCGGGCCGGGGCCGGTCTTGGGCGTCGTCGACCAGGCGAGATAGGTGTCGTGCAGCTTCGCGGTCTCGGCGCCCCAGGCGGGCGCCGCCTTGGGTTGGCGCTTGGCGAAAGCCTCGACGAAAGCAGCCGGCGAGGCGTTGATCGCCAAAGTCGGGCGATAGACGCGGCCGAGTTCGTTGGCGTCGGCATGGACATGAACCAGCGTCTGGTCCGGATAGGGGCTTTTGAGAATGGTGTAGTCGGAGGAGGGCATTTCGCCCATGCGGCCGCCGATCAGGAGCACGAGGTCGGCTTCCTTGATCGCACTGGCGAGCTTGGGGTTGATGCCGATGCCGACGTCGCCGGCATAGTTCGCATGGAGATGATCGAACAGCATCTGGCGGCGGAAGGAAACACCGACCGGCAGCGACCAGGCTTCGGAAATCTGTCTCATCCGCTCGACAGCATCGTCGGTCCAGCGGGTGCCGCCGAGGATGACGAAGGGACGCTTGGCGCCGGCAAGCAGCTTTTCGAGCTGGTCGAGTTCGGCTTCGCCCGGTCGCGTTTCAACCGGTGTGAAGGGCTGCGCCAGCGGCGCCTCGACCTCGCTGACCAGCATGTCCTCCGGCAGCGAAATGACCACCGGACCGGGCCGGCCGGAAGTGGCCACGGCGAAGGCGCGGGTGACGAGTTCCGGGATACGTTCGGCGCGGTCGATCTCCACCACCCATTTGGCGATATCGCCGAAGAAGCGTTTGTAGTTGACCTCCTGGAAGGCCTCGCGTTCGCGAGCGTGACCGGCGATCTGGCCGATGAACAGGATCATCGGAATGGAATCCTGCATGGCGATGTGTACGCCGGCGGAAGCGTTGGTGGCACCCGGCCCGCGGGTGACGAAGCAGATGCCGGGCTTGCCGGTGAGGCGGCCATGGCAATCCGCCATCATGGCGGCGCCGCCTTCCTGGCGGCAGACGATGGTGCGGATCGGAGAATCGTGCAGCGCGTCCAGCACGGCGAGGTAGGATTCCCCCGGCACGCAGAACATGCGGTCGACGCCATTGGCTTCGAGGGCTTCGACGATCAGCTTACCACCGGTTTTCATGATCCGGGCTACTCCAGTTCGGCAAGGATTTCAGCGGTGTGCTCGCCGAGGCGCGGCGAGGGGCGATCATAGACGAGCGGCGTGGCCGACATCACCATCGGCGCGCGCACGGAAGGCAAGGTGTTGCCATGGCCATCGTCGAGATCGAGCCGCACGCCGCGGGCAATCGCCTGAGGGTCAGCGAACATCTGGCCAATGTCGTTAATGGGGCTGGCGGGCACGCCGGCGCCTTCCAGCTTGGCCAGCAGATCGTCGCGGGTGAATTTGGCGAGCGCATCGAGCATGTGTTCGCGGAGCTTCACGCGATTGGCGACACGCGCGGCGTTGGTGGCGAAGTCTGGATCGGCGGGCAGGGAGGCGAGCCCGACCACGGCGCAGAACTTGGCGAACTGGCTATCATTACCGACAGCGAGGATGAAATGCCCGTCGGCGACCGGCAGCACCTCATAGGGCGCGATGTTGGGGTGGGCGTTGCCCATGCGCTCGGGTGCCTTGCCGGAAACGAGATAGTTGAGGTTCTGGTTGGCCAGAACCGAAATCTGCGAATCGAACAGCGCCATGTCGACATGCTGGCCTTCGCCTGTCGCCTCGGCGTGGCGCAGAGCTGCCTGGATGGCGATGACCGAATAGAGGCCGGTGAAGATGTCGGTGACGGCGACACCGACCTTCTGCGGCTCGCCGCTGGCGGCCCCGGTGATCGACATCAGGCCGGACATGCCCTGGACGATGAAATCATAGCCCGCGCGCGGCGCATAGGGGCCGGACTGGCCGAAGCCGGTGATCGAGCAATAGACGAGCTTCGGGTTGATGACCTTCAGGCTGTCATAGTCGAGACCGTATTTCTTCAGGCCGCCCAGCTTGAAATTTTCGATCAAAACGTCGGCGCTGGCGACCAGCTTGCGCACTGTCTCCGCACCTTCCGGCGTCGAGAAGTCGATGGCGATGGAACGCTTGCCGCGGTTGCAGGCGTGGTAGTAGGCAGCGGAAAGGTTCTCCCCATCCTTGCCTTTCACGAAGGGCGGCCCCCATTTACGGGTGTCGTCGCCTTCCGGACTTTCGACCTTGATGACGTCGGCGCCGAGATCGGCCAGCATCTGTCCCGCCCACGGGCCGGCAAGGATGCGGGCGAGTTCAATGACGCGCACGCCTTTCAAGGGAGGATTGGCCATGAAACACCGCAGGTTCGTTTGGTCGGGCAGGCTCTAGCAACCCAAACAGGTCCTGTCACGGTTCTTGCGATGGACCAGCATCTGTAAACGGCAAAACTTAGCGCGAAGCCGTGACCTTGTCCGCCCAGGCGGCGAAGTCTTCCATGATAATGTTCCGATTCACCTCGTTCAGGCTTTCGTGCCGCGTTTCGGGGTAAACCTTTGAAACGAGATTCGAAAAGTGCATCTGGCGCATGCGCCGTGTCAGATGCTCCACGGCCTTGCCGCCACTGGTTGCGGGGTCCTTCTCGCCGCCGGTGAGGTTGACGGGCAGGTCCTTGCGGATGCCGGCGAAACGGCTATCGTCGGCGCCGGCGAAGATGAAACCGAACAGGTCGCGCCAGAGCGAGACCGAGGCATCCCAGCCGCAGAGCGGGTCGGCGATGTATTTGTCTACCTCAGCCGCATCGCGCGACAGCCAGTCGAACAGGGTGCGGTGGCCGGGAACCGCCTTGCCCCAGGCCTGGAAGGTGAGGCGGGGCAACATGCGCGAGGGTACGTCCGAGCCCAGCCTGAACCGCTCCCAGCCCAGTATGGCGAGCGCTGCATAACCGGCGATGCCGGCGCTGAAATTGGCGTTCCAGACGGCGGCGCCCGCCAGGCGCGGCGAATGTCTCTGGATGAAGTTGAGCGCGATCAGTCCGCCCATGGAGTGGCCGAAGGCGATCACCGGCAGCCCGTCATGCTCGGTTGCGATCAGTTCGTGCACGGCGAGGACATCGGTGATCACCTTACCGCCGCCGTCGGTGTCACCGAACTTGCCGGGCGGCGCGTCTGGCGCCGTGGTGTGGCCGTGGCCGCGATGATCATGCGCATAGGTGTGGTAGCCGCGGCCGGCGAGAAAATCTGCGAGGCCGGCATAACGCGCGGCATGCTCGGCAAGGCCGTGGCTGATCTGGACCACGCCACGCTCCTTGCCGTCTGCCTTGCGCGTGTAAAGATTGAGCGATGCGCCGGTGGGTGAGGCTAGGCTGCGCTGGTCATTGAACGGCATTCTCTTCTCCTCCCCCAAGGCGCGGTTGAAATCCGCGCTCCTTGCCACTGAAAGTCGCAAGGCTTTTGTTTGCGCCGGCGCCGGTTTAGCGTCAATCGGCTGCGCTATTTCCGCAGCGGAAGTTCAAACCGCGGTGACGAGTGCATCGCAATTCTGTCATATCGGTGAGGCAGATGGCGCGCTGTCCAACCAGGGGGAATTTTCGCATGCGGATTTGGCTTGTTCTCGGGTCGATGCTTGCCGGGGTCGCACTCAGCGGAGCCGCGCGTGCGGAAACGAAACTCAGCGGCAGCTTCGTCGCCGACGCCGCCTGTCCGGCGACGCAGGCGATCAAAAGCGGCAAGAACCCGGGCGATGTCAGCACGCAGGTGGGCCAGAGCTACGACGTTGTTGCCGGCAACAAGGACGCGCCGACCCACTACATGATCCGGGTGCCGGGCGCCGATCCCGAGCGTCGCTGGGTGAAGGTGAGCTGCGGCCATCTCGCCGGCGAGGCCGCCGCCGCGCCGGTTGTCCCAGCCGCACCGGTCGAACCGGGAACGGCACAGAAGAAAGCCGCGGGCGGCAAGCCCGAATACGTCTTCGCGCTTTCCTGGCAGCCGGCCTTCTGCGAGACCAAGTCAAACAAGCCGGAATGCCGGGCGATGACGGGTTCGAGTTTCGACGCGACGAATTTCACCCTGCACGGCCTGTGGCCGCAGCCGAACGGCAATTTCTATTGCCAGGTGGGCGCCTCGGACCGGGCCAATGACAAGCCGGGCCGTTGGCAGGATCTGCCACCGGTCAATCTGGACACCAAAACCCGCCAGGAACTCGATAAGGTGATGCCGGGCACGGCCTCGCAACTGGAACGGCATGAGTGGATCAAGCACGGCACCTGCTACGGCAAGGATCAGCAGGCTTACTTCGCCGACGCGCTGGCATTGATGCGACAGGTCAATGCCTCGCCGGTGCGGGAACTGTTCGAAAAGAACATCGGCAAGGACATCACCTCGGACCAGATCCGCAGCGCCTTCGACAGTGCGTTCGGCAAGGGGGCGGGCGATCGCGTGCGTGTTTCCTGCTTCAACGACCGCGGCAAGCGGTTGATCGGCGAGGTAACGCTCGGTCTCGCCGGGCCGATCGGGCCGGGCAGTTCGCTGAAGGATCTGATGCTGGCGTCGGCGCCGACCGACAATGCCGGTTGCCCAGTGGGCACTGTCGATCCGGTCGGATTGCAATAGTCGCCACAATCAATTCCACAGAGCGCGGGCTGGCGGCCGAGGCCCCGCCCGCTCTTTGGCTTGCACTGACAGCGTATTGAAAAAGCGCACCTTTTCAGGGTGTCGACAAAGAGCCTGTCGGCTGATCAGGTCGCCACGGCGAGGACGCGGCGCACCTCGGCGATAAGTTCCGGGATCGCCTCGGCCTGGTTGTCGGTGAATTTGAGCAGCGCCTTTTGAAACAGGCCATCCATCACCGCGTAGAGTACCGGCGACGACATCGTCAACGGCTTGCCGGTGAGTTCGGAAAGCCGTGAGGCGACACGCCAGATCATGTCCTCCAGGCTCTTGTCGATGGCGGTGACATCCTCGCGGAAGGCGCTTTCGAACAGCGCCTGGGCCCTGAGATCGTACCAGAGCCGATGCATGTCGGCTTCCTGGCGCAGGGTCTCGGCGAGCTTGTCGAGGAAACCATCGATCAGTTGCTCCCGCGTCCTTGCGGTGGCCGTCACCTCGTCATAGCGGGTCACGCATTTCGCCTTGTACTGGCGCACGCTGCAGCAGATCAGGTCGATCTTGTCGGTGAAGTAGTAGTGAAAGACGCCGTGCGTGAATTCCGACTTCTGGGCGATCTCGCGCAGGCTGGTGCGCGCATAACCAAGCTCGCCCAGCGTCTTGAGGACAGCCTCGGACAGTTCCGAGCGGCGCGCATTGAACTTGTCGATCGGCAATCGCCGCCCGCCCGCCCTGGCCCTCGGGACCTCGATCAGAGCCTCAGTCATTGCGTATCCCTGTTTACCTGCTCCTGCGTCGGAAGATCGTCGGCGCGGCGGGTCTCTTTAGTTTGCCGGAATAAATCACGACGCGGCGCCGCACGCAATGAACCGGTTCATTCCATCGGTTCATGATTTATACAATCGCCCAGAAATTTGCTTGGCAACTGTCAAGATTTTTTTGTTGGATGATCGCCACAAGCTCCGTGGTGTGTGGTTGGCTGTGGGTGGAGGTCGGCTCGGTGGAGGCACCGAAACAGATCGAGGTGTGGAGCGACCTGCCGCGTTCCAAGGTTGGTAAGGTGCTGAAGGCCGAGATCAAGGCACAGCTTCTCGCCAAAACGAACTGATCCACATCGGACAAGGCTTTTTGGCGCCGGGCGGCGTGGTGAAACTCTTTTTGTGTCGACCGGCTTCCAAGCGCTGGTCTGCGGATGTTACCAACCGCAGGAATGTTGCCGACAGAGGCCTGGATGCAAGAACGCCGCATTCACCAGATATTTCAAGTCAGTGTCCTGCTCAAAGGCGCCCATGCTCTGCTTGAATGCGCAGGCGGCATCGCGCTCTGGCTTGTCGGAACGGACACGATTTCAAATCTGGTCAACATGCTTACCCAGGAAGAGCTGGTCGAGGATCCGAAGGATTTTCTGGCCACGCACCTGCTGACCTGGGCGCAAGGCTTTTCCGTGGAAACCCGGCATTTCTATGCGTTCTATCTGCTGAGCCACGGTATCGTTAAACTGGCGCTCGTCGCCGGGCTTTTGCGAAACAAACTCTGGGCCTATCCAGCATCGCTGGTCGTGCTCGGCCTCTTCATCGCTTATCAGCTCTATCGTTTCTCCTACACGCATGGCGTCGGGCTCATCGTTTTGACCGTCTTTGACCTCGTCGTGATGTGGCTGATCTGGCACGAGTACCGCCTGGTGCGGCGGCATCTGCCAACCTCCTAGCGCTGCCGGCCGAGCCATCTCGCGGTTGCGATGGACAAAGCGCTTTCTCACGGCAATCGAAATCTGTGTTCGTCGGAAAAACAATTTGATCGTGGATTGCCCCAAATCGTGCGGATTCGAAGTGTTGATCGAGGCCAACAGCAACCGAAGGAGGGGCAAATGAAAGTCTCTGTTCTTGTTTTGGCGGGCGCGTTGTCGGCGCTTGCGTTTGCCGCCCAGGCGGCGCCGACGATAAAACCCGTCGCGCCGGCTTCCGTTGGCCTCGTTCAGCAGGCCAGGGTGAGCTGCGCCTACCTTACGCCCGATGGCTACTGCGTCCGGCCTCGCAAGCACTACAAGAAGCATCATCGCCAGCATTGGCGCTATCACCGCCCGGTGTACCGCACCTACGAGCCGCAGCCGGACGAATACTGGCGCTATGAGCGGCCGCGTCCGCTGATCCGTATCATGCCGAACTACGGGCCGTTCTACGGTGACGGCTGGGATAATTCGGACGACTGAGAGGTACACGCCATTCGTTGCCCCCGATGGGCAATTTGAATGGGGAAGGACCAACAAACCCAGAATCTGCCTCAGATATGCCGCAAACGGATATGAACCGCTTGTTGTGGGATGGGGCCATGGAGATGAAAAATGAAACTCTCGCGCCAATTCGCGCTTCTTGCTTGCCTGGGATTGGCGGCCGGAGGCGTGGCTCTCTCAAATGCCAATGGCTATGGTTTCGTCAGTGCCGCTTATGCCAAGAACGGCGGTAACGGTGGCAATGGCGGCGGCAACGGACATTCCTCGTCCGAGCACGATGCTTCTGCCGACGCGCACGACAAAACCGAGCCGGAAGACGGCGGAAGCAATACCGGCAAGCTAGGCGCGCTGAACGCGGCTCATGCATCGGCGCGGGCCAGGGCACGCGCAAACCCGAACTCCGCAGTGGGCAAGATCGCCGCCTACGAGAAGAGCCGCGAGGCGGCGCTGGCTATCCAGGATCCCGTCGCCCAGGAACAGGCGCTGGATGCGGCGGAACTGAAGCTTGCCGCCGATTTCGGGCGCCCGGCATTGCCGGAAAGCGAGATCAGCAAGGTCAACGCCCTGCTCGATGCCCGCCGGTAATATTTGCCGGTTTCATGCAGAACGCTGTTTCTGCGAGTTGGGCCTCGTTCAGCCGTGCGAGGCCCCACAGCAGGAAGTCGGTGCACCGCCAGCTCGTTCTTCTTGAATGGGCGGGCAGGGCACTGAGCCATAGGAACAGAAAACGCAGCAATCACCATCCTTCGGGCGCAAGAGGGTGCCACAACCCTTGCACTCGTAGAAGAATTGACAGGCATCGGTCGGCATTTGTTCGACAGCGGTATGGCCGCAATGCGGACACGTGATCGTCGAGTTGAGTTCGGTCATGACAGTTTGCCTTCCTCCCCCGATATAATCGGCCCGCATCCCGCAGTCACTACAGGTTCGAGGGAAAGGCGAAGTCGAGGTCTTGGCCGTCGGAGAGATGGCAAAGGCCACAGGCGTTCGTTTGGAGACGATCCGCTACGACGAGCGCATTGGTCCGATGTCGAGGCCGCGGCAGATCGAGGTGCGGGCGGCTTGCCGCATCTCAAGCCTGGCAAGGTGCTGAAGGCCGAAACCAAGCCGAGGCTTCACGCCAGGACCAATTGACGGCCGGCGTTTTCACGGCCTTGACGATTGCCGTTTCGGTCGCCATCGCCTACATAGCGCGCAACCTCCGTTCAATTCGGCTTCCAATCCGTTCGACCAAGGAAAGCGCGCGTGGCACGCCAGTTCATTTATCACATGTCGGGTCTCTCGAAGGCCTACGGCACCAAGAAGGTGCTGGAGAATGTTCATCTGTCCTTCTATCCCGACGCCAAGATCGGCATTCTCGGCCCCAACGGCGCCGGTAAGTCGACGATCCTCAAGATCATGGCCGGGCTCGACAAGGAGTTCACCGGTGAAGCCTGGCTCGCCGAAGGCGCAACCGTCGGCTATCTGGCGCAGGAGCCGCATCTCGACCCGGCAAAGACCGTGTTCGAGAACATCATGGAGGGCGTCGCCAAGAAGACGGCCATCATCGAGCGCTACAACGAATTGATGATGAACTATTCCGACGAGACGGCCGACGAATCGGCCAAGCTCCAGGACGATATGGACCGCCTCAACCTGTGGGATCTCGAACAGCAGGTCGAGATGGCGATGGAAGCGCTGGCCTGCGCGCCCAAGGACGCCGACGTGACCAAGCTGTCGGGTGGCGAGCGTCGCCGCGTGGCGCTGTGCAAGCTGCTGCTCTCCGAGCCGGATCTGCTTCTGCTCGACGAACCGACCAACCACCTCGACGCCGAGACCACGGCCTGGCTGGAAAAGCACCTGCGCGCCTACAAGGGCGCCGTGCTGCTCATCACCCACGACCGCTACTTCCTCGACAATGTCACCGGCTGGATCCTCGAGCTCGACCGCGGTCGCAGCATTCCCTACGAGGGCAACTACACCGCCTATCTGGAAGCCAAAGCCAAGCGCCTCAAACAGGAAGGCCGCGAGGACGACGCCCGCCAGCGCGCCATCGGCCGTGAGCGCGAATGGATCCAGTCCTCGCCCAAGGCGCGCCAGACCAAGTCGAAGGCGCGTATCCAGGCCTTCGAAAACCTGCTCGAACAGGCCAACAACCGTCGCCCGACCGACACGCAGATCGTCATTCCCCATGGCGAGCGCCTCGGCAATGTCGTTATCGAAGTCGCCGATCTCGACAAGGGTTTCGGCGAACAGCTTCTGATCGAAAACCTGACCTTCAAATTGCCTCCGGGCGGCATTGTCGGCATCATCGGCCCGAACGGCGCCGGCAAGACGACGCTGTTCAAGATGATCACCGGCCAGGAAAAGCCCGATGCCGGTACGATCCGCGTCGGCGAGACGGTCAAGCTCGGTTATGTCGACCAGAGTCGCGACGCGCTCGACCCGAACAAGACCGTGTGGGAAGAAATTTCCGGCGGCGCCGAAGTGGTCAAGCTCGGCAAGTTCGAGGCCAACACCCGCGCCTATTGCTCGTCGTTCAACTTCCGTGGCGGCGACCAGCAGCAGAAGGTCGGCAACCTCTCCGGCGGTCAGCGCAACCGCGTGCACTTGGCCAAGATGCTGCGCACCGGCGGCAATGTGCTGCTGCTTGACGAACCGACCAACGATCTCGACACCGAAACGCTGGCCGCACTCGAAGACGCGCTGGAAAGCTATGCCGGCTGCGCCGTCATCATCAGCCACGATCGTATGTTCCTCGACCGCCTGGCCACGCACATCTTGGCCTTTGAGGGCGACAGCCATGTCGAGTGGTTCGAGGGCAACTTCGAGGACTACGAGAAGGACAAGATCCGCCGCCTCGGCCCCGAAGCCGTCAACCCGCACAGGATGACGTATAAGAGACTGACGCGCTGACAATACCAACGCCCCGCCCAAAAGCGGGGCGTTTTCGTTCCACCTCCCGTTCGGAGTTTGCAAGATGAAAGACTGGTCCGCCGCGCAATACCTGAAGTTCGAGGACGAGCGGACGCGGCCGGCGCGGGATCTGCTCGCGCAGGTGCCCGTCGCCGATCCGCGCCGGGTGGTCGACATCGGCTGCGGGCCGGGCAATTCCACCGAGCTGCTGGTCGAACGCTGGCCCGATGCGCAGGTCAGCGGTTTCGATACCTCGCCCGACATGATCGAGAAGGCGAGGGCACGCCTGCCCAAGCTTTCCTTCGAGCTCGCCGATGCGGCGAGCTGGACGCCGGAGGAACCGGTCGACGTCATCTTCGCCAACGCGGTGTTCCAGTGGCTGCCGGAGCATCCTGCGGTTCTGCAACGGCTGATCGGGTTTCTTGCGCCTGGCGGCGCGCTGGCGGTGCAGATGCCCGACAACATGGCCGAGCCGTCGCATCGGCTGATGCGCGAGACTGCGGCGGCGATGCCTTTCGCCGACAAGCTCGCCAAGGCGGCGCGCGCGCCGCTGCCGCCGGTATCCTTCTATTATGACAGGTTGAAGCCGCATGCTGCCCGGCTCGACATCTGGCACACCATCTACAACCACCCGCTCGCCGATGCGGCGGCGATCGTCGAATGGGTGAAATCGACCGGGCTGAAGCCGTTCCTCGACCCGCTAGACGAGAGCGAACAGCGCCGCTTCCTGGACCACTATACGGCACGGATCGCCGAGGCTTATCCACCGACTTCCGACGGCAAGGTGCTGCTGCGCTTCCCCCGGCTGTTCATCGTGGCGACGCGCGGCGGCTAGGCGGTTTTTGCCTGTGATGGCGCGGTTTCCAAGCTATTCCGTAGCAAAGCCGAGGCTTGTCCGATGCGGACGTTACGTCAACAATCCGCCATGGATGCCGGACAGGAAGGGCTCGCATCGCGGCGGAAGGTAGCGTAAACCGCAAGGGAAAAGCCGGTCACGCCGTATCCTCCCCACGGCGTAAGGATCAGCGCGGCACCCCCGCCGCCAGCAAACGAGTTGGACATGCATCGTGTCATCATCAGCGGCATCGGCGTTGAAATCCCCGAAGCGTCGATCACCAATGACGAACTGGTCGAAAGCTTCAACGCCTGGGTCGACGCGGAAAATGCCAGACTAGCCGGCACCGGCGCGGAGCCGCTGCAGAAATCCGATTCCGACTTCATCGTGCATGCTTCCGGCATCAGGAAACGCCACGTCATCGAGCGCACGGGCATCCTCGATCCGAAGCGCATGGCGCCGCGTCTGCCGGCAAGGCCAGACGATGCGCTGTCGGTGCAGGCCGAATTCGGCATCGCCGCCGCCCGCAAGGCGATGGCGCATGCCGGCATCGAGCCCGGCGACATCGATCTGGTGATCTGCTCCTGCTCGCATCTGCAGCGCCCCTATCCAGCGATCGCCATCGAGATGCAGCAGGCGCTGGGCACCAGGGGCGCGGCCTTCGATATGGGCCTTGGCTGCTCCTCGGCGGCCGCGGCCCTGCATATGGCGGTCAATCTGGTGCGTTCGGGCGCACAGAAGAAGGTGCTCGTCGTCACCCCGGAAATCACCACCGGCCATCTCAATTTCCGCGACCGCCAGACGCATTTCATCTTCGGCGACGCCGCCGTCTCGATGGTGGTCGAAGCCGTGGAAGGCGACGACGTTCGCCCGGGCCGTTTCGAGGTGCTGGATACGCGCCTGTGGACGCAGCTGTCGTCCAACATCCGCACCAATCTCGGCTACCTGACCCGCACCGCGCAGGACGATCCTTATATGATCGACCTCGAAGGCAACATGATCAAGCAGGTCGGCAACAAGGTGTTCAAGGAAGTCACCGTCGCCGGCCACAAGTTCATCGTCGAGTTCCTGGCCGAGCATGGGCTGACGCCCAACGGCATCCGGCGCTTCTGGCTGCATCAGGCCAATGCGCGCATGAACGCCATGATCCTGAAGCTCGCTTTCGGCCATGAGGTCGGCCACGACCGCGCGCCGATGGTGCTGGAGCGGCTGGGCAATACGGCCGGCGCCGGCGCCATCATCGCGCTCAGCGAAAACCATGCCGACATGAAACCCGGTGATTTCGGCCTGCTCTGCGCCTTCGGTGCCGGCTATTCGATCGGCGGCGCGCTGTTGCGCATGTGCTGAGTTAGGCCGGCGTGAAAGGCACCAGCATCGGCACGCGGCCGGCATAGTCGTCATAGGCCTTGCCGAGCTCGCTGTGCAGGAAACGTTCCTCCAGGCGCGCCTTCATGACGATGCCGATGGTCAGCAATACCGCGCCCGCAACCGCCCACAGCGTGCCGCGCGCCACCATCGTGGCGAGGATGGCAAGCAACAGGCCGGTGTAGATCGGGTGTCGCACCAGCGCGTAGGGGCCGGTGTCGACGACATGGTGATCGATCTTGGCGGTGACGGTGCCGGACCAGAGGCGGCCGAGATGGATCCGCGCCCACCAGGTGAAGAGAAGGCCTATGGCGATCAGCGCGACGCAGAGCCAGGCCAGCGTCGGGCTCGGCGGCCACAGCCGCACGCGGCCGATGAAGCCATGCGCGGGCACGAAGAACAGCAACGTGCCGACCAGAAGGACGATGCGATATTGGTATTCGGCGTCGAGACCGGCGCGTCGTTTCACCGGATCGGCCCATAGAGCGGCGATTACCCAGGATATCAGCCAGGCCAGCCAGAGCGTCGCGACCATTTTGTAAGGGTGCATGGCATGAGACGGCACGGCCGCCACCCGGTTGTAGCCTGGATCATCAAATGCCCGAGGCGCGGTGGCAATATAGCCGCCGGCCAGACGCCGGTCAAAACCGGTAAGAAACGCGTGATGTGACGAGCCATTCGCTGCGTTCATCGGATCATCAGCGCTTTCGACTGGACCCGCCGTGCCCGTTTGGGCATTTTCGCGACCGAGATTCCATCGCGCCGACGAGGTGAGCCATGCTCGATGCCCCGACACAGATACAGCCGCCGGCCGAAATCGTGCCGGCGAAAAAGCTAGGGGCCAAGGTTGCCGGGCTTTATGCGGCGCCGTCCGACGATTTCCAAACGCGACCTGTCGATCGCCTTGAGCTCGGTTTCAACGGCATACCGGGCGATTTTCATGGCGGTTCGACCCGCCGCTCGGGCGGCCGCGAGCCGTGGTATCCACGCGGCACCGAAATCCGCAACGAGCGGCAGGTGTCGATCGTCGCCTTCGACGAACTGGCGACGATTGCCGGGCTGATGGGGCTTGCCGAGATCAAGCCGGAATGGATCGGCGCCAATCTGGTCATCGACGGTTTGCCGAACCTGTCGATGCTGCCGTCGGCGACGCTGTTGTTCTTTGCCGGCGGGGTGACGCTGAAGATCGACGCGCAGAACGGACCCTGTCGTCTTTCCGGCCGTTCGATCGCGGAGAACGCCGGAATGGCGGACCAGGATGCCGGTTCGCTGCTGTTTCCGAGAGTGGCCAAGCGGTTGCGGGGGCTGGTGGCCTGGGTTGAAAAGCCGGGCGTCGTCAGCGCGGGGGAAGAAATTTCGGTGCGCGTGCCGGAGCAATGGATTTACAAGGCCTGATCGTCACCAAGCACGCCTAGCACGGCTTCAAATATCGGCCCTGGCCTTATGCAGCCGGTGAAAAGCCCAGGCGATAAGGGTCAGAACACCGAGCAGCATGGTGGCGTTGACGGCGTATTTCACCGTCGGCGAAGGGTCACCGAGCGGCTGGACGACAAAGGAAATCATCGCATTGGCGATCAAGGCCGCTGCGGCCACCGCCAGGACATGCGGTTTCTTCCAGCCGGTGCGGCGCGACCACATCACCAGCAACGCGCCGCTGCCGATACCCACCAACACCGAGAAGGACACACTGGCCCAGTCCGACGCGGACAGCGCCTGGAAGCCGAACACGGCAAACATCAGGGTGGCGACTAGCCACGGCGCCGGAACCGGACCGGCCTGCTTCAGGGTTCTGACAGGAACCAGGAATGCGGCCATGCACAGAAGCAGCGCGCAGGCGGCCGTCGCAACGAACTGCGCCTTGGTGACGACGAAACCCGTGATCCTGAAATTATCGTCGAAGATGAAGGCAGCGCCCACCAGATAGAGCGAAACCATCAGCAGGACGCCGACGCGCCCCAGCCAGGGCCTGTCGGCGATGCGCGGCACACAGGATTCCACCACGGCGATGGGAACCGCGAAGCTCCAGATGACGTGACCGCCGATAAAATTAAGCGCCAGATTGGCACTGATACCAAGATGATCGAGCGCGGTCGGCAATCGTTCCTCATCCCAATAGGGGATGTTGAGATCGACGCCGTAATGCGGATTGAAGAGGCTCTGGTCGATCAGTCCGGCCTGTATCAGTCCGAACGCCGTTGCCAAAAGCAGGATCGTCGGCCAGCCGCGCCCGGTGCGGCGGGTGATTTCGCGGATGAGCAGCGCAACCGAACCATAGAGCGGTCCAAGAATGAGAAGGCCGCCCAGCATCTCAAGCGGGTGGTTCGTGCTTTCGGCATAGCCGATCAGATATTCGGCGCAGACCGGCGACAGGAAGAACAGGAAGACCATCGCGCCGAGCCGTCCGGCGAATGGCGGCTTTGACAATGCGTCCGGCATGGGGGACATCACGAACGGCCCTTGGATATTAATGGAGTGTATGCTCTATTAATGATCGAGATGCCGAAACCTGTCAAGCAGCCGAGACTGGCCGATGCGAACCGTCGATCCTGAAAAACATGCGCAAAAGCGCGCCGGTATCCTTGTCGCGGCAGCCGAGGAGTTTGCGGCCAACGGCGTCGACGGCACCTCGACCGCCTCGATCTGCCGCCGCGCCGGCATCGGCTCCGGCACGCTGTTCCACTATTTCCCGACCAAGCGCGATATCGTGCACGGCCTGTTCGGCGATGCATTCGAGCGCATGGTGGCGATCTACGAGGAGGCCGAGGCCGAGAAAGACCCGGAGGCCGGCTTCGACCGCGTCCTGCAATGCCTGTTCGACGATCTCGCCAATCCGCTGACCCCCGGATTGATGGCGGTGGCGCTTCTGCAGGTCGGCCGTGACGAGGAATTCGCCAGGATGGTGGTGGAAGACGAGGAGCGGGCGAGGCGGACAGTGACCGTCCTTCTGCGGCGCATGGCCGAACGCGGCACCAGGCTCGCTTTCGCGCCGGAGCGTGCCGCCGCCTGGGTGCAGCATCTTTTCGATGCTTCCTTCCTCGCTTCCGGCAATACCGGCTTCGATGCCGCCGAACAAACGGTGGAACTGCGTGCCTTGATCGGCTGGCTGGTCGGAGGAGGGCGCAGAAGCACCTAGCTTTATCCCTGCGGCTTGGCCTTTATCGTGGTGACCTTTTAGACCTGCCCGCCTTGTCATAGTTGGTCCATTCGCCAACCTGCGTGCCGCTGCTGAAATGGCCGGAACGCAGCTTCGTGCCGTCCTTGCGGAACCACTCCCAACTGAAGACGCGTGAGGGCAGCAGAAACGGCTGTGGCCGGCAAGGCGCGGCCTAGCCGTAATGCACCGGGCTCGACCAGGCCGGGTCCTCATGTTTGTCCCAATAGAGCTTTTCGAGCCGCTTCGTGACCGGCCCTATCTTGCCGTCGGCGACAGCCGCGCCGTCGATTATCGTCACCGGCATGATTCCGCCGGCGGTCGAGGTGATGAAGACTTCGTCGGCCTCCTTCAAAGCGGGCACGGAGACATCGGCCGCCGTGCAGTCCAGCCCGAGTTCGGCGCAAAGGTCGAACACGGTACGCCGGGTGATGCCAGCCAGCACGCCGATGGCGGGAGTGGTCAACCTGCCGTTCTTGACCGCGAAGACGTTGAAGCCGGGACCTTCGGCGACATTGCCGTTGAAATCGAGCAGCAGCGCGGTCTCGGCGTTGCGGTCATAGGCGTCATAGAGGCCGCGCACGAGATCCAGCCAATGATAGTTCTTGATCGCCGGGTCGACCGAGGCCGGCGGGATGCGGATGCGGTCGCTGATCGCCACGTGGAGGCCGCGCTGACGCTGCTCGGCATTGGCGACCGAGCCGAAGGGCACGGCGAAGGCCATGAAGCGGTTGATGGCGTCGCGCGGGTCGCGGCTGAAGGTAGGCGAAGCGCCGCGCGTGCAAAGCATCTCGACGTAAGCTGCCCGGTGGCCGGACAGTGCCACGCAATTTTGCAGGATTTCCGATACCTGCTCGCGGCTGAACGGGATCGACATACGCAGCCGCTCCAGCCCGCCGAAGAAACGTTCGATATGCAGATCCAAGCGGAAGAAACGGCCATTCCAGACATGAACGGTGTCGTAGGTGGCGTCGGAATGCAGGAAACCCCAGTCCAGCACTGAAATCTTGGCCTGCGACATCGGCAGGTATTGCCCGTCGAGGAAGGCGACGCCGGCTGGATAGGCGTGCGGGTCGACATGCCGGCTCTCGATGGCGGGCAGGGGGCTTGCGGTCTTGTCCATGATCTTTCCTCCGGCTGTCGGCATATTCGGACGGAGAATGCCCGCGAACGATGCGCCATTTCCGTCAAAATGACGGGCCACGTCCGCGGGCAGCGGGTGTGTCCTTGGTCATTGCATTTCCTTGAGCGCCGACCAGCGTTCAGCGTTCGCTCAAAAGATGTTTGATGAACAGGTTGAAAAGCTCGGTCTGGCTGGAAATGTCCAGCTTGGCGTAGATGTTCTTGCGATGGATCTTCACCGTGCCTTCGGCGATGCCGAGAATGCGGCCGATCGACATCGAGGAATGGCCGCGCAGCACCAGGCTGACGATGGTCTGCTCGCGGCGTGTCAGCCGCGACGGGACAAAGGTCGCGAAGGCACGCTCGACATCGTCGGTGTCGTGCGGCTGGTCTGCTTCGGTCGCGGCGGCCGGCGCCAGCTGTTCCCAATGGCGATTGATCAGCATTGCCACCAATGGGGCAGTCTGCCGGAGGCGCTCGAAGTCGGCGCCGGAGAATGTGGCGCTCGAATTCGCCCGCAGCAGCGAATAGGCGAGATAAAAGCCCGGCTGCAACGGCGTCAGGAAGACGATCTCCTCGCTCAGCGAACCCGATTCCATCGAGATGCAGGGGTGGACGTCCGGCGAGTTGTAATATTCGGCTTCGAAGAAGGCATCGGGCGCGAGATCGACCAGGCGGTGCAGGCCCGGTGGTGCCCGACGCAGGCAGGCGGAATAGACGGCATCGAGGAGATAGGTGCCGTCGAGATAGTTGCGCATGATCTGCGAGGAGGAGATGTCGCCCAGCCCGTCATGCAGGAGGCGAGGGCGGTCGCGGCCCGGATAGGCGAAGATGCAGGACAGATCGAAGGGCGCGACGGCGCGCAGCGCCGCGTCCAGACGTTCGGCAAAGCCTTGCTTGCCGATAAGCGCCACCAGGTCGGGCGTGGCCGTGTGCCAGGCCGCCAGCGCGGTTTGACCGTTCATTCCCATCGAACCTCCCTGTCCGACGGATCGTCAGCCTGCATAACCCAGCCTATCCCTCAAGCCATACCCCTTTGGGGATATTTCGTCCCGCGCGCGGCGCTGAAACTATGCCGGATAAGCATGGGAGGGCTAGGACCAATCGACACCGATTGGCGCCGATCCTCCGTGAAGGAGGGGATAGGGATGAGCAAACGCACCGACGGGCGGACAGCCGGCGTCACATACCAGGCGGTCGATCAGAGTTATTTCGAGCAACGCCAGTTGCAACGGCATGCCGGGCTGTTTTCGCTCTGGATGATGGGCGTGGGCGCCGTCATCGCCGGCGAATATTCGGGCTGGAACATCGGCTTCTCGCAGGGCGGCTTCGGCGGCCTTCTATTGGCGGCGCTGATCATCGGCTTCATGTATGTGTGCCTGTGCTGTTCGATCGGCGAGATGAGCGCGGCACTGCCGCATACCGGCGGCGCCTATTCCTTCTCGCGTACGGCCCTGGGCCCCTGGGGCGGCTTCACCACCGGCCTTGCCGAAAACATCGAATTCGTGCTGGCGCCCGCCGCCAACATGTTTTTCATGAGCTCCTATCTCGCTGCCATCTTCGGCACGCCCGACAGCGCGCTGCCGCTGTGGTGGGCGGGTGGCTATGCGGTGATGCTGGGGCTGTCGCTGCGCGGGCTGGAGCTGTCGATGCGGGTCGTCATCTACATCACTGTCGCCGCGATCGCCGTCCTGCTGTTCTTCTTCGTCGTGGCCATCCCGCATCTCGACTTCGCCCGCTACGCCCTGAACATAGCCGCGGGTCCGCAGGGCTCGGCGCTGTTGCCGGAAGGCAATGGGCCGTGGTTACCGTTTGGCTTCACCGGCGTGATGCTGTCGCTGCCGTTCGCGGTCTATATGTTCCTGGCGGTCGAGCAACTGCCGCTCACCGCCGAGGAGGCGAAGAACCCGAAGCGCGACATGCCGCGCGCGCTGATCCTGTCGATCCTCACGCTGGCCGCGCTGGCGCTCGGCGTTTTGTTCTTCAGCGCGTCCATTCCGCATGGCGCGCATGCCATGGGCACTTCGGGCGAACCGCTGCTCGATGGTTTCCGCACCATCTTCGGCGACGGTTGGGCAAAGCTTCTGGCCTCGGTGGCGGTGCTGGGGCTGGCCGCTTCCTTCTTCGCCGGTTCATTCGCTTCCGGTCGCAACATCTATTCGCTGTCGCGTGCCGGTTATCTGCCGACCGCCCTGTCGGTGACCAATCCCCGCACCAAGACGCCCAACATCGCGTTGGCAGCGGGTTCGGGCCTTGCCTTGTTCATGCTGCTGCTCGTCTGGTTCCTGGGCGGCCGGCACAATGTCGCCTTCATGGGCGGGTTCCTGGTCTCGATGATCGTCTTTGCCGGCATGGTCTCCTATGTGATGCAGAGCATTGCTTTCCTGCGGCTGCGCACAACCTACGCCGCGATCGAGCGGCCCTTCATCAGCCCGTTCGGCCGCTTCGGCGCCTATGCCACGATCTTCATCTGCGTGGTCACGCTGGCCTATCAGTTCTTCGATCCGCTCTATCGCTGGGCGGCGATCGCGGCTGCCGTCTGGTACGCCGTCGGGCTTGCCTATTTCGGCTTCTATCGCCGGCACCGCCTGGTGCTGTCGCCGGAGGAGGAATTCGCCGTGTCGGGCGGCATGCGCGGTCAGCCGGCTGAATGAGAAGCAGTCAGGCCGGCAAGAAAAATAACAGCAGGGACAAGAACATGACTGGAAGACTGCAAGGTAAGGTGGCGATCGTCTCGGGCGGTGCGACGGGCATGGGCGGCGCTGCCTCGCGCCTCTTCGCGGCAGAAGGCGCGAAGGTGGCGATCGTCGACCGCAACGCGGAAGCCTCGGCGGCCGCCGTTGCCGAGATCGAGGCGGCCGGCGGCGAGGCCGCCTATTTCACCGCCGATGTCTCGGACGAGGCCCAGGTCGAAGCGGCGGTGAAGGCGGCGGCGGAAACTCTTGGGGCGGCGACCGTGCTGTTCAACCATGCCGGCACCATCGTCATCAAGCCGTTCCTGGACACCACGGTGACGGAATGGGATTGGCTGCATGCCGTCAACGTGCGCTCGATGTTCCTGATGACGCGCGCGGTGCTGCCGGGCATGATCGCGGCCGGCGGCGGCTCCATCGTCTGCACCTCGTCCATTTCGGCGGTGGCGGCGACGCCGATGGAGGTGCTCTACGACACCACCAAGGGCGCCTGCCACATGTTCGCGCGCGCAATCGCCGTCGAGTTCCGCGACAGGAACATCCGCTGCAACGCTGTCTGCCCCGGCTTCATCCGCACGCCGCACGGCTTGCGTGAAGTTGCGGAATTGCAGCGGCTCGGCGTCGATGTCTCCGAGGCGGCGATTGCCGCCCAGCAGGGCCGCATCGGCGAACCGGAGGAGGTGGCGAAGGCGGCGCTGTTCCTGGCCAGCGACGAATCGAGCTTCGTCAACGGCGCGCACCTGTTCGTCGACAACGCCTTTACGGCGATCTGAGCCTAGTCTTCGTCGTCATCCGGGTCGAGCAGGCGGGTGGCGCGCCAGCGTGTCAGCACCTCGTTGGTCTGGCCGACGACAAAGAAACGCGCCGAGTCGCGGTCATAGCCTTCCGCCAGCAGCTTCTCGTAATCGGTGTGCTGGTGGCGGACATGGGCAATCGTCGCCAGCCACACCGCGATGCCTGGCGGCAAGGTCTTCATATGCACGGCGCCGGCGTCGGTGCGGATGCGCTCCATGTCGGCATAAGGCGCCAGCGGCAAAAGTGCGGTGAGCGCCTTGGCGATGGCGCGGCGGCGGCCGGTCGGCGCGGTCATCGCTCACCCCGGTCCGGCATCAGTGCGTCGGCCAAAACATCGACCGAGGGAAAATAAGGCTTGATGTCGATGATCGGCGTGCCGTCTAGCGCGTCGATGGTCTCGATCTCCAGTCTGCCCGCCGCGATATCGAGCGAGACAAGCCGCACCGAATGCAGGCCGACGGGGTTCGGCCGGGCCGGCGACCGCAGCGCGAAAACGCCTTTGGCTTCCGTAGCATGGCGTGGTTTCTGCACAATCAGATTCCGCGGCGCGTGGTGCATCCAGGTCAGCACATGGATATGGTTGGCGCGCTCCAATCCGGTCAGGCCGGGGCGATAAGGCTCGTCGATCAGCAATGCCGCCGGCTGGCTGGTCTCTCTCGCGGCGCGCATGTTCTTCGGACAGTCCTCCCGCGCCATCCAGGGCGACAGAACGCGGCCGATGAAGACGAGATGACCGTCCGGGTCCAGCATGGCCGGATCGTCGGCTAGTCGTACCTCTCCGTCGCGCATCTCAAACATCGATCGTCCCCCGCGCAAAAGGGCTGCGCCATTTTCTGGTCGTGACGCGACATTGCCAATTGCAAGGCTTGCGAAATTGACATAAACATATGTTTATATCTTTTGCGCGAGACTTCGATCATGCATGTCGCACTCGACACGATGGTAGATACATTGAAGGCGGCGGCCGAATCCAGCCGGTTGCGCATTCTGGCGCTTTTGGCGCGCGGCGACCTCACGGTTTCCGACCTCACCGAAATCCTTGGTCAGTCGCAACCGCGTGTCTCGCGCCATCTCAAATTGCTGCTCGATGCCGGGTTGATCGGTCGTTACCAGGAAGGGTCCTGGGCCTTCTTCCGCCTCTCCGACCTCGACAATGCACGCGACTTCGTGCTCAGGCTGATTGGCGGCATCCGCGCCGACGATCCGCAAGGCGAGCGCGATCTTGAGCGGCTGGCGACGGTCAAACGCAAGCGCCAGGACCGCGCTGCCGAATATTTCTCCACCAACGCCGCGAGCTGGGACGAAATCCGTTCGCTGCACGTGCCGGAGCGCGCGGTCGAGGCGGCTTTGCTCAAACTGGTCGGCAAGCGGCCGTTCCAGTCGATGCTCGATCTCGGCACCGGCACCGGCCGCCTGCTCGAAATTTTCGCGCCGCTCTACCGGCGTGGCGTCGGCATCGATATGTCGCGTGAGATGCTGGCGGTGGCCCGCGCCAATCTCGACAAGGCCGGCGTGGCGCATGCGCAGGTGCGCCAAGGCGATATCCTTTCGCCACCGGTGGAACGCGATTCTTTCGACCTGATCACCATCCATCAGGTGCTGCATTATCTTGACGATCCGGCGGCCGCCATTCGCGCCGCGGCGCGGCTGCTGCGCCCGTCCGGGCGGTTGATCATCGTCGATTTCGCCGCGCACGCGCTGGAGTTCCTGCGCGACGAGCATGCGCATCAGCGCCTCGGCTTCTCAGACCGGCAGATCGCCGAATGGTTCACCGAAGCCGGTCTCGATCTTGAGGAGAGCCAGGATTTCGAACCGCGCGGCGGCTCCGACGCCAAGCTCACCGTCAAATTGTGGCTCGGTCGCGACCGGCGCCTGCTGATCGCCGATCCCATCCCCGAAACCCAATCCGTGCGGGAAATCGCCTGATGAACCAGTTCCGCCTTTCCCGCCGCCCCGACATCGGCGACAAGATCCGGGTTTCGTTCGAGTTCTTCCCGCCGAAGACCGACGAGATGGAAGCCAGGCTGTGGGAGACGGTCAAGCGGCTGGAACCGCTGAGGCCGAACTTCGTCTCCGTCACCTATGGCGCCGGCGGCTCGACACGCGAACGCACGGCACGCACGGTGCGTCGTATCCTCACCGAAACCGGCGTTCCGGCGGCGGCGCATCTCACCTGCGTCGGTGCGACGCGCGAGGAGGTGGACGCGGTGATCCGCGATTTTTCCGCCACCGGCATCAAGCGTTTCGTCGCGCTGCGCGGCGATCCGGCCTCCGGCGTTGGCCAGGCCTATACGCCGCATCCCGGCGGCTATCAGAACGGCGCCGAACTGGTGGCGGGCCTGAAGGGGATCGCCGATTTCGACATTTCGGTCGCCGCTTATCCGGAAAAGCATCCGGAGAGCCCAGACTTCGCCACCGACATCGAAATGCTGAAGCGCAAGGTGGACAATGGCGCCAAGCGGGCGATCACCCAGTTCTTCTTCGACAACGATCTCTACGAACGTTACGTCGAGCGTGTGCGCCGCGCCGGTATCTACATCCCGATCGTGCCGGGCATTCAGCCGGTGCACAGTTTCCGGCAGGTGGCGAACTTCGCCACGCGCGCCGGCGCCCATGTGCCAGCCTGGCTGGCCGAGCGTTTCGAAGGGCTGGACAACGACCCGCAGACCCATGCGCTGGTCGCTTCCGCCGTAGCGGCCGAGCAGGTGCTCGATCTTGTCGAGCGTGGCGTCGGCGACTTCCATTTCTACACGATGAACCGCGCCGACCTCGTCTTCGCCATCTGCCACATGATCGGCATCCGCGCGCACCAGCCGGCTGCGGAAGCTGCGGTGCCGGCAAGCCACACGGCAACGGTTGCCAAGGCGGGACCGGCCGCCGCCTGAGTTACACGCGCGTCATTCCGGGCAAGCGAGGCGGAGCCGAGCGCCGACCGAGAACCTATTGAGCAGCGCGGCCGGGTTCAAATTTCGCCGTGACATCGGCGGAGTGCACGGCACCAGTGCGGAAGTGCGGGCAGACTAAGCGAGGACCGGGCCGCTCTCGACGACGATGCGGCCAATGGGTCCCGGATAGCCTTCGCTGCGCTTCGGCTTCCGGGATGACGACGGTGTCGGCGTGGTCGTTCAGGAGGAGGCGGATGTGCCAGTGTTTCCAGCCACACCCTCCGCCATCGCGACTGCCTGCTCGATGCGGCGCTGTCGCGTCTGCTGCTGCCCGGCCCGGCTGATCCAGTCGAGGATTAGCCGCCTGGACGGTGTCGGCAGCCGTTCGAAATTGCGGTAGGCGGCGCGGTTCTTGTCGAACTCCTGCCGCAGATCGACCGGCAGGCTGGCCGGGAAGGCGCCGGCCGCTGTCTCCCAGTTGCCGGCGCTTCTGGCCAGGCGTATGGCGGCAAGGCCGGGCTCCCGCATCAGGCCCCTGTCGATCAGGCTTTCGGCGCGTTCGCGGCTGATCCTGTCCCAGACGCCGTCGACCGGACGCGGCGAAAAGGTGAGGTGGAAACTGTCGGTGTCGCGCCGCGAAGCCCGGCCGTCGGCCCAGCCGTAGCAGAGCGCATCCTCGATCGCCTGATGGAAGTGGATGCCCGGCGCCTCGCTGGTCTTGTGACGGATGAGGAGGCTCACGCCTCGGGCGGTGCGCCCATTGGTTTCCAGCCAAGCGCGCCACTCCGCGCTGGAGGCGACGGCAAGCATCGGGAAATCGTCGCGGGTGCTGGGTTCGTCGATCCGCATCGCTCGTCTTCCTACCCCCCGGGGTCGCCGGTACTATAAGCGGGGCAGGAGTTCCTACAAAGTCCCAGAATGGAAAAAGGCCGGGTTTCCCCGGCCTTTTCAATGATTTGAACTATCAGGTGCTGCTTTCCCCCGCTTTCGCGGCTTTATGGAAGAACGCCCACAATGAGGGCGCCAATGAATGCAAACGCAGCACAAATCATCAATGCGTTGAGTGGCCTCGTTAGTCCCATGACATAGCCTCCTCTTGGAAAACTATGGCCAGAGTCTAGAGGCAATCAGGCAACACACAAGAAGAAAATGTGCTGCAATGCGACAAGCCTTTAGAAAATTCGACCTGTCTCTTGCCCCTATGCCTTGAATTCCTTGGCGAAACAGCGGTGAGCCGGCTGTGCATAAATTGTGTCTGAAAGGTGTCAGCGACGGGCGAAAAGACGCCCGTCTATGGTGACCAGGCCAAGCCCGATCAGCACCATCCCGATAAGCTCGAGCAGCTCGATGCGCTCGCCCAGGAAAGCGATGCCAAGCAGGATGGCGCTGACCGGCACGATCAGCGTCACCAGCGACGCGTTGGTAGCTCCGGCGGAGGCGACCAGGTTGAAATAAAGGATGTAGGCGAAGGCGGTGGACAACAATGCCAGGCCGAACACAGCAGTCCACACCGGCGTGCTCGCCACGAACAAGCCGCCCGGTCCGACGGCAAGCAGCGCAACCGGGATCATGATGATGGTGGAGGCGGTCAACTGGCCAGTCGCCAACACCGGCGGCGGTACGCTCTTCAGCCGCCGCGCCACCATCAGTGCGAAGGCATAGGAGAGCGAGGCACCGATCAGCGCGAATTTCGGCCAGACCGGTCCGCCAAGGCCCGCCAGTACGCCCGGGCCGACCATGACGGCGGTGCCGGCGATGCCGAGGCCGATGCCGGCGAGCTTGTTCACGGACAGTTTCTCGTCGGTGGTCATCGCATTGGCGACGATCAACGTCCAGAACGGCGTCGTCGCGTTGAGCACCGAGGCTATACCTGCGCCGAGCTGGGTCTGGCCGGCGAAGATCAGCGCGAAGGGGATGACGTTGTTGGTGAGCGCCAGCAGGAAGAACAGGCCGGCATGGGGCAGCGCCAGCTGGAAGGAGGGGCCGCGCAGGAGGAGGAAGACATGCAGTGCGGCCGCCGCGATCGCCACGCGAAACAACACCAGCACCAGCGGGTGCATTTCCGCTACCGCGATGCGGGCGAAAAAGAACGAGCCGCCCCAGATGGCGCCGAGCAGCAGAAGCTGGCCCCAGTCCCTCGCGCTCATCGGCCCGGTGGAAACGGTCTGTGTCGTTGCGGTGCTCATGGCTGGCGGTTCCCTCCCGTGCAGCGCGTTGCTGTCGGGCAAGATTAGCCGCTCTTAGGCTCGCGGCCACCCGAATCCTGCCGTCGGCGGCTTTATTCCTGCCAATTCCTTTTGCTGGATCAGTAATGAAGCGAACAGACATGGAAGTGTTTTCTTTCCCGGCTAGCGTGAAATAATTACGCACCGAGAACAGGGATTCGCCCCATGCAGCGATTCGAAAACGCCCGCGAGGCAGCCCTCGCGCTCCGCCCCGACGATCCGATCTATTGCTTCCGCCCTCAGGTGCTGAAGGACGATGCCCGGCAATTCATGCAGATGTTTCCGGGCAAGACCGCCTATGCGGTCAAGACCAATGGCGAGCAGATCGTGCTGAAAGCGCTGGCCGAGGCAGGCGTTACCGCCTTCGACGTGGCGTCTCCAGGTGAATTCGCCGCCGTGCGCGCCATCTCGCCGGATGCGGAAATGCTCTACATGCACCCGATCAAGGCGCAGTCGGACATCAAGCTGGCGCTGGAGAAATACGGCATCCGCGTCATCGCCGTCGACCATGAGGACGAGATCACCAAGCTGACGCGGGTGGTGCGCGCGCTCGACATCGACCCCGGTGCGATCACCGTCTTTGTCCGTGTCCAGACCAAGGGCCACGCCGCCTATGAGCTGTCGAAGAAGTTCGGCGCCGGGCCGGCCAACGCGGTGGAACTGGCGGAGCGGCTGGCGCGCACCGGCTACAAGGTCGGGCTGTGCTTCCATGTCGGCAGCCAGATCGAGGACCCCGACACCTATGAGCGGGCACTCGCCTCGGCCGACTGGGTGCGCAACCGGCTCTCCTTCGATCTCGCCGGGCTCGATGTCGGCGGCGGCTTCCCGGCCGAATATGGCCACGACCCGAACCGCAAGCATGTCGAAATGCCGTCGCTCGGCCAGATCATGTCCAGGCTGTCCGGCGATCTCAAGGAATACGGTTTTGACCAGATGCCGCTGGTGGCCGAACCCGGCCGGGTGATCGTGGCGCGCTGCCTGTCGCTGATCGTGCGTGTGTTGCTGCGCAAGGGCAGGCGGCTCTACATCAATGACGGCATCTGGGCGTCACTGTCGGATTCGTGGACCGGCAAGATCACGCTGCCGGCGCGTTTCATCCCCGATCCCGCGATCCGCTCGCGCAACGGCTCGGAAAAGAACATCGTGCCGTTCAAGGTGTGCGGGGCGACCTGCGATTCCGTCGACATCCTGTCGCGGCCGTTCTGGCTGCCGGAAACGGTGGATACCGGCGACTGGATCGAGATCGGCCATATCGGCGCCTATTCGCTGTCGCTGCGCACCCGCTTCAACGGCTTTTATCCAGACACCTTCGTGGAAGTGACGACGCCCTTCGACGAGGGCGAGGCGCCGCAGGGCTTCGCCAGTCTGGAGACGATGGCGGATTGAGTTCGAGGGTTCAACCTATTGGGAGATCGACCGTGAAAGGCATTGCATTTCTCGCAGGCTCGCTGCTGGCGATGACTGTCGTCGCATCGGCGACGACCGTGGCGATCAAGCTGCCGGGGAAGGAAAAACCTCAGACCACAAAAGCGACCTACACCTGCCCCGGGCGCAAAATGACGGTCACCTACATCAACACCAGCGCCAACCAGTTCGCCGTGCTGGATCTCGGCAAGACCACCGTCGTCACCGTTTCGGTGATCAGCGGTTCCGGCGCGCGCTATGTCGGGCAGCAATACGAGTGGTGGACCAAGGGCAAGGAAGCGACCTTCACCGACCTGATGCAGAACCCGCAGAAACCGGTGACCTGCACCGAAGCCAAATAGCTACGACGAGAGCTTCGCGAGCAGGTCCGGCGTCGGCCAGCCGTCGGCTGGAATGCCGAGCCTGATCTGCTCCTTGCGCACGGCATCGCGCGTGTTGGTGCCGAGGATGCCGTCGACCTTGCCGACGTCGTAGCCCTTGGCTTCCAGTTTGTTCTGCAGCTCCTTCATCTGGTCCATGCTGAGGCCGGGCTCGGGATCGCGCGGGTCATAGGCCGGGGCGCCGGCAAAGCGGGTCGCCAGAACGGCGGCGGTCAGCGCATAGGTGAAGGACTGGTTCCACTCGATATAAACGTCGAAGTTCTCGTAGGTCAGGAAGGCGGGGCCCTTGCGGCCCATCGGTAACGCCAGGCCGGCCTTCAGTCCGTTGTCCTTGAGCGGCGAGCCGTCGGGATTGGTGAGGCCCCATGCGTTCCACTGGCTGATCAGCATCTTGTTGGTGCGCGCCGTCTGTTCCCAGGGCAAGGTGTCGGGCACGCGCACTTCCTGCACCCAGGGTTGATCGCGCTTCCAGCCCTTGATCTCGAGCTTCTTGGCGGTGGTCATGATGACGTCGGGCGCGCTGTTGCGCAGGTCGACCTTGCCGTCGCCGTCGCCATCGACGCTGTCTTCCAGATAGTCGATCGGCAGCATCTGGGTCTGGCCGATCTCACCGGCCCAGGCGCCCTTGACGTCGGCGGGCAGGTCGCCGCGGTCGATCAGCTTGAGCAGCGGCACGATCTGGCGACGGAAGGTGGCCGGGCGGCGGCAGTCATGCGACAGCGTGACCAGCGCGTTCAGCGTGCCGAAATCGCCCTGGACGGCGCCGAAATCGGTCTCCAGCGCCCAGAATGCGGTGACGATGGCCGGCTGCACGCCGAATTCCTGCTGGGCGCGGGCGAAGACCGAGCCGTATTTCTGCATCATCGCGGCGCCTTGCTTCAGCCGGTAGGCCGAGATCATGCGGCCGGAGAACTGGGTGAAGGTCTGCGAGAACACGCCTTGCGAGCGGTCGCGCGCCAGGACGCGGGTGTCGATGCGCGAATCCTCGAGCGCCTCGAGGCCGGCGGCGCCGACGCCGGCGGCCTTGGCCTCCTCGGTGATGCCCTGCTTCCAGGCATCGAAGTCGCCGCCGCAAGGTGCTGCAGTCGGGTCAAACTGTGCGCCGGCGCCGGCATCGGGCTGGACGCCGGCAGCGGGGGTAACCTGCTGTTGCGTGGGCGCGGATTCCTGCGCCATGGCGGGAGCTGCCACCAATACCGGCAGCAGCGCAGCAATGAGCTGGGAGCGCAGTCGCATGGTCTTCCTTTCGGACTGATTACGTGGCGCGGCGCAAATGGCCTGCGCGGTCAGTGTCGAAAAGCAGGCGAGGGCCGCCCTGTCAACGGGTGTTCTGACGCAGCCACTTGTTCCAGGCGGCCTCGGTACCGTTGAAAACGTTGATGTCGGCATCGCCCTTCATGCCTGGAATGACCCCGGTTCCGGTGTATTGCCAGAAGGTGAAGGGGTGGCTTCCGTATTTCTTGGTGGGATGGCCGGCGACCGAGCGCAGCCAGTAGGGATAGCCGCGGAAGGTCGACAGGTTGTTGTCGTCGAAGAAGTCGACGGAGGTGTAGATGATCGGCTTCTTGCCGTAGTGCTTCTCGACCATCTGCAGGAAGATGGTCATCTCCGAACGCACCGTCTCGGCAGGCGGACGCAGCTTGCAGGTCGGCGATTGCGGGTTCCATTCCATGTCGAGCACGGGCGGCATCGAGGAGCGCTCGTTCGGCACGTTCTCGATGAACCAGCGCGCTTGTTCGGCCGCCGGGCGGCAGAAATAGTAGAAATGGTAGGCCGCGCGGGGAACACCCGCTGCTTTCGTGCTGCGCCAATGCTCTGCGAACATGTCGTCGACGCGGTCGCCGCCCTCCGTCGCCTTGATAAAGGCGAAGGAAACGCCGTTGGCTCTCGCCTTCGGCCAGTCGACGGATGTCTGGTATTTGGACACGTCGGTGCCGTGGACGGCATAGTTCCAGGGCGCGCCACTGTCCCATTCATGCGGGTTGGAATCGGCGAAGCGGGGTGCCCG
The DNA here is from genome assembly GCF_008727715.1 of Mesorhizobium terrae. Classification (GTDB taxonomy): domain Bacteria; phylum Pseudomonadota; class Alphaproteobacteria; order Rhizobiales; family Rhizobiaceae; genus Mesorhizobium; species Mesorhizobium terrae. Next base: position 3,605,359 of record NZ_CP044218.1, read on the forward strand.
CACGACCACGGAGCCGGCGCCGGAACTGGAGCCCGAGCCGGACGCCACCGGGCTAAGCGTGTCGACCGTAGAACAGGCGGAAAGCGCCAGCAGGGAAAAGGCGATCGCGAGACGGCGCATCCGATATTCAGGTCCAGACCGGAGGCCGCCGGTTGCGGATGGGTCGTTCTGCCGGTCCTTAGCCGGTTGCGGCGTGCCCACCTGGCCGCAACACATCCCTCTGTCATCGCCCAACATGGTTGATAATCGGTTGATGCCAGGCGAAGTGCAATGGGTCGCGGTCCCATCGCAGGGGAGGGAGTTAAGCCTGACAAGCCTGCTTTCCCTAAGGGAAATTAGCGCGGCGACATCCGCTGTTGCGATCTTGGTGCCAATCGCGGCAGATTGCGGCACCGACTGTTGGGAGGCAGGGCATGCGTGTCATCGGCAAGATTTTCAAATGGCTGCTCTGGCTGATCGTCGTCGCCGTTATCGGCGGGGCGGTCTGGCTGTGGATCGCGCCGCCGGTCTTGATCCGGGTCGCCGCCAACTACACGGCCAAGATCGTCTGCTCGAACGTCTTCCTGGCCGGGCGCGATGCCGGGCAGGTTCTGGCGGTGGACGTGCAGGCGCCGGGTCATCCGATCCTCAAGCTGATGATGCTGAATGTCGACAAGAGCGGCGGCACGGTCAGCGCCGGCCTGCTTGGTATCTTCGGCAAGGGGACGGCGGTGCTGCGTCCGGGGCTCGGCTGCACCGACGTGCCCGACGGCAATGTGGCTGCAGCCAAGGCAATCAGCACCGATATCGTCACGCCGCCGACGGTGGCCGACGCGCTGTGGCCGGAAGGCGGCCGTGTCGAGCCCTCGCAAAACCCGGAGATTGCGAAAATCCTTGACGATGCGGGTCTGACCGGTCCGGGCATGCGCGCCGTCGTGGTGGCCCAGAACGGCCGCATCCTCGGCGAGCGCTACGGTGCCGGTTTCTCCGAAAACACGCCGCTGCTCGGCTGGTCGATGACCAAATCGGTCAACGCCGCGATCGTCGGCACGCTGGTCAAGGAAGGCAAGCTTGCCATCACCGACCAGGGCCTGTTCGCCGACTGGAAGGCCGACAAGCGTGCCGCGGTCACGCTGGCCGACATGATGGCAATGTCGAGCGGGCTGGAGTTCAACGAAGACTATGGCGCGGTCACCGACGTGACACGCATGCTCTACCAGCAAGGCAACATGGCCGATTTCGCCTCCAACAAGCCGCTGACGGGAGAGCCCGGCAAGGTCTATTCCTATTCGAGCGGCACGGCGGTGATGCTGTCGCGCATCTGGCAAAACACCTTCGCCGACCCGAAGCAGGCGCTGGCATGGCCGCGCCAGAAGCTGTTCCAGCCGATCGGCATGAACAGCGCGGTGCTGGAGACAGACCAGCACGGAACCTTCGTCGGCTCGTCCTATCTTTACGCCACGGCGCGTGACTGGGCACGCTTCGGCCAGTTCCTGTTGCAGGACGGCGCCTGGAACGGCCAGCAGATCCTCCCCGACGGCTTCGTATCGTGGATGCGCGAGCCGGCGCCAGCCTCCAAGAATGTCTATACGCGAGGCCAATTGTGGATCGAGGCGCCCGGCAACGAGAACGACCCCGGCGCTACCGCCCGGGCCGGCGTGCCGGCGGACACCTATTGGCTCGAAGGGCATGACGGACAGACCGTCGCGGTCGTGCCGTCGCAGAAGCTGGTCGTCGTGCGGCTGGGGCTGACGCCGTTCAAGCTCGGCTACCGGCCGCAGAACCTGACGGCGGCGCTGGCAAAGGTGCTGAAGTAAGGGCGCTGTTTCCTTCTCCCGCGAGGGAAAAAGGGGTCAGCGTCGGGCTATCGCCAGCCATGCGTAGCCGCGATAAAGTCTTTCGAATGAAAGGCTTGCGCCGGCTTTGGCGGATTCCGATTCAAGCACTTCGTGCAGCGATTCACGCGGACTGACGTGGAATTTCCGCAGCCACGCCTGAAGCAGCGAGCGGAACCAGCCGGGCAGCTTTTCCTGCTGGCCGAAATCGACGACATGCAGCGATCCGCCGGGTGCCAGCGCGGCAAGCCCGGCGGCCACGGTCTTTTCCCAACTGGGGATCATCGACAGCGAATAGGACACGAAGACGCGGTCGAAATGCGCGACGCCGAACAGCGCCTGGGGATCGAAGTCGGTGGCATCCGCGCGGGCCAAAACAGCGCGGCCGGCGATACCGTCGCGAACGATCGCGGCCTGCGCGCTGTCCAGCATCTCGGCTGAGATGTCGAGGCCATAGAGACGGGCGTCAGGATAGTGTCGGGCGGTCAGCACAAGGTTGCGGCCGGTGCCGCAACCGAGTTCCAGCACACTGCCGCCGGCCGGCACGTCGAGACCGGCGATCAGCCGGTCGCGGCCGAGCAGATAATATTTGCGGGTCAGGTCATAGATGTGGCGCTGCCAGCGATAGACGCCGTCCATCAGTTCGGCATGATTGGCGGGAAGCTCCTGCGTGCTCATCAGCCGCGCTTCACGTAGAGGTGGAAGCCGCCATAGATCGCCGAGCGGTCGCGGGCGGAATAGTCGCGCGAGGCTTCGTCCTCGTAGTGCCACTGGTCGAGCAGGGAGGCGGAGACACGGCCCGGCAGCAGGCTGGGCTCGGCGGCGGTGCGGAAGATGACGCGCGCGCCGGGCGAGGCGGCGCGGGTGATCTCGGTCCACAGCGCGTTGAGCTGCTCGTCGGTCATCCAGTCCTGCGCGTCGAGCAGGATGAAGCGGTCGACCGTGCCGGCGTCCTTGCCGGCCAGGAATTCGATCATGTTGGCATGGTGGATGCCGACGCGGTCGACATTGGCCTTCAGCGTCGCGTGGTTTTCCTTTTCCAGATAGGCTGGCAGGGCTGCCTCGCCCGGATTGGGATAGCGGCGCGCGAAAGCCTGCCAGGCGAAATAATTGTCCTTCAGCGGGAAATCGCAAGCGAGCTTTTCGAGGCGCGCCTTCAGCACCGAGGCCATCGAGCCATCGCCGGAGGTGATGAGGGAATCGTATTGCGCCGGCGGGATGCCCAGGCCGAACAGCGAGGCCTTGCGCGAGGTTGCCCAGCGCAAAAGCTTGTTGTCGAAGACCGGCGCCAGCTTCTCGTCGAAGAAGCGGCGCTGCTCGGCGAGATCGGTGGCAGCCATGATGCCGGACGGATCGACGCCGAACAGGCGGCCGGCGCGATGGCCGGTGGCGATGAACAGGCCGAGCAGGCCGGTGCGGTAGAAATTGCGATTGAACACCTCGATGCGGCGGCGACCGCGCCAATTGCGCTTTTCCCAATAGTGGCGGCTGACCGGATCGAGATTGGGCGCGATGAAACGGTCATAGGCGGCGGAATTGTGCTCGGCGCCGGCCGCGCCGAAGAAGCGGAACAAATCGGCCTGCGTCGGCAGATCACGCACGGCGGTGAGCTTCATGCGGTTCAGCGCGATATGGGCCGCGTTGAGGTCGACGGCGTCGATTTTCGCCGGCGAGCGCGTGAGATAGGCCAGGATGTTGCAGCCGCCCGAGGCGATGGTGACGACGCGGTGGCCTTCGCCGAGCTGCATCGCCTCGATGTCGATATCGGGGTCTTCCCAGATCTGCGGGTAGACGAGACCGGAAAACAGCAGCGCGAACAGGCGCTCGGAAATGCCCGCCTTGGAGAGGGCGCGGTTCTGGTAGACCGCCTTTCCCACTTCCTTGCCGCGCCTGAAAACCAGTTCCGCAGAAACGTCCGACATGGCAAGGCGATTCCCCGTTTACATTGGGCGAAGCGCGTAGCGCAGCGGCATGACAGTGCGGTGACGCGGGGGTGACGGGCACATGACGCGGCGGAGTCGGCTTGCGCTCGGCGGCCGGCTTGTCCATTTTTCGGGGGCATAGATCGGAGACTTTTATGACTCGACGCGATTTCGACCCCACGACCGTCGTTCCGGACGGTCGTTCACCGGCGAAGGCCCGGCTTTTCGACGCCGCGCTGCCGGGTCCTTATCGCGGGTCTGTCAATGGCGAGACCTTGCCGACCGAGGTCACAATATTGACCTATGGCAACGATGAGCCCGGCACGGGGCCGGTGCTGCACATCCACCCCTATGACGAAATCTTCGTGGTCCAGCAGGGCCGCGCGCGCTTTTTCGTCGGCGACGAGGTGATCGACGCGGAGGCCGGCGACGTCGTGCTCGGACCGGCCGCCCTGCCGCACCGCTTCATCAATCTGGGGCCGGGGCGGCTGCAGACGCTCGACATCCACCTGTCGCCGAAGTGGATCCAGACCAACCTGGACTAGGGACGACGCGCTTCATCCCGCGCCATAGCCGCCCGGCGTCGGCGTCGTCACGATCACCGCCTCGCCTTTCTCCAGCACGGTCTGGTCGCAGGCTTTCAGCACATCGACGCGGCCGTCGAGGCGGCGCACCTTGGTCGAGCCCACTTCGCCGTCGCCGCCGCCATCGAGGCCTTGCGGCGGGCGCGAGCGGTGCGAGGAGAGGATCGCGCACTCCATCTTCTCCAGGAAACGGATCGAGCGGCGGGTGCCATCGCCGGCGCTCCAGCGACCCTTGCCGCCGGAGCCTTGGCGAATGCGGAAGTCCTCCAAAAGCACGGGGAAACGCAATTCGAGGATTTCCGGGTCGGTCAGGCGCGAATTGGTCATGTGGGTGTGTACGCCGGACGTGCCGGCAAAGCCGCGGCCGTCATTCATGCGCCCCGCCGGCGAGCCCGAGCAGATGGTCTCGTAGTATTGGTAGCGATCGTTGCCGAAAGTCAGGTTGTTCATCGTGCCCTGCGCGTTGGCCATGGCGCCCATGGCGCCGAACAGCGCGTTGGTGACGTGCTGCGAGGTCTCGACATTGCCAGCGACGACGGCGGCAGGGTAGGCCGGCTTGAGCATCGAGCCGTCCGGGATGACGATGGTGATCGGCCGCAAGCAGCCAGCGTTCATCGGGATGTTGTCCTCGACCATGACGCGGAAGGCGTAAAGCACGGCCGCCCGCGCCACCGGCTCCGGCGCGTTGAAATTGTTCTTCATCACCGGCGAGGTGCCGGTGAAGTCGACGGTGGCCTGGCGCCTGCCGCGGTCGATGGCGATGCTGACCTTGATGACCTGGCCGGTATCGGTGGCATAGGCATAGGCGGAACTGTCCGGCAGCCGGTCGAGCACGCGCCGCACGCTTTCGGCCGCATTGTCCTGGACATGGCCCATATAGGCTTCGACGACGTCGAGGCCGAAATGCTCGACCATGCGGCGCAGCTCGGCGACGCCCTTTTCGTTGGCGGCGATCTGTGCCTTGAGGTCGGCAACGTTCTGGGCGGGATTGCGGGCAGGGTAGCGATGGTCGGTCAGCAGGTGGACGAGTTCTGTCTCGCGGAATCGGCCTTGCTCGACCAGTCGGAAATTGTCGAACAGCACGCCTTCCTCGTCGACTGTGGTTGCCAGCGGGGTCATCGAACCGGGTGCCGTTCCGCCGACATCGGCATGGTGGCCGCGCGAGGCGGTCCAGAACAGGATGTTCTCCCGTGCGTCGTCGAACACCGGCGTCACCACGGTGATATCCGGCAGATGGGTGCCGCCATTGTAAGGGGCGTTGAGGGCGAAGACGTCGCCCGGCCGGATGTCGCCCTGGTTGAGGCGGATGATTGTTTCGACCGAGCGGTCCATCGAGCCCAGATGCACCGGCATGTGCGGGGCGTTGGCGACCAGCGCGCCGTTGCGATCGAAGACGGCGCAGGAGAAATCGAGCCGCTCCTTGATGTTGACCGAATAGGCGGTGTTCTGCAGCGTCACGCCCATCTGCTCGGCGATCGACATGAACAGGTTGTTGAACACCTCCAGCATGACCGGGTCGGCTTCGGTGCCGAGTGCCGCGCGGCGTTGCTTTTTCTCCGCGCGGCGCAAGAGCACATGGTTGCGCGCCGTGATCTCGGCCCGCCAGCCGGGTTCGACGACGATGGTCTGGTTCGGCTCGATGATCAAAGCGGGGCCGGCGACCTTGTTGCCGGCATTCATCGCCTCACGCCGGAAAATGCCGGCCTCGTGCCATTTACCCTCGCAATAGACCCGTCTGGTCTCTGGAGCTGCCGCGTCGATTTTCGCGAGCGGAGCACTGGCCTCGCCCAGGCCATTCCGGGCTTGTTCCCATCCCTCGACAGCGCCGGTTTCGACGATCATCGGCTTGTCGGCATAGACGAAGCCGAACTGCGCCTTGTGCATGGCCTCGAAATCGCGCTTCGCCGCCTCAATGGAGCCAGCGGAAAAATCGACCGGCAGAGCGGTGTCGGTGCCGTCATAGCGGATATGCAGCACCGGCCTCGTCTCGATGCCGGTTGCCGCGACGCCTTGCTCCGCAAGCTCGTTCACAACCGCCTCGCGCAGGGCAGCCAGCGCGTCCTCGATCTCAGCCAGCGCGCTCTCGGCAAGCGGCGCCAGCAACGCCTTTTGGCGCGATGCGAACACCGAGGACAGGCCGATGCCATAGGCTGACAGAAGGCCGGAAAGCGGATGGATCAGCACCGCCTCCATGCCGAGCGCATCGGCCACCAGGCAGGCATGCTGGCCGCCGGCGCCGCCGAAGCAGTTCAGCAGATATTCGGTGACGTCGTAGCCGCGCTGCACCGAAATCTTCTTGATGGCGTTGGCCATGTTTTCCACCGCGATGGTGACGAAGCCTTCGGCCACCGCCTCGGGGCTGCGGTCGTCGCCGATCTCCGTTGCCAGCGCGATAAATTTTGCCCGTACCGCCTCGGCATCCAGCGGCCGGTCTTGTCCAGGGCCGAAGATCGACGGGAAGAAATCGGGCTGCAGCTTGCCCAGCATGACATTGGCGTCGGTGACGGCGAGCGGGCCGCCGCGGCGATAGCTGGCGGGGCCGGGATTGGCGCCGGCGGAGTCCGGGCCGACGCGGAAGCGGCCGGCCTCGAAATGCAAGACCGAGCCGCCGCCGGCGGCGACGGTGTGGATGCGCATCATCGGTGCGCGGATGCGCACGCCGGCGACCTCGGTGTCGAAGGCGCGTTCGTAGTCGCCGTCATAATGGGCGACGTCGGTCGAGGTGCCGCCCATGTCGAAGCCGATGACTTTCTCGAAGCCGGCGAGCCGCGCGGTTTCCACCATGCCGACGACACCGCCGGCCGGGCCGGACAGCAGCGCGTCCTTGCCCTGGAACTTGTCGGCCGCGGTCAGGCCGCCCGAGGACATCATGAACGTCAGTCTCGGGCTCGCGGCCGAGCGCTCGCTGGGCTGTGCCGACACGATGCCCAGTTCGCCCGCCACCCGCTGCACGTAGCGCGACAGGATCGGCGACAGGTAGGCGTCGACCACTGTGGTATCGCCGCGCCCGACCAGCTTGATGAGCGGCGACACTTCGTGGCTCACCGAAACCTGCGAGAAGCCGGCTTTGTGGCAGACCTTGGCCACCGCCTTCTCATGCTCGGGATATTTCCAGGCATGCATGAAGACGATGGCGACAGCGTCGATGCCGTCGGCCTTGGCCTGTTCGATCGCCGGCTTGACATTGGCGATGTCGAGAAGCCGTTCCACGCAGCCGTCAGCGCGCACCCGCTCGTCCACCTCGACGACGCGCTCGTAGAGCTGTTCGGGCAGGATGATCTCCTTGGCGAAGATGTCGGGGCGCGCCTGATAGGCGATGCGCAACGCATCGCGAAAACCCTTGGTGATGAGCAGCAAGACGCGGTCGCCCTTGCGCTCCAGCAGCGCGTTGGTGGCGACCGTGGTGCCCATGCGCACCTCGCCGATGGCATCGGCCGGAATGGCCGTGCCGGGCGCGAGGCCGAGCAAGGTGCGAATGCCATGGATGGCGGCGTCGGGGTAGGCCTCCGGGTTTTCCGACAACAGCTTCATGGGATGGAGCGCACTGTCCGGTCCGCGCCCGATGACGTCGGTGAAGGTACCGCCGCGGTCGATCCAGAAGTCCCATTTTCCGTTCATCGACCGTCCTCTCGATGCCATTGCCCTCCCTGTTAGAGCCGATGGCGCGGCCCGGCAACGGCCGATCGCGTGGGTTCGGCTGTTACAGAGCGAAACGCAATGTGACGAAACGGATGCGCGTCTGCGGCATTGAACCGATGCCGCCCTTCACAAGGGGGTGAAGTTGCGAAGGAGAAAAGCGATGAAAAACCTCGTTCTTGCCTCGGTTTCGGCGTTGCTGTTGCTCGGTGTCGCCGCCTGCAGTGAAAACAGCGGCGGCGGCAGTGGTACCGGCACGGACAAGACCACGACGGAAAGCACGACGCCGCCTCCCGCCGACGTGCAGCCGATGAAGCCTGCGACCCCGCAGGCGCAGCCGCCAGCCGACAACACCATGAAGCCGGCGCAGCCGAACTCCACGGCACCGGCGCAATAAGCGCGGGAAGTCCTGGCTTGAAGCGGCCGGTCGATGCCGGCCGCGCAAAAACGAAGAAGGCCGGGCGTGTCCCGGCCTTTTTCTTGGTTTCTAGCGGTCAGTTGTCGAGACGTTCTGGTCTCAGACGGAAAATCCGCGATCCGGCCGGTCTGCATCGACCGACCTGCCAGCGCGGCCGGCAACGAGCCGCAGCCAGGGCGGCAGGTGGAAAGCGCTCATCAGCAGATACATCATCACCATGCCGTTGAGCGGCAGGGCGTCCGCCATGGAGGAGCAGATCATGTCCGCCCCTCCGGTGACGGCGCTGAGCAGCGCCATTGCAGCGAAGGTCGGCGTGGCAGCGAGGCAGAGCCAATCCGTGAAGCCTGCCGTTGCGCCGCGCGGCCCGTTGGGCGTGTTGCTTCCGGTTCGATCAAGCGCGAACATAGTCGTTACGCCCGACCGTATTCGTCGTTGCGGCGCCACCAGAAACCGGTTTCGTTGCGGCCTTTGGGAGCACGGTCCAGCCACTGATACATGCCCCAGATACCGTCCAGGCCACGCGAATAGGCGGAATAGGTGTGGTAGACCTGCCCGTCTTCCAACACGAAGGCGCTGAGGCCGGGCAGATCGCGCAAGAAGGTGGCAGCGTCGGTTCCGGTCGTGGCGGCAAACTGGGCGACCGGACTGTCGTCGTCGCGCGGCTGCGATTTGCTGTCGGTCAGTTCCGCTGCTGGTCCAGCCATCGCTGGCTCGCGGCGATAGTTGTAGTCGATGCCGGCGCGCTGCTGCTCTTCGCTGAACCAGACGCCGAAATCGCTGTTGAAATCGCTGCCGAAGGAGGAAGCCCAGTCGAAGCTCCATCCCATGCGCTGCCTGTAAGCGAGCAGCTTTTCCAGCGGTGCCCGCGAGATGGCGGTGAAGGCAACGTCATGGTTTTCGAGGTGCACGACGCTGCCGTTGACGCCGTCGGCGATCGAGGAGCAGGAGGGGCAACCGGCCTTGTAGTCGGGGCCGAACATGAAATGATAGACGAGCAGCTGCGAGCGGCCCTTGAAGAGGTCGACCAACGAGGCGCTGCCGGCGGCGGTGTCAAAGCGATAGTCCTTGTCGATCCGCACCCATGGCAGTTTTTGGCGCAGCTCGGCCAGTGCGTCGCTGCGCCGCGTCAATTCCTTTTCGGCCGCGAGCAGGTCGAGCCGCGCTTCGAGCCATTGTTTGCGCGTTCCTGTCACATGCATCGTCATCGAACGTCTCCTTGTGAACTCTCGGCGGACCGTCACTGGTCCGGCCGTTTGCTTCGGAATAGGATCAGGCTAAGCCCGGAGCGCGCGATGGCGGGAGTTACAAATTTGACGGGATTGCCATGGACTCGCTGATCACCGCGGCAGCCCGCGCTCTGGCGGCCGGTGATCCGCTTGGCGCCTTGAAGCGGGTCGGCCTGCGCGATGACGCGCCGGCGCTGGCTTTGCGCGGTATCACCATGGCGCAGCTTGGCGACTTCGCCCGGGCAAAGATGCTGCTCAAGAACGCGGCGCGTGCCTTTGGTCCGAAGGAAGCGGTGGCGCGCGCGCGTTGTGTCGTCGCCGAAGCCGAGATCGCGCTGGTCTCGCGCGACCTCGGCTGGCCGGTGAAGGCGCTCGATGCCGCCCGAGCGACGCTGGAAGCCCATGGTGATCGCGTCAACGCTGCTCACGCGCGCAATCTCGAAATCCGGCGCCTGCTGTTGATCGGCCGCCTCGACGAAGCCGAACGCCTGCTGACGGAAGCCGACGTCGGACCCTTGCCACCGGCGGCAAGGGCTTCGCGCGAGCTGGCGGCGGCCGGCATCGCGATCCGGCGCCTGCAGACCAGGGCTGCGCGGGCCGCTCTTGCGCGGGCCGGCGAGGCAGCGCGCCAGTCGGGCATCGGCGCGTTGATCGCCGAGGTGGAGAGCGCCGCCGTGGTGCTTGAGGCACCCGCCGCGCGGCTGATCGCCCATGGGCAGGCACGCCCCTTGCTGCTCGACGAGGTCGAGACGCTGCTGGCGTCCGGGTCGCTGGTGGTCGACGCCTGCCGCAACGTCGTGCGCGGCGGCGGCATCGTGGTGCCGCTGGCGACGCGCCCGGTGCTGTTCGCCCTTGTGCGCGAACTGGCTGAAGCGTGGCCGGGCGATGTGTCCCGAAGCACACTTCTGCTGCGTGCCTTTGGCGCGAAATATGCCGATGAATCGCATCGTGCGCGGCTGAGGGTCGAGATCGGTCGCCTGCGCGCGGAACTCAGGATGCTGGTCGAGGTGAACGCGACCAGCGAGGGTTTTGCGCTTGCGCCGCGCCGGTCCGCCGATGCGGTGGTGCTGGCACCGCCCGTCGAGGAGGAAAATGCGGCGGTGCTGGCTTTCCTGGCCGATGGCGAAGCCTGGTCGAGCTCGGCTCTGGCACTCGCGCTCGGCGCCAGCCCGCGCACGGTTCAGCGGGCGCTGGAGCAGTTGGCCGCGGCCGGCAAGGTCCACTCGTTCGGCCGTGGCCGGGCGGTTCGCTGGATGACGCCGCCGGTGCCGGGTTTCCCGACAGCCTTGTTACTCCCGGGACCGCTGCCGAGCGACTAGAGTGGCTTTGAAGGACAGGAGCCGCAGGGCTCCGTGCTCCAATATTGAAACACGAGGCTGAACCATGAAACGCACCGCCGCCGAAATCATCCGCGAATACGGTCCCTTTCCGGGCGTCGAAAAGGTGGCTGGCGTGACCTTCGATGGCCGCAATGTCTGGTTCGCCTCCGGCGACAGATTGAACGCGCTCGACCCGGCAAGCGGCGAAACCGTGCGCTCGATCGATGTTGCCGCGCATGCCGGAACTGCTTTCGATGGCCAGCATCTCTACCAGATCGCCGAGGACCGCATCCAGAAGATCGATCCAGCGAGCGGGCGCGTTCTGGCAACGATCCCGGCACCCGGCGGCGGTGGCGATTCCGGCCTTGCCTGGGCCGAGGGCTCGCTATGGGTGGGGCAGTATCGCGATTGCAAGATCCACCAGATCGATCCGGAGACGGGAACCATCCTGCGCACGATTTCCTCCAACCGCTTCGTCACCGGGGTGACCTGGGTGGACGGCGAACTCTGGCACGGCATGTGGGATGGCGAGGAGAGTGAGGTCCGGCGTGTCGATCCGAAGACCGGAGAGGTGCTGGAACGGCTGGAGTTGCCGGCCGGCTCAGGCGTTTCCGGGCTTGAATCCGACGGCGGTGACCGCTTCTTCTGCGGCGGCGGCCACTCCAGCAAGATAAGGGCGGTGCGCCGGCCGAACCGGACGGCCGCCTAGGGCGTTATCGCTCAAACGGCTTTCGCCGAACCGGCCCATGACGCGATCGTGCCTTGATAGCGCCATGCGCTTGGTTCTAAGAGAAGCGCATGTCGATTTGGGACCGCATTGGTGATTTCATCGCCCGCCTTTCCGCCTCCGCCACGGCTGGCATCGCCGAGGTGGTCGAGGCCGTGCGCACGGTGTTTTCCGGCGACGCGGAACTGCGCCGGCGCGTCTCGTTCTCGGTGGCGATGATCGCGCTGTCGGCCAAGATGGCCAAGGCCGACGGCGTCGTCACCCAGGACGAAATCCGCGCTTTCCGCGAGATTTTCGAAGTGCCGCCGGAAGAGACGCATAATGTGGCGCGGCTCTACGATCTGGCCAAGCAGGACGTTGCCGGCTTCGAGGCCTATGCCGAGAAGATGGCGGGGCTGTGCGGCTCCGGCCACGCCAACTGCATGATGCTGGAAGATATTCTCGACGGTCTCTTCCACATCGCCACCGCCGACGGCGTTTTGCATGAGCGGGAAGGGCAGTTCCTGCACCGGGTCGCCGAAATCTTCCGCATCGAGGACGTGCATTACCAGCGTATCATGGCGCGGCATGTGCATCTTGGCGCCGACGACCCCTATGTCGTGCTCGGCATCGAGCGCGGCCAGCCCTTCACCGAGGTGAAGAAGCGCTACCGCAAGCTGGTGTCCGAAAACCACCCGGACCGGCTGATCGCGCGCGGCCTGCCGCAGGAATTCATCAAGATCGCGACGACGCGTGTTGCCGCGATCAACGCGGCCTACGAGTTGATCGAACGGGACCTCGCCCCGGCATGAGCGGCTTTTCGCCCGACCATGCCGGAGCAGACGTCAGGGTATCGCCCAATTTCGGCCCGCGCCGCGGACCGTTCCGGCCAGACATGATCGTGCTGCACTATACGGGCATGGCGAGCGGAGAAGGCGCCGAAGCCTGGTTGTGCGACCCGGCGAGCGAGGTGTCGTCGCATTATCTGGTGCACAAGGACGGGCGGATCGTGCAGATGGTGCGCGAAAGCGACCGTGCGTGGCACGCGGGCAAGAGTTTCTGGCGCGGCCATGCCGACATCAACTCGGCTTCCGTTGGTATCGAGATCGTCAATCCCGGCCATTCCCTGGATTATCCGCCTTATCCGAAGCGGCAGATCGAGGCGGTGATCGGGCTTTGCGCCGGGATTGTGGCTCGCCACGGCGTCGTGCCGGAACGTATTCTGGCGCATTCGGATGTGGCACCCGGTCGCAAGGTCGATCCCGGCGAAAGGTTTCCGTGGAAGGCGCTGCATGCTGCCGGCATCGGCCATCTGGTGCCCGCGGCGCCGATCCGGCAAGGGGCGGCATTGCGCGAAGGCGACCAGGGCGCTCAGGTCGAGGAATTGCAGTCGCTGCTGGCGCTTTACGGCTATGGTCTTGGAATCACGAGGATTTTCGACCCCGCCACGCGGATCGCGGTAGAGGCCTTCCAGCGTCATTTCCGGCCGCGCCTCGTCGACGGCGTCGCCGATGGCTCGACGATCAGGACGTTGAAGCGGCTGGTTGCTTCCGCGGCGGCAAGTCTAGCCTGACCATCGTTGCGCTTCCGTTTAATATTACAATTTGTAATATGAATTGAATTGCCCGGCCTTCATTGCCGCCAAATCGGGTTTCAAAGGCAAGTCCACACCAATGCCGGACTATTGCCAAGGCTAGTTCGTCATTCATGACAGGATGTAGCGCGAAGTTCTTCGCGCGGCCAAGAAAAACAGGATCGTATGCAAAAACCGTTCGTTGTAGCGGCAGCCTTTGCTGCCGGGATGATTTCTATTGCCTTCACGTCGCAGGATAGCGCCGCGGCCAGTCCAAGGGCTGACCAGACCGCCCCAGCCGCCAATCAGACGATAGCCAAGCCGGCCAAGGCCAAGCAGGTCGTGGCGCGCTCCAAGACCGCTGCCGAGCCGTGCCCCTATCTGTTCGGCTGCGCGAAGGACAACAAGACCGCGTCGAACACCAAGGCCGGCAAGACGGTCAAGGTCGCCAAGGGCGACAGGGTCAGCAAGGGCGACAGGGTCGGCAAGGCCAGGAGGAAAGTGATGGTCGACATGACGACCACAGCCTCGATCGCGCCGCGCACCACCAAGCCTTATTACGCCGGTGGAACCGACGTGCGTTATTCCGATATCGTCGCCCGCTATGCCGCCAGCTACGGCGTGCCGGCCAGGCTGGCGCATGCCGTCATCAAGGTCGAAAGCAACTACCGGCCCGGTATGGTCGGCAGCGCCGGCGAGATCGGCCTGATGCAGATCAAGCCTGCCACCGCGCGCATGATGGGCTACAGCGGCTCGGCCAACGGGCTGCACAACCCCGAGACCAACATCAAATACGGCATGAAGTATCTGGCGATGGCGCAGGAGCTCAGCGGCGGCACCACCTGCGGCACCATTCTCAAATACAATGCCGGCCATGCCGCCAAGCGCATGAACCCGATCTCGGCGGCCTATTGCCGGAAGGTGCAGGCGCAGCTCGGCGGCGCCAGCTAAGCACGATCTCCTTGGGACCCATTTGAGCCGGCTGCGGTTTTCGTTTGCCTTTTCGCTTGCGAATGCCTTTATACGCCCTGCCAGCCGGCCGGGCGGCCGCACCAGCAAGAGCCGAAAGGCTGCGGGTGAGGAAAGTCCGGGCTCCATGGAGACACGGTGCCGGTTAATGGCCGGCGGGGGCGACCCCAGGGAAAGTGCCACAGAAAGCAAACCGCCGCGGTTCTCCGCGGCAAGGGTGAAAGGGTGGGGTAAGAGCCCACCGCGCGACCGGCAACGGGAGCGGCAGGGCAAACCCCACCGGGAGCAAAACCGAATAGGGGCGGTACGAGGGGAAACCCTCAGGGCTGTTTCCGGCCCACCGCCCGGGTAGGTTGCGTGAGGCGTATGGCAACATGCGCCCAAGATGAATGGCCGCCACGTTCCGCTCCGCAAGGGGCGGGGCCATACAGAACCCGGCTTATAGGCCGGCTGGCATTTTTCTCAGGATTTCAGTGGCTTCGGGCGACTTGATCGGATTTCGATTCAGGTCGTTCGGAGTTTGATTCAGCCGCGCCGCCTAAGCCGCCGCAATCCTGTCCAGCGATGCCTTGATCGCAGCCCACAAATCCTCCGCCGGCTCGCAGCCGATCGCCAGCCTGACGAAACCGGGCGGCACGGCGTCGCCGCGCTTGGTGCGGCGCTCGGCCGAGGTGTGGACCCCGCCGAAGGAGGTGGCGGCGGCCATCAGTTCGCAGCCATTGATGAAATTCTCGGCCTCGTCTTCCGACCCGAGCACGAAGCTGATGAGGAAGCCGAAGCGCTCCATCTGCGTGCTGGCAAGGTTGTGCGACGGGTCGCCGATGAGACCGGGAAAGCGGAGCGCCTTGACCGCCGGATGCGCCTTGATGCGCGGCGCGATCAGCTCTGCCGATGTACACATGCGGTCGAAACGCACATCGAGCGTCTCCAGCCCGCGATGCAGCAGCCAGGCGTCGAAGGGGCTCGGAATGCTGCCCGAAGTGGTGCGCCATTCCTTCACGGCCGCCATGACGTCAGCGTTGCGGCTGGCGACATGGCCGGCCAGCACGTCGGAATGGCCGTTCGGCGCCTTGGTGTCGGCCGCCACGACGATGTCGGCGCCGAGGTCGAGCGGGCGCTGGCCGAAGGGCGTCATGGTGGTGTTGTCGACGATAAGCAGGCCGCCGGCCTTGTGGATCGCTTCGGCGGCGGCCGCGATGTCGCAGATATCCAGCATCGGATTGGAAGGGCTTTCGACGAAGACCAGCCGGTAGCCGTCAAAACCGCCGTCGAGGAAGGAGGCTGTCGGGCGGGTGTCGAAATGGACCCCGAAGGCGCGCAGGAAGCGATCAGCCAGGATGCGTGTGGTGTGGTAGCCGTCGGTCGGCAAGAGGATGCGGTCGCCGGTTTTCAGAAGCGCGAAGAACGCCGCGGAAATCGCCGCCATGCCCGACGGGAAGGCAAGGGCCGGCGCGTTCTCCAGATAAGACAGCATCTCTTCGGTTCCATCCCAGGTCGGGTTCGAGAACCGGCCATATTGATGGAAGCCGGTCGAATCGCCGGGCGCATGGAAGGTGGATGCCATCGTCAGCGGTAGGGGAATGGAATCGCCCTTGGACAGACCGTCGCGCCTGAGATGAAGGAGCCCGGCGGCGCGGGAGGGAGCTGTTTCGGACATGGCGGATCTCGGGAAAAGGTCTCTGGAGAGGGTTGGAAAGCGTCGAAGCGGCGCTCGGGCGAGCATTTCAAACGCTATGCCTCGCTGCTTGCCGGGGCAAGGGCGGAGCCACTCTTAAACACTTCGTTAGGCTTAATGGAGGATAAATACGGCAGTGCCCGCAATGTCACCTTCTAAGGGGTTTGTGAAGCCTGTTCCCGTTGACGCCCATGATACCCCATGATATCCCATCTCGCTAATCAAGCCTTCGTTTCGTGTCAGGGTGAAGCGTACGCCGAACGGCCAACCGCGTCGGCTGTGCGTGTGTCGTTTTTCGCTCCGTCCGGCGCGGTGGGCCTGGTGAAGGGGCCGTGCCGCGGCGGCATGGCTGCGAGGATGTTGAGAGGTGCAGCGGCGCAAGCGGCTGTAGCGCGTCATGGACCGTTTTCTATCAAGCGCGGTGAACCGGATCGACGCCAAGGGGCGCGTCTCGGTGCCTGCGCATTTCCGCACGGTCCTGCAGAAACGCGGCTATTCGGAACTCTATGCACTGCGCTGCCTGGACCAGGCGGCGATGGATGTCGGCGGGCTCGATCTGCTCGACCGTTACGAGCAACGCATTGCGCAGGAGGATCCGTTCCTGCAGACGGCGGACGACATGTCCTTCTTCTGCCATGGCGACGGCACCTTCCTGAAGCTGGATCAGGATGGGCGCGTCACGTTGACCGATTTCATTCGCGAGCATACCGGAATAACAACCGAAGTGGCCTTCGTGGGGAGGGGCAGTTTTTTCCAGATATGGGAGCCGGGACGGCTGGCCGCCTATGGGGCGGCCGCGCGGTCCAGGCTCTTGCATCTTCGGCAGGGGACGAAGCCAGGGGAGCGGCCGGAATGACGGCGGGCCACGGCGATGATCTCCACGCCGCTGGCGGACCGGCCCGCCACATTCCGGTCCTCCTCGCCGAGGTCGTCGAGGCACTGGCGCCGCAGCGCGGCGAGGTGATCGTCGACGGCACTTTCGGCGCGGGCGGTTACACCAGGGCGGTTCTAGACAGCGGCGCATCGGTGATTGCCATCGACCGCGATCCGGACGCGATTTCAGCGGGCAGGGCGCTTGAACAGCAGGCCGACGGCAGGCTCCGCCTCGTCCATGCGCCTTTTTCGACGCTCGACCAGCATGCCGAGGGCGTCGACGGCGTCGTGCTTGACATCGGCGTTTCGTCCATGCAGCTCGACCAGGCCGAACGCGGGTTTTCCTTCCGTTTCGACGGTCCGCTCGACATGCGCATGGCGCAGTCGGGGATGAGCGCCGCCGACGTGGTCAACACCTTCAAGGCGGGCGACCTTGCCCGCATCTTCGGCTTTCTCGGCGAGGAGCGCCATTCGGGCCGCATTGCCCGCATGATCGAGACGCGGCGCGAGAAGAAGCCGTTCGAGCGCACGCTCGATCTCGCCGACGCCATCGAAACCCATATCGGCCGCAAGCCGGGCGACAAGATCCACCCGGCGACGCGGGTGTTCCAGGCGCTGCGCATCTTCGTCAATGACGAGCTTGGCGAACTGGCCATGGCACTGATCGCCGCCGAGCGGGTGCTCAGGCCCGGCGGGCGGCTCGTCGTCGTCACCTTTCATTCGCTGGAAGACCGCATCGTCAAGCGCTTCATCGCCGACCGCTCCGAACAGGCGGCCGGCTCGCGCCATATGCCGGAGACGCAGATCCGCACCGCCACGTTCCGCAAGGCGGGCGGCGGCGTGACGGCGGGCGAGGCCGAGCTTGCCGCCAATCCGCGCGCGCGTTCGGCCAGGCTGCGCGCCGCGATCCGCACCGAGGCGCCGGCCCGCGCGGGCGACCTGTCCATCTTCGGCCTTCCAAAACTTCCCGGCGTCAGCAAGCCGGGCGAGAGGTGAGCGCGTGTTCCGTACCAGTGACATCATCCTGATCGCCGTCATGGTCTCGGCGGCGGCCATGACCTACAAGATCAAGCGCGACGCCGAGGTGCAGCAGACCGCGGTCTACAAGCTGCAGTCTCAGATACGCACCGAGGAAGAGACGATCGAACTGCTCAGGGCCGACTGGAGCCTGCTGACGCAGCCGGCCCGCCTGCAGAAGCTGACCGAACTCTACAAGACACAGCTCAATCTCCAGTCCGTCGATGCGCGCCAGGTGGTCGGGCTGGATGACCTGCCGCAGCGGCCGCCGCTCTCCATCGAAGACATCATGGCCGAGAATGGCGCTGCCGGCATCGACAAGGAAAAGACCGCATCGATCGCCAAGGACAAGGCGGCGGAGAAACCAAAGCTGGCAGCCAAGGCCGCGGACAAGGCGAAGCCGGCCGACAAGAAGATTGCCGCCGTCGCCAAGCCGAAACCCGTGGCGAAGGACAAGGCGGCCAGCGCCGCCAAGCCGACTTCACTGGACAAGATCGCGCAACAGATCGAGGCTGGAGCTGACGAATGATCGGCGTTCTCAACAAGCTCCTGAAACGTTCGCCGCGCAGCGACAACGGCTCGATCGTCCTCGACAGCGCCCGCAAGGCGACCGGCGGCAAGACGCGCACCCGCGTCGTCATGACGATGACGGTGTTTTTCGGCATCTACATCGCCATCACCGGTCGGCTGGTGTGGCTGGGCTTCCAGGGGCCGAGCGATTCCGGCCCGCCGCCCAGCCGGGTGACGGCTTCGCGGCCCGACATCGTCGACCGCAATGGCGAGGTTCTGGCCACCGACATCAGGACGTCGTCGCTGTTCGCCGAGCCGCGCCACATGGTCGATGCCGACGAGGCGATCGAGAAGCTGGCGACCGTGCTGCCGGAAATCGATTACGAGCAGACCTACAAGAAGTTGAAGAGCGGTGCCGGTTTCGTCTGGCTACAGCGCCAGCTGACGCCGAAGCAGCAGTCGGAAATCATGCAGCTCGGCATTCCCGGCATCGGCTTCCGCACCGAGAAGCGGCGCTTCTATCCTGCCGGCGAGACGACCTCCTATGTTGTCGGACTGACCAACATCGACAACCAGGGCATCTCCGGCATGGAGAAGTATATCGACGATCAGGGGCTGGCCGACCTGCAGCAGTCGGGCCTCGCCGTTGCCCGCGATCTGAAGCCGGTCAAGCTGTCGATCGACCTGCGCGTCCAGCACATCGTGCGCGACGAGGTCGCGACCGCGATGGAGAAGTATCATGCGATCGCCGCCGGCGGTGTCGTGCTCAACATCAAGACCGGCGAAGTGATGGCGATGGCCTCGGTGCCGGATTTCGATCCCAACAATCCTTATAACGCCCAGGAGAAGGACCGGCTGAACCGCATGTCGGCCGGTCTTTACGAGATGGGCTCGACCTTCAAGAGCTTCACCACCGCCATGGCGCTGGATTCCGGCAAGGTGACGATGGACTCCAAGTTCGATGCCTCGCGTCCGATCACCATCGGCCGCCAGACCATCCGCGACTTCCACGGCAAGGGCCGCGTTCTGTCGGTGCCGGAAGTGTTCATCTATTCCTCCAACATCGGCTCGGCCAAGGAAGCCGACGTCGTCGGCATCGAAGGCCACCGCGAGTTCCTGCACCGCCTCGGCGTGCTGGAAAAGATGAAGACCGAACTGCCGGAAGTGGCCAAGCCCACTGAGCCGAAAGTCTGGAAGAAGGTGCATTCGATCACCGCCGCCTTCGGCCACGGCATCTCGACCACGCCGCTGCAAACGGCGGTCGGTTGCGCGGCGCTGATGAATGGCGGCTTCCTGATCCAGCCGACCTTCCTGACCCGCACCGCCGATCAGGCGATGGACGTCGCCAAGAAGGTGGTCAGCGAGAAGACCGTGGAGGGCATGCGCTATCTCTACACGCTGAACGCCGAAAAAGGCTCCGGCAAGAACGCCCGAGTCGCCGGCTATCGCGTCGGCGGCAAGACCGGCACTGCGGAAAAGGTCATCAACGGCCGTTATTCGAAGGATGTCCGCTTCAACGCCTTCGTGGCGGCGTTCCCGATGGACGATCCACAATATATCGTGTTGACCATCATCGACGAGCCGAAGCCGGAAAAGCCCGGCATGGGCGCCACCGCCGGCTCCAACGCCGCGCCGATGGTGGCCAACATCATCCGCCGCTCGGCGCCGATGCTTGGCGTCAAGCCCGATTTCGGCCAAGAAAATGCGGCAACGATGGTGTCCTACTGAGTGATTCTTAAGAGGCGCGCCGGGATGCGCGCCGTTTTGTTGCAATGACTGGGGTTCGATGAAACTTAGAGATCTAGCCGGTGTCCTGCCTGTCGAGGCTTCCTCCGACACAGCGGTGACCGGCGTCGCTTCGGATTCGCGGCAGGTCCGTACCGGCAATCTGTTCTTTGCGCTGGCTGGCTCGAAGGCCGATGGCGCGACCTTTGCCGCGGACGCTGCCAAGCGCGGTGCATCGGCCATCGTTGCCGCGCGCGGTGCCGGCCTTTCCGGCCTCGGCGTGCCGGTGATCTCCGTGGATGATCCGCGCCACGCGCTGGCGCTCGCGGCAGCCCGTTTCTTCGGCGGCCAGCCTGAAACCATGGTCGCCGTCACCGGCACCAGCGGCAAGACCTCGGTCGCCGCCTTCACCCGCCAGATCTGGGACCATGCGGGGTTTGCCGCCGCCTCCATCGGCACTACCGGGGTCGTAGCGCCAGGCCGCGACGAATACGGTTCGCTGACCACGCCGGACCCGGTCGCGTTGCACCGCCTGCTCAAGGAACTGGCCGACGCCGGCGTCACCCATGCCGCGATGGAAGCCTCCAGCCATGGCCTCGACCAGCGCCGGCTGGACGGCGTGAAGCTCGCTGCAGGCGCGTTCACCAATCTCGGTCGCGACCATATGGATTACCACCCGACGGTCGAGGACTATCACCGCGCCAAGCTGCGCCTGTTCGATGCGCTGCTGCCCAAGGGCGCGCCGGCGGTGATCTTCGCCGACGACCCGTGGTCGGCCCCGACCGTTGCCGCCGCAAAAGCGGCCGGGCTTTCCGTGCTCACCGTCGGCCGCCATGGTGATTTCCTGCAACTCAAGCGCGTCGAGCACGAGCGCCATCGGCAGCGGGCCGAAATCGAGGCCGACGGCGTCATCTACGAGATCGACCTGCCGCTGGCCGGCGACTTCCAGATCTATAATGCGCTGGTTTCGGCCGGGCTGGCGATGGCCACCGGCACGCCGGCGGCCAAGGCCCTGGCTGCTCTCGAAAAGCTGAAGGGCGCGCCCGGTCGGCTCGACCTGGTCGGTACGACCTCGGTCGGCGCGCCGGTCTATGTCGATTACGCCCACAAGCCGGACGCGCTGGAGAATGTGCTGTCCTCGGTGCGGCCCTTCACCACCGGTCGCGTCCTGGTGGTGTTCGGCTGCGGCGGCGACCGCGACCGCGGCAAACGCCCGATCATGGGCGAGATCGCCACGCGACTGGCCGACGTCGTCATCGTCACAGACGACAACCCGCGCTCGGAAGTGCCGCAAGAAATCCGCGCCGCCATCATGGCGGCGGCGCCCGGCGCCATCGAGATCGGCGACCGCCGCAAGGCGATCCACGAAGCGGTGGCGATGCTCGATGCCGGCGACACGCTGATCGTGGCCGGCAAGGGCCATGAGGAAGGGCAGACCGTCGGCGCCGAAACGCTGCCGTTCTCCGATCACGAGGAGGTGCGCGCCGCACTCAGGGAGCGTGCCGCATGAGCCATCTGTGGACCGCCGACGCCCTTGTTGCCGCCCTTGACGGCCGCCCGATCGGCGCCATGCCGGAAGGCGTCAGCGGCATTTCCATCGACAGCCGCACATTGCAGCCGGGCGAGGCCTTCTTCGCCATCAAGGGCGACGCGATGGACGGGCACGACTTCGCCACCGCCGCCATCAAGGCCGGCGCCGGCGTTCTCATCGTCGCCGAAGGCAAATTACCGGCGCTTGGCCGGCTGACCGCGCCGATGATCGTGGTGCCCGACGTGCTGGCATCGCTTGAAAAGCTCGGCGTGGCGTCGCGCGCGCGTTCCCGCGCCAGGATCATCGCGGTGACCGGCTCTGTCGGCAAGACCACCACCAAGGAAGCGCTTCGTCACGTCCTGTCCGTGGTCGGCAAGGTGCATGCCTCGGCCGCCTCCTTCAACAACCATTGGGGCGTGCCGCTGACCTTGGCGCGCATGCCGCAGGACACCGACTACGGCGTCTTCGAAATCGGCATGAACCATCCCGACGAGATCCGGCCGCTGGTGAAGATGGTGCGCCCGCATGTCGCCATCGTCACTTTGATCGCGGCCGCCCATCTCGGCTTCTTCCGCAATCTGGACGAGATCGCCAAGGCCAAGGCCGAAATCTTCGAAGGGCTGGAGCCGGAAGGCGCGGCGCTGCTCAACCGCGACGACCCGCGCTCGACGCTGCTGGCTAAGATGGCGCGCCAGGCCGGTGTCGCCCATGTCTTCGGCTTCGGCGAGGCGCAGCGCTCCACCTATCGCCTGGTCGACTGCGTGCTTGCGGCCGACCATTCGGTCATCACCGTCAAGATCGCCGGCAAGGAATTGGTGGCGCGCGTCGGTGCGCCAGGACGGCATATCGCGCAGAATGCGCTGGCGGTGCTGGGTGCGGCCCATCTCGTCGGCGCCGAGGTTACGCGTATCGCCGAGGCCCTGGCCGACCTGTCGGCGGCACCGGGCCGTGGCCTGCGCCATGTGCTCGGCCTGCCCGGCGGCACGGCGACGCTGATCGACGAAAGCTACAACGCCAACCCGACCTCGATGCGCGCGGCGTTGACGCTGCTGCGCGACACGCCGGTGGCCGAAGGCGGACGCCGCGTCGCCGTGCTCGGCGACATGCTGGAACTGGGCTCGCAGTCGCAGAAGCTGCATGCCGCATTGGCCGAGCCTGTAACGGAGGCGGGCGCCGACATGGTGCTGCTCGCCGGACCTGATATGCAGGCCCTGGCGGAAGCGCTGCCGGCCGAGGCGAACGTCACTTACATGCCAACCACCGACGCGCTGAAGCCTGCGCTCATCAAGGCCTTGCAGCCGGGCGACGTGGTGATGGTCAAGTCATCGAAGGGTATCGGCTTCGCCAAGCTGGTCGACACTCTGGTCAAGACATTTCCGGCGGAGACCGCCGCAACGCAGATTTGAAGGCCCCGGGGGACGAAAACGCATGTTCTGGCTTCTCGTCGACTTTGCCGACCACGTCACGGTCTTCAATGTCTTTCGCTACATCACCTTCCGCACCGGCGGCGCGCTGATCACGGCCGCCCTCATCGTCTTCATCTTCGGGCCGACGATCATCAATTCGCTGCGTGTGCGCCAGGGCAAGGGGCAGCCGATCCGCGCCGACGGGCCGCAGACGCATTTCAAGAAGGCCGGCACGCCGACCATGGGCGGGCTGATGATCCTGACCGGCATCATCGGCTCGTCGCTTCTGTGGGCGAACCTGACCAGCATCTATGTCTGGGTAGTGTTGTTCGTCACGCTCGGCTTCGGCGCCATCGGCTTCTATGACGACTACCTCAAGGTCACCAAGCAGTCGCATCTCGGCTTTTCCGGCAAGGCGCGCCTGGCGCTCGAATTCATCATCGCCGGCATCGCCGCCTGGATCATCATGCGCAGCGGCCAGCCGCCGTTCTCCTCCTCGCTGACCTTTCCGTTCTTCAAGGAACTGATCATCAATCTCGGTTTCTTCTTCATCCCCTTCGCCGCCTTCGTGGTGGTGGGCGCGGGCAACGCCGTGAACCTGACCGACGGTCTGGACGGCCTCGCCATCGTGCCGATCATGATCGCGGCCGCCTCCTTCGGCGTCATCGCCTATCTGTCGGGCAACGCGGTGTTCGCGGAGTATCTGCAGATCCATTTCGTGCCGGGCACCGGCGAACTGGCGGTGATCCTGGGCGCGGTGATCGGCGCCGGCCTCGGCTTCCTGTGGTTCAACGCGCCGCCCGCGGCGATCTTCATGGGCGATACCGGTTCGCTGGCGCTTGGCGGATTGATCGGCACGGTGGCGGTCGCGGTCAAGCACGAGATCGTCATGGCCATCATCGGCGGCCTGTTCGTCCTGGAAATCCTCTCGGTGATCATCCAGGTCGGCTACTTCAAGATGACCGGCAAGCGTGTGTTCCTGATGGCGCCGATCCATCACCATTTCGAAAAGCTCGGCTGGACCGAGAGCCAGGTCGTCATCCGCTTCTGGATCATCGCCGTCATCCTGGCGCTGATCGGCCTCTCCACCCTCAAGCTGCGATAGGCCCTGCATGATCCCGGCTACATCCTTCGCAGGCAGACGCGTTTCACTGTTCGGGCTCGGTGGGTCCGGCATCGCGACCGCGCGTGCCCTGATCGAGGGCGGCGCCGAAGTGCTGGCCTGGGACGACAATCCCGAGAGCGTGGCGAGGGCACAGGAGCAGGGCGTTACCACGGGCGATCTGCGCGGCGCCGACTGGGCGGGCATTTCCTCGCTGGTGTTGTCGCCCGGCGTGCCGCTGACCCACCCCAAGCCGCATTGGGTGGTGGAGTTGGCGCGCGCGGCAAGCGTCGAGGTGATCGGCGACGTCGAACTGTTCGCGCGCGAGCGCAACAGGCTGCAGGCGGATGCACCCTTCATCGCCATCACCGGCACCAACGGCAAGTCGACGACCACGGCGCTGACTTCGCATATCCTGAAATCGGCCGGACGCGACACCCAGATGGGCGGCAATATCGGCCGCGCCGTGATGACGCTCGATCCGCCTGCGGCGGGCCGCCACTATGTGGTGGAGTGTTCGTCCTACCAGATCGATCTCGCACCCTCGATCAACCCGACCGCCGGCATCCTGCTCAACCTGACGCCGGATCACCTCGACCGGCACGGCACGATGCAGCACTACGCGTCGATCAAGGAACAATTGGTGGCGGGTTCCGAAACCGCGATCATCGGCGTCGACGACGCCTGGTGCGCGCAGATCGCCGACCGGCTCGAGCGCGCCGGCAAGGAAGTCATCCGCATCTCCAAGCGGCTGCCGCTCACCGACGGCTATTTTGCCGACGGCACCAATCTGATGGAAGCCGTGCACGGGCGCTACAGCCGCGTCGGCTTTCTGGAGGGCATCGGCTCGCTGCGTGGTCAGCACAACGCGCAGAACGCGCTGGCGGCGGTCACCGCCTGCCTGAAAGTCGGGCTGGAACTCGGCGAGATCCAGGCCGGGCTGGAGAGCTTCCCGGGCCTCGCGCACCGCATGGAGCAGGTCGCCCGCAAGGATCACGTGCTGTTCATCAACGATTCCAAGGCAACCAATGCGGATGCCGCCGCACCGGCGCTGTCGTCTTTCCCGCGTATCTACTGGATCGCGGGCGGCCTGCCCAAGGAAGGCGGCATCGAACCGCTGCGCGGTTTCTTCCCGCGCATCGCCAAGGCCTATCTGATCGGCGAGGCCGCCCCGGCCTTCTCGGCGACGCTCGGCGAGGCGGTGCCCTACGAGATCGCCGGCACGCTGGCGACCGCGGTGGAACGCGCGGCGGCGGAAGCCGCCCGGGACGAGAGCGGCGAGGCGGTGGTGCTTCTGTCGCCGGCCTGCGCCTCCTTCGACCAGTTCAAGAATTTCGAGGTGCGCGGCGAAGCCTTCAGGCAAGCCGTCGCTGCTATTGATGGCGTGAAACCCATCGGAGGGACACGATAATGGCCGCCAGCCGTCTCGACAAAAGCCCCGTTGCAACCTGGTGGTGGACCATCGACCGATGGTTCCTGGCGGCGTTCCTGTCGCTGATGGGACTGGGCATCGTGCTGTCCTTCGCCGCCAGCCCGGCGGTGGCGCAGCGCATCGGCCTCGACCCGTTCCATTTCGCCACGCGCCAGATCATCTTCACCGTGCCGGCGCTGTGCGTGATGCTGGCCGTGTCCTTCCTCGAACCACGGCAGATACGGCGCATGGCCGTCATCATGCTGTGCATCATGCTGGTGCTGATGGTGGCGGTGCTGTTCGTCGGCGTGGAGGTAAAGGGCGCGCGCCGCTGGATTTCCTTCGCCGGCCTGTCGGTACAGCCTTCCGAATTCCTCAAGCCGGCCTTCGTCGTGCTGTGCGCCTGGCTGTTCGCCGAACACAAGCGCCAGCCCGACATTCCAGGCAATGTGCTGGCCATGATCCTGCTCGGCCTCGTCGTGGCGCTTCTGGTGGCGCAACCTGACTTCGGCCAGACTATGCTGGTGACCGGCACCTGGGGCATCATGTTCTTCATGGCCGGCCTGTCGTGGCTGTGGATCGTCGTGTTGGGCGCAATGGGCGCCACCGGCGTGTTCGCGGCCTATACGATCCTGCCGCACGTCGCCGGCCGTATCGACCGCTTCCTGACCGGCGAGGGCGACACCTATCAGGTCGACATGGGCAAGGAGGCGCTGATCAATGGCGGCTGGTTCGGCGTCGGACCGGGCGAGGGCACGGTCAAGCGCGTCATTCCCGACAGCCACGCCGACTTCGTGTTCTCGGTGGCGGGCGAGGAATACGGGCTGATCATGTGTTTCTTCATCATGACCATCTTCGCCTTCATCGTGCTGCGCGGCCTCAACACGGCGCTGAAGGAGCATGACGACTTCACGCGTTATTCCATCGGCGGCCTGGTCACCATTTTCGGCCTGCAGTCGATCATCAACATGGCGGTGAACCTGCAGTTGATGCCGGCCAAGGGCATGACGCTGCCCTTCATCTCCTATGGCGGCTCCTCGCAGATCGCGATCGCCATCTCCATGGGCATGGTGCTGGCATTGACCCGCAAGAAGCCCGAGAAACGCAAGTCGCTGGGCGGCCTGCAAGGCTACGCCTCGCGCGTCATGCCGGCGGAGTAGATCGGCGCACATATGGCAAAGGGGGTTATTCTACTCGCGGCCGGCGGCACCGGCGGACACCTGTTTCCCGCAGAGGCGCTGGCGCATGAGCTGATCGGACGCGGCTGGGCGGTGCATCTGGCCACCGACGACCGCGCTTCGCGCTTTGCCGCGCATTTTCCGGCAACGGCCGTGCACACGATCCGCGCCGCCACCATGGGTTCGAAGAACCCGTTCGCGCTGGCTGGCGCGATGTGGCGCATCTGGCAGGGCGTCAGGCAGGCTTCCAGCGTCATCGGCCGCATCAAGCCCGAAGTGGTTGTCGGTTTCGGCGGCTATCCGACGCTGCCGCCGGTGTTCGCGGCGACGCGGCGCAAGGTGCCGACCGTCATCCATGAGCAGAACGCTGTGATGGGCCGCGCCAACCGGGCGCTGTCGGCCAGGGTCGACGCCATCGCCGGTGGCTTCCTGCCCGAGGACGCCAGCATCGCCGGCGCCAAGACCGTCACCACCGGCAACCCGGTGCGGCCGCCCGTGCTCGAAGCCGCCAAGACGCCCTATGTCGCGTCGGCCGGCGAGGATCCCTTCCGCCTTCTGGTGTTCGGCGGCAGCCAGGGCGCCCAGTTCTTCTCAGATGCCATCCCCGCGGCAATCGCGCTGCTGTCCGAAAACCAGCGGCGGCGGTTTTCCGTCGTCCAGCAGGCGCGCGCCGACGATGTCGGCAGGGTCAAGGACGCCTATGCGAGGCTCGGCATCGAAGCGCAGGTCTCGCCCTTCTTCACCGATATGGCGCAGCGCATCGCCGCCGCCCATCTGGTGATTTCGCGCTCCGGCGCCTCGACCGTTTCGGAGATCGCCGTGATCGGCCGGCCGGCGCTGCTGGTGCCTTATCCGCACGCGCTCGACCATGACCAGGCGGCGAATGCCGCCGCGCTGGCGGCGGCCGGCGGCGGTGAGGTGCACCCGCAATCGACGCTGACGCCGGAGGTGGTCGCCGGGCTGCTTGGTGTGGCGATGGAGGAACCGGAGCGGCTGGCCGGCATGGCGGCTGCGGCGAAGTCGGTCGGACGCCCACACGCGGCGCGGTTGCTCGCCGACCTGACAGAGGCTATTGCCTCGCGCAGAACCGTGGAAGAATTCAGGAAGGATAGAAGCGCATGAAGATGCCGCAGACGATCGGGCTCGTGCATTTCATCGGCATCGGCGGCATCGGCATGAGCGGCATTGCCGAGGTTCTGCACAATCTCGGCTACAAGGTGCAGGGTTCCGACCAGGCCGAAAGCGCCAATGTGCAGCGCCTGCGCGACAAGGGCATCGAGTGCTTCGTCGGGCACCGCGCCGAAAATCTCGGCGAGGCCGAGGTGGTGGTGGTCTCGACCGCCATCAAGAAGGCCAACCCCGAACTCGCGGCAGCGCGCGAGAAGAACCTGCCCGTCGTGCGCCGCGCCGAAATGCTGGCCGAGCTGATGCGCTTCCGCAACGCGGTCGCCATCGGCGGCACCCATGGCAAGACCACGACGACGTCGATGGTGGCGACGCTGCTCGAAGCCGGCGGGCTCGACCCGACCGTCATCAATGGCGGCATCATCAACGCTTATGGCACCAATGCGCGCATGGGCGACGGCGAATGGATGGTGGTCGAGGCCGACGAGAGCGACGGCACCTTCCTGAAGCTGCCGGCCGATGTCGCCGTCGTCACCAACATCGATCCCGAGCATCTCGACCACTACGGCTCGTTCGACAAAGTGCGCGAAGCCTTCCGCCAGTTCGTCGAGAACGTGCCGTTCTACGGTTTTGGCGTCATGTGCACCGACCATCCGGAAGTGCAGGCGCTGGTCGCCCGCATCGAGGACCGCCGCGTCATCACCTATGGCGAGAATACGCAGGCCGACGTGCGCTTCGCCAACCATCGCATGGAGGGCGCCACCTCGCGCTTCGACGTCGTCATCCGCAACCGCAAGCGCGGCGGCGAGACGGTGATTTCCGATCTCAGCCTGCCGATGCCCGGCCGCCACAACGTCTCCAACGCGACAGCGGCGATCGCCGTCGCCAATGAGCTCGGGATTTCCGCCGAGGCGATCAAGAAGGGCCTGTCCGCCTTTGGCGGCGTCAAGCGCCGCTTCACCCACACCGGTTCGTGGAACGGGGTCGAGGTGTTCGACGATTACGGCCACCATCCGGTCGAGATCAAGGCGGTGCTGAAGGCCGCGCGCGACGCCACCAAGGGCCGCGTCATCGCCATTGCCCAGCCGCATCGCTTCAGCCGCCTGCACGATCTGTTCGACGAATTCTCGTCCTGCTTCAACGATGCCGACACGGTGATGGTGGCGCCGGTCTACACCGCCGGCGAGGATCCGATCGAAGGGGCGACCTCCGACGCGCTGGTCTCGCGGATCCGCTCCGGCGGCCATCGCGACGCGCGCTACATCGAAGGGCCTGCCGATATCGCGCCGATCGTGCGCGGTCTGGCGAAAGCCGGCGACTTCGTCGTCTTCCTCGGCGCCGGCAACATCACGCAATGGGCCTATGCGCTGCCGAAGGAACTTGCCGGGGCAGGATCATGACACGCGGCGATGCGCTGCTGGAAAAGCTCGGCGACAGGCTGGCCGGCCTGCGCGGCCGCATCACGCCCAATGCCGAGATGGACAAGATCACCTGGTTCCGCGCCGGCGGCCTGGCCGACGCGCTGTTCCAGCCGGCCGACGAGGAAGACCTTGCCGCTTTCCTGAAGGCGGTGCCGGAGGACGTGCCGCTGACCATCGTCGGCGTCGGCTCGAACCTTCTGGTGCGCGACGGCGGCATTTCCGGCTTCGTCATCCGGCTTTCCGCCAAGGGTTTTGGCGAGGCTGAGGTGGTCGGGTCGACCCAGATCAGGGCAGGGGCCGCGACGCCCGACAAGCGGGTGGCGGCGGCGGCGCTCGAGGCCGGTATCGGCGGCTTCCATTTCTACCACGGCATTCCGGGCGCGATCGGCGGGGCGCTGCGCATGAATGCCGGCGCCAATGGCGTCGAGACGCGCGAGCGGGTCGTGGAAGTGCGGGCGCTTGACCGCAAGGGCGAGCTGCATGTGCTGACCAACGCCGACATGGGTTATGCCTACCGGCATTCGGCGGCGCCGGCCGATCTCATCTTCACCTCGGCGCTGTTCGAAGGCTTCGCGGAAGACAAGGACGTCATCAAGGCGGCGATGGAAGCCGTGCAGCACCATCGCGAGACGGTGCAGCCGATCCGCGAGAAGACCGGCGGCTCGACCTTCAAGAACCCGGAAGGCACTTCCGCCTGGAAGGAAATCGACAAGGCCGGCTGTCGCGGGCTGATGGTGGGCGGCGCCCAGATGTCGCCCATGCACTGCAACTTCATGATCAACACCGGCACCGCGACCGGCTATGACCTCGAAAATCTCGGCGAGACGGTGCGCGAGCGCGTGCTGGAACATTCCGGCATCCGCCTGCACTGGGAAATCAAGCGCATCGGCAAGTTCCGCGCCGGGCACGAGGTGCAGGAATTCCAGGGGCAGCTGCTCTAGCCGCTGCCCCCTCGCGTCGCGCTTGGCGCCGTCACAGGCCGTGGGCCGAAAAATCCCATCTGGCGGAATTGACCCAGCCCTTGCCCATGGCGATCGTGCCCTTGCGGTTGAGGACGACGTGCCGCCATCTGGGCGCTGCCGTTCCCGAGCGCAGATAGCTCATGCACAGGATTTCCAGTTTCTCGGCGTCGGCGGTGTCGCGCCAGGCGGCGCCGTTCTTCTTGGCGTCGGTTATGTGGCCGCTGGGGCCGGCGCGCGTCGCCAGGAAATCGCAGATCAAATCGTCGACGCGGTCGGGACTGTTCAACCGGATGAAATCGGAAACCCGTCCGGGCGTCAGGCCTTCAAGCCCGCCATTCTGGGTGACGATGTCGAAGAACCAGCAGAAAAGCCGCTTCGAGGGCGCCGGCCGCCCGGCCTCGCTTGCCCAGGCGGCGGCGCGGTCGAATGCCCTTTGCGCCACCGCTTCTATCCGGATGCGTTGCTGCTCGCGCATAGCCGGGCTGCCCATCAGCGCCTGCAACTCGGCTTTCGGCCTGGCCCTCAGCGTCGTGCCGCTCTGCCAGCTGCGAACGATGGCCAGCCCCCTCGAAACCGAGGTGCCGCAGGCCGCCCACAACTCCTGTCCAAAGGTGGGCATCAGCGCCCAAACCTCGGCCTGCCCAACAGCGATGACCATAGGCTGCAGCGAGCCCTTGCCGATATTCCATTGCAGCGCGCCGCAGGAAATTCCCATGCCGTCGAAATCGCCGACAGCGGCGCGGTAAGGATCTCCCGATGTCTCGAAGCCAGGCGTGATGGCGACGGCGGATGCGATCCAATCTTGTGCTGGCCTGGCCATGGTTCCCCTCCGTGGTGAACAGCTGATTCAAGCTACTCCGTCCATGCACTATTTCAATCAATTGCCGTGTATCTCAGGTTGTATTTTGAGTTGTTTCGGTTGCAGGAGCGGTCGTGGGAATCAGGTCATTTTGTTTGAAATTGCGGCGGCTTTTATTCTACTTCCTCACCCTTCGAAGAATTTGCGATCATCTAAACTGACAGCGACAGAACATGCTTGCCGTCCGGATCAAGACAATTTATGTCTATACATAAATCGAGACTGGACCAGCACGCCGGGGAACAATCAAACAGGCTGGACCAGTGCCGTCGAAGCGCGATAGTGCTTTGACGTGGCGGTCTTTAGGTGCCGTGAAACGGCCGTTTTTAGGGAGGCGTCAATGATATCGAAGAACGCAGCGAAACTGGTGTTGGGCGGCCTGTTGGCCGGCATGATCTCGTCGGCCCATGCGGGCGAGACGCTGGATCGCGTCATGAAGAACAAGGTGCTGGTGGAAGTGACCGACCAGGCCTATCCGCCGTTCTCCTTCATCGACGACAAGGGCGAGGTGGTCGGCTTCGACGTCGACATCGCGCGCGAATTCGCCAAGCGGCTGGGCGTCGAACTGAAGGTCGAGACGCCGTCCTGGGAAATCATCACCGCCGGCAACTGGAAGGGCCGCTGGGACATCTGCATCTGCTCGATGTCGCCGACCGCCGAGCGCGCCAAGGTTCTGGACTTCGTCACCGAATATTACGGCGCGCCGGCGGTGATCGCCGTCAATGCCGCCAACACCTCGATCACGAGCGCCAAGGACCTGACCGGCAAGAAAGTCGGCGTCCAGGCCGGCACGCCCTATGAGAAGTATTTGCAGAAGGAACTGGTCGACGAGGTGCCGGGCAAGGCGCCTTCGAAGCCGAACTTCCCCTTTGGCGACCTGACGGCCCAGCCCTACGACACCGAGGATTTTGCCTTCCAGGACCTCGGTCTTGGCGACGGCAAGCGGCTCGACGCCGTGATCGCCGGCTACATGACGGTTTCCGACCGCGTCAAGAAGTCGGAAGGCAAGCTCAAGATCGTCGGCGAGGACCTTTATCACGAGACGATCATGGTGGCCTCCGACAAGGGCGACCCGGAATGGGAAGCCAAGATCAAGGAAATCTTCAAGTCCATGTATGACGACGGCACGCTGAAGAAGATTTCCGAAAAGTGGGTTGGCCGCGACATTTCGGCCAAGCAGTAGACGGTCAGGGCGTGGCGGCGGAACAATCAACCGGCAAGGCGCGCATCAGCGCGGCGGACAAGGCGTTCCGCGTTCGCGTCGCCGTCGTCTGGCTGGTGTTGCTTACGCTGTTCGTCGCCTTCTTCCTGTCCTTCGGGCTCGATCTGCCCTTTATCGTCGACAAGTTCCCGGCGCTGGCTGGCTTCACGCTCAGCCGCGCCGGTTTCATCCAGGGCGCCGTGCTGACGCTCTATGTCTGCTTTTTCTCCATCATCGCCTCGGTGGTACTGGGGTTGCTGTCGGCGCTCGGCCGCCTGTCGAAAAGCGCCGTCGCCTACGGCATTTCCACCTTCTACACCTCCTTCTTCCGCGGCACGCCGCTGCTGGTGCAGATCTTCCTGATCTATCTCGGCATTCCGCAGATCGGGCCGGTGCCGGCGGCCATCCCGTCCGGCATCATCGCGCTGTCGCTCAACTATGGCGCCTATCTCAGCGAAATCTTCCGTGCCGGCCTGTTGTCGGTGCCGGCTGGCCAGCGGGAGGCCGGCTTGGCGCTCGGCCTGCACCCTTGGCAATTGATGCTGAAAGTGGTGATGCCGCAGGCGATCCGCGTCGCCATCCCGCCGACCGGCTCGCAATTCATCTCCATGTTGAAGGATTCCTCGCTGATCTCGGTGATGGGCGTGACCGAGCTGATGTTCGTGGCGCAATCCTACGGCCGCTCCAGCTATCGCTACATCGAGATGCTGACCACGGCGGCGGCGATCTACTGGTTCATGTCGATCATGCTCGAGCTCGTACAGTCGCGGCTGGAGAGCCATTACGGTAAGGGCTATCGCGCCCGCTAGTGGCCCGGCAGCGCCGGGCCATGCCGCGGCAGGCCGGGTCAGGCGCCGTCGCCCGGTGTCTTCGACTGGGACACCAGCGCGACCAGGATGCTGAGCACGACGCCTGCCGTCGCGATCCAGAAGGCCGTCTGCATGCCTGCGGTGACCGCATGGCGCAGCGCATCCCCGGTCAGCCCGCCGACATGCTGGTTGGCGACCGCGATCAGCACGGCGAGACCGATGGCGTTGCCGACATTGAGCGTGGTGGAGGCCATGCCGGAGGCAACGCCCTGCTGGTCGTGGTGCACGCCGGATGCGGCGGCGATCCACATCGCCGTCCAGACGATGCCCTGGCCGATGCCCGAAACGATGAGGCCTGGTGCCAGCGCGAGGTAAGTGCTGTCCGGCGTTGTCGCCGGCACCATCAGCGCCGTGCCGATGGCGCCGATCGCCATGCCGCCGATCAGGCTTGAGCGGTTGGAGAAACGGGTCGACAGGCGTGCCCCAAGCTGCGTGCCGGCGGCAATCGCGATCGACGGCACGAGAAAGGCGACGCCGGTCTCCAGGGCGGAAAAGCCCTGCACGTTCTGGAACAGCACGGTGAGGAAGTAGGGCAGGGTGCCGAACGTCGCCATGTAGAGGAAGGTGATCGTCATCCCGGTGACAAGGCTGCGGTTGCCGAACAGGCGCAGCGGCATCAACGGGTCGGAACTTTTCGCCTCGATGATGGCGAAGGCGACGAGAAACAGCACCGCGAGCGACGCGCTCCACAGGATCGAGGGCGACAGCCAGCCATATTCCGGGCCCTGGACGAGAGCGAAGACCAGCAGGGTCGCGCCGGCGGTCACCGTCACCGCGCCGGCAAGATCGAAGCTGCGGTGCTCGTGGCGTTTCGGGTCGCGCGGGATGACGAGGAACGCGGCAACGATGGCGATGCCGGCCAGAAGCACGTTGACATAGAAAACGGACGGCCAGCCGAACATGCCGGTCAGGAAGCCGCCGGCGAGAGAGCCGATGGTCAGGCCGCTGGCGCCGGCCCCACCCCAGACCGCAAGCGCGCGGTTGCGTTCCGGTCCTTCCGCGAACAGCCGGTTGACCAGCGAGAGCGTCGCCGGAAACAGGAAAGCGCCGCCGATGCCCTGCACGGCGCGTGCCGCGATGATGATTTCGGGCGACCAGGCCATGCCGCCGACCAGCGACGACAGCGCGTAAAGCCACAGCGCGAAGATGAACATGCGGCGCTGGCCTATCAGGTCGGCGGCGCGCCCGCCGAACAACAGGAAGCCGCCGGTGAAGACCGTATAGACGCTGACCACCCATTGCAGCGTCTGGCTGGAAAAACCGAGCCCAGCGCCGATCTCCGGCAAGGCCACGAAGACGATGTTGAGGTCGAGCGCGATGATCAGCTGCGCAAAAGCCAGCAGGGCAAGCGTCGCACCCCGCTGTGCCCTGGTTCGTCCGGCCGAAGCCATGGCGCCGTGGGATACGGCCTCGTTCGATGCACTCACGGTGACAATCTCCTGTATCGTTCTTTGTTGATCGACAAATAACTTGAGCTTGCATCGCGCTGTCAAGCGAATTATTTGTTGATCAATCAAGAATGGAGATGCGGATGGCGCGGCCCCGGGAATTCGATCGTGACGAGGCCCTGGCGAAGGCGCGCGACGCCTTCTGGACGCGCGGCTATGAAGGCACGTCGATGGCCGATCTCGTCTCCGAACTCGGCATCGCCTCGGCCCGCATCTACGCCGCCTTCGGTTCCAAGGAAGACCTGTTCCGCGAAGCCATCGGTCTCTACGAGGTGAAGGAAGGCGGCTTCGTCGACCGCGCGTTGGCGCAGGAGCCGACGGCGCGGCTTGCGGTTGCGAGGATGCTGCGCGAGGCGGTCGAAACCTACACGAGGCCCGGCAAGCCGTGGGGCTGCATGGTGGTGACGGCGGCGACCAATTGCGCGGCCGAGAACAGCCGCGTGCAGGAGTGGCTGGCCGAGCGACGGCGCCAGCAGACGGCGGCCATCGCCGGCCGGCTGGCGCGTGCCGTGCGCGATGGCGAACTGGTCGAGGATGCCGATGTCGGGCGTCTCGCCGACTATCTGACCTCGGTCATGCACGGTCTTTCGGTGCAGGCCCGCGATGGCGTTTCCAGTGAGCGCCTTGCCGCGCTTTGCGAACTGGCGCAGCAGGTCGTCGCTGGCTTTCTCAAGCCACGCGCCAGCTAAGTTCGCTATCTCGAAAGGCGTGGCGATTGCCGCCGCATCCGTTGCAGGAAAGACTCAAAACGCCGGCTTTCGAGCGACTTTTTTCGAGAAAGTGAATCGCTCGGAATCATAAGGGCTTGTCAGTGAATCAACTCTCTGATTCTTTGGGGCTACAGCGTTTCCTGATTTGAGTCGTTCGACGCGTGGGGCCGCGTTCCATCTGGGGAAGTCATTCTCCGGACGTGGGCGATTCATGGCTAGGAAACTGAAATTGAAGACCCGCCGCTAGAGGGATGACGGGGTATGAAGAACAAACATGTGGCCGTCTTGCTGGGAGGTTTTTCGTCCGAGCGGCCCGTGTCTCTGTCGTCCGGCAAGGCATGTGCGGATGCGCTGGAGGCGGAGGGGTATCGCGTCACGCGCGTCGATGTCGGTCGCGATGTTTCGGCGGTTCTCGCGGAGTTGAAGCCCGATGTTGCCTTCAATGCGCTGCATGGTCCGTTCGGCGAGGATGGCACGATCCAGGGTGTGCTCGAATATCTCGACATTCCCTATACGCATTCCGGCGTGCTCGCCTCGGCGCTTGCCATGAACAAGGAGCAGGCGAAGCGGGTTGCGAAGGCTGCGGGCATTCCTGTTGCTGAATCCAAGGTCACCAGCCGTTTCTCGATCAAGAACGAACACCCGATGAAGCCGCCTTATGTGGTGAAGCCGGTGAATGAGGGGTCGAGCTTCGGCGTCGTCATTGTCAAGGAAGGGCAGACCCATCCGCCGCAGCTGATTTCCTCTCCGGAGTGGAATTACGGCGAGGAGGTCATGGTCGAGCGCTACATCCATGGGCGCGAGCTGACCTGCGCGGTGATGGGCGATGTCGCGCTTGGGGTCTGCGAAATCATCCCGACCGGCCATTCCTTCTACGATTATGATTCAAAATACGTTCCGGGCGGCTCAAAACACGAGGTGCCCGCTAAAATTTCACTAAATATTTACCAAAAAATACAGACACTGGCCCTCAAGGCTCACCAAGCGATCGGCTGCCGGGGCGTCTCCCGGTCGGACTTCCGTTACGATGACCGTTATTCCGAGAACGGCGAGGTTGTCTGGCTGGAGGTTAACACCCAGCCCGGCATGACGCCTACGTCTCTGGTGCCGGAAATCGCCGCGCATGCGGGGCATTCGTTTGGCGAGTTGTTGAGTTGGATGGTGGAGGAGGCGTCGTGTCGGCGTTGAACTGGGGACAGAACGGAAGGCGGGGCGCGATGCCGCGCGCCGGCCTCGGTGCGTCCTCGTGGTTCGACCGTTTCGTGCTGCCGAAGATGCTGCGCAAGCCCATGCGCACGCTGGGCCGCTTGGGCCGCGGCGACTTCACCGCGCCGCCCTTCACCGCTACCGCGATGACGGCGGTGCTGATGGCTTCCAGCCTGACCTATGGCGCCTATCTCGGCGGTCATCTCGACGGTTTCGTGCAGGACGTGACCGCTCGCACCGGTTTCGCCGTCGACCAGATCAAGGTGGTCGGCAATCGCGAAACCTCCGAAATCGACATTCTCGACAAGCTGGACCTCAATGGCTGGACCTCGCTGGTCGGCTTCAGCGCCGAGGGCGCGCGCGAGCGCATCGCCTCGCTGCCCTGGGTCGAGGGCGTGGCCGTTCGCAAGATCTACCCGCATCTGCTGGAAGTCCGCATCGAGGAGCGTCAGGCCTTCGCCATCTGGCAGCGCGGTTCCGATCTTTCGATCATCGAGCGCGACGGCCGCGTGATCGCTCCATACATCGGCGGCGACCAGTCCAGGCTGCCGCTTCTGGTCGGCGTCGGCGCGCCGGAACATGCGCCGGACCTGATGGCCAAGGTTGCGGGTTTCGCCGATCTCGCCAAGCGCGTGCGCGGCTATATCCGCGTCGCCGAGCGGCGCTGGGATCTGAAGCTCGACAACGGCATCACCATCAAATTGCCTGAAGACGGGATCGACCAGGCTCTTGCCGACCTGGCGCGCATGGATCGCGAGAAGGGGATTCTGTCGCGCGATATCGCCGCGGTCGACATGCGCCTTCCCGACCGGCTGACGGTGCAGCTGACGCCCGAGGCGGTCACCGCCCGCGATGCGGCGCTGAAGGAACAATCCAAGATGGCCAAGCGCAAGGCGGGGCAGCAGATATGAGTTGGCTCGGCGGCAACAATGACGCAGCCTCGCGCCGGTCCGGCATCCTCACGGTGCTCGACGTCGGTTCGAGCAAGGTCTGCTGCGTGGTGGCCAAGCTCAAGCCGCGCGAGGATGGCAACCTCCTGCGCGGTCGCTCGCATCGCATCCAGGTCATCGGCATCGGGCATCAGAAGTCGCATGGCGTGAAGTCGGGCGTGGTGATCGACCTCGATCGCGCCGAGCACGCCATCCGCCTGTCGGTCGACGCCGCCGAGCGCATGGCCGGCCTTACCGTGGATTCGCTGATCGTCAACATGACGGCCGGCCGCCTGAAGAGCGAAACCTTCAACGCCACCATCAATCTCGGCGGCCACGAGGTCGACGAGAACGACATCAAGCGCGTGCTCGCCGCCGGCGCCAAGCAGGCGCTGAAGTCGGAACGCGAAGTCATGCATGCGCTGCCGGTCGGCTTCTCGCTCGACGGCGAGCGCGGCGTGCGCGATCCGCGCGGCATGATCGGCGATACACTCGGCGTGGACATGCATGTCATGACCGGCGACTCCGCACCGCTGCGCAACCTCGAACTTGCCATCAACCGTTCGCATCTGTCGGTCGAGCGCATGATTGCCACGCCTTATGCCGCGGGTCTTGCGGCACTGGTCGACGACGAGCTCGAAATGGGCGCGGCCTGCATTGACATGGGCGGCGGCACCACGACGATTTCCGTCTTCTCGGAAGGCAAGTTCGTCTATGGCGACTCGATCCCGGTCGGCGGCAATCACGTTACGCTCGATCTCGCCAAGGGCCTGTCGACGTCGCTGGAAGCGGCCGAGCGCCTGAAAGTCATGCATGGCTCGGCACTGCCGGGCAGTGCCGACGACCGCGACCTCGTCACCATCCAGCCGATCGGCGAGGAGGGCGAAGCGCCGCAGCAAATTCCGCGTTCGGTGATGACACGAATCATTCGCGCCCGTATCGAGGAAACGCTGGAGCTGCTGCGCGAGCGGCTGAACAAGTCCGGTTACGGCAATGTGGTGGGCAAGCGGGTCGTGTTGACCGGCGGCGCCAGCCAGCTGGCCGGCATGCCGGAAGCGGCCCGCCGCGTGCTGGGCCGCAATGTGCGCGTCGGGCGTCCGCTCGGTGTCGCCGGCCTGCCGGAAGCGGCGAAGGGTCCAGCATTCTCGACCGCGGTCGGGCTGATGATTTATCCGCAGGTCGCCTCTTTCGAGAGCCGGTCTACGTTTGGGGTCTCGCGTTTCAAGATGACGGGAACGGGCGGGAGACTGCATCGGATGGGTCAGTGGTTGAGAGACAGTTTTTAGTTGAGTTGACGGGGACAGCCCCAAAGGCGGCCGCGACGGCGAAGCGGCGGTAAAGGCAAAAGGACGAGGACTATGACGATCAATCTGAAAAAGCCGGACATCACCGAGCTTAAGCCCCGCATCACCGTGTTCGGTGTCGGCGGTGGCGGCGGCAACGCGGTCAACAACATGATCACGGCGGGCCTTCGCGGGGTCGAGTTCGTCGTGGCCAACACCGATGCGCAGGCGCTCACAATGTCGAAGTCCGAGCGGCTGATCCAGCTCGGCGCCCACGTCACCGAAGGTCTCGGCGCTGGCTCCCAGCCCGAAGTCGGTCGTGCCGCCGCCGAGGAGTGCATCGACGAGATCACCGACTACCTGTCCAACACGCATATGTGCTTCGTCACCGCCGGCATGGGCGGCGGCACCGGCACCGGCGCGGCTCCCGTGGTTGCCCGCGCTGCCCGCGAGAAGGGCATCCTCACCGTCGGCGTCGTCACCAAGCCGTTCCACTTCGAAGGCCAGCGCCGCATGAAGACGGCAGACCTCGGCATCGAGGAACTGCAGAAGTGCGTCGACACCCTCATCGTCATCCCGAACCAGAACCTGTTCCGGCTCGCCAATGACAAGACCACCTTCGCCGACGCCTTCGCGATGGCCGACCAGGTGCTCTATTCGGGTGTTGCCTGCATCACCGACCTGATGGTCAAGGAAGGCCTGATCAACCTCGACTTCGCCGACGTGCGTTCGGTGATGCGCGAGATGGGCAAGGCCATGATGGGCACCGGCGAAGCTTCGGGCGAGGGCCGTGCAATGGCCGCCGCCGAGGCCGCGATCGCCAATCCGCTGCTCGACGAGACCTCGATGAAGGGTGCCAAGGGCCTGCTGATCTCGATCACCGGCGGCCGCGACCTGACCCTGTTCGAAGTCGACGAAGCCGCGACCCGTATCCGCGAGGAAGTCGACCAGGACGCCAACATCATCCTGGGCGCTACCTTCGACGAGGAACTCGAAGGCGTCATCCGCGTCTCGGTCGTGGCGACCGGCATCGACAAATCGGCCGAGCAGATTGCGGCCACGCCGATCTCGATCCGCGCCGCGCAGCCCAAGGCTCCGGCTCGTCCGGCAGCCGCGGCGGTTGCTGAAATCCGCAGCGCTCCGGTGCCGCAGTCGGCCTTGCAGGAACCGCGCGGCGTCGACCCGGTTGCGGAAGCCATCCAGCAGGCCGAGGCCAATGCCGCCGCGCTCGCCCAGCAGCCGCGTATGGCTGCTGCCGCCCCGCAGGACGAGTTCCGCCCGCAGAGCAAGCTGTTCCAGGCGCCGCCGGCCCAGCCGCAGCCGCACCCGGTGATGCAGCAGGTTGCGCCGCAGCCCGCCCCGCAGCCGGTGCGTGAAGCTCCGCAGCCGGCTCCCGTCCAGGCGCGCATGCCGCGCGTCGAAGACTTTCCGCCGGTGGTGAGGGCCGAAGTCGAGGCCAAGCAGCACCCGGTGGACCAGGAGGACCGCGGTCCGATGGGTCTGTTGAAGCGCCTGACCAACGGCCTGACCCGCCGCGAGGAAGAGCCTGCCCGCCTGCAGCCTGCGCAGCCGCGCGAGCCCAAGCTGCGCCAGGCCGCTCCGGAAGTGCGCCGGCTGAACAACCAGGATGCGCAGCTCTATGCTCCGCGTCGTGGCCAGGCCGACGACCAGGGCCGCTTTGCGCCGCAGCAGCGCGCGACTCACGAAGACGATCAGCTGGAGATCCCGGCCTTCCTGCGCCGCCAGGCCAACTGATCTTCTGACGGATTGTAACAGTTGTTAACAGGCAGGCGGGCAACCGCCTGCCTGTTTGCTTGAATAGCTTTTGAAAAACAAATAGTTATGATGAGCTTTCTTGCTCCCGTTGCCGTTACATCGGGTAAGAAAGCGTGATTTGGAACCTGCCTGACGGACCACTATCTTCCGCTGGCACTGAACGGTGGCGGGTATTTTTGGGGATGTGCCCCGCCAACCGAATGATCAAAGGCGCTACCAGAGAAGCCGACAGGCCGCGCCAAAAAGGGCACATGGGGATCAGTTTGCAGGACTACCAGACAACCCTGAAAGCGCGCGCGACATTGACCGGTATCGGCGTCCATAGCGGCACCACGGTCACCGTCCACTTTCTTCCCGCCGACGCCGACACCGGCATCGTTTTCCAGCTGACCGACGGCGACCAGCCGGCGCGCGAATTTCGTGCGCTCGCCTCCGAAGTCGGCGCCACCGACCTGTGCACCATGCTCGGCGACCCCGCCGGCCAGCACATCGCCACCGTCGAACATCTGATGGCCGCCGTGCTCGGGCTCGGCATCGACAATCTGGTCATCGAGATCGACGGCCGCGAGGTTCCCATTCTCGACGGATCGTCGATCCAGTTCGTGGAAGCCTTCGACCAGGCGGGCATCGAGGTCCTGGCGGTAAAGCGCCGCTTCATCCGCATCCTCAAGACCGTCCGCATCGAGAATGGCGCCTCCTGGGCCGAGTTCCGGCCCTATTCGGGCACGCGCTTCGAGGTCGAGATCGATTTCGAGAGCCCGGCCATCGGCCGCCAGAACTTCGCCACTGATCTGACCGCCGACACTTTCCGCCGCGAGATCGCGCGCGCCCGCACCTTCGGTTTCATGAAGGATGTGGAGCGGCTATGGGCGGCCGGCTACGCGCTCGGCTCCTCGCTCGACAATTCGCTGGTGATCGGCCACGACCACCACATCATCAATGTCGGCGGCTTGCGCTATCCCAACGAATTCGCGCGTCACAAGACGCTGGACGCCATGGGCGACCTGGCGCTGGCTGGCGCGCGTTTCATCGGCTGCTTCCGCTCCTATCGCGGCGGCCACCGGCTGAACGCTGCGGCGCTGCGCCGGCTGTTGTCGGACCGCAGTGCCTTCGAGGTGGTGGAAACGACGCGGCGTGGCCGCACCGGCGAAATGAACGCCATCAGCGCGCCGGTCTACGCTCCCTGGACGATCTGAACGCCACCGGCTTCCGGCAGCGTACGGCGCCTGTTGCGCGGACGCATCACCGGGTCGGCAAATTAGTGCGTGCCAATTCACGGCGGATTGCGCCACAAAATTGCACGATTGCAGGGCGATAGCGTTGCCGCGCGCGGCGGTTTTGGTTTATGGCTGCTCGCCGACGAAGGCAATGACGCCGAGAGGGCGAATTTCGATCATGTTTTTCAAACAGGCCGACCATCTGAAAGCGCCGGCAACGGCGACCCTTTTGGCACTTTCGATGCTTGCCGCGCCGCTCCTGCTTTCGGGCTGCATGTCCTCCGAAAAGGACATCGATCTGTCGACCTATGTCGACAACACCGAGCCGGGCGATGTGCTCTACAACCAGGCTCTCGCCAATCTGAACGCCGGCCGCCTCGATGAGGCGGCAAAGAAGTTCGCCGCCGTCGACCGTCAGCATCCCTATTCGGAATGGGCGCGCAAATCGATGGTGATGAGCGCCTTCACCAATTACCGCCAGGCCAATTACGATGACGCCATCAGCTCGGCCAAGCGCTACCTGACGCTTTATCCCTCGACCGACGATGCCGCCTACGCGCAGTACATCATCGGTCTCAGCTACTTCAAGCAGATCGAGGACGTCACCCGCGACCAGAAGGAAGCCAAGCTGACGATCCAGACCATGCAGGAACTGGTGACCCGCTGGCCGAATTCGGAATATGCCGAGGACGCCAAGGCTAAGATCCGCGTCGCCAACGATCAGCTCGCCGGCAAGGAAATGCAGGTCGGCCGCTATTATCTGGAGCGCAAGGAATATCTGGCCGCCATCAAGCGCTTCCGCACGGTGATCGAGAATTATTCCAACACCCGCCACATCGAAGAGGCTTTGGCCCGCCTGACCGAGGCCTATTATGCGCTGGGTCTCATCGACGAGGCGCAGACGGCGGCCGCCGTGCTTGGCCAGAACTATCCAGACAGCCAGTGGTACAAGGATTCTTACAAGCTGCTGCAGAGCAAGGGCCTGCAGCCGCGCGAGAATGCCGGCTCGTGGATTTCCAAGGCCGGCAAGCTGATCACCGGCGGCGCCTGATCGTCCTGCTGTCAAGATTGCGCGCCTGATGAGGGCGCGCATCAACCATCGTTGATGCTATAGAGCGCCGATGCTCTCCAGGCTATCGATTCGCGATATCGTCCTGATCGAACGGCTCGACATCGATTTCGCGCCGGGGCTTTCCGTTTTGACCGGCGAAACGGGCGCCGGCAAATCCATCCTTCTCGATGCGCTGTCGCTGGCGCTCGGCGCGCGCGGCGATGCCTCGCTGGTGCGCCACGGTGCCGCCCAGGGGCAGGTGACGGCGGTGTTCGACGTGCCGCGCAACCATCCGGCGCGCGAAATCCTGGCCGAGAACGCCATCGAGGACGACGGCGACATCATCCTGCGCCGCCTGCAGACGAGCGACGGGCGCACGCGCGTCTTTGTCAACGATCAGCAATCCTCCGTCACGCTGATGCGCGACATCGGCCGTGCGCTGGTCGAAATCCACGGCCAGCACGACGATCGCGCACTTGTCGATCCCGGCGCCCACCGCGATTTGCTCGACGCCTTCGCCGGTCATCTCGGCATCGTGCGCGCCACCAGCGAAGCCTGGCGATACTGGCGCGCCTGCGAGCAGGATCTGGCGCGCCACCGCGCCAAGGTGGAGGCTGCCGCCCGCGAGGCCGACTATCTGCGCGCCGCCGTCGCCGAGCTTTCCAAACTCGATCCGCAGCCGGGCGAGGAAACCGAACTGGCGGACCTGCGCACCACGATGATGCGGGCCGAAAAGATCGCCGCCGAGATCCACGACGCGCAGGACGTGCTGTCGGGCCAGTCCTCGCCGCTGCCGCAACTGGCCAGCCTGCTGAGGCGCCTGCAGCGCAAGGCCGGCGAGGCACCCGGCCTGCTCGAAGACGTGGTGAAATCGCTGGACGAGGCATTGATCTCGCTCGATGCCGCGCAATCGGGCGTCGAAGCGGCTTTGCGTGCCACCGAATACGATCCGCAGCGGCTGGAGAAGGCCGAGGAGCGGCTGTTTTCGCTGCGCGCCGCCGCGCGCAAGCACAATGTCACCGTCGACAATCTCGCCCAATTGCGTGACACGATGTCGGCCGATCTTGCCGATCTCGACGCCGGCGAGGAAAAGCTGCACGGCCTGGAAAAGCAGGCGGCGGTTTCGCGCGAGGCCTATGACCTTTCGGCGGCGCAACTGTCTGGCCTGCGCCATGCGGCGGCGACATCGCTCGCCAAGACGGTGATGGCCGAGCTGCCGGCGCTCAAGCTCGAACGCGCCGACTTCCTTGTCGAGATTTCCACCGAGGCGGACAACCGTCTGGAGGAAGGCATCGACCAGGTCGAATTCTGGGTGCGCACCAATCCGGGAACACGGCCGGGGCCGATGATGAAGGTTGCCTCCGGCGGCGAGCTGTCGCGTTTCCTGTTGGCGCTGAAGGTGGCGCTGGCCGATCGCGGCTCGGCGCCCACCCTGGTGTTCGACGAGATCGACACCGGTGTCGGCGGCGCGGTGGCCGATGCCATCGGCCAGCGGCTGGCCAGGCTGTCCAAGCGCGTGCAGGTTCTGTCGGTCACCCATGCGCCGCAGGTGGCGGCGCGCGCGGCGACGCATTTCCTGATTTCGAAATCGGGCGGCAGCGAGCGTGTCGCCACCGGCATTGCCGAGATGGATCGTCCCGCGCGCCAGGAAGAAATCGCGCGCATGCTGGCCGGCGCCACCATCACCGACGAGGCCCGCGCCGCGGCGGAACGGCTGCTCAGGGAAAATCTGGCTTCGTCCTAGATGAGCGGAGGGACCATGGCGTTCGCGATCAAGGCGGAAGTGAGTGACCCCCGGGCCAAGACGCTGACCTTTACGGCGCAAAAGACCATGTATGGCGGCAAGCGCATCGCGCCGGGCGATACGCTGTTTGTGTTCGCCAGCGAGAACGAGGGCGGGCAGGGGCTGATTGCGCGGGGCGTGGTCACCGCCGCCGAGGCGGTCGCGCGCAAGGCCGACGTCGAGCGGCAGACGCCACGGGTGAGCATCGCGGTGACCTGCACCGCCTTTGCCAGGCGGCCGCTGGGGCGCGGTGAGCTGAAGCGCTTCA
The DNA here is from genome assembly GCF_008727715.1 of Mesorhizobium terrae. GTDB lineage: Bacteria > Pseudomonadota > Alphaproteobacteria > Rhizobiales > Rhizobiaceae > Mesorhizobium > Mesorhizobium terrae. The sequence goes on from NZ_CP044218.1 coordinate 3,650,062, forward strand.
AGGATTGGGACGACGGCCGGCCGGAGAGCGAGCTCAATTTCAAATTCTACCGCCAGGCCACCAACAAGATCGTCGGCATCTCCGACGAGACGGCGGCATTCCTGGACGGATTTTTCTGAGGCGGCCTGTCTTTTCCGTCCTTCGCGGCGACGGTGCCGCACGCGGCGGCGCAAGATGTGGATAGAAAACGCGGCGGTGCGCGCAAGTCCAAAGAAAGAACCCCGTCCCTTCAATCCCTTGCCGCAAACCGCACGAAAATCACGCCCGGATTTGCCCACACGTTCGGGGCTTGCACGACAATCGGCCCATCGCCCTCACGGGAACCTGGTGCGCACCGGGTATCAGGGAGGGCGCCGGTGCCGGACTGGCAGCGCTAACGGTGGCGCTGTCTGGTGACGAGCCCTAAGTCCGGGCCCTGGAAAAACCCGGCTGCCGCGAATGGCGGCTTTGAGGTCCGAAGTCTGCCGTCGCGAATGACGGCGAGGTCGGTCCGGGGCAAGAACACTGGCGGGGCGCCCGGAAGGCGCCACGTACTGTTTGCTAAGAGGCACCGACCCGGCGCCCCGCTTCCCACCTCCCGCAAGGGAGCATTTCTCGGCAAAGGCCAGACGGAGATTTCCGGGTGTGGCAGTGGTGATGCGCGCCCCTCTTGAACCCGCACCCCCGGTCCGGCCATAGTCCGCAGCCGAAGCAGCCACGGAAATTGCCATGTCCTCTCTCTCCGAAAAAGACGTCGAAACGCTTGACCTGGAGGAGGCGGCCGCCGAGCTGAAACGACTGGCCGGCGAGATCGCCGAACATGACCGGCGCTACCACGCCGAGGACGCGCCGACGATCTCGGACGCCGACTATGACGCGCTGCGCCGCCGCAACCTCGCCATCGAGGACCGGTTCCCGGCCCTGGTTCGCGAGGATTCGCCGTCGCTCAGGGTCGGCGCGCCGCCGGCGGAAGGCTTCGCCAAGGTGCGCCATGCCGTGCCGATGCTCAGCCTCGCCAAGGCCTATACGGACCAGGACGTGGTCGACTTCCTCGATCGCGGCCGGCGGTTCTTCGAGCGCGACAAGGACCTCGACATCGCCTTCACGGCGGAACCGAAGATCGACGGGCTGTCGGCGTCTTTGCGTTACGAGAACGGTGTGTTCGTGCAGGGCGCGACACGTGGCGACGGCACGGTGGGCGAGGACATCACCGCCAATCTGAGGACGATCGCCGACATTCCGCACCGGCTGAAGGGCACAGGCTGGCCCGAAACCATCGAGATACGCGGCGAGGTCTACATGACCTATGCGGAATTCGAGGCGCTCAAGCAGCGCTCGGCGGCCGCCGGCGGCCAGGACTATGTCAATCCGCGCAACACGGCGGCCGGCTCGTTGCGCCAGAAGGATGCCTCCGTCACCGCCAGCCGCAACCTCAATTTCTTCGCCTATGCCTGGGGCTACACCACCGAGGACCCGGCGCCGACGCAGTATGAGGCGGTGCGGAAATTCGCCGAATGGGGGTTCAGGATAAGCCCGCTGATGGTGCGGGCGAAATCGGTCGACGACCTGATCGCCCAGTACAAGCTGATCGAGGAACAGCGCTCGTCGCTCGGCTACGACATCGACGGCGTCGTCTACAAGGTCGACCAGCTCGAATTGCAGCGTCGCTGGGGTTTCGTCACCGGCGAGCCGCGCTGGGCCGTCGCCCACAAATTCCCGGCCGAGCAGGCAACGACCACGGTCCACAAGATCGATATCCAGGTCGGCCGCACCGGCACGCTGGCGCCGGTGGCGCGGCTGGCGCCGGTCACGGTCGGCGGCGTCGTCGTCGAGAACGTCACGCTGCACAACGAGGATTACATCAAGGGCTTCGATTCGAACGGCGAGCCGATCCGCGAGGGCAACGACATTCGCGTCGGCGACACCGTCGTGATCCAGCGGGCGGGCGACGTCATCCCGCAGATCGTCAGCGTCGTCATCGACAAGCGGCCGGCGAACGCGGTGCCTTATGAATTCCCGCATACCTGTCCGGTCTGCGGCTCGCCGGCGACGCGCGAGATCAACGAGAAGACCGGCAAGGAGGATTCCCGCCGTCGCTGCACCGGCGAACTGATCTGCGCGGCGCAGGCGGTGGAGGGGCTGCGCCATTTCGTGTCGCGCGGCGCTTTCGATATCGAGGGGCTGGGCTCGGAGAACATCGACCTGTTCTTCAACGCCGGGCTGGTCAAGACGGCCGCCGACATCTTCACGCTGAAAGACCGGCGCACTGACGTCCAGCAGGCCCTGTTCGAGCGGCGCGAGGCGCAGGCGCGCGAGCGCGAGGCGGCGAAAGGCACGGCCCGCAAGAAGGTGCTTACGGCCGAGGAGCGCACCTATGAGGGGCTGGACAAGCTGTTTGCGGCCATCGACGCGCGCCGCGAGCCCGAACTCGACCGCTTCATTTTCGCGCTCGGCATCCGCCACATCGGCGAGACGACGGCGGCGGTGCTGGCCCGCACCTTCTCGACCATCGAGGAACTGATCCGCGTCGGCAAGGAGACGGCAGCCGCCGAGGATCCGCATACGGTGTTCCCGTCGGTCAACGGCATCGGCGACACGGTGATCGGCGCGCTGCGCGATTTCTTCGGCAATGAGCGCAATGACGAGGTGCTGGATGCGCTTTTGGCACAGGTGCACCCCAAGCCCTATGTCGTGACGGTTTCGGCCGACAGCGTCGTTGCCGGCAAGACGGTGGTGTTCACCGGGTCGCTGGAGAAGATGACGCGCTCGGAGGCCAAGGCGATGGCCGAGCGGCTGGGCGCCAAGGTGGCGGGCTCGGTTTCGGCCAAGACCGACCTCGTCGTGGCCGGCCCCGGCGCCGGTTCCAAGCTGAAAGCCGCGACCGATCTCGGCATCGAGGTGATCGACGAGGACAGCTGGTTGGAACGCGTCGGCAGGAGCAGCTGATGTCGGCCGTGTTCACCGGCTTCGGCCAGAAGGCCATTCCGTTCCTCAAGGCGCTGGATTTCCACCAGAACCGGGAGTGGTTCCACGAAAACCGCGACCTGTTCGAAAAGGAGCTGCGCGAGCCGCTCGGCGATCTGGTCGAAACGCTGACCGAGCGGTTTGGCGCCGCCGGCCTCGGCCTGCGCGGCGACCGCAAGAAGTCGCTGTTCCGCATCAACCGGGACGTGCGCTTTTCGAAGGACAAAAAACCCTACAACACCCATGTCTCGGCCATTCTGTCGCCGGACGGCACCAAGTCGGATTTGGGTGTTTTCTTCTTCTATCTCGGGCTCGACGCCTGTTTTGCCGCCGTCGCCTGGTGGCAGCCGGACGCCGCATTGCTGCAGGCGCTGCGGCGAGCCATCGAAACCCGGCCCGCTGAATTCCGCAAGCTGGTCGCAGCACTTGGCAAGGGCGGGTTGGAGTTCGGCACGCAAGGCGCGATGAAGCGCATGCCGCGCGGCTTCGAGCATGTCGTGGATGCCGATCTCGCCGCGGCCATCCGCAACCGCCATTTCGTCGTTCGCCAGACTATCGATCCCGCCGACATTCACACGCCGGCGCTGGCCGACCAGCTCGCAGCCTTCGCGGTTCACGCCAGGCCGCTGCTTGACTGGGGCAGGGCCATTCAGGGAAGCGTAGCGCCGCAATGAACGGCCCGACCTATCATTTTCGCTGATCGTTTGGCTCAAGCGAATTGGTGTGACAACCAGCCGCCGGCTACCTAAATACGGCCTTCCACAGGAGAGGCCGATGTCGTCGCAAGCGATCGCCGAAAGGTCCCGGGCCAGCGAATTCTGGCAGGGCGTGCGGCTGAGCACGCCGGTTGTCGTGGCTTCGGCGCCGTTCGCCATGCTGTTCGGGGCGCTTGCCGTCGACAATGGTTTTTCGGTCGTCGAGGCGATTTTGATGAGCGCCACCGTCTATGGCGGCGCCAGCCAGATGGTCGGCATCGAGCTGTTCGGCCAGCATGTCGCGCCCTGGCTGATCGTGCTTTCGATCTTCGCCGTCAATTTCCGCCACGTGCTTTATTCGGCCGGCATCGGCCGGCGCATCGCCCATTGGCCGGTCGTGCAGCAGGCGCTCGGCTATTTCATCCTGACCGATCCGCAATACGCCATCTCGGAACGCAAGGCTGAAAGCGGCGAGACGGTCAGCTTCATCTGGTATCTGGGGCTCGGCCTGCCGGTCTATGTGTTCTGGGTGGTCGAGACCGCGCTTGGCGCCTATTTCGGCAAGCTGATCACCAACACCCATTCGCTCGGCATCGACTTCCTGCTGCCGATCTATTTTTTCGGTCTGGTCATGGGTTTCCGCAAGCGGCCGCTGTGGCTGCCGGTGGTGGCGGTCAGCGCGGTTGCCTCGATCATCGCCTACAAGACCGTCGGCTCGCCCTGGCATGTCTCGATCGGCGCGGTCGCCGGCGTGCTGCTCGCCGTCATCCTGCCGCCGCACCATAGCGGCGTCGGCGTCAAGCCTGGCGACGAGATGGAGGAACAGCCGTGAGTTCGACCTTCTGGATCATCATCGCGGCGGCGATTGCAACATACCTTACCCGGGTCGGCGGCCATTTGGTCATCTCGCGCTTCGAGCGTGTGCATCCGCGCGTCGAGGCCGGGCTGAATGCGGTGCCGGCCGCGGTGCTTACCACGCTGGTGGCGCCGGCGGTGCTTGGCGCCGGTCCGGCCGAATGGGCGGCGCTCATCGTGGCAGGGGCCGTCTCGCTGCGCGGCGGGCTGCTGTCGATGTTCTTGGCGGGCGCCGCGGTGCTGATCTTGGCGCGCCAGTTCGTGGCGTAAGCACCTTTCCACTGGGGGAAGGTTGGTGCCTTACAGCGGTGCCGTGGCCTTTTCCAGCCAGGCCAGCGTCTCGCCATCCACCATCGGTCCGATCTCGGCCAGGACGCGGGCGTGATAGGCATCCAGCCATTCAAGCTCGGCCTTGGTCAGGAGATCGGCGCGGATCAGCCGGCGGTCGATGGGTGCGAGCGTCAGCGTCTCGAAGTTGTGCATGGCGATGTCGCCGCCTTCGATTTCCTCCGCCGGCGTGACGATGATCAGGTTCTCGATGCGGATGCCGTAATGGCCTTCCTTGTAATAGCCCGGCTCGTTGGACAGCATCATGCCGGCCAGAAGCTTCTCCGTGCCGGTGCGGGCGATGCGCTGCGGGCCTTCATGCACGGCGAGGTAGGAGCCGACGCCATGGCCGGTGCCGTGGGCGTAATCGCAGCCATGCTGCCACAGGGCCATGCGGGCGACGGCGTCGATCTCGGAACCGCGCGTGCCGGCCGGGAAGCGCAGCATCGAAATGCCGATCATGCCCTTGAGCACCAGCGTGAAGCGTTCGCGCATCTCTTCCGACGGCTTGCCGATGGGGACGGTGCGGGTGATGTCGGTGGTGCCGTCCTGATATTGCGCACCGGAATCGAGCAGGAACAGCTCGTCCTTTCCTAGCTTGCGGTTGGTCTCGGTGGAGACGCGATAATGCATGATGGCGCCATTGGGGCCAGCGCCCGAAATCGTGGCGAAGGACACATCGCGCAGCGACATCTGGGTTTCCTCGCCGGTTTTGCGGCGTACCTCTTCCAGCCGCTTGACGACGGTGATCTCGTCGAGCGTGCCTGGCTTCTGGCGCTCCAGCCAGCACAGAAGCTTGGCCACGGCGGCGCCGTCACGGCGATGCGCGGCGCGGCTGCCGGCGATCTCGGCCTGGTTCTTGGTGGCACGCGGGATGCGGGCGGGGTCGGCGGCGGCAATGACGGTGCCGCCATTGTCCTCGACCAGCATACGCAGCCGGTCGGCGGCGAGAACCGGGTCGAGCGCGACCTTGGCGCCGCCTTTTGCGAGGGCCACGACAGCGCCCTCGAATTCGGCTGGTTCGTGCAGATCGCTGAGCTGGGTGAGATAGGCGGCCACGGTGCGCGAAAACTTGCGGCTGTCCATGAACAGCTGGTGCTTGCCGTTGGCCGCCAGGATGGCGAAGCCGAGCGCCAGCGGGGTGTGGGGCACGTCGCCGCCACGGATGTTGAAGGCCCAGGCGATGGAGGAGGGGTCGGTCAGCACGGCATGAGTAGCGCCGTCCTTCTCGATCGCTGAAGCCAGTCTCGCCAGCTTGTCCTTGGCGAGTTCGCCGGCGAAGGATTGGGGATGCAGTTCGACCGGTGCGATCGGCGCATCGGGCTGGTCGTCCCAGATGAGATCGATCGGGTTCGCGGTCACCGGAACCAGTTCAGCACCGGACCTTGCCGCGCCTGCCTTCAGCGCCTTCACTTCAGCGATGGTGTGCAGCCAGGGATCGAAGCCGAGCCGTGCGCCCTTGCCGAGGTTCTCCGAAATCCACGAAGCGGGCGGATTGTCGATCAGGCTCTCGATGACGAAGATGTCGAGATCGACCTCGGCGCGCACCTGCAGCGTGTAGCGGCCGTCGACGAAGACGAAGGCACGGTCGCCGAGCACGATGGCGACGCCGGCCGAGCCGCTAAAACCGGTCAGCCAGCGCAGCCGCGCCGAGCGCTCGGGCACATATTCGCCCTGATGCTCGTCGGCGCGCGGCACCATGAAGCCGTCGAGGCCGTTGTCGGCCAGCCATCGGCGCAGCCTGGCAACGCGCGGCTTGCCCACGGTGGGATCGCCAGCGGGGTCGAAGGTCTGGAACATGGGCTAAAACCTGCGGGCTATTGGATTGCGTGGCCGGACCGTAACCGCATGGCCGATGCCTGACAATCGGCGCGGTGTGGTCCAGAAGTCTGGAGCGGGATGCGTGGCTATGTCAGCGCTTCATGTGGATGGTCACCCAGCCTTCGCGATGGGTGGTGCGTACATGGCGGAACTGCTGGCCGGCATAAGCCGCCACCACGGCGTCGCGCTGGCGGTCCAGAATGCCGGACAGCACGATGGAGCCGCCAGGGGCCAGGTATTTCGCCATTTCCGGTGCCAGTTTCATCAGCGGCCTGGCCAGGATATTGGCGACGATCAGGTCGAAGGGGGCACGGGCGGCAAAGACCGGGTGATGGAAACCAGGCGCGGTCACCGCCTCGACCAGCGACGAAACCTGGTTCAGCCGCGCATTGGCGACGGCGACCTCGATGGCGACAGGGTCGATGTCGGTGGCCAGAACCGGGATATGGGCGAGGCGCGCGAGCGCGATGGCCAGCACGGCGCTGCCCGTGCCGAGATCAAGCGCATTGCGCGGCTTTTCGCGGATCGCCACCCGCTCCAGCATAGCGAGGCAGCCGGCGGTGGTGCCATGGTGACCGGTGCCGAAGGCAAGGCCCGCCTCGATCTCGATGGCGATGTCGCCGGCGTGGCGCATCTGGCGGTCATGCGCGCCATGGACGAGGAAGCGCCCGGCGCGCACCGGTTTCAGCCCATCCAGCGAACGTGCCACCCAGTCGACATCCGGCAACACCTCGCGCTCGACCGGCCTGGACAGGCCAAGCGAGGCTAGCTCGGTCTTCAGGCGGGCCTCGATCGGCTCGATGTCGCCATCGGCGTAGAGCGAAACTTCGTGCAGGTCCCGATCCTCGTCGAGTTCCAGCACGGCGATCGGCAAGCCGTCCTCCTCGAACACCAGTTCGAGAGCGGCGAAGACGCGGTCGGCCTCGGCCTTGGAAGCGGTCAGAAAAAGGCGCGTCTGGCCCATGGGCACCTGTCTTGCGGCTCGGCCGCGTTAAAGGATCTTGCTTAGCCGTCTTTGGCCAGCCGCTTCAATTTGGCAAGTGCGGCGTCCGGGTTTTCCTCATAGGCGATGGTGCCGAAGAAGTCGCCCTTGCGGTTGAGCATCAGCACGGAAGCGGTGTGGTCCATGGTGTAGTCGCCGCCGCTGGTCTCGACCCGCTTGAAATAGATGCCGAACGACTTCGCCATGGCGCGCACCTTGTCGGGATCGCCGGTGATGCCGACGATGCGGTCGGAGAAATTGCCGACATAGGCCTTGATGACGTCAGGCGTGTCGCGCTCCGGATCGATGGAGACGAAGTAGGCCTTGATGTTCTTGCCGTCGTCGCCCAGCGTCTTCAGCCAGCCGGAGAGTTCGAACAGCGTGGTCGGGCACACTTCCGGGCAATGGGTGAAGCCGAAGAACAACACGGTCGGCTGGCCGCGGAAGGCCGCTTCGGTGACGGGCTGGCCGGTCTGGTCGGTCAACGCGAAGGGCGCGCCGAAGGGTTGGCCGCCATAGTGGCCGCGATACCAGTCGAAGGTCAGCCAGCCGATGCCGGCGGCCATGAGCACGAGAATGCCGATGAGGATTGAGCGCATCATGGGAAGGGTCCGGGCAGAAGTTCGTTTGCGGTTTCGGTAGCCGGTCCGTTTTCAGGACTTGCACGGCGAGACCATGTTCGGCGGCGACATTATCGCCTTGCCGAAACGAGCGCAAAGTGCGTCATTGCCGCAACCTGGACTGCGGACCGCCTTGCAAGCAGCAGGTGGCGGGCCCAAGTGAAGGTGGCATCAACGTAGCCAAGGAGGCTTTCTTGCTTCACAGCACGACGCGAAAACTGATTGGCGGGGCGCTGGTCGGCTCGCTGCTCGTCGCCGCCGGCGCGACCTTTGCCCAGGAGGTCGGCAAGGTCGGTGTCGACTGGTTGGGCAACGACATCATCGTGGAAGCCATCAAGGACCCGAAGGTCGAAGGCGTGACCTGCCACGTTTCCTATTTCGATCGCGGCGTCATCGACCGGCTGCAGAAAGGCAACTGGTTCGAGGACCCGTCGGACTCGGCCATTTCCTGCCAGCAGACCGGGCCGCTCAGCATCGGCGACATCGACCTCGGCAAGGGTGGCGAAGAGGTGTTCAAGCAGGGCATCAGCCTGATCTGGAAGAAGCAGGTGGTGAACCGCATCTACGACAAGGCCAACAACACGTTGGTCTACCTGTCGCATTCGCGCCAGGTGCAGAACGGCTCGGCCAAGATGGCGATCTCGACGGTGCCGCTCTACAACCAGAACGTCGCCTGGAAGAACGGCAAGCCGCAATAGCCCGGCTTGCGAGGTCTGGCTGCCCGGCGTAAAGCCGGGTCATGGACCGCAACGACCAACTCGTGCCGAAGGATCGGGAGCCTCGCATCCACCCGACCGCGGAGCTGAAATCCTGTCGCCTCGGCCGCTATTCGGCCATAGGCGAGCGCGTCGTGCTGCGCGAGGTGACGGTCGGCGACTTCTCCTATTTCGAGCGCCATGCCGAGGCCATCTACACCAGCATCGGCAAGTTCTGCTCCATCGCAGCCAACAGCCGCATCAATGCGCTGGAACATCCGATGGAGCGGCTGACCACGCACAAGGTCAGCTACCGGCCGAACGAGTATTTCCGCTGGCTGGGCGTCGACAACGGTTTCCGCGAGCGGCGCCGGGCGAGGCCGGTGACGATAGGCCATGACGTCTGGGTCGGCCATGGCGCGGTGATCCTGCCGGGGGTGAGCATCGGCAACGGTGCGGTGATAGGCGCCAATGCCGTCGTATCGCATGATGTGCCGGCCTATATGATCGTCGCCGGCGTGCCGGCGAGGCCGCTGCGCCGGCGCTTCAGCGAGGAGATTGCCGCGCGCATCGAGACGCTGTCCTGGTGGGACTGGCCACCGGAGGTGCTGGCCAGGGCTGTTCCGGACATGCAGGCGCTCGCCATCGAGGCCTTTCTCGACCGCTGGGAACGGGAAGCCTAGGCCGGCTTCAGGTCATTTTCACCAGCACCTCGTCTCAGTTCTTAACCATGAGTGTTTGCGCGGAGATATCGCGCAAGCTCAATTTGGTGTTCGCGGTAACCATTCTTGGTAACCAAATTATTTAACGTAAAACATTAAAGTTAAAAATTGGAAAACATCGTGTATTCCTAAATTACACTTCGCTCATACTTGTGTAGTTTGTGATCATGTGTACTATCAATCCTCAGAGGTACTGATGAAGAGGCGCAAGTAAACACTGTTGTAACAAGGAGAGAAGTCATGAAGAAATTCGCGATTGTACTCACTGCCGCAGTTGTTTCGTTTTCAACCGTCAGCGCTTATGCCGGCGGCTTCGGTTCCCACGGCAACAGCAACAACTCGGGCGGTGGGCTCATCAACATTTCCCCCGGCATCGCCCTGGGAGACATCGGCATCCTGAACGGCTCGCCGATCCTCAGCGGCAACAACACGCAGGTCGGTGGTATCCTGAACGGCGTGGGCGTCGGCATCCTGGGTGTCGGCACCGGTCTCAGCAAGGTCACCAACACCATTCTCGGCGGTGGCAACACTTATAAGCTCGGCAAGCACTGAGCATCAGGGGCGGTTTGCCTGAACAAGGCAATCCGGGGGGCGGGAGGGTTTTGCAGCCCTTCCGCTTTTGCCTTTTCAGGATTTGAGGATCATCCGATCATCTGAGCGCGCGATGCTGGTTTGCCCGGCGCGCATATTGGCGGTCAGATCTTGGCGCGCAGCGCGATAAAAGTATCGACGGTGTTCTCACGCACGTCGATCACCGTCTTGAAGGTGCGGGTCACATCCACCCGCAGCACCACGGCGGCGCGGGCGCTCGCGTCATAGGTAGCTTCCGCGTAGAAGATGCGCTTGCGCTCCACATTCTCCCACAAAAGATTGCGCTTGAACTCGCAGGCAACACCAGAGGCGAGCTTCAGGTCCTCGCGCAGCTTATAGCCGACCTCGAATTCGCCGCGGTTGACCCAGGAAGCGAGCGGGTCGTCGCTGTCGGCGGTTTCGTAACGGCCGTACCATGTGCCGCGCAGGTCGAAACCCTTTGGCAAAGGCTTGGCGAAGGTGAGCTGCCAGGCCGGTCGGATGCGCGAATAGGTGTCGTCGGCGCCATGCAGCAGCTCAGCGCCCAGCGCGAGGCCCGCAGTGGCGCCGCCAGCCCCGACATAAGTGATCTCGCCACGCAGGCCGTATTGGTTGAGCGAAACGCCAACCGGCGGACTGCCGAGCCGCTCGACGGCGATGCGCAGCGCCGTCGCCTGGACGCCCAGGGTGAACTGACCGAGCGTACGCACCAGTTTGATCGCGACCTGCGCGTTGCGCTTGTCGGGGTCGAGCTTGCTGGGCAGGAAGATGTCGTTCTCGAAATGCGTGAGGCCGGCTTTTTCGAAGCTGGTCGTGGCGTCGACGATGAGCGCGGTGGCGTTGCCGAGGTCCAGGCCGACCTGCACCTGGCCACTCACCACCTGCTTCAGCGTGCGGGTGCCGATCACGACGGGGCCGAAGTCGATATGGTCGCCCTTGGTGGTGGCGTTGTAGGCGAGGGTGCCGCGCAGTTCGAGGCCGCCGGCGAGGCGACGGAAAGCCTGCACCTGTACGCCGCCGGCGCGGTCGTCCTCGATGGTGACCTCGTCATGGCGCGTCGCTTGGCCTTCGGCGTTCAGCGAAACATAGGCGTCCTCGTCGCCCCATTTGCGGAAGAAAGTGCCGCGCAGCAGGGAATACCAGTCGGCGACTGGCTTATCGCTCCGCATCGCATTGGTGGTGTAGTGACGCTCGATGCTGGTGGTGATGGTTGGCTGCAGCGCCTCGCCAGCGCGGGCTGGGGTGCCGGCCAAGCCGAATGCGACGCTGGCGGTCAAGATCAGCGATCCGCCCAGCGCCCTTGCCGTCATTTGTGCCCAGGTCCCGCCAGTGTTTCGGGCATGATGGCATCTCCAGATACCAGACCCCTTCCGCCTGCTAGTGCGAAGCGGAAGGGGCCCGAGGTACCGCTCAAGGCGGAAGAGCAGACATCATTGCCTGCAAGTTCAAATTTTGCATAGAATCCATAAAAATATATTACCGTGTTATTATATACAGAACTTAAGATGTATTCGTTCTGATCTCGGAGAGTTCAAGAACGCGCGGCCGCGTGCTGAAAACTGTACGCTGTACTGCTTTTCGAGATGAAGTAGAAGTGTGCGCTGCACAATGGACTTGGTGTTGCCGCGATCCGCCGGTAGAAGGGGCGCATCGGCATATCATGGGCCTCGACGAAACATTGACCGACTGGCTGGAGATCCTGAAACAGGAAACCGCGACCGGCGAGCGCATGAGTCGCGAGGTGCCGGAGATGCTCACGCATCCCGAGATCAGCGAGCAGCAGGTCAGGACTCTGTTTTCGGCGCTCGAGAAGCAGGTCGATTTCGCTGAGAAGCTCAGGCTAGCCCTGGAAAAGTTCGACCACGACTTTCCCGTCATCACCGCCGCGGAGCGGCTCGAAGAACGCTATGCCGATCTCGCTGCTACCGTGGCGGAGAAGCTGAAGGCGATGCGGCGCTAGCCTTGTTTTTCGTGCAGCTGTCGTTCGAAGCGTTTGTCGGGCACGAACCACATGGCGGCGACACATACGTAAAGCGCGAGGCCGAGCCACTGGTTGACGAAGGCGAGCGCGACCGCCGCCAGATAGATGACCACCGAGAGCTTGCCCTTCAGGTCATTGCCCAGCCCGCGCGCGAAGGCGGTCTGTGGTCCGTGCAGCCGGCGAAGGGCGGTGACCAGCAGCCAGTAGGCTATGCCGCACAGCACCAGGTCGATGCCGTAGACGGCGACCGGGACCGGCGCGAAATGGTTCTCGCCCATGAAGGCGGTGGTTGCCGGCATCAGCGACAGCCAGAACAAAAGATGCAGGTTCGCCCATAAAACGCGGCCGTCCACCCGTTCCACCGTGTGGAACATGTTGTGCAGGTTGTTCCAGTAGATGCCGACATTGACGAAGGACAGCACGTAGGACAGGAAGATCGGCCACTGCGGCACCAGCGCCGAGAAGGTTTCGCCTTCGGGCACTTTCAGTTCCAGCACCATGATGGTGATGATGATGGCGACGACGCCGTCGGTGAATGCTTCGACGCGGCCTTTGCCCATGCTCTCTCCCGCTGCAGCCTATGGTAGAATCAGCTGCAAGCCATCATAGAGCGGCCAGGCTAGGCTAGGAAAGGTTCAGACGCCGCGACCATTGTCGGCGACGGTGGCCGCCTTGCCGCGCGAACTGCCGCCCACTACCACCAGCCGCTTGATCTTGCCCTGCTTGAAGGCGGCGAGGAAGCGCTTGTAGTCCTTGAAGGCAACGCAGCCATGCGACTGCGCGCGGCCGCCGCGCAGCAGATAGGAATGCGCGAGCAGGCCGGTGCGGCCATGCTTGGTCTTGCCGTCGGTGGGGGTGAGGCGGATCGCCTCGACGCCGTGGAACAAGGATTCCCGCATCGACAGATTGTAGGTGTCGGGCGGCGTCGGGCCGCGCATCTTCTGGTTCACGTAGCGGACATTGTCGGCCATTTCGCCAATGCCGGAATGCGCCTCCAGCCTGGAGCCATCGGGCATGGTGACGGTGGCGGAGGCGATGTCGTAGACGGCGGTACCGTTGCCGGCACGGGCGCTGGAGCCGGGCGAAGAGAACAGGTTGCGGAACGCTTGGCCAAGACCGCCGCTTTCCGCCGGATTGTCCGGTCGCGCATAGGCGAGCACCGGCTGCGACGGTTGGGTGATGCGCTTCGGCTTCGGGGCCGGTGGGGTCACGGGCTGAGGTGTCGCCTCGGCACGGCGCGGCTTTTCTTCCGCCTTCGGGCGCTCTTCGGCGCGAGGGCGATAGACCGGCAGCGGTCCGCTGTCCGGCACGGCGGCGAAAGCGGGCGCGTCGGTCTGGCCGGGATCGGCCAGCGCGATCTCCTGATCACCACTGTCGTCCTGCTGGTCGGGCAGCACCAGGCTCGCCACCAGAACATCGCGCACGGCGGCGTCGGGCGTCGGCGATGGCTCGGCGAAACCGAGCTCGACATTGGACGGGCCAGAGAGCGCGAGCGCAACGCGCGCGGCGCGTTCCGGCTCGGCGAGCTGCGGGCCGAAACGATCGGCGTCGGGCGTTGCGGAAATCGATGCGGTTGCGGCGAAGCGTTCACCGAGCGGGGCGTTCGCCACCAAAGCGGCAGCGGCTGCCGTCTTGGCCTTTTCCGCCATCGCCAGCTTCTCTGCCTCGGCCTGCCGTCGGAATTTCGCCCATTCGCGCGCGACAAGCGCTTGTTTGAGCTTGGACGCCGCTTCGCCACCGCGCGGATCGACCATGGCGGTGCTGGCACGCACGGGCATGAAATGCGCATTGGCGCGGATCGAAGTGGCGGCCGAATAGGCGCCCGCGACGGTTGCCAGCGACCATAGCGCAAGGGCAACACCCGCGCCGGGGATGGCCACCCAGGCGACTAATTTGCCCGAGCGGGCGAGGATTTTTTTCAGACCGTTTGCGGAACCGCCGCCCCGGACTACTTCACGCGCGAACGCCATGCCAACCGAACTTCTTTCAATCGGCGCTACACGTGGAAACCGCGCTACCCATTCGCCCGCCGGGAGGCCGGCGAAGCGGCGCGTTCCATTGCCGATCGTCTCAAAGGATGGACAAAGATGGTTAACCAATCCCTGTGATGCCCCTCTTTGGATTGGAGCCCGCCGCGACAAACCCTCCTAAAAAGGCAAGAAAGCGGCAAAAACGCCACATGGCAAGGATTTTTGTCCGATTCACCCAAAGAAAATGACGTTAGGGAAGGGCGTGGAAGCGGCCCGCGCAGGAGATGAAAAGCCAAGTGCATGGCGTTTCAAGCTTCGAATGCGGCGCGTTTCCGGGAGGCCGGGCGCAGACATCACCGACCCTCGGCGATGGCTTGGATCGTCGAGGCTTGGCGAAGTTCACCAAGCCTCTTCAGGCGCTTGCGGCAAGCGCTTCTGTCTGTTTGAGCTTGTTGGCCGGGTTAAAAATTGAACGCGTTCGGCGGTTTCTCACACCGCCGTCACGAACCCGTCCAGCACCTTCTTCTGGCCGGCGCGGTCGAAATCGATGGTCAGCTTGTTGCCGTCGATCGCGGAAATATTGCCGTTGCCGAACTTCTGGTGGAAGACGCGGTCGCCGACCTTGAAGGCCGATGGCTGGTCGGCGACGGACTTCGCCACCAATTCACCCTCGATGGTGCGGCCCTTCACCGAAGTGCGGCCGGCGCCGTAGCCGGAATCGACCTCGCCATAGCCGATGCGCTCGACCTGGTGGCCGCTGCGCGTGCCCCAATTGCGGCTGGTCGCCTCGGTGCGGTTTTGTTGCGCGCGTGCCCAACCGGGCGTGGCATAGCTGTTGGAGAAGGCGCCGCCCTGGCCCCTTTCTTGTCCGGCTGCGCCGCCTTTCTGGTCGCCACGGCCGGCAAAACCGCCGGACGGCGAGCCGAGGCTGTCGAAGCGCGAGGCGCCGTAAGGGTTCTGGCGTCCGGCTGAAAAACCGCCGCGCCCGGAAGCGAAGGCACCGCCGCCATAAGGATTGCCGTAGCCGCCATAGTTCGAGCCACCGCCCTCCTGCACCTCGACATGGGCTTCCGGCAATTCGTCGAGGAAGCGCGACGGGATGGTCGATTGCCACAGCCCGTGAATGCGGCGGTTGGAGACGAACCACAGATGCAGGTTCTTCTTGGCGCGGGTGAGGCCGACATAGGCCAGCCGCCGTTCCTCTTCCAGGCCCGAGCGGCCGCCTTCGTCCAGCGCGCGCTGGTGGGGAAACAGGCCTTCCTCCCAGCCGGGCAGGAACACGGTCTCGAACTCCAGCCCCTTGGCCGAATGCAGGGTCATGATCGAGACGGCGTCGAGACCCTCATTCTGCTCGGCGTCCATCACCAGCGCGACATGTTCGAGGAAGGCGCGCAGCGATTCATACTCCTCCATGGAGCGGATCAGCTCCTTGAGGTTTTCGAGACGACCCGGCGCGTCGGCCGAACGGTCGTTCTTCCACATGTCGGTGTAGCCGCTCTCCTCGAGAATTGTCTCGGCGAGTTCGGTGTGCGGCGTGGTGTCGAGCAGGCTTTGCCAACGGGCGAAGTTGGCGGCGACCTCGCGCAAGGCGGCGCGCGGCTTCGGCTTCAGTTCGTCGCTTTCGGCGAGCTTGCCGGCGGCCTCCAGCATCGGAACGCGCAGCGCGCGCGCCGTGTCGTGGATCTGGCGGATGGTGGCGTCGCCGAGGCCGCGCTTCGGCACGTTGACGATGCGCTCGAAGGCAAGGTCGTCGGCGCCCTGGGCGACGACGCGGAAGAAGGCCATGGCGTCGCGGATTTCCTGGCGCTCGTAGAAGCGCGGGCCGCCGATGACACGGTAGTTGAGGCCGATCTCGATGAAGCGATCCTCGAAGGAGCGCATCTGGAAGGAGGCGCGCACCAGGATGGCCATGTCGTTCAGCTTGTGGCGGTCTCGCTGATAGGCCTCGATGGTCTCGCCGACGGCGCGTGCTTCTTCGTCGGAATCCCAGGCGGCGTGCACATTGACCTTGGGGTCTTCCGGGTCGGGCCGGTCGGTGAACAGCGTCTTGCCGAGGCGGCCTTCATTGTGGGCGATGAGATGGGCGGCGGCACCCAGGATATGGGCGGTGGAGCGGTAGTTGCGCTCCAGGCGGATGACGGTGGCACCCGGAAAATCCTTCTCGAAGCGCAGGATGTTGTCCACCTCGGCGCCGCGCCAGCCATAGATCGACTGGTCGTCGTCGCCGACGCAGCAGATGTTGACGAGGTTTCTTTCCCTCTCCCCGTTCACGGGGAGAGGGTGGTCCGCAGGACCGGGTGAGGGGCGGGAGCTCGCCTCGGAGACGTTTGCGCCGCCCCTCATCTGCCTGCCGGCATCTTCTCCCCGTGAACGGGGAGAAGAGGGCTGTTTCGGTCGCTGCGCGAGCAGCCTGAGCCACATGTACTGAGCGGTGTTGGTGTCCTGGTATTCGTCGACGAGGATGTATTTGAACTTGCGGTGGTACTCGGCCAGCACGTCGTGATGCTGGCGGAAGATGCGGATCGGGTGCAGCAACAGGTCGCCGAAGTCGCAGGCGTTCAGCGTGGTCAGCCGGTCCTGATAGGCACGGTAGAGCTCGCGGCCACGGCCATTGGCAAAGGCGCGCGCATCGCCTTCCGGAATCTCGTCGGGGCCGAGACCCTTGTTCTTCCAGCCGTCGATCATCTGCGCGAAGGTGCGCGGCGCCCAGCGCTTGTCGTCCAGCCCCTCGGCCTGGATCAGCTGCTTGATCAGACGGATGACGTCGTCGGTGTCGAGGATGGTGAAGTCCGAGCGCAGGCCGGCAAGTTCGGCATGGCGGCGGAGCAGCTTGACGCCGATGGAGTGGAAGGTGCCCAGCCACGGCATGCCCTCGACCGCCTCGCCGACGAGGATGCCGACGCGCTGCTTCATCTCGCGCGCGGCCTTGTTGGTGAAGGTGACGGCTAGGATCTGCGAAGGGAAGGCGAGGCCCTGGCTGAGGATATGGGCGATGCGGGTGGTGAGCACGCGTGTCTTGCCGGTGCCGGCGCCGGCCAGCACCAGCACGGGACCTTCGGTGGTTTCCACCGCCTGGCGCTGCTCGGGGTTCAGCCCCTTCAGATAGTCGGGCGGGTTGTTGTGGCCCTGGCGGGCGGCCATGGCGCGGGCGGCGATGCCGGAGGGGCCTGACTGTGGTGCGGGTGCACGCGCGCTGTCGAAACGCGGAGCATCGTCCTCGTCGAAGAAGGGCATGTCGTGGGGGTCGCCGGCCATTTCGCCTCCGAATGTAGTGATTCGGGCGAGAAAGGCCAGCAATGTTCACACACTGTTCCCTAATTTGGCGGGTTTGCGGGCCATTGACGCCACCAGCAGGATGCGGCTAGCGTCGATTACGGCTCGACGCAGCCGGCAGTCCGCGCCCCGAAATGGGTATGGCGAATGCGTCGCGACACTTCAGTCTGGTCCTTGTCCCTTGGGGCGAAGGCGCCGGCAATGCGGACCCCGGTGAAGCCTGAGCGCCCTGACGAGAAGGATCGCATTATGCGCACATTCCTGGATGCCAAGGCGATGGCGAAAGCCATGCGCGAGACGCTTGCCGTCAAGAAAATCGACATTTCCCATTCCGAGGCGCTGGAGATCGTTGCCTGCCAGTTCGGCCTCGACAATTGGAACATCCTGTCCGCCCGGATCGAAGACAGAGCCGGGCAGGCGGGGGCACCGGCCGCCGATGCAGGCGATATCACCTTCGAACAGGCGGTTCCGATCGTGCGTATCTTCGACGTCGCCAAGGCGCACGAGTTCTATCTCGGCTTCCTCGGTTTCACGGTGGATTGGGAGCATCGCTACGGCGATAATTTCCCGCTCTACACGCAGGTATCCCGGGCAGGCCTCAGGCTGCATCTGTCCGAACATTCGGGCGACGCCAGCCCGGGCGGCAACATGGTCGTCTATATGAGCGGCGTCGAGGCCTTCCAGCGCGAACTGGCGGCGAAGGACTACCGCTACATGAAGCCCGGGCTGGAAAAGGTCGACGACCGGCTGGAGGTCGAGGTCATCGACCCGTTCGGCAATCGCATCCGTTTCATGCAGATCGTGACGGCCGGCTGACCGGCAGTACCGCTGCGGTTCAGAGCTGTGGCCGGAAGGCATGGCCTTCCGGCTTCTTGCGCCCTTTTTCTTCTAGAGGCCGAGCTGACTCTTGAGGCCCGGCACGGAATCCAGCACCTGGCTGGTCAATTGCGGACCGGCGGCGGTTTTCGCCTGCTGGATCAGCGTGGCGGCGGCCTGCTGGATCTGCGCCATGCTGAGGCCGGTCGATTCCAGCTGCGCGACGCCGTTGACCAGCGCGCCGGCCTTGCCACCGAGGATGCCGCCGAGCGCCGACTGCAGCGAACCGAGCAACCCGCCGCCACCGCTGGCGGGAGCCGCGCTCATCACGTCATATTGCTGGGCGAGCTGGTCGGCGCCCGGCAGCTTGGCGAACCACGGCTCGACCGTGGCGGCGTCGACTTCATGCTGGATGACCGACAGGATGGTGCCGACCACCTTTTCCGTCGTCGGCTGGTCTATGCTGGTTTTCTGCGCAATCGTATTCACAACGTCCTGGGCATTCATGGGGCTCACCTTTCGCCATATCCGTGCCCGTTGCGCGGGCTCCGGCAAAGCATGGAATGGTCGCTCGGACGAGGCCATTCACTTCGTCGTGATTCGACGCTCTGGACGGGCTCCTTATTCTGGCCGGCGTTGACCGCGGGAGTATGACATGACCAGGCCGGCCATCACCCAGGCGATGATCGACGCCTATGACGAATACACGCATCTGACGCTCGACCGTCGCGGCTTCATGGACAAGCTGACCCGCTTGGCCGGCTCCGGCGCCGCGGCTGCCGTCATCGCGCCGCTGCTGTCGGCCAATGCCGCGGCGGCATCCATCGTCGCGGCCGACGATCCGCGCGTGAAAGCGCAGGATATTACCTATCCCGGCAGCAATGGCGCCGTGAAAGCCTATCTGGTGCGGCCTGCGAAACAGGACGGCAAGGCAGGCACGGTTGTCGTCGTGCACGAGAACCGGGGCCTGAACGAGCATATCCGGGACATCGCGCGTCGCGTCGCTCTGGAAGGTTTCGTCGCGCTGGCGCCGGACCTTCTGTCGTCGCTCGGCGGTACGCCGGACGACGAGGACAAGGCGCGCGAGATGATCTCGCAGCTTGATGCCGACCGCACGGTTACCGACGCGGCGGCGTCTATCGCTTTCTTGAAGGCCGACGCCAATGGCAAAGTCGGTGCGATCGGCTTTTGCTGGGGCGGCGGCATGGTCAACCAGATGGCGGTCCACGCGCCGGACCTTGCGGCCGCCGTCGCTTATTACGGCATGCAGCCGAAGGCCGAGGACGTGCCCAAGATCAAGGCGTCGCTGCTGTTGCATTATGCCGGCCTGGACGAACGCATCGACGCCGGCATCGACGCCTTCCGCGCGGCGCTCGACGCCAACAAGAAGGATTACAAGATTTTCGTCTATGACGGCGTCAACCACGCCTTCAACAACGATACGTCGGCGGCGCGCTATGACAAGAAGGCGGCGGATCTCGCTTGGGAGCGCACCACCACCTTCCTGAAGCAAAAACTCGCCTGAACGTCGAGGGGGCTCAGTTGCGCGCCGGCGCCGGCTTGTGCATGGCAACGCCGGCCACCACCAGCGCGACGCCAGCGAGGTCCTTCATCTCGGGTATCTGGCGCAACACGATAGCACCGATCAGTGTCGCCACGGCCGGCAGCAGCGCCAGCATCAGCGCAAAGGTGGCGCGCGGCAGGCGAGCCATGGCGAACTGATCGCAGATGTAAGGAATAACCGAGGAACAGATGCCGACGCCGGCGGCCGCCATCAAAAGCATGGGCGAGGAAAAGGCGGGCAGGGCTTGTCCGAAGCCGACCGGCAGCACGACGACAAAGGCGACCGCCATTGCGGCGCCGAGGCCGGTCAGGCCGCCTGTTTCGGCGCGCGAAACGCGATGGCCGAGCACGATGTAGGCAACGAACAGGCCGCCATTCAGGAAAGCGAAACCCAGGCCGACGGGATCGCTTGCCCAGCGGATGTCGATGAGCATGAGGACGCCAGCGACAGCGACGACCAGCGCCGCGACATTGCGGGCGCTGCGCAGGCCGACCAGTGCCACGCCGATGGTGCCGACGAATTCGATCGCCGCCACCAGCGAGATCGGCAGGCGGTCGAGCGCCAGGTAAAAGGAGCAATTCATGATCGCGAGGCAGACGCCGAAGGCAACCAACAACCGCCTGGTGGCCGCATCGGTATGCGCGAAGGTGCGCCATGGCCGCGTCAACGGCAGGAAGATGAGCGCCGCGACACCGATGCGCAACCAGGCCATGCCAAGCACGCCGATCTGCGCGAAAAGCAGCACCGCGAAAGCCGGACCAAGGTAATGGAAGACGGCGCTGACGAGGAACCAGGCCGGTGCGGGGATGCTGGTCACCAGCCGGCTGGTAGCAAGGGGTTGCGCTTGATCGCTCATGGCATCATCATCGCAGGGAAAACAGCTTTTCCATATGAGCGGATGGTGCCCTGGAAACTCGATATGCCTTGAAAACGGAGATGGTTTTGACCGATGAGACTCGGAAACGAAAATGCCGACATCGATGCGATCGACGTGAAGCTGCTGCGGCTTCTGGAAAAGGACGCGCGGACCAGCATCGCGGAGCTTGCGCGTTCGGTGGGGCTGTCGGCGCCGAGCGTGGCCGAGCGGATCAGGCGGTTGCAGGAAAGCGGCGTGATCGAGGCCTACACGGTGCGCATCAGTTCGACCGCGCTTGGCCTGCCGCTTTCGGCATGGCTGCGTATCAGGCCCGTGCCCGGCCAGCTTGCTACCGTCGCCGAAATCATCCGCGGCCTGCCGGAGATCGCCTTATGCGATCGCGTCACCGGCGAGGATTGTTTCATCGCGCTTGCCCATGTCGGTTCGGTCGCCGAGCTGGAGCGGTTGATCGACCGCATCATTCCCTATGCGATGACCAACACGGCGATCATCCAGTCTTCGCCGGTTACCGCGCGTTCGCCATTGAAGGCGGCGCTGCGCGCGCTTGGGCATGATGCGGAGAGATGATGGGCCGGGACAAGGGCGTGGAAGCCGGCAAGCGTTTCCCGAAATCCACAGTGCCGCCTTGTTATCGCCGCCGCGCGCGAGTTTAGTCTTGCCCCGTGGGCGCGGTCGTTTAAGTCTGTCGGCGCTACTAGAAGCCAGTCAAGGCGATGTCATGGAAAAACCATTCGACCCCAAAGGATCCGGACCCAGAATGGACGATAATTTCGACAAGGCCGCCATCGCCGTCATCATCGTGTTCGGCGCGTTGATCATTGGCGGGCTGATGGCAGCCAACCTCGTCATGGGCCACCGCAACGGCTTCCTTTATGCGCTGGGTGCCGCCGGCACCGCCTGGATCGCCGGCCACATGATCCTGTTCGACCTGCCGCGCGCCTATGCGTTCATGGTGGCGGCGTCCTTCCTTTTGGCCTTCGCCTCGACGCTGTCGCTGGTGACCTGAAGGCGCGGGCGCGAACGGGTTCGCCCAGGAATTTCACACATTCGGCTAAGCATTTGTGGAGAGGCGTGCATGGCGCGCCTCTTTTTGACGTGGCCGGAATTCAACCCGGCCCGCGTTTCGAGCGCGCCTGCTTGAGGATGGCGCGCCAGCGCAGCATGTCAAAAGGGATCGGCTCGTTGGAGTTGGCGATCTGGAAGATTTCGTTGTTGAGGTTCTTCAGCGAACGCCAGAAATCGTAGTCGCTGATGCGCGGGTCGGCGGCCAGCTTGGCCGAGAGAGCCTCGATGTCGATTTTCATGCTCGTCCTTCGGCCGGCTTCCTCCGGCCATCCTCCGCGCTTCGTGCCGGCCTCCCGCTGCCGTGTTTTCGTGCGCGCCGCTGATTCGCTCAACGGCGCGAAACGGCTTCTCCCCGTTCAATATTGATTAAGGTTAACGCAGCCGATGCGGCTTCATCTAGACCGTCTTTCGGCGGATGCCGATCGAACGACCGGCGCGTTCGGGGAGGGCCAGGCCGGCATGGGCGGCGCGCATCGCTTCCACCTTGGCCAGCACATCCGCCGGGAAGGGAGCGACCTTCGGCCCGCTCATGTCGACATGCAGCGAAAGCGATTCGGATGTGGCGGCCAGCCAGCCGTCGACATGGCGGATTTCCTGATAGACGCGCAGCCGCTTCTCATCGTGGTCGAGAAGCTGGAAGGTGGCGGTCACCTTGTGGTCGAGATGCAGTTCCTGCACGTAGCAGACATGCACTTCGGCCGTGTAGATGGTGAGCTTGCGGCCCACGGCATAGTCTGGCCCCATGCCCATCAGCTCGAAGGCTTCGTCCGAACAGCGGTCGAACAGCACGTTGTAATAGGCCATGTTGAGGTGGCCGTTATAGTCGATCCAGTCCTTTTGGATATCCATGACGCGGGAGACAAAAGGGGCGGGGATGGGCATCGCGTAGTTTCCTCTGGCGCTGGACAAAGCCGAATGGCACGGCAGACTACGTGTCCATAAGGTGAGAGCAAGGGCCGCGCTGGTCCATTCGCGGAGGAAAGCATGGCCCTGAGCGACCTCGTATCGGTCGAACGCAACGAGGAAGGTATTGCCGCCGTCCTCGGTATCCTGAAACTGCAGCTCGACGAGCGCTTTCAGACCGGGCAGGCGATCCGCGAGCAGCACGCCCACACCACCACCTATATCCCGACACAGGCGCCGGATGGCGTCGCCTTCTGCGAGACGACGGAAGAGGTACAGGCGGTGGTGCGGGCCTGTGCTGCACACCACGTGCCGGTGATCGCCTTCGGTGTCGGTACCTCGCTGGAGGGCCATGTCAACGCGCCGGGCGGCGGCATCTCGGTCGACCTGTCGCGCATGAACCGGATCCTCGCCGTCAATGCCGAGGATCTCGACTGCCGGATAGAGCCTGGCGTGACGCGCGAGCAGCTCAACCAGTATCTGCGCGACACCGGCCTATTCTTCCCGATCGATCCCGGCGCCAACGCCACTTTGGGCGGCATGGCGGCGACCAGGGCATCGGGCACCAATGCGGTGCGCTATGGCACCATGCGCGAGAATGTCCTGTCGCTGACGGCGGTGATGGCAGACGGCGAGGCGGTGACGACCGGCAAACGCGCCAGGAAGAGCTCGGCCGGCTATGACCTCACTCGGCTTCTGGTCGGTTCGGAGGGCACGCTTGGCATCATCACGGAACTGACGCTGAAGTTGCAGGGCATTCCGCAGGCGATTTCGGGCGGCGTCTGCCCGTTCCCGACGCTGGAGGCGGCGTCGCGGGCGGTGATCCAGACCATCCAGATGGGTATTCCGGTTGCGCGTATCGAATTGGTCAACGCGTTGCAAATGCGGGCGATGAAAGCCTATTCCAAGCTCGATTATCCCGAGAGCCCATGCCTGTTCCTGGAATTCCACGGCAGCGATGCAGGCGTGGCCGAACAGGCGGAGACCTTCGGCATGATCGCCGAGGAAAACGGCGGCGGACCGTTTCTGTGGACCACCGTTGCCGAGGAGCGGACGAAGCTGTGGAAGGCGCGCCATGATGCCTATTGGGCCTCGCTGACCTTGCGGCCCGGCGCGAAAGGACTGTCCACCGACGTCTGCGTGCCGATTTCGCGATTGGCGGAATGCGTGGCTGCAACCGAGGCCGACATCGCCGAGATGGGGTTGATCGCGCCGATCGTCGGCCATGCCGGCGACGGTAACTTCCACGTGCTGGCGTTGATGAACCCGAACGATGCCGGCGAGGTGGCGCTGGTCGAGCGCTTTGTCGCCCGGCTCAACGTGCGGGCGATCGCGATGGAGGGCACCTGTACCGGCGAGCACGGCATCGGCCAGGGCAAGGCCGGGTTCCTGAGAGCCGAGCACGGTCGCGGCGTCGACGTGATGCGCCAGATCAAGCATGCGCTCGATCCGCTAAACATCATGAACCCGGGCAAGATCCTGCCGGCCTCGGCCAATCCGCCGCATTGATCGTCCGGACAGGCTCGGCTACTGCCATTTCGTCCAATCGGGAATTTTATGCGCAGAGACGTTCATCGCTGAATGCCGGTCACGACCGGGAGGCCGCAAGGCCGATGCTGGCGCGTGCGCGCCACTCTCTGAAACTAAAAATTCCAAGGACATTTCCATGATAAAAGACCGTGGCGCGACGATCCGCGCCTATCGTGACGATCTCGACCGTGACCGGCTCGCCGAAATCTGGCTGGCGGCGTCGCGGGTCGGCCATCCTTTCCTGAGCGAGACGGAACTGCTCGATCAGCAGGCCAAGGTCAGGAATACCTACCTGCCACAAGCCGAGAATTGGGTCGTCGAGGACAATGGCAGCCAGGTCGGGTTCATCGGCCTGATCGACAATTTCATTGGCGGGCTGTTCGTCGACCCGACCGCGCATGGCAGCGGGCATGGCAAAGCGCTGGTGCTGTACGCCGCAACGCTGAAAGGAACGCTCGACCTGGAGGTCTATGCGGCCAATGTGGCGGCCATAGGCTTCTATCGACGCTTGGGGTTCCTTGAAGTCTCACGAAGCCAGCGGGACGATGAGGGCACATCGCGCGAGGTCGTCCTGATGCAGCGGCCGGCGTCGGAACAAGGCTGTCCCGGCAGATAAAACAAAACGGGCGGAACGGTGAGCCGTTCCGCCCGCCTCTCGGTCACATTGCGGCTAGCAATCGCCGTTGAAGAAGCAGTCGTCCCGACGGCGATCGTCATAGCGACGGTCGTAATAGGGATCGTAGTCGCGGCGCCGTTCGATGATGATGCCGCCGCCATTGTCGTCATAGTAACGACGCACGGGGCGACGGCTAGGCGAACCTTCGCCGAAGACGGCGCGGCACCCACCATCGACCCAGATGGTACCTGAATCACGGTCGTAACCCCAGGTGCGGTTGCGGATGCAGGGGCTGTCCGATTTCTGTCGCAGGATGACGGCGGATCGGAAATCGGCTTGGCATTCGTTGTATTGGTCGCCATTGGACGAACATGTCACGGTGCGCCCGGCGCTGGCCGGTACGGTGGAAACGCCCACAAGGGCGGCAAATCCGATGAGGGAGGCGGCGGCTATTCTGAACACGGTTGGATCTCTATTTCAGTATGAGCTCATTTTATGAAACGCCCCCCGACCCGACAAGACGCGGCCAGGCAGTGCAAGGCGAAACTAGCGCGTGGATTTCGTCATTTTTCCATCAGCGACATTCACGAATGCACCGACAAATGTAATGGATTGCGAGATGCCACTTTATCAACGCAGCATTGCCGTTAGATTGCGGGCACATTTTTACCCAGCGGTTTCGGAGTGATGCTCGCACGCCTGTTCGTTATCTTCGGTGGCCTGTTCGTGCTGGCGCTGCTTGCGGCGCTGGTGGTGCCGCCGTTCATCGACTGGACGGGCTACCGTGCCGACTTCGAGCGCGAGGCGAGTGCCATCCTTGGCCGCAAGGTGACAGTGAAAGGCAGCGCCACGGCGCGGCTGCTGCCGTTCCCGTCGGTGACCTTCACCGACGTGTCAGTGGCGGGCGGTCCCGGCGGTGCTGCTGCAATGACGGTCGACACCTTCTCGATGGATGCGGAGCTGGCGCCGTTCCTGCGCGGCGAGGTGCTGATCTTCGATATGCGGCTGGTGCGACCCAAGGCGACGATCGGCATCGCGGCGGATGGGAAGGTCGATTGGACGGTGCGGCCGTCTTCGCCCTTCGATCCTGCGCAAGTTTCGATCGAAAAGCTGACGGTGACCGGCGGTTCTGTCGAACTGCGCCAGGAGGCGAGCGGCCGCACCCATCTTTTGAGCGATATCAATGCCGTCGTCTCGGCAAAATCGCTGGCCGGACCGTGGCGCATGGAAGGTGCGCTGAAGGCCGACGGCGTGGCCACGCGCGTCAATGCTACGACCGGCAAGGCGGACGGGGCCGGCAAGATCGCGCTGAAGGTCAAAGCCGACCCCGAGGGTTACCCGTTGTCCTTCGAGACAGACGGCACGGCTGGCGTCGAGGACGGCAAGGCGCTTTATGCAGGCCAATTCCGCCTGTTTGGCGACAATGGCGCCCGGCCGGCCGCCGAAGGCAAGCCGGACGCAGGCGCGACGGGCACTGCGGAAGGTGGCAAGGCACCGCCCGGCTATCGGTTGACCGGTAAATTCCAGCTCGATCACAGCAAGCTGGCCGTCAACGAATTCCGTTTCGAGACCGGGCCGCTCGACAATCCTTATTCGGCCGACGGCAAGGCCTCAATCGACCTCGGTGCCGACCCGCGCTTCGCCATCACCGCCAGCGGCGCCCAGGTACAGTTCGACGAGGCATCCGGCGCAGGTCCGGGCGTGACGATGCCGCAACGCGTTGCGGCGCTGGAGCGGGTTCTGCTCGCGCTGCCCAAGCCGGCCATGCCCGGCACGGTCGAGGTGAAGCTGCCGGCGGTGGTGGCGGGTGACACCACGATCCGCGACGTTGCCGTATCGGCCGAACCCACCAGCGGCGGATGGGCGGTCAAATCGCTGGCGGCGACGTTGCCCGGCCGCGCCACATTGGAAGCCGACGGACTGCTCGGCGTCGACGGGGAAGTGCGGTTCACCGGCTCGCTGCTCCTGGCGGTGGCGCAACCTTCCGGCTTTGCCGCCTGGTTGTCGAAAGATGTCGATGAGGCGATCCGCCGCCTGCCTGGAGCGGGATTCCGCGCCAAGGTCGACCTGACCGATGCCCGCCAGAAGTTCGACGACCTCGAACTGGCGCTCGGCAAGGCCAGCTTTCGCGGCAGCCTCGACGCCAACCAGTCGACCGGAGCGAGGCCGGCCGTGGCGATGCAGTTGGAAGGCAGCGCCCTCGATGTCGAAGGGCTGACGGCGTTCGCCTCGCTATTCGTATCGGACAAGGGTTCCAGCCGCTTCGCCGCGAGCGATCTGGACGCCAAGATCAAGGCCGGGCCGGTCAATGCCTGGGGCTTTTCCGCCGACACGCTGGACACTGCGCTGCGGTTGCGCGCCGGTACGCTGGAGATCGACAAATTGTCGATCGGCGGATTGGCGGGCACGGCGGTGAGCGCGACAGGCCGCATCAAGGATTTTCCGGCCGCGCCGACCGGCAGTCTCGATG
Organism: Mesorhizobium terrae; assembly: GCF_008727715.1. Classification (GTDB taxonomy): domain Bacteria; phylum Pseudomonadota; class Alphaproteobacteria; order Rhizobiales; family Rhizobiaceae; genus Mesorhizobium; species Mesorhizobium terrae. The sequence goes on from NZ_CP044218.1 coordinate 3,677,357, forward strand.
CTTCGATGCTGGGTGACGACCTGGCACCGCTGATCGACACGGCGGCCAGCCGCTTCCCGGACAATCGGGTGCTGTCGGCGCTGTCAGAGCGCGGCAAAGCGTTTCCGGGGCTGTTCGCCGATGCGCGCCTCGACGTGGTGATGAGCGCGGCCGACAATGGCGACGGCACCACGGGGCTGGCGCTTTCGGGTAAGGGCAAGGTGGGCGGTTCCGCGCTGTCGGTTTCGCTGTCGGCGCATGGGCGCGCGACGGAGCTCGCCAAGGCGCCGTTTTCGCTGACATTCGACGCGAAGAATCCTGACGCCACGGCTCTGCTCGCGCTTTACGGGCTGCCGGCGCTGCCGCTTGGCATGTTGGGCGAAGCGACCACCGACATCACTGCCCGTGGTACGTTGGCCGGCGGCATCGCCACCGCCTTCAACCTGTCGGGACTGGATTTCCGCGCGCGTTTCGACGGGACGCTCACCGACACGCCGCAGGGGCTGGAGGCCAAGGGAAAGACCGGTCTCGACGCTACCGACATCGAGCCGTGGTTGATGAGCACCGGTGTGGTGCTGCCGACCATGGGCATGGGGGCGGCGGTTGGCCTGTCGGCCGATGCAAGCTATGGCAACGGCCAGGCGACGCTTTCCGATCTCAAGGGCGGCGTCGGCGGCACCGCCGTGTCGGGCAATCTGAGCGCGGCGTTTGATGACGGACGGCCGCATCTCACCGGCAAGCTGGCGCTGGATACGCTCGATCTCGACCCGCTGGCGGCGATGCTGTTCGGCAATGACGCATTGGCAAGCGACGGCAGCAACTGGCCGAAGGCGCCCTTTGCCGCCAAACCCGCGATGCAGGCGACCGCCGACCTTGAGTTGAGCGCGGCCACGCTGTTCGCCGGGCCGCTGACAACCGCCCACGACGCCTCGATGTCGCTGAAGCTTAGCGATGATGGGCTCGGTGTTTCCAACCTGACGGCGAAACTGTTCGGTGGCACGATCACCGGTCTGTTCGACCTAAAGAACAATGACGGCAACGGCCTGTTCAGCGGCCAGGCGACGCTTTCCAGCACTGATCTCGCCACGCTGTTGCCGGCTTCGGGTCTGTCGGGCTCCGGTACTTTCACCGCCACGCTTACCAGCAGCGGCAAATCGGTCGACGCGATGGTCGGTTCGCTTGCAGGCTCGGGAACAGCGGCGCTGAGAGGCATGACGATCGCCAACCTCAATCCGGATGCGCTGCCGGCCTTGCTGAGCAAGGCGGACGAGCTCGGCCGCGACATCGATGCGGCGCGGACGGCAGGCTTCGCTCCCGGCATCGTGGGGCAGGGCAGCTACGTTGCACACGATGCCGACATCGCCTTCACCGTGGCCGGGGGCGTGCTGCGCGCGCCGCCCGTCAGCTTCGAGACACCGGCCTCGACACTGTCGGCGGAGCTTTCCGCTGATCTCGTCAAGGCAACGGCCACCGCGCGCGGTACGCTGACCTATCGCCCGGGCGACGAGGCGCTTGTCGGCTCCGAGCCGGCGCTGAACTACAGCATCGACGGACCGATAGCGGCACCGGCGCGCGCGTTCGACAGCGCGCCGCTGGCGCAGTTCCTGACGCAGCGGGCGCTGGAGAAGGAGCAGCAGCGGGTGGAGGCGATGCAGGCGGTTTTGCTGGAGAAGCAGAGGTTGCGTCGCGAAGCGCGCTACTATGTGGCGTTGCAGGAAGAGCGCGATCGCGCCGAGGAAGCAAGGCGCAAGGCGGAAGAAGAGGCCAGGCAAAAAGCGGAAGCGGACGCCAGGGCTGCCGCCGAGGCCAAGGCGAAGGCCGACGCGGAAGAGAAAGCCCGCGCCGAACAGGCAGCGGCCGCAGAGGTCGAGCGGCGCAAGGCGGAAGCGGCGATCAGACTGGCCGTTGAGGAAAAGGCCAGGCTGGAGGCGGAACGCCGGGCTGCCGAGCAGACGCCAACTGTCGTGCCTGCGCCGCGTGCCGAGCCCGTTCCGGCCCCGACACCAGTGCCCAAATCGGCGCCCAAACCGGCGCTGGAGCCGTTTTCGATTCGGGATTTCTTGAAGTCGCTGCAGTAGCGCGAAAAAGCCGGGCCATCGTGACTGTGCCAAGCAGGCGCGGCTGCGGACTATGGCCAATGAAGGGAGGCTGCGATGAACGATGTCAGCGTGAGGCTGGCCGATGTCGACGATGCCGAAGCCTTCAGGCAGATCCGTATCGAAGCGCTGCGGCTGGAGCCTTCGGCTTTCGCCAGTCGGGTGGAGGACTGGGAGGTTTTGCCAGACGAGGAATGGCGGCGGCGCATTGCCGCCAACCCGGTCTTCATCGCCTTTCGCGGCGCCGAGCCGGTCGGCCTGATGGGATTGTTGCGGGAGCAGTCTTCGAAATCGCGCCATCGCGCTACCATCGTCATGGTCTATGTGCGGACCAGTGAGCGCGGCACCGGCATGGCCAAGGCACTGCTCGACACGCTCGCCGAACATGCGTGCGGCATCGGCATTCTGCAGCTCGAACTAACGATCAACGCCGACAATGGCCAGGCGCAACGTTTCTATGAACGCGCCGGGTTTATCCCGTTCGGCCGCATTCCAGCCGGCGTGATCCACGAAGGCAGGGAAGTCGACGAGGTGATGATGGCGAGACGTATCGGCTGACGCGGGAAAACCGCCGGCTGCAGCAGCTCTCTCTGAGCCTCAAAGATAGGCGAAGCCGGCGGCCAGCAGGCCGATCACGCCCAGTGCCAGCGACCCGTGCCATGGCCAGCGTCGCCCGCGCATGATGATGGACAATGTGGCGATGGCGATGGCGATGTGCAGCAAGGTTACCGCCAGCGTCAGGATGTGATGGCGGCGCGTGTGCAATTCGCTGTCGGTCAGCTTTTCGTCGACCTGCTGCTCCAGGGCTTTCGCGTCGGCCTGGATCTTGGCGCTGTCTTGCTCGTTGCGCTTGGCGTTGGCGGTCATCGCGTCCGCTGTTGGCCCGCCTTGCGCCGCAGCCACTTCGTAAAGGTTCTTCTTGATGCTCTTGGCCTGATAGAAGGCCCATTGGTCGCTCGCCTTGTTCTGCAGATAGGCGGCGTCGCTCTTGTCGTTGATTGCCTCGGCGGTCTCAAGCGATTCAAAGCTGCCGACGGTCGCCGCCAACACCGCAAGCACAGCGATCGTCACCGAAACGGTGATGAGGAAGGGGTTGCCTTCGCTTGCCGCATGTTCGGCGTGTTCGGCCTGTTCCAGATGTTCCTGCGTGGCATCTTCCATCGTCATTCCCCCCAAATTGCCGGAAGTCGCCGTTTCCGAACCGGCCGCCGCGTATCGCAGCGGCGTGCGTCAGGCAGGTCGCCGCCGGGCGCGGCCTGGTCGTCGTCAGGTCATTGCGCCGGCTGCGTGGCCTGTGTGGGCGCCGTCTGCTGTTGCTGAAGTTCCTGCTGATGCTTCAGCTTGCGTGCCGCCACCTGCTTTTTATGCAGGGCATGGCCGGCGACGCAGCCACCAACCGCGCCGACGACGCCGTGGTGTCCAGCATAGTGCCCGGCCACGCCGCCCGCAACGGCTCCGGTCAGGCAGCCCACGGCCCCTGCCTGGGAAACCGGCATGGCGAATATGGTTGCGATCATTCCTGCAAGCGCCAGGTTTTTCATCGACACACCCTTGTGGTTGTGTTGCAGCGAGTCCCTTACACGCGATGATGCGGAAGCGATTGTGGCGCGATTGCGACTGGCGGCGCTGTTCTCGCGGATGTGATCGAAGCGTGCGAACCTGCCGGTAGGTGGTGTTCTGAACACGCGACCTGTTTCATATGTCCCGGCATATAGAGCCGCAATGAAGACGATAAGCCTTGCGTCTCCTCAGGACGGTCTACTGCGCCGGCTTTTCCCGTTGTGTCGTAAGTATCTGCAAAATCATGAGGATTCCCGTTGTAATTGCGGTGGCCTGAAGGATGATTTGAACAATTCTATCTCTTGAAAACATCCGCCCGTTGTTGGCAAGGTGATCCCGATCTGCGCGTGATACGGGGGCAGTTTTGCTATCGTCGATCAAAGTCTCTCAGCTGCTTCAGCGGTGGCCGGTCGTTCTCTGGTTTCTGGGTGTTGCGGGCATCTATTTCTTCGCCTTCCACAAAACCGAAATAGGCTTGACTCGTGGATGCCAGGATGGCGTCGGTGAAATTGGCCTCGAGAAAGCAAAACGTCTTTCTATAGGTAGTGATTACTATAGAATTTATCTCGCATGTAAGTATTATACGGGATCTGGAGTTTCAAAAGACCTAAGAATTGCTTTACAGTATTTGGAAGATTCAGCAAAGAAGGGAAGTGCGTACTCGCAGGTAGTGCTCTCTGGGTTCTATATGAGAGGTGAAGGTGTTGGAAAGGATGACGAAGAAGCCATGCGGTTGCTTCGCCTCGCTGCGCTGCAAGGTGACGCTCAGGGGCAATTCCGTTTAGGTGTTGCCCACTTATACGGAACCGCTGTCAAACAGGATGACGCGCAGGCCGCTCAATGGTTCCACAAAGCTGCCGACCAGGGGCTACCTGAGGCTGAGCAGGCGCTGGGTGCTATGTATGGTAGCGGGCGTGGGGTGGCTAGAGACGATGCCAAGGCTGTGCAATTGTTTCGAAAGGCCGCTAAACAGGGAAATGCCGAAGCACAGTATGATCTCTGTTCGGTGCATTTTTCGGGCACCGGTGTGCCGCGGGAATACGAGACTGCATTCCAATGGTGTAGTAAGGCCGCGGAGCAAGGGCAGGTTTCGGCGCAATATCTGACTGGGACAATGTACCTGCAGGGGCAAGGTGTCTTGAAAAATGAGATGCTGGCTCTGCATTGGTTGCAAAAAGCTGCGGAGCAAGAGCACCCAGAAGCTCAACTCCACCTTGGCGTAATGTATCTGAATGGTCAGGGGGTGAAAAAGGATGATTTTCTCGCATTCTTATGGATGCGGCGATCTGCTGAGCGCGGATTGAAGGAAGCGCAAGCAAATCTTGGAAAATTTTACTATAACGGCATTGGCACAAAGCAAGATGGTGTGTTGGGGGTGGAGTGGATTAGGAAGGCTGCGGAACAAGGAGATGCTGGTGCGCAGTACGATCTCGGCGTTGTTTATTTCAATGGTCGGGATGTAAAGAAAGACCTCGTCGAAGCTGAGCGCTGGTGGAGGAAGGCAGCAGGGCAAGGAAATGAAGATGCCCGGAAGATACTGAAAGATATATTCCCCGATGGCTCGAGCGGGCTGCTCTGACACCCGGAAATTTCACCAACGCCATAGCGCACCGAATTATTGGTTCTTTTGTTTCGCCCAATGCAGCACATAAAGCCGTAGCGCCGAGGACAGATTGGCCTCGCACGGGCGGGTTTCGTCGATCTCGGCGACCAGGGCCGCGACGGTGATCGTGCGGTTTTCCGCGATGGCTACGAGCTCGTCGTAGAACGGCTTTTCCAGGGAATAGGACGTGCGATGGCCGCGAATGGTGACAGAGCGTTTTTCGACCAGGCTCACGTCTTCCAGCTCAGTTCCGGTCCGGGGAGGGCGGCTTGCTATCGGGCGCCGGTTCGCGGCGATGACCTTCGACGAAATTGGCGGCGCGCTCCGCTTCCAGCCGCTCGCGCTGCTTCTCGGTCTTGCTGCGACCATGCAGGATACGATTGCGCTCGGCCTCGGCGCTACGATCCTCGCGCGCCTTGCCTTTTCTGAACTGGCGGAGATTGACGATCTCGGCCATGCGCCGCTGGCCCTACTTCTTGCGGAAGGCGTCGAGCGAAACGACGTCGGCGCCCTTTCCGGTGGCAGGCTCTTCGGCTGGCGCCACTTCGGGTTCCGCCGCCTTCTTCTTCGACGTGGTCTTCTTTTCCGGCGCGAGCGCGACTGGTGCCACGGCCGGCTTTTCTTCGATCTCGGTCAACGACTCGGTCTTGACGTCGAACTCCAACTCGAAATTCACCGAGGGATCGTAGAAGCCGCGCACGGCGGAGAAGGGGATCTCGAGCTTTTCGGGGATATCCGAGAAAGACAGGCCGATCTCGAAGCCGGCTTCGGTCACCTTCAGGTCCCAATACTGGAACTGGATGACGATCGTCATCTGTTCGGGATAGCGTTCGCGCAGGCGCGTGGAGATGCGTACGCCGGGCGCTCCGGTCAGGAAGGTGATGAAGAAGTGGTGGTTTCCGGGCAGGCCGGTGCGTGCGACTTCGGCCAGAACCTTGCGCATGACGCCGCGCAGAGCTTCTTGAGCCAGAATGTCGTAGCGGATGTGGTCGTCGGCCATATGCCAGGGCGGTTCCGTTGAATCGTCCGCATAGCTGTAATCAAGCTTGGCGGGCTCGTAAACCGGATATAGGCCCGGCTCCGTTCAAGCCAGCGTGCTTCAGCGTTTTTTGGCGTGATGGTTACCGTTTGGATCAGACCGTAATGGCTTCGCGCAATGAGCCGGCCGGCTGGCGTGCGCCATAGGCCCGCAGGAAGGCGCGCACGCCATTTGTGGCGGACCGCAGCACTTCTTCTTCAGTCGGCTGGATGCCCATCATGAAGGCAATCTGCAGTTCGGCATTGACGAGAGCGATGAAATGGCGAGCGGTCACGTCCGGGTCTTCGATGGCAAGATGGCCGGCAAAGGCGAGGCGGGCAAAACGCGCCGCCAGCGCCGACAATGTCGTGCCAGGGCCGTTTTCGCGCCATTCAGCGAACAGTTCGGGATAGCGTTCGCTCTCGGTCTGGATCAGTTTGCGCAGGAATTTGCCATCGCGGCTGCAGATGCAATTGCGGTTCATGCGCACGGCATAGGCGATCAGGTCGGCCTCGAGATCCTTCGGTTGATCCGGGAAAGTGGCGAGCGTAGCGAAGCTCTCGGCATTCAGCCGTTCAGTGAGTTCGCGCACAACGGCGACGAACAGCTTCTCCTTGTCGCCATGATGGTTGTAGACCGTCTGGCGCGAAACCCCTGCTTCGACCGCGATCAAGTCGATATTGGCTCCAGCAAAACCTTCCCGGCAAAACACCTTGGCGGCGGAGGAGATGACCGAAGCGCGCTTGGCTTCGTGGCCGCGTGGCGGGAAGGTGTCAGCAGAAATCGTCTGGCTCATGGAAATCTATATAGTCGTGATTGACAATTTAGACAAGGATGTCTAATTTTCTGGACTATGAATTGAGAGAATCGACACACCGTTGTCGGTATCTCGAGGGATGGAACGTCCTGGGTTGGACGCCGCATTGCGGTGTCAACCAGATTGAAAGAGCCATATTATGAACGCGCATTTCCTCCGCACCGCGGTGTTGCTTGGCCTTATGTCTGCCGTTGGCGCCTTCGCCGTCGACATGTATCTGCCGGCGCTGCCTTCGATCGGTGCTGATCTCAAGGCCAGCACGTCCGCCGTGCAGATGAGCCTTCTGATCTTTTTCCTGTCGATGGGTTTCGGCCAGATCGTCGTCGGACCGCTGTCCGACATGTATGGCCGCAAGCCGCCGCTTTATGTCGGCCTTGCCCTGTTCATCGTCGGCGGCATCGGCTCCGCGATGGCGCCGAACATCGAATGGCTCATCGCGTTCCGGTTCCTGCAGGGGCTGGGTGCCAGCGCCGGCATGGCTATCCCGCGCGCTGTCGTGCGCGACATGCATACCGGCAATGAGGCCGCCAAGCTGATGTCACTGCTGATGCTGGTGTTTTCGGTGTCGCCGATCCTCGCGCCGCTGTCCGGCAGCCTGATCATCGAAACCCTTGGCTGGCGTGCAGTGTTCTGGGTGCTGACGGGCGCTGCTGTGATTGCCATTGTGCTTTTGGCTACGGCACAGAAGGAAACGCGGCCGGTCGAGGACCGTGTAGGATCATCCTTCGGCACGGCGCTGAAGAGCTACTGGTTCCTGCTCAAGGATCGCAATTTCCTTGGCCTGACCGCGATCGGCGGCTTCGGCATCGCCTCGTTCTTCGTCTATCTGGCAAGTTCGTCCTTCATTCTGATCGACCATTACGGCCTGTCGCCATCGCTTTACAGCGTGTTCTTCTCGATCAACGCCGTTGCCTTCATCGGCATGTCGCAGATGACCGGCTGGCTGGCTGACCGGTTCGGGCTGAAGCGCGTGGTGAAGGTTGCCGTCGTCGGCTACGCCACCGCCATGGTGGTGCTGCTGGCGGTGATGGCTTCGGGCGTCGACCGGCTGGGCGTGATGGCAAGCCTGCTGTTCATCGGCTACGGCTTCCTCGGCCTCGTCATCCCGACCACGTCGGTGCTGGCCATGGAAGAACACGGCACCATCGCCGGGACGGCGTCGGCGCTGATGGGCACGCTGCATTTCGCCATTGGTGCGGTGGCGATGGGCGTCGCCGGACTGTTCTTCGACGGCACGCCGCTGCCGATGGTGGCGGGTATCACGCTGGCCGCTGTCATCGCCTTCGTACTGACGCAGGTCACCCTCGGCCGTGCCCGTCAGGTGGTCGAAGCGCCGGCGGAATAAGTCTCTCCCAAGACTGATCGGAAGGGCCGGACAATTGTCCGGCCCTTTTGTTTGTGCGACGAAAAAGCCAGCGCAGCGCCCGAATGTCGCGGCTTTTAGGTGCCGCGCTATCCTCTTGTTTACCCGTGCCGTGTAGATGTCGGGCTGCATTGGACGCGGGCAACGGGCGCGGGCGAAAACCTTGAAGTTCATTCCTTCGGCATTGCTGCTGCTTTTCGCGGCCAGCTTTTTCAGCGTCTGGCTGCTTGATCGGCGGCGCCGGCATCTCGTGCTGTTTTCGCTGGCCTTCCTGTCGGTCAGTGCCGGAACGGTGGTGCAACTCGCATTGTGGCCGTCCGACATCGGCCTCAACAGCCTGGCCTGCGCAGTGCTCTACACGGCAGGGCCATTGTTCCTGGCCGAAGGCGTGCTTTCGCGCTCGGGCAAGCGGATGCCACTCCTCGAACATGCCGCCTGGATGGCATTGATGGTCGGGTTGCTCGGCTATTTCTATTATGTCGTGGACAATCTCCAGATCAGGGCCTGTGCGCTCAATCTCGGCATGGCCGGTATCGTGCTCAGCGCGGCCTGGAAGCTGCGGCATCTCACGCGCGGCAGCACCATCGACAAAGCGATGCTTTGGCTCCTGTCCGGTCTTTCGCTGACCTTCGTGGTGCGCACACTGCTTACCGGCGGCTCGGTGCCCACTAGTGACATCGCCGCCTTCTTCGAATCGCCATTCTGGCTGTGGGCGCAGTTCGCCATGTCGGTGCTCGGCGTAGCGATGGGGCTCGGCCTGCTCGTGGTTGTGTGCGCCGACGTGGTTCTTGGTCTCAAGAGCGAACGCGACAGCGATCTCTTGACCAGCCTGCTCAACCGGCGTGGTCTCGAGGCGCGCGCGGTCGAGGTTTTGTCCGGTGCCGTGCGCAATCCCCTCAGCGTTGTCGCCTGCGACATCGACCGATTCAAGTCGATCAACGATCGCTTCGGCCATGCCGCCGGCGACGTCGTGCTTTCGACCGTCGCTGGAGTCATCCGCGAGCAGGTGCGGGCAAAAGATCTCGTGGCGCGCATCGGCGGCGAGGAGTTCGTCATCCTGCTCAGGGATTGTTCGACGGACGATGCCTATATGCTGACCGAGCAGCTCAGGGCCGCGATCGCCAGCTGCGAACTGGCCGGTCTGCCGGCAGGGTTCAAGGTTACCTGCAGTTTCGGCATCGTCGAGTGCCGTGCCGGCGAGGACCTTTGGGACGCGATCGGCCGCGCCGACAAGATGCTCTACGCGGCCAAACATGCCGGGCGCAACCGCACGCTGGCCGAAGGTGCCAGGCTACCGCGCGCGGCCTGATGATGTCGGGTCGTGACGGCTGAGGCCGCTTACGGCTTCTTCAATCGTTGAACGATGAAGGCGAGCCGCTCCTCGACCGATGCGTGAGGCAAGGTGATCAATTGATAGCCATAGCGCGGATAGGTGTCGGCCAGGGCGTCGTAGGTGCGCTGGGCTTCCTCGATGTCCTGCTTGCGTTCGGCATCCTGGGTGAAGATCTCCGGCCAAGGCGGCGCGATGAAGACGCGGCGGTTATAGCGGAAATGCTCAGCCGCCTTCTGCATGTGCGCCGGTGTGGGCAGGCCGCACAACTTTAGATAGGCCAGTGTGTCCGGCACGCCGCGATCGAAGAACACAGGCCCGTCCTGCCTGGCGGCGGCGCGGTGGGAGCGCAATTCCCACGCGAGCATCAATTCAGCGAACAATGCCTTGTTGTCCCAGGGTAGGGCGGATCCACCGACCGCCGATTGGTCCTGGATGATGTTGCGTCCGGCCTCGGGCGCGGTGGCATAACCACGCGCGGCAAGCGCTTCGATGAGCGTGGTCTTGCCTGAGCCGGGACCGCCGGTGAGCACGATGAAATGATCGGTTTGGTTCTGCATGGCTGTCTTCCCACGAGTTTGGTGGCGCAAGCCGGACGGCGCGCGGCTCGACGAAAGGCATTTCGATGTTTCGGGAGGGTGCGCCTGGCGCTGGCCTGTCTGCAGGCAATGCGGCCAAAGATGGCCGGGTGGCGTGCGGCGGCTTTTTGGGGGGAGTTTGGGGGGAGGAGGAGAAGTGGAGGCTTCCAGATAAGCGGCCATTTCCAGTTGAATGTCAACGGGATGCGTTTTCCAGCGAAAACCCGGAAAAGCATGAACAAGGGCGGAACAAACCGCACTGTTGTAAAACCGAAATCGTGACATCGGCTGACCTGCCTGTCGGCGGAACGACAGGTCTTTCCCACCAGTCCAGCGTCTCGATCGAACAGGCCGCCGCCTGGTATCGCGACCACCGCTACACGGCCGAGCGGCCGCTGATCCCGGCGCTGCGGAGGCGCTTTGGCCTCACCGCGCATGAGGCTGTTATGGCGCTGCGCGAGGCGAAAGGCGCTGGGCGATGAGTAACGGCCGCCAGCGCTTTTCGATCATTCCCGCCGCAGCTGTCACCGATAGGCGGCTGGAGCCGCGAGACTTGCAGGTCTTGTGTCTGCTCGGCCGCCATACCGACAATCGCGGTTGGTGCTGCCGTTCTCAGGTGAAGATGGCGCGTGAGCTGGCATGCGGTCGCGCCACGGTGCAACGCTCGCTGACGCGACTGGTTGAGGCCGGATACCTTGAGCACCGCGTGATCTATCGTGATAGCGGGGCTGATGCTGCGCACGAATATCGCGTTCTGCTCGATACGCGGGACGGTGCGGATTTTCCGCACCTCGACGGTGGCGAAATTAGCCACTACGAGGATGGTGCCCATACATGGGCAGGGGTGCCCACTGGTGGGCAGGGGTGCCCGCCCAAGGATGGGCAGGGGGTGCCCACCCATGAGCGGGCACCAATGTTAACGACCCCTGTTAAACGAAAAGAGAGAGAGCGCGCGCGCGAAAATGAAGAATTCGAGGCAGCTCGCAAAGCTTGGCCGACTGGCTTCGCCGACAGTCGGGGGGATGCGTTGGCGGCTTGGTGCGAGCTGGGCGATGAAGACCGCCGCGACGCCGCGACCGAGATTGATAGATACATCTCCACCACAAAAGCTGTTGGCCGAAAGTTCTTCGGGACCTTCGCCAGTTACCTCGCCGAGCGGAAGTGGCTCGCGCTGTCCGAGCGGCCAAAGCCTGCGCGCCGCCCAATCGAGGCACGTGAACCAGCGGTGCCCACCCGATCGAAGCCGACGTCGTTCCAGCGGGCGAACCCGCACCTCTACCCCGAACTGTTCGGAGATGCTGCCGATGCGGCCGAGGCGCAGCCATGAAACAGGGTCAGCTCCCGTTCGATGAGGTCGAAACCCGGTGCTTGGTCTGCGGGAAGATCATCGTCCGGCCGAAGAAGAGACGCGGCCGGCACTCTCGGTTTTGCTCCGTCGAATGCAAAAACACGCGGTCCTTGGTCTGGCTTCGCCGATGGCGGATCAAACGACATCAAGGGTGGGTGGGGGGCGAAAGTCTAGGCCCAGATGGCATGGACCGGTCGATGTCGAAGCGCGTATCGCCGCGAAAATAGCGAATAGATTTTTTCCTGCAAAAAGAAAGGTTTAATGGCTCATGGCAAAAGCACTCGATCTCAAAGCCGTACAAAAACGGTTGATGATTTCTCGGGATCGTCGCTTCAGGTTTGAAAATCTGATCGGAAAGCAGTACGAAAATCATATTGGCTCGCATACTGGCCTTTCCAGTCACTGTGAGAGACGCCTCCACCCCGCGCCCTTTGCGCCTGGCTAATGCGTCGGCACGAACGGGGCAGCTTTGCTGCTCTGATGTTCAACCGTGCCGGCGTCTGGAAAAAGCCGGCTGTCCCAAAGGGTACTCACATGACCAAACATATCTCGCTGCAGGACTGTCGCGAGGCCGTCGCGAAAAATCGCGTCGCCATGCAGCAGGCGGACAGCAACTTCTTTGACGACGTGGAGCGGCGGTTCGAAGCCCTTCGCAGCAAGACAAAACACCCTGCCGACTTCAGGCGGTTGTCGAATGAACTCCGCAACTGGGTCAATAATTTCGTCGGCCGGCAGGACTGGAATGCCAAGCAGGATGAGCCTGCATACGAAGGCGCGATGGCGCTTCTGAATATCGTCGATCGCGAGATCGAAAACCGCGCGGTCGCTATGCAGACGCTCGAAGATGCCGGGCTTATTAGAGGCGCTGCCGACGGTTCCTGGCGCGATGCCAACACCGGCAAGGTTGTCGAAATCGTCAACTCGGACGAGAACCTCGCCAAGCTGCGCACGCAATATGACGGCAGCACCGGAGCGTCCGTCGGCACCTATCTCAACGGCATGCTCTTCGGTGCCAGATCGGACGCCATGCGCAATGCCCTCTCGGAGGGCACGGATAGCGCCGGCGGGTATTCCGTTCCCACCTACGTCGTGCGCGAGTTCTTCGACAAGCTGCGCGCGAGGACGACGTTTATCAAGGCCGGCGCAAGGACGATGATCCTCGACACGATGAAGACGCGCATCGTACGCACCGCCGCAGACCCTGTACCGGCGTGGCGCGCCGAGAATGCGGCCATTGCAGAATCCAACCCCAATTTCGAGGCTGTCGATTTTGTCGCTCGGTCGCTCTCCGTCTTGGTCAAGGTGAGCCGGGAGGTTCTGGCCGACTCTGTCAACATCGACCAGGCGCTCGAAACGGCCCTTCTGGGGTCGATGTCGGTCGAACTGGACAGGGCCTGCCTGTTCGGCGCCGGCACGGTCGTTGAGCCGCTTGGACTGTTCAACACGCCTGGAATCGGTTCGGTTAGTCTCGGGGCCAACGGTGCGGTGATCTCCAACTATGACCCGTTCGTTGATGCGTTGTACGAGATCGAGGCGAAGAACGCAGGCCCCGCCAATGCCGCTATCTACAATCCGCGCACGGCGCGCACGTTGCGCAAGCTGAAAGACACGCTCAATCAGCCGCTCAACGCTCATGATGATGTGAAGGCGCTTGAGCGCCTGGTCAGTACGTCCGTGCCTATCAATCAGACCCAGGGCACCGAGGTTGCGGCATCCACGATTCTCGTCGGCGACTTCAGTCAGGCGATTCTCGGGCTTCGCGAGAGCCTTAGCATCCAGCGGCTTGACCAGGCGTTCGCCGCCAATGGCCAGATCGGCTTCATCTGCCACATTCGCGCAGATGTCGGGTTCGCGCACCCTGAGTCTTTCTGCAAGATCCTTGGCGTCAAGCCCTAATCACTCTGAGCGCACATTCTGAGGCTGAACAACCAGGCCAATAACGGAAAGTCACCTCCCGGCGCTCGAGTCTGGATAGCGGGTCAAGGTGGCAAGGCGACGGGCGGCCGGGGCTTTCTCCCGGGCCGCCCGCTTTATGGCAATGCAGGAGCATCGAAGATGAAACTTAGGTATGCAACCGCTCTGCGGAGCACAACAGTGCTTCCGCCGAAAATCTACCGGCCGAATGGAGAAAGCTTGGCTCTCCACCCTCCCGTCTTTGCCATCATCTCAGACTTCACATTGTTAGCGCTGGCTTCCAGTCCGATTTTCATTATGGGGCCGCGGTGACCGCGTTTTGCGTCTATGTCGGTTCGAAGGATGTTCGGCTTCTGACTGATGGGTTGGCAATCGGCCGCTATCCCGGCGCGGCCGTTCCCCCTGTTACGAAGGTCAGACGCCTTCGGGACTTCGGAGCGATGACGCTGCGCGGCGCCGAGTCGATGTTGGAATGGTTTGCCGAACGCGCTTCATCCGCCACAACATTTGAAGAGGCCGTCCTATTGGTCCAGCGGGCGGTCATCGAGCGACAAAAAACCGACCTTTCTCTCGCTTACCAACTGGTGTTCTGTGGCTGGTCTGCGCTGAATGGGCCGCAGGCATATTTCGTGGCCGGGCAAGCGGCCGGCGAAAAATTGCCGGCTGGTGCGATGAACCCAATTGCCCCGCTGCTCACCGCGCCGAGTTTGTCGCAATCGGAGATATTTGCCTTCCTTCATCAGTCAAACGACCGTGAACGCGACTTTCCGGGTCTAATGGATAAGCTGGTAGAGACCGACCTGACCGGCACATTCGGTGCCTTCTGCGAGCAGACAGTCATCTCAGAAACCGGTGTGAGGTCCGAGATCGTGCGTCGATATGGTGCGACCCGTCCGCTGGACCGCAGTTATCTAGTAGCGTTGGGCGATGACACGGCATTGCCGACGGTGTTCCAGCGAGCGTTGGCGCGTTCAGCATGACGCCCTATGAGTACATAGACGCTGCGGCCATGCACCGCTGGCAGTATGGGCAACAAGATTGCACGCTCTTCGTCGGCAACTATGTGCGTGACTGCTTTGGCGTGGATCCTGGTCTTGGGATTCGTGGCAGCTACAGTAATGAGGCTGGTGCCCTGGCGATTATTACGCGCGCCGGTGGCATGCTCGCTTTCATTGGTGCTCGCATGGCCAGCGTTGGTTGGTATCGTGTCGAAAAACCTGCGGATGGCGACGTTGCCGTGTGCGTGGCGCCCTTAGCCCCGCTCGGTGTCGTTGGCGAAGTGCCCGCGATCCGAGCGGGCGGCTTATGGCACGTTCGTACGCTGCGCGGAGTGTGTGCGAGGGATTTTCCGGCCGTGATGGTCTGGAGGCAACCCGTCTTAATCAGAATGTTTTCGGAGCAGAAAGCTTCGAGTTAGTCGCGCCATGCGTCCAAGCAAATACCTGACTGGCTGCTAGTTCCGGGCGGGCTTGTGTAAGCGCCTCGCGCATTAAAGCAGTGCCGTGCCGCACGGGATCCCAGAAGGGCCGCCCAAAACCATTCCCGTCCGGAATAGTTTCACGTGACCACCACTGAAACAGTTATTCGGGTCTTTCAGACGGCCGGTGATGGCGACTTTAGCTTCGGCTGCGATGGCCTTCTGTTGGGCCAACGTTGCCGCCTTCTTCGCAGCGATTCGCTTGGATTTTCGACAAACGCTCCTGCCGATCGATGTTGCGGCCCTTATAAGCGAGTTGTGGAAAGCGGGTGTATTGGCAAGTAGCTCATCGCGCGTGCTGTCTCCATCTGCTTCAATGCGGCATGCCTCTGTCTCCGTCCAGCCGCCGCCACATAGATGGCGCGAAAGCCGCTATGGAACTTCGCGAGCGCATGGTCCGCACAGGCAAGAATCTTGCTGGGCAGGACCTCTGGACCGACGACGAATTGAATCAGTGCCGGGATCACTATCCAGATAGGGATGCGATTGCACAGCGCCTGCCACGGCGAAGCGCTGAGGCGATCCGCCACAAGTGTAACGAATTGGGGCTGACCCCGGTGAGGAATCAGTGGACCGGGGCGGATGTAATGCGTCTTCGCAAGATCTATCATTCTGCCACCTGGCGCGAACTTCTTGCTGCATTTCCCGGCAGATCGGAGGATGCAATCCGTGTTGCTGCGAACAAGCGTGGCATGCGCCGCGACAGAAAGCCGTACAAGGTTACTGGCAACACGATGCTAGATCAGCTCCGGACACATTGCTTCGAAAAGGGTTACACCATGCCCGACTTAGACTTTTATGCAAAATCCGGGAAATACTTCCAACGCTCGGAGTGGCGTAGGAACTGGTTCAGTGCTCGTATCATCGCACGAGCGGTCAGGGAACTTGGCGGAGAGATCAAAGCTGAATGGGAATGACGATACTCCTTTGAGGCGGCGCGTGCGCTGCTAGGCTTCGACAAGTTCGAGGTTATCGGAAGCTAGGGAATCAGGGTCTGCAAATTTGCAGACCCACGAAGGATTTAAGACAATAGGCCTAATGTTTCCGCCTGGAACATTATCCGGGAATCCTATTCGATCATGAGGCGAATCCTTCTAGTCGCGGCTGGGTCGCGCGACGCCATCAGCCATCTGCTTGCCGCGCGCAACCCGTTCTCCCTCGTCGGTGAGCGATACGATCAGATGGGCTTCGTCGTAACCTTCGACAGTCCTGGACCTAAGCAATCCTTGCGCCTCAAGCCGCTGCAAGATTTCGCGGATCTGTGTCGGGCTGCCGTAGAGCCCGATTTCTTCCAGGCAGGCGCCGATAGTACGATTGCTGCCATGCCCGCCGAAAGCGTCGTGCAGGAGTATGCGCAGGACCTGCAGCGCCTGTTCCTCTTCCCTGATGTGTGTGAACGGATCGATCTCGTTCGACGACTTCGCGCGGCTGCCGGCTGGCATTGATGTGCTACTCGGCCGCTTGAGGCGTATTACGCAGGCGGACGCCTGGCCCTTCGCCGTCCCCCTCGATGAAGATTACTCCGGCCGCTTCGAGCGCGCGCTGGATTGCGTCGATCGAATAGCCCGGGCCAGTGGCGTCTGTTTCGATCCTGGTGATCGTATTACGGTGTGCACCAGAGCGCTCGGCGAGATCGCGAACAGTCCAGTTCAATAGCCCGCGCGCGGCACGAATTTGTGCACTTGTCACCATGTTGAATTCCTGTATGGTGCACCTGTCACCATAAATGTGCCGTTGGCACAATCGTAGGAGCAAACGATGCGAACCGCAAGGACTCGCCACGAGAATCCTTTGTCAACAATTGAGGGACAGGATTCAATCCTTGGGAACTCTGACCCCGAAAAGCTCCGGACAACAGCGAGGATATCGGGAGGCACGAATCCTTGTGCACCGGGCGGTAGCGGCACCGGTTCTTCCAATGAACCGCAGGCAATTTCGCCCGCTACATCCTTGGAGAAGATCATGAACCAGCATGTCCGGACATTGAGCGCTATTTCGAACGCCGCCCTCAACACAGAAGCGGAAACTGGCGACCGTTTGCTTGACGCCATCAGATCCTTCGAGGCCGGCCGCGATTTCGCAAATCGTGTTCGAGGCATTGAGGATGATGAAAGAGACGCGTTGATGGACTCTATTTACAGTCCCTTTTTTCAACGCCTCTCGAATTGGACTGAGGCCGCCCCTAGCCGGAAATCCGCTGTTGCCGCCTTGCGGCTGGCTGTGGACGAGAACGATGAATTTGTCGGCTCTCCGCTCGCGTCGAGCATGGTCAATGTAGCTTTCAAGTTCTTCGCTTCCGAACTCGAATGCGAAGACCTGGCTGATCGTCGCTGGGAGATTGCGGAGGCCGCCAGCGCCAATGAAGCCCAAAAAGCAGAAGTGCCAACTTCCAAATCCTATGACCTCAACCACCTCGATTCCGACACAGCCCATCTTCACGAGCTTCTCGACACGATCGTCGACAGCATCATGGACATGAGCTTCGAGCGGGATGGCAAGCGAGACACCCAACTGGATCGCATTTGTGCTCTCCTGTGGATCGCTCGTGATCTGGCCGGGCAGCTCTCTCAGAGAATCACGGACAACTTCCGGGAGATCGGAAGCACCTGTGACGGCTATCCCCGCGAGCACGCAGCATGAACACTCGCCTGGAGCCGATCTTGTTCCTGCCGATCACACTCACCATGCGGCTTCGGCTGGAAGCCGCGATTGAGAATCTGATTGCGCTGCTGGACGAGATTGATGGCGACGCTGAAATCGAGCCGGCCGTTGACGATGAGGACGGCGGCGACGAGGAGCCGGATACCGACGATGAACCTTCCCTTGGGGCCTTGAATAACTTGGCTCATCAAGGTGATTGGGCCGCTGCCGGCTATAGCGGCAGTGACGAGCTTGAAGACGATGCGCGCGATCTTCCGGCGTGATGACCGCAATCTGACCCCTGCTGATATACCGGCAGGGGTGGGTTTCCAGCGGCGAAATTAGGCGTGCTCCACGCTAAATGTCATTTCCACATTTGACAAAGGATGCGCGCTGGACCAAATTAATGTGGAAATCACATTGGAGATATCCATGCTTACGAAAGAGTTTGAACGCTTCCTTGCGCAATTTTCTGGCAATGCGGGTGAGGTGGATCAGCGGGTCCGCTTCTTGCGAGATATCGATGTTCTGTCGACTGTCCGCGGTCGCTATGCTCCCGACATCAATCCGGAACAGATGGCTGCGATGATTCTCTCGCTGGTGTCGAGGCGCGCCAGCGATGCGGCCAAGGTGACCCCGGAGGCGATGAAACTGCGGATTGTGGGCCGAGAAGGGGTTCCGAGCGACCTTGTCGGCAAATCGCTGCAAGAGTGTCTCGCCGGCTTCATCACCGATCCCGCCGCTGCGGAATATGTAGGAGCGGTTCGCTTCGAGATTGCAGAAACCGGGAAGATAGCCCGCCTCATCTTCAGGGATGGGACGACTGCGCTTTTCACCAATGACGCTCACATCCGCGAAAGCGTTTCGTCGAGCGCCGAATTGTATTCAGCTGCGGCCTTGGACGGCTGCTACAGGCTTCTGGTGATCGGGATAGGCTTCCTCAAAGCAGCTGCGACCGAATTGGCTGAGGCGAACGAAGAAGGCGAGATTATCGCGTAAACGGCCGGAGACATGATCATGGCGCGCCCCAACAGCTATTCGAAACCGGCGGATCATAGCCGGCCGCCGTCTTATATTACCTGCAGCACATTGGCACGTGAACTCGAAGTGTCGGAATCGACCGTGTACGAGATGGTCCGGCGCGGCGTCCTTCCCCAGCCCGTGAAGCTGTCGAACGGTTGCGTCCGTTGGTGCTGGGCAGATGTGGAGTCGGCACTCGGATCGTTGTCCGTAGGTTGCGCTTCGGAGGTCGCCGGCGATCCTTTCTTGGCGGGTTTGAAGAATGTCGCATCGCCGGCATAGAGCGGCCGTCACGCTGCCGAAAGGCGTTCACCGCGTCGTGTCGCGTGGCCGCGAATACTTCTACTATCAGCCGGGCAGGGGCACCGACCATGTAGGGGCGCGGATCAAGCTCCCGAACGATCCGCAGTCGCCTGAATTCTGGACAGCCCTTCGCCAGGCGCAAGGCATCGCCGGATCCGTGACGGCCAACACCATCGGCGCTTTGATCGACGCGTACGAAGCCGCGTGGCCGAGTCTTCCCCGCAAGCTGGCGGAAAGCACCCAGGAGAAATACAAGCAGTCTCTGCGCCCCGTGCGCGCTGCTTGGGGCAACCTCCAGGCTGAAAGTCTCCGGCCCTCCCATGTGCTGGCGCTCATCGAGACGATTGGAGCCGAAAAGCCCGGAACGGCCAACAACGTGCTGGATGCGCTGCGCTCCATGTGTCGTTGGGCATGTGGACCGCGCGAGTTGTTGAGCCGCGATCCGACGCAAGGCGTTCCTCATTTCGAGCAGGGCGAGGGGCATAAGCCGTGGTCGCCGGAGCAACTCGCATGGGCCGACAAGAACCTGACGGGCATGCTGCGTCGCGCTTACGTGCTTGGGCGTTTCACCGGGCAGAGAATCAGCGACATGGTCCGGCTTGGCCCAACCGATGTCGACGAAGGTGGCTTCAGCCTTCGTCAGAAAAAGACCGGCGTCCGGCCGTGGTGTCCCATCTTCCCCGAGCTCGAGGCTGAAATGGAGACGTGGGAAAAGCGGCCGGGTCCGTTCTTGCGGCAGGAGAGCGGAAAGCCGTTCACCCCGAATGGCCTATGGAAGATGCTCGACAGGGTGAGGGAAGACCATCCCGAACTCGCCGGCGTCGTTTGGCATGGGCTTCGCGCCAATGCCGTCATCCGGTTGCGGCAGGAAGGATACACCGCCCTTCAGATCAGCGACATGGTGGGGATGAGCGTTCCCATGGTCGAGAGATACAGCCGATATGCCGACCGCAAGGCCGGCGGGCAGGCCGTCCTTTTGCAAATGGAAGAACGGAAACAGGCCAAAATTGTAAAACGCGGTAAAACTGGAAAGCGGAAATGACGGCAGATCAAGGCACTAAAGGGCAGAAAAGGAAGTGGAGGCTTCTGTTGCCAGGT